>NZ_RKMF01000031.1 GCF_003797835.1 Kocuria soli
TGGCCGAGCTGCTCGAGGTCTCCCGGTCGGGCTACTACGCCTGGCTGGCACGCCGCGATGGGCCGGCTGGTCCGCGCGCTGTGCGGCGGGCCCAGCTGAGCGAGAAGGTGCTGGCCGCCCACACGGCCTCCGACGGGGTCAACGGTGCGCCGCGGATCCTGGCTGATCTGCGCGCCGCCGGCGAGGTGGTCTCGCGCAAGACGGTCGCGAAGCTCATGCGCGCCCGCGGCATCGCCGGCATCAGCCCGGCCACCTGGCACCCGGTGACCACGGTCGCCGACGAGTCCGCGCACACGATCCCCGATCTGGTGGAGCGCGACTTCGATCGCGGCCGTCTCGATGCGGTGTGGACCTCGGACATCACCTATCTGCCCACCGGCCAGGGATGGCTGTACCTGTGCGCGGTTTGCGACGGCTGCTCGCGGCGGGTGTTGGGCTGGGCGGTCGATGACCACATGCGGACCGAGCTGGTCGAGACCGCGCTGCGCCGGGCGGTGAGCCTGCGCGGTGGCGATACCACCGGAGTGATCTTGCACGCCGATCGCGGCTGTCAGTACACCTCCGCCCAGCTGGCCGAGATCGCCGCCGAGCTGGAGGTCAGGATCTCGGTAGGGCGGACCGGGGTGTGCTGGGACAACGCGCAGATCGAATCGTTCTGGTCGACCTTGAAGACCGAGTACTACCACCGACAGAAATTTGCGACCAAGGCCGCTGCCAGGCGCGGAGTCGGCGCCTGGATCGAGGCCACCTACAACCGGACTCGGCGGCACTCGTCCCTGGGCAGGCTCAGCCCGGTAACCTTCGAGCACCAGCTCATGAACCCCGCGGCAGAAGCCGCATAACGCGATGTCCACGAACCGGGGTCAACCCCA
>NZ_RKMF01000003.1 GCF_003797835.1 Kocuria soli
GTCGCCGGGTGCATCCTGCACGCTGATAGGGGAAGTCAATTTCGTTCACGGGCGATGGCCCGGGAACTGCGCCACCACGACATGGTCGGCCCAATGGGACGCGTCGGCGCAGCCGGAGATAACGCCGCCATGGAATCGTTCTGGTCACTGCTGCAGACGAACGTCCTGAACCAGCAACGGTGGGCCACACGCCAGGAGCTGCGTCTGGCCATCGTGGTCTGGATCGGGCGGAAGTATCACCGGCAGCGAGCGCAGGACACGCTCGGCGGGTCGACGCCCATCGAGTTCGAAGCAAAACTAACCGAGCCGCTCACACTCGCGGCCTAAACCGAATCTGTCATCAGTTCGTTCCTCACGCCCCCGTCCTAGCCACCGCCACCGGCGAGATCCTCTCCGAACACGACATCAACCCCACCAAGGGCTACTGGGGTCTGAACACCATGAACGATGACTCGACTCATCACATTTGTGGAGGCAAGGGGACTCGAACCCCTAACCCTCTGCTTGCAAAGCAGATGCGCTACCAATTGCGCCATGCCCCCGTGGTCGAGTGCTACTCGACCGGGTCGGTCACCTCTCGCCACGCTTGGCGGTCGGCTTCCTGCTCCTGGAATCGCTGGTTGGCGACTCCGGCGGCAATCGCGCCCGTGACGATGACCGCAGCGGTGAGAAGGATCTTCTTCACGTTGCGAACCTCCGTCCTGGACATCGATTCCGTGGGCGTACCAGGAATTGAACCTGGGACCTCTTCGTTATCAGCGAAGCGCTCTAACCGTCTGAGCTATACGCCCGTGGGTCCTGGACCAGAACTACTGTCCTGGGGCTTGGACCGAGAGAAGACATTACACGATGGGCGCCAACCCCCACAAACCCGGGCGGGGGTCGGAATCGAGCATGCTCAGTCGTCGGTCAGGGTAAGACCGATTCCGCCGATCAGCCCGGCGGCCAAGTTGTAGAGCACCGCGCCCAACACGGACAGCAGCGTCAACAGGATCACGTTGATCACCGCGAACACGGTGGCGACCACCGCCACCTGCCCCAGCGAGACCACCTCACGGATGTCCGTGGAGCCCTCCGGCCCGGCCAGCATTCTCATGAGCTCGTTGATGCCGTTGAACAGGCCCGTGATGTCCATGAGGATCCACAGCAGCACTGCGGCCACCAGCGTGATGATGCCCAGCGCCACGGACAGCAGGAACGCCAGCTTCAGCACGGACCAGGTGTCCACCTTGGAGACCACCAGGCGAGCGCGGCGCACCTTGGCGCGCGGTGCCGGGCGAACCAGGCCCTTCGTGGACGGCCGGTTGGCCGCCTTGCCGGACTTGTCGCCGTCCCCGGAGCCCCTGCCCAGAGCCTTGCTCAGCGACTTGCCCTGGTTCTTGTCCGCAACCTTGGTTCCGGCGCCCGCGGGCCCCTGACCAGACGAAGAACTACCCGAGGCCGATCCGGCCTTGGCACCCGAGGTCGACTTGGGTGTGGTTCGACCGCTCGTGCTCGAACGTGCCTTCGGGCTCATGCGTCACCTCCGTGGTTTCCTTCGTCCAACGTTACGTCATCCGCTTCGGCAGATGGTGCCACGGCGTCATCCGTCGCCTGGGTTTCGGCCTCACCAGCGGCTCCACCGTCGACGACGGCGCCCTCTCCGGCCTCCGCTTCGACCTCTTCCTCGATGTGCCGATCTGCGTTCCAGGCAACACCCACGATGGAGTCCTTGGGCGCGGGCTTGGCGAAGATCACGCCCATGGTGTCGCGGCCCTTGGCGGGGACCTCGGACACGGCGGAGCGAACCACCTTGCCGGAGGACATGACCACCATGACCTCGTCGTTCGCGCCCACGATCAGCGCGCCGGCCAGCTTGCCGCGGTCGTCGTCGAGCTTGGCCACCTTGATGCCCAGGCCACCGCGGTTCTGCACGCGGTACTGGTCCACCACCGTGCGCTTGGCGTAACCGCCTTCGGTCACCACGAACACGAAGCTCTCCGTGTTGTCGCGGACCACCTGGGCCGCCAGCAGCTCGTCGTCCTCGCGGAACTTCATGCCGGTCACTCCGGAGGTCGCACGCCCCATGGGCCGCAGGGCCTCGTCGGTCGCGTTGAAGCGCAAGGACTGGCCGTTGCGGGAGACCAACAGCATGTCATCGTCCGTGGAGACCAGCTTGGCGGAGACCAGCTCGTCACCGTCGCGCAGGTTGATCGCGATCACGCCGGCGGACCGGTTGGTGTCGTAGTCCTCCAGGCGGGTCTTCTTGACCAGGCCCCGGCGGGTGGCCAGCACCAGGTACGGGGCGTCCTGGTAGCTCTGCAGCTCCATGACCTGCGCGATGTGCTCGTCCGGCTGGAAGGCCATCACGTTGGCCACGTGCTGACCCTTGGCATCGCGTCCGGCCTCCTGCAACTCATAGGCCTTGGTGCGGTACACCCGGCCGAAGTTGGTGAAGAACAGGATCCAGCGGTGCGTGGTGGTGGTGAAGAAGTGCTCCACCACGTCGTCGCCGCGCAGCGTGGCACCGCGAACACCCTTGCCACCGCGGCGCTGGGCCCGGTACTCGTCCGATCGGGTGCGCTTGACGTACCCACCGCGGGTGATGGTCACGACGACGTCTTCCTCCGGGATCAGGTCCTCGACGGACATGTCGCCGTCGTAGCCCATGAGGATCTCGGTGCGACGATCGTCCCCGTAGCGCTGGACGATCTCCTGCAGTTCCTCAGAGATGATCTGCCGCTGACGTTCCTCGGAGGCCAGGATCGCCTCGTAATTACGGATCATCTCTTCCAGCTCCGCAAAACGGTCCTGGATCTTCTGCCGCTCCAGGGCCGCCAAGCGACGCAGCTGCATGTTGAGGATGGCCTGAGCCTGTTCCTCGTCGATGTCCAGCAGCTCCATCAACCCGGTGCGGGCCTCGTCCGGAGTGGGCGAGCGACGGATCAGGGCAATGACCTCGTCCAGGGCGTCGAGCGCCTTGAGCAGGCCGCGCAGGATGTGGGCCTCTTCCTGGGCCTGACGCAGGCGGTACTGCGTACGCCGGACGATGACCTCGATCTGGTGCTTGACCCAGTGCCGGATGAAGGCGTCCAGGGACAGGGTGCGCGGAACGCCGTCCACCAGCGCCAGCATGTTGGCGGAGAAGTTCTCCTGCAGCTGGGTGTGCTTGTAGAGGTTGTTCAGCACCACCTTGGGGATCGCGTCCCGCTTGAGCACGATCACCAGACGCTGGCCCGTGCGGCCCGAGGTCTCGTCGCGCATGTCCGCGATGCCCGGGATCTTGCCTTCCTTGACCAGGTCGGCGATCTTCACGGCCAGGTTGTCCGGGTTGACCATGTACGGCAGCTCGGTGACCACCAGGCACGTGCGTCCGTGGATCTCCTCCACGTTGACCACGGCGCGCATCTTGATGGAGCCACGGCCGGTCCGGTACGCGTCCTCGATGCCCTTGTGACCCAGGATCTGCGCCCCGGTGGGGAAGTCCGGACCCTTGATGCGCTTGAGCAGCGCCTCCAGCAGTTCCTCCCGGGAGGCCTCCGGGTTCTGCAGCGCCCACTGCACACCGTCGGCCAGTTCCCGCAGGTTGTGCGGCGGGATGTTGGTGGCCATGCCGACGGCGATGCCGGAGGACCCGTTGGCCAAGAGGTTCGGGAACCTGGCCGGCAGGACCACGGGCTCCTGGTTCTTGCCGTCATAGTTGTCCTGGAAATCCACGGTTTCCTCGTGTATGTCCCGGACCATCTCCATGGCCAACGGCGCCATCTTGGTCTCGGTGTACCGCGGGGCGGCTGCGCCGTCGTTGCCCGGGGAACCGAAGTTGCCCTGACCCAGGGCCAGCGGATAGCGCATGACCCACTGCTGGATCAGACGCACCAGGGCGTCGTAGATCGCCGAGTCACCGTGCGGGTGGTAGTGACCCATCACGTCGCCCACCACGCGAGCGCACTTGTTGAACGCGCGGTCCGGGCGGAACCCGCCGTCGTACATCGTGTAGATCACGCGGCGGTGCACGGGCTTGAGCCCGTCCCGGACATCCGGGAGGGCGCGGCCCACGATGACCGCCATGGCGTAGTCCAGGTAGGACCGCTGCATCTCGGTCTGCAGGTCCACCTGCTCGACGCGCTCGGTGATGACCGCGCCGTCCACCGTGGTCGCCTCGACCTCCGTGCCGGTCTGGTCGCCCGGCGTGGGGTCCTGGGGCGTTGCCTGAGTCTCGTCACTCATTCGTGCCGTTTCCGTCCTTGTCTGACTACTTCTTCCCGGGACGTCGCTCCGACGTCCTTATTTGATCTCGTGTGCCGGCTCTCACCAGTGTGTATGCCGGAACCAACATGAACGATCAGATGTCTAGGAAGCGGATGTCCTTGGCGTTCTTCTGGATGAATTCCTTGCGGGACTCGACGTCCTCGCCCATCAGCACGGAGAAGACCTGCTCGGCGGCGGCCGCGTCCTCCATGGTCACCTGCAGCAGCGTGCGGGTCTCCGGATCCATCGTGGTCTCCCACAGCTCGGTGTAGGACATCTCGCCCAGGCCCTTGTAGCGCTGGATCCCGTTGTCCTTGGGCAGACGCTGGTTGTTGGCGTAGCCCTTCTTGAGCGCCTCGTCGCGTTCCGCGTCGGAGAACACGTAGTCGTGCGGGGCGTTGGACCACTTGAGCCGGTACAGCGGCGGCTGCGCCAGGTACACGTAACCGTGCTCGATCAGCGGCCGCATGAAGCGGAACAGCAGGGTCAGCAGCAACGTGGTGATGTGCTGACCGTCCACGTCGGCATCGGCCATGAGCACGATCTTGTGGTACCGCGCCTTCTCGATGTCGAAGTCGTCGCCGATCCCCGACCCGAAGGCCGTGATCATGGACTGCACCTCGGCATTGGACAGCGCCCGGTCCAGGCGCGCACGCTCCACGTTCAGGATCTTGCCGCGCAGCGGAAGAATCGCCTGGTGTGCGGGATCGCGGCCCTGCACGGCCGAACCACCCGCGGAGTCACCCTCCACCAGGTAGATCTCCGAGCGGGAGGGATCCTTGGAGGAGCAGTCCTTGAGCTTGCCGGGCATGCCGCCGGACTCCAGCAGACCCTTGCGACGGGTGGTCTCCCGCGCCTTGCGAGCGGCCAGCCGCGCCTGGGACGCGCTGATGGCCTTGCGGATGATGTCCTTGCCGGCCTGCGGGTTGCGCTCCAGCCAGTCACCGAACTCGTCGTTGACCACACGCTGCACGAACGGCTTGGCCTCGGAGTTGCCCAGCTTGGTCTTGGTCTGGCCCTCGAACTGCGGCTCACCGAGCTTCACGGAGATCACCGCGGTCAGTCCCTCGCGCACGTCGTCGCCGGTGAGGTTGTCGTCCTTGTCCCGCAGCAGCTTGAACTCCCGCGCCTTGCGGTTGATCAGCGTGGTCAGCGCGGTGCGGAAGCCCTCTTCGTGGGTGCCACCCTCGTGCGTGTTGATCGTGTTCGCATAGGTGTGCACGGACTCGCTGTAGGCCGTGGTCCACTGCATCGCGATCTCGAGCGAGAGCTGTCGCCCCTCGTCCTCGGTTTCGAAGGCGATGACGTCGTCGTGCACGCGATCGGCCTTCTTGCCGTCGTTGATGAACGTGACGTAGTCCAGCAGACCCAGGTCGTACTGGTAGACCACCTTGCGGTGCCCGTCCTCCGTGACGCCCACCTTGTTGAGCACCTCCGCCTTGGCGGAGTCGCCCTCCTTGGCGGTCACGTCCTGGCCAGCTTCGCCCTCGGAAGCGGCACCGTCGACGGCGTCGTCGCCCGTGATCTCCACGCGCTTCTCCCCGGCGACCTCGTCACCGGAGTCGTCCAGGGAACGCTCGTCGGTCAGGGTGATGCGCAGGCCCTTGTTGAGGAAGGCCATCTGCTGGAACCTGGCCCGGAGGGTCTCGAAGTCGAACTCGACGGTCTCGAAGATCTCGGGATCCGGCCAGAACGTCTGGGAGGTACCGGTGGCCTCCGTCTCCTCACCCTGGACCAGTTCACCCTGCGGCACGCCGCCGTTGGCAAAGCTCATGCGCCAGGCGTAACCCTGCCGGCGGACCTCGGTGTCCACCCGCGCGGACAGGGCGTTGACCACGGAGATGCCCACGCCGTGCAGACCGCCGGAGACCGCGTACCCGCTGCCGCCGAACTTTCCGCCAGCGTGCAGGATGGTCATGACCACCTCCACGGTGGGCTTGCCCTCCGTGGGGTGCAGGTCCACCGGGATGCCACGGCCGTTGTCCGTGACCCGCACTCCGCCGTCGCTCTGGAGCACGACCTCGATGTGGTCGCAGTAGCCCGCCAGGGCCTCGTCCACCGAGTTGTCGATGACCTCGTACACCAAGTGGTGCAGGCCCCGCGGGCCCGTGGATCCGATGTACATGCCAGGACGCTTGCGAACCGCTTCCAGGCCTTCCAGAACGGTGATGTCACTGGCGCCGTAGCCGCTGTTCGGGCTCTGCTGATCTGCCACGAGCTCTAGGTTCCTCCTGGTTCTCACCCGGGTTCCGCGGGCGCGACGGCCTACGTTCGACGACGTCGATGCTCGACGTCCGGTTCGTCACGGCGCTCCGGGCGGCACAAAAATCGCACGGGATGCTCGACCATCGGGCGGAGCCTCCGCGTGCGCGATGCGCTGGGTGTTTGTCTGTGTGACATCTTACCGGAAACGCGCGCACACGGGCGTCGATTCAGAGTGAAAGTGGCCCCCATCGGGCAAAAACAGTCGGTAGGAGCCACTGGGAGGCAGGGAGATGTGCCCCTTGTCATCCACCAGGCCCCGAGGCGGTCTGTCAGCGTTCCACGGTTCGGACCACCGGGACGTCGTTCACCGAATCATCCGTAGGTGTCCCTCGGTCCACGACCACGCACGGTCCTGGGGCCGCGCTTCCAGTTCGGTGCCACCGGTCCGTGGATCTCCAGGCGGGTCACGATCCCCGTACCGAGCTCCGTCTCGATGCTCTTCAGCACCTGGGACTCCAACATGCGCAGGTTCGTGGCCTGCGCCGTGGAGGAGCACCGGATCTTGAGCACGGTGTCCTCGAAGGCCTCCGGCACGCAGTGTTCGGCGATGTACGGACCCACGATCTTGGGCCACATGTTCATGACCGAGCCCACCGCAACCGGTGTGCGCCAGCCCCGTCCGGACACGAATCGCTGCATGACGGACCCGACGCCCTGCGGGTCCCGAGCGGACACACCGGCACCCGAGTACCCGCCGAGTTGCCGGGGGTCGGTCTGTTCCTCGCGCTTGCGCACCGGGCTGGCGGTCCGCGAATCCATGGCGGCGGCGAAGTTCCGCAGATTGGCCTTGGCCGCCGCACCGTACAGCCGCCCCTGCCCGCGGGATTCCGCCGCGAAGCGGACCCGGGTCAGCGCCGCGGCCGCCGCGTCGACCTCGTCGCTGATGCGCACCACGTTGAGCTCACCGTTCGGATCATCCTCGGGCTGCTCACTCATCGCTGCCCTCGGCCGTCTCCCTCGCCGTTTCCTCGGCCGTTTCCACCCTCCCCGGTGACACGGCAATCACTCTGATCGCCTCGTTGCCCTGCGCGTCCCGCAGGGCGCTGGGCACGTCGTCGGCCACGGCCGCGGTGACCAGCACCTGTTCGGCACCGGAGACCGCCTCGGCCAGACGGTCGCGACGGCGCGCGTCCAGCTCGGCGAACACGTCGTCCAGGATCAGGATGGGTGAGGCACCTTCGCTGCGGTCGTCGTCCAGGTGCACGTACCAGGACCCCAGGCGCAGGGCGAGCGCATAGGACCACATCTCGCCGTGGGAGGCATAGCCCCTGGCGGGGAAGTCACCCAGATTGAGCTCGAGTTCGTCACGATGCGGGCCCACCAGGGACATGGCCCGGTCGACTTCCTTGCTCTGCATCCGCTCGCAGGCTTCGAGGATCAGGTGTCGGAGGTCGGCCACGGAGAAGTGCTCCAGATCCGCGACCCGTCCCTCGGCCTCCGCAGGCAGGACGGAGGACCGGTAGCGCAGGGACGGGAACCGAGGACCGTCGGTCAATTGGGCGTAGGCTCGGTGGACCTCCGGCTCCAGCGCTTTCACGAGCTGGAGCCGGGCGTGCAACAACTGCGCCCCGGAGGTTGCCAACTGCTCGTTCCAGACGGACAAGGTCGCCAGGTGCGCGTCGGTCACCCGGCCGGCGGCACGGGCGGATTTCAACAGGGCGTTGCGCTGCTTGACGGTCTTGTCGTAGTCGGCGCGCACTCCCGCCAGAACGGGACGCATGGATGTGGCCAGCTCGTCCAGGAACTGGCGCCGGTTGGAGGGATCGCCCTTGATCAACGCCAGGTCCTCGGGGGAGAACAGCACCGTGTGCACGGTTCCCAGCGCCTCCCGCGCTCGCGTTGCGGACCCGCGGTTGATCCGAACGGTGTTGGCCTTCCCGTTCTCCAGGGCGAACTCCAGCGTGGTGCGATGGCCCGCGCGTCGGACCCCGGCACGAATGACGGCGCGCTCGGCACCCATCCGGATCAGCGGTGCCGTCGAGGACACCCGGTGGGAGCCCAGGGTCGCCGTGAAGTCCACGGCCTCCACGATGTTGGTCTTGCCGACCCCGTTGGAGCCCAGGAACACGGTGATCCCGGGGCCCAGGGCAAGGTCAAGAGCCGCGTAGGTGCGGAAATCCACCAGAGACAGGCTCTCAAGATGCACGGCGACCCCCGCTGGGTGAGAGGGCGAGTTCTCCGACCGCCCCTGCGGACATCAGGAGTTGGGCAGGCGGACCGGCATCAGGAGGTACCGGTAGTCGTCGCGGTCCTCGCCGTCGGATTCCTCCTGGGCGGAGAGAACAGCCGGCTTGGGCGGTGCCGTGAAGGAGAACCGCACGTACTCGGAGCCGAAAGCGTGCAGGCCCTCGGAGAGGTAGGTGGGGTTGAAGGCCACCGTGATGTCGTCGCCCTGAAGGTTGGCCTCGATGATCTCGGAAGCCTGGGCGTCCTCCCCGGTGCCGGCGTCCAGTGCCACCTGTCCTTCGGTGAAGGCCAGCCGTACCGGGGTGTTGCGCTCCGCGACCAGGGACACACGACGTACGGCTTCGACCAGCTCAGAGGTCTTCACGGAGGCCGTGATCGGAGTGGATTCCGGGAACAGGGAGCGGATCTTGGGGTATTCGCCGTCGATCAATAGGGACGTGGTCCGGCGGCCACCGGATTCGAAGCCCACCAGTTCCGCTGAATCGGAGAGGGCAATGTTCAGGTCACCCGCGGGGCCGAGGGTCTTGGCGATGTCGTTGAGCGTTTTGGCCTTGACCAACGCCGAGGTCTGCAGCGACGAGCTGCCGGGACGCCAGGTGAGCTCGCGCATGGCCAGGCGGTAACGGTCCGTGGCCAGCAGGGTCATCCGTTCGCCGTCGATCTCCACCCGAACACCGGTCAGGATCGGCAGGGTGTCGTCCTTGGACGCCGCGATGTTGACCTGGGCAACGGCCTGTGCGAACTCGGCGCCGTCCACCACACCGGAAACCTCCGGGAGTCCGGGCAGTTCCGGGTATTCCTCGACGGGCATGGCTGCCAGGTTGAACCGTGAGGACCGGCAGGTCAGGGTCAGTTTCCCATCCTCGGCGACGACGTCGACCGGAGCGGAGGGCAGGGATCTGCAGATGTCGGCCAGAAGGCGACCGGAGACCAAGGTGGTCCCTTCCTCCTGGATCTCGGCATCGATGGACACCCGCGAAGAGATCTCGTAGTCGAAGCCCGCCAGAGAAACCTGCCCGGCTTCCGCCTTGAGCAGCAGACCGGAGAGCACCGGGACCGGAGGCCTGGGGGACAACGATCGAGCTGTCCAGGTCACAGCCTCAGCCAGGACGTCACGTTCCACGGAGAACTTCACGGGTTGGCAGCCTTTCATTCGCAATGCCGCGCGGTCCGGGACCGAACACACGACGACAGCATGCTATCGGCGTCGCTCCAGGTAATCCATCCGGTGTGCACCTGCGTGCCAGCGTCAGATGATCTGGGTGGGGACAGAACTCATCGATCGTGGAGAGCTTGTAATTACACGTGCCGGGTCAGATCCCTCGAACGTTGTTCGGAGAAGAGAAGAAGATGGGTAGGAGTGTTAATAACCCCTGTGGAAGATGTGGAAAACCATGTCTGAGGGCCCCAGCTCAACGATCGACCTGTGGGTTTCCTGTGGTCCTGGATCCACGGAACGAATCCCTCTCCGTGGAAGAACATCCTTGTCATTCCGCGGATCTCCACACGTCGTCCACCCGCAGCCCGAAGTTGTCCAGTCCGAAGAAGCTGTTCTCCACAGAGTTGTCCACAGGTGGTGATTCTCCACCGTGCACAGGACGTCCACACCGCACCAAATCTTGTGATTACAAAACGATCCGGCCTTGTCGATGCGGGCCGCACCCTGTGGAAAAGTCAGGGGCCGCCTCATTCGAGGTAGCCCCTGGAGTGATCGCCGGCTGGTTCACCGGTGGCACGTTCGGCAGTGACCGGTGAAGAGCCTGGCGGTGGAGAGAAGTGTCAGCCCGTGCGCTGTTGCTGCTTGATGCGGTTGGTCAGTTCGGTGACCTGGTTGAAGATCTGACGCCGCTCCGCCATCAAGGTGCGGATCTTGCGGTCTGCGTGCATGACCGTGGTGTGGTCGCGGCCGCCCAGTTCCTGACCGATCTTGGGCAGTGACATGTCCGTGAGCTCGCGCAACAGGTACATGGCGATCTGACGGGCGGTGACCAGGGTCCTGGTCCGTGACTTGGACTTGAGCTCGTCCAAGGAGATGTCGAAGTAGGCAGCGGTCTGCCCCAGGATCGTGGCCGCGGTGATCTCCCCGCCGTCGTCGTCCGTGATCAGGTCCTTGAGCACCAACTCCGCGAGCGGGAGGTCCACCTCCTGCTTGTTCAGCGAGGCGAATGCGGTCACGCGGATCAACGCACCCTCGAGCTCCCGGATGTTGGTCGAGATGTGAGAGGCGATGTACTCCAGGACTTCCGGAGAGGCCTTCATGCCGTCCGCGTCCGCCTTCTTGCGCAGAATGGCGATGCGGGTTTCCAACTCGGGCGGCTGAACGTCCGTGATCAGACCCCACTCGAAGCGCGACCGCATCCGGTCCGCGAAGCCCGTGAGCTGCTTGGGCGGCATGTCGGAGGTGATCACGATCTGCTTCTCGTGGTTGTGCAGGGAGTTGAACGTGTGGAAGAACTCCTCCTGCGTGTGCTCCTTGCCGGCCAGGAACTGGATGTCGTCGATCAGCAGCATGTCCACGTTGCGGTAGATCTCCTTGAAGGAGGAGCCCTCGTCGTCGCGGATGGAGTTGATGAAGTCATTGGTGAACTCTTCCGAGTTCACGTAGCGCACGCGCATCTCCGGGTAGAGGCGCTTGCCGTAATGGCCGATCGCGTGGAGCAGGTGCGTCTTGCCCAGCCCGGAATCGCCGTAGATGAACAGCGGGTTGTAGGCCTTCGCCGGGGTTTCGGCCACGGCAAACGCGGCGGCGTGAGCGAATCGGTTCGACTGGCCGATCACGAAGGACTCGAAGATGTACTTGGGGTTTAGCCGCGCGGAGGAGTTCCATTCGGTGGTCTCGGCCGTGGCCGTGCCGTGGTCCTCACGAGCAACTGCTGTGGCATCGGCGTGCGGCACTGTCCCGTTGGACGAGACGGGTTCGGGCTCCACCGGCTCGGTTGCGCCGTAGTCGACGACGAGGGGCTGTGAGTCACGCAGCGGCTCGGGCCCCGATGATCCGCGTTCGGCTTCCAACTCCTCGAGCGGCGGCAGGGTGTTCTCGGAGTTCCCTGACGTCGCGTGATCTGACCGTTCCTGATCACCGGTACCGCCGACTCCGGCAGCCTGGGGTTGTTCGACCTTGTCGAGTTCCGTGTCGACCACGACCGCCATGAGGGTGTCCGCCCCGAAGGCCTGGGTCACGGCATTGTTGATGGCCGCCGCGATGGTCGATTGGAAGACTTCCCGAGTCAGCTCGTTGGGCACCGCCACCAACAGGGTGGATCCCATCAGGCCGCGCGGCTGGGCCAGGCTCAGGAAGCCACGGTGGCGGGGGCTGATGGAGGGATCCGCGGTGAGAGTTTCCAGGCACTGTGCCCACTGCGTGTCGAGCACTTGGTTCTGCTGAAGACTCACTGCTGCGGGCTCCGGGAATCTCTCGGGGGCGGTCACCGGACTGGTCGGCCGGACGGTCCCCCGATTTCCACAGACTTGTTCACAACGGTGGATATCGCGCTGGGGGTGGGGCGCGAACGTCAGCCTAGAGCACCCGTCGTCGGTGCTCATAGTGAGTTTTCGGGCCGCCGGGGAACTACACTTCTGTAGTTACACGCCTGCTCGCGCGCCGTCACTGGGAAGCGGCGGGTCGAGGTTTTCCACAAGATTTTTTCGAGACCGTGCACAGTTGTGGGCAACCGGAAGAACATCAGCCGACAGCCGCGCGATCTCGCTCACGCGCAGTTGACCGGATGTCTCACCCTGCCTAGACTTGGCCAGTCTTGTGTCTGCATTGCGCCCGTACATTCGTGATCCACGGTCGTCCAGGACACACCCCAATGACCACCGCAAAGGTGGACCGGCTCACGTACTGAGCGGGTCGTCGCGCGCCCTTGAATCGGCTGCGTGCCCCGCTCGACATGAACCGTTCCGCCCTTCCTTTTTCGGGAGATTCACAATGAGCAAGCGCACTTTCCAGCCGAACAACCGCCGCCGCGCCAAGAAGCACGGCTTCCGTGCCCGCATGCGCACCCGCGCCGGCCGCGCCATCCTGTCGGCCCGCCGTTCCAAGGGCCGCGCCTCCCTCTCTGCCTGAGATCGTTCGCGCGACCGCAGCGCCCTGACCTCTGGGGCCTCACGGAACCGGGGGTCTGGACGGGCGGTCAACGACCACAATCCGCAAGGGGTGAGTGCGTGCTTCCGTCACAACACAGGATGCGCACGTCCACGCTCTTTGCAGCGACCACACGTTCCGGGGCCCGTCAGGGTCGCCGGAACGTTGTCGTCTACGTACGTCCCACCGGCCCGGACCAACCGGTCCGCGCCGGGTTCGTCGTGTCCAAGGCGATCGGCAACGCGGTGACCCGCAACCGGGTCAAGCGTCGGCTCCGGGCCTTGGTGGAGGACAGCGTCCGATCACGACCGACCGGATGCGACGTCGTCGTCAGGGCCCTCCCTCCGGCGGCGGAGGCAACGTTCCACGAACTGGCCGCGGACTGGAACTCGGCCTGGTCGAAGGCCAGGGTCAAAGCCGGGGGCAGCGCGGATTCCCTGACGGGAGCCCACTCATGACCGAGAACGTGGACCCCGGAGTCGCGCAAGATTCCGCGAACCGGAAGACCTCCCAGGAACTCTTCGACGCCGCACCGTCCGAATACGTGCACCCGAACACGGCCCTGCAGGTTCTGTGGCTCCTGCCCCAGAATCTGCTGATCGCGGGCCTCAAGATCTACCGGGCCCTGGTTTCGCCGCTTTACGGGGACGTCTGCAAACACTTCCCCACGTGTTCGGCGTACGGCCTGGAGTCCGTCACCCGGCACGGAGCGGTACGCGGCTTGGGCCTCACCGTCCGGCGACTGTTGCGTTGCCACCCTTGGGCTGCCGGTGGGATCGACAGAGTTCCCGACGGCGGTCGGGCCTTCCACACCGTGGAGGACCTGCCCCGCATCATGCTGCTGAACCATCCCACCCCCGAGGACCGAGCACGACTCCTGGCCTCATGCGCCCCGGCCGCCGGCGCGCATCGCACACCCGACGGTGACGCGACGTCACCGGCTGAATCCCGGACCGGCACTGCCACCGGTACGACGGACTCGGCCTAAGGAGAGACCTTCCCATGAACTTCTTCGATCTGATCTTGTGGCCCTTCAAATGGGCCGTTTCCGCCGTTCTCTGGCTGTTCCACTCGCTGTTCACCGCCGTGGGGATGGATCCTGCCAGCGGGTGGACCTGGGTGCTGGCCATCGTGGGCCTCACGCTCATCATGCGCACCCTGACCATTCCGTTGTTCATGAAGCAGATCCGCTCGATGCGCGGTATGCAGGTGATCCAACCGGAGATGGCCAAGCTGCAGGCCAAGTACAAGGGCAAGACCGATCAGGTCTCCCGCCAGGCCATGGCTCAGGAGCAGATGGCCCTGTACAAGGAGCACAACGTCAACCCGTTGGCCTCCTGCCTGCCGATCCTGGCTCAGATGCCGATCTTCTTCGGCCTGTTCCAGGTGCTCAACGGGGTGCCCAAGGCTGCATCGAATGATGAGGGCATCCTGGTCCTGAACTCGGACATGATCCACCAGTTCTACGACAGCACCCTGTTCGGTGCCCCGCTGTTCTCCACGCTGCGCAGCCCGGGCGACGGCAACCACACGGCCACCGTCGTCATCGCGATCCTGCTGGTGATCGCGATGACCGTGACCATGTTCATCTCCCAGAAGCAGCTGGCGGCCAAGAACGTGTCGGAGGCGACCAAGGAGTCGCCCATGTACCGCCAGCAGCAGATGATCATCTACATCTTCCCGATCATCTTTGCCGTGACCGGCATCAACTTCCCGATCGGTGTGCTCATCTACTGGACCATCTCCAACCTGTGGTCCATGGGCCAGCAGTACTGGATGATCCGCCGCAACCCCACCCCCGGTTCCCAGGCCGAGCGTGAACTCAACGAGCGCCGTGCCGCCAAGGGCCTGCCCCCCGTCGGCAAGTCCAAGGAAGAACACGAAGCCGAGCTCGAAGAGGCTCGCGCCAAGGCCGCCGCGGGACAGCGCCAGCAGCCCATGAGCAAGAAGCGTCAGAAGGCCCAGACCAAGAAGGCCCCTGGTTCACCGAACCGAACCGGATCTTCCGGATCGGGGTCGACCGGCAAGAAGTAGGGCGACGGCGGCCCGGTTCACACCGCCGCTGATCCTGGCCGCACCCGGTCCATTCCGAATGCCGCTGCCGGCATCCACCACGAACTTCCCGAGGAGCTCCCGTGAGCAACAACCAGAACGAAACCGCCGGTGAGGCGATCGAGGTCGAGGACCTGGAACCAGGTCAGGAAGTGGACGCCGCTGCCGTTGCCGCCGGCGTCGACGTCCCCGCTGATCCGGAGAACGGGCCCGAGTCCGATTCCGGGCGCGATTCCGCGCCCGCAGACGTGGCCGGAGCCGAGAACCAGGACGACGACGTCGACCCCCTGGTCGAGGAAGGCGAGATCGCTGCGGACTACCTCGAAGAACTACTGGATCTGGCGGATCTGGACGGCGACATCGACATCGAGGTGCGCAACGGCCGGACCTACCTGTCGGTGCTGAACGAAGAGGGCACCTCCGAGGACCTCGAGATCCTGGTGGGCCGTGACGGTGAAGTGCTCGATTCCCTTCAGGAACTCGTGCGACTGGCGGTGCTCGCCGCCACCGAGCACCGGAGTCGACTGGTCCTGGACATTGCAGGCCATCGCAACCAGCGGGCGGGCAAACTCAAGGACCTGGCCCTGGAAGCCGTGGACAAGGCCCGCTCGACCGGGGAACCCGTTCACCTGGACCCGCTGTCCCCCTACGAGCGCAAGATCGTCCACGACGTCGTTGCCGAGGCCGGACTGCACTCGGAATCCGAAGGCGAAGGCGCGGGCCGACACATCGTGATCAGTGTCGAGGGCTGAGCTGTGGCGCCCAGCGGCCCCGATTCCCGACCGGCACCCGAACCCCAGGAACCGCCGATTCTCGAGGGCAAGATGCTGGAGGCCGCGGAGGCGGTTTTCGGTGACAACCTCGACCTCGCGCGGGCTTACGTGGGGCACTTGGCGTCCTCAGGCATTGTTCGCGGCCTGATCGGACCGCGGGAGGTGCCCCGTCTGTGGGAACGGCACGTCCTGAACTGTGCAGTGGTCGAGTCCCTGATTCCCCGGGACGCACGCGTGGCTGACGTCGGTTCAGGTGCCGGACTCCCCGGACTCTGCCTGGCCCTGGCCCGACCCGACATCTCGATCACCCTGATCGAACCCCTTGAACGTCGGGTGACCTGGCTCGAAGAAGTGGTACAGGACCTCCAGCTGGGCAATGTGCAGATCCTGCGCACCCGCGGCGAGCAGGCGCGCGATCAGCTCGGTGGAGTGGACGTCGTCACGGCTCGCGCGGTCTCGGCCCTGACCGGACTCCTGGACATCACCCTGCCCCTGCTGGACGGTGACGGCCAGCTCCTGGCACTCAAGGGTCGCTCGGCCCAGGCGGAGATCGACAAGGCGCAGAAGAAGCTCAAGCGGTGGAAAGCGGATCGGACCGAGATCCTGACAGTGGGTCAGGACTTGCTCGACGAACCGACAACCGTTGTCCGGGTGAGCCTCTGAGCACCTCCGGGGGCTCAATTCACAGCGGGTAGGGTGGAGCCCGGCCAGCAGCCCTGATGCTGCTACGGCCGACCATGACCGTTCACGGCAATCAACGGAGGCCAATCGATGCCGCAGCACGACGTCCATCGGGTGGACGACCGCGAACTACCACCCGATCCGGTGGCCTCCCCCGACAGGATCGTCCCGGACCGTGCGAGGACCATCGTGCGGGAACCCGGTATCACCAACGCCGAAGTCCATCGAAGTGCGGGAGACGGCCCGCTCGGGAGGAAGCTCGTGGAAGAGAACCAGCGACGGCAGCGTCTGCAGAAGCTTGACGTCCAGCGCCCGGCTGACACCCGCGTGTTCACCATCAGCAACCAGAAGGGCGGCGTGGGGAAGACCAGTACCTCTGTGAACTTGGCTGTTGCAATGGCCAAGCAGGGACAGAACGTGTTGGTCATCGACAACGATCCCCAGGGCAACGCGTCCACGGCACTGGGCATCCCCCACTCCACGGAGGTCAACAGCGTCTACGACGTGTTGGTCGACGAGCTACCCCTGAAGGACGCGGTTGTGGAGTCGCCCGAAAGCGAACGATTGTTCGTGGCACCGGCGACCATTGATCTTGCGGGCGCAGAGATCGAGTTGGTTTCGATGGTGGCCCGCGAACAGCGGTTGTCCCGGGCAATCGCTCAGTACAGGAAGGATCGTGAAGAGGCCGGCCTGGAGCGGCTTGACTACATCTTCATTGATTGCCCTCCCAGTCTTGGTCTGCTCACGATCAATGCCTTCGTGGCCGCGTCCGAAGTACTGATTCCGATCCAGTGCGAGTACTACGCGCTCGAGGGACTCAGCCAGCTCCTCAACAACATCGGCATGATCCAGAAGCACCTCAACCCGTCGCTCAACGTCTCGACCATCATGTTGACGATGTACGACGGCCGCACGAACCTGGCGTCACAGGTTGCCGACGAGGTTCGTACCCACTTCCCGGACAAGGTCCTGGAGACGATGATCCCGCGCTCGGTTCGGATTTCTGAAGCACCGAGCTACCAGCAGTCGGTCATCACATATGACCCTCAATCGACGGGCTCCCTGGCCTACCTGGAGGCGGCAGCTGAAATTGCCATGCGAGGTGGGCAGGTCAGCCAGTAGAACCTGAACTGACTGCGTTGGTCGCCAAGGAGGGCGCCGTTTCACGTGAAACGGTGCCCTTTCCTATTGCCCGTCACTTCTGACGAGATTCCTGGATGGGGGCATCCGTAGACATGAGTTGGGACGAACTCACGACCAGGGTTCACCTTTTCGGCTGTCGTTCCTTGAGGAAGGTCTTGAGCATCCGAGAGCTCGCTGGTGACGGTCACGGGTGGTTCCTAGGGGTCTGTTGGTGAATGGATTCACGTGCGGGATGACGGCTGCGGCTCGGCTTGCCGGATCATCTGGGAGCGCACGTTTCACCTGAAACATCAGATTCCATCTCCCATGGCATCCCGCTAGCGTGACGGAGCTTGCGTCAGGGTCATCAGCTAAGACTTCGTAGGCGGTGGCTGGAGGTATAAGAAGCGCGGGCTGTGTGGCTGGTGCGTTGCTACTGAACTGCAGCTATGTCCTAACGGATTCACGTGAAACGGCGACAAGGGGCCAGTTCGAGTTCTCCACCCAAGTAGAATCGTCCGAGTTGTCGATGTGAATGGAGCGAACTGTGGCGGAGCGACGAAGAGGCCTTGGACGCGGATTGGGTGCGTTGATTCCGAGTGGTCCTACGACGGATGAGATACCTGGAAGTACCCCAGCTGACGACGATGTTGTCGCGTTTGAGAACACACGTACCCCACAGTCGGAGACGACCGAAGTTTCACGTGAAACGGGTGGGTCGTCGGACCGACCCGAGACTGGGGTGCTTGAAAAGTCGACATCAAATGACGCGGACTCCAACTCCTCCACCGAGGAGAAGAGTCAAGGCTCCTCCCTTGAGTCGAAGGCTAAAGCCGGTGGCGGAACTTCCAAGCGGAAGTCGGAAAGTGCAGGTGGCACCGGCTCGAAGGCCGAGAAGCCGAGCTCCAAGGCGAAGTCCAAGTCCCCTGGGCAAAAGTCCAAGGATGATGAGAAGAAGGCTTCCGCCAACGATGGGGGCGTCGACGAGCGGAAGTCGAGCGACAACGAGGACGTTTCACGTGAAACGCCGAACGGTCGCAAGCGGAGTGTGAGCGCCGAAGCGCGTCAAGAGGCGATGCGCGCGAGGATGAACCTCGGTGGTACCCCGCGGTCCGAGGGGTCGCGCCGGCCCTCGGACATGTTCTTCACACCATCCGCTACAGAGTCGGCGAAGAGTGAAGATGTAGACAATCCCTCTCCTGACCTCCCCGCAGTCGTTAACTCCAGTGCGTTGACGGACAATGTTTCACGTGAAACGGGACAAGGACAGCCTGAGAATGCAGTCATAGACACATCGAAAACCGGAGAGCGGCCGGTCACAGCGTCTGCTGAATCAAGGCCGGAGGATGGGGAATCTCTCCAGACCGTGCCCGGGGCCTCGTTCAGGGAAGTCGATGTCAATGACATTCACCCGAACCGCAAGCAGCCACGACAGGTGTTTGACGAGGACGAACTTGCAGAGCTCGCCTACTCCATCGGCGAGCTGGGAGTCCTTCAGCCCGTCGTCGTACGTCCATCGCGGGAGGCGGAAGGACCCGCGTATGAGCTGGTCATGGGTGAGCGCCGTTGGCGCGCCACGCAGCGAGCCGGCCTGGAGCGCATCCCCGCGATCGTGCGTGAAACCAGTGACGACGATCTGTTGCGCGATGCGTTGCTGGAGAACCTTCACCGATCACAGCTGAATCCCCTGGAAGAGGCGGCTGCATACCAGCAGTTGATGGAGGAGTTCGGCGCGTCTCAGGAGGAGCTGTCGCGTCGAATCGGGAGATCGCGGCCGCAGATCAGCAACACGTTGCGGCTTTTGAGGCTCCCAGCTCTGGTGCAGCGTCGAGTGGCCGCCGGCATCCTGTCCGCAGGCCATGCTCGTGCCCTCTTGGCTTTGGAGGACCCGGCGGAGATGGGGCGGCTCGCTCAACGCATTGTTGCCGAGGGCCTGTCCGTTCGAGCTACTGAAGAAGCTGTGACGCTGTCCAAGAGCCGCAAGCCAACCGTTCGTCGCAGCGCTCAGACGCAAGAGCGACACAGGGAGCGGCTCGACTACATCGCGGACGCGTTCTCCGACAAGCTGGACACCAGCGTGAAGATCAATCTGGGTGCCCGCAAGGGTCGGATGACCATCGAGTTCGCTTCCGTCGAGGATCTGAACCGGATCATTTCGGTCCTGGATCCGCAGGGATTGCCGGAGAACCAGGAGTAGCAGGCAAGCCATTCACTCTGCCAGGGGGCAGAGACGAGAGAACGGCCCCGACAACTCACGGGATGTCGGGGCCGTTTCACGTGAAACATATTGCTCAGGACTGCGGCCGACGGGCGATCTCGCGGGCCAGGTCCACGGCATTCATGGTGCCCGTCGGCATGTCTTCGGAGGCCTGGAGGTACATGCGTTGGAGTCCGACGACGACGGCCGTGGCCATGTGCGTACGGAACTCCGGGTCTTCCAGTCGGGAAAGCTCACCGGGGTTGGACAAGTACCCGAGATCCAGCGAAATTGTGGGCACGCTGTTGAGGCGCAGCACTCCCCACTGCCGTCCATGGGTGCCCAGGTCCAGGGCACCGGTGCGGGCGATGATCTCGCGCAGGGTCAGGGCAGCGGCCCGTTCACCGATCGGCGAGAGCGTGGCCTTGGCGCGGTCGTCGTCGCCCCAGTAGAACACCGACACTCCGTGCGCCGCGGACGACCGGTTCCAGTCCGTGTCCAGCACCACGACGACGGCGTCGCGGCTGGTGCCGAGCGCCTCGTCAATGGAGGACCGCACGTCGATGTGGGTGCCGCGACGGTCGACCACGGGCCGATTCGCAACGAGGACCGGCGTGGCCCCCACCTCGTTCAAGAGTTCGTGAGCTCTCACGGCGACATCGACGGTGATGCGTTCGGCGATCTCTCGGTAGTTGTCCGGAGCGCCGGCGGGGATCACGGGGTTGTTCGTGAACATCGCCGGGACCAGGACGACCCGTTGGGAACGAATGGCGTCCGTGGCGCGCTCCAACCGGTGATAGTCGCGAAGGGAGAACGCCTTGGAATCGGAGATCTTCTTGTTGACCCTGGCCAGTGCCGCGATGGTTTGGGAGTCAACGGCCCCGGTGGCCTGAAGGCCGAGACTGTGCTGCAGCTCGACCACCGCGTGATGGGTCTTCTCGTCGAAGGTGCCCGTGAGATGGCCGTAATAGAGACCGAGCTGGGACAGGTTGTCCTGAAGCCGCTCGACGTCCTCGCCTCGTAGGGGTTCGTTGACATCCCAGTGGAGGCGTCGATCGCCCAGGGTGTACTGCGCTTCGTTCAACCGCCGTTCCGTCTCGGGGCCGACCACGCCGTCGACCAGCAGCCCTCGGGCCTGCTGGAAGCCACGGACGGTGGTCTGGACGACGTCGTCGAATGCTGTGGGGTCGTCCACGTCCCGAGGATCCAAGCCGTGCGGGGCAGGCCCCGTGCGGATTAGACGCTCCCTGAGTCCTACGACGCGACGATCCTTCGTTCCGAACTGCAGGGGCTTGGTGATGTCTTCGGACATGAGTCGTGGTGCCTCGTGGTGGATGCTTCTGCCACCGGTGGAGGTGACGGGTGGGCGGGCGGCTTGCGGAATCAAGGTGCGGGTGCGGGCAGCAGGCTCGGCGATGGAACCAGGCAGCTGCCGTCAATAATAAGTGGGCTTATAAAAACAGAATCACCCAACACCAGACCCCGACCCCGCAAAACTACACGGAGTCGGGGTCTGCGGGGGCGTGGTGTCATCTGTGCCGCGTATTGGAATCCAAGTGTTGCGGTTCCGGTGACCTACGCAGCACTAGACGAACGGGACGATCGGTGCCGGTCTCAGGCCTGGCCGAGGTATTCGGCGAATTCCTTCTCCAGCGCCGACTTGGGCTTGGCACCGATGCTCTGCTTCTGGACCTCTCCGCCGTCGAAGAGATAAACGGCCGGGATGGAGGTGATGCCGTACTTGGCGGCAATCTCCTGGTTCTCGTCAACGTTCAGCTTGACGACCTTGACGGAGTCCGCGTGTTCGTCGGAGATGGCTTCCAGGACGGGGCCCACCATGCGGCAGGGCCCGCACCATTCGGCCCAGAAGTCCACGATCACGGGCTTGTCGGAGTTGAGGACCTCGGTCTCGAAGTTCGAAGTGGTCACGTCGGTGGTGCTCATGAGGGTTCCTTTCGGGAGTTCACGTGGAAGTTCGGGATCAGTGCGGAAGCGGAGAACGCTGCGCCGCCGAGGGCGCGGTCAGTTGGTCCTGATCCTGTGCTCGGGCGGAGTGCTCGGCCAGGTAGTGCTCGACGTCGATCGCGGCCACGCAGCCGGATCCTGCGGCGGTGACCGCCTGGCGATAGGTGGGGTCCAAGACGTCGCCGGCGGCGAACACGCCCGGAAGGGTCGTCTTGGAGGAACGGCCCTGCACGGCAACCGTGCCCTCAGGAGTGAGTTCGACCTGGTCCTTGAACAGGTCCGTTCGAGGATCGGATCCGATGGCGACGAACAGGCCCGTGACGGGCAGCGCGGAGACGTCCCCGGTGACGGTGTCCTCGAGGCTCAGTTCCTGAACCTTGGACTCGCCGGAAATCCCGATGACCTGCTTGTTCCACAGGATCTCGATCTTGGGGTCATCGAAAGCGCGCTTCTGCATGATTTCCGACGCGCGGAACTCGTCACGACGGTGGATCAAGGTGACCTTGTCCGCGAACTTGGTCAGGAACGTGGCCTCCTCGATCGCCGAGTCGCCACCGCCGACCACCGCGATGTTCTGACCCTTGAAGAAGAACCCGTCACACGTGGCGCACCAGGAGACACCGTGGCCGGAGAGGCGCTTTTCGTCCTCCAGGCCCAGTTCACGATAGGCCGAGCCAGTGGCCAGGATGACGGTCTTGGCGTGGAGGACCTCGCCGCCTTCCACGGTGATCTTCTTGACCTCACCGTCCAGCTCGAGCTTGACCGCGTCTTCGTAGCGCACGTCGGCACCGAACCGTTCGGCCTGGGCCTGCATGGTGGCCATCAACTCCGGGCCCATGATGCCGTCGGTGAACCCGGGGTAGTTCTCCACCTCGGTGGTCTGCATGAGGTCACCGCCGGCGGTGACCGACCCGGCGATCACAACGGGCTTCAGGTTGGCTCGGCCCGTGTAGATCGCAGCGGTGTAACCAGCGGGACCGGAGCCGACGATGACGACGTCATGCACCGTGGAATCTCCGTCCGCAACCTGCTGCTGGTCGGACTCGGCCGTACCGGGAGGCGTTGCGCCGAGATCGAGCTTGAGGGCCGGGGTGAAGTCGGGGCTCACGGGTGTAGGCCTTCTTCCGTACTCGTCGAAGGGTTTCGCGGTGGCATTTCCGCGCTTCCAAGGGGTCAAACCCTGCGCGGTGTCGATCTATTCCGTTGCGGAAGGTCACCGACCGGCGGCCACAGGAGCGCGTCCTGGGTCAGGAGACGGTGATGTCGCTGATGCGCAGGCCGTAGTTGTAGCCGGCGATCGGTTCGGTCAGGGTGGGCAGTTCGGTCCACTCGACGATGAGGTACTCGTGTTCCTCCGACTGGGCCGCCTCACCGAGTTCCACGGTGGTCTGTTGGCCCTGGAACGTTCCCTTGCCCACCTCTGTGGCGTTCTCGAGGGAGGGGTCATCGGCCACGTACACCGTGAAGGAGCCGCCCGTACCCGATTCCTGCGAGATCGAGACCCGCTGCATCCGGGTCGGTTCTTCGAAGCGCACGCCGAGGCTCACGGAGTTCGCGAGCTGGCTGAAGTCGGGTGAATCGAAGCCGTAGCTGACCCAGGCGCTGGAGGGGTCCTCGTCAATGACCTGGTTCAGGGTGGAGTCCTGATCGGCCATGAACGTGGGATTGTCCGGGACCAGCCGGATCGCCGACGCGGGCTCGGCCACCGGCACTTCCTGCGTGGCGCTTTCGGCCGGGGAGGCGGATTCGCCCCCGCCCGGGCCGCCGGCGTTGGTGAAGAGGTTGCCGAGGCCGCCGAAGATCAGGGCGGCACCGAGTGCCAGGACGGCCAACAAGCCGAGCAGGAGGGCGATCAGGCCGCCCTTTCCACGGGAGTTGCCGCTCTCCTTCCGGGACCGGGTGCTCGAGGACGAGCGCTGGCCCGTCGTACGGTTCGCGTTCTGCCACGGGCTCGCGGTGGCTGCGGCACCGGCGGCACGGCCCTTGGACCCGGAGGTGTACTCGTATTCGTAGGAGTCGTAGCGGTTGTCGCCGTCGTAGGTCGGATCGATGCGGTGAGTGTCCCGCACCGGGGTCTTCTGCGCGGAGCTGCCGCGTCCGGCGGCGGCACGGTCGAACAGCGTGGCGCGGGTGGAGGACTCGGGGGCGCGGCGCGCGCGACCCATGTGCTTCTCGACCTCGGGCGCCGCGGGGGCGGAGTCGATCTCGTCGTCGTCCCAGTTGTCGTAGAACTCCTCGGAGGTTTCCTCCCCCTCCGCTTCCGGTTCGCCGTCGTCGACGACGTACGTGCCCGCCGCGGTGGCCGAGCGAGGCCGACCGAAGATGTCGTCGGAGAGCGTCTCGTCGTCCACCGACCCGGGTTCGGCCAGCAGCTCTTCGATCAGGATCGACGGGGCCGCGAAGGACGTGACCAGGTAGGTGGTGTTGCCCGACTGGCCCAGGTCCAGGATGTGCAGATCCGCGTCCACGGCACCGATGGCCATGGCGCGTGCGTTCTCGACGACGCGGGACGTGTGACGTTCCGAGGGAACAAGAATGGTGACCTCACGGCCGAGGATCTGGTCCTGGCCCCCCAGGACGTGGTCCTGTTCGGGTGTCGTGAGCACTTCGTCCAGCACCTTGTAACGACCGCCCAGAACGGTCCCGAGACTGATCGGCTGGGGCACTTGTTCTCCTGAAGTGTTGGGTGTCCTCGCGGGGGACCCTGAGGGGTTTCGGCAGTGACTCTGACGTGTAGTGCGGACTGTCGCAGTGTACCCGGGACAGTGCCCTCCGGACCGGCGATCCGACGGGTCGGGGCGCTCAGCGCTTGAGGCGCGCGAGGATCGGCCGCGCCAGTTCGGGCAACTCCTTGAGGCCCAGCATCTTGAGCATGATCAGGTAGACCACTGCGGTGACGATTCCCAGTACGGCCAGCGTGGACAGCGCGGTGAACAGGTTGCTCCACGGCCAGCCGTCGGAGCTCCAACCACCCATGAGCCACAGCACGCCGGTCCCCAGGCCGGCGGCCACGACGGCTGCCCCCAAAGAGCGGACGTGGGTGTCCAACACCTCACCCAGTCCGTAGTCGCCGATCCGGCGCACGGCCAGGAAGTGGTAGATCACGGTGGACAGGATGTTCTGTCCTGCGTAGCACGCGGCGATCGCAAAGATCATGTGGTTGGGCGCCACCCAGTGCTGGATCGCGAACGCGGCCGCCACGGTGAGCACGGAGATGAACAGCTGTACGGCGAACGGAGTGCGAGCATCCTCCTGCGCGTAGAAGACACGCCCGAACAGGAACGCGCAGGTCAGGAAGGGTGCTCCGATCGCGATCACGACGACGACCTGCCCGATCACCGCACCGGATTCAGGGATCCCACCCGAGAACAACATGCCGAGCGGGCCCGCGTAGGCGATCAGGCAGGCCATGAAGAACACATTGGCGATGCCCGAGTACCGCAAGGCCTTGGACAGAGCGGCGTTCACGCCCGCGGTGTTGCTGTCCGCGGCGGCCGCGGCCATCGTGTTGAACAGCACCGTGGCGATGGACAGCCCGATCACACCGTGCGGCAGCGCGTAGAGCATGGTCGCGGTGTCCAGGGCGAAGTTGCCGGCGATCATCTGAGGCGGATCGGCGTCCAGGTACTGCTGTGTGTACCCGTTGGGGATGTTGGCGGTGCGTGCCAGGGCAAGGAACGCCAGGTTGGCCACGACGCCGGTGACCAAGGTCCACCCGGAGAGCTTGGCGGCCTGGGAGAGCCCGATGCCCCGCCACCCGAACTTGGGCCGGATGTCCAGCCCCAAACGGCGCAGCGGCCAGATCAGCACAACGGCCTGCGAGGCCACGCCCACGGTGGACATCGTCGCCAACCAGAAGGTCTGGCCGTTGGTCCATGTGTCCACGCCATGCTGCGCCTCGGCGTACGTCCCGAACTGCTGGATGAAGACCAGCAGGCCCAGGATCGCGATGACGTTGTTCAGCGCGGGGGCCCACATGAACCAACCGAAGGCGCCCTTGGCGTTGAGCACCTGCCCCATAACCGTGTAGACGCCGTAGAAGAAGATCTGCGGCAGCGTGAAGGAGGCGAAGGTGATGGCCAGGGACCGCTGAGCCTCCCCCCAGCCGGGAGTCATCACAGTCATGATTGGGACTGTCAGCAGCACAATCACGACCGTGATCAGGGCCATGGCCAGCACGGCCAGGGTGGTGAGTCGGGAGATGTAGTCGGCGCCGTCGTCGTCGGAGTTCTTGGAGGCCTTGATGACCTGCGGTACCAGGACCGAGTTGAAGACGCCGGCGGCGATCAGCACGTAGAGCAGGTTCGGCAGGTTGTTGGCCGCGTTGAAGATGTTCGACGGGTCGGTGGTGCTGCCGATCGCCACGGCGATCAACATGAGCTTGACGAAGCCCAGGATGCGGGAGACCAGGGTTCCCGAAGCCATGATGGCGCTGGAAACCGCACCTGAGCGTGCCATTCGCGTTCCTTAGAGTTCTGCTGAGCGTGTCCGTGAAACAACCCGCGCGAGTACGCGGCCCCATGCAGGGTATATGCGTAGGTGCGGGTGTCACGGCCCCGCCGCGGGTCAAAGCCTAGAGCTGGTGAATGATGTACTCACGAGCGATGTCGGCGATGCGCCGTTCGTTGGGGAACGACAGCTTGCGGCCCAGATCGTCGATGTTGACCCAGGCAACGTCCACCGCCTCGTGATCGGGGTCGTTCTCCGTGGTCAGGAAGCCCCCGACGGCCTTGAGCAGGAAATGGTGCACGGTCTTGTGCACCCGGTGCCCGGACACGGAGAACCAGTAGTCGATGCTGCCCAACGGTGACAGGATCTCCCCGGCGATGCCGGTTTCCTCCTCGATCTCACGGACGGCCGCCTGCGCGTCCGTCTCCTCGCCTTCCGGATGTCCCTTGGGGAGGCACCATTCCAGGCGACCACCACGGTTGACCCGGGCGATGATCGCCACCGGGTGACCGGGGGTTTCGAGATCAACCGCGACCCCGCCTGCCGAGACCTCTTCCACCGTGGGCAGCGCCGTCGACGCGGCCACCGGCCGCTTCTTGGGAGCGCTCGGAACGGGGAAAGTCATGCCAACCAGCCTAGCCTCACTCGACGGGCAGACCTCTGAAGGTGTGAGGCCCAGCGCGCGTGAACGGGGGCCGGGGTCTGGAATGATGGGCGGCGATGACCCAGTTGCTCGATACCTCCGCCGTGCCCGATGTGGTGCTCGAAGCCGGGCGCCTCTTTCAGGCGGCCGGGCACGACCTGTCCCTGGTGGGCGGTCCCGTTCGTGATCTGTTCCTGGGGCGTGTTTCCACGGACCTGGACTTCACCACCGATGCCACACCGGACCAGACGCTAGCCGTGATCAAGGGCTGGGCCGATGCCGTGTGGGAGATCGGCCGCGAATTCGGCACGATCGGTCTTCGTCGCGGTGACATGCAGCTGGAGATCACGACCTACCGTGCCGAAGCTTACGACCCCGCTTCGCGGAAGCCCGTGGTGGCCTTCGGGACGGAGCTGGCCGATGACCTGGTCCGCAGGGATTTCACGGTCAACTCCATGGCGCTGCGTCTGCCGTCCCTGGAGCTCGTGGACCCCCACGGCGGCGTCCGAGATCTCCACGCCCGGTTGCTGCGAACCCCGGGGACCCCGCAGTCCTCCTTTGACGACGACCCTCTGCGCATGATGCGCGCCGCCCGCTTCGCCTCCCAGCTCCGGATGGACGTGGCCCCCGAGGTCTTGGCGGCCATGACGGACATGGCCGCGCGCCTGGAGATCGTTTCCGCGGAACGGGTGCGTGACGAACTGGTCAAGCTGATCAACGGGGCGGACCCGCGCCGCGGTGTGGAGATCATGGTCGACACGGGACTGGCCGACGTCGTCCTGCCCGAAGTTCCTGCCTTGCGGCTGGAGACCGACTCGGCCCATCACCACAAGGACGTCTACCAACACTCCTTGACGGTGATGGAGCAGGCCGTGGACCTGGAGCGGCCGGAGGGCCCGGTGATCGGTCCCGACTTCCCGCTGCGGTTCGCAGCGCTGATGCACGACGTCGGCAAGCCCGACACGCGCCGCTTCTCCGACGACGGCGCCGTGAGTTTCCGGCATCACGACGTGGTGGGCGCCAAGCTGACGCGTAAGCGCATGAAGGCCCTGCGCTTCGACAACGAGACCATCAAGACGGTGACGCGCCTGGTCGAACTGCACATGCGGTTCTACGGCTACGGGGAGGCCGGATGGACCGATTCGGCGGTCCGCCGCTACGTCCGTGACGCCGGCGACCAGCTCGACCGACTCCACCTGTTGACCCGATCGGACGTCACCACAAAGAACAAACGCAAGGCCGGACGCCTGGCCCGGTCTTACGACGACTTGGAGCGCCGCATCCTGGAGTTGGCGGAGCAGGAGGAACTGGCGGCGGTCCGTCCCGAACTGGACGGGCAGCAAATCATGGAGATCCTGGGGATCGGGCCGTCGAAGACCGTGGGTCAGGCCTACAACTTCCTGCTCGAACTCCGTCTGGACGAGGGCGAGATCGGCCGTGAGTCCGCGGAGGCTCGGTTGCGTGAATGGTGGGCGGCCAACCGCCCGGATGACGATTCCGCGAAGAACGCAGCGCCGAACGAGAGTGAGACAGGTCTGTGAGTACTGGTACTGGCGCGGTCGTAGGCACGGAAGCACCGCTGGGTAACACCTCGCGGTTCTGGACCTGGTCCTTGGTGGGTCTGGCCGTGTGGACCATGGCCGTGGCCTGGTTCCTCCGTCTGCCGTGTCACCAGATGAAGTGGAGCGGGAACATTCCTTACCAGGGAGCCTGCTATTCGGACCTCCCGACGCTGTACAAATCGACGGGGATGATTGACGGGAGTTTCCCGTACCTGTCCCCGGACGCTCTCTTGGAGTATCCCGTCCTGCAGAGCCTGATCGCCACGCTGACCGGGGTGATCGCCTGGGCCATTACGCCGGTGACAAGTGTGCATGTTGCTCAGAGCATATACTTTGACGTCAATGTGGTGACCCTTGTTGCGGCCTGGGTGGTCACGGTGCTCTTGCTGTCCCGCCTGGTGGTGGCCCCGCGGTACGCGGTGGTGGCAGCCTTGGCCCCTGCGGTGGCCGCGACCGGCGTTATCAACTGGGATTTGTGGCCGGTACTGACCACGGTGGCCGCCCTCCTGTGTTTCCGACGGGACCGGTGGATCCTGGGCGGTGTGTTCCTCGGCCTGGGGACCGCTCTCAAGCTGTGGCCGTTCCTGATCCTGGGTGCTCTGATCGTCCTGGCCCTGCGCCGCCGGGAATTCGGACCTTTGTTCCGTACGGCATTGGCTACGGCGCTCACGTGGTTGGCCGTCAACGTGCCGTTCATGCTCCTGGACCCGACGCAGTGGGGGTACTTCTGGAGCTTCTCCTCGGAGCGCGGTGCCGGCTTCTCCTCCGTCTACCACGTGTGGAACAGGGTCCTCGCTCCCGCGTTCGGTATGGGTGAGCTCAGCCCACACACCATCAATCTGATCGCCTACGGGGTCTTCGCACTGTGCTGCGTGGGAGTCCTGGTCATCGGTCTGCTGGCACCGAAGGCGCCGACCATCGAACAGTTGAGCCTGTTGATCGTGGCTGCGTTTGTCGTGACCAACAAGGTCTACTCACCACAGTTCGTGTTGTGGTTGGTGCCGCTGGTGATCCTGGCGCGACCGCGGATCGTCGAGTTCCTGGTCTGGCAGGTCATCGAGGTCTTCCACTGGTTCGCCATCTTCTCGTGGCTCTACGCCAACGGTGCGCAGACGCCCACGCTCGGGATGTGGACCACCGTCTACGTGGGGGCCGTCCTGCTTCACGTGGTCGCCGTCGTTGCGATCTGTGGTGCCACGGTTGGGGACATCCTGCGCGGCCGCGCCCCCCGGGACGTGGCCGGTGAAGCCGCTAATCTGAGCCCGGAACAAGCGTCACCCGGCGGACTGGATTCGTCTGCTGAGGGCGTTCGGGCACGGAATCGCAGGCAAGGGGAGGTGACGCATGGCTGAGGGAAAGAAGGGCAGACGCGGGGCCAACGGATTCGTGGTCTTCGTGATCGGCATCCTGGCCGTCCTGCTCTCCTTCCTGCTGCGCGTCCCGTGCCGGGTCCCCGAGTGGAACGTCTCCGAGCGCTTCCCTGGCCTGTGCTCGGCCCAGCTGGATCCGGGTGATCTCAGCGTCACTCCGAACACGATGCTCGAAGGGTTCTTCACGGGCGGGCCCTCGGGGGACCAGCCGATCGTGGTCGGCATGTTCACCTCCGTCCTGGGGTGGATGACCACGGGCCTGGCACAGGCCTTCAACGTCGAACTCAGTGCCAACACGGTGCTCGACCTGACCGTGGTGCTCACCGCCCTGGTGTGGGTGGTCATCATCGCCACGGTGGCCGGGCTCTCCGGCAAGCAGCCGTCCGACCCCGTGGTCATGGCTTTTGCGCCCACCGTCCTGCTGGTGGGGTTCAGCGCCTGGGACCTGTGGGCCGTGATGTTCATGATGCTCGCGGTCGCCTCCTACATCCGCGGGTCGCCGGGTATCGCGGGACTCTGGATCGGACTGGGAGCCACGGTCAACCTCCTGCCGGTTCTGGTTCTGGTGGCGATCCTGTTCATGGCTGCCCGGTACCGCTACATCGGCGACTTCTTCATCGCGCTGCTGTCCTCCGTGATCTTCTTCGCCGCGGTCAACGGGCCGTACATGGTCACGGAGTTCGACCGGTGGCGGGAACAGTTCTCCGGCACCCTCGACGGGCCCGCGGAGGGCACCACCGTCTGGGACGTGTGGAACACCGTGCTGGCCGGACCCACCGGCCTGTCGGTGGACACCGCGGCGGTGGAGAACCTGTCGCTGGTCGTGGTCCTGCTCGCCGTCGTCGCCGTCCTGCTGGTCACCGTGCTGGCGGGCAAGGACCCCAGCATCGTCCAGGTGCTGTTGTTGCTGCTGCTGGTCTACGTCCTGTTCGGCCGGGACTGGTCTCTGCTCCAGTCCGTGTGGCTGGTGCCGCTCGTGGTCCTGGCGCGGAGGTCGTGGATCGAGTTCTTCGTGTGGCAGGCCGTTGAAATCGGGTACTGGGCCACGCTCAACGCCCCGGGCGGCGGCTGGGAGACCCAACCGGTGTTCCAGCAGTGGGGCTGGACCCCTCAGGATGCGTTCGCCGTGCTGCGCGTGCTGGTGCTCCTGTGGTTCCTGATCGCCGTCAGCGTGGACATCCAGCGCGGTAAGCGTGCCCTGTTGATCGGTGTGCACGCCAAGAACATGTGACCGGTCGAGCGTTCGATGAACCCTGGTCAGCACGACGAGCACGAGGACGGCCATCACGCGTGGTCCGTCCTGCCCAAGCTCGTCGCGCTCGGGGACAAGGAACGGACGCGGAAACTGCGCCGTTCCCTTTGGGGGTGGTTGGCGGTGGTCGTCGTCGTCGTGACGGTGATCGGTGTGGTGGTCAACTGGACGCTGGTGGACCGCAACCCCGAGGATCCCGTGGAGAACTGGCTGGATTCGATGGTCGACGGTCGGTCGCGCCAGGGCTTGGCCACGTTCTCCACCGGATTCGGCTACTCGGGAGCGGATGCCCTCCCCAACCGTGCCTACCGCGCCGCCCAGGGCCGGATCGAGCGCTGGGAGGTCACCGATGTGGCGGTCAACGGGAACACCGCCGAGATCAGGGCGAAGGTCTGGTGGGCCGAAGGTCAGGTCCCGGAGGGCAGTACGCAAGGCGAGGAACACACCTGGAAGGTGGCCAAGGAACACCGGACGGGACCGTTCAACGACGCCTGGGTGATGCAGGACCACGAGGCCGCCACCCTGTCCGTTCGGGCGCCGGGAGTGGCGGAGATCGCGATCAACGGAGAGACCGAGCGACTGAATCCTCGGGACCGTGCTGCGGCCGACGGCACCGGTGGAGTGTGGGACTGGGAGGCGATGCCCGGCCGGTTCACGGTCGACCTCCCGGAGGACAGCGACTACGTCCTGAGTGATCCCGTGCAGCCCGTGACCGTTGACCTCAACGATCCCGGCCCACACGAGGTGATCGTCGCCGTCGAACCCTCCCCGAAGCTGTGGGAGGAGGTCGACGGCCAGATCCGCGCCGAGATCGAGGAGTGCATGGGCTCGAACTCCGTGGCCCCGGAGGGCTGCCCGAGTTCGAAGCGATGGGCCGAGGGCAACGTGCCCGACGCGCAGGCGCCCGAGAGCCCCATGGCCACACCGAGCGGTGGCGGCAAACCCACCCCGCTCGAGGCCCCGAAGCGCGGTGCCGAAATCAAGGACGTCGAGTGGGAGCTGGTCTCCCGTCCCGCTCTGTGGCTGGTCCCGGACGAGGACAGTGACAGCCCACTGGACTGGAAGGCCTCCGAACACAGGGCCGCCGAGGCCAAACTCACGTACTACGAGGACGGGCGCCGCGTGGAGGAACTGATCGACTTCCCCGTGCATGTGGATGTGACCTCGGACGGAAAAGCCGCGGAGACCACCGTCAGCCTCGACTGAGCACGGGCACCTGTAGTAGCGTTGCCAGGTCTGTGTGCCGAGGCTGCCCGAACGGGTGGGGCGCGGCGGCAGGCACGCATTGAACCTCCTGCTGTGGAAACGCCACAGCCGCTTAGCCCGAAGGAGGTGGGTTCTTACATGCGTGAGTACGAGCTGATGGTCATCATCAACCCCGAGGTTGACGACCGTGCGGTCGACCCGACCCTGAAGAAGTTCCTCGAGGTCGTCACCCGTGAGAACGGCACCGTCGACAACGTCGACATCTGGGGCCGTCGTCGCCTTGCCTACGAAATCCAGAAGCAGTCCGAGGGCATTTACGCCGTCGTGCGCTTCCACTCCGAGCCCGCTACCGCTCAGGAGCTTGACCGCGTGCTGAACCTCAACGAGGCCATCATGCGCACCAAGATCATCCGCCCTGAGGAGCAGCGCATCCACCCCAACCACGACGTCAACGGCGAGCCCGTTCCCGCCGAGGCCTGAGGTTTCGACTGACGCCCCTGTGGCGTCGGACCACGGTGTGATGATGGGCTGGGAACAGTCATCGTCATCACCCCAACTGCGACTCGATCCGGAGGAACCCCCATGGCTGGCGACACAGTCATCACCGTCATCGGCAATCTGACCGCAGACCCCGAACTGCGCTTCACCCCGTCGGGTGCGGCCGTTGCGAACTTCACGATCGCCTCGACCCCGCGCCAGTTCGACCGCCAGTCCAACGAGTGGAAGGACGGGGAGACCCTGTTCCTGCGCTGCTCGGTGTGGCGGGAAGCGGCGGAGAACGTTGCGGAGACCCTGACCAAGGGCACGCGCGTGATCTGCCAGGGCCGTTTGCGCTCCCGGTCCTTCGACACGAAGGAAGGCGAGCGGCGCACGGTCATGGAGCTCGAGGTCGAAGAGGTCGGCCCGTCGCTGCGCTTCGCCTCCGCCAAGGTCAACCGCAACTCCCGCGGGGGTGGCGGCAACTTCGGCGGTGGTCAGGGTGGCCAGGGCGGCGGTTACGACGACGGCGGCTTCGGTGGGAACCGTGGCGGCCAGGGCGGCAACCAGCAGGGTGGCTTCAACCAGTCCGGCGGCCAGGGCGGCTTTGGTGGAAACCAGGGCGGCCGTGGACGGCAGCAGGCTGCTCCGCAGAACGATCCCTGGGGCCAGTCCTCCGGCGGCAACTATGACTGGGGAACCGGCCAGGACGACGAACCACCGTTCTGATCGGTGGCCCGCCCGGGCCATCACTCCCTGTTGGCCGGACACCGGTTCGGTGTCCGTCGTCGCCGATCCACGGATCGAAGATCCGCATCAATCCATTCCATCCCGCAGGACACCTGCGGGCTCCACGCTTCAGAAGGAGCACCAAGATGGCGAAGAACGAAATTCGCAAGCCCAAGCCGAAGGCTAACCCCCTCAAGGCTGCAGGCGTGACCGAGATCGACTACAAGGACGTTGCGTTGCTGCGCAAGTTCATTTCCGATCGCGGAAAGATCCGCGCCCGCCGGGTCACCGGCGTGTCCGTCCAGGAGCAGCGCAAGATCGCCCAGGCGATCAAGAACGCCCGTGAGGTCGCTCTGCTTCCCTACGCCGGCTCCGGCCGCTGATCGGAAAGGAAACAGAACTCATGGCAAAGATCATCCTGACTCACGAGGTCTCCGGCCTCGGTTCGGCCGGTGACGTGGTCGAGGTCAAGAACGGCTACGCCCGTAACTTCCTGTTCCCCCGCGGGTTCGCAACCCCGTGGACCAAGGGTGCGGAGAAGCAGGTGGAGTCGATCAAGGCTGCCCGTGCTGCCCGCGAGCTCGCTTCCCTGGAAGACGCTCAGGAACTGGCCGCCAAGCTCAACGGCACCACTGTTCAGGTTCCGGCCAAGACCGGTACCGAGGGTCGTCTGTTCGGCTCCGTGAAGGCCGAGCAGGTTGCCGACGCGGTTGAGGCCGCCGGCCTGGGCTCGATCGACAAGCGCCGCGTGGAGATCCGCGAGCAGGTCAAGACCGTTGGCACCTACTCCGCCAACGTCCGCCTGCACGAGGACGTCAACGCGACCGTCCAGTTCGAGGTCGTCCCCGCCTGATTTCAGGCTGTCTCTGGCCTCGCCAGCAAACGCCCGTGACCACGATGTGCGGGCTCTACGGTCCCCGCCACGCCCTGACTGTCAGGGTGTGGCGGGGACCGTGTTGTTTCATGAGCTGAGATGCGTGCTCTTTACGGAGCTCGGTGCGAACGTGAACACCGCTGCTTGGTGGGGTCGTAAGGCGGCCATCCGAGGGCGTGGTAGCCCGGTGACCGCTAGGCAAGGTCCAGATCCCCGCCGAAACCCGCCAAGCGCACCCAGCCCGCATCTTGAAGGATTTCATGCAGGCCAAGTTCGTGCTGCGCCAGTGCTTCTCAAGAGCGCCGACCTGCGCCCCTCCGGTTCGGCGGATCTTGAGCACGTCTTCCAGGAACTCAACGCCCGCCCACGGAAACCGCTCGACTGAGCCACCGCAGCCGAGCGACTGCGTGATCTACTGACGCTCACTGAACCACCACGTGTTGCGGGGATCCCTGGAGACTGCCGCTCAGGGTGTTTCGCGTCTTGAGCGCAGAGGGCGGACTGCCCGGCGGCGAGGGCGACACAGGACACCTTTGTCATGAATTGAATGACACCTTGATTTTTCACTAACAATCTGTATTCAGAGCGCCGCATCATTGACACGGCACACTAAAAGTCCTTGTCAGCACAAGTTGTTCAATCCATGATGCTTGTTAACACAATTTTAGAGGGAATGCTGTCCCCATATTGGTTGATTGGGTCCCGCCTGACTGATTCCTTACGTTCAACGTGTGGCAACAAGGGTTCTGGAGACAAGGGTGAGAAGCCCCATCCGACTGTGGATGGGCCACGTATCGGATACGCCTGTTAGCGCTTTGGCTACATTGGACGATCAAGAACTTGCTCGAGGTGTTCGCCGCCTCAGCGGTGGAGCGAAATTTTTGCGATCGCATGCAGCCGTCCGCGCGGTGCTCGGGGCCTACCTGGGGGTAGCGCCGGCAGAACTGCGTTACGAAGGCTCCGACTGTCAGCACTGTCAGCAGCGTCACGGGCGCCCCGTTCTCTCACAACTGCGTCAGCAGTCGCGGTGCATGAGCATGAGTCATAGCGGAGATCTCTGGCTTCTGGCTGTTGCTGACGGGATGCATCTGGGTGTGGATCTGGAGAGTGATCACAGGGACTTCGCCAAACACGCGACCATGAGTTTCACTCCCGAAGAACAGAGAGTCATCACGGGTTGGACTGATTGTCCCGCGTCAGTTGATCAATCGGCCCTGGCTGGGTGGACAGCCAAGGAAGCCGCATCAAAGGCTTTGGGTGTGGGCCTCACAGTTGACTTCCGGACGCTGCACTGGACCCCGTTGCCGGGTGGGGGCTTCCGAGTGGACACGGCTGATGGTCGCCATGTGCGTGGCATCGGCGGGGCGTTCCCGCATCCCCGTGTACAGCCTGGATTCGCTGAAGCAGAGGGTTTCCGTTGGGCCGCAGCGTGGATGGCCGATTCAGCTCCCACGGAGCGACCCGTCCACGAGTCCTACTCCATTCCTCAGGGACTACACCAGGGGGCCGGGATCCGGCCAAGGCCGAGGTGGTGCGCCCGCCCAGCTCATTGCAATGAGCTTTGGGCGGGGACCACCACAATCGGCCCCTGACAGCTTGAGATCCGAAATCTACTTGCAAGTCCTCATTGCATTTGCAGAAATTATCCGCCGAACAGCTCACGCGCTGCTCAAGACTTCAGGAGAAAGAATAATGTCCATTTCAACCATCGTGATGTTTCCCGGGCAGGGAGGCTATTCGCCACAGCACTGGAACACGATTCGCCGCAAGGCCGAGTTGGAGCCTGTCCTTCAGGAGATGAATGAAGTCACTTTGGTGGAGGCCGGCATCGATCTGATCAACATGCCTGAGGAAGACCGAGATGCCCAAGAACTGAGTCGCACGGATCCAACGAGGCTGCAGATCTTAATCCATGCCTCCAACGTTCTGACGGGTTCATGGTTGAAGGTCAACCGACATGCAAACGGGGACGTGGCGGCCGGGCACAGTTTCGGGGAGATTGCGGCACTGTGGTTTGCGGGGGTGCTCAGCGCAGCTGACAGCATGCGTGTGGTGTGTGCGCGTAACGCTGCGATGGCACGGCATCAGCCAAATGGTGGACGAATGGTGGCGGTTGGCCTCCCGGAGGAGCGAGCGCACGCCTTGTTGACTTTGCTCGGCTGTGGTGACGCACTGGCAGTGGCTGGTCGGAATGCACAAGACCGCAGCGTCCTCTCCGGCAGTCCGGATGTTGTCGAACAGGCGCAGGCTCTCCTCAAAAGCATGGGAGTCGCTGCACTGCCGGTTCCTTCTCCCTGGGCGTTTCATCATCCCTCTCTGCAAGCTGCTGCCAACGACTTCAGGGACTCCATGGCGAAAATCACCTGGGGGGACTTGCACATCCCGGTGTATTCCCCAGTCCTGGGGCGCTACTACCGCGACGGCGAAGACTTCGGTTTGGCCCTGGCTCAGCACCTCACTGAGCCGTTTGTGTTCGACAAAGCAGTCGCACAGTTGACGGCCACCGGTCAGGGCAGGGTTTTTGACGCCGGTGCTGGAGGAGTCATCACTGCATTGTGTACGCGTTTGGTCGACGGAACTGGGTGGACTGTCTCGGGGGTGGACCTCACCGCGCAATCAAACTCGTCCCCGAATGGGACTCCTTTTCTGTTGGACAGCGACCAAGAGTGGTTGGTGCGGGTCTTGAGTGGCGATTTCTCGGTCGAGAAAGTTGCTGCACAACCGCTTCACGCCCTCTCTGAGTACTGGTCCAGGGAAGCCGACGGTGTTTTTAGTGCCCTAGCCAAGAACATGCGTGCCGTATTTGACGCCACTGACGACAACAGCGTTTCGGACATCGTCGACGATGCTGCGGAACAGCCCGGATTCGCGTCGTCTGTTGGGGGTGCTGGGTTGTCGGAAGATGAGGTGGTGCAGCGGTTGGCTGTGCTCTACGCGGAGGCTTTGGAGTATCCGGTCGAGGTGTTTACGGAGGATCTGGGTGTTCAGTTGGAGGCTGACCTGGGTGTGGATTCGGTGAAGCAGACGGATCTGTTGGCGCGGGTGGCTGAGGAGTTTGGGATGCCTGTTCCCGGGGAGGGGTTCTCGGTGGCCGGTTACCCGACTTTCGGGTCGGTGGTCGCACTGGTACGCGAGACAACCTCGGCATCCGGGGCGGTGCCGTCTGCACCACTGACTCACGCGTCGTCTGTTGGGGGTGCTGGGTTGTCGGAGGGTGAGGTGGTGCAGCGGTTGGCTGTGCTCTACGCGGAGGCTTTGGAGTATCCGGTGGAGGTGTTTACGGAGGATCTGGGTGTTCAGTTGGAGGCTGACCTGGGTGTGGATTCGGTGAAGCAGACGGATCTGTTGGCGCGGGTGGCTGAGGAGTTTGGGATGCCTGTTCCCGGGGAGGGGTTCTCGGTGGCCGGTTACCCGACTTTCGGGTCGGTGGTCGCACTGGTACGCGAGACAACATCGGCATCTCAAGGGACAGACACCCAACTTGCGAGTAAGGTGGTTTCCGCATGAACGCGACACAGGTATGGGAAGGCAAAGTCGTCCTGGTCACGGGTGGAGCGAAAGGCATAGGGGCAGTCATTGCCGAACGGTTCGCCTTCGCAGGGGCCAGGGTTGTGATCAACTGCTTTCATTCGTATGTCCAGGGCAAAGAGATGGCCGCCCGTTTGAACGCCGAGGGTTGTGACGTTGCAGTTCGTCGCGGATCAGTAGCCAAACCGGAGCAGATCCAGGACCTTTTGGCGTGGATCGATGCTGAGTACGGTCGGTTGGATGTTCTGGTCAACAACGCCGCATTTGGTGTGTTCAAGGACTCAGAGACCACCAGCCCAGAGGACCTGAGGCGTAGTTTTGAGGTCAACGTCACGGGGGCACTCTCTGCGGCACAGGCCAGCCGTGCATTGCTCGCTGACTCACGTGGTTGCATCGTGAATCTCTCCTCGGTTGGCGCGGGCCACACCGTGGGCAACTACACCAGCGTGGGTACCACCAAGGCCGGCGTCGAATCACTCACTCGATACTTGGCCGCAGAGTGGGCGCAGTACGGGATCCGGGTCAATTGCGCATCGGGTGGGCTGATCGCAGGTGGAGTTGCTGATGTATTCCCGGAGGCCGAATCCATGCAGCATGTGGTGTCACAGGCCACACCATGGGGAACGTTGGGCTCGGCAGCCGATATTGCCAACGTGGTTGAGTTCTTGGCCTCTCCTCAAGCCCGCTGGATCACGGGGCAGGTCCTACTTGCCGATGGGGGCATGTCTCTGGGGGCCGCAATGCTGACTCCCGCCGAGCAGTGGTCCCGGTCCGTGGAGGCCGCGCGTCAACAGGGCGGTCAAGGTGTCAACGCTGATGCAAAAGCAGACAACGACGGTGTTCGACTCACGCACGACCAGGCTGACCTTTCACGTGAACACTCACAAGAACCGCCGAGCACCGCGAGGCCCGAACGCCAGATTCAGCCGCATGAGTCACCTCAAGGGGATCAAGCGGTCGACGAGAACGAGGTCATTGTCGCCGTTGGCATGGGGATGGTTGTGCCCGGGGCCAGTAATCCTGAGGAGTTCTGGAGGGTCCTGGAAGAAGGGCCGGAGCTCCTCAACCAGGAGCGTCCGGAGCGGATTCGTTCACATCACTTCTACGACGCCGATCAGTTGGCCGAGGACAAGACCTATCAGATCGCGTCGGGCTTTTCTGACGACTACCACCCCGACGTCGAACTCCAAGCCGAGTTGGGCGAGGACCGACGCGCCACGGACTACACCACTCAGTGGTTCCGGCACGCACTGCGGCAGGCCCTGGCTTCGGTCACCCTGCGGGGTAAGGTCAGTTGCGCGATCGGCTACACCGCAGACGGCAACCAACATTTGGAAGAAGCCCTCGTGGTCGAATCTCTGGTCGAGGATCTCAACTCCGTCCTGCTCGAGCAGGACCAAGAGTCAGTGGATCCGCAGGCCATTCGAGACATGCTGGGCGAGTCGTACCCGCTCTATGCACGATCGGGACGGGCCCCTCTACCGTTTGAAGTAGGTCATGACGCCATCGCCGGACTGTTGGGCGAGAACCCCGAAGTCTCCATGGTGGACACTGCCTGCTCTTCCTCTCTGTACGCCTTGGACATCGCCGTCAAGGGCTTGTTGGACGGAACAAGGGACACTGCGGTGTGCGGTGGCACGTTCTCGGTGGGACCACGCAACGCAGTGTTGTTCGCCAAGCTGCACGGGCTTTCCCCAAGTGGTCAACTGCGACCATTGGACGAACGTGCCGACGGCGTTCTGTTCGCTGACGGCGCTGCCACTGTCGTGCTCAAACGCCTCAAGGACGCACGGGCCGACGGGGACCCGATCCTGGGTTACATCAGTGGTGTCGGAATGTCCTCGGACGGTAAGGGCAAAGCTGTCTACGCGCCCAATGTCAAAGGACAGAAGTTGGCCATCAAGCGAGCCGGTGAACAACGCACAACGAGTCAGGCACCGGATTGGGTGGTAGCTCATGCAACGGGCACACCGGCAGGGGACCTTTGCGAGATCACGAGTGTGCGCGAGTCCATGACGTCGGACCGTAAAGTCTGGGTGACTTCCAACAAGTCCCTGGTGGGACACACCGGGTGGGCTGCAGGTGTGGTGTCCTTGATCCAAGTCCTGCTGAGCTTCCGTCATCAGGTCATACTTCCGCAGCACCGTTTCGACCGCGCCTTGCCTGCATACGAACTTGAGTCCTCGAGCTTGGCGGTGCCCATGGAGCCGGTTCCGTGGCCGGCAGGTTCCAGGGTTCGTACGGCAGCCGTGTCCGGATTCGGCTTCGGTGGAACCAACGCACATCTTGTGGTGCAAGACGTACCCGTGGTCTTTGGGCGGAAGACTCAACCTGACGACATCGTGCTGGCGGGGTGGGCGGCCGACGTTCCGGGATTGAAGACCCCCGAGGAGGTTGAATCCTGGATTTGTGGCAGCGGCGAGGTCAGTGCCACGTTCGGAGATTCATACGACACGAGTGACCTGCGTGTTCGCATGCCACCCAAGGTCCTACGCACTTTGGACCGTGCCCAGCTGATGGCACTACGTTGCGCCAGTGATTTGCGGGATCAAATCGGGGTGGAGACCTGGCAGGGCGTGCGTGAACGGATCGGTGTATTCATCGGCAGCATGGGGCCTACCCGTAATGCTTCGATGTACGCCCGGCGTTGCCACCTGGACGCCACTCTCGACGCCCTGGCATCTCACGACGAACGTCTGGCGGACAGGATTCGTGAGCCTTTGACCGCGCGGGTTCGAAGCGGCGTCGTTGCGTCCAACGAGGACTCCTTTCCAGGAATCATGCCGAACATTGTATCGGCGCGAATTTCCAACGTATTCGACACCAACGGGCCCAACATGGTTCTGGACACCGGAGCGGGGTCCGCCTTTACTTCACTGGACGTGGCCGCTGACTATCTGCGTACGGGTGAAATCGATGTGGCCGTGGCCGGTGGCATCAACGGCAACTCAACGTCGACGTTCGAACGCATTGCACGGGAAACTCTGGGGCAGCAAGTGGAATTGCACGAAGGTGCTTTCCTGTTCACGCTCATGCGCCGCAGTACTGCGCAAGAGCTGGGCGCCCCGGTTCTGGCGACAGTGGGTGAGCTCAAGCACGAGAGCCCACAAGCGGCGCTGAAGCGAACTGACCGCGGTACCGGGCCGCATGCGTTCTTTGGTGGCGCCCACGGTGGCCTGGCAGTGCTGAGCACCCTGCTGAAGACAACTGGCCCGAACACCGTGGCGGTCTCCAACGGTCCCAGATATCCGGGCCTCACCTTGGATCTGAGCGTGGGTGAGACCGAACCCCAGGAGAAGACAGATGACGACGGGTCACAGTCGCCGGTGGTCTCTCGTCACGACCGGATCTGGACCCCCGCACCGTTGAACAATGCCGGGAGAGCATCAGGTGATTCCTCGCGAATCGCTTCGGTCGTGCTCGCAGTAGACCGGGGAGCAGATCGGGAGGTCGAACAGCCGGACACCCCGGTGATATGTGTCGCCGATCTCCTCGAACGCACATCCGAGGTCGCGGGTCTCTCGTCGGAACGGGCGCTGGAAGCACTTGAGGGACTTGACCTGGAACATGTTCGATGCCTGGTGGACCTCAAAGAGCTGAACCCGGAAGGCGACCCCACCCCGGAACAGACACAGTTACTGGAGGCTGTGCACGATGTGCTGTTCCTCGCAGCAAAACGGCAGGCCGAAACCGTTGCCCGCGGCGGTACCTTTGCCATCGCGTTGCTGGGATCGTGGGACGGTAAGATCGCCCACCCAATGACGGGCCTGTTCACGGGCTTCGCCAAGAGCTTGGCCCTCGAGGGCAGGGGTCGGGGCCTAGAGGTGCGTGCCGTCTTGACGCAGGAGCGTGACCCCAACAAGGCCATGGCGTTGTTGGAGACGGAATTGGACTACCCACCGGGCGGTCTCCCAACTGCAGCGTGGGCCGACGGTCAACGGTTTCGGGAATCCGCCGTCGAAACCACTCGTCCAGAGGGCAGGGAAGAGCCTCTTACTGAATCCTCCGTTGTGCTGGCCACAGCGGGCGGCAAGGGAATCACCGCGCGCGTGGTGGTGGCAGTGGCCGAAAAGTACCGGTGCCACATGTATCTGATGGGTTCAACAGACCTGGAGCAGTGCCGCAAGGCACTGGATTCCTACGGTGGCATCCAGGCGCTGGCGGACAAACCGACGTTCATCCGCGCGGCGCGCGACCGGCTCCCTGATGCCAAGGTGGCTCAGATCAACGCCGAGTACGAGCGGTTGCAGGGGGCAGCGGAAATCCTGGAGACCCTAGCCCAGATCGAAGCGGCCGCAGGGGCGGGCAAGGCTCACTACCTGCGGGCAGACGTAACGGATCGGACACAGGTCAACGCCGCGGTGAACTACGTGCGAGAAAGCCATGACACCGTGGACCTGGTGATTCACGGGGCCGGAATCAACCGAGCCTCCACAGTGATCACCAAGTCCTTGCCGCAGTTCAAGGCTGTCCGTGGGGTCAAGGTCGGCGGGTACTTCAATCTGCGTTCAGCGGTGCACGCCAGTTTCGGGGCCTTTCCGCGGATGTGGTGCAGTTTTTCGTCCCTGATCGGGCTTACCGGCCAGCAAGGTGAGACTGACTACGCCTCGGCCAACGATGCCCTCGCTACTCTGGCCCAGGCGCACCGGGCTGAGGGTCACGACGAATTCGCCATCGGATGGACCCTGTGGAAGGACGCAGGCATGGCTGCCAGCAGTGTCCATCAGTCGTTCTTCTCGGGGGTCATGGGTGACGTTCTGTCACTGATGAGTACGTCGGAGGGGACGCATAAGTTCCTTGAAGAACTTGAGGCCGGTACTCGAACCGGTGCCGTGGTGCACATCGGTGACGTCGAAAAGCGCTCCATCGAGGAGGCCGCCCCTGGGTTCTTCAGCGAATCGACCGCCCAGAGCACCGGCTCGCCCGGTGACTCTGACCAAGGGCTGTTCTACGTGGATCGAGCGGAGTGGATCAGCCGCAACGAAGTGATTTGTCATCGTCTGATAGACCAACGAGATGCTTTCCTGAGCGGCCATGCCGTTGGTGGCATCGGCACGCTGCCCGGTTGCTTCGTCCTTGAGCTGATGGCGGAGGCCTCTCGCGTCCTGAGGCCTGAGCTGGTGATGACGGGGGCCAGGGATGTGCGATTCCAAAGCTTCCTGCGTACAGATGGTCCAGCGACTCGTACCCCGCTACAACTCCGGGCCAAGGTGTTGACCTCCACCAAGGAGCGCACCCTGGTGGAAGTGCGGATCAGCGTGCCTTTGGTGACTCCGTCCGGGAGAGATTTGAACCGGGACAAGGTGTTCTTCACCGGTCAGGCAGTTCTGGAGGGGTACTATCACCCGGCGCCCGTCCACTCAACGTGGCCGGAGGCCACGGAACACCCCGTGCTGGACCCGTACCACGGGGACGGAGCTCCGGTGGCGCTCACCCGGGAGTTTGTGACCACCGCCAACACGAGATTGCACCCCTTGGGCAAGAGAGCCACGTACCGGGGTGCGGTAGGCGCTAACGGTACATATGACCGGTTCTTGAAACCGGTACTCATGATGGACGGGCTGATCCGTCTGGCCGTTCTGGAGGAGTTCGACCAACCGGTACTTCCGGTGGCCGCCCCTACCCGCATCGGTCGTGTGGACTTCTATGCACAGGACAACGACGTCGAGTTGTCCTCTGAGCCTGGAGCAGTCGAACTCTACGCTACTCCGCGCGGCGTGGGATTGGACAGCTCTGCCGTGTACACCGCAGTGGGTCCCAATGGCCGGGTGCTGTTGACAGTGTCCGGGTTGGAAGGCGTGGTGGTAGGGCATGTGGAAGCTCGCACCGGGAGCGCAGTTGCGGACCCCGCCCACCTGATCACCCCACGCCGTGAGCAGACGGAAAGGATCGCGCTGTGAGGGCCGCCCAGCCATTGAGTTCCATGACGCCACACCCACCGGGTCCCCGGGGGCTTCCATACCTGGGGAGTCTTCCTGCGTATCGACGGGATGCCGCTCAGTTCTTGACCCGCACGCGCTATGAATACGGGCCAGTGGCCAAGCTACGCATGGGTCCGTACACGTTCACCCTTGCCACCGGTTCGGCAGCGGTTCAGCACGTGCTGATCCGCAACAAGGAGAACTACTGTCGAGGTCAGCTCTACAAGCAGTTCGAACTGGTCATGGGCCGCGGGTTGCTCACCATGGACGACGACGAATGGCGTCCTCACCGCAGGGTCATGCAACCCGCGTTCCTCCGCAGTGCATTGGCGGGCTATTTTCCGTCGGTCCGTGAGCGCACTGAGCAACTGCTGATGCGTTGGGAGCGCCATGCTTTGGACGGGACCCCGGTCGATCTGGTGGCCGAGTGTCTCCGACTGGCGTCTGCAGTGATTATGGATGTCCTCTTCGGATTCGACATAGACGATCGTGCGGCCCGGATCAAGGAAGTAGTGGATCAGAGCATCGACGTCATGTTCCCGCACGGCACCTTCCAGGAAATGCTTCCACTGTGGGTCCCCACGCCCCGCAATCGCCGGGTCAAACGTAACCGTGAGCAGCTGCTGGAGCTGGCCGACGACGTTGCGCGGGCTCCCGCCGGCGCTGGAGAGATGACCTTGGATTCGTTGTTGCGTGCGGCTGCACGACGTGGAGAGGAGGGATGGTCACGGGAAGAGCTACGCGATGAGATCTTGACCATTTATCTGGCCGGGCATGAGACGACAGCCACCGCGATGGCCTGGTCATTGATCTCTGTGGCCAATGAACCCGCTGTGCGCGAGCGTCTCAGTGAGGAAGTGGACCGGGTGGTGGGTCAGCGTTCCGTTGAATACGCCGACCTGGAATCTCTGCCGTATACCAAGGCCGTGATCGACGAGACGCTACGGCTCTACCCACCCATTTGGCTATTCCCCCGCGATGCGATCAACGACGATGTCATGGACGGGTACCGTGTGGACGCCAAGACCAGTGTCCTGCTGAGTCCCTTGCTCTCCCACCGGGATCCGGAAGTCTGGAGCAACCCGGAAGCATTCGACCCCGAACGGTTCTTGGCGCCTTCCGGGCGTCCACCGCAGGGATCGTACATCCCCTTTGGGTTGGGAGCCCGGCAGTGCGTGGGGAATGCGGTGGCCCTGGTGGAACTGCAAGCCGTGTTGGCCATGATCACTCAGCGCTACCGTCTGGAGATCCTGCCGAGTTCCATGCTGCGCTACGGGGACACGTTGATCTCTCTGCGTCCCATGGGCGATGTGTTCGCCCGTGTCCACGTGCGCGATGGAAATGGTGTCGCATGAGCGGCCCGATCCTCCGACATGTCATGGAACTGGTGTCGGCTCCGCGTTACCCGGGTGTCAGACCGCTCGAACCGGAGTCCACGGTCTGGGTACTCAACGCCTCCCAAGCTGTCGTGGACCGGGCTGCATTCACTTTTCGGGGGCACGGCCACAACGTTGTTTGGATTCCGCCCAGCGCAGCGTCTTCCGTGATCGACGAATACGTGCGGCGTCGGACCCCTGACGTCGTCGTCGATTTCGGTGCGGGAGAACACGCCACCTCAACCGCTGACTGGCGTGAACGTTTCCACCACACCTTGGAGGTCTTGCGTGCGGTGTACCCGTGTTGGGCACCCTGCACCGATTACGGGCGTCTGCGATACACCGCCCTGACGTGGCAGCGCGAGAATGAGTCTCCTGCCGACCTCAATGGCTTGTGGAGTGGGCTGGCCAAGACTCTGCCGCGGGAGTTTCCAGCGGTGATTCCACAGGTGGTTGAATTACCGACTCCGGATGGAAACGACGACGCCGTTCTGACGCCCGTGATCGACGCGATGGAAAACTACCCGTGGGTGGAGCTGGTGATGCCTCGGGCGGCGCCCGCGCTGACACCGCTGCCGGTGCCACGCGAGGTCAATGACTGTGCTACATCAAGGATTGGGTCGGATGACACCGTCTTGATGACGGGCGGAGCACGCGGCATCGGGTGGCGTTTGGCGGTGGAACTGGCGCGCCGCACGGGTTGCCACGTTCTGGTTTCCGGGCGGGACGACGTCGAGATCCTCCGTAGCCAACCTTGGGCCCGTGCAAGCGAAGTTCAATTCGAGCAGCTTCGTGTCGAGGCCTTCACGGAACGCTCCGCAGACCAGACCCTGCCTCAGATTCGACGGCGTCTGACCAAGCAGACGCAAGTTCGAGAGATCCTGGCCAATCTGGATGCGGCGCGTGACGAGGGGCTGAATATCGAGTATGTGGTCTGTGACGTCACAGACGAACAATCCGTGCGTCGCGCCGTGGAGCAGGCAGGAGCGAAGCTGAGCGCGGTGTTGCACAACGCCGGGCTGGACATGCCTTCGCGTCTGCCTGACAAGACCCAGGCGGACGTGGAGACCGTGGTTGCCGTCAAGCTTGACGGGTTTCGTAACCTCAAAGCTGCCCTCGCGGGGCATTCGCTCAAGGTCATGTGCCTCACGGGTTCGTTGACCGGTCGTTACGGCGGCATGGTCGGGCAGTTCGATTACGCGGCGGCCAATGATTCTCTGGCCTATGCCGCTCGTGCTGCGGGGGAGGACTATCCCGTCCTTTGCGTGGCGTGGCCTACGTGGAACGGTGTGGGTCTGATCACGAACCTCAAGGCAGCCTCCGCCTACATGCTGCCCATCGAGGCCGAGGACGGCGTGACCGCCTGGATCCGAGAGATCCAAGGAGGACCGTCCGGAGAGAGCGCCTTCATGGGCGAATTTGCCACTGTTTCTGCTCAACACCTGGAATCCGTACCCGTGCCCGTCGGCTGGACCGGAGCCAGACGGATGCTGTCGCGTCGGTACTGGTTGGGACGGGTCGTCGTGATTGAGCCCCTGGTCGCGATCACCAGCATCCACGTGTTCAACCCTGATACTGCGCCATACGCGGTATCAGCCCAGCTGGGTGGTCGTGAGGCCATGCCGATTACCTTGATTCTCGAACTGTTGTTACAAGCCCGGGACGGATTCGCCATGGTTATCCCGGGGGCGACTCACCTGGAGGACGTCCGGATCCAGCTGGCCGCAGTGGTCAATCCCCCGTCTTCGCCGGACGGTCCTGTTCAGACGGCCCAGCTGCGTCGCACGGCCCGGATCCGCTCGTCCGGAGTCACCGTGGCTCTGGAGGTCACGCTTGATCGGGTGGACCAGGAGGATTCAATACCACTTGCCAGCGCCACAGTGATTGTGCGGCAGGATCCCCGCGAGCACGAAACCACACCTCAGTCGGGTCGACGATGGCGGGTCACGGTTGCCGGTGGTCCCGGGAACGCTGGTCCGGGGGTCTACCAATGGAGCGACGTTCCTGCCACGGTGCCGGCTGATGCGGGCGGACACGAAAGGGTGTTCGATCTCGTGGAGTTCTGGTCGCCGGCGCTTGGGTGGACCCAAGCAGTACCACCGTTCACCTTGCTTCCCACGACGGCAGTCGAAGCCGCTATGCAAAGGGTGATCGCCTCCCCCGCCGGAAAGGACCCAGGGGTGCTCAGAATCGGGGCAGTACTGCTGTCAGCACCCGTGGGTGACTCGGGGATACGACCGGCACCGGGCACCGCGCCTAGTTGCTCAGTCACCATCCATGAAGTTTCGGGCGAGCACCGGTATGAACTCCGCGAAATTCGCACAACCGATCACTTCGAATCCCAAGATGACATATCTGAAAGGCAGCTGCCCGAACATGCACATCTATGATGCGATCATCGTGGGAGCCCGCGTAGCCGGTTGTGCGACCGGAATGCTGTTGGCCAAAGCAGGGTTCGACATTCTTGTGGTGGACCGGGACGCGCTACCTAGCGACAAGCCACACTCGACCCACCTGATCCACCCACCCGGAATCCGCCGCCTTCGTGATTGGGGGCTACTCCAGGACATCGAGAACAGCGGGTGCCCACCGATCCACGAATACGGGCTGGCCGTGGGAACCATGGATCTCATGGCCCCTCTGCCACCCGACGGCGATGTGAGCACTGCCTTCGCACCGCGCCGACGCGTCCTGGACGCGATTCTGCTTGACGCGGCCGTCGCCGCAGGAGCCGAAGTCAGGCCAGAAACCTTGGCCACGGGCCTGGTGTACGAGCAGGAGCGCGTGGTGGGAGTGCGACTACGTAGCGGAGGGCGGGAGGTGGTTGAACGTGCCCGGCTGGTGATTGGTGCCGACGGCGTCAACTCTCGCGTCGGTACATGGGCAGGGGCGCAGAAGTACCTGGAAAGGCCCAGGCGTCTCACGAGTATCTGGTCCTACTGGACAGGTACGTCAGTCACGGAAGTTCCCACGTGGCGCGATGACCACAACTACGCATTTGCCTGGCCAACCAACGACGGTGCGGTCCTGGCTGGGGTCACGTGGCGGAGCGAGGACTTCAAGCGCCTAAAGATCAAAGACAAGGAGGCGGCACTGTTCGGGGTCATGGATCGCTTCGACCCGCAGCTTGCTGCCCAGATGCGAGTAGGTGAGCGGATCGAGGAATGGCGGACCGGTTCCGTTCCCAACTACTTCCGTGAGTCTTTCGGGGCTGGGTGGGCCCTGGTGGGCGATGCGGGGTACTGTCGCGACCCATCAACGGCGGCAGGAATCACGGATGCGCTGAGGAGTGCCGAGTACCTTGCGGAAGAGATCATCTGCGCATGGGAAGGAAAGGTATCGGAAGAGCAGGCTCTGGCGCGATATGAATATCGCCGAAACGTGAGACAGAGGCCGATTTATGAGTACACGACTGATTTTGCTCGACTGGATCCTTACCCGAGTGACGTGTTGGAGATCATGACCAAGGCCAGCTCCGTACCACGGTTTGCTCAGGGCTTGACGGGCTTGTTCGCCCAAACTCAAGATCCCTTGGAGTTCTTCTCGCCCCATAACATGAGCCAGATTCTACGTGAGACCGGTGCGCCGGAATCTTTCAGAATTGGGGCGCTCAAAGCGATTTCTTCACCAAATGTTTACAGATTGCCGGGTGTTCCTGCCGTGATGCGAGCTATGCTTGCTTCTCGACTTGGCGACATGGGTGATTACCTCCGTGAGGCCGAGCGCGCCAGGAATCGGTGGCGCGGCATGACCGGATGGCAGAGCAACCCCGAATTATTGGAGGAAAAATGGTCTACTCCCGCATCGTGACCAAGAAAGTCAAAGAGACTTTCGACGCCATCAATTCCGGCAACTATCAGGTCATGCTTGATGGCTTGGCTGATGATTTCGTATACCATTTTCATGGTCGGCATGCTTTGGGCGGTCACCGCAACACCCTGAAGTCCATGGATGCCTGGTGGCAGCGCGTTGGTCGCCTGTTACCTGGTGCGAATTTTGAGATCCGAGAAGTCCTTGTTTCTGGTGGTCCGTGGCGTACGCGGATCGCCGTCAATTCAAAGATCAGAGGAGACTTGCCCGACGGCACGCTCTATGAGAACACCGTCCTCCAGTTGATGACCCTCAGGTGGGGCAAGGTTGCAGAGGTGGAGACCTTGGAGGACCTCCAGGTCCTGGAGCGAGCTCTGAGTGTGGTCGCGAAACACGGTCAGCAGGAGGCATTGGCCGAACCGATCGAAGACCCTGGCCCAGGCTCGAGTGCGCCCCAGTACTGATCGACCAGGAGCTGTCCACGTGTATGCACGCTTTGTTTACCGTTACAGTGCAGCGGTCCTTGTGCTCAGCGCCTTGGTGCTGGCGTTGTTCGCCGTATTCGGATTTCGTGTCTTCGGTAATTTGATTCCAGGTGGATTCGCTGATCCCATGTCCGAGTCGGCCGTGGCCCAACAGATCGTCCACGAAGATCTGGGCGGGGAAGCAAACCTGGTGGTACTGGTCGGTGAACCGGCAGACGTCCCACCAGGGGAGGAGGGCCGGCCTTCGAACCAGACGGGTGCCGACGTTGCAGAGCAACTACGTCAAGACTCACGCGTGGAGTCCGTGCAGTCTTTCACCGATCCGGGAACCGGGTCCTCCCTGGTCTCTGACAACGGTGAGTGGGGATTGATCGCTGCCCACGTGACCGGCAGCGACCAGGAGCAGATCGACACTGCCAAGGAACTCTCCGATCGGTTGGTGGGTGAGCGCGAGGACGGCACGCAAGTGCTGTTGGGCGGAACGACGCCGATCACCCAGGAGATTAACGAGCAGGTCCTCGTCGACCTCAAGTACGCAGAGCTGATTGCGGTTCCCCTGACCATGATCCTGTTGCTGATCGTCTTCGGAAGTGTGGTCTCGGCGGTACTACCCCTGGCCGTGGGGGGTTTCGGCGTGCTGGGAGCGTTCTTCGCAACGTGGCTGATCACACTGGTGGCGGATGTCTCCATTTACTCGATCAATCTGATAACAGCCCTGGGGCTTGGACTGGCCATCGACTATTCCTTGCTCATGGTGAGCCGCTTTCGTGAAGAACTCGACGTTCGCGGACAGGGTCGCCACGCCGCCCGACGAAGTGAGCTTGCCCAAGAGGCCCTGAGCAGGACTCTGGCCACCGCTGGACGAACAGTTCTGTTCACCAGTCTGGCCGTGGCCAGCGCCCTGTGCGCCTTGCTCGTCTTCCCGCCGCCCTTTTTGCGGTCATTCGGGTACGGCGGGATTGCCGTCGTTGTGGTTGCGGCTTTGGGTGCTCTGGTGGTCCTTCCAGCCCTCTTGGCAGAACTCGGTCCCCGGATTGACAGTCTTTCGGTGCGTAGCAAGAAGTCCGCCGTACCTTCGTTGTCTGCCCCGTCCCAGTTCTGGGGTCATGTCGCCAGGGTGGTTTACAAACGCCCCTTGCTCTCCGCAATCCCCGTTTTGGTTGCCATCGGTGTGATGGCCGCTCCCTTGCTCCACGTACAGTTCGCCACTCCTGATGATCGGATCCTCACCGGAGACCAAGTCAGCCGGGAAGCTGGGGACATCCTGCGCGATCATTTCCCGTCCAACAGCTCCGCTTCCCCCGTTGGGATCGTCAGCTCAGAGGTCTCCTCTGAGCAGTTGGATGACTACGCCCGACGCGCGTCTCTGGTGGAGGGCGTGGATCAGGTCATGGCCGCGACGGGGATCTACCGGGACGGGCGCCACGTGGCTTCACCGCCCGAGTCCATGCTCCACGAGCAACTCCAGGCGGATGAGTACTACGCCATCCGGGTAGGAGGACCCGCGGATTTTCTGGGCGAAGAGGCGATTGACACTGTGAAGGAGCTCAGGAATTTGTCCCCGCCGGAGGGGACGAACAGGGTCGAATACACCGGGGGCACGGCACGATTCATCGATGATCGACGAGCCGTGACGGATCATCTCCTGACGGCGCTGGCGCTGATCGTGGCCACGACCTTCGTCCTGGTGTTCCTGTTCACTGGATCGGTGCTGATGCCCCTCAAGGCATTGGTCATGAACGTGATCTCCTTGGGCGCAGTGCTGGGCGTTGTGACCTGGATCTTCCAGGACGGAGCCTTCGCCGAACTGCTGGGATTCACGCCCAGACCGTTGGACATGGCCATGCCCGTCCTGTTGTTCTGTATCGCCTTCGGGCTGTCCATGGACTACGAACTGTTCCTGATCGGGCGCATGAAGGAGGTGTGGGACAGGACCAAGGACAACCGTCAGGCCGTGGTGGAGGGCCTTGCCCACACCGGACGAATCACCAGCCTGGCTGCGGTAGTGCTCTCCGTGACCTTCGCAGCTTTTGGTACCAGTCAGGTCACTTTCCTTCAGCTGTTCGGTATCGGTACGGCCTTTGCAATCCTTTTGGACGCCACGCTGGTACGCGGTGTCCTGGTGCCGTCGTTCATGCGTATTGCCGGTAATGCGAACTGGTGGTCTCCGGGTCCGCTACGTAAGCTGCATGGTCTCGTGGGACTCAGTGAGGTCTCCGACGGTCCCATGCTCAACGACATCAACCCTGCGGACTCGGAGCGCGAGGAGGATCTGCGGGCCCGACGGCGGAGGGAATCCGCGGCAGCGATCAGTGCCCTGACTCCGGCGATCGTCTCCAGCGGGAAGGGAGCTCACCGTCGTGGCCGAGATTCGGCCACAACGTCGAGCGATCCAACTGAGACGGTTTGAGCAGACAGGAAAGTGATCATTCTGCGCGGAAAGGTCCAGGTGCTGCTACCAGGCAAGCAGGTTGTCCTCAGTTCAAGAGCCGTCGTGGCCGCGTAACAAACTCGTGAAGTCCGTCACGGCCGGAGTCATGTCCACGCCCGTGCGACGGACCCTACCTGTGGGTGTGGGTGCGGGTGCCGCACCCAGCCCTTCCTGCATGAACCCGGCGACGCCGGTCTGCGTGGACACCATCGCGGTGGCCAACTCACCGGCGGCCCGGTTGATGCGCCGCTCCAACCCGGCCTCGTCGGAGCCGAAGTCCTCCGTGGCCGCGAAGACTCCGGTGGGCAGCACCGTGGCGTGCATGTACGTGAACAGTGGCCGCACCGCGTGGTCCAGGACCAGGCTGTGCCGCGGCGTACCGGCGGTTGCCGCGATCAGCACGGGCATGTCCACCAGGGCGTCCTGGTCCAGGACGTCGAAGAAGCTCTTGAACAGCCCCGCGTAGGAGGCCTTGAACACCGGAGTCACGGCGATCAGACCGTCTGCGGCCGACAGCTTGCGTTTGACGTCGTCCAAAACCGGGTCGGGGAGCCCGCCCGTGGTCATCGCATGGGCCAGGTTGACGGCAAGATCGCGCAGTTCGACGTATTCGACTTCCACGCTCTCACCCCGTCCACCCACCTGCGCGGTGACGGCCTCGGCCAGGCGTTCACCCAGCAGGGACGTGGTGGACGGGTTGGACAGTCCAGCGGCCACGACGACGAGGTGGCGGGTCATCGGGATGCTCCTTCGGTCTGGGACGACGTGACAGTGGCGTCGTCGTCGTTCGAATCGGGGACCACGGCGTTGATTACCTTCCGGTGCGAGGACTCCGGACCTTCGGCGACCAGCGATGCGTGGGTGGGCGGGTCCGAGGGCACGTGGGCCGGACGACGACGCTCGAACTCCGTGCGCAGGACGGGGGCGATCTCCTTGCCCAGAATCTCGATCTGCTCCAGGACCAACTCCTCCGGGAGGCCGGCGTGGTCCAGGAGGAACAGCAGTCGCTGGAAGTCACCCACCTGATCGGCGTAGCCCAGGTAGCGCTCGATGATCTGATCCACGGTGCCCACGGTGAGCGGGGTGGCTCGCGTGAAGTCCTCCATGGACGGGCCATGGCCGTAGACGGGGGCGTTGTCGAAGTACGGGCGGAAGATCCGCTTGGCCTCGGCCTCCGTGTCCGCGGCGAAGAACTGGCCGCCCAGACCCACGATGGCCTGATCGGCTGATCCGTGCCCGTAGTGCTCGAAGCGTTGGCGGTACAGGTTGACCATCGCGGCGGTGTGCTCGATGTTCCAGAAGATGTTGTTGTGGAAGAAGCCGTCACCGTAATAGGCGGCCTGCTCCGCGATCTCCGTGGAACGGATGGAGCCGTGCCAGACGAACGGGGGCACCTCGTCCAGGGGGGCAGGGGTGGACGTGTAGTTCTGCAGCGGAGTGCGGAACTTGCCCGACCAGTTGACCACGGGCTCCCGCCACAGCTTGCGCAGCAGGTGGTAGTTCTCGATGGCCAGCGGGATGCCGTCCCGGATGTCCTTGCCGAACCAGGGGTAGACCGGGCCGGTGTTGCCGCGGCCCATGGTCAGGTCCACGCGGCCGCCGGAGATGTGCTGCAGGAACGCGAAGTCCTCGGCGATCTTGACGGGGTCGTTGGTGGTGATCAGCGTGGTGGCCGTGGAGAACTTGAGGTTCTTAGTCTGCGCCGCCAGGTACCCAAGGTGGGTGGTGGGTGACGACGGCACGAACGGCGGATTGTGGTGCTCGCCGGTGGCAAAGACGTCCAGGCCGACCTCTTCAGCCTTGAGGGCGTACTTGGTCATCGCCTGGATGCGGCGAGCTTCCGAGGGGGTGGTGCCGTTGGTCGGGTCCGTGGTGACGTCGCCGACGCTGAAGATGCCGAACTGCATGATGTCTACTCCTTGATCAGACCCGCCACGTTCGGGCCCTGTGGTCCGTCTGTGCCAATACGTGACGTATCACGTATGACTATGGACCTGTATAGGTGATATGTCAACCAATGGTGGTGGTGTGAATGTCTGTGCTGGTCAACCCCGGGGAGGCGGTCAGCCGCGACGGGCGAGCCCGCACTCCTGGGCATTCAGGTGGTCCGAGATCAAGGCGGTGATGCGCCCGAGTTCGGCGGCGTCGTCGTCACTCAAGGCGTCAAAGAGCACGGAGCGGACGGCACGGACATGGCCCGGGGCTGCGGCCTCCAGGGCGGTTCGGCCGGCGTCGGTCAGTTCGACGAGCTGCGCGCGCCCGTCGTCCGGGCAGGCTCCGCGACAAACCAGGCCCCGCTTCTCCATCCGGGTGAGGTGGTGGGACATGCGGGAGCGTTCCCACTCGAGCAGGCCCGCCAATTCGGTGATCCGGCAGGAACTGTTGGTGGCCTCGTTGAGGGTGACCAGGACCTCGTAGTCCTGCAGCGAGAGTCCGGAGTCCTGCTGGAGCTGTTGGCCCAGGCGTGCCGGCACGCGCGAGCTGGCGGAGAGCCAGTTGCGCCAGATGCGCTGTTGGCCGTCCGTGAGCCAGGCGGGTTCCGGGGAGGTGCCGGGGGAGTCTTCGAGGGGAGTTGCTGCGGCCATGCGCCCAGTCTAGTAATAAGGTGACATGTCACTCAAGGTGATCTGTCAACAAGCTGGTAGATGACGGCTGACTGCCGCTGCGCTCCCGTCCACGCGGTGAGCCGTGTGTCAGGATGCAGGGCGTGAGCCCTTCCCGCCCCATGATCCGCAAGAACGACGCCGGTGACCGCTCCGGCGCGCGCCGCCCTCGAAAGCCCGAGCAGCGGCTCTTTCCGATCTCTCTGGGGCTGTGGGTGCTGGCGTTGGTGAGTTTCGTGTTGGCATTCGTGCTGGGGAACACGGGATCCGGAGCAGTGATGTCCCTCAGCTTCATCGGGGGTCTGCTGCTGTCGACCCTGGCGGACGTGGGTGCGTTCCTCACGGCGCTGGCCAGCTCCGTGACCTACCGGAAGCACCGTCCCTGGAACATCGTTCTGCTGCTGGCAACCGTGCTCATCTCCCCGGCCACGTTGCTGGTGGTGCTCCAGGCTGCTCTGACCATGTAGTTGCAGGTCTCCTGCCTTTGGCTCGTTTCCTTGGCCTTGTACTCGGGCATGTGGAAGTTTTCCGCAGATCGGGATGACCCTTGTGGACAAACCCTGTGGAAAGGTGGTCATCGGCCCGTCGTTTCGGGGTTCTGGCCTTCTTGACCTGCGATTTCATGTGTTTCAAGCCCCGGTTAAGGCCTGGGTTTGTCCACAGGCGTCCACATGTTGTGCACCGTCTACCCACACCTGACCGCGGCGATCCCCACACGTGTTCCACAAGTTGTCCACAGGCTGTGGGTATTCATTCCAGTCGATCGAGTTCCACGGCCTGATTGAGCGCCTGACGGTCATTGTGTGGTCGGTGCGGTGGTCCACAATGGTGGTCTGACCGGCGCGCGTCGTCGTCGATCCCGAACCCCTCGAAAGGTCCAGCGTGTCCGAAGATCTCGTGCGCACACCCCCGCATGACAACGTGGCCGAGCAGTCCGTGCTGGGCGGCATGATGCTGTCCAAGGACGCGATCGCGGACGTGGTCGAGGTGGTGATGGGGGCGGACTTCTACCGGCCCGCGCACGAATCCATCTACGAGGCGATCGTGAGCCTCTACGGCAAGGGTGAGCCGGCCGACGCGATCACCGTGGCCGACGAACTCACCAAGCGCGGCGAGCTGGACAACGTGGGTGGCGCGGCCTACATCCACTCCTTGATCTCGTCTGTGCCCACCGCGGCCAACGCAGGGTTCTACGCGGAGATCGTGCAGGAACGGGCTGTGCTGCGGCGCCTGGTGGGGGCCGGGACCAAGATCGTGCAGCTGGGCTACTCGCAGGACGGCGAGGTGGAAACCCTGGTCAACGAGGCACAGTCCGAGATCATGACCGTGGCCGAACGCCGCAACTCCGAGGACTACGTGGCCCTCAAAGAGGTCGTGGAGTCAACGGTCGAGGAGATCGAGGCCGCGGGTGGAAAGTCGGGCATGCAGGGCGTGCCTTCCGGCTTCACGGAGTTCGACGAGCTCACGCACGGTCTGCAGGGCGGGCAGATGATCGTGGTGGCGGCCAGGCCGGCCATGGGCAAATCGACGTTCGCAATTGACATCGCCAGGTCAGCGGCCATTAAACACAACATGACCACGGCGATCTTCTCGTTGGAGATGGCGCGCAACGAGATCGCACTCAAGATCCTGTCGGCCGAAGCGACCCTGAACCTGCAGGATCTCCGCAAGGGCACGTTGCGGGACGAGCAGTGGCAGAAGATCGCCTCCACCATGGGCAAGTTGGATTCGGCGCCGCTGTTCATCGACGATTCCCCGAACATGTCGCTCATGGAGATCCGGGCCAAGTGCCGACGGCTCAAGCAGCGGCATGACCTCAAGCTGGTGGTCCTGGACTACCTGCAGCTCATGAGTTCGGGCAAGAAGGTCGAGTCCCGCCAGCAAGAGGTCTCCGAGTTCTCCCGTGCGCTGAAGCTGTTGGCCAAGGAGCTGGACGTCCCGGTCATCGCGTTGTCCCAGCTCAACCGTGGTTCCGAGCAGCGCACGGACAAGCGGCCGATGGTGTCGGACCTTCGTGAAAGTGGGTCGATCGAACAGGATGCGGACATGGTGATCCTGCTGCACCGCGACGACGTGTACGACAAGGAATCGCCGCGCGCGGGAGAAGCGGACGTGATCGTGGCCAAGCACCGTAATGGCCCCACCAAGACCATCGTGGTGGCGTTCCAAGGGCACTACTCGCGGTTCGCGAACATGGCGCACGAGGGGTTCTGATGTAGAGACTCGTACGTGGTGGAAGGGTTGCGGACCGGGGCCCTACCTGCCACTCGACAGGAAACCACTACATGTCAAACACACCGGTGAGCGATAAAAGCGGTTCGTGGTCGGTCGACGGGCTCTTCGACGCTCCGGACATCACTGAAGCCAGCCTCAATCAGCGTGTCGATCCACACCTGCCGCCCGAACAGACCGAAGGTGTGGCACTCGTGATGGACGGAGACCTCCCCGGCCGCCGTTCGCAGGAGCAGCAACCATTCAGTCTGGACTTTCTCATCGTCGGGGTCCGGGTCCCACGTCCAGTCGACCAATCTCGCGGCGCGACCGTCAGGCGCGTTGTTCTCCTCCAGCGTCGTCGACTCGACGAAGGTCTCCGCCAGGTCGTCCGGGACGAACACCGCGACCCCGTCCTCGGCGCAGTGCGCGTATGCCGTAGCCGCCGCGCGCGCCAGGTCTGACCGCGTCGTCATGTAGTCGATGGCATCGTGGGCGAGCACGGCGTCGAAAGTGCGGTCCAGCCGGAGCTCGCGCATGTCGGCTTCAACGTGGAAGCATCCTGGATTCAGCTCGCGTGAGACGGCGAGCATGGAAGCCGACTGATCGGTGAGCGTCATCCCCAACCCTTTCGACAGGTGGTGGGCGAGGAGTCCCGTTCCTGAACCCAGTTCGAGCACCGATCCCTGCGCAGGCAGCAGGGTCTCGATCCAGGCCGCCTCCTCGGCATGACCCTCGACCGGAGAGATGACTGGCCACCAGGACGCGAGGTGCTCGTACAGATCCACACTCAAACTATGTCCAAGAATCCAGCGCGATCGCAATCGTACTGCGGGGATGCTCAACGCCTGACCGCCGCGTCTACCATCGAAGTATGCGCAACAAGGCCACGATCACCCCCGAATCCCTGGTCGTCGAACCGATCGGCCTGGACAAGCTTTGGGCCGTCAAGAAATCCATCACCGTCCCGTTGTCGCACGTCCGCGGCGCGGCCCACACGCCCGGCGCCAAGGACCAGGCGAAGGGCTGGCGCGGGCCGGGCCTGCGGTGGCGCGAAAAGCTGACCGGGACGTTCCACTCGGGTGGTGAGCGCCGGTTCTGGAACATCAGTGGCTTCGACGACGTGGTCACCATTGATCTGGTAGATGAGCAGTATTCGCAGGTCATCATCAGTGTGGACGATCCCGCTGGCACCGCCGAGCGGATCAACACTGCTGCTCACGGCGCGGGCGTGAGCGAGGCCTGAGGCCGGACACCCAAGACCGACCCCCAGCACAATCGCGTGACTACGAGCCCCGGGGACCAGGCCCACTCAAGGCGAGCCGCGCCGTCGTTGGCGTAGTCTCGCCCGGTGGCCACATCCCCCGAACCCCAATCGACCGAACCGCCGGCGCCGGAACCAACCACCCGCCCCGACGACCACGACGACGCCCCACCCCTGGGCAGTCGCTACCAACGTCTGGATGCGGCTGCCGTCAGGCTCTCCACCGCCACGCTCCAGGACCGCATCCGTTCGCGCTTCCCGGATCGCGGCCTGTGGGAGGTCTGCGGCGAGCTGCTGGCCATGGTGGACGAGGTCAGCACCGACAGCGGGATCAGCCGGCGCCGTGTCCGGCTGGCCCGGGTCCTGTCCCGGCTGGGCGTCCTGGCACTGGTGGCGTTCATGGTGGGCGCGATCGGCCTGGCCGCGGCCGACATCATGTCCACGCCGGACGCGCTCACGCCCGTGGACTGGCTCCCGCTGATCGAGACGATCATCAACGACCTGGTCTTCGTGGGCATCGCGGTGTTCTTCCTGGTCGCTGTCCCCGAACGCTTGGAGCGCGCTCGCGTTCTGCGCCTGCTGCACCGGTTGCGTTCGCTGGCCCACGTGATCGACATGCACCAACTCACCAAGGTCCCCGAACGGCTGGAACGCGGTTCCAGGGCCGACGGCGGCCTGGACCTCACTCGCGGGGAACTCACGCACTACCTGGACTACTGCACGGAGATGCTCTCCCTGGTGGGCAAGACGGCCGCGCTGTTCGCCGAGGACACCACGGACGGTGACGTGCTCGACGCCGTCGAAGGCATGGAAACCCTGACCTCGGACATGGCCCGCAAGGTGTGGCAGAAGATCGCAGTCATCCAGACCCAGGGGGCCTGAGCACGGGGCCCGGACCACGACGACGGCGGTCCGGGCCCCGCTGGCAGTTTGGGATCACTCGGGCCGGTCGACCTGACGCAGTGATCCGGTTCGGAGATCCTCTCGTCGCACCACGCGGTACCGGTCGAAGCGCCGGTCCTCACGCAACTGCAGGATCAGGGACACTCCGAGCAGCGCCACGATGATCGTGAAAGGCAGGGCTGAGATCATCGCCGTTTGTTGAAGAGCTGTGAGCCCGCCGACCAGGAAGAGGAACAACGCCACGATTCCGGTCAAGGCACCCCACACGGTCAGGACGGGACGGGTGGGTTCCAGGGTCCCTCGGGACGTGAGCATGGAGAGCACGAACGTGTTCGCGTCGGCACCCGAGACGAAGTACAGGATGACCAGGATGATGCCGATCACCGAGGTCACCTCGACCAGTGGCAGGTGTGCCAACGTGTCGAAAAACGCCTGATTCGGATTCTCCAGGGCGGCCTTGCCAATGGCACCGTCGCCGTCCATGTCGAACTTGATCGCGGTGCCGCCGAAGATCGTGAACCAGATGAAGAACACCAGGCTCGGCACACCCATGACGCCCAACACGAATTCACGGATCGTGCGCCCCCGGGAGATCTTGGCCAGGAACACCCCCACGAAGGCGCCCCAGCTCAACCACCAGGCGAGCATGAAGTAGGTCCACCACTGGTACCACTGCACCTCGTCCGGGGAGGCAGGGGTCATGAAGCTGACCTTGAAGAAGTCGTTGACGTACTGCCCCGAGGCCTCGAAGAAGATGTTGGAGATGAAGTTCGTGGGGCCGGTGACCAGCACGAACAGGGCCAGGCCAACCGAGAGCACGGCGGTGCTCTGGCTCAGGAACTTGATGCCGCGGTTCACACCGGACAGGGCGGAGAGCGTGAAGATCACCGTGATCCCGGCAATGATGGCGACCTTCACGAACGTTGTCTCCGGGATTCCCAGCACCCGGTTGATGCCTTCGGCGATCTGCGAGGCACCCAGCCCCAAGGACGTCGTGGTGCCGAACAGCGTGGCCAACACGGCGAAGATGTCAATCACCTTGCCCGCCCAACCATCCATCGCCTTGCCGAAGATCGGCTTGAGCATGGGGGAGACCAGCCCCGTGTTGCCGCGGCGGTGGGTCGAATAGGCGATGGCCAGACCGAAGACGCCGAACACACCCCAGGCGTGCGGGCCCCAGTCGAAATACGAGAACTGCAGGGCGCGCACGGCGGCCTCGTGCGTGCCGGTGTCCGCCATCCCGTGCGGGGGAGAGGCGAAGTGGCTGATCGGTTCCGCAACCCCGTAGCTGATCAGACCGATTCCCATGACGGCCGAGAGGATCATGGCCAGCCAGGAGAACGTGCTGAACTCGGGGCGCTCGCCGTCGGAGGCGCTCAGTCGGGTCTCCCCGAAGCGGCTGAAACCCAGGAAGACCATGAGCGCAATGCACCCGAAGGACACCAACAGGTAGGTCCAGCCCACGCTGCCGGCCACCCAGTTCATGATCCCGGTCAGGGAGCCGCCCAGGCTCTCCGGGGCCAGGGCCGCCCAGGCGGTGAAGGCCAGGACGAGGACGATGGAGATCCAGAAGACGGTGCCCGGACGGTGCCGTAGGCGATCCGCCTCCAGGACAGCCGGGGTGGGGCCGGACTCCGGTTCCAGCCCGTGTCCAGCGAATTCAGGCTCGTCCGGGTGTGCAACGTAGCCGGGGCCGTGCCCGTCCCAATGGATCCGGTGCCGCTTGTGGGGCGTGAGGTCGTCCATGATTTCATCCGTTCCTGTGGATCCGATGCCCTAGTCCAGGGGATCGAGATTTCGGCTGTCGAAGAACTTGCCGGCCTTGTAGATGATGGGTTCGTCCTCCGAGGTCTCGGCGTGGACCACCCGCCCGATGAACACGGTGTGGGTCAGGGCCTGGAAACGCTCCTTGACCTCCACCTCGACCGCGGCGGCCGAGCCGTCGATCAGGGGTGAACCATTGGGGCCTTCGTGCCACGGCACGCGGGCGAACTTGTCCTTGTCCTTGGAGGCAAAGACCCCAAGCGTCTCCCGCTGTTCACAGCTGAGGATGTTGATCCCCAGGTGCTTCCCGCGGAACAGGGACGGGTAGGTGGAGGAGGTCTTCTGCACGCAGAACAGCACCAGGGGCGGGTCCAGGGAGACGGAGTTGTAGGAGCTGACCGCCAGCCCCTTGGGGGTGCTGGTCTCGTCCAGGACGGACACCACCGTCACACCGGAGACGAATTGGCGGTTGAAGGCCTTGAGCATTTCTCGGTGCGGGGTGCCGTCCAGGTTGTCGACGACGGGGTCGACGGTGTGTTCCTCGAATGCCGAAGCCAGGGAGGACAGACCCAAGTCGTTCAACAGCTGTGTTGCATCCCAGGTGACGTCCTCGGAAATGATCTTTCCGTCCTGGACCGTCACCAGGTTCGAGCCGTAGGTCTCCACGGTGCCTCCGGTGGGCGGAACGCCGTTGAGGGCCTCGGTGAAGGTGCCCGTGGAATGCCAGTACACAGCCGCTGAGTCGCCTTCGACCAGGATCCGATCGATGGAGGTGTGGAGATCGGGCAGGGCTTCACGAATCCTGAGGATCTCGTCCTTGACTTCGTCGATCCCGGACCTGAGCCCGGAGTTAGTGAGGCGCCGGACGTAGCCAGGGCTCACTATTTCGTCCAGGGCATTGACGTTTCCGGAGTCCCAGGCCTTGCTCCAGGCGGATTCGATGTTGCTTCGGAGTGTGTCTTTGAGGTGTGAAATGCCTGTCTCTTGCATGCAAGGAAGGCTAGGGATGTGATGCCCGTTACGTCAAGAGGTCACCGAGAATCCGGATATATGCCGAGATCACGGCACTTGTCATGTGATCGTTGACACTTCAGGTGGGTAAGTCGTACGGTTCTTGTATGCAAGAAACGAACCAAAGCTCCGCGGTCAAGATGACTGACGTCTCACTGCTTGACAGGGTGCGTGACCTGGTCCTCGGGGGCGAGTACGAGCCGGGTGACCTGGTGCCGGAGCAGACGCTGGCCGAGCAGTTCGGGGTCAGCCGTACCCCGGTCCGCGAGGTTCTCAAGCAGTTGCAGAACGAGGGCCTGGTTGAGATTCGTCCCCGCGTGGGGACCTTCGTCCGCCACCCATCCCAGCGAGAGATCGTTGAACTGTTCCAGCTCAAGGAAGCACTGGAAGGTTTGGCGGCCGGCCTGCTGGCCCAACGGGGTGCTGTTCCGGAACTGCAAAGTCTTGAGGAGAATCTGGTGGCCTCCGATCGCGCTGCCTTGGACGGAGACAGTCAGCGCTATGCCGAACTGGTCCACGAATTCCACTGGACGATCGTGCGTGGCTCCGACAACCAGAAACTGCTCGAGCACTACCAACGGCTCATGAACCAGTTGGCGTATCACCGGATCGTGACTCGCACCGTTGCGGATCCCGCCCGGCTCATCAACTCCAACAGTGAACACCACAAGGTGGTTGACGCGATCCGCAACAAGAACGCGGTCAACGCCGAGTTCAGCATGCGCCAGCACGTCAACGCCTCGAGCCAGGCGGCACTGGTTTCCCGCGGGGACGAAGGGTCTAGTGATGACGTCACAGGCTGACCAGTCCACCACCTTCGCATCTCTCGGCCACCAGTTGGGTGTCCGCAGGATCTTCACCGTGCTCCAAGAAGTGCGGGAGGAGGGTGGCCACCCCTTGGACCGCCCCGTGCGTCAGGCCGCAGCGGTGGCTGTGTTGAGCAACCCTTGGTCCGGTACCGGCGTGTACCAGGACCTGGGGGAGCGAACCCGCGACGTCGCGCCCGTCCTGGCCAAACTGTTGACGGACCGCCTGCTCGTAGCGCTCGGCGGCAAGGACGCGATCCAGACCTTCGGCAAGGCCGCCCTGGTCGGAACCGACGGCGAGCTGGAACACGCGGCTGCACTGATCCATACGCCCTACTTCGGCAACCTGGTCCGCGAGATGCTGGGGGGTACCGCGATCATCTGCTTCACCGACGGTCGTTCCGAACCCGGTCCGGACCTCAAGGTCCCGCTGTGGCACAAGACCACGGCGGGATTGCGCGACTACTACCAAACCATCGACCTGCACCTGCCGGATGCCCCCCACCCGGACGAGATTTGCGTAATCGCGGCCGCCTCCGATGGCCCCAGACCGTTTCCCCGCATCGGGGACCGACAAACCGACCCCGACGTCGACACCACCATCCTGAAAGGACTCCTGTCATGAGAATCCGCAAAGTCACCACGATCGTCGAAGAGATCCTGGGAGAGGGCGGCCGGGAGGTCGACCCGACCGCGCGCGTCGCCGTCGTGGCCGCTGTGATCGATAATCCCTGGGCCGGAGAGGGATTCGTGGAAGATCTGGCCCCGGGAATCGACGCCGTGGCCTCTGATCTCGGAGCTGTCCTGGCTCCCCGTGTCATGGAGGCTCTGGGCGCTCCGCTGGAGGCCTACGGCAAGGCCGCGATCGTGGGTATCGACGGCGAGATCGAGCACGGCTCCGCGTTGATCCACACCCTCAAGTTCGGCAACCACTTCCGGGACGCCGCCAACGCGAGCACCTTGCTGCCCGCCGTCGAAAAGCGCGGACTGGCCGGAGCCACCTTTGACATCCCACTCAAGCACTTCACCGACGCCACGATCCGGTCCCACCACCAGACCACGGAAGTGCGGATCGCCGACGCGCCGCACCCGCATGAGATCGTGATCGCGCTCGCCGGGGCCACACGTGGCCGTCCGCAGCAGCGCCTGGCGGATCTCTCGACCGAGCGGTAGATCTCATGGCCGGCAATGACTCGTCGACTCCCGTGGTCCTGCTGCACGGGGTGGGCTTGGACCGGACGATCTGGGCCGAGCTCGAGGGGCTCTTGGACCGCCCCGTGCACGCTCTCGACCTTCCCGGACACGGTGAGCAGCCGCCCTTGACGTCGGAGACCACACTCGCGGAGCTCTCCCAGGACGTCTTGGACCGGCTTCCGGAGGGCAGGGTCCACCTGGTGGGGTTCTCGCTCGGTGCGCTGATCGCCATGCACATCGCTGCCCATCACCCCGAGCGGGTCGAGACCTTGGCCCTGCTCAGCGCGGTGTGTGAGCGCACGGAGGAGGAAGCTGCGGCCGTGGCCACGCGGTTGACCGCAGCCCGTCAGGACTTCGCGGGAAGCATGGCAACGGCACTGGACCGCTGGTTCCCGGAAACGACGGCGAACAGCGCGGTGCTGCGGGAGAGCACCCGTTCGATGCTGTTCGCCAATGACCCCGAGTCCTACGTGAGGGCCTACGAGGTCTTTGCCACGGGCGATCGGCAGATCGCCGGGGACCTAGCCCTGATCCAAGCCCCGACGCTCATGATCACCGGTGCGGAGGACCCTGGCTCCACACCGGACATGAGCCACAGACTCCACGACCGGATCCAGGAGTCCACCGTGACGATCATCCCCGATGCCCGCCACATGATCCCCGTTACCCACCCCCGGGTGCTCGCCCGTGAACTCACGCGGCATTTCGCCCAGGGGTAAGCCCCAGAACAGGAAGGACAGCGTGATGACTGAACTCATCAACCACTTCATCGGCGGCGAGCACGTTGCCCCCAGTTCCGGTGAATACATTCCCAGCACGAACCCCGCAACCCTGGACAAGTTGTACGAATTCGCCCGGGGCAACAAGGCGGACGTCGACCGGGCGGTTCAGAGCGCCAAGACCACGTTCGAGTCCTCCGCCTGGAAACGCACGACGGCAACCCAGCGCGGTCACCTGCTCCGTCGCCTGGCCGATCTGGTCGGAGAGAACACCGAGGAACTGGCCCGCAACGAAACCCTGGACAACGGCAAGCTGCTGAGGGAGATGGTGGGGCAGCTCAAGACCCTGCCGGAGTACCTCTACTACTACGCCGGTCTGGCCGACAAGGTTCAGGGTTCCCAGATCCCCACGAACTCGCTGGACATCATCAATTTCACGCAGCGGGAGCCCCTGGGCGTGGTCGGTGCGATCACCCCGTGGAACTCTCCGTTGACGCTGACGGTCTCCAAGCTGGCCCCCGCGCTGGCTGCCGGGAACACGATTGTCATCAAGCCCAGCGAGTACACCACGCGGAACATCGTGCGGCTCGCGGAACTGGCGTACGAGGCAGGGTTCCCGGCCGGTGCCGTCAACGTGGTGTCCGGAACCGGAGCGGAGGCGGGTGCTCCGCTGGTCGATCACCCGGACATCGCCAAGATCTCCTTCACCGGATCCACCGCCACCGGGTCTGCCATCGGTGCCTCAGCGGGTGCCCGCTTCATCGGGTGCACGCTGGAACTCGGTGGTAAGAGCCCCAACATCGTGTTCGAGGATGCGGACGTGTCCAACGCAGCCATGGGTGTGGTCGCGGGGATCTTCGCTGCGGCCGGTCAGACGTGCATTGCCGGTTCCCGGGTGTTCGCGCACCGAAGCGTGTACGACGAACTGCTCGCGCGGGTCAGCGAACGGGCCGCGACCATCAAGATTGGTGACCCGTTGGAGCAGAGCACGGAGCTGGGCCCGCTGGCTTTCGAGTCGCAGCTCGAAAAGGTCAGGTCTTACATCGACATCGGCGTGGGTGAGGGCGCCACGGTGTACTCGGGAGGCAATCGCCCCGAAATCGACCTCCCCGGGTATTTCCTGGAGCCCACCGTGCTGACCGGCACCACCAATGACATGCGGGTGTGCCGGGAGGAGATCTTCGGCCCCGTCGCAGCGGTCATGCCGTTCGACACGGAGGAGGAGGTGCTGCGGCTGGCCAACGACACGACCTACGGTCTGGCGGCGGGCGTGTGGACCTCCAACCTGCAGCGGGCCATGCGGATGTCCCAAGGGCTTCAGGCCGGGACGGTGTGGATCAACATGTATCGCGCCATGTCCCCGCAGTCCCCTCGGCAGGGGTTCAAGACCTCCGGGGTGGGTATCGAGCACGGACTGGAGTCCATGAACGAGTACACCAAGCTCAAGTCCGTGTGGATCAACACGGACGAAGGGCCCATGGCCGATCCCTTCGTGATGAGGGGCTGATCGCGCATGCCGATTATCGACATCTCCATTGCCAAGGGTCGCACCCCCGAACAACTGCGAAACCTCATCGACGGCGTTCATCGGGCCGCGGAAACGACGACGGGCGCCGCTCCGGAGAACATCACGGTTCTGGTCCGTGAGGTCGAGCCCAGCCTGTGGGCCCGGACCAACCAGACCATCACCGAGCGAACCAGCACGACCCGTACACAGTCCTGACTGCGGAACTGACCACAGAACTCACGAAATCGCGACGTCGCCGAGGACGTCGTGGGATCCGGAAGGGAGCAATCATGCGATTCTCACTGTTCATCCACATGGAGCGTTGGGACGACTCCGTGAGCGAGAAGGAGCACTGGGACAACCTGGTCGAACTGGTCCAGATTGCCGAGAAGGGCGGTTTCGGCACCGTATGGATCGGGGAGCACCACTCCATGGAGTACACCGCCTCGCCCAACCCGATGATCCAGCTGGGATACCTGGCGGCCAGGACCGAAAAGATCCGCCTGGGTGCGGGAACGATCGTGGCTCCGTTCTGGAACCCGATCCGCGCGGCCGGTGAGACCGCCCTGCTGGACGTCATCAGCAACGGCCGCGCCGAGGTGGGTGTGGCTCGCGGTGCGTACCAGTTCGAGTTCAACCGACTCTGCGGCGGCATACCCGCAGCCGACGGTGGCAAGTACCTCCGCGAACTGGTTCCCGCCATGGAGCAGCTGTGGAACGGGGACTACGAACACGACGGCGAGATCTGGCGGTTTCCGGTCTCCACCTCCGTTCCCAAACCCCTCAACCCCTCCAACCCGCCGATCTGGATCGCCGCGCGCAGCGAGGAGACCCATCACTGGGCCGTGGAGAACGGCTGGAACGTCCAGGTCACGCCGTTGATGAAGGGCGACGAGGAGGTCCAGGACCTCATGGACAAGTTCAACGCCGCCGTCGCAGCTCATCCGGAGGTGGAGAAGCGCCCGGAGATCATGGTGCTCAAACACACCTATGTCCACGCCACGGAGGATGCCGAGGGGTGGCGGCCCGCGGCGGATGCCATCAATCGGTTCTACCGGACCTTCCAGTCCTGGGCCTTCGGCAAGGACGAACCCGTCAATGGCTTCAAGGATCCGGCACCTCTGGAGGCTGTGGCCGAACGTCCCGAGTTTGCGGCTGACTCCCTGCACAAGACCGCGATGATCGGCACCCCGGACGAGGTGTCCGAACGGATCCAGCGGTACCAGGACATGGGCTACGACGAATACAGCTACTGGACCGACAACGGGATGACGCACGAGGAGAAGAAGCGCTCCCTGCAGTTGTTCGTGGACCAGGTGGTTCCGCGGTTCCAGTGAGGACAACTGCCTGACCGGCATCGGGCGGACAGTCGCTGAGGAGGCGGCTGCCCGCCCGGTGTCGTCGTCATGGGTGCAGAACCTCGAGTACGGCGGGCAGTTCGGTGACGCCGTCGTCGTCCAGGAAGTGACCGGCGCCGGGCACCACCCGAGCCTGGATACCTAGTTGATGTGCGAAGTCGTCGCTGAGGTCTGCCGGAACCAGCGCATCGTTGTCTGAGCGCAGGACTGCGCTCCGGCCCAGGGCGGGCCGAACCGCCGACAGATCCAGACTGCGGGCGACGACGGCGGTGCCGGGTTCTAGCTGCCCGATGGCATCCACCACCCGTGGGATCCAGGTGGCGGCATCAGGACGCTCGGGATCGGGGAGAGAGACCACGTTCGCGTGGGGGATCCGATCCGCAAGCCAGCCGAACCAGTGGTCGTGGGCCGTGGCGCCGAAGCCGTGGACGATCACGACCTTGTCCGGGAAGCTGATTCGATCGGTGCCAGCGGGAATGTGGTTGGTCGATGTCATGTTCGGGAGGTTAGACCTTGACGCCAGCGTCAGGGTCAAGTGCTGGCGTGGTGGGAGGAGAGCGGTGCAGATCGGGGAGTTCGCCGAACGGGCGGGTGTCAGTGCGCGGGCACTGCGGCATTACGAACAGCGGGGATTGCTGACGCCGCAGCGGTCCAGCGGCGGCTATCGGCAGTACACCGGTGACGACCTGGCGGATGTCGCACGAATTCGAGTGATGATCGAGGCCGGGTTGAGCACCGAGGCGGTGGGCCGCTATTTGGACTGCGTTCGCACCGGTGCCGATCGAACGGAGATTGAGCTGTGCCCTGCACTTGAGCGGGAGCTGAACGACGTGGAACGTCGCTTGTCGGCGGGCATGGAGCGCCTCACGCGTACTCGCGAGGCGCTCCATGCCTTGACCCGTGCCGTTGTTCCTGAGGTCAGCGACTGACGGTCCTGCCCAGGCTCGTCCACAGCGAAGCCCACTGGTCGACGGTCAGGTCTCGCGGCAAGCTGCGGTGGGGGACACCGGCTCTCACGATGGCGCGTCGAATTACTGGCATCTGGTGCCCGGTCGCTTTACAGAGAATCTGGGCCAAACTCCGGCCCCGGCCGGTGAACGACCGGTGCACGAACTGTTCGTACGCCACGCGCTCGCGGCCGGGGACCAAGGGCGGTCCTCGCCGGATGATGCTCAGAATGCCCCCGTCCACGCTGGGCATGGGCCTGAAGGCGGTGGCGGGGACGCGGCCCTCCAAGCTGAACTCGAACCACGGTGCGGCCTGAGCGGTCATCATCGTGGACCCGCCGACTCCCGCGCGCTTGCGCGCCACTTCCCACTGCGTGAGCAGGACGGCGTGCCGCCATTCGCCCGAGGAGAGGAGGCGGCGCAGTAGGGGTGTGGTCAGGTGAAACGGGATGTTTCCGACGACGACCCGTGAATCCAGCGGATACCGCATGGCGTCCGCGCATTCGACCTGAACCGTCGGGAAGCGGTTGGTCAGACGGCGGGTGCGGTGCTCGTCGATGTCGATGGCCGTCAGCGGTCGGTTGAGCTCTGCGAGTCGGCGTGTCAGGGCGCCGTCGCCGGCACCGATTTCCAGGATGGGTCCCGACGTCGCCGAAACCAGGTCGACGATGCGGGCGATGGTCGGTGTGTGGCTGAGGAAGTTCTGGCCCAGTTCGTGGCGTCCGCCATGGCGAGAACGTGGCATGAGTGCGCTCCAGAGATTAGGTGTGGAGCACCTCGGGGAAACGGGATCACTCAAGCGGGTACGGCTCAGTGGCCCCACCGAGGTGCCTTGCATCTCGGTGGTGACGGCGCGCTACAGCGAAAGAATCTGCGACGACGCCGTCAGTGGCGGCGGTCGCGATACGTGAAGAAGCGCCCCATCACGGGCGCTGAAACCAGTGTTCCCATGGGTCAGGACGATAGCAGAGGATTCGTGACAGGTCTGTTGCGACAGCAAAATCCCGCCCGTGACCAGCAATGGCGCCGATCGGAACGGATCAACCCCAGATTTCCATTGCTCACTATGTGGTGTGTGACCTACATTGTGGGCTACACGAAGAAGTGATCCCGCCCACATCGAGTGATGGCTGCGGGTGGAACAGAAGGTGGGAATCAATGGCTGATTGGCTGATCCTGACCATTACCGGCGTCGTGATCCTGGGGATCGTCGTCATGATCGTGAAAATGCGGATCAACCCCGTGGTCTCGTTGGTCATCGGAGCCGCGGTGCTGGGGTTGGCCACCGGAATGGGTGCCGCGGGTACCACCGAGACGGTCATGCAGGGCTTCGGGGACATCATGTTCGAAGTCGGATTGTTGATCGCCTGGGGAGTCCTGATGGGGTCGATCCTCAATGAGATGGGGGCCATCCATCGCCTGGTCGACGGTCTGCTGCGCATATTCGGGCCGCGGGGGGTGCCATATGCCTTTGGCCTGACCCTCGGAACCTTGTTGCAGTCCATCTTCTTGGACGTCCTGTTGGTCATGAGCGCACCTCTGGCTCGGAGGATGGCACCTCACCTGGGCAAATACGGTACGGCCAAAATGGCGACGGCGATGGCCATCAGCCTCGAATGCGGCATCGTCCTGATGGTGCCGGGGGTGGCAACTTTGGCGCTCGCGGGGTTGCTGAGCGTCCCGCTGGGCAAGATGCTCATCTTCGGCCTGATCGTCATCGTGCCGACGATCGTGATCTCCATCGCCATCATGAACTTCTTCATCCCCCGAGGGCTCTGGAAGATCGAACAAGATCAGGAGTCCCCGGACGACGGCGAATCCGAAATCGCCGCGATGAACACCGACCCTTCTCAGGCTGAAGCCAAGGAGGGACTGGTTGACGGGCACGGGACCCGCGTGGGTCTGCTCCCGCATCAAGTCCACCAGGGTGTGGCCCGCCAGGAGAAGGAACCGCCCTTGATCCTGCTGTTCACTCCCATGCTGTTGGCCCTCGCCCTCATCGCCAGCGGCGCCATCCTCGAAATGGTGGGGCTCTCCAGCCCGCCGATGGACTTCCTCTCGTCCCCCGTGATTGCTCTGCTCATCAGCCTGTTGGGGACCAGCTACGTCGGGAGGTTCACCATCGGCCGCAAGCGCGTGGAGTCGGCGGTGGTCGATGGATTCCGGGAATCCGGGCAGATCCTGATCCTGACGGGAGCGGGTGGCTCATTGGCCGCTGTGGTCGCGGGAAGCGGCATGGGAGACATCTTGGGTCAGTACTTCTCCGCCGGTTCCTTTGCTCCGCTGCTCACCGTGTGGGCGATCGCCGCGGTCCTGCACATCGCGGTCGGATCCGTGTCGATTTCCGCCATCACCGCGGCCGGCCTCTTGGCCCCGGTGGCCCCGCAGATCGGCCTGGATCCGGTTCTCATCGCGCTGGCCGCAGGGGCGGGATCACTGTTCCTGGTGCACGTCACGTCCAACACCTTCTGGCTGCTGCAATCCATGCTCGGACAGACCACCAAGGGGACGTTGAAGTCCTGCTCGCTGGGGGTATCGGTCGCGTCCGTGGTGGCCCTGTGCTGCACATTGGTCCTGGGGCTGTTCATCTGACGCGATGCTCCGGGCCGCTGCCCGTCGTCGTACGCATACCGACTTCTGGAGGAGAACTCATGACTGACACTTCGATCAAGCCCTTGGACGGGGTCCGTGTCCTCGAACTGGGCAACTACATTGCAGCTCCCACCGCCGGGCGCCTGCTTGCAGACTTCGGGGCGGAGGTCATCAAGATCGAGCGCCCCGCCACGGGAGATGAACTGCGGAACTGGCGTCTCTACAAAGGCACCACGTCCATGCTCTTCCGCACGATCAACCGGAACAAGAAGTCCGTGACGCTGGACCTTCGGTCTGAAGCAGGGCGTGAAGCGGTCAAGGGCCTTGTTGCAGAAAGTGATGTTTTGCTGGAGAACTTCCGGCCGGGAACGTTGGAGAAGTGGGGCCTGGGCCCCGACGTGCTCAACGAACTCAACCCGGAACTGGTCATCAGCCGAATATCGGCGTTCGGGCAGACGGGTCCCCTGTCCCAGAGACCCGGGTTCGCGGCCGTGGCCGAGGCCTACGGCGGATTCCGTAACCTGGTGGGCGATCCGGACCGTGCACCGGTACGCGTCGGTGTGTCCATCGGTGACTCCATCGCGGGTCTTTACGCTGCATTCGGCGTCGTCATGAGCCTGTTCCAGAGGGAGGTGCGTCGTGGCCCGGACAGTTCCTCCCAGGGCGTGCCGCTCAGGGAGCGGATCATCGACGTCGCCCTCCACGAAGTCATGTTCTCGATGATGGAATCGCTGATACCGGACTACCAGGCTTACGGGATCACTCGTGAGCGTCTTGGTGGGCGGATGGAAGGCATCGCGCCGTCCAACGCCTATGTCTGCTCCGACGGGGCGAGCATCGTGGTGGCCGGCAACGGGGATTCGATCTACCAGCGGTACATGACCACCATCGGTCGTCCGGATCTCGGAGCCGATCCGCACTTGCAGACAAATGCTCAACGGTGGGCACGCCGCGAAGAACTCGATGCGGCCATCGGGGAATGGGCGGCGGCTAGGACCTCCGTGGAGGCCCTCGAGGTCTTGGACGCCGCAGGTGTTCCCGCGGGGCCGATTCTCACGGCTGCCGACATCAGCGACGACGAACAGTATGCGGCTCGCAACATGATCCAGAAGATGGACGTCTCAACCGGGGACGAGACGCTCACCGACGTCGGCTTCCCGGGCATCGTGCCCGTCATCGGTGAGGAGTCGCTGCCCATCGACCACCTGGGCCCGGATCTCGGCGCGAACACCCACGAGGTCTTGGGAGGTCTTCTGGGCCTCACCGCGGAGCAGATCGCTGCCGCATCCACCACCGAAGAGAGGCTTTCGGCATGAACTCCACCCACGAACACCCTGTTGAACTGCGCGATGTGACCCTCCGGGACGGACTGCAGCTGACGGGCAAAGTCCTCCCGACCGACAGGAAGGTCGAGGTGGTGCGGGAGCTCATTCGACTGGGCGTACCGGAAATCGAGCTGGGGTCGATGGCTCGCCCTGACCTGGTGCCGCCGATGGCCAACACCTTGGAGGTGGTCGAAGCCCTGACTCCGGAGGAGCTGGAACGCTGCTGGATCTGGGTGGCGACCCCCCGGCACGTCGCAAAGGCCGCAGCAGCGGGCGCGCGGAACTTCCAGTACTGCTTCTCCGTCACCGATTCCCACAACCAGGCGAACATCGGCCGCACGACCGAGGCCAGCTTGGAGGCTCTTCCCGAGGCTGTCCGACTGGCCCAGGAAGTGGGCGGGAAGATTCAGCTCTGCCTGGCGACGTCGTTCACGTGCCCGTTCGAAGGGCAGGTGGATCCTGAGCGGGTCCTGGCCATCGCGAACGACCCCCGCGCGGAGGGAACCCAGGACATCGTCATCTGCGACACCTTGGGGCAAGCCGTCCCCTCCGAAGTCAGTGCGTTGATCTCACGTGTCCAGCAGGAAACGCCGCCCCGACGCATCGTCTTCCACGGGCATGACACCTGGGGTCTGGGGGTGGCCAATGCGTTGGCAGCCGTGTCTGCGGGGGCGAGCGTCGTCGACGGTGCACTCGGGGGTCTAGGAGGCTGCCCGTTCGCCCCCGGTGCCAGTGGCAACACCGCCAGTGAGGATCTGCTCTTTGCAACCCGGCCCGAGTGGTTCAAGGCTGAGACCCTGTGGAGTTTGGTCGACCTCTCGGAGGGACTGCTCGATGAACTCGGGGAGCCCAACCGTTCCCGGACAGCACAGGGCGTCCATTCGAATGCCCCGGCGTTCAGGTGGACGAAGGCCAGCGGCACGGCCGCTTAAGAACCGGCTTCGTCGGGGAATCTGCCGCCCATCAGCCGGGTCATGCGTTCGGCAGTCGACAGGAGTGATTCGACCCAGCCTTCGCACACCGAACGCGGCATCCTCAAGGTCGGACCGCTGATGGTCACCGCGCCGATCAGAACACCGGAAGCATCGAACACCGGAGCCGACAGACCCGAGGCGCCGTCATCTCGTTCACCCACCGTGATGGAAAAGCCGTCACGGCGGGTCCGTCGAGCCGCGGCCTCAAGGTCCTGGGAACTGGTGATTGTGAACTCGGTGAGCGGTTGCAGCGGTGAGTGGCGGATCTTCTCCAGCAGTTCCGGGCGCCACGCCAACAGCACGTGGCTTGCAGACCCGGCATGCAGCGGCAGGATCCGACCGACGTGCATCTCGCGGCGGAGCGCGTGGCGGGTCTCTGCCAAGGCGACGCAGACCCTGTACGCCTCTTCGGCTTTGAAGAAGGCGGTTGTCTCACCCGTGAGGTCGCGGAGGTCTTTGAGCAGAGGTGTGAAGAGGTCGAGCATTTCGATGCCGCGGGTCGCCGGAGCGGCCCAGTAGGCCATCTTCATCCCGACTCGGAAGGAATCCTCTTCACGGTCGAGGAATCCTTGCGCCACCAGGTTGGTGACCAAGCGCTGAACGGTGGACGTGGGCATGCCGGTTGCCTCACGGATTTCGGTCAGCGTCAAAGTTGGGCGGCTCAAGGTGAACGCGTCAAGGATTGCGCTGATCTTCCCGAGGACCAGGAGAGGGTTGTTCGGCCCCTGGGGTTTTGTGTCCGACGCTGCCATGGGTTCACGCTAACCCAAGCCGACGGCGGGCTTCCTGATCGGTCAGGTCGGAAAATCGGACAGGGGTGTCCATCCGAAGGGGATGAACCCCTTGACGCGGGCACGCACCCTGTCGGCGTCGTCGGACCAGCCCTGGAAGGCGGCGGTACCGGAGTCGCCCAATGGAGCGGCCCCTCTGGCCGGGCGAAAGCCGATGTCCTCGATCACCGCATCGGGAGCGGTGGAGCGACGAACCGAGGCGCGGCAACTCCAGTGCGGATCGGCCCAGCCGCCACCTCGAATCGTGCGGTAGCGACCGTATCGAGCCGGGTCGGCCAGGTCCCAGCACCACTCCCACACATTGCCCAGGGTGTCGTGCAGCCCGAAAGCGTTCGGCTGTTTGAGCCCCACCGCCTGTGGGCCCGCCAGGTCGTCGAGAGCTGTCCAGGCGATGTCCTGCAACGGTCCGTAGGTCGGACCCGTGGTGCCTGCTCGGCAGGCGTACTCCCATTCGGCTTCGGTAGGGAGCCTGTAACCCGGGGAGGTGGTGTCCCACCAGGCCCAATCATTGGTGAAGTCATAGGCAGGACTCAAGCCCTCTTCGAGGGAACGTCGGTTGCACCATGTCAGGGCGTCGTACCAGGTCACGCCCGTAGCCGGCTGTTCGTCCTGGCGCGTTGACTCCGAGTGGCCCTCGAACTGGGCAACGGTCACCGGGGTGGATGCGATGCTGAACGGGTGCAACTCAACGGTCGACTTCTGTTGGTTGCGGGCGTCCGCCATGGTCAGCGATCCGGCCGGTATCTGGACCATGGGTGAACGGAGCATGGTGTGAGTATCCACGGTACGTCCAGCCAGGCGCCAACCCCTGCGTTCGTTCGCCGCACGCCCCTCAGCCGCGTCCCTGCGCATCACCTATGACCCGCATACTGTGTGAGACGTACATCACTCATGACCCAGGAGCCGTGGCATGTCAGAACACACTCTCAAGGACAAGCGGGCGCTTGTCACCGGTGGCGCGAGCGGTATCGGTGCCGCGGCGGTTCGCGCCCTAGCGCAGCGCGGGGCCCACGTGATCGTGGCGGACATCGACCCTGAAGCAGCCGAGAGTGTGGCGCACGAAGTCGGCGGCGAGTCCTGGGCCGTTGACCTCACGGACACCGCAGCGCTCGCGGACCTGAGCCTGGACGTGGACATCCTGGTCAACAACGCCGGTATCCAGAAGGTGGCCCCCATCCAGGATTTCGACCCGGCGGACTTCCACCGGATCCTGATGCTCATGCTGGAGTCCCCCTTCCTCCTGATCCGTGCTGCGTTGCCGCACATGTACGAACAGGGGTGGGGCCGTGTGATCAACGTGTCCTCCATCCACGGCCTCCGCGCATCGGCATTCAAATCGGCCTACGTGGCTGCCAAACACGGGCTGGAGGGCCTTTCCAAGACAGTGGCGTTGGAGGGGGCGCCGCACGGGGTGACCAGCAACTGTGTGAATCCCAGCTACGTGCGAACGCCTTTGGTCGACCGGCAGATCAAGGATCAAGCCGCCACGCACGGAATTCCGGAAGATGAGGTGATCGAGAAGATCATGCTCACCGAATCCGCCGTCAAGCGCCTGGTGGAACCCGAAGAGGTCGGCGAACTCATTGCCTTTCTGGCGGGGCCATCGGCGGGCATGGTCACGGGCGCCGCCTACACCATGGACGGCGGCTGGACGGCCTCCTGACCAACCCCCGACGACGACCGCTGGACAAGGGTCCACGGAACAGACGACCTTCGGAACAGGAGTCATCATGAAGATCACCGGAGCCGTGCTCGAGGACATCGGCCTGGAACGTCCGTACGTCACCTCGGAACCACTGAAGATCGTGGAGCTGGACCTGGACGACCCGGGCCCTGACGAGGTCCTGATTCGGATCCGGGCCGCGGGTCTGTGCCATTCCGATCTTTCCGTGGTGGACGGCAACCGAGAACGTCCCACTCCCATGCTCTTGGGCCACGAGGCGTCCGGCGTCGTGGAACGGGTGGGGTCGAACGTGACCGATCTGGAGGTTGGTCAGCAGGTCACCACCGTCTTCCTCCCGCGCTGCGGTGAGTGCAGGAACTGCCTCACCGACGGCAAACTCCCCTGCATTCCGGGAACGGCGGCCAACAACGACGGCGTCCTGGTCGGCGGCCACCGGCGACTGCACCGCGCGGGCCACGAGGTGCACCACCACCTGGGTGTGTCCGGTTTCGCGACCCACGCCGTGGTGAACCGGCGGTCCGTCGTCCCGGTGGACGCGGACGTTCCGGCGGAGATCGCCGCCGTTCTGGGCTGCGCGGTTCTCACCGGGGGAGGTGCCGTCCTCAACGCCGGGCGGCCGGCAGACGGGGACACCGTGATGGTCGTGGGCCTGGGCGGCGTGGGCATGGCGGCTCTGCTCACCGCCATCTCGCTCGGCAAGGGGAAGGTCATCGGCGTCGACGCGAACCCGGACAAACTGGCCCGCGCCGGGGAACTGGGCGCGGACGCGACGTTCACGCCCTCCGACCTGGCGGAACAGGGCATCAAAGCGCCCGTGGTCATCGAGGCCGCGGGGCACCCGAAGGCCTTCGAGACGGCCGTGGCCGCGACCGACGTCGGCGGCACCACGGTGACCGTGGGGCTCCCCTCACCCGACGCCCGGTCGACCATTTCACCGCTGGTGCTGACCGCGGAGGCCCGCACGATCGTGGGGTCCTACCTCGGTTCCGCCGTGCCGTCGCGGGACATACCGATCTACGCCCAGCTGTGGCGCGACGGAAAGCTGCCGGTCGAGGAACTCATTTCCGGGCACATCACCCTGTCGGAGATCAACAGCTCACTCGATCAACTCGCGGACGGTCGGGCGGTTCGCCAGGTCATTCTGTTCGACCGGTGACCTCTGGGTCCCATCCGCGGATCTTCCCGTCGGGGGCCGCGTACTTGGCGATCAGGCTGCAGTCCAGGTTGCCGTAGCCCTCGTCGATCAGTTGCTGGAACCGTTGTGCGGCGATCTCCGCGGCGGGCAGATTGACTCCCGTCTGCTCACCGGCGGCCAACGCCAACCCCGCGTCCTTTGCGGCAAGAACCGCTGAGAACGTGGCCTGGAAGTTGTTGTTCGCCGCGGCGGAATCCACCAGACCGGGGGACGGGTACCAGGTCTGCAGCGCCCAGGAATTGCCCGAGGACACGGACGCGATGTCCCAGAACACCTTCGGGTCCAGGCCCAACCGGTCAGCCAGGACGGAGCCTTCCGCGCAGGCCTCCAGGCTGATGAACAGCATCATGTTGTTCACGATCTTGGCTGCTTGCCCGGTCCCGGCTTCCCCGGTGTGCACGATGCGCCCCGCCATGGGCTCGATGAACTGCTTGGCCTTCTCGAAGACCTCGGTGGCGCCTCCGATCATGAACGTCAACGTGGCGGCCGCAGCGCCACTGATCCCGCCGGAGACCGGCGCGTCCAGGAACTCGAAGCCGGCCGCCTGTGCCGCCCGGTGCAGTGCGACGGCGGTCTCCACGTCGATGGTCGAGCTGTCGATGAGCAGCGCGTCCTGGGACGCAAGGGCCAGAACGCCGTCGTCGCCGAGGTAGACGGCCCGGGAGTGCTCGCCCTTGGGAAGCATGGTGAAGACGACCTCCGCTCCTTGCAGTGCTTCCCGCATGGAGCCGAAGGTCTGCACTCCGCCGGCCCGGGCGGCCCCCATGGCTTCCTGACTGAGGTCGAAACCGCGGACCTTGTGGCCCGCCTTGACCAGGTTCGCGGACATGGGCCCGCCCATGTGGCCCAGGCCGATCCAGGTGATGGTGGTCATGATCGATGTCCTTTCGACTGTTTCCAGGGGTCGTCGGGTCTTGTCGGGTCCGGGTCAGCCCTGGGCGGAGCGCTCCTCGTCCAGCCGCCGTCGGTCCTCGGCGTCGATCGACTGCAGGGAAATCCCCTTGGTCTCACGCAAGGTGACGACGGCGATCAGGGTGATCAGGCAGGCCACGGAAATGTAGATGGAGATCGGGACCCAGGTGCCGAACTGGCGCAGCAGGGTGGTCGCGATGATGGGTGCCAGCGAACCCGCGATGATCGAGGTGACCTGGTAACCCAGCGAAACCCCGGAGTAGCGCATGCGGGTGGGGAACATCTCGGCCATGATCGCCGGCTGCCCCGCGTACATGAACGCGTGGATCACGAGCCCGAGGACGACTGCGGCAAGGATGATCCACTCGTTCTGCGTGTTGAACATCGGGAAGGCGATGAAGGCCCATCCGATGCCCAGGACGGCGCCGGTGGCGTAGACGGGGCGGCGGCCCAGGTTGTCTGTCAGCCGCCCCATGATCGGCACCAGGATCACGTGCACCACGTGGGCGATCAGGAGCAGCAGCAGGATGTTGGAGGTGTCCATCTTCAGTTGGGTGGACAGGTACGTGATCGAGAACGTGACCACGATGTAGTACAGGATGTTCTCCGCGAACCGCAGTCCCATGGCACCGAAGACTCCGCGCGGGTACCGACGGAACACCTCGGCCACGCCGTAGGCGGCACCCTTGGCCTCGATGACCTCCTTCTGGGTCTCCTTGAAGATCGCGGCGTCCGACACGTGGGTGCGGATGTAGTAGCCCACGGCCACGATGACCACCGACAGCCAGAAACCCACGCGCCAGCCCCAGGCCAGGAACTGGTCGTCGGTGAGTGTGCGGGAGAGGATCAGCAGCACGATCGTGGCCAGCAGGTTGCCCAGCGGAACCGCAGCCTGGGGCCAGCTCGCCCAGAATCCGCGTTCCTTGTTGGGCGAATGCTCGGCGACCAGCAGAATCGCGCCGCCCCACTCGCCACCGACGGCGAAGCCTTGGGCGAAGCGCAGGATGACCAGGAGCGTGGGCGCCCAGTAGCCCACCTGGTGGAACGTGGGCAGGCAGCCCATGAGGAAGGTCGCGGCACCGACCAGGATGATCGCGACCTGGAGGAGGTGCTTGCGCCCGTACTTGTCACCGAAATGCCCGAAGACGATGCCGCCCAGCGGACGTGCGATGAACCCGACCGCGTAGATCAGGAAGGCCTTGATGATCCCGTCCAGCGGGTTGCCGGTGTCCACGAAGAACAGCGGGCCGAACACCAACGTGGAGGCGGTGGCGAACAGGAACAACTCGTACCACTCGACCACCGTGCCCGCCATGGAGGCGGCCACGACCTTCTTGAGACCGCCCCGGTTCTCCGGGGTGTCGTTCGGGTCGAGTTCAGCTGCGGGGGTTGCCGGGTCCGCAGTGCTCATGGGCGTCTCCTGTTCGTCCTGAATTGTGACCGCGATCACGCCGCAGTGGCACCAACGTACTGTCCGCAGGAGAGTGCTTCAATGACCAGAACCTGGCTGGCCCTGTGCAAAAATGCACATCCGATCTGAATCGGGTACGCGGACGAAGGGGCCGAGAGCTGCATGGGGCACGACGTCGACAACCTCCTGCTGCTCCTCTCCGTGGTGCGCCACGGGTCCTACGCCGGTGCCGGTGCCTCTCTCGGCCTGAGCCACACGACCGTTTCCCGCAGGATCGCCGCCGTGGAGAAATCCGCCGGCGCCCGGTTGCTCGTGCGCGCCGGTGGCGTGTGGGAGCCCACCGAACTCGGCCGCGAGTTCATCGCCGCGGCGGAGGACATCGAACACACCCTGGGATCCCTGACGTCGGGCGTGGGTGGCCAGGGTGGATCGGTTCGCGGCGTGGTCCGTGCTCTGGTGCCCGAAGGATTCGGAGGCCTGGTCATCGGCGAGGCCATGCGGCGTCTGGGTGAGACCCACCCGTTGGTGCGGCTGGAGATGATCAACGCGGCCAGGCGCGCCCGGGCCAACCTGGTGGGCATTGATTTCGAGGTGGTGGTGGGCCGCCCGGAGGTCTCCAGGAACGAGGCATTCCACCTGGCCGACTACTCCCTGGGCCTGTACGCGGCGCCGTCGTACCTGGAGACGCACCAGGCCATCACGGAGCCGGAGCAGGTCCAGGAACACCCGCTGGTCTATTTCGTGGAGTCGATGCAGGACGTCCCCGAACTCACCAACCCCGTGCGTCACCTTCCGCGGATGCGGCAGTCGGTGGGTGCGACGTCGTCCATGGTTCACGTGGAACTCACGCGGGCCGGTGCCGGAATCGGGCTGCTGCCCTGCTACATGGCCGAACGTGCCGGGGGACTGGTCCGCCTGTTCCCGGACGACCTGACCTTCCCCGTTTCCTACTGGGTGGTGTCCCGGCCGGACCTGATGCGCCGCCCCGCGGTTCACGCGGTCCTGGACGCCATCCGAGGGACGGTGGACGACATGCGCGACGAGCTGATCGCGGCACCCCAAGGCGCCTGACGGGCGGAAATAATCCGGATCCGCTCCCCGTTGCGTGTGGGTCGGCGGTTGCACCAACCGCTCCTCACCTCGAGATGGGATGGATCAGTCATGAAAATCGGCATCATCGGCACGGGTCACATCGGAAAATCGCTCGTCCGTAAGCTCAGTGCGGCAGGACACGCTGTCACCGTTGCCAATTCCCGCGGGCCGGAGACCGTCGATGCGGACCTCCTGACCGACGGCGCCCGTGCTGCGACCGTGACGGATGCAGTGCCCGGGGCCGAGGCCGTCGTCGTCACGGTTCCGCTCAGTGCCATCCCCGACCTGGCTCCGGTTCTTTCGACTCTGCCTCCGGAGACGGTGCTCATCGACACCTCGAACTACTACCCTCAGCGGGACGGTGCCATCGAGGCGATCGATGGCGGTCAGACGGAAAGTTTGTGGGTGGCCGAGCAGCTCGGCCGTCCCGTGGTGAAGGCTTGGAACATGACCGGCTCCCATGCCCTGGCTACGAAGGGCGCACCTGCGGGTACCGAGGGGCGAATCGCCCTTGCCGTTGCCGGTGACGACGAACGGGCGCGTCAGGTGGCCATGTCCTTGGTGGAGGAGACGGGCTTCGACGGGGTCGACGCCGGGCCGCTGGCAGATTCCTGGCGGCAACAGCCAGGAACGCCGGCGTACTGCACGGAGTTGACCCGCGCTGAGTTGATCGATGCGCTCGCTGCGGCTGAGCGTGCCCGGGCCCCGCGTCGTCGGGACATCTCGGTCGCCGCCATTGCCGAGCGGATGGGTGACGGCACCACCAACCCGGACGTCGACTATTCGGTTCGCTTGGCACGGGTGCTGTTCATGTAGGTGTCCCGCATCGGAGGAGGGCCAGGTGGAGGTCCCGTCGATACACTCGCCGCATGGCCTACCGCACCTTCACCATGTCCGAGCTGGAAGGCCGGGCGCCCTACTGGTTGCTGACCGGGCTGGTCATTCCGCGGCCGATCGCCTGGGTTAGCACGCTGGATGAGCGCGGGATTCTGAATCTGGCACCGCATTCCTTCTTCACCGTGGCCTCTGCCGATCCCCCGGTGGTCCAGTTCACGTCCGTCGGACGCAAGGATTCACTGCGGAACGTGGAGGCCACGGGCGAGTTCGTGGTCAACCTCGCCTCGCGCTCGCTGTTGGAACAGATGAACACGACGGCGGCCACGGTGGGCCCCGACGTCGACGAATTCGACCTGGCGGGGCTCACGCCCGAGCCCTCTGTGTACGTTCGCCCGCCCCGAGTTGCCGAGGCCCCGGCCGCGTTGGAGTGCGTGGTGCACGACGTGATTCCCGTGGGCAACTCATTCGTGGTGATGGGGCGGGTGCTTGCCGCTGTCGTGGACGAGGACGCACTGGACGGTGACCGGCCCCGTGAGGACGTCCTGGACCCGTTGGGCCGCCTGAGCGGTTCCCGGTACGTGACCTACGGGGAGACGGTGACGCTTCCCAGGCCCGAATGACGCGGCGCGTCGAGCACTTGGGATCGGCCCTGGTCAAGGGCCTGTCCTGGACCTCACGTGACGCTGTGCGGGTCACGCACGACGGCGTGGTCGGTGACCGTCACTGGTCCCCGGTCACGCCCGAGTTGCGGTGCATCAAGGCCACGGATTTCCCGGGCATGGTGGGCCTGCCCGCTTCTGCAGCCGACCTACCCACGGAAGGTGACGCGTTGTTCGGCGGGGAGCCACAGACCGTCAGTTATTACTCGCAGCAGGTCTCCGCCATCACGTACGGGGGAGTGCTGGCGGACCGGATTTCTGAAGCCGCGGGTCAACGCCTGTATCTTGCTCAGGTCCCGGGGCCGGGGAGTTTCCTGTGGTCGTCGCCGATCAGTGTGCTGTTGCGTTCGGAACTGGACAGGCTTCCCGACGACGTCGGGCGTTACCGCGCCAACGTGGTGGTGGATGACCGAGCTGACCCGTTGAGTCTGGCTCCTGGGGCGCAACTGTCTCTGGGGGATGTGCTGCTGGAGGTCGAGCGGGAACTTGAGCGGTGCGTGATCATCAACCATGACCCGGTGACGGGTGAGCGGGACGCGTCCCTGCTAGGTCATCTGCGTTCGGGGGTCCTGCTGGGGTACGGGTGCCGCGTGGTGGAACCGGGGCGGGTGCGCGTTGGGGACGTCGTAGAACGAAGGAGTCCCCGCGCGCAACGGTGACGCACAGGGACTCCTGGCTGAGGGGACCTGGTCTCAGGGGAGATCGACGGTGGTGGGGCCGCCCTGGTTGTCGTCGTCCTTGTTGCGGATGGCGCCGATGGTCTTGACTGCGGTGCCGATCAGCGACTCGCCGCCCCAATAGGTGGCGGTGTCACCGTTGATCTTGAGGACCACGTTGTCCTGGTTCTCCGGGCCGCCCTCCATGAACATGTCCGCGCCCTTGGACCAGAGCTTCTCCACCAGGTCCCGGTCGTGCACGACGGTGGCTGCCCCGGAGACGGAGACCCACGCCTTGTTGGACGAGTAGGCCACGTTCACGTTGGGGTTGGCGCGTACGTCCGCGGCCACGGAGCTGGAGGAGCGGACCAGGAAGAGGACGTCACCGTCTTCGGCCACCTGCGTCGAGAGTGGGCGGCTGACCAAGCGGCCGTCGCCTGCCGTGGAGTCGGCGGTGGTCAGCATCGCGATGTCGGTGCTCTCGATGAGGTCGTGCACCTTCTTGACCTCGGTGGGGTCGGTGGTGAGCTGCTGATCCTGTGAATTAGTCATACTCCTTACTGTATGGGTGGTTGGGGTTGTAGGGCGAGGGGTGCACTGCCATGCATAACCCTCGACACAGGTGGCGCGCGTGCTACGATCAGCGCAATCGTTCAGCCCGCCCGGAGTCATCCGGTGTGGGCTGGATCTCTTTGTGGCATCGTTGGACTGTGCCAAAGCCGATTAAGGACTTCCTAGAGATCGACGAGCAGATCAGTAGGCTCAGATCACGGGGAATGTCCTTCTCCGCTCGCTCTGACGCGTTGCGCTGGCTCACAGCCGTGAACTACTACCGCCTGAGCGGGTATTCCTACCCTTATCGCCAGATTCTCCCCAGTGATGGCGGTCGTTCTAGGCGTCGGAGCGATCACTTCGTCCGAGGAACATCGTTTGACTCGATTACGGCTCTTTACGAGTTTGATCGAAAGCTCCGCTCCCTGGTTCTGGATGGGTTAGAACGGGTAGAGGTAGCCGTACGCAGCACGGTGAGCCACCATCTAGGACGGCAGAATCCGCTGGCACATGAGGATCCTGCCCTCTTCAGGCCAACTTTCGACCATGCATCTTGGTGGAGGACTGCAGAGCGCCGGCTCAGTAGAGCTCGGCGGCACTCGGAGTTCGTTAAGCACCACGAGCAGGAGTACGGCGGGAAAGTCCCCATTTGGGTCCTTGTGGAGGTATTGGACTTTGCCGATGTATCTAGGCTCTACGACGACATGCTCACCGTCGACCAGTACGCAGCCGCGGAGAGCCTCGGGATCCGCGTAGATACCTCTATCTTGAGCAAGAGCCAGCGGGCGAAAGCTCTCAAGGGGCACCCATTTGCCCGCTGGCTTGAACAACTGACGGTCGTGAGGAACACCGCGGCGCATCACGGACGCTTGTGGAATCACAAGTTTCCACCGGTCAGCACGGCGGCCTTCCGGACGCTTCCAGGGCTGGAGGACCTTCCTGACGGCCAGAGTGAGCGTTTGTACGGAGCGCTGTGCATGATCGCGTTTGAGTTGCGAACCCTCTCGCCTGGGTCCAAGTGGCCAACCAAGGTTTCACGATTGATTCGTCAAGACCTGCGCAGTATCCCCGGGCGGACTGAGACTGAGATGGGTTTCCCCGACAGATGGGAGCAACAAGTCCTGTGGCGCCCCTACTCGAGCTAGCGAGCAAAAAAGGCTGTCACGTCCATCGGATACTGCATGCTGGCCGTGGTACTGGCTGCCTACGATGAACCGTGCGACCGCAACGCACCCAAACCTCTCCGGCCAACAGACAACGAAGAACTCAACCCAAGGCAGGCACCCCTACCGTGTTCAACCACGCATCCTTCATCTGGTCCGCCGCTGACCTGCTCCGCGGCACCTACAAGCAGCACGAATACGGAGACATCATCCTCCCGTTCACGGTGCTCGCCCGCCTGGATGCCGTTCTTGCACCCACCAAGGAAGCTGTCCTGGCGGCCATCGCCAAGAGCCCGGGTGATTCCGTCCCCAGCGCCCCCATGCTGCGTGCCCGCGCCGGCCACAACTATGACTTCTTCAACGTCTCCCAGCACAACCTCAAGACCCTTCAAGGGGACCCGGACAATCTGGAGCAGAACCTCCGAGACTACGTGCTGGCCTTCTCCCCGAACGTTCGGGAGATCTTTGACAAGTACAAGTTCGAAGAGACCGTGGCTCTGCTCAGCGCCAACGACCTCCTGCTCCAGATCCTCCAGCACTTCGCCAAGGCCAATCTCCACCCGGACAACGTGTCCAATGAGCAGATGGGCCACATCTTCGAGGAGTTGATCCGCAAGTTCGCGGAGGCCTCCAATGAGACGGCCGGTGAGCACTTCACTCCGCGGGAAGTTGTGGACCTGATGGTCACTCTGCTCCTCACAGATGAAACAGACCTCATGACCCCCGGCATTACCCGATCGGTCTATGACCCGACGGCGGGCACCGGCGGCATGCTGTCCACCGCCGCAGACAAGATCGTCAGCCACAACCCAGACGCTGCCGTCGAACTCCTGGGCCAGGAGATCAACGCCGCCTCCTACGCCATCTGCAAGGCCGACATGGTGGTCAAGGGCCAGCCAATCGAGAACATCGTCCACGGGAACACCCTGACCAACCCCGCCTTCGAGGATCGACAGTTCCACTACGGTCTCTCCAACCCGCCCTTTGGCGTGGACTGGAAGAAGGAGAAGGCCTCCGTGGACCGTGAGCATCAGGTCATGGGCCACGCTGGCCGCTTCGGCCCCGGTCTTCCTCGCGTCTCAGATGGCTCTCTGCTGTTCCTGATGCACCTGATCTCCAAGTTGCAGGAACCCAAGGGTGATCAGAAGGCCGGCCGCGGGGCGATCGTGCTGAACGGTTCCCCGCTGTTCACCGGTGGTGCTGGGTCTGGTGAGTCCAATATCCGCAAGTGGGTGCTGGATAACGACTACCTGGAAGCCATCATCGGTTTGCCCACGGACATGTTCTACAACACGGGTATCAGTACCTACATCTGGGTGCTCAACAAGCAGAAGGAACCTGCTCGCAAACGCAAGGTTCAGCTGATCGATGCCACCCAAATGTTTCGCAAGATGCGCAAGTCCGTGGGTTCCAAGCGCAAGGAGCTTGGGACGGACGACATCAAGCGCATCGCTGAGATCTTCTCCAACTTCGAATCTGCAGACTCTGAGCACTCCAAGATCTTCAACGTGGAGGACTTCTTCTACCGCACCATCACCGTGGAGCGCCCGCTCAAACTGAACTACGCGTTCAGCCCGGAGCGCGTGGAGCGCGCCTTGGCGCTCAAGGCAGTCACCAAACTCAACGACGACGACCGCTCCCGCCTCCGCGTGGCCCTCAGTGCTGCCCAGATCGACGACGGTCTTGTCTCCACCAACCGCCAGCAGTTCCAAGCTGACTTGATGAAGGCCTTCAACCAGCAGAACCTGGCGCTCAAGCCGGCTTTGGTTCGCGCGTTGGTCTCCGAGCTCGGCGAACACGACGACGACGGTGAACTTGTCGCCAAAGCCGGGAAACCTGAAGCCAACACCGCCCTGAGAGACACGGAGAACGTTCCGTGGGACCAGGACATCCACGACTACCTGGAGCGTGAGGTCAAGCCCTTTGTGCCCGATGCCTGGATCGATGAGTCCAAGACCAAGGAAGGTGCCGAAATCCCCTTCACGCGGCACTTCTACAAGTATGTCCCACCCCGCCCCCTGGAAGAGATCGACCGCGACCTGGACGAAGTCCTCGGCCGCATCCGCGCCCGCCTGGAGCAGGTGAAGGCATGAGTACCGTGGATCCTCCATTGTGGAACTTCAGTAGTGCTCCCGCCGGTTGGACAAGGACAACGCTGGGTCGAGTGCTGAGGTTTGGCAACGGTTCGGATTATTCCGATGTTGAAGTCGATGAACCGGGATACCCTGTCTATGGTTCAGGCGGTCAATTTCGATGGGCCAAAGATTGGTTATATGATGGTCCATCGATTCTATTCGGTCGCAAAGGTACCGTTGACCGCCCACTCTATGTTGAAGGCCGTTTCTGGACGGTCGACACCATGTATTATACGGCGCTTGACAGCAAACTTGCATGGCCAAAGTTTGTGTATTATTGGGCAACGAGAATTCCGTTCGATTATTACCAGACCAATACGGCGCTGCCCAGTATGACGCAATCTGACCTGGCTGGTGAACCAATCCTGCTACCGCCGCTCAATGAGCAGCGGGCGATCGCGGACTTCCTCGACCATGAAACCGCCGAGATCGACGCCATGGTGTCAGATCTCGAAGTGTCTCTCGATCTGCTGCGTGAACGACGCACTGAGGTTGTTAACCAGTATATGTACCATGCGGTTGATGATCGGTTAGCGATCAAGTACCTGGGGTGTTTACAGGCAGGCCTGACGTTGGGCGCCACATACCAGGAGCCGATCGCAGAGTATCCATACTTGCGTGTGGCGAACGTTCAGGTTGGCCGCGTTGATCTCAGGGACGTGGCTACGGTGGCTGTTCCTGAGCGCACCGCAAAGACCTCACGGCTCAAAGCCGGTGACGTTTTGATGACTGAAGGCGGTGACCGCGACAAGCTCGGTCGTGGGGCACTGTGGTCAGGCAAAGTTGACCCCATGCTCCACCAAAATCACGTATTTGCCTTTAGATGCGATAAGGCACTCTCCCCTAAGTATTTGGTTTATGCGCTGGAAGCCTCCGAAGCTCGGATGTACTTTGATTTGACGGCTCGACAGTCGACGAATCTTGCGTCGACAAATTCGACAATCGTGAAGAATTTCAAGATTCCGAGACGAGATATTCTAGAGCAAGAAATGATTGTTGGGCAGATCGAGTTTGAGGTGGCGGAGATCGCGCAAGCGAGCGACGACATTGATCGCGCCATCACTCTCGCCAAAGAACGCCGTGCAGCATTGATATCGGCCGCCGTGACGGGGCAGATTGATGTGACCGCCAAGCGGAAGCCTGTTGCAGAGCAGTTGGAAGACGACATCGCCCAAGGAGTGCACACGTCATCATGAGCGCCGTCCACCAGGAGAAGTCCTTTCAACGCGAGATCGCGGAGTATCTGGAGCAGCACGGTTGGCTGCATTCGCCCAACTCTCAGGGTTACGACAAAGAACGTGCTCTCTACCCGGAAGATCTCCTGGGCTGGCTGGAGGGCACCGCACCGGAGGATTTCGCGCGGATCGTGCCTCCGCAGGGGACGGAGGCTCAACAGGAGAAGGGGCGGCGTCGAATCCTGGATCGCGTGGTGTCCCGATTGTCAGCACGAGAATCAGATGGTGGCGGCACTCTCAACGTGCTGCGCAAGGGGTTCAGCGTCCCGGGCGCTCGGCGTCCCTTCGACATGGTGGGTTTTCCGCCGCAGGATGCGCTGAATCCGAACGTCGTCGTGAAGTACGGGAAGAACCGTCTGCGTGTGGTGCAGGAGGTGGTGTACTCCTCCAAGAAGGCCGACCGCATCGACCTGGTGCTGTTCCTCAACGGTCTGCCCATGGCCACGGTGGAGCTTAAGACCGACTTCACGCAGGGGCTGGAGGATGCCAAGCGCCAGTATCGCCAAGATCGTGCGCCCAAGGGTGAGCCACTCCTGACGGAATTCCGAGGGGCGTTGGTTCACTTTGCGGTGAGCAATCAAGAGGTGGCTATGACCACCAAGTTGGCCGGGGACAGCACGTACTTCCTTCCCTTCAACAAGGGCCACGAGAACGGGAAGGGCAACCCGCCGGTGGAAGGTGGAACGGCGTCGTCGTACTTCTGGGAGGACCTCCTGGATCGGGACGCATGGCTGACCCTGCTGACTAAGTTCGTCTACGTCAAGCATGAAAAGGCGGTGGATCCCAACACTGGGCGGGACAAGAGCACGGCCTCCATTCGGTTCCCTCGCTACCACCAGTGGCGCGCGGTGAACCGAATGACCGCGGATGCACGTGTAAACGGTCCGGGTCAGAAGTATCTGATTCAGCACTCGGCGGGTTCGGGCAAGACGGACTCAATCGCGTGGACGGCTCACCGGCTCGCATCCCTGCATACGGAGGACGGCCAAAAGGTCTTTGACACCGTGGTGGTCATTGCTGATCGGCAGGTACTGGATCAGCAACTCCAGGACGCGGTGGACCAACTCGTCACCCGTACCGGAACTTTTGAGGCCATCACTCGCGGGGGCGAGGGTTCTAAGGCGCAGCAACTCACGGAGGCGCTGGCCAGCGGCGTGCCAATCATTGGCGTCACGCTTCAGACCTTTCCCTATGCGCTGGAGAAGATGCGTGAATCCAACGGCGAGCTGGCGGGTAAGCGCTTCGCGGTCATTGCTGACGAGGCACACTCCTCTCAGTCAGGTGAGTCCTCCAAGGCACTGAAGAAGTTGCTGTACTTGGCCGAACCGCCGTCGTCGGTGGAGTCCGATGATTTGACGCCGGATGAGGACCAGGACGCACTGAATGAGATGGCGTCCACCGTGGATGAGGACGGACGCATCAGCTTCCTGGCGTTCACCGCAACGCCCAAGGAGAAGACCCTGCAGCTGTTTGGTCGGCCGGACTCCAATGGGCGCCCGCAGCCGTTCGATCTGTACCCGATGAAGCAAGCCATTGAAGAGGGCTTCATCCTGGACGTGCTGCGCAATTACACGACCTACGACATGGCGGCGCGCATTGGCCAGAGGGTCGACGACGGCGGGGTTGAGCATGAGGTCGACATCCGCAAGGGCACGCGCACGCTCATCAACTTTGTGGAGCTCCACCCGACAAATGTGTCGACCAAGGTGTCGGTGATCTTGGATCACTACCGGGGGACAGTACAGCGGCACCTCGGTGGGCAGGCGAAGGCGATGGTGGTGACCTCGTCGCGCACTCAGGCCATCCTGTATCAGCGCGCGTTTGAGAAGGCTATTGAGGAGGGCAACTACCCACTTAAGACCCTGGTGGCTTTCTCTGGGGAGGTGCCGGACCCGGACGTTGTTCCTCTGCCCGGTGGCGAGGCCCCCAAGGTCACAGAATCCACTATGACCCCGGGACTGCGTGGGCGTGACTTGGCGAAGGTGTTCGGTCAGGACGATCAGAACATCCTGGTGGTCGCCAATAAGTTCCAGACGGGCTTTGACCAGCCGCTTCTGGTGGCCATGTACGTGGACAAAAAGCTGTCCGGAATCTCTGCGGTCCAGACGTTGTCACGGTTGAACCGCGTGAAACAAGGCAAGACAGACACCTACGTCCTGGACTTTGTGAACGACGCCGAGCAGATCGAGGCTGCGTTCCAGGAGTACTACGAAGATGCCCGGGTCGAGAAGGAATCTGATCCTGACCTGGTGATGCGTCTGATGGACAAGCTGCTGGCGCAGAACATCTTCACGGAGTCTGCGGTGGATTCGGTCTGGCGTGAGTGGAACTCCACCAGCGGGCGCAACATCCGACTGTCCGGACTCTTGGGGTCGGCCGTGGATCGGTTCGGGTACCGATGGAAGGAGGCCGTTTACGCCTCCGACACCACTGAGCTGGAAGTTCTGGACGAGTTCCGCGGGAACCTCCGCGACTACGTGAAGGCGTATGCCTTCTTCTCCCAGATCCTTCACTTTGGCGACCCGCGCTTCCTGAAGCTGTCCGTGTACGCGGACCTCTTGGCCCGCAAGCTCCGAGACTTCCGCGACGACGACGCCGAAGCACCAGATGTGGATGTCTCCGACGTGGTGCTGACGCACTATCGCCTGACTAAGTCTCTGGAACAGCACGAGATGCAGCTGGTTTCCGACGGCGCAGCTGGCCTAGTGGGTATGACTGAGGCGGGAATGAAGCGGTCTCAGGAGGCTCAACGAGCGGGCGTTGCTGACGTGATTGAGAAGGTCAATAAGTACCTGGGTGACCTGGACGTGGACGATCAGTACAAGATCAATGGAATTGACCAGCTGATCGGTGAGATGGCCAGCGAGGAGAGGCTGACAACGCAGGCTCGCCATAACAGTTCAGCGGAATTCCGGTACTCCCCGACTGTAATCCGCCTAGCGGAAGACGCGATCTGGCGCCAGGAGGAAGCCAGTACCGAGGTGGTCAAGTACCTCCGCGACATGGACTCCCGGACGTTAGTGGACATGCTGATGGACTTCGGGCTGTACGACACTCTGCGCGAGCGGGGGAGTGCGGGGTGACATGAATCTCTGGAAGAAAGCTCGTTCAAAGAACTCTGATCTTCCGAAACATGAACGAGGGCTGTCGGCTAGATTAGAAGCCACTCTCTATCCCTCTTGGTCGAGGAGTGATGCCAAGAGTGCAATGCCATGGGTTGATAGAGAAGGAATTCAGCAAGAAATACACAAACTCACATCTAACTCAGACTACAAATGGAGTAAATCACAAATATTCAAATTCTCCTTTGGTGGGGTCCTTGGCGCCATAGTCTGGCTTGGGGTGTCATTGGCGATTCTATCGGGCACCCTGGAACCAGTGGTCTGGTTTGACCGGGATACTATTTCGGCATATATGTATGCCGTGTACGGAGCTGAGGAGATCTATAGAATACCCTCAATCCTGATTGCCTTAGTTGGTATTCAAGTTACTTTTGTGATTGCTACTGCACTCCAGGAGCTTCCAGCACGTGAAGCGTTATCCGACCAGGACAGCAATCAGGCAAAACTCGAGCCGCTGCAGGCATTCCTTGGAGTTGGGATCAGTGTCTTCTCCTGCTATTTTCTAGTTCTCGAATTCGTCAACGCCCTATCGGGGGTAATCAATGGGCAGCTCGCGTCTATTGACATTTTACGAGGCTTCATTTACGCGATGCTATTTTCTATAGCATTCGCGCTCATGAATATCAGACGTGCAACTCCTCTGACAAGAGCAGATCAGTGGGGGTCGCTAGAGGAGTACCATCAGCGATACGCGGAGTCAATGTCGAAGCTGAATAAGACTTGGTCGAACATGTCCTGGCCTCGCCGTGTGGCTGTGAAGTTGGGGCTGTCCGCATGGGGATTTGTCTTGGTATTTCTGACTTTCGTAATACCGGTAGCCATAATTCTGATAGGTATGCCAGAAAGCGCTCGTGCTGCCGTGCCGCTGCTGATACCCTTCGAGGTATTGATCGGCGTGTGGTGTTTTTTCTGGAGATATTATAATACGGTTGGGATGCCTGACGGTAACAATCCGGTTGGTCGCACCATGGACAACCTTCTCATAGTGTACCTCCTTGTGTCCGTGGGAGTCTCCCTAGTTTTGATGATGGTGATGATGATTGGACAGGTTCATCTGGTGTTGATTCTGTGCTTGGGGGTGCATGGTTTCGCTGTATCAGTTGTCGCGTGGGTTAGACAGAGAGCTTCTCCGAATTCCCGACGCCGGATAAATGGTAGGGGCGGCAGGACTTTACGGAAAGTCGACGAACTGAAATTTGAAACAGAAGTCGCATTCGATAAGCTTAGTAAAGCTAGAGAAAAATAGAGCGAATTAATGTCGAGTGAATCAATGACGTGCAATTCCTTAATGGCGATCGTTCGCCCTATGCCGGTTGCACCCTGATCCCATGACCCACCACCTCATCCTCGCCGGATGCGGCGACCTCGGCACCGAGCTCGGGCGCCGGATGACCCAGAAGGGCTGGCAAGCCACCGGTGTCCGCCGCTCCACGGACAAGCTCCCGGAGAGCGTCGTTCCCATCGGCATGGACCTGACCAATCCGGGCGACCGCGCGCTCCCACACGCAGACGCCGTCGTCATCACCCTGACGGCCCGGGCGCGGGAAATTGACGAATACCGCAGCACCTACATCGGCGCACTCCACGGCCTGCGTAGCGCGCTGGACAAAGGCGGGAGTAACCCGCAGCGCGTGCTTCTGGTCTCGAGCACCGCGGTGCTCGGGGACCCGGACGGGCAGACCCTCACGGAAGACGCAACACCAAACCCCCAAAGGCCCACCGCCAAGGTGCTCCTGGAGGCCGAACACTTGGCTCAGGAGCTGTTTCCCAACGTGAGCATCATCCGCCCGGCGGGGATCTACGGACCTGGCAGGTCATCGTTCATCGGCCGGGTGCGTAATGGCGAACCCATGAACCACCGCAAGATCACCAACCGCATCCACCGGGATGACCTGGTCACAGTCCTGGAACGCGTGCTGGAAGCCGACCGACCGCCGTCGTTGCTGCACGCAGTGGACACGGAACCGGCGCCCATGGGCGATGTGGCCGCCTACGTCGCGGGGCTGCTCAACGTGCCAGTCCCGCCGGACAAACCCGGGGGCCCACAAGGCAAGGCCCTGGACAGCGCACGGATGCAGGAACTCGTGGGAATCCTCCGGTACCCGACCTACCGCGAGGGCTACTCCGCACTGCTGACCTGACCGGTTGCTAGGGCGGCCGTGAGGTTGCCGCAACGCAACCGGGCGCAGCCGGGCACGAGGGGTCGATGCAATATCCTGGAGACAGTCCATTGGACCCGTCGAAGGAGACGAGATGCGCGCCCTGCAGTACGTGGAGATCGGCAAGCCGCCCCAGGTGGTGGAGATCGACAAGCCCACGCCCGCCCCGGGCGAGGTCCTGCTCAAGGTCACCGCAGCCGGTGCCTGCCACTCGGACGAATTCATCATGTCCCTGCCCGAAGACCAGTACATCTACGGTCTGCCGCTCACCCTCGGCCACGAGGGCGTGGGCATCGTGGAGGAACTCGGCGAGGGTGCCACGGGCGTGAAGGTGGGCGACGCCGTCGCCGTCTACGGCCCGTGGGGCTGTGGCGCGTGCAAGAAGTGCCAGGAAGGCCACGAGCAGTACTGCCCGCACGCGGCCGAACTCGGCATCGCCCCTCCCGGGCTCGGCAGCCCGGGTTCCATGGCGGAGTACATGATCGTCAAGTCCCCGCGGCATCTGGTCCCGATCGGTGACCTGGACCCCGTGGCCGCCGTGGCGCTCACCGATGCCGGCCTGACCCCCTACCACGCGATCAAGTCCGTCATGCCGCGCCTTTCCGGCGCCTCTTGGGTGGTCACGATCGGCGCCGGCGGCCTGGGTCACATGGCCATTCAGCTGCTCAAGGTCATGACCGGTGCCTCCGTCATCACCTTGGACGTCAACGAGGAAAAGCTCGCGTTCGCCCGGGAGATGGGCGCGGATCACACGGCCCTCTCGGACGAGAACGCCCCCGAGGAGATCCGGAAGATCACCGGCGGCGCCATGGCCGACGTGGTGTTGGACTTCGTGGGCATCCAGCCGACCGTGGAGACCGCGGGCAAGTGCGTGCACACGGAGTCGGAGATCGTGATCGTCGGCGTGGGCAACGGTGCCCTGCCCGTCGGCATCTTCACCCTCCCCTACGAAACCGTGGTGCGCGCGCCCTACTGGGGTTACCGCCAGGAACTGGCCGAAGTGGTTGACCTGGCTCGCCGCGGCAAGATCACGGTGGAGACTGAGACCTTCCCGCTGGACGAGGGCTTCAAGGCCTACGAGCGCATGCACGAAGGCTCGCTGCGCGGCCGCGCCGTCGTGGTGCCGTAACCGCAGGACCAAGCAGGGGGGCGACGGCGGAACTCACGTTCCGCCGTCGCCCCTTCGCCATCCGTGGCTCGGGGCTGTTCGCGGGTACAGGAATTCGGCAGCGCACTGGGTTCCCGGACGTACCGTGGAGGAAAAGCTCGCTGTCGACCTGAACAGCGCAGCCGCAGCAAGCCGTCGAAAGGATCCGTGATGGACCAGAACCAGGACCGCACCCCCACCGCCGACCAGGCCGAGGACAACGCGTTCTTCCCCTCGCCGTATTCGCTGTCCCAATACACCGCCAGCCGCACGGACTTCGACGGCCTGGGCACCGACCAGAAGTACGACGGCGGCCGCTGGAAGGTGCTGGTGGTGGCCACGGACGAGCGGTACATGCTCATGCAGAACGGCACGTTCTTCTCCACCGGCAACCACCCCGTGGAGACCCTGTTGCCCCTGCACCACATCGCGGAAGCGGGCTACGGCATCGATGTCGCCACGGTCAGCGGCGGACCCGGCAAGTTCGAGTGGTGGGCCTTCCCCCACGACGACGACGCCGTCAAAGCCGCCTGGCAGCTCACCCAAGAGAGCTTCAAGTCGCCCAAGAAGCTGGCTGACGTGCTGGAAAGCGGTCTGGACGACTACGCTGCCATCTTCATCCCCGGCGGTCACGGGGCCATGAACGGCCTTCCCGCCAGCCCGGAACTGGGCAAGGCCTTGGAGTTCTTCCTGGCCAACGACCGCCTGGTCATCAGCCTGTGCCACGGCCCTGCGGGACTGTTGGCTGCGGGTCTTGGTGGTGACTCCAACCCGTTCGCCGGGTACAAGATCGTGGCGTTCCCGGACGCCCTGGACTTCGGGCCCAACGTGGAGATCGGCTACCTGCCCGGCAAGATGCCGTGGGCCTTGGGCGAGGCGTTGCAGGAGGCCGGTGTCGAGGTCACCAACTCGGACATGTCCGGGGCGACCACCCGTGACCGCAACCTGCTGACGGGGGACAGCCCCTTGGCCGCCAACCAGCTGGGCAAGGAATCCGCCGCTGCGTTGTTGGAGGTTTTCGGGGACTGAAGCCCTGCCCGCCGGCCCGTGCCGTCCGGAAACGGGTCAGTCGATCGGCCAGGTTCGCCGGTGATCCGCGAGGTCCAGGATGGCCGCGCGGTCGTCCACGGGCGGATAGATCCACTCGGTGTTGATCTGCGACTTGAGGGTCTTGGCCTCCTGCCCGGTCATCTGCACCTGACGGTCCCATCCCGTGGTGAACACGGCATCACCGGGGCCGAGGTCCAAGCACGTCACGTACTGATCCGGGGCGAACTCCACGGGCTCGAGCCCCAGGAGATCCGCTGCCACGTTGTACCCGGCGTGCTTGCCGAGCGGCACAGCGTGCTGGCAGGCCTGCATGGCAAGGTGGTCAGGGTCGGCCTGGGCCGCTGCACAGTCACCCGTGGCGTACACGTCCGGGACGCCCACCACCTTCAGGTTCCGGTCCACGGACAGGCGCCCCAGCCGGTCCTTCTCGGCGGGGATCTGCTCCGTGAGGGCGCTGGCCTTCATGCCCGCCGTCCAGATGACCGTGGCGGCAGGAATGGCCTCGCCGTCGGTCAGTACGACGCCGTCGGCCGTCACCGATTCCACGGAGGCCGCCTGGCGCACCTCCACGCCGTGCCGCTCGAGTGCTGCGGCAATGGTGGTGCGCGGGCCCTCGCCCAAGGGTGCCGCCAGCTCCTCTGCACGATCGACCAGAATCACGCGCACGGGCTGGCCGCCCGCAACACGCTCCAACCGTGACGGAAGTTCCGTGGCCACTTCCAGACCCGTGAACCCTCCACCGACGACGACGGCCGTGAACTGACCCGGGTGCCCCTGGAACGTGTCCAGGCGGTTGATGTGGGAGTGGAGACGAGCCGCGGACGGCATGGTGTCGACGTCGAACAGGTGCTCTGCCCCGGGAATCTGGGGGCGGACAAGGGAACTGCCGGCAGCCATGACCAGGCGGTCGTAGGGCAGTTCGATGTGGCGCCCTTCCCGATCCAGCGCGGTCACGGTGTGGGCGTCGGTGTCGATGCCCGTTACTGTGGCCGCGATTCGATCGACGTCGATCGGCCCCAGCACGCGGTCCAGGGCCACTCGCATGGTCTCCGGGTTGTCCTCGTAGAGACGTGGGCGGATCACCATGTCGTCATTCGGTGCGACGACCGTGACGTGTACGGGTTCTCCGGTGCCCTCCGATTCGGCGAGGCGGGTGACTCCCGCCGCAGTCCACACTCCGGCGAACCCGCCCCCGATGACAACGACTCTGGACATCATGACCCCCAACTATGTCAGTACTTGCTGACCTGGTGCTATACAGCCGGTGACACCCTACGCCGCCGACAACCCCGCTGGGGCCGGTCAGCAGCCGGCTCCGGCAGGGTTCTCGTTGCAGTCATCGGCGTAGTTGCGGACTTTCGCTCGCCACACGCTCACATCCACCGGGGCGCTGTCCACGGTGGAGGTCCCGTCGACGGCGAGCCAGGGCCCGCCGGCCACGGAGTACTCGCCCTCGAAGGTGGTGGACAAGCCGACCTGGACGTCCCCGGTCTCCGTGTAACGGTGGCTCGTGTCCGTCTCGAGGTCCCATTCGTTCTCGTCCAGCGGGTACCCGGTCAACTGCGTGGGGCCCAGGGTGGCTCCGTCCCCGTAGTCCCAGGTGTATTCGATCGGGTAGACCCTCACTGTCACGGGATATCCGGCCAGAGTGGTGGTGAACTCCTGGGCTTCAGCTTCCGCATAGACGTTGGTGTTGTAGTTGACCAGCGTGTGCGGGGCGGGTTCCACCACCGAGGTCGCAGCAGCGATGTCCAGGCGTTGCAGGTCTTCGACGGTGAACACCGGGATGGGCATGGACCCTGAGTCCGGGACCTCACCGGCGGGCAGGCACAACGGGCGGGACACCCGCTGGGTGTCGGACTTGCCGGGGCCCTCGGCGAACTCGACGTAGTAGTTCTGCCCGGTGCCGCCGTCGGCCATGGTGCAGGACTCTTCTTCCTGGCAGGCCTCCTGGTCTTTCGCGTCCGCGCAGGTGTCCACCACGGAGTACTGACCGGAACCGGCATCGGGCAACTTGCCACGAACCCCGGAGTTCTCCCGGTCCTCATCCATCACGGTGGTCGTGTACTGCACCAGCGAGGACTCGTAGTCCAGAAGGCTCAACGGTTCCCCGCCGCCCGCCGACTCCGCAGAAGCCACTGCCTCCTCCGCGATTTCGATCTCCATCGACCCGCCGGAAGATCCCGAAGAGCCCGGGGACCCGCCTTGGGAGTCCGAACCCCGCACCACCACGGACCCGCCGTCGGCTTGGGCGCTGGTGACTGGGTTGTTGGAGTAGCTATAGGGGGTGGAGTAGAAACCGTCCTTCTCGTCTGCCGACGCCTGTGGCAGGCCGCAGACAACGACAGCTATTAGGGTGGCTAGTCCGGCTGCGCCCGAGCGTTTCACGATGATCCCAGGGGAGCAGTGGTGACGTAGGTCCACTGGCCTTCCCGATAGTCCAGGTGAACCAGGATGCGATCTTCGCTCCCGTCCTCACCACGGGCTTCTTGGACCACTTGACCCTTGTCGTCCCAGATTGTGATGTCGTCAGCCTCGATGCTGATTTCAGGGGCGTAGAGGCCATACGAGTCAACGGGAAGGTCTTCGCTGAGAATGGTGAATTTCTCGTACCCTTCGGATGCCCAGCCACCTGCCTCGTAATGGGAGTCCAGATTGTCGTAATGCTCCGTGCACGAGTAGCACTCTTCCGCGGTGACCTCGCGGGCCAGCGAGGTGTCCCCGGTCTGTTGCGCATAGGCCCGCGCATCCGAGAGGTAGTCGAGGAACGCCTGGGCGCCTTCCACGGATTCTTCGTCGGCCAGGTCCGGTTTGGTGGGCTTGGGGACATTCTTGGCCGGGCCCTCGGAGGAGGCCGGAACGTATTCGTCCTTGGCAGGGGCCGATGACGCCGCAGCGGCAGAGGTGGTTGTTTCCGTGGGGGCCGGGTCGCCTCCGTCGTCGTCGTTGTTGCACGCGGTCAGGACCCCCGAGAAAAGGAGGACGGCGGACGCACTCAGCACAGCGAAACGACGGGACACAGCGGGGCCTCCTGCACACGATCAACATGACCCCGGCGTATGTGAGTCAGGTCTCACCAGGGTGAACGTGCCTTGACCCTAAGCAACCGGCCGCCCCTCAGGGAACTCTCGCCGCCAAACTGTGGAAAAGCGCCCTCGAATCACCGTCACGCACTGTCATCACACCCGAAATCATGAACCCCGACGCACGTCACCGCAGGTCCGCGGGGAGCTCCTCCAGCAGTCGCAGCCACAGTTCGGAGGCCGTGGGGAAACTCGGAATGGCGTGCCGGAGCACGTGAACCGGAACGGCGCCCGCGATGGCCACGGTGGCCGCGTGCAGTTGTTCCGCGGCGTCGGGACCCACGAACGTCGCGCCCACCAATGCACCGGTCCGTCGATCCACCACGATCTTGGCCGCCCCACGCACGGTGTCCCGGAGCAGGGCAGTCCCGGCTGCGGAGTTGTACGGCACCTGGGAGACCGCAACGTCCACGTCGTCCGCACATGCCTGCGCCTCGGTGCGCCCCACCGTGGCAGCCTGCGGCTGCGTGAACACGGCTTGCGGAACGGGAATCACATCCGGTGCAGGGCGATCATTGCGGCCCCCGGCATCGGCGGCCAGCCGGGTTCCCAGAACCCGCGCGTGGTATTTCCCCACGTGAGTGAGGGGAGCGGTGCCGCCGGCGTCTCCGACGGCGTGGAGCCAGGCGGGCAGGGCGCCGGACAGGACGTCCGCCGGAGTGAGTCCCACGGCGTCCAGACCGACTGACTCCAGGGCGGGGCGTCGGCCCGTTGCCGCCAGGACCTCATCGGCTTCCAGCGCGGAATCGTCGCTCAAGGACAGTGTCACCGGCCCGCCGTGGATCCTCCCCAATCCCGTGGCGGCCGGACCCTGGCGGGATGCCCAGGCCACTTCGGTCGTGAACCGCACATCCACACCGCTGTCCCGCAAGGATTCGACGACGGTCCGGCCCGCGAACTCCTCCCACCCGGACAGCAGGCGGTTGCCGCGGACCACCATGGTGACCTGCGAGCCCAGAGCGGCCATCCACGTGGCGGCCTCGCAGGCCACGACACCACCGCCGACGATCACCAGGCGTTCCGGAATCTCCTGAACTCCGGTGGCATCGCGGGATGTCCACGGTTCCACCCCGTCGAACGCCGGCGGGATCACGGGGGAACTTCCCGTGGCCAGGACCACTGCCCGCTGGGCCTCCAGCGCAACGGGGCCATCGGCGCCCTCGACCCGCACCAGGCGCTCGCCGACCAACTGCCCGTGACCGCGCACCACGGCCACGCCCGCATCCGCCGCCCAGGTGCGCTGACCGGCGTCGTCGTAGTGGGAGACCCAGGCGTCACGCCGGGCCAGGAGGCCGGAAATGTCCACGGAGGAGCCAGTGACACCCGGCAGGTCGCGCGTGGTGCTCGCGACGTCGACCGGTCGGAGCAAGGCTTTGCTGGGAATGCAGGCGTGGTAGGAACACTCGCCTCCCAGCAGCTCGTGCTCCACCAGGGTTGCGGACAGCCCACCCTCCACGGCGTACTGCGCCACGTTCTCACCCACGGGGCCGGCGCCGATCACGACGACGTCGGTGCGGATCCGCTGGTCCTGGGGTGGGGTGCTCATGCCCTTGACGCTACGCCTGCTGTCAACGACGGGCACCTGGCCCCTGAACGACGACGGTGGCCCCGTTGCTGCCTGAGCAACGGGGCCACCTCTGCCGGGGTTTCGGTCTGTCAGGGCGTCAGTTGTTCTGTGCCTCGTTCTTGACCGACTTGGCGGAGTCCTGGGCCGAATCCTTCAGGTTCCCGGCTTCTTGCTGCCCGTGGGACTTGACGTCCTGTGCGCCGGATCGGGCGGTTTCCTTCACGGACTGGGCGGCCTCCTGCGCGGGCTGCTTCATGTCCTGCGCGATGTCCTGAGCCGCGCCCTTGACGGACTGAGCCGCCTGCTGGGCGTGAGGTTGCACGCGATCCGCGGCCTGGCCCACCAGCTTCTGCTCCTTGGAACTGGAGGGCAGCAAGGAGCCAACGAGCAGACCGGCACCCAGGGCGATGAGGCCCGCGGCAAGCGGGTTGCCCTGGGTCTTGGCCTTGGCTGCACCGGGTGCGTTGCCAACCGCCTGGCGGGCCTGGTCGGCCTTCTCGCCCGCGGAATCCCGCAGGTTGCCCAACGTGTCCTCCGTGGAGGCGCGGGCGTCGTCGGCCGAGCCCATGACGCGCTCGCGGGCGTTCTGGAACTTGCCGCGCACCTTGCCCTTCTGGCGCGCCACCACGTTCTCGGGCGTGACCTTCTCGGTCACGGCGTCGACGTCGGCACCCAGTCGCAACCGCGTGGCTTCGATCTCGGCACGGATCTCTTCGGGGGTCTGCTGGCTCATGGGGTCTCCTTCGACGGATTCACGGTGTCAGGGATTTCGGTGACGGTCTGACGTGTTTGCGCCATGGGGTCGTGGGTGGCCTGCTGCAACGTCTTCTGGCCGCGGTCCAGGTTCTTCTTGCCGATCATGGCCAGGACCCCGGCGATCACGCCCCAGAGGACGGCGACGATCAGCGCCGCCAACGCCAGGTTCATGACGTTGCCCAGCGCCCACATGATCGCGAGGGACAGGAACAGGAGGACGAAGTGGCCGGCAACTCCGGCCCCGCCCAGCATCCCCGCACCCTTGCCCATGACCTTTGCGGAGTCCTTGGTCTTGTTGGCCGTCTGCGTGACCTCGGCCTTGGCCAGGGCGATTTCCTGGTGGATCAAGGTGGTGAGGTTGGTGCTCAGAGACTTGAACATGTCTCCCAGGGATTCACGCTCCGCGCGGACCTGGGTCTCTGACGGGGGCACTGGGTGGCTCATCGGGCCTGTCCCTCCTGTCCCGTGGTGTCGGACTCCGCGGTGCCGAAGAACTCCTTGGCACCCTGGGCGTCGGTGGGAACCTCGTCGCTGTCCTTGGCGCCACGGGTGGCACGTCCGGCCAGCAGACCGATGCCGACGGCCAACGCCAGGAACGTGCCGGGGCGGCGGGAGGCGAAACGGCGGACATCACCCAGAAGTTCTTGGGGGTCCTTGTTCTCCAGGGCCGACGCGAACGAGTCCGCGTACCCGGAAAGGCCGCCGAGGGCGCCACCCACGTAATTCGACTGGGGCTGCTCACCGCGGGAGATGGCACCGATTTCGTCACTGATGGACCGGGCGGTGGACGCTGCCCGCTCCTGCTGGGGACCCACGTAGCCCTGCACGTCGCCCTTCAGTTGACCGAAGAGATCCTGGGCCTGGTTGACGGCCTCGTCCTTGACGTTGCCTGCCTTGTCCTTGGCCGTTTCGGCCACGCGCTCACCGGATCCGGCGGCCTGGTTCTTGAGTTGGTTGGCCTCGTTCTTGCTCTTCTGGGCCACAACATCCTTGGTGTTCGACTCGTCGTTCACGCGAGTTGCTCCGGTGTCTCGGGGTGTGGGACGAGCATTGGGATGGTTGCTCACGGTGGGTCCTTTCTGAGACGCAAGTGACGACAGTAAGCATACATATCATCTCTGGGTCAGGACCGGTCCAGGGCGAGAGCGTTCAGGCTCGGATGTGCCGCTGGTGGTCAGGGGCCTGCGGAATCGGACCACTTCTCTGAGCAGCACGGGTCCGCGGGAGACTGCCACGGTTGTGATCGGGATGGCCACCAGGCTCACGGCCAGTGCCCACCACATGCCGACGTGCGGAGCCAGAAGCACGAAACTCACCAGGTACACCACTGTGGCGGGAATGGAGGTCAGGGTTCCGCGGGTCAGTTCCACGGCATTGCCCACCCCTTCCGCGTGGTGGACGGCTGGGCACATGACCATGAGGATCGTGGGCAGGGAGGCCACGGCGCCTGCGAGTGCAGTGCCCAGGTAGGGCTGCAAGGAGGACACCGTCACCACGGTCACGCAGGCCATTCCCATGCGCAGCGGGAGGTCCCACCGCCGATTCCGGGCCGGGGTCAGTTCCCCCGTGACCGCCGGCCAGGTCAACAGTCCGGCCAGGATGACCACCAGGGCCAACCCCGCCACGACCATGGGCGCCCCAAGCGCCACGGTGGCCAGCCCCAGGACGGCGGCGACCGCCAGTGCGGCAACCATTGAACTCAAGGCTCCCAGGCGGGGCCCGGTGCGGGGGTAGGCAATGCAGAAGAGCGCGCACGTCAACTGGCCGGTGATTGCGCCGGTGGCGGTGACCACCGCGGACTCCAGGCCCAGCATGAGGTACATCGTCGGCATGAACGGCAGAGCCGTGGTGGGCAGCCCGATGAAGAAGCCACCCGCGCGCGGGCCCAGGCGGCGAGCGATCAGGGTTGCGATCAGGATGATGAGCGGCGCGAGTGCCACCTTGACGAAGAGGAGGTCCATGGCCCGAACGGTACGCAACAAAGACCCGATTTATACGCCGGATCATCGAGTGCAATAGAGCTGTTGGTGAGAGAATCTCACCAAGTTTCGAGTTTCGGGGAGGATTTCTCAATCATGGCATTGGACGGCATCGATCGAGCCATCATCGGAGAACTCTCGCGGGACGGACGCGCGTCCTACCAGCAGCTGTCCCAAGCGGTCGGCCTGGCGCCGAACACCGTGGCCGACCGCATGAGACGGCTGCGTGAAAGCGGGGTCATCACGGGCAGCACCGTGGTGATCGACGAACGTGCCCTGGGTATGGAGCTCGGCGTCCTCAGCGACATCAAACTTCACGACGGCGTCTCCCGGGTCGAGTTCGCCGAATCCCTCACCAAGGTGCCCCAGGTCATCGGCGCCCTGCGCTTGACAGGGGAGTACGACTACCAACTCCACATCGTCTGCTCCGGGGCGTCCGAGCTGGAGTCGGTGATCGAGGTCCTCAAGTCCGAGTACGACGTCGCCTCTGTGAACTCGCGCCTGATCCTCCGCGAGGTCCCGGTGGACAAGGCCAAGCTGCTGGAGGTCGTGCCCTGACCCCTCGGGGGCGGTCAGCGCGCCCAGACCCGGTGCCGGGACAGGGCGGAGCGCAAGGCCGGCAGCGCCTCCCCGGTACTGGCGATACGCGAGGTGCCCTCGTACTCCCGGTCCAGCCCGATGGCGACGGCAGCCTCCATCGCTGAGTCGAGCACCGCGACCGCCTTGCCCTGCCGCTGGAGTTCTCCGAACATCACGCCCACGGCGGGCTCGGGTTCGGCGGGCAGGTCCACGACCACTGCGGCGTCGAACTCGATGGAGCGGGCGGTGAAGTAGGTGCGGGCGATGGCCACGGCACCGTCCTCGCCGCCCAGGGGCTCGCCGGTGGGGGCGACCACCAAGGGCACCAAGCCGGCGTCGAAGATCTGGTCCACCAGGGCGCCCACCGCGTGGGGGTCGGATTCCTCGCACGTGAGCACCGCGATCTGGCGACCGCTCACGGGCCATTCGCTTCCCACCTGGGACAGGGCGGGGCTGACGTCCACCGGGTCCAAATCCAAAGGCCCGGGGGCGGGAAGCCCCAGCTTGGCCGCCACCGATTCGGCCAACTCCTGGTCCACCTGGGTCAGTACGTCCACGGCACGTTGCCGGATCACCGGTTCGTAGCACTTGGCCAGTTCGAACGCGTATGCCGAGGCCGTGTGCTCCTGCTCCACCGGTGCCAGGCTGCGGTAGAACAGCCGCGCCTGGGAGAAGTGGTCCTCGAAGCTCGCGGGCTTCTCCCGCGTGGCCTCGCCCTTGATCGCGACGGGGACGTCGATCAAAGCGCCCTGGTCCGCACCGGCAAAGAACGGGCAGCCACCGTCCAAGGAATTCGGCTTGTACGGTGCCACGCCCGCATGCACAGCACTCTGGTGCATGCCGTCGCGCTGCATGTCATTGACCTGGGCGTGGGGCCGATTGACGGGGAGCTGGGCGAAGTTCGGGCCACCCAGGCGACTGATCTGGGTGTCCAGGTAGGAGAACAGGCGGCCCTGCAGCAGCGGGTCGGCGGTGACGTCGATGCCCGGGACCAGATGACCGGGGTGGAAGGCCACCTGCTCGGTCTCCGCGAAGTAGTTGGTCGGGTTCTTGGTCAACGTCATGGTCCCGATGATCTTCACGGGGGCCAGCTCTTCCGGAACGATCTTGGTGGGGTCCAGCAGATCGATGCCTTCGAACATCTGGTCCTCGGTGTCCGGGAACACCTGAACTCCCAAGTCCCATTCGGGGAGGGCACCGGACTCGATGGCGTCCGCCAGGTCGCGGCGGTGGAAGTCCGGATCCATGCCTCCTGCGATCTGGGCCTCCTCCCACACCATCGAGTGCACCCCCAGCCGGGGCTTCCAATGGAACTTGACCAGGCTGGTGGTGCCGTCGTCGTTGCTCATGCGGAAGGTGTGGATGCCGAAGCCCTCCATCATGCGGTAGGAGCGCGGGATGCCGCGGTCGGACATGTTCCACAGCGTGTGTGCGGTGGCTTCCGTGTGGAGCGTGACGAAGTCCCAGAAGGTGTCGTGGGCGCTTTGGGCCTGCGGGATCTCCCGGGTGGGGTGGGGTTTGGCGGCGTGGACGACGTCGGGGAACTTGATGGCGTCCTGGATGAAGAACACGGGGATGTTGTTGCCCACCAGATCCCAGGTGCCCTGATCCGTGTAGAACTTGACGGCGAAACCGCGGGTGTCGCGGACGGTGTCGGCGGAACCGCGGGAGCCCAGGACCGTGGAGAAGCGCACGAAGACCTCTGTCTCCTTGCCCTGGTCGAACACGCTCGCCCGGCAGATGGACTTGGCGGCCCCGTTGGCGCGGAACACCCCGTGGGCCGCGGCACCGCGGGCGTGGACCACACGCTCGGGGATGCGTTCGTGGTCGAAGTGGGTGATCTTCTCCCGGAGGTGATGGTCCTGAAGGAGTACCGGGCCGCGCTCACCGGCGCGCAAGGAGTGATCCGTGGTGGGGAGCCGTCCGCCCTGGGCGGTGGTGAGGTAGGTCGACTGCTGGGCGCGCAGCGTGGGCTCCGCCCCGGTGGAGTTTCCCGTGGCCGTCACGGTGGCGGGTGCGGCCTGATCGGAGGCGGGCGGCAGGGGTGCCTGTGGCTGAGTCGGTTCCTCGGGGGCCGGCGCCTTCGGGGCGGGGGCACCCGGGAGGGCGTGGCCGGAAGGGGTGGCTTGGCGCGGTGTGCCGTGGGTCTCTGTGGATTCGGCGCCGTTGTTCTCAGCCATGATCGCTCCTTGGGGTGGTCTCTCGCCGGTGCCTGGGGACAGGCACAAGAAGAAGGCGTGGATCGATGAATTAATCAGCCTGCTGCGTATAGACGATACGCCCTCATGTGGCGTGGCGCACCTGATCGGACGTGAAGGAGCCCCGCCGGTTCAATAACGGTCCGGGTGTAGCCTCGAAGCCGTACGCATCCGTACCGCAATGTGAGCCAAAGGCGTCAGGAGGTTGTCGGCTTGTTCAGTGCCGACAGAAGACAGAGCTGATGCAGCCAATCGGATCTCGACCACGTTGATCTCGATTGGCCATCTCGTTCTGCCCATCCGTCCCGGACGGACCCCTGACCATTCGAGGAATCGCCATGCTCACGTACACCGAAACCCAGATCCGCAAGAGCTTCATCAACTGTTCCAAGGGCGAGGCCCAGCGGATCAATCTCCCCAAGGATGTCCTGGGCGGTTGGGAATCGAGGATCTTCCTGGCCTGGATCGACCCCAAGGCTCCGCAGAACGGCTACATGGTCGCGGAGACCGAGGACGGCCTGCGCGGGATCGTTCTGCAGAAGAAGGCAGGCAAGGGCAGCGGCAACGCCCAGATGTGCCAGCTCTGCATGACCCTCCACCCCGGCAGCGGAATCTCGCTGGTCTCCATCCAGCGGCCGCACACCAAGCGCGACCACTACAACTCCCTGGGCGCCTACGTGTGTGCGGACCTGGCCTGCAGCGACTACACCCAAGGGCGGAAGAAGCCCGACGGCATCCGGCAGATGGGCGAAACCCTGACACCGGAGCAACGTGCGGCCCGTACGCTCGACAACGTCCAGGGACTGATCGGAAGGGTGCAGCAGAACTGATGATGCGGACGGACAAAGTGGGACTGATGACCCCGATCCTGACGCTCGTGGCGGTCGCCGTCGCGATCCTGGGTGCCTTCCTGGGCAGCGGTGCGATCGGCGGAACCCCGGTCACCGAGGCCGTGGACGGGTGGTTGGCCGCGGACGCCACACCGGTCGCCCCCGGTGCGTCGGCCTTCAGCATTTGGAGCCTGATCTACCTGGGGCTGGGGCTCTACGCCCTGTGGCAATTGACTCCGCGGGCTCGGTCCTCTGACCGTCAGCGACGACTGCGCCCGTGGGCGGTGGCCGCGGCCCTGCTCAATGCCCTGTGGCTGGGAGTGGTCCAACTCGACGGGCTGTTCCTGAGCGTCGTGGTGATCCTCGTCCTGCTCGTCGCGCTGATCCGCACCTTCCGGCTGCTCATGGCCGACCCGGCGGAGTCCACGGTCGAGGCAGTTCTCACCGACGGCACCTTCGGGCTGTACCTCGGCTGGTTGTGCGTGGCCACGGTCGCGAACATCACCGCATGGCTGGGTGCGGCCGGGCTGGCCGGGTTCGAGGGGTGGCGGTGGGCCGCTGCCGTTGTGGTGCTGGTTGCTGCGGCCATCGGCATCGCCCTGGTGGTCACCCACCGCAACGGCTTCATCCCCGGACTCGCCATAGCCTGGGGCGTCGCGTGGATTGCCGACGCACGCATGGAGGGCCAGTGGGAATCGCCCGCGCTCGTGTGGACCGCTGCCGCGGCAGCCGGGGCGGTCCTGGTCGCGATCCTCCTCAAACCTGCCACTCACCGCGCCCCGTCCGGGAGGCAGGCATGACGGAACGTCCGCACCTTGAGCACACCTACGCGAAAGACATCCCACAGATGTCCGTGCGTTGGTCCGCCGAACGGTCGCCGTCGCCGTCGTTGGTGGTGCTTAACGACCGCTTGAGCCGAGACCTCGGTCTGGACCCCGACTTCCTGCGCTCGCCCGACGGACTCGCGCTGCTGACCGGATGGGCCGACGACGACGAACCGGCCACCTATGCCCAGGCCTATGCCGGGCACCAGTTCGGGCAGTTCGTCCCGCAACTCGGCGACGGGCGCGCCCTCCTGGTCGGCGAGGTGCTGGATCGGCAAGGTACCCGGCGCGACCTCCACCTCAAGGGGAGTGGCCGCACGCCCTTCTCCCGCGGTGGCGACGGCAAGGCCCCGCTGGGCCCCATGCTGCGCGAATACCTGGTGGGCGAGGCCATGCACGCCCTCGGCATCCCGACCACTCGCGGCCTGGCGGTGGTGGCAACCGGTGAACGCATCCAGCGCCAGCAGCCCGACGCGGAGCCCGCGGCCATCCTCACGCGCGTGGCGTCAAGCCATCTACGGGTGGGTACGTTCCAGTTCGCCGCCGTGCACCGGACCACCGAGGTCAAGCGTGCGGTGGCCGACCACGCCATCCGACGCCACTGGCCAGAGGCGGCGGAGGCCGAGAATCCGTCCCTGGAACTGCTGCGAAGCGTGATGCGCTCGCAGGCCGAACTGGTCGCGCGGTGGATGCTCGTCGGTTTCGTCCACGGGGTCATGAACACGGACAACATGACCATCTCCGGGGAGACCATCGACTACGGCCCCTGCGCCTTCGTGGACACCTTCACCCGCAATGCGTTGTTCAGCTCGATCGACCGCGGTGGGCGCTACGCCTTCCGCAATCAGCCCGCGGCGGCTCTGTGGAACCTCTCCCGTTTCGCCGAAGCCCTGATCGATCTGATCGACGACGACGCCGACACCGCGGTCGACGCCGCGACCACGGTGCTCGAGGAGTTCGAGCCCACCTACGACGCCGCCTTGGCCCGAGGAATGGCGGCCAAGCTCGGCGTTGACCTGGCAGGGGCTCCCGATGATGCCGTGCGGGAGTACCGGGCTTTCGTGGAGACGACCTTCGATCTTCTGGAAACGAGCGGGCTCGACTTCACGCTGTTCTTCCGCGCCGTGACGGAAGACCGCCTGCCGGACGTGGTCCAGGGCGATGACGCCGCCGCCTGGGTCGCCGAAAGGGAACGTCTGGCACGGGCTTGGGCCCCCGACGGTGCCGCGGACCCGCAGCTCATGGCGCGGACCAACCCGGTCTACATCCCGCGCAATCACCACCTGGAGCGTGCACTGCGCGCGGCCGAGGACGGTGACCTGGGGGAGTTCACCCGACTGCTCGGCGCTGTGCGGGCACCGTTCGAACCGGATGAGCGTTTCGCCGGGCTGGAGGGGCCCGGTTCGTCGTCGTCGTTCGTGACCTTCTGTGGAACGTGAGGCGAACGACCACGCCGTAGGGCACGGGCAAGTGGACAGCCGTTGCCCCGATTGAGACAGTCGGAGGGAACGCTGAACACCCAGAGCGAACACCCAAGCGAACACCTACAGGGGGAGAGCAGTATGTCTGAGTCCACCGAGGCGGCCCCCTCAGCAGCCGCTGGTTCCGCCCGGCAGCCGACCGATCGAGCGGCGAAGCCCAAGCGTGCCGTACCCGTCCTGCTGTTCCTCTTCGTGTTCTGCCTGGTCATGGACAACGGGTTCAAGAGCCTGAACCTGCCGATCTCCGAAGACCTGGGGTTGTCCGTGGACGCCGTGAGCCTCCAGGCCACCCTGGCCGGTGTGATCATCGGCATCGGTGCGGTGGTCTATTCGTCCCTGGCCGACTTCATCAGCATCCGCAAGCTCCTGTTGGCAGCGTTGAGCATGGTGGGCATCGGATCGGTCATCGGCTACCTGGGCCAGGAATCCTTCGCCTGGGTGCTGACCGGCCGCATCATTCAGACCGCAGGTTTCGCCGCGGCGGAGACGCTGTACGTGGTCTACGTGACCAAGTACCTGCCCAAGAAGGACCAGAAGACCTACCTCGGGTTCTCCACCGCAGCCTTCCAGCTGTCGCTGCTGATCGGTGTGGTCGGCGGCGGGTTCATCGCGACCTACGTCGGCTGGACCGCCCTGTTCCTGGTCTCCCTGATCGCCGTACTGGCCATCCCCGGGGTGCTCGCCTTCGTGCCCAAGAGCGCCTCCACCCGTTCGAGCTTCGACATCCTGGGTCCGTTCCTGATCGCCGTGATCGCGGGCGGGCTGATCATGTTCATGCAGGCGTTCAACTGGATCTGGCTCCTGCCCGTGGCAGTGGGCATCGCCGTGTTCGTGTGGCACATCAGCACACACGCGAACGCGATCGTGACCAGCGAATTCTTCAAATACAAGCCCTACGTCTTCGTGCTGCTCGTGGTCTTCGTGGTCTACTCCGTGAACCTGGGCTTCGTGTTCGTCCTGCCGTTCCTGGGCTCGGACCTGTTCGGCATGGACGTCGCCCAGACATCGCTGCTGTTCGTCCCGGGGTACATCCTGGCCGTCGTCGTCGGGACCCTGTCCGGGGCCATCGCCAAGGTGCTGAACTCGCGCCAGGCCGTGACCATCGCCCTGGCCATGATCGCCGCAGGATTCCTGGTCCCGGCGGTGTTCACGGATCAATGGATCGGGTTCTACGTGATTGGCATCGGGCTGTTCGGTGCCGGGTACGCGCTCATGTACGCCCCGCTGCTGTCCACGGCGGTCGGGGAGATCGCCCCGGAGAAATCGGGTGTGGCCATCGGCTTCTACAACCTGACCATCAACATCGCCATCCCGATCGGCATCGCCTACACGGCCGCCATCACGAACTCGAGGGTATCGTTCATGGGCTTCGCGTCCCTCGCCTCGAGTGAGCGGGCGGCCAGCTACGCCACGATCTTCTTCATCCTCGCGGCCGTTTCCCTCCTGGCCCTGGCGCTCTACTGGTTGCTCAGCGGGAACCTCAGGCGTTCAGGCCACGAGATCTACCACGTGCACACGGAGGACGACGACGCCGTCGCGGCCCACTGACCGCCGCACGGCAAGCAGACGCCGGGGTCAGGACGTCGGCTTGCTGTCCTTGGCGAATCGGGCGGCCTTGATGCGTTCCGGGAGGAACTTGTTGACCACCGCTGCGCGCCGGGTCTTGGCGTCCCCGCCGATCACGTGGTCCTTCCCCGCGAACAGGGCTTCCACGCCGCGTTGGGCCACCAGCGTCGGATCGTTCTTCCAGTCGTTGGAGCCGAACATGGTGTTGCCCATACCCGCGGTCTGGTGGAAGTCGGTGGCCGTGGCCCCGGGCAGCAGCGCGGTGACCGTGACGCCGTACTCCTTCATCTCCTCCCGCAGGCCTTCGGCGAAGCTGAACATGAAGGCCCTGGTGGGGCCGTAGATCGACTCGTACGGGGTCGGTGTGAGAGCGGACATCGACGTCGTGATCAGAATCCGTCCGTCGCGTTGGTCGGCCATGGTGCGAACCACCTTCTTGGCCAGCAGGACCTGGGAGGTGATGTTGAGGGCGATCATCTCCTTCTCCGTCTCCAGGTCCGTGTCCAGGAACGCGCCACCCAGGCTGCGCCCGGCGTTGAGCACGGCCACGTCCAGGGGACGGTTCAGCGCCTCGACCTGGGACCAGACCTGCTCGATGCCTTCCTCGGTGCGCAGGTCCGCCTGGATCGGCGTCACGTTCACGCCCGGCAGTTTGGCCTGGAGGTCGTGGATGCGGTCCCCGGAACCGACCCCGGCGATGTCGTAGCCACGGTCGGCCAGCTGCTTGGCGATTTCCAGGCCGATACCGGCCGATGCCCCGGTGATGAGCGCGAGCTTGTCCATGGATTCATCGTGCGCGCTTCAGGAAGTGCGATTCAACCGGGTGTTACGGAAGGGAACAGGGCCCACCGATAGGCTCGCGCCATGAGCACCGCAGCATTGTCCGGAGCGTCCTGGCAGACGGAGGACTTCGACGTGCCCGCGTACCTGGAAGCCATCGGGCTGGCGGGCACCCCGGTGCCGTCGTCGGTGGCTCCGGACCTGGACCTGCTGACGGAACTCCACGACGCCCACGTGCGCACTCTGCCGTTCGGCAACGTGGATGTCCTCCTGGGGCGGCACCCGGGGGTCGAGCCGCGCAACGTCCAGCAGCAGTTGGTCGTCAAGGGCCGCGGTGGGTACTGCTTCGAGCACTCCCAGCTCTTCGCCGCAGCACTCGAACACCACGGCTACACCTTCCGCCGGGCCCTGGGGCGGGTGCGAGGGCTGGATTCGCCGCGGACGCACATGAGCGTCGTCGTCACGCTCGACGGTGTCGACTGGCTGTGCGACCCGGGCTTCGGGTTCAGCATCACCCGTCCGATCGAGCTGCGCGACGGCGCAACCCAGGGGGAGGGCGACCGCCAGTTCCGGATCGAACGGTGGGGCGACCACGGGGATTCGGTCTGGGCGCTGACCAGGAACGGGGCCCTTGAGCACGTCCACGACGACCTCCCCGTGCACCCCGTGGACGTGACCATGGGACACCACATGACCTCCAAGTGGCCGGAGTCCAAGTTCCGTTCGAACCTCATGGTCATGCGGCACCTGGATCACGGGCACGTGACGCTCACACAGAGCACCCGCACGGAGCGGCACCCGGGACAGCCGACGGCGTCGCAGGAGATCTCCGTGGCGGAGGTCGTGGACGGTGTGCGGGAACTCGGGATTCGGCTGGGGGACGACGACGCGGCGGCCCTCGCCCGGAAGGTGTCCGAGCTGAGGGCCGCTGCGTCCGACTGATCCCTGTGCTGCTCGCCGGGTCTCAGTCGTCGGTGACCACGAGTTCCACGGGGATGTTGCCGCGGGTGGCGTTGGAGTAGGGGCACACCTGGTGCGCCTTCTCGGCCAGTTCGACGGCCTTCTGGTGCTCCACCTCGGGGATCACGATTTCCAGGGTGACCTCCAGGTCGAAGCCGCCGGCGTCGTTGGGGCCGATGCCCACGCGGGCGCCGACGCTGGAATCACCCAGGTCGACCTTCTCCTTGCGGGCCACCAGCTGCAGTGCCGAGTGGAAGCACGCGGCGTAGCCGGCGGCGAACAGTTCCTCGGGATTGGCGCCCTCGCCGGAGCCGCCCATCTCCTTGGGGACGGCCAGATCAAGGTCCACCCGACCGTCGGTGGTGCGGGTGTGGCCGTCACGGCCTGCTCCGGTGGCGATTGCTTCAGCGGTGTACACGCTTGCCATGGTGTCCTCCTGGGTGGTTGGTGCTGGATTCTTTCGGTCACGCTTTGTCAGCGTGAAGTCTGTGTGGTCGATTCGGCCGCCGCCGTGAACCGGTGGGCGAGGGAGAGCAGCGCCTCCGCTTCGCTGTCCGTGATGTCGATGCCCTGGAAGATGTCGCGCTGGATCGCGGCCGCCCGGCTCTCCAACGCGCGGCCCTCGGGGGTCAGGTGGATGCTCACCCGGCGTTCGTCGGCGGCCTCCCGCCGTCGTTCGATCAGGCCCATGCCCGCCAGGCGTTTCAGCAACGGGGACAGGGTTCCGCTGTCCAGGTGAAGGCGCGCGCCGAGTTCGGAAACGGTCGTGCCGTCCTGTTCCCACAGGGCCACCAGGGTGATGAACTGCGGGTAGGTCAATCCGATCTCCGGCAGACCTGCCCGGTAGGCGTTGGTCATGGTCCGGGACGCCGCGTGAAGCGCGAAACACAGCTGGTCGTCCAGCCCGGCGATCTTGGTCATGATCCAACCGTAGACCGCAATTGAGTTGTGCGCAATGTACTTTGGCTGCAGAGATCATGCTTTCCAGCGTGGTTCACGCCTACGAAAGCCGGAAACCATGATCTCGATGCAGCATGAATGAGGCAGCGTGGCATCCTGGCGGTTCCATCACGCTTCGGTCGTTCACCTCGAGGAGACCCATGCTCGACACCCACGGCAAGTCCACGCCGCACATCCAACCCGACGGCGCCCCCATCGCCGAGACCATCCTGCTTCCCGGTGACCCGCTGCGCGCCAAGTTCATCGCGGAGACGTACCTGGAGGGGGCCGAGTGCTTCAACCAGGTGCGCGGGATGCTCGGCTTCACCGGCACCCACCGGGGCAAGGAGGTCTCCGTCATGGGGACCGGCATGGGCATGCCGTCCATGGGGATCTACAGCTGGGAACTCATCAATGTCTTCGGGGTGCAGAACCTGATCCGCGTGGGTTCCTGCGGGGCCCTGCAGGACCAGCTGAACCTGTACGACGTCGTCATGGCCCAGGGGGCCTCCACGGACTCGAACTACGCGAACCAGTACCAACTGCCGGGCACCATTGCCCCGTTGGCCTCGTATCAACTGCTGGAGCGGGCCAAGCGCGCCGCGGACGAACTCGGTGCCACCACGCACGTGGGTGGGGTGGTCTCGAGCGATGTCTTCTACAACGCCAATGACCAGGTCAACCAGCGCTGGGCGTCCATGGGCATGCTGGCGGTGGAGATGGAGGCTGCGGCGCTCTACTTGAACGCGGCAGCGGTGGGGGTGAATGCACTGGCGCTGTTCACCGTGAGCGACCACATCATGCGCCAGGAGGAGACCACGCCGGAGGAGCGGCAGACGGCCTTCACCCAGATGATGGAAATCGCCCTGACCCTGACCTGACACCCGCGTGCCTCGTGCCGCGACCCCTCGTGTGCGCGACGCTCGTCGAGACCTCCGAAACGGCCCTTCGCAGCGCGAAACCTGGGCCTTTTCGGAGGTCTCGACGCGGGCGGGCTGCGCGGTCCGCGGCGGCTTTCGGCGCGGGGCCGCCGGGTAGGATCGACGACGGGCGCGGGACCTCGCGTCCGTGGCGGTCGCAGGAGCGATCGCGTGCGTGATCCCACCGTGTGATCGCGCGGCATGACTGACAACCAAGCGGCTGACACAAGGACGTGCGGCCGAGGAAGCAGGGCATCAGTGTCTGCAGTTGAAACTTGGGCCGAACGCGAGACCCGCGCCGAGGCCATGGTTCCCGTGATCGGCCGCCTCTACCGTGAGAACAAAGTCGTTCTCAACATCCACGGGCGCTCCCTGGTCCACAAGTCCGTGACGGACATTCTCAAGGCCCACCGCTTCGCCCGCCGCGTCGTCGGCGAGGAATTGACCACCGCCCGTACGTGGGAACTGCTGACCGTCCTGCAGAACCTCGACCTGGGAACCTGTCAGATCGACCTCGGCAAGATGGCCGCCGGGTTGGACGAGTCCAAGCGCGACGACGTCGAACAGTACCTCCGCGAGCAACTGGCCCCGGTGGTGGGCCAACAGGGGCAGAACACCCCGCAGACCCGCGACGTGGTGCTGTACGGATTCGGACGCATCGGGCGACTCCTGGCCCGGATCCTGGTCGAACGCTACGACGGGACGGGACTCAACCTGCGCGCCGTCGTCGTGCGCAAGAAGCCGGGCAACGACCTGGTCAAGCGGGCCTCCCTGCTGCGCAGGGACTCCATCCACGGCAAGTTCAACGGGTCGATCCTGGTGGACGAGGAACGCAACGTCATCTCCGCCAACGGCGTGGACATCCAGGTGATCTACGCGGATTCCCCGGAGTCCGTGGACTACCGCTCCCACGGGATCGACGACGCGATCCTGATCGACAACACCGGCGTCTGGCGCGATGTCGACGGTCTCTCCCGTCACCTGGAAGCCCCTGGCATTTCCAAGGTCCTGCTGACGGCGCCGGGCAAGGGCGAGATGAAGAACATCGTGTGCGGGGTCAACGACGCCGACATCGACCCGGCCGACCAGATCCTCTCCGCGGCCTCCTGCACCACCAATGCGATCACGCCCGTGGTCAAGGTGCTCAACGACAAGTACGGGATCCAGCAGGGTCACGTGGAGACGGTGCACGCCTTCACCAACGACCAGAACCTGACGGACAACTACCACAAGGGCTCCCGCCGTGGTCGGGCCGCGGGCCTGAACATGGTCATCACGGAGACCGGCGCGGCCAAGGCCGTGGCCAAGGCGTTGCCGGAGATGGAGGGCAAGCTGACCGGCAACGCGATCCGCGTGCCCGTGCCGGACGTCTCCATGGCGGTGCTGACGCTGCAACTGGACCAGGCCCCGGCCGACGCCGAGGAACTCAACCAATTCCTGCGCGGCATCTCCCTCGACTCGCCCTACAGCCGGCAGATCGACTTCACGGATTCACCCGAAACCGTCTCCTCCGACCTGGTGGGCTCCCGCTACGCCTGCGTGGTGGACGGCCTGGCCACCGTGGTCAACAACAACACCGTGGTGGTCTACGCCTGGTACGACAACGAGTTCGGCTATTCCAACCAGGTGGTCCGGGTGTGCGCCAAGATGGCGGACATCGCCCAGCCGAAGTTCCCGTCCAACTGGACGCACGCGGCCCAGCTGCCGTCCAACTGACCGCGTCGTCCACCCATCACGTGAAACCGGAGGCACTCATGAGCCCGAATCCCACCGGCCGCCGCCACACGCATGAAGGGGATGCCTTCCTGGTGGTGGCCAGGGCCTTCAACGCGCCGATCGAGGACGTGTGGGCCTCCGTCACGGACCCGGAGCGGACCGCCCGGTGGTTCGGCCCGTGGTCGGGGGATCCGGCGAGCGGTCGGATTGCCGTCACCATGCTGGTGGAGGAGGGCGCGCCGTCGATGGAGGCGAGGGTCCTCGAATGTGTGCCGCCGCGTCGTCTGGTCCTGGAGACCGGCGACGGGGCGGACGCGTGGCACCTGGAACTGGATCTGATCCAATGCGAACTGTCGCAGGTCACGGTCGAGCTGTCCCACCGTCTGGACGACCCAGAGTTGGCCGGTCAGGCCGGTCCGGGATGGGAGTTCTACCTGGACCGCCTGGTTGCTGCTGAGTCGGGTGGCGACCCGTCGGCGGTGGAGTTCGAGGCGTATTACCCGTCCCAGGCGGGGTACTACCGGGCGTTGTTCACCGCTTGATGCGCCGGTGGGTGCCGTCCTCACGGACGGTCCAGCCGCGTGCGTCCAGGTGTTCGAGCAGGGGGATGGCCACGCGTCGCGTGGTGCCCCAGGCCTGACGCGCCTGGCTGGTGGTGAAGGGCTGGTCGAGCCGGGCCAGTTCGCGCATGGCCAGCGCCGGGGTCCGGGGCCCCACGACGACGCCGTCGCCCAACCGCACCAGCCGCCCCACGCGTTCGGCGGCGGCAAGTTCCTTGGGTCCCAGGTGCAGATCATCAAGGTCGTAGGCCTCGGGTGCGTCGAACGGGTCGGTCACCCATCGCGCTTCGAGAGCCTGGACGCCGGCCTCCGCCGCGCCCAGCTGGGACACGTGCGTCGGGTCAGCCAGGACGCCGTCGCGGTGCACGAGCCCCGAGCCCTTGACCACCGCATCCATGAGTCCGGGATCGGCGATTCCCAAGCGTTCGGAAGCCGCGGGCACGGGGAGGCCGGGTGCCAGTGGGTTGGATCGGTGAGTCTGCCGGACCGCGTCCTGCAGCGCACTGATCCAGCCCTCCAGCGCCGGCCGGTGGACCCACCAGCCGGCCGTTTCCACCACATCCTGTTCGGCGGAAACGTGGTCCTCGGGGCTTACCAGGCCCAGCCCGGTCAAGTGCGCCCGGGGGACTGCCGAGAGGCGCCGGGTCAGGGCGATCGGATCGCCCCCGTCCGGCAGCGCGCTGAGCCACCGGGTGTGTTCGGCGCTGTCACCCCGTCGGTTCAAGGGCTGCGGGTCGACGTCCAGGACACGCGCCCCGCCCAGCACCACCTCACCCGTCGGGTACCGCACGATCAGAGGGTCGCCCGGCACCACGGGGACCGGACGGTCGATGCGCAGGCGGGCGTGGTCGCCGTCGAAGGGTCGCAGACGTGCGGGTATCGCTGCTGTCCCCACGTGCAGGACGATCTGGCTGGGAACCGCCGTGAACTCGGGCCCGGTGCTGCGGCGAACGTCGAACTCCGCGATGGTGGGCCAAGCCCCCGGCGTCACCAGCACCTGGCCGCGATGAATCTGGTCCGCGGGCACACCCCGCAGATTCAGTGCCACGCGTGCGGTGGGGACGATCGAATCGACGGCTGCGCCGTGGGCCTGCAGACCACGTACGGTGACCGTGGATTCCTGCTCGCCACACAGGGTGAGGGTGTCGCCGTGCCGGACGGTGCCGCCGCCCAGGGTGCCCGTGACCACGGTGCCGGCGCCCTTGATGGAGAAGGCCCTGTCCACCCACAGCCGGACCCGCGCGGTGGGATCGGGCGGCGGTGTGGCGGTGAGCGCAGTGTCCAGGGCGCCCCGAATGTCTTCCAGCCCCTTACCGGTGGTGGAGGACACCGGAATGATCGGGGCATCGGCCAGCCCCGTGGAGGCGAGTTCCGCCCGAACCTGCCCGGTCACCTCCGTGATGCGGCCAGGAGCCAGATCGGTCCTGGTCAGCGCCACGATGCCGTGTCGGATCCCCAGCGCGTTCACCGCGTCCCGGTGGTCGGAGGACTGTGCCTGCCAGCCTTCGTCCGCGGCCACCACGAAGCACACCACGGGTGCCGGTCCCAGTCCCGCGAGCATGTTGCCCAGGAACCGTTCGTGGCCCGGAACGTCCACGAAGGAGACGTCCTTGCCCGACGGCAAGGTGGTCCAGGCGAAGCCCAGGTCGATGGTCAGCCCCCGCCGCTTTTCCTCGGCCCAGCGGTCCGGTTCGATCCCCGTGAGAGCGCGGACCAGCGTGGACTTGCCGTGATCCACGTGCCCCGCGGTCGCGATCACGTAGCTCATGTGAGCCCTTCCTCCGCCGAGACCTGGATCCGGTCGTCCGCCAGGCCCGATGGGCGACCGGATCCACGCCTCTGGACGGATTGTGAGATCGCGGCGGCCAGTGGCTCGTCGTCGGCCTCCGGGATGCAGCGCAGGTCGATCAGGCAGGCGCCGTCGTGCACGCGGGCGACGACGGCGGGACTCCCCAAGCGCAGATCCCTCGCCACGGTTTCGGGCAGGCGCACGGCCCAACCGGGCAGCGGCACTTCCGGGGCACCGCCGCCTCCGACGCGGCCGTCGTGGGCAACCACGGGCGCGCCGACGGCGGCGGCCAACCGCTCGGTGCGTTCCTTGAGACGCGCCGGGTCCGCGTGCAGGTACGCCTTGACCGGCGGCTCCGGCCCCGTGAGGGTTGCCTCCAGTGCGGCCAGGGTGAGCTTGTCGCAGCGGACGGCGCGGGCCAACGGGTGGCGGGCCAGGCGCTGGACGTACTCCGATCGCCCCAGGATGAGCCCGGCCTGCGGGCCGCCCAGCAGTTTGTCGCCGCTGGCGATCACCAGGTCGGCGCCGGCCTCCAGCGCCTGGGTGATGCTCGGCTCGTCAGGAATGGCGGGGTCCGCGTGGAGCAGCCCACTGCCCACGTCCACGATCAACGGCACATCGTGTTCATCGGCCAGTGGGCGCAGCTCGGCCAGGGGGACGGCCGAGGTGAACCCGGAGACGTTGAAGTTGCTGGGATGAACCTTGAGGATGCAGCCCGTCCGATCGCAGACGGCCTCCGAGTAGTCGCGTAGGTGCGTCCGATTGGTGGTGCCGACCTCCCGCAGATGCGCTCCCGTGGAGGTCATGAGGTCCGAGAGGCGGAAACCCGCACCGATTTCCACGAACTCCCCCCGGCTGATCACCACCTCGCGCCTGAAGGCGAAAGCCGTGGTGGCCAGCACCAATGCACCTGCCCCGTTGTTGACCACCAGCGCGTCCTCCGCTGCCGGGCAGGCATCGAGCAGCGCTTGGCGTGCCCCGACCCCGCGCTTGGAACGGCGCCCGGTGCCCAGGTCCATCTCCACGTCCACGTACCCCGCCGCATCCGCAATGGCCTGGGCCGCGGACGTGGACAGCGGGGCCCTGCCGAGGTTGGTGTGCACCACGATGCCGGTGGCGTTCAGCACCGGGGTCAGGGACGAACCCGACGTGGCCGCCAACCGATCGAGCACCAGCGATTCGACCTCATCGGGTGCCACCGATCCGACCCGTGCGGCGTCCTGGGCCTCCCGGATGACCGCACGGATCGCCGATTCGGAGAGGCGCTGACCGGCTTCGATCACCCCCAGGTGGGCCAGCAAATGGTCGGTGCGGGGAATGCGTCGTCGTGGGTCCTCGCTGGTCACCGCGCACCTTCCGGGGGTAGAAGACTGGCGGAGGTGGACGGGAATCGAACCCGCCAAACCGAGCTACTCGGTTTCACCGGTTTTGAAGACCGGGGTGCCCACCAGGAACACAGACACCTCCGTCGGTCAACGTATCACCGGCCTTGCGCCGGGTCGTAGGCTGAAATCATGGACACGGACTCGACGCAGAGACTGACCGGTTACGCACACGGGGGCGGTTGCGCCTGCAAGATCCCGCCCGGTGAGCTCGAGGACGCCGTCCGTGCCTTGGAGGGCCAGAACCATCCCGACGTCCTGGTCGGCCTGGACGACGGCGACGACGCCGCGGCCGTCCGCATCCAGGACGACCTCGCCGTGCTCTCCACCGCAGACTTCTTCACCCCGGTGGTGGACAGCGCCTACGACTGGGGCCGGATCGCCGCCGCCAACGCCCTGTCCGACATCTATGCGATGGGCGGCACCCCGGTGGTGGCCATCAACCTGGTCGGCTGGCCGCGCGGGGTCCTGCCCATGGAACTCATGACCGAGGTCCTCCGCGGTGGCCTGGACGTGGGCCAGCAGGCCGGTTGCCCCGTGATCGGCGGGCATTCCATCGACGACCCCGAACCCAAGTACGGCATGGCCGTCACCGGCACGGCCCGGCCCGACCGGTTGCTGCGGAACGACGCCGCGGAGCCCGGGCTGCCGATCACCCTCACCAAACCCATCGGTGTGGGACTGCTCAACAACCGGCACAAGCAGACCGGCGAAGTCTTCGAATCCGCCATTGACGTCATGACCCAGCTCAACCGCGATGCCGCGCGGGCCGCCGTCGACGCCGGTCTCAAGGCCGCCACGGATGTCACGGGATTCGGGCTCCTGGGCCATCTGTTCAAGATGGTTCGCGCGTCCGGGATCAACGCCGTGCTCGATTCCTCCGCCGTGCCGTTGGTCGACGGCGCAGCGGAGGCACTGCGGGACGGCTTCGTCTCCGGCGGCACTCGGCGCAACCTGGACTGGGTCCGCCCGAACCTGGATGCCGACTCCGGAGTGACCGAGGACCACCTGCTGACCCTGGCTGACGCGCAGACCTCCGGCGGGCTGTTGGTGATTGGTGAACTCCCGGGCCACCCGGTGATCGGGGAAACCGTGGCGGCGCGCTCCCCGGAAGAGGCCGGGCGGATCCGCATCCGCTGAGTCTCTCCGCCCTTCGGCGGGTGGATCAGACCGCGGTGGTGATGGAATCGCCGGTCTGGCCCGCAGCGCGCCGGGCCTCGAGACGCCGCCGCTGCGGCTCGATCGTGTAGCGCGGATCCTTGGCGGAGTTGATCCCCGCCTGGAACACTCCGAATCGGGTCAGTGCAGAGGACGTGAGCAGGGCGGCACCGGAGGCGGCGGCCACCCACCGATTGCGCCCGCCCAGCAGAGTTCCCACGCCACCGGCGATTGCCAGCCGCTTGCTCCAGGTGAGCAGCTGACCGGGTGTTCCCCGGTGCAGAGGTTCCGCTGCCACGGGGTCCATCCGGCTGACCATGACGGGTTCGGCGACCAGGTCACCGGCGACGCCCAGGACGGCGAGAGCCTGAGCGGGACCGGTTTCTTCAACCGGCGTGGTGATCATGGCCAAGCCACTGGCAGCCAACGCGGCCGAACTCACGAACAGGAACGGCAGGTCCCCACGGGCGGCGTTCCACGTGGGCATGGCCGTGTCCGAGAGCAGGACGGCCGTGTACCCGGCAAGTGGGGAACCCAGCAGCCCCATCATGGCTCCTGCCGCGGGCTCGGCCCCGTGCAGGACGGCCCGGATCGGACCCAACGGGAGGCGTTCGCCCAACAGGCGGTCCACCTCCCCGGCGGCCGCAATCCCCGAGCTGGTGCCGAAGCCCGCCAGAACCCACGACCCCAGACTCATGGGAGAGGTCGGCTTGATCGTTCGGAGCATGTTCAGGAACCGCTCCGGGCGGCCGAGATCTGCCACCAGGGCCAAGCTGCCCACGCCCACCGTGGTCAGGGCGGAGAGACGGGCGTTGCGCCGCAGTACAGGTCGATCCGTCAGCTGGGCGCCGAAGGCCAGGAGCCCGGAACCACCGGCCACACCACCCAGGAACAGGTAGGTGGCGACCTCCTTCTTCCACGGTGGGGCCTTGACCACCGGGCGGCCGTAGTACGACGAATACGGCTCCACCTCGGCATCCGGCACCACGGGCATCTCGCGTGCACCCTCGGCACCGCGCCGCAGCCAACCCGAACCCGCGGCGCGTCGTCGTCCCTTGCCGGAGCCCCGACGACGACGGGGCGGCTCCGGAGGGCGGTAGCTGTCGAACTCGGAGGCCGTCATCGACGCCCACCCACCATGAAGGCCGTGGCGGTGGCCAACGCCATCCCCGCCATGGCCACACCGGCGCGCTTGAACGTGTGCGCCAGGTCGGCGGTCGGAACCCGCGGGTCAGGTGGCAGGCCGTAGACCTCGGGTTCGTCCAGCAGCAGGAAGATCGATCCCGTGCCGCCCACGCCGTCGTCCGGGTTCGCGCCGTAGAGCCGCGCTTCGGTCATGCCCTGCTCGTGCAACTGGGCCACGCGTTCGTGCGCGGCGGCCAGCATGTCCTCGCGCTCGCCGTACTTGATGGACGTGGTGGGGCAGGTCTTGGCGCAGGCCGGGGTTTCGTCGTCCTTCATGCGGTCGTAGCAGAGGGTGCATTTCTGGGCGACGCCGTTCTGCGGCTTCTTGACCGTGTCCGGCATCTCGCGGCCGGCGGGAGTGCTGACCAGGCCGTCCTCACGGCGTTCGATCACACCGAACGGGCACCCTGCCACACACGTGCCGCAGCCGTTGCAGATGTCCTCCTGGACCACCACCGTGCCGTATTCGGTGCGGAACAGCGCACCCGTGGGGCACACGTCCAGGCATCCCGCGTTGGTGCAGTGTTTGCACACGTCAGAGGACATGAGCCAGCGGAACTCCGGTGTGTCCGGCGTGTGCGTGGCGGACGACGACGCTGCGCCGTCCGCCACACCCCGTTCCTGCGGTGGGCCCACCTGCGGCATCCCCAAGTCCACGAGCTTCCGGCCCGACTCCCTGGCTTCTTCGATGCGCTCGCGGTCCTGCTCGATGAACGCGACGTGTCGCCAGGTGTCGGCGCCCAGAGCGCCCGTGTTGTCGTAGGACGAGCCCAGAATTTCGTAGTCACCGTCGGCGGGATTACGGTTCCACTCCTTGCACGCGACCTCACAGGCCTTGCAGCCGATGCAGATCGAGGTGTCAGTGAAGAACCCGCGCCGGGAGTGCGGGTGGTCGTAGTGCGCGTCCCCCGTGGGGTTCGGCCGCTGCTGAACCGGCTCGGAGGTCATGAGGGGTCTTCCTTCCGCAACTCGAGGTCGGGGTCCGTGACCCGCTCATTACCAGTCTCCACGGTGAGCCCGGCCCGCTGCTGGTACTCGGACACGAGCCGGGTGGCGGCTTCCCCGCGGGGCCTGCGGCCCGGCCGGATGTCACACATTCCCACCTTGGATTCCTGGATGTGGACGTTCGGATCCAGCGTGATGCCCATGAGGTCGTTGGCCGAGTCACCGGTCACGACGGCGTCCGAACCCACACCCCAGTGATAGGGCAGCCCGATCTGGTGGATCCGGCGCCCTGCGACGTCCAGGGAGACCACGCGGTCGGTGACCAAAACCTTGGCCTCGATCACGGCGCGTGGGGAGACCAGGGTGGCCCATCCGTAGGGTTCCAGGCCACGCTCCTCCGCGAGTTCTGCTGAGATCTCACAGAACATCTCCGGCTGCAGTTCGGCCAGGTAGGGGAGCCAACGGCTCATGCCACCGGCGGTGTGCTGCTCGGTCAACCGGTACGTGGTGAACATGTACGGGTAGACCTCGTTGCCGGCCTGCCCGTACCTGGGGGCGGTGAGGTTGTCCCCGCGTGGAAACAGCTCGCGGGTGGGGCTGGGCTGTTGCGGGTACAACGGGTTGACCACGGGCGACTCCTGCGCCTCGTAGTGCGCGGGCAGCGGCCCGTCGACCATCCCCTTGGGCGCGAACAACCAGCCCTTGCCGTCGGACTGCATGATGAACGGATCGTCACCGGCCAGGGCAGCGGGGCCCCCGGCGTCGGGGTCGGGGACGGTGCCGGGCGCACGATCCACGGGGAAGTCCGGAACGTCAGGACCGGTCCACCGGCCCGCGTCCTGGTCCCACCAGATGAGCTTCTTGCGCTCACTCCACGGCTTGCCCTCCGGGTCCGCCGACGCGCGGTTGTACAGGATCCGTCGATTGGCCGGCCAGGCCCAGCCCCACTTGGAGGCGATCTGGTCCTGTTCCTGGCCCGGCATGCGGTCCGCGGCGTGGTTGATCCCGTCCGCGTACACGCCGGTGTAGATCCAGCAGCCACCGGAGGTGGAGCCGTCCGGCTTCATCTGGTTGAACGTGGACAGCGGCTTACCGGCGTCCTCTCCCGTCAGGAAGCGACCGTTGATCTCGGCGAGCACCGCCTCGGAGCTGGGGTCGCCGTCGTCGTGCAGCGGGTAGTCCCAGGTGAGGTCGAGCAGCGGTCGATCCCTGGGATCCTCCGAATCTGCCAGCTTGGCGCGGATGCGTTGACCGAGGTCGTGGAAGAACTTGAGCTCGCTCTGGCAGTCGCCCGGCGGTGTGACGGCCTGGTGGCGCCACTGCAACAGGCGTTGGGTCTGGGTGAACGTGCCCGACTTCTCCACGTGCGTGGCGGCGGGGAAGAAGAAGACTTCCGTCTCGATGTCCTCCGTGCGCATCTCCCCGGATGCGATCTCCGGGCCGTCCTTCCACCAGGTGGCGGATTCGATCATGTTGAGGTCGCGCACCACCAGCCACTTGAGGTGGGACATGCCCATGCGCTGCATGCGGCCGTTCGCGGAGCCCACGGCGGGGTTCTGGCCCAGGATGAAGTACCCCTCGACCTCGTCGCGCATCATGGCTTCGAGCGTCTGGTAGGTGCCGTGCGGGCCGGTCAGGCGTGGGATGTAGTCGTAGGCCCAGTTGTTCTCGGGCTGCGATGCCTCTCCCCACCAGGCCTTGAGCAGGCTCACCGAATAGGCGTCGGCGTTGGCCCAGAAACCCTTCTGCTGCTTGGAGGCGATCGAGTCCAGGTAGTCCTGGAAGGTCTCCATGTCCACCGTGGGCATCGGGAGGTAGCCCGGGAGGATGTTGAACAGTGTGGGGATGTCCGTGGACCCCTGGATGCTGGCGTGGCCGCGCAACGCCATGATGCCGCCACCCGGACGACCCATGTTGCCCAGCAGCAGTTGCAGGATCGATGCCGTGCGAATGAACTGGGCACCCAGCGTGTGCTGCGTCCAACCCACCGCGTAGGCGAAGCACGTGGTGCGGTCACGTCCGGAGTTCTCGGTGATCGAACGCGCCAGGTACTCGAAGTCCTCCACGGAGACTCCACAGGTCTCCTGCACCATCTCCGGTGTGTAGCGGCTGTAGTGGCGCTTGAGGATCTGGAAGACCGTACGCGGGTCCTGCAGGGTGTCGTCCCGCATGGGACGTTTGGCCACGGGCGGGCCACCGCTGCCGTGCGATTCACCTTCGGCGCGGCCACTGGCGGAAGCGCCGTGCTCGGGCTCCGCACCGGCGTCGTCGTCGGTCTTGTACGCCCAGGACGAGCGGTCGTAGTGCCCGGTTTCGGGGTCGTACCCGGAGAACAGGCCGTCCAGGTCCTCGGTGTCCTTGAAGTCGTCGGAGATCAGGAAGGGCGCGTTGGTGTACGAGGTGACGTACTCCTTGAACCAGAGGTCGTTCTGGAGGACATGGTTGATCAGCGCACCCAGGAGCACGACGTCGGAACCTGCGCGGATGGGGACGTGCCGATCCGCGGAGGCTGAGGTACGCGTGAACCGGGGGTCCACGTGGATGACGCGGGCACCGCGAGCCTTGGCTTCAGCAACCCACTGGAATCCGACCGGATGGCACTCCGCCATGTTGGAACCCTGGATGACGATGCAGTCCGCATTCGCCATGTCTTGCAGCGATTGTGTGGCTCCGCCGCGGCCAAAAGAAGTTCCCAAACTGGGAACGGTGGCGGAGTGTCAAATACGCGCCTGGTTCTCGATCTGTATGGCTCCCGCGGCGGTGAAGAGTTTCTTGATCAGGTAGTTCTCTTCGTTGTCCAACGTGGCACCGCCCAGGGCGGCGATGCCCATGGTGCGGTTGAGTCTGCGGCCCTTGTCGTCCGCGTCCTGCCACTTGTTGCGGCGTGCCTCCAGGAAGCGGTCGGCCACCATCTCCACGGCCTGTTCCAGGTCCAGCTTCTGCCAGTCCTTGGCCCGCGGAGCCCGGTAGAGAACCTCGTACTGGCGGCCGGGGGCGTTGACCAGTTGCTCGCTGGCCGCGCCCTTGGGGCACAGACGGCCGCGGGAGATCGGAGAGTCCGGGTCACCTTCGATCTGGATGACCTTCTCGTCCTTGACGTACACCTTCTGCCCGCAGCCCACCGCGCAGTAGGGGCAGACGCTTTGCACCACGCGGTCGGCGGTGGCGTTGCGGGAGGTCAGTTCACGGGTGTGCTCGGACACCGTGGCGGAACTGCGCGCCGTGGAATCGGCGGTGCGCAGTTGCCGCACCACCGGCCACTCCAGGAAGCTGAACCGAGCCATGGACTCAATCTAAACCACGTGAAGCAGGTCGCACAGGCGACTTGGTATTTGTGGCCATTGGTGGCTGAGATGGTCTGGGCGGGCGGCCTAACGACTGCGTGGCGGCGGCGCCGGAGCTCCCGCGGGCGGCGGGATCTTGGCGTAGCTCCGAACCGGGGTCGGCCCGGACGGGGCGTCGTCGTCGCTCTGTGCACTTGCTGTCCGCGGTCGCCCGGGTGCCGGATCCCAACCACGGTTGACCACCTTGAGCTGGACCAGGATTGCTGCACCCAGGACCAGCAGTCCGATGGCAAGCACCAAGACCAAGCCGCCGACCGCGCCCAGCTTGGCGGCCGATCCGACCGCCAGGCCGAACCAGCCGAAGTCGGCGTCGCCGAAGGTCGTGTTCTCGCCCCCGAAAGCACCCAGGACGGAGAGCAGGAACGCGGGCAGGAAGGTGATGATCAGACCGTTGACGAACCCTCCCGCCACGGCACCTCGCCGACCACCCGTGGCGTTGCCGTAGACGCCGGCCGCGCCACCCGTGAAGAAGTGGGGGACCAGGCCGGGCAGGATCAACGCGATCCCGAAGGCCGGGTTCAACCACGCCGACAGGACGGCCAGCCCCACCAGGCCTCCGGCGAAGCTCGAGGTGAAGCCCAGCAGCACGGCGTTCTGGGCGTAGGGGAACACGATCGGGGCGTCCAGTGCGGGGATGGCGCCGGGGACGACCTTGGCGGCGATGCCCTGGAAGGCCGGGACCAGCTCACCCAGGATGGTCCGCACGCCGAACAGGATCACGGCGACCGCCACACCGAACTGCAGGCCGTAGGTCACCGAGGTCATGAGGTAGTTGCCCACGCCCGTGGCCCCGCCCTCGAATGCCTGGAAGGCGGCTTCCGTGCCTGCGCGAGCCATGAACAGCACGGCCAGGACCACGTACATCAGGGCCATGGACAGCGCGGTGGCCACCATGGAGTCGCGGAGGAACCGCAGCCCTTCGGGCAGTTTCAGGTCCTCCGAGGACGGGCTGTTGCGCCCCACCAACCGACCCGTGGCGCCCGCGGCGATGTACCCGGCGGTGCCGAAGTGGCCGATCGCGATGCTGTCGTCCCCCGTGATCCTGCGGGTCCAGGGATGTGCCAACGCGGGCAGGGAGACCATCAGGATTCCCAACAGGAGCGCTCCCACGATCACGACGACGGCGCCCCCGTATCCGGCGGTGGCCAGGATGATCGTGAGCATGGTGGCCATGAACAACACGTGGTGACCCGTGAGGAACACGTAACGCAACGGGGTGAACCTCGCCAGCAGCAGCGAGATCACGAAGCCCAGGATCATGAGCCACGCGACCTGTCCGCCGTACTCGGCCTGGGCGATTCCGGCGATGGCCTCATTGGTCGGGACCACGCCTTGCGCGCCGGTGGCTCCCTGGATCATCACCCCGAGGGGGTCCAGCGAAGCGACCACCAGCGTGGCGCCGGCGCCGATGAGCAGGAATCCCAACGTGGCCTTGATGGCCCCGCCGATGACCTGACCCGCGCTCTTGCGCAGGGCGATCAGGCCCACCGCGGTGATGATGCCGATCAGGAACGCGGGAACCGAAAGGATCTCGTTGACCAGGAACTGTGCAGCTGCGACCAGCCAGTTCATCGTTCTCCCCTGTCAAGTGGTGTTGAAGAAGGTGGTGGAGTCCTGTGGTGGGACTCAGACGTCGTAGGAATCCCGCAGCGCCGCGTCGATCTCCTCGGTGCTGGTGAAGTTCGAGATGACTTTCACGGGGATGCCCGGGTCCCCCAGGGTTCGCGCAATCTCCCCGGAGGTCATGATCAGGTCCGCGTCCTTGGCCTTGCCCTTGGCGGAGATGGTGTCCGTGGCCTCGACCGTCAGGTATGGCCCCCAGCCCCACTGGTCCAGGACCTTCTCCAGCGTGTTCTTGAGGAAGAGGCTGGTGCCCAGGCCGTTGCCGCACACCGTGAGGATGTGGTCCTTGGTCGCGTGGGTGGGGGCGGAGACGTCTTCGCCCGCCGCCCCTTGTGTGCTGGCGGCGGTAGCGCCGGTGGCTGCTGCCGCCGTCGTCGATCCCTGGGCTTTGGGGGTCACGGCAGCGAGGGCGTCGTGGAACTGGCCGGGGGTGGTCGCGGACTCGAGGGCCTCCCGTGTGTCAGCGTCCCCCAGAGCCTGGGCCAGTTGCTGCATGGCGGTCAGGTGAGCCGAGCTGTCGACGGCGGCCAGGGCGGCCACCAGGGTGACGGGATCGTTGGACTCGTGGCCGAACGCCACGGGCTCGTCGAGGCGGATCCAGGCCATGCCGGTTCGATGGACGTCGTCGTTCGCGCGGGCATGGGCGAAAGCGAACCCGGGGGAGACCACGATGTACGGGCCGTTGTCCTCGACATTGCGGACCATGGCGTCCGTGTAATGCCCAGAACTGACGCCGTCGGTCTCCAGGAGCCGGCCCGCGGTCGTGATGGCCGCGCGCCAGTCAGCGGCCTGAACGTCCAGCCGGATGGAGTTGGGGCGGGTCAATTCATGCAGCGTTGCCATGCACCCACCGTAGTTGCCGCTACATGAGTGCGGCGTGGAACTGCTCGGGAGTTGCTGCGGTTGCGAGGGCTGTGCGCTTTGTGGGATCGGCCATGAGCGTGGCCAGCTGCTGGGTGGCCGCGATGTGTGAGGAACTGTTCATGGCTGCCAGTGATGCAATCAGGGTGACGGGGTCGTTGGATTCATGGCCGAACTCCACTGGTTCGGCCAACCGGATCCAGGCCATCCCGGTGTGGTGGACGTCGTCGTTCGCCCGGGCGTGGGCAAAAGCGAATCCGGGGGAGACCACGATGTACGGCCCGTGCTCCTCGACGTTGTGGATCATCGATTCCGTGTAGGAGTCGTCACTGATGCCGGCTGACACCAGGACCTCACCGACGGTCCTCATGGCGTCGTGCCAGTCGGCGGCACGGACATCGAGGCGGATGGAATCGGGTGTCACCAGTTCATGCAGCGTGGCCATGGGTACAGCCTACGGAGTCATGCGCGGGATGGGCATGGTTCCTGTTGCCAGGGGCATTCACCGGCTGGAACGCATACATTGTTCCGGCGCTGGTGGTGATCATGTTCGGCATGGGTCTCACGCTGACGCTTCCCGACTTCGCCCTGGTGCTGAAACGACCCATGCCCGTGCTGCTCGGCGTGGCACTGCAATACCTCATCATGCCGCTGCTTGCTTGGACCATCGCGGCCGTGTTGCACCTGCCGCCTCAATTGGCGGCCGGTCTAATTCTGGTGGGCAGTGTGCCAGGGGGAACGGCGTCGAACGTGGTGACTTACCTGGCTCGTGGCGACGTCGCCCTGTCCGTGACCATGACGTCACTGTCAACCGCACTCTCCCCGTTACTCACGCCGGTGATCACGTTGTGGCTGGCCGGGCAGTTCCTCCCCGTGCCTGCCGGGGACATGGCGATGTCTCTGGTCCAAATCGTGCTGATCCCGATCGTGGGCGGGCTGCTCGTGCGGACGTTCTTCTCCGGGTTCGTGCGGCGCATTGAACCTGCCTTGCCCTGGATTTCGGTTCTGGCCATCACCTTCGTGGTGGTCGCCGTCGTGTCGGCATCTACTGCGGTGCTCATGACCGCCGGGCTCGGACTGTTGATCGGCGTGGTGCTGCACAACCTCCTGGGGTACGGGCTGGGTTATGCCGTTGCTGCTGCGCTCCGAGTCCCTCCGGCGGCTCGGCGTGCGGTGTCGGTCGAGGTGGGAATGCAGAACTCGGGGCTCGCCTCAGGACTGGCCACTCAGTACTTCACACCCGAGGCTGCTCTGCCCGGCGCGGTGTTCTCCGTATGGCACAACATTTCCGGTGGCCTGTTGGCCTCGATCTGGGGCAGACGGCCCGTGGGGTGACGGAGGACTCCGGAGAGTCCGGGTCATCGGGCTGCGCTCACCATTCGTTCAGTCGCTTGAGCACCGCCAAGAACTCGTCCACGTTCGATGCAGTCTCCAATTGCTGCCTGGTCTCCTGGTTCTCCACCACGGACATGAGCTGCCGCATGGCCCGGATGTGTTGGGTGCTGTCCGCTGAGGCCAGGGCTGCAACCAGGGTGACGGGGTCGTTGTCGGCGTTGCCGAACTTGACCGGCTTCTTGAGACGCGCCCAGGACATGGCCGTCCGACTCACGAGATCGGGGGCTTGCGCGTGGGCGAAGGCGAATCCCGGTGCGATCACGATGTATGGCCCGTGCTCCTCGACGTTCTTGATCATGGCCTTGGTGAACGCCGGTGATCCAGCGCCTGACTTGGCCAGAAGCTTTCCCGCCGCCCTGATTGCCGACCGCCAGTCATGCGCACGCGCGTCGAGACGAATCGATTCCGGGGTCACGAGTTCATGCAGCTGGGCCATACCTACACATTAGGTGAGACCGGCGGTTTTGGTAGCCGAAGTGACGGACTCATGGTCTGTGCGGCCGACGACGCTCCTACGATGGACGCACCATCCGGATCCGGCGCTCGGGTCCTGCGGCACCGCATAGTGGGGAGCGACAGATTGGCCGGAAGCTTCATCGACGTCGACGGCGCAGCTGCTCGCCTCCGCAGGATCGCCCACCGCACACCCGTGATGACCTCGACCCGATTGAACGAGTGGGCCGGAGCCGAGGTGTTCTTCAAGTGCGAGAACTTCCAGCGGGCCGGCGCCTTCAAGTTCAGAGGCGCGTACAACGCCGTGACCAGGGCGAAGGAAGCGGGGGCGCGCGGCGTCGTCGCATTTTCCTCCGGTAATCACGCCCAGGCGGTGGCGCTCGCGGGACGCCTGAACCACGTGCCCACCACGATCGTCATGCCCACGGACGCCCCAGCGGTCAAGCGCGCCGCCACGGAAGGGTACGGGGCGCGAGTGGTGGAGTACGACCGCTACACACAGAACCGCACGAGCGTGGCCGAGGACATCGCGCGTGAGCAGGACGCGGCCCTGATTCCGCCGTTCGATCATCCGGACGTGGTGGCAGGGCAGGCCACGGTGGGACGTGAGTTGTGTGAAGAGATTCCCGACCTGGACGTGATCGTCACCCCGCTAGGCGGAGGGGGCCTGACCTCCGGCGTCGCTCTGGCGGCCCACGCACACGACCCGAACATCCAGATCATCGGGGTGGAACCCGAGGCCGGAGACGACGCACGGCGCTCCTTGGAACAAGGGCGGATCGTTTCCATCGAGGTGCCACGCACCATTGCCGACGGCGCCCAGACCGTGGCGTTGGCACCGCTCACCTTCGGGATCCTGCAGCGGGAGAACGTTCAGGTCAGTACCGCCAGTGACGAGCAACTGGTCGAGGCGATGCGGGCGATGGCACAGTCCATGAAGGTGATCGTGGAACCCACGGCCGCGTTGGGGCTGGCTTGGGTCCTGAACTCTGAGGAATTGGCAGGTCGACGGGTTGGGGTGGTACTGAGCGGTGGGAACGTCGACCTGCGCCGGTTCGCCGAACTGATCGGTTGATTTGAACGGGAGGATCGGCGGCAGTCGACAAGGTGCCCTCGACGATTCCTGAGATCGTCGAGGGCACCTTTCATAGTTCGTGTCCGAGCGTGACGCAGGGCGGGCGGGTCACTTGTAGTGGCCGACGCCGCCCTTGCGCTTGTTGGTCGGAATGTAGGCGTACGGGCCCAAGCCGTTGTCCCCGAACGAGTAGTCCACGGCGGTGGTCTCGCCCGAGATGTTGACCTTCACCGTGGGAGACAGCGTGCCGCCGCGACGCCCGTCCACGTTGTCGATGAACGACTGGATGAGCCCGCCCGGCTGGATGTAATGCGAGTAGGCCTGGAATTGGCGGGGGTTCTGACCGACTGTGGGGGACTCCGGAGCATCGGCCGGCAGGTTCAGGTCCGTCGGTGATCCGAGGACCAGGCCCGAGTCGTTGAGCGGCTGGAAGTCCGAACGAATGCCATCGCCGACGAACCCGTAGACGCCATCCGGGCCCCGAAGACCATTCGCGTAGGTGAACTGATGCGAGATGGTGAACAGGTAGTACTTCCCGTCCTGCAGGATCATCTGCGGGCGTTCCGTCTGGTCGTTGACCCCGTAAGCCGTGAGGATCGGAGGCAGCATGGTCCACGAGGTCAGATCCTTGGAATCAGCCCAGGCCAGGACGATGTTGCCACGTTGGTAGTGGGCGCCCATGCCGTTGACCTCCTCGACGGTCTCAGCGAACGGGTCGCCGTCGACGTAGCCCAGGTCCTCCTCGGTCACGTGGGTCTCCTCCGAGCCGAGCACGCCTCCGCCCACGCCTTCGTCGCTCGCACTGATGCGGCCTTCCACGGTGGCCAACACCGCTGGTTTCCCGTCGGTGCCCGGCCGAGGAGTGCCGAACGTGGTGGCTGTGTAGAACACGCGCACCTTGTTGCCCTGCATCAAGCGGGTGGAGCCGGACCACTCGGTGTTGGACAGGGACGAGTCCTCTGGGAAGAGCAGCCCGCCGTAGGTCCAGGAGGAGTTCAGCTCTGCCGTGGACTTGCGGTAGAAGTAGCCGATCTTGGCGCTCCAGTGCCGGGAGTCGAAGGGGATGGAGCGGGGTGCCACCAGGCTGAAGATCACGTCCCAGCCCTTGTAGCTCATCTGATTCGAATGTTCATCGGTTAGGGACCAGGTGTCCCAGACCCAGACTTCGTCATTCATGACGGGGAAGTCCTTGGGGATTTCCGGCATGGTCACGGAATCCGGCATCGAGTTCTCGCCGCGTGGGACGGATTCGTCGTTCTGCTGCGTCATGATCTGGCGCGCATCGGCGCGGGTCCACTTGGCGGCGAAGTCCGAGGAGATCGGGTCGTAGGCCTGCTGGGTGTGCGGTGTTGGTTGCGGGCCCTCTGCGGCCCACGCCTTGTCCGTGCGGTAGCTGACCGAGGTCAAGGTCGCGGCCGCCGTGACGGCGGCCGCCAACCTTCCGAACGACCGTCGGCTGATCTGGCGGTCGGCGAGGTTCGAATCTTCGGGCATGACGTTCCCTTTCAGTCACGGGTGCGAGCGTGAACAGGGGAGGTGCTCGCGCCGTGATCAGGGCCGTTATCAGTTCGTTATCGAACGTGGGCTGATAAATCCGATGTGTGAGCCAATCCGTACTTAACGAATTTTCATGTAACTTGGCACGTATATGTCTCAACGGCTTGGGCTACGTGGAGCCGGGCCTTCCGTGGGCGGCGGCCAGTTGAATGTAATGATTGGTGATTGCTATTCCGTAACGGTTATATCGATTTTCGACCGGTGTGAACGGCTTCGTAGTAGTTTCCATGTTCAAGGCCGGGGCGCACCTCACGCTCTGACCACCAACGGACTCATCCACCGTGGAATCGAGCTTGAAATGGCCCGAAGGCTTTTCTCTGAGATTTCACCGTTGACCTACAAGATTTCGGTCAAACGGCAACAGCTGCAGCGCAATGCTATTGATGCAATGGTGCGATAGTCATTCGCGAAGCAGGGCACCGGCGAAAGTCTTGGCATCAAGGTGTATTCCCACAACTCACTCATTCGTCGTCGTTTGGGAAATACTCATCCCGAGCTTCAGGAGGGTAAGGCGCGGTCGCTGTCCCTGGCCGCGCCGCATGTTGATGGGGTGGTCATCGCGCCGGGTGAGACATTCTCCTTTTGGCGCTTGGTCGGTGAGCCTCCACAGCGAAAGGGATACTTGCCGGGTCTGATGATCGAGGGTGACCATGCGGCAGTCGGTGTGGGAGGTGGGCTGTGTCAGTTCACCAATCTCCTGCACTGGATGACGTTGCACTCTTCGTTGACCATCGTGGAGCACCACCACCACAGTGGGTTGGACCTTTTCCCGGACTTCCAGCGACAGATCCCATTCGGAACGGGCACATCGATTGTTTGGAACTTCCTGGACTATCGGGTCCGGAATGATACAGATCAGACATTTCAGTTCCGAGTCCGCGTGGACGATGAATACCTCCGCGGCGAGCTGTGTTCAGATCAAGCCCTGCCGATGAAGTATCACATTCGGGAGGAAGATGCCTATTTCTACCGGGCTGCCGATCCGCGGACGGCTGCATCCACCGTGCGACGGCACAACGTGGTCATGCGAGACACCCGCGACAAGCGCACGGGCAACATTGTGAAAACGGAGCGTCCGCTCGAGAACGATGCCTTGGCCTGCTACGACCCCGACATGATCCGGGACGAGATCCTGCCCGAGAAGCCCTCGGTGTGACTCAGCGCGTGACCTCGTCCCGGCTCAGGGGTCACGGCGTCGGCATGCCACCGTTCACGTTCAACGTCTCACCGATCACGTAGCTGGATTCGGCTGACGCCAGGAACACGTACGCGGGGGCCACTTCCGTGGGCTGACCCGCACGGCCCAGGCCGGTGTCCTGCCCGAAGTTCGGCAGTTTTTCCTTCGGCTGCCCGTCGCTGACCTGCAGCGGCGTCCAGAAGGGACCCGGGGCCACGGAGTTCACCCGGATTCCGCGGGGGGCCAGCTGTTCGGCGAGGCCCTTGGTGAAGTTGTTGATCGCGGCCTTGGTGGAGGCGTAGTCCAACAGGGTCGGGGACGGCTTGTACGCCTGGATGGACGTGGAGTTGATGATCGAGGACCCGGCAGGCATGTGCTTGAGCGCAGCGCGCGTCAACCGGAACATGCTCAAGACGTTGACGTTGAAGGTGTCCTCGACCTGCTCGTCGGTCAACGCCTCCAGCCCGTCCTCCACGGCGATTTGGCGGCCGGCGTTGTTCACCAAGATGTTCAGGCCACCCAGGGCGGTGACAGCCTGATCGACCAACTCAGCGGCCGCGTCTCGGTCCGCGAGGTCACCGGGGAGGAGTTCAACCTTGCGTCCCGTGTCGGCCACGGCGTCGCGGACCCATTCGGCGTCCTCTTGTTCCGCGGGCAGGTAATTGAGGGCGATGTCGGCTCCCTCGCGTGCGAAGGCAATGGCGACGGCGGCGCCCAGGCCCGAGTCGGCCCCCGTGATGAGGGCCTTGCGACCCTCCAGGCGCCCCGTGCCGCGGTAAGAGTGTTCGCCGCGGTCCGTCTTGGGCTCGAGTGTCTTGTCCAGGCCGGGCTCCGGCTGGTCCTGTTTGGGAGGTTCGATCGCCTCGTAACGGGTCACGGGGTTCTGGAAGACCAGCTGATCGGTGGTCTCGTTGTGTGCGTCCTGGTTCGAGCTCATGAAGGCCTCCTGGTCGATTGTGGTTGCCGTGGCTCCGAAGAGCGCTCGCCACCAGCCTATTCATCAGTAGCCTGATTAAAAACCCCTCCGTCGATTTAGGGGTTGTTCCGCCTATTCGCCCCAATAGGCGGAACAACCCCGAACTCAGCGCAGGTGGGAGGCGGAATGGGTGGGTAGCGTTGCCGAATGACCAGTGACGACCTCCGCCGCCAACTCGACGCCATCTTCAACGCGCGTGACCGCGCAAACATGGCTCCGACCATCGAAGCCTTCGAGGCTCTCCTGGCGAAGCATCCGGGCGACCCCGAAGTGCTCTTCAAGGTAGGCGGTGCTTATGACACCGCGGGTCAGGAGCAGCGAGCCCTGGAGTTCTACGAACGGGCCTTGGACGCGGGGCTGAGCGGGGACTCCCTTCGTGCGTTCTACCTGCCGTACGGAAGTACGCTCAAGAACGTCGGGCGGGTCGAAGAGTCCTTGGCGGTGTTCGAGAGGGCGCGGGAACAGTTTCCTGACGACGCCGCGCTCGTCGTCTTCCATGCGCTCACTCTCCATGAATCTGGACAGCATGGTGCGGCTCTGGGCGAAGTCCTCACCATGGTGGCGGACCGCCTGGACCGTCCGGAGATCGCCCGTTACGAACCTGCTATCCGCGGATATGCAGCAGCCCTGACGGAGCAGGCCTAAGCCCATTTCGGGGTTGTTCCGCCTATTCGCCCCAATAGGCGGAACAACCCCGAACTCGGCGTAGGGAGGTGGGGCGGGCAGGCGCCGTTAGGCTTGTAGATCGACGACCGACGGGGAGGATGAAGTGACGATTGGATTTTGGGGTGGCTTGGGGCTTCTGGTCCTGTCCTTCCTGCTGCTGACCCTGTGCGTCTTCGTCGGTATGTGGGTGATCGGCGGTGCCGGGCGCGGGGCGAACAAGCTGCGCGGAGGAAAGCGTCGGAAGTCGATCCTGTTCCCCCGGCGTCGATGACCCCGCCCGTCACCCCCACACCGCCGTCGCGGCTGGTCGGCGGCGCAGTCGCGATCCTGACTGCTGACATGTTGGAGCCATCCGGCCATGGACTGCGCGGGAAGGTCCTGACCAACCCCAACGTGGATCTGACGTTGGCTCTCTAAGACGACCTGGCGCCGGCTGGACCAGGGTTGGACCTCCCCACGGCCGGGGCAGCTGCATGGTGGACACCGGCCGGATCCGTGTTCAACCCCCTCGACATCGGGTTACCGGCGAGGGTCAACGCGATCCTGGCCGTTGGAGATCAGGATGCTCTACTGCGCGAAGCACGGGAGTTCTCCCACCGGAATCCCGGCCGCGTAAAACTCCATGAGATCCGCGTTGCGGGTCATGGGTTCTTTGGGGGAGGGGACCCCGCATCGCGTCACGGCACTTCGCTTGTCTTGGCAGATGCCCTCGCTTTGCTGGAAACCCGTACACTTCACCAAAGCTCGAGTCGCAGGGATTGCGGGGAGGCCAAACCGTGAGCTTGACCGACTTTCACCCGCCCTACACTGCGGTCATCTTCACGAGCACCCTGGCCGGGAACGCGCCGGGGTATGAGGAGATGGCCGCTCGGATGGAAATGCTGGTCGTCGACCAACCGGGCTACCTGGGTCACGAATCCGCGCGGACGCCCGGTGGCCTTGGCATCACGGTTTCCTATTGGCGTACGGCCCAAGACGCCCAGGCGTGGAAGGGCAACCACGAACACCTTCTGGCACAGTCGGCGGGTTCGCGGACGTGGTACTCGGACTACAGCGTCCGAATCGCCGTCGTCGAACGGCAGTACGACAGGTCGACGTCGCCGCACTGAAGGCTCCGCCCTTCGCCCCTGACCATGTCCACTTGAGTGACCTGATACCTGGAAGCCAGTGAAAAGAAGCTTTTTCGGTTGGCCTTTCGGAGATCAGGGGCTCACCCCTTGGCCAGTGATGTATTCCGTGCATTGACCGTCGTGTCAAGCGCGACTAATTTTCAGAACACCAGAGGAACTTCGGCCGGAGGAAATCTATCAACAACCCGTCGCAAGAGATATGGGGCGATGGGGTTGTGTGCGGCGGGTGAGGTCTTCAGATCTTCACTTCATTTCTTCACGAGGGAAAATTCCCGATGAAATTCGGGTCACCTCTCATGCATTGTCTCGGATTCATGTTCTGTGTTCCTGAAAGGTCGAATCGATCATGAAAACAGTCTCTTTGTCCCAGAAGCTGGCAACGGTCTCCACATGCGTGGTGATTTGCGCCAGTGGCCTGTACGCCGCCGTGACGCCTGCGAGTGCAGCGGATCCTTATCCGAACGCTCCCAACTGCGTGGTGGAATCAGACCATGTCAAGGTGAAGTCCGGCTCCACGGGTAACTCTGTCAAGGAAGCCCAGTGCTGGCTGAACAAGTACAACTACGGCCTGAGCGTGGACGGAAAGTTCGGTCCCGCGACGGACGCGGCCGTCCGTAGCTTCCAGAAGGCCCACGGTCTCACCGCCGACGGTGTCGTGGGGCCCAAGACCTGGAATGCGCTGATCTACGGGAGCAAGCCATCGCAGGACTCTCGAGCGGCGCGCGTGAACTCGGTGATCAGCTACGCGCGGTCCCAGGTGGGGGATCGATACGTGTGGGGTGCTGAGGGCCCCAATTCCTTTGACTGCTCAGGCCTGACCCTCCGTGCCTTTGAGAAGGCGGGCATCAAGCTCCCCCGGACCTCCGGTGCGCAGGCTGCTGCCTACCCGAAGGTTCCGGCGTCCCAACGTCAGCCGGGTGACCTCATGCACTACCCGGGCCACGTGGGGATTTACGTCGGCAACGGAAAGATGATCGACGCCTCGCGTTCGAAGGGAGAGGTCGTCGAACGCCCGGTGTGGGGTACCCCGACCTACCACCGGGTGATTCCCTGATCCGTCACAGCCAGCCAACCAGGCACCAATGAGCATCCGGTGTGATCGTCGTCAATGACGATCACACCGGATGCTCATGCGCGTCTTCCGTCAGCCTTTCCCGTCGAGTTCTCCGAACGTGTCCGCCACCCAGTCGGCGATGAACTCGGACACGTACGGGAAGTGGTCCAACCCGATGTGTTCGGCGCCGCCTTCCTCCCGGGTGAAGATCCGCAGCTCCCGTTTGGGGCTGTTGACGGCTTGGTCGAAGGAACGGTGCGCGTACTCGACCGGAATCTGCCGGTCGTTCTCCCCGTGGGCGATCAGGAACGGCACGCTGATCTTCTCGACCACTCCGTCCAGGTGCACGCCGTCGGCGAAGTCCAGGAAGTCCTCCAGGATCTCGCCCTCGTACCCCCAGACCCACTGCACGTGCTCCCAGTAGTGGGGGACGGGTCGCTCGCCTTCGCGTTCCTTACGACGGCGCTGGACCGCCCCCCAGTTGTGGTTGGCTCCCCAGGCGACAACCAGCGCCAGGCGCTTCTCGAAGGCCGCTGCCCGCGGGGCGTAGTACCCGCCCAGTGACCAGCCGAGCAGCCCGATGCGGTCGGCGCGGACGTCGTCGCGCGTGAGCAGGTAGTCCACGCAGGCCGCCGCCCATTCCTCGGAATCGATCTGCGAGGTCAACCCCTGGAGCCTCAGTGCTTCGCCGGTCCCCGGGGTGTCGACCATGAGGGTGGAGATGCCGCGTTCGGCCAGTTCCGCGGGGTGCCCGGAGACGAACATGTGCTCCTTGGTCGAGTCCAACCCGTTGAACATGATCATCACGGGTGCGGGACCCTCAGCGGTGGCCGGCGCCTTGCTGAAATATGCGGGCAACGTGGTGTCGCGGAACGGGACCTCCACCCTGGAGACGTTCGGGTGCGCCAGCCGGAAGGAGTTCTCGGCCAGTTCCAGACAACGGCGGTAGGTGGCCAACCGCTCGGTGGAACTGTTGGACTGCATACGCTCGGCGTGGATCAGGTAGTCCAGCGCCCGGAAGTACGTCCGGCCGGCGGATGTGGTGCGCCCGGCAGCTTCCTGCTCCTCGGCCTGGGTCACCAGCTGGTCCACCAGACCGGTCCACGCCTTGAGGAAGTCTTCCGTGCCCACGTCCTCGTTGGTCGTGGCCACGTCGCGCAAGGGGCGGCACGCGCGGTCGACCTCGTCGATCTGGCCTCCGGAGTTGAGCGTGGCCACCACACTCAGGTTCCAGACGTAGTTGCCCGGGAAGTACTCGAACACGGGGCGTCCTTTCGTTGACGTTCAGGTCGGTTGTCGTCAGGGGTGGGGGCGGCAGGCGAGGGGTCAGGGAAGCGGTGCCCCGCGCCGTCGTCGTCGCGGGTCACCGAACCTGCTCAGCCGCGACCCTGGACCGCGTAGGGGTTGAGCAGGGCTTCCTTCATCTCTTCCGACGCGCCTTCCTCCGTGGCCGTGAAACCTTCGGCCTGGGGGAAGGACTCGGTCATGGACTGCGGCATGGCGCCGTTGCGGTAGAAGTTGTTGGATCCTTGGGACGGCTTCCAGGTGTTGGCTTCCCAGTCCGGCACGTAGTTGCGGTAACCGCCGGAGTTCAGTTCCACGCGCAGTGCCGACGGCTCACGGAAGTACAGGAAGTTCTGCTCGCCGATGCCGTGGATGGAGGGTCCGTACTCCATGGGCGTCCCGTGCTCCATCAGGACATCGGCGGTGCGCAGCAGGTCCTCGTGGGTGTCCACCCAGAACGCGATGTGGTTGACGCGTCCGGCGCGCTCGGAGGTGTCCAGGACGACGCCGAGGTCGTGGGACTTCTCATTGGTCGTGAGCACCGAGAACACGGTGATGGGGGCTTCGTCCAGATCGGTGAAGGCCATGACGCGGAAGCCGAGGTTCTGCGAGTACCACTCGGCGAACCCGTGGACGTCCGAGGTGGCCACGGTGACGTGGTCCAGGAACCGCGGAGCGCACGAATGCTGACTGCGCTTCTCCGGGCGATCGGGGTAGATGGAGGCCAGCTCCTCGGGCGCCTGGTACTTCTCGACCTCCCAGACAAGGCGCATCGGGTGACCGTACGGGCCGGTGAACTCGTAGGCGCGGCCATAGCAGTAACCGCCCTCGGTCCATTCACCCGTGATCCCGGAGGCCTCGATGCGGGACGCCGCGGTTTCCAGCGCCTCCGGGGACGTGGTGCGCCACGCCATCCGGTGCAGTGAGGGTTCGTCCCCGGGCACCAGCACCAGGCTGTACGTGCTGTAGTCGCCCCAGCAGCGCAGGTACACGCGGTCATCGGCCCGGTGGACCTCCCGCATGCCGAACTTCTCGATGTAGAACGTGGCCGAGGCCTCGACGTCCGGGCAGGTGATCTCCAGGTGGCTCAGGTGAGCAAGCAGCTTCTCCACGGTGGTGGCCTTTCGACGATGTTCGGTCCACGGCGCTCCCTGCAATTCGCGGGGACTCGCGGGAGCGATGCGATGTGATTCCGAACACCATCGTGGGCGCCGCCGTCCGTCGGCGGAATCCCGTGATTCTCATATCAAGTATCGACGGCATGAATGCGTCGGGGTTGACCGGCTTCCTAGCATCGACTGCATGAATGAGATGGGTGAAGGTCGATTGCTTGACGACGTAGCGCCAAGGGTCCTCGCCGACCTCACGGGATGCGTGGTCGTGGTCACCGGGGCCAACGGTGGGCAGGGGCTGGCCGAAGCGGCCATGCTCGTCACGGCCGGGGCCCGGGTGATCGTCGGTGACCTCAAGCCCGAACCCTCCGACGAGTTGCGGCGGGTGCTCGACGACGCCGACCGCGCCACCGGTGGAGCCGACTACGTGTGCCTGGACGTGACCTCGCCCGAAGCCTGGTCCCGCGTTACCGAGGTGGCCGAAGGGAAGTACGGGCGGATCGACGGGTTGGTCAACAACGCCGGCATCACCCGGCGACCCCGTCTTCTCGAAGCCACGCCGGAGGACATGCGGGCCGTTGCGGACGTCAACGTCACGGGCGCGCTCCTGGGAATCCAGGCCTGCGCACCGCTCATGGGCCAAGGAGGATCGATCGTCAACGTCGGTTCGGTGGCAGCGCTGACGGGTCACTACCCGGTGGCGTACACCGCCAGCAAGTGGGGACTCCGCGGCCTGTCGGCGGCAGCAGCCACCGAACTCGGCCCCCGCGGGATCCGCGTGAACACGGTCCACCCGGGGTTCATCGAGACTCCCATGACGGCCTCTGCGCGGCCGGAGTTCCGCGCCGCCAACCTGGCCGAGACCCCGCTGGGTCGCACCGGGACTCCGGAGGAGGTGGCCGCCGTCGTCCTCTTCCTGCTCAGTCCCGCCGCCTCCTACGTCACGGGCGCGGAGATCCCCGTGGACGGCGGGCAGTCCGCCCACGGCGGTGCCAAGTCGATCTCCGACGCGCTGCGCTGACCGGGAGGGTGGGGGAGACCCCCGGCCCGGTCAGCAGGCGCAATCACGCACCACCGTGGATCACACCGCGGCCCAGCCCCCGTCCGAGGCGAGGACCGTTCCGTTGATGTTCGCAGCGTCCTCGGAGAGCAGGAACGTGATGGGCGCGGCCAACTGCTCCGCCGTGGCGATACCCGGCATGATCACGCGGGCAGCTTCCAGGCGCTTGGACCCGAACTCCGCGATCTTCGGCTGCATGGGGATGCCCGTGGCCACCCCGCCCGGCGCCACGGCGTTCGTACGAATGCCGTCCTGGGCATACATGAACGCCATGGACTTCGTGATGCCGATGACGGCGTGCTTGGAGGCGGTGTAGGCCACCCCCGACGCGGATCCGCGCAGCCCGGCCTCCGAGGTCACGTGCACAATCGACCCGCCGCCGGTGGACAGCATCCGCTCGGTCACGGCCCGGGTCAGACGCACCAGCCCGTCCACGTTCACCGCGAAGACCTTGGCCCACATCTAGTCCGAGACCTCGTGGATCGCGGAGAAGTCGTCGTTGATACCGGCCACGTTGGCCAGGGCATCCACGCGGTCCCCGGCAGCCTCCAGCACGGCCTGGACCGCAGCCGGGTCGGACAGATCTGCCGTCACGGTCACCAGCCAGTCCGTGGCAGCCGCCTCCGCGAACTGGGCGAGCCGGTCCGCGGACACGTCCGTGGCGATCACGCGTCCACCCTCGGCCAGGATCCGTTCCGCCGTCGCCCGGCCGATGCCACCGGCGGCGCCGGTGACGATCACCGTGCGCCCCTCGAACCGCTGTGACGACGGTGGAGTGGCCTCCGCTTCTTCGGGGATCTCACCGCCGTTGGCCGCGCGGACGAGTTCGTCCACCGCTTCCTGTGGCATTTGGCCCTGCGACAGTTGGACGAGCTGCTGCAACGGGAGGGACATGGCCGGTCCCAGCGAGTCCTCGGACGAGCCCGCCTGGGCCAGTAGTCCGCGCAGTGCCGGCCCGCCCGTGGGGTGATCGAGCCATTCCCGGATGGTGTTGCGGCCCGTGATGGCAGTGGTGTTCTGGTTCATGACAGCTCCTTCGCTGATGACGACTCGCGGGTGGATCCTTCACGTCCCATGGTGGCAACCCGATGGGCCTGCAGTCCCGGGGTGGACGGGGATTGTCCCGGGATCCGGGCGGAATCCGGGCCGCGGTCAGTGGGCGGCGATGGTCACCGGGTGGGCTGCGAGTCCCTCGCCCGACAGGTGGGTGGAGGCCCGTTGGATCACGGAACGCAACCACAGATTGGCGGGATCGGTGGACTGCAGGGGATGCCAGAACATGCCCTCCACCAGGGGGACCTCCAAGTCCGGATCAAACCCGACCGCCGTGATGGACAGGGTCTGCACGGGCCGGGTGGCCAACATGCGGGGCACTGCCGCCACCAGGTCGGTCCCTTCCACGATCGCGGGCAGCCCCTGCAACCCGGCCACTCTGGCGGCGACGACCGGGGCCTGCCCCATCTGCTCGAAGAACCGCATGGGCGGGGTCACGATCGATCCACCGAACTCACCGACGGCGTGCGGCGCGGAGGCGATGTCGGCGACAGTCAGCCGCTCCGAAGCCAACAACGGATTGCTGCTGTCCATGACGATCACGAACTCGTCCCGGAACAGCTGCCGTGAACTACCGTCCAGGTCAAAACCCATGGGGCCGATCACCACGTCCACGCTGGCGAAGGTCTCCAGACCCGGCTTTAACCGGGCCCGCGACGTCGGCACGAAGTCCACGGTCACTCCCGGAGCCTCAGCCCCGATGAGTGCCCGGAGGTGACGGATCAGGATGCCCGTGACGTAGTCGGAAGCGGCGATCACGAAGGTGCGGTCGCTCGATGCGGGATCGAATTCCGCGCGGAGCTGGAGAGCGTCCTGGATGTCGGTCAGCGCCTGGTCCACGCGCGGCACCAAGGCCCGCGCGAACGGGGTCAACTCGTAGCTGCGACCGGAGCGCACCAGCAGTTCGTCGTTGAAGTGTCGGCGCAACCGGGAGAGCGCGGCACTCATCGCCGGTTGACTCAGGTGCATCCGCTCGGCAGCGCGTGACACGTTGCGCAGTTCCAGCAGCGCCTGCAGCGGGGGCAACAGGTTGAGATCGACGTCCTTCATGTCTGAATTATGGGCATGCGCTGCTCATTGGTCGCCCACCGGCGGTGCGCTGCGGCCCCGTGTACGGGCCGGGGAAGCAGGTGGGAACGTGTCGCCTCGACGAGGCCCCACCGCGTTCTCGATCCGGCCGATGCCTTGCACCTCCAGGGCCACCACGTCCCCTTCCACCAGGGGCGGCGGTGTCAGGTCGCCCGCCCTTCCCCAGAGTTCGGCCAGGCAACCTCGACCGCAGGTTCCCGAGCCCAGGAGGTCACCGGGAACCACCACGGAATCCTGCGACGCGTAGGCCACCAGCTCGGCCAGAGGCCACCCCATGTTGGCCAGCGAGTCGGTTCCCAGGGCTTGGCCGTTGACGGAGGCGGTCATGGCCAGGTGCAGGAAGCCGTCGTCGTCGTGACGGTCCGTGAATTCGTCGGCGGTCACGATCCACGGCCCCAAAGTGGAGGCGAAGTCTTTGCCCTTGCAGGGCCCCAGACGAACCTTCATCTCCCGGGCTTGGACGTCGCGGGCGGACCAGTCGTTGAAGATCGTGTAGCCGAAGATCATGCGGTGGGCGTCCGTGGATTCCAGGTTCCGGCCGTCCAGACCCTCCGCGGCACCGACGACGACCGCCACCTCCGTCTCGAAGTCCATCCTCTGGCACCCGCTGGGCACCGGAATGACCTCACCGGTGGCGCGCACGGTGTGCGGGTTGGTGAAGTAGAACGTGGGTGCCTGGTACCACTCGGGCACCACCTCACTGGCGCCGTCGACGCTGGCGGTGACTCCCTCCACGTGCTCCTCGAAAGCCACGAAGTCGCGGATGGACCGGGGCTGTATGGGGGACAGCAGGGTGACCTGTTCCAGGGACGGCGCCTCCTGGGTGTCCGTGGCCAGAACCCGCTCCGCCACCTCGAGGGTGGCCTCCAGTCCCATGTCCACCAGGTCCTGGACGTCCAGCGCCTCCGGCAGGTCGATGCAACGGCCGTCCTGCACGAACCCCGCGTGATCAGTGCCTTCAAAGCTCCATCGAGCGATCTTGACCATCGATCACACCGGAACCCGGACGGTGGAATCCACCTCGTGCATGAGACCCGGCACGTCGCCGTCGCGTTTGCCGTCCAGCATCCACTGGCCCAGCTGTACGGAGTTCTCCACCACCACGCGGGCTCTCGGTACTCGCTGGTCCCTGAAGGAGCGGAAGCTCTCTTCGTCGAAGGCCTCCGCGGCAATGAGTTCGCGCGCTAGGACGGCGGCGTCCTCGATGGCCATGGCGGCCCCTTGCGCAATGGTGGGTGGGCAACTGTGGGCGGCGTCCCCGATCAGCACCACGCGTCCGCGGTGCCAGTCACCCTCGATCAGGTGTTGGGTGAAATGCGTGTAGTTCACCCGTGCGTCGTTCTTGATGTGCTCTCGGATCTCCACCCAGGGTCCGCCGTAGCCGGCGGCGAGCTCGGCCATGATCTCGGGACCCTCCGCGAGGTCACGTTCCTGGGCGGCCTCCACCAGGTAGGCGTACATCATGGAATCACCCGTGGGGCAGTACCCCGCGATGAATGCCGGGCCCCCGTAGTACAGATCCGTGCGGACCACTTCCTCGGGCCGGGGGACGAAGGTGCGCCAGATCCCCATCCCCGTGGGCTCGGGCCGTTCGGTGATGCCGATGGCTTCCCGCACGGTGGAGTTCAGGCCGTCGGCACCGATCACCACGTCATACGTGTACGTGGTGCCGTCCTCGGCCGTGACCTGGACCGATTCGGGGTCCTGCTCCACCGCGACGACCTTGGCCCTGTAGCGGAACGTCACGCCCGCCTCTTCGGCCCTGCGACGCACGATCTCGTTGAGTTCCGGACGGTAGATCCCGATGGTGGCCGGGAGGTCCTCCCCACCGACCCGCATGTCATCCATCACCACCAGGACCGTCGCGTCCGGCCCCGGTGCCCGCAGCGCGAGATCGTTGAACGCGTAGCCGTGTTCCAGCAGTTCGTCGAGCACATCGAGTTCGCGCAGCACGCGCACGGCATTGCCCCGGAGGGTCAACCCGGAACCGAGTGCGGAGGGCCCTGAGGCCTGTTCCAGAATGTCGACGGCGATCCCGGCCCTGGCCAACATGGTGGCCAGGGTCAGGCCGCCCATGCCGGTTCCGACGATGCCAATTCGCTGAGCTGCTGGCATGGTGATCTCCTTGAGAATGTGACGAGTGAGTGCGTGGTCAGAGGATGGCCACGGGGTTGACGGGGGATCCCACGGCGCCGGTCACGGGCAGGGGAGGGGCGCTGAGCAGGAAGTCGTAGCGGTTGAGTTCCGCGCAGCGCTGTCCGAGCGCCTCGAGGTTCCACATCTCTCCGATGTAGAGCCCCATGTTGGGAATGACGATCTGGTGCAGGGGCTGGAAGGCGTCGTCGAACTCGTTCGGGCGGACCTCGAAACCCCATGTGTCGGTGGCGACGGCGGCGATGTCGCGCTCGTGCAGCCACGGCGCGGTGGTGAAGGACAATCCGGGGGCGGGCCCGCCTGCGTAGTGCCCCCATCCGTCCCGGCGGGTGCGCCCGTACTGGCCGGTGCGCACCAGCAGAATGTCTCCGTCGCGGACCTCCACACCCTGGGCGGCAGCGACGGCGTCGAGGTGTTCGGGGGTGATGGCGAACCCGTCCGGCAACTCAGGGTGCTCCGCCCCGAGCTCGGGCTGGAAGTGACGGCCGACGTCGAGCAGGACCCCGCGGCCCACGATCTGGTCGGCAGCGGTCTCGATTCCCGTGACCTGGTCGCCCTCGCTGGTCACCACGGATCCGGCGCGCCGTCCGTTCCACGCGCGGCCGTGGTCGAAGATGTGCCCCAGCCCGTCCCACTGGGTCGAGCACTGCAAGGGCATGGCAATGACGTCGTCGGCGCCGCCGAACCCGTGCGGGAAGCCCTGGTCACCGAACTCCGCCTCCGTGCCCGTGTCCGTCATGGTGTGCACGGGATTGGTGCGGCGCCGCCACCCGTTCTGCGGGCCGTTGGTGTCGAAGGCCTGGGCCAGGGAGATCACCTCGCCGGTGCTCACCAGCCCGGCCGCCTGGACGCGGTGGCCGGCGGTGATGAGGTTCAGCGTGCCGAGCACGTCGTCCTCGCCCCATCGGCCCCAGTTGCTGCATCGTGCGGCCATGTCCTTGATGCTGCCCAGGGCATCCGTGCGATCCATGTGGCCTCCTTGGTCATGACTGTGACTGCAGTCACTCTTCCGCCGTCGGTGGGGAATCGGAAGCGATGGCTGCGAATGACAGCTATCGGTCCCGTGAATAGTCCCTACGGGGAGGGGTCTCCGGTGGCCCGCTCGTGGGGGCATCAGCCCGGGCTATGGGAGGTATTCGGTCTAGTTGTTTCCCAGGCTGCACCGATGGCCTTCACTGTGAACCACATCACTCCAGCGCGGGGCTGTCCTCAAGCCCGCGTACGGACCCGGACCATCCGAGGGGATCCCATGGTGAACGCAGCACCTCAGACCAGCAGTTCCAGACCAACCGACCCGTCGGCGGGAGAGGCCGACGCCGGAAAACTCCCTGTGGTTCTCCTTCTGGCTGGAAGTTGCATGCCCGTCATGGGATCGGTGCTCCTGGCCCCGGTCCTGCCCACCATGTCGAAGGCCTTTGCAAGCACACCGGGCTCCGAGATCCTGGTGCCGGTGGTGCTGACCGCTCCGGCCCTGGTCATTGCGCTGCTCGCCCCGCTTGCGGGCGAGATCGCCGACCGGGTGGGACGGAAGACGCTCCTGGTGGTGAGCATGGTCCTGTACTCGATCTTCGGGACCGCGCCGTTGTGGCTGGACTCCCTGCACGCCATCGTGGCGTCACGCGTGGGTGTGGGCATCGCGGAGGCGGCGATCATGACCGTGTGCACCACGCTGATCACCGACTACTACTCGGGGAAGAAACGGGATCAATACCTGGGGATGCAGGTCATGATGGCCACCTTTGCGGCCACTGCGTTCTTTGCCCTGGGCGGGGCGCTCGGTGCACAGAGTTGGCGAGCCCCGTTCTGGTTGTACGTTTCCGCGGTGATCATCGCGGTCCCCATGGCGTTCGTCCTGTGGGAGCCGCAGAAGAACACTGACAAGGCCAAGGCGGTGGCCGTCCCGTGGGCGCAGATTCTGGTCCCGGCTTCCGTCACGTTGTTCGCCGGCGTGGTGTTCTACGCCCTGATCGTGCAACTGCCGTACGTTCTCACGGGACTGGGAGTCACCAGCGTGGGCATCGTGGGAGCGGGCTCCGCTCTCGCATCGTTGGCGACGGCGGTCGGCGCGGTCTCCTTCCGGTTCACCGCACACCATGGTCCCGGCAAGCTCCTGCCCGTGGCGTTCGGGCTCTCAGGCGTGGGGTTGGTTCTGATCTGGTTCTCGTCCTCGATCGTGATGGCCATGGTGGGGGCCGTGATCACCAGTGCCGGTACCGGCCTGCTGCTTCCCACGTTGCTGACTTGGGCGGTCTCCGGTCTGAAGCTGGAGCAGCGCGGACGCGGCACCGGGATCTGGACGGGGTGCCTCTACGTGGGACAGTTCCTCTCGCCGATTCTGCTCACCATCGGTGCAGGCGTCCTCGGTGGTCTGCCGGTGGCCTTGGGGGTCCTGGGTTGCCTGTCCCTGGTGGCCGCGGGGTTCACAGCACTGACGCGCCCGGACAAGCACTCCCCGCTGCACTGACGGTTCAGACGCCTGGATAGGAGTCCAGGTGCCAGAGGTTCCCGTCGAAGTCGACCACGGCCACACTTCGGCCGCCGTGATCCGGGGTGCGGATCGGTCCGTCCTGGGTGGCTCCGGCCGCAAGGGCTCGGGCCAGAACGGCATCGACGTCGTCGTCGCTCGGAAGCACCAGGTTGGTGGTGGCGTGGCCGTGGCCGACCGAATCGTCGTCGGGTCGTACGGACCCGAACATGATCCCGCCGTTGTCGCGCCACTGGAACTGGGCATGGACCACGCCGTCGGGGTCCTGGTCGTCACGAACCAGCAGGCGTTCCTGGAACCCGATGGCCGAGAGGAACGCAATCGCGCGGTTCGCGTCGGTGAAGCGGAGGCATTGGAAGAGCTGTGGAGTAGTCATGACGCCAGCATGGTCACTGTCCGGGCAAAGGTTCTTGAACATTTGGGAACTCCGCCAGTGACACCTTGGGAGGGACATCGGCGAATCCGGACCATTCGCGGGTCAGATGGGCCTGATCGGCGTAGCCCGCGGTGTGGGCCACCGTGGCCAGTGGAAGGCCGGATTCAGCCAGCCGGCGGGCCTCCTGGAACCGCGCCAGGCGCCGGAGCTCGGAAGGGGTCAGGCCGTATTCGGACCGGAACCGATTGAGCAGATGGCGCCGCGACCAACCGGTCTCACGGGCTGCCTGGTCAACGGTGGCCGACGAACCGTGGGTGAGCAGGTGCCACGCCCGCTGTAGTTCCGGGCTAGCCGGGGCGTCAATTGTGTGGCTGAGGCGCCCCATGAAGTACTCGGTCAGGAACCTGAACCGGGAGGGCCAGTCCAGGTCTGACATCCGCTCGTGAGTTTCGCGGAGGCACTGCCCAGCCTGCGCACCGGACACAATCTCCCCGGAAAGCGCACCGATGGGCATCTCCAGGAAGGCCCGTGATCCTAGCGGCGTCAGGCTCACCTGGATGCCGTGCTGCGATCCGTGGGTGGGTATCAGGGCCGGGCGGGTGTGCAAACCGGCCACCAGCACCCACATCTGGGTGGTTGCCGCCAGATCCCACCCCGCATCCACCGGGTGGTCGAACTGGAAGATCAAGGTCATGTTCGTGGACGGCAGGCCGTGGTGAATCAGCTGGTCGGGAAGGGTGTAGTCGTATCCCTCCCAGCGGGAGATGTACTGCCGTAACGGCCCCGGGACCTGCGGTCGGTAGGAGGGCATGTGACGATCATCGCCGCGCAGGGGCGATCCGCCAAGGGCTCATGGTTGAGCCGTCGGAGCGTTGCGCAATAGTGAATCCATGGACCTCACCCCGGTACGCACCGTGTACGACGCCGCCGCCCCCACCTACGACGTACTTCTTCCCGATCTGCGCATCGAGCAGCCGGTGGACCGGACCATGATTCGAGCCTTCTGCGACGAGGTGTTGGACACCTCCGACCACACGGTCCTGGACGCGGGCTGCGGTGCGGGGCGGATGATTCCCGAGCTGAAGGATCGTGGCCTGCGGCCTCGGGGCGTGGACCTGTCGAGCGGAATGATCGAACGGGCACGTCGTCGGGAACCGGAGGTGGACTTCCGGGTGGCCGACCTCCGGGCGCTGCCGTACGCGGACGACTCCTTCGGCGGGGTGATCGCCTGGTACTCGCTGATCCACTTCGACTACCCGGCGCTCGCGGAGGCTCTGACCGAGCTGGCCCGGGTCACCAAGCCCGGCGGCGTACTGTTGACGGGCTTCCAGGTGGGGTCCGGACTCCGAGAGATCTCCAACGCCTACGGAACCCGGAGCGAGATGACCGCCTGGCTCTACTCGCCTGAGGAGATCGCCTCCGTGGCCACGGCCGCAGGGTGGACGACGACGGCGACCGCCCGCCGCGAACCTGTCATGGAACCCCACCCGCAGGGTTTCGTGCTGGCGCGCAAGGGTGAGTGACTCCCGCGTCACACCCGGAATAGGGACCCGACTGGTGGTCGTTGGTGCCAGTGAACGCCACCGACCGAGTGCTTTTCACCTGGAGGTTCTAACCTTGCCCACCCTGTTCGATCCCCTGACTGTCGGAGACCTGGAACTGCGCAACCGCGTGGCCATGGCGCCGTTGACCCGTTCCCGTGCGGAAGAGGACGGCGTGCCCACGGATCTGCACGTCGAGTACTACGCACAACGCGCGGGGGCCGGTCTGGTCGTGACCGAAGGAGTCTTCCCGGCCTTCACCAACCGTGCGTTCGTGGGTCAGCCGGGCATCGTGAGCGACGAGCAGCAAGCCGGTTGGAAGCGGGTCGCGGACGCAGTGCACCAGCACGGCGGAACCATCGTCATGCAGATCATGCACGCAGGCCACGTGACCCACCCGGGTCTGACCCGCGGTGCTCAGCCGGAAGCACCCGGTGCCACCAAGCCCCACAACGGGCAGATCCGCACCTACGACGGCAAGCAGGACGCCGTCGAGGCGCGAGCCCTGACCGGTGAGGACCTGGCCCGCGTCAAGGACGAGTTCGTCACCGCAGCCCGACGCGCCGTGGACGCCGGGATGGACGGCGTGGAACTGCACAACGCCAACGGGTACCTGCTGCACGAGTTCTTGAGCCCGGTCACCAATCAGCGCACCGACGAGTACGGAGGATCGCCTGAGGCCCGCGCGAAATTCGGCATCGAACTCGTGCGCGCGGTGGCCGCGGAAATCGGGGCCGGACGCACGGCCCTGCGGATCTCGCCCGAGCACAACATCCAGGGTGTCCCGGAGACTGATCGGGCTGACGTGCTGACCACCTACGGTGCGTTGATCGAGGGCATAAAGGACCTTGGCCTGGCGTACCTGTCCGTGCTCTACGCCGACATCGACGGCGACCTGGTCGCCGAGCTGCGTAACCGCTTCGGCGGCGCCTTCTTCCTCAACAGCGGGTTCGGCGTCACCACGGGACGTGCCGAGGCCGAGCACGTCGTGGAAGACGGGGTGGCCGACGCCGTCGTCGTGGGCCGTGCGCTGATTGCCAACCCGGACCTGGTCACGCGCTGGCGGGACGGTCTGCCGGAGAACGAACCCAACCCGAAGACCTTCTACACGCCCGGCCCCAGGGGCTACACGGACTACCCCTTTGCCACTGAGCCTGCGGAGGTGGCCTCCGTCTGAGGCACGGAGACCCCTACTTCTGCGCCTTCTGCAGGAACTCGAGGGCCAGCGGACCGCCCGTGACGGCCCCGAGCTCGCCCTCCTCCACGAAGACGGAGATCGCCAGGTCTTCGTGCGCTGCGATGATCCAGGCGTGGGTCTTGGGCGGGTCGTCGTTGCCGTACTCGGCGGTGCCGGTCTTGCCGATGGCCGTGTCCGGTTCCAAGGCCTGCAGGTTGTCCATGTAGCCGGTGGCCACCACCTCGCGCATGCCCGTGCGTAGTTCCTTCGCTTCCTCCTCGGTCAGTGGCTCCGACGGGGAGGCGGTCGAGGACGGGTCGTCGTCGGTCACCAGGATCGGGGCCACGGTGTGCCCGGCCACCACGGAGGCCATGATCGTGGCCAGGGACAAGGGGGAGACAAGGGTGCGGCCTTGGCCGAACAACGCGGCCGCGTGCGCCGCACCGGTTTCCTCGTCCGGGATGGAGCCGCTGAAGGCATCGATCCCCAGGTTGTACTCCTGACCCAGCCCCAGCGAGTGTGCGGCGGTGGCCAAAGCGCCCTGATCCACGCGGTCGTGCTGGGAGATGAACGCCGTGTTGCACGAATGGGCCAGTGCGTCCTTGATGGGGATGTCCCCTATGAAGTCGGTCGAATACCCCGGGGCGTTGCCGAACTGGGCACCGTCCACCGTGATCGTGGTGCTGCAGTTGACGTTGCTGTCCATCGTGTCGCCCAGGCGCACCATGGCAAGCGAGGTGACCACCTTGAACGTAGACCCGGGCGCGTACTGACCTTGGGCCGCGGTGGGGTAGCCCTGGGATCCGCTGCCGTCCGCCAACGCCAGGATGTGCCCGTCGGAGGGCCTGATGGCCACGATGGCCGACGGCGATTCCACGTCCTCCAGGATCTTCTCCGCGGCTTCCTGCAGGTCGGGGTCCAACGTGATGTGCAGGTCTTCGCCGTTGGTCGGGTCGGATTCGAACACGGTGCGTGCCGTGGCACCCTTCGGGGTGCCGTCCGTGTTGAGCGGGGTGATGTTGATGTTCAGGCCGTTGTGACCGGACATCTTGTCGTTGAAGGAAGCCTGCAGACCACCCTGGCCGATCTGGTCGCCCGCCGTGAGCTTCCCGTCCGACTTCTCGATGTCCTCCGCCGTGACATCCGCGACCCGGCCGAGCGTGCTGACGGCGAACGTGCTGGTGGGCGCCAACGCCATGGTGGCCGGGGCGGCCGTGAACCCCGGAATGGACTGCGTGGCGGAGGAGTCCAGCTCCCGGTAGGCGTCCTCCCGCAGCGTGATCGCCGGAACGGTCTGGTTCTCACCCGCACCGTTGACGGTGTCCACGTACGTGTCCACGTCGATGTCCACGACGGCGGCCAACTCCCGCGCCGCGGATTCCTTCTGGTCCTCGGGGATCTGGCTCAGATCCAGTCCCACCCGGTACACGGGGCGTTGAGCAACGATCACCTTGTCCTCGGCGCCGACAATGCTGCCGCGTTCCGCAGGGGTCCTGGTCAGGGCCAGGCCCTCGCCGTCTTCGAGCGACGGCTCGATGATCGTGGGGGACCAGACGGGCTGCCAGTTCTCGTCCCCGTCGGAGTGCATGGTCACCGTGGTGTCGTAGCTCCAGGTGTCTTCGACGTCGGGCAGCGTCCAGTTCCAGGTGAACGTGGCCTCGCGGTTGCCGTCGTCGGTTATCTCGCCCATCTCCCCGACCTCGACCGTCCACTTGGCATCGGGCACGTTGGCGACGATCCGATCGAAAGCCTCCTGCGCGTCCGATCCGGTGGCGCCGTCGAATTCGATCCCGGACACGTCCCGGTCGGTGAGTGCCTGGGCCAGCGCCTGAGCTTCGTCACTGCCGCGACCCCCGTTGACCAGGCCGCAACCGGCCGTCAGGAGCATGAAGGCTCCGGCCCCGACCCCACCCAGCAGCGTGCGACGGTTCAGGATTCCGAAGGTCACGGGACTCTGGGGGCGGGGGGAAGTCATCTGCGGCCTTCCTGTTCGACGGCGATGGGCGTTGACCGGCTGATGTGAATAGATGCTAGGTCAACCGGCTGGATTCACCCCGTGCCGTCCGCCGCCGTCGACTGTGAGTCACCCGCCCCTCACGGCCGGTGAGACAGGTACTCGCCCAGCACCGCCGATCCCAGGTCGTCGACCGCCGGTGCCACCACCCGTCCGTCTACGCGGCGGGCCATCGCGCCCAGGAACCGCTCCAGGCCCGGGTCATCGCCCAGCCGGAAGAACGTGGTCTGGGCGCCGAACCGGGCCACCTTGTCCAACTGCGCGACCGTCAGATTCAACGTGTGCTGACCCGTGGGCCAGTCGAAGTACGCGTCCCCGTCGGGCAGCAGGTGGGCGGTGGGCTCCCCGTCCGTCACAACCAACAGGACCGGTTGCATGGACGGGTGACGGCGGAAGAACTTGTCCGCCAGCAGTAGCCCGTGATGCAGGTTGGTGCCTTGCTCGTGGACCGGGGGCAGGGCGGTCAGTTCCTCGGCGTCCAGACTGTGCGCCCACCGCCCGAAGGAGATCAGCTCCAGCGCATCACCCCTGAACCGGGTGGACACCAGGTGGTGCAGCGCCAGGGCGGTCTGTTTCATGGGCAGCCAGCGGCCTTCGGCGGCCATCGAGAACGACGTGTCCACCAGCAGCGCCACGGCCGCCTGGGTGCGGGCCTCGGTCTCCTGGACCTCCACGTCGTCCACCCGCAACCTGAGGCCGTTGCCCGTGGAGCCCTCGTCGGCCACCGTCCGCTGGACGGCGTTGGTGATCGTGCGGGTGACGTCCCAGGGTTCGACGTCGCCGAACTCCCACTGCCGCGTGGCGCCCGTGGGCTCACCCGCGGCGCCCGCCATCCGGGTGTCTCGCGCCCCGGTGCGGCCGCTGAGTTGCCGTGCGGCGTCCTGCATCAGGGACTTCCCGAGCCGCCGAACTGCCTTGGGGGAGAGCTTGAGGGAACCGTCCGAGGCCCGCTGCAGCAGGCCCGAGTCCCGCAAGGCGCGTTCGAGTTCCGCGAGCGTTCGGGCATCCACCGCGGCGTCGTCACCGAGCTGGCGGGCCAGGGTCTCGACGTCGATGTCGTCCAGTCCCGCGCCCTGGTGGTTCTGGGCCAGCTGATCGGCCAATGCGTCCAGATCGGCGATGTCCTGCAGCAGGCCCGTGCCGTCGCCGAGCCCCATGCCCTCCTGCCCGCCGAACTCCTCCGAACCGGACCAGTCCTCACCCGGGCGCAACGCCTGAAGATTGGCGTCCAATTGGCCGAGCTGCGCCATGAGTTCGGGCGAGCCGAAGGCCTGGGCGGAGAGCTGCATCAGTTCCTGCCGCTGCTCCGCGGTCATGGAGTTCATCATGCGCTGGGCTGCCGCCGAGCGCTGTGCCATGGCGTCGATCAGCTCGTCCACGGACTGGGGATCCTCCGGGAAGAACTCCCCGTGCTTGTCCATGAAGTCCCGGAAGTCCTGGTCTGTGTCCTCACCCCGGGCGTGCTTGGCCAGCAGCTCGTTGAGGTCGGTGAGCATCTCCCCGATGCGCTCGCGGTCCTGGTCCGTGGCGTTCTCCAGGGCCTCTTTCATCCCGGCGAAGCGCTGGTCAAGGACCTCACGCCCCAGCAGGTCCTTGATCTGTTCGTAGGATTCCTTGGCGCTCTGGGAGGCCCAGTCGTAGTCGGCCAGTTCACTCACGGCCGCCGCCGTCGACGACGGCAACCCGTCCAACCGCATCTCCCGGAACTGCCGGTCCGTGGGATCCATCCGCGCGTCACGCAGGAACTGTTCGCGTTCCAGGCGCAGCGCGTTGTCCAGGAGCTTCTTGACCTCGTCCAACGTGCCGCCCAACTTGTGGCGGTTGAGCAGGTCCTGCCGACGTTGATTCACCCGCCGCGAGAGGTCGTCCAGCCCGCGCTGGTTCCGGCCCCCGCGGCGGAGGAACTCGCGCAGCGCCTCCCGCGGGGAGTAGCCCTCCATGACGTCGCGCCCGATCGCATCCAGCGCCTCCGTCAGGTCGACGGGTGGCGCCAACGGATCCGGGCCGCCCGTGTAGCGGCCGTACCGGCTGTAGTGGCGGTGCTTGGCCATGGCGGCCCTTCTTCCTGGCTGGTGTACCTGGTGCTCTCCCGCGGGACAGGGGCAGGTCAGCCGTAAATCGTGCCGTCCGTGTCGGCGTCCTTGGAGATCTTCTGGGACAGGAACAGGGCTTCCAGGGCGAGTTCGATTGCGTTGGCCCGTTCACCGACCGAGGTGGCGTTGACCGCCGCGGCCAGGTGGTCGTACAGGTCGCCGTCGTTACCTTCTTGCGTGCCGTCGTACTCGGGGTCTAGCGGCGGCAGCCCGTCCAGGAACTGTTGGGCGGGCACGTCCCCGCCGGTGCTGACCGCGATAGTGCCGTCCAGGGCTTCGATGAGGGGCCCCAGGTCGATTCCGCGGAAGCAGGACTGCACGGTTTCCATGGTGGCCCGGCGCAGGAGGTGTTCCAGGACGGCGATCTCGCGGCCTTCCTCCCCGGACTCGAACTCGATCTTGCCGGCCAGGACTTCCACGGCCGCCTCGACGTCGACCAGTCGGGCCACGGCCTGGTCCTCTCCGTGGACGGTGGCGCGGCGCAAGGCGGAGGCCGCCGTCGTTTCGGCACCGGCGATCGAAAAGCGTGCCGAAACCCCCGATCGCTGGTCAACGGCGGAGGACTCGCGCAGCAGGCGCGTGTACCGGGCCAGGATTTCCAGCAGCGTGTCCGGGACCTCGGCCACCAGGTCGGCTTCCTGGCGGATGACTGCGATTTCGTCGGCGAGTTCGATGGGGTAATGCGTTCGGATCTCGGCGCCGAAGCGGTCCTTGAGCGGGGTGATGATGCGGCCGCGGTTGGTGTAGTCCTCGGGGTTGGCGGAGGCGACCACCAGCACGTCCAGCGGCAGTCTCAGGACGTAGCCGCGGATCTGGACGTCGCGCTCCTCCATGACGTTGAGCATGGACACCTGGATGCGTTCGGCCAGGTCAGGCAGTTCGTTGATGGCCACCACGCCGCGATGCGCACGGGGGATCAGACCGTAGTGGATGGTCTCCGGGTCACCCAGGCGTCGGCCCTCGGCCACGCGGATGGGGTCGATGTCACCGATCAGGTCGGCCACGGATGTGTCCGGGGTGGCCAGCTTCTCGACGTAGCGCTCGTCCCTGTGGCGCCACGTGATCGGGAGGCTGTCACCCTCCGTCTCGATACGGGTGCGGGTGGCCTCCGTGATCGGGTCGTCGGGGTGTTCGTGGAGTTCCGAGCCCTCGACCTCCGGAGACCATTCGTCCAGCAGGCCCACGAGTGTGCGCAGCAGGCGAGTCTTGCCTTGGCCGCGTTCGCCCAGCAGGACGACGTCGTGCCCGGCGATCAGCGCCCGCTCCACTTGAGGCAGAACGGTGTCACTCAGGCCGTGCAGTCCGGGCCACGGGTCCCGGCCCTCGGCCAGCGCGGACAGGAGGTTCTCGCGGATTTCTTGGCGAAGAGGGCGGTGGTTGTACCCCGCCGCGCGTAGTCCGCCAAGGGTGTTGATCTCAGGGCGCTCAGTCACGGTTTCAACGCTAGACCTGCTGCCCACCCCCGACCAGCCAGGTCCCCTCTGAGCGAACCGCCGTCCCCTCTCCCGCCGAACCCTCCCGAAACTCGCCCATCAGGGCGTGATGGGCGAGTTTCGGGAGGGTTCAGCGGGAGGAGGGGCAGGCAGGTGCAGCGGGTCGCGAGTAGCGTGGGCGGCGTGAGTGACAACCAGACCGACCGCCCGACCGTCGTGATGCTGGTGCGGCACGGCGTCACGCCCACCACGGGGCAGGTGCTGCCGGGGCGTGCCCCCGGTTTGCATCTCTCCGACCCTGGACGCGAGCAGGCCCAGCACGTTGCCGACCGACTTCAGGGTGTGCCGATCAGGGCGATCTACACCTCGCCCATGGAACGCACCCGCGAAACGGCGGAACCCACGGAACGGCTCACCAGCCTGCAGGCTCACGTCGAACAAGACCTCATCGAGTGCGACTTCGGCGACTGGACCGGCCGCAACCTCGGGGACCTCATGAAGCTGCCGGAATGGTCCACCGTCCAGCGGGCGCCGTCGTCGTTCCGGTTCCCGAATGGCGAGAGCTTCAGCCACATGCAGGCGCGCACGGTCGACGCCGTGGATCGGCTCCGTGAGGCGCATCTCGGTGGGGTGGTGGTGTGTTTCTCCCACGCCGACCCCCTCAAGGCGGTGATGGCTCACGCACTCGGCACCCACCTGGACCTGTTCCAGCGCATCGTGATCGACCCGTGTTCCGTGTCCGTGATCGCCTACCACCCCGGCCAGGCGCCGCAGGTCCTGCGCACCAATTCCACGGACGGTCCCTTGGCCGGCTTGGTTCCGTCATGACGACGCACGACGACGAAGCGCTGCTTGCCACCGGGGAGATCGAGCTCATCGGGTTGATCGAATCCAGCAGCAATTCGGCACTGTTGGCCCAGGTCAGCACCGAGGGTGCCAGCAGCATGGCGATCTACAAGCCCGAGGAGGGGGAGCGTCCGCTGCGCGACTTCCCGCCGCGGATCTACCGGCGCGAACGTGCCGCGTACGTGCTCTCCGACGCTCTCGGCTGGGACATCGTGCCGCCCACGGTCCTGCGCGACGACGCGCCGTTCGGCCCGGGTTCCGTGCAGAAATTCGTCCCGCACGACCCCACCCAGCACTACTTCACCCTCTACGACAGCCACCCCGAGACCCACGAGCAACTGCTGCGGGTGGCGGTCTTCGACGTCGTCGCCAACAACACCGACCGCAAAGGCGGCCACGTCCTGCTGGACCCCGACGGTCACGTGTGGGGGATCGACCAGGGGCTGTGCTTCTCCGCGCCGTTCAAGCTGCGCACCGTGATCTGGGAGTTCGCGGGTGAAGAGATTCCCCCTGAACTGGTCAAAGACCTCGAACCGATGCTCGACGATCTTCCTTCGGAACTCGAGGACCTCCTGTTCCCGGTCGAACAACTGGCCATCCAGATGCGCATCACCGAACTCCTGGAGGCAGGGCGACTCCCGTTCGACGAAACGGGCGGTTACCGCATCCCCTGGCCACCCTTGTGATTTCCCGTCGAGTGTCCGAGTTCGGTCGTCTTGGATCCCTGGAATCGACCGAACTCGGACATTCGGCGGTGGAGGTGGCGGTGAAGGCGCGGCAACCGCGCGGCAACCTCTTGCTTTCCCTGTGATCCGCGTCTACAGTCGCTCGTGAGTTAATGCTCACAGGATTGTTACTTGGAGCCCCCCGCGGGACGTGAACCGAGGCAAGACCTGAGATTGCACATCCGTGCGTCTCAGGTCTTTTTTATTGCCCGGAATGATCCATCGAGCGTTCACACCAGGCCCCGACGACGACGCCGGGGCGGAACCGGAATGGGAGAACACCATGGCGAAGGTGGATTACCCGGCACTTGCCGATGACATCCTCGAGAGGGTCGGCGGGCCGACGAACGTGAAGGACGCCACGCACTGCATCACGCGGTTGCGGCTGCGCCTCAAGGATCTGGACAAGGTCGACAAGGACGGCATCGGCAAGCTGCCCGGCGTGATCACCACGGTCGAGGCCGGTGGCCAATACCAGGTGGTCATCGGGGATAACGTGGGCACGGTCTACAACGCCTTTGCCAAGCGCCTACCGGATCAGGCCGTCGGCGGAGACGAAGACCCGCAGGAGTCCGGGGAGAAGCAGAACATCATCAACCGCTTCATCCAGCTGGTTTCCGCGATCTTCCTGCCGATCATCTGGACTCTGGCCGGTGCCGGCCTGTTCAAGGCCTTCGTGGCACTGGCCGTGACACTGGGTTGGTTGGACGAATCGACCACCACATACGTGATCCTGAACGCTGCTTCCGACGCAGTGATCAACTTCCTGCCCATGTTGCTGGCCATCACCGTGGCCAAGCGCTTCGGAGCCAACCAGTTCGTCCTGGTGGGCATTGCGGGTGCGTTGGTCTACCCCTCGATCATCGGGCTGTACGAAGCCGGTGAACCCGTCTCGTTCTTCGGCATTCCCGTGGTCATGATGAGCTATGTCTCCTCCGTGATCCCGATCATCGTTGCCGGCTGGTTGTTGAGCCACATGGAACGTGGGATGGACAAGATCCTTCCCGCTGCGATCCGTAACTTCACCAAGCCGTTCCTGTCCCTGCTGATCATGGTGCCCCTGATCCTCATTGTGATCGGCCCCATCACCACCTACGCGGCACAGGGTCTGGCCGCAGGTGTGACGTTCCTGTTCAACTTGGCGCCCTGGCTGGGCGGTGCCCTGATGGGCGGCCTGTGGCAGGTGCTGGTGATCTTCGGCCTGCACTGGGGCCTGGTCCCGATCGCGCTCAACGACCTCACGACGGTCGGCTACAGCATCCTCTTCGGCCCAGTCCTGGCCGGTGTGTTGGCGCAGGGCGCGGCCACGCTTGCCGTGTTCATCCGCACCCGCAACCCCAAGCGTCGTCAGGTTGCCGGCCCCGCAGCGGTGTCCGGGATTCTGGCGGGCGTCACGGAACCTGCGATCTACGGTGTGAACCTGCCCATGAAGCGGCCCTTCTACTTCGGCGTAGCCGGCGGCGCAGTTGGCGGTGCCATCATCGCCATGGGCGGGGGCGCCATGGATTCATTCGTCGTGCCGTCTCTCTTGGCGATCCCGGGCTACATGAACGTGGGCAACTTTGCGATGACCATGATCGGTACCGGTGTGGGCATGCTGGTGGCCTTCGTTCTCACGTTGCTGTTCATGGACCGCGAGTCTGCGGAGGGTGCTGCCGACGACGCCGCGGCTCCCGCGCCCGCTGACGACGTCGCGCCCGCGCCCCAGGACCCGACCGCGCCCACGGGTGCCCAGACCGCGGTGGCCGCGGGTGCCGCCGGCGGGGCGGCAACCGCAACGGCAACCCGCAACTCGGTGGTCGACGTGGTTGCCCCGGTCTCCGGGCGCATGGTGGCCTTGGAAGAGGTCCCGGACAAGGTTTTCGCCTCCGGCGCCTTGGGCAAGGGCGTGGGCATCGTGCCGGACGAAAACGTCGTTCGCGCGCCGATCACCGGCAAGGTCATCTCGGTGGCCAACTCCGGGCACGCCTTCGGCCTCAAGTCCGACGACGGCGTGGAGCTGCTGGTCCACATCGGCATCGACACCGTGGAACTCAAGGGTCAGCACTTCGACGTCGCCGTTGCCAAGGGCGATCAGGTCCAGGCCGGTGACACCCTCGCCACCGTGGACATGAACGCGGTCGCCGAAGCCGGCTACGACACCACCATCATCGTGACCGTGACCAACACCGCCAAGCTGCAAGAGGTCACCCCGGCAACGGCCGGACCGGTCGAGGTGGGCGCGCCCGCCGTCGTCGTGATTCCGTGACCTGACAACCGAGAAAAGCCATCCCAGACACGCAGACAGACGAACGAAACGTGAGGAGACAACCATGACGACGACGTTCCCCGAAGGCTTCCTGTGGGGCGGTGCCACCGCGGCCAACCAGTTCGAAGGTGCCTACGACCAGGACGGCAAGGGCCTGTCCATCCAGGACATCATGCCCAAGGGCATCGTGGCCCCGCCGACCGAGGAGCCGACCGAGGACAACCTCAAGCTGGTGGGCATCGACTTCTACAACCGGTATGCCGAGGACATCGCCCTGTTCGCGGAGATGGGCTTCAAGACCTTCCGGTTCTCCATCGGGTGGAGCCGTATCTTCCCTAACGGCGACAACGAGACGCCCAACGAGGAAGGGCTGGCGTTCTACGACCGCGTCCTGGACGAGTTGGAGAAGCACGGGATCGAACCCCTGGTCACGATCTCGCACTACGAGACCCCGCTGAACCTGGCACGTGAGTACGACGGTTGGACCGATCGCCGCCTGATCGACTTCTACGAGCGCTACGCCAAAACGCTGTTCGAGCGCTACGGCAAGCGGGTCAAGTACTGGCTGACGTTCAACGAGATCAATGCGATCATGCACGCCCCGCTCATGGCCGGCGGCATCCTCACGCCCAAGGAGCAGCTCAGCAAGCAGGATCTTTACCAGGCGATCCACCACGAGCTGGTGGCCTCTGCGCGTGTGACCCGTTTGGCTCACGAGCTGAACCCGGACCTGAAGGTCGGCTGCATGCTCATCGCCATGCCGACCTACCCCCTGACCCCGGATCCGCAGGACGTCCTTGCGGCCAAGGAGGCGGAGCACGTGAACTACGCGTTCGGTGACGTCCACTGCCGCGGCTCCTACCCGGGGTACTTCCTGCGCACCCTGCGGGAGAACGGTGTGGAGCTCAACATCACGGATGAGGACCGCGAGGACCTGAAGAACACCGTGGACTTCGTGTCCTTCAGCTACTACGTGAGCGTCTGCGAGTCGGCGGCCCCGGACAAGGCCAAGGGCCAGGGGAACATCATGGGCGGCGTCCCCAACCCCACCCTGAAGGCCTCCGAATGGGGCTGGCAGATCGACCCCGTGGGTTTGCGCATCGTTCTCAACGACTACTGGGACCGGTGGCAGAAGCCGTTGTTCATCGTGGAGAACGGCCTGGGTGCCAAGGACGAGCTGGTCGAGGTCGACGGGGTGAAGACCGTGGTGGACGACTACCGCATCGACTACCTCAACCAGCACCTGTACCAGGTGGGAGAGGCCATCGCCGACGGTGTGGACCTGCTGGGCTACACCACGTGGGGCTGCATCGACCTGGTCTCGGCCTCCACGGCGCAGCTGTCCAAGCGCTACGGCTTCATCTACGTTGACCGCAACGACGACGGCACGGGCACGCTGGAGCGGTACAAGAAGAAGTCCTTCGACTGGTACAAGGACGTCATCGCGACCAACGGTGGTTCACTGACCGCCTGAGCCACCCAGGCCTACCCGCCGAGTGTCCGAGTTTGGTCGTTGTCTGACCGCAGACGCGACCGAACTCGGACACTCGGCAGGGGTGTGCCGAGGAAGGGGAGTGTTCGTGGAGATCCTGAGGGTCTTCAACAACAACGTCGTCCTGGCCAGATCCGCCCGGGGCGACGACGTCGTGCTGACCGGCCGCGGCCTGGGGTTCCAGGCCAAGCCTGGGCAGACGGTGGACGAGTCCAAGGTGGTCCGGACCTTTGCGCCGGTGGACGGGCGCGACGTCGATCACCTGGGCCAGCTGGTGGCGGCGGTCCCGCCTGAGCACGTCAAACTCGCCGTGGTGGCGTTGGAAGCGGCGGGGCTCTCGGAGGTCGTGGAGAACAGCCCGTCCCTGTTGGTCACGCTGTCAGATCACTTGAGCTTTGCCATCAAGCGCGTGCGCGAGAACATCCGCCTGGACTATCCCCTGGAGACCGAGGTGGGGCACCTGTTCCCCACCGAACTCCAACAGGCCCGCCAGGTGTTGGCTGCCGTCAACGCCGAAAGCGAGGTGCAACTGCCGGACGGTGAGGCCGTGGCCATCGCGTTGCACCTGGTCAACGTGGGGTTCACCACGGGGGACCTGTCCTACACGTACAAGCTCACGGGCATCCTCCAGCAGCTCCTGGACGTGGTGGGTGAGGCCTACGGCCGGCGGCTGGACAACACCTCCATCAGCGTGGCCCGGTTCATCACCCACCTGCGCTATCTGTTCGTGCGCATCCAGTCCGGCAAGCAGCTGGAGGGTGAGCCCTCCGCCGTCGGGACCGCGATCCGTGAGTCCCAACCGGAGGCCTACCGCACGGCCGAATTGGTCGCGACGTTGCTGGACCTGCGCCTGGACACCACGGTCACCCCGGACGAGACGGCCTACCTGGCCCTGCACATTGCCCGAGTCGTGTCCGACCCCAGGGTCTGACAAGCTTGACGGAGCATCCGGTCGATCCCGGAGGCGCCGATCCCTCAATCACGCGCGACCTTGCGACAGAGGGGTCAAAGCGGCACCAAAGCGACATCAACGCGATACCAAGGAGACCCGACAGCATGACCGACTACCGCCTGGTGGCCTTCGACATGGATGGCACGCTGTTGGACTCGACGCGGAACCTCCAACCGGGCACCCGCAAGGCGTTCCATGCCATGCACGCCGCCGGGACCAGGATCATGTTGGCCTCCGGCCGGCCCGTTCCCGGGCTGCACCTGTTGGCCAAGAAGCACGGGCTGGGGGAGAACCTGGTGTTCGCCGCGATGAACGGTTCCGTGGTGGTGGATCAGGCAACGGACGAGATCATCGCCAGCCACGCTCTGCCCAAGGACGTGGCCAACAATCTGATCCGCGCCGCCAAGGCCGCGGGGATCCTGGTGATGATCCCCCACGGTGCGGACCTGTACGTGGAGGACGATTCGAGCGAACGCGTCCACTACGAGGCAGAGGGCAACGACCTGACGCTGCGCGTGGTCGAGGACCTCACGACCATCGAGCCCGACCCCACCAAGATCGTGTTCGTGGCGGACCGGGAGCTCTCCCAGTCGCTGCACGACGAACTGCTGCGTGAGTACGCGGGGCGGATCGAACTGGCCTACTCGTCGCCGATCTACCTCGAGGCCACCGCCGCGGGCATCGACAAGGGCTCCGCCATCGAGGACTTCTGCACCGCCAACGGGCTCACGCTGGACCAGGTGATCGCCTTCGGGGACAACGGCAACGACATCGGAATGCTGCGCAAGGCCGGGCTGGGGGTGGCCATGGGCAACGGCATCCCGGAGGCCAAGGGCGCCGCCGACCTGGTCACCACCTCGAACGACGACGAAGGCATCGCCCGCGTCCTCGCCGAGCATTTCGAGTTCGACACCGACTTCTGAGAAGAGAGTTCTGAGGACGATTCCCTGTGACTTTCGGCGATAAGTGGCGGTGTTCTGCGGGCGCTTCGTGGCGGTCGTCTCAGTTGGTGGTGCCGATGACGAGGGTGCTCTGGGCGGCTTCGATGACGTCGTTGGTGATGGTGTCGAGTTCGTTGATCTTCATGACGCGCTCGATCTGAGGGAAGAGGCGTTCGAGCAGCCGGAAGTTGCCGCGGGTGATGCGGGTGATGCTGGCGATGGCCTGGGCGTCGGTGAAGTCCTCGGGATCGAGGGTCTTGCCGAGGGAGCGCCAGTGGCGCTGGAGGACGAAGAGCAACTCGTCGGTGCCCAGGGGACGGTATTGGTGGGCGAAGCCGACTCGGCTGTAGAACTGGGGGTAGTGGCTGAACTGCTTTTCCAGGCCTGGCATGCCGATCAGGATCAGGGCGATGTTGTCGCGGTCGTACAGGTCGCGCAGCAGTTCCAGAGAGGCGGGGCGGAGCCGTTCGGACTCATCGACGATGATCAACTGCACGTGGTTCCTGCCGCGCCGCCGTGCCCAGGTCGGCGTGGTGTCCTGTCCGACTGGTTCGAGGTGCTGCTCGATGCAGATGTTGGTGCGGGTGATGGCCTGGTCGAGTTCGTCCTTCAGCGCCCGGGGCGTGGTCAGCACGCTGGGGGTGTAGAGCACGGTGCGGCTGCGAGCGAGGGTGGCGTAGATTTTGGCGTCGCTGTCGTCGCGTGGTCCCCAGTAGGTCAGCAGGTCGTAGGCCTTCTCCCAGTGGGCGTAGCGGCGCGCGGAGAGCGTCTTGCCCACCCCGGCCGGGCCGAAGCAGAGGCCGATGGTGTGGCCCCGCCGGACGGCGTCGGCGAACTCGGTGAATCGGCGGTGCTCTTTGGTGACGATGAAGCGCTGGCTCACCTCAGGTCCTCCTTGTAGACCTTCAACTTCCGCCGCGGCGCCGGTGCCGGCTCCTCGGTCGCCGGTGGCGATTCGATGGTGTGTGCGGCGACGACGGCGATGCGTTCGTTGATGCCCTGCCGCAAGGCCCGGCGGCGGGCGTTGCGAGCGGCCTGGATTTCCTTGAGACCGATCTTCTGGTCGTGATGCTCCTGGTTGACGGCCTTGCAGAGGAACTCGTCGTGGTCGAACACGCGGATCTCGGTGATGTCGCGCGGGTCGTAGCGGACCACGACGGATCGTCCGACATAGCCAGCCAGCGTCGGAGAGACGTAGCGCAGCCCCTGGAAGCGGATGCCATCACGGCGCACCACCCGTGACTGGGCGACCGTCAGCAGTAGCCCGTCGAGGCCTTCCAGGCTCTCGGGCATGCGCGGCAGCCAACCCTCGGCGATCCACGCGCTGCGCGGCGAGACGCCGAGCTCGCTGTGGGTCCGGTCGTTGTAGGTGGCCACGAACCCCTCCAGTGCGCTGTCCAGCTCGGCCAGGGACAGCGTCGGTGTCGGGGCGGGGTGGCCCTCGGCGATGTATCCGGGCAGGCCGGCGAGAAGCTCGGTGTTGACGGTGCCGAAGAACCTCTCGATCTTGCCGCGGCCCTGGGGCCGGGCAACGATGGAGTGGATCAGCCGGATGTGCAGGTCGACGGCGGTGCCGGTGAGATGGTGGCTGATGAAGTCGCTGCCGTGGTCAACGTAGAGCACGTCGGGGATGCCGCACATCGGCCAGGCCGGGTCGGCCTTGTGCCAGATCGCCTGCCGCAGCGCCAGCGCGGTGTTCATCGCCGAAGGAGCACCGAGGAAGACCGTGTAGCCGCAGATCGCCCGGGAGCAGTCATCGATGATGGACGTCAGCCATGGCCGGGCGGGCTTCCCGTCGGTGCCCGCGACGAGGATGTCGAGCAGGGTGTGGTCGGCCTGCCACATCGCATTGGGCCGCTCGGCCTGCCGCCGCAGCACCAGTTCGTGCTTGTCCCGGTAGGACGCCGCACCCTCCAGGGCGAGGGTGACCATGCCCGGATCCATGCCGCCCACGATCGACCGGACCACCCCATAGGAGGGCACCGGCCAGCCCTCCTGAGCGCAGATCTCAGTCGCCTTGCGGTGGATCGTGGCGATCGCGGGTCCGGGCTTGCTCAGCGCCAAACCCTCGATCAGCCGGACGAGCTCGGCAGGCAGATGGCGGGTGCCCGCATCCGCACGCGGCCTCGCATCCAGGCCCGCGTACCCGTCGGCGCGGTAGCGGGCGTGCCAGCGCTCCAGGGTGCGCAGACCGATCCCAGTCTGACGGGCCAGGGTCGTCAGCGCGATGCCGTCCTCGACATGCAGCCGCAAGATGCGCCACCGCGCCGCCCCGTCCACCTCACACCTGCTCGGACACAGCGTCACGGGCACGGGCGGCCTGCTGGTGGCGATACAGCGTCGCACGCGACCACCCGACCAGACGGGCGGCATCTTCGGCGGTCCGGCCCTTGGCACGAGCATCCTGGGCGATGGTCAGCTTCTCCGCGATCACCGCCGGGTCAACCGGGGGCCGACCGAAACGGGTGCCGTTCGCCTTCGCCGCGGCGATCCCGGCATTGACACGTTCGGTGATCAGCTCGCGCTCGTACTCGGCCAGCATGCCCAGCATCATCCGGCCCGAGGTCGTCTCTGGGTCGATCCCGTCCGAGACCGATTGGATCTTCACCCCCTGGCCGCGTAGCAGGTTGACGGTGCTCAGGACATCGAGCAGGGAGCGGCCGAGCCGGTCGATGCGCCAGACCACGACGGTGTCACCGGCCTCGGCGTAGTCGAGCAGGCGCTTCATCCCCGGGCGCTCGATAGCGGTTCGGCTGCCCGAGGTCACATCGGAGAACACGTCCCGCTTCTGCACCCCGGCACCCACCAGCGCATCGACTTGCAGCTGCGCGTCCTGCGCAGCCGTACTCACCCGCGTGTACCCCAGATGCCTCTTACCCCAAGCATGATGCAGAAACCCCTGGAACGCACCCCCTTGAGGCACTTTCCGTCAAGACGACTTCGCAAGACACCTCCGAAAGCCTGTGCGCGCAGGGAGCGAGTCCGAGGCCGAGTGCCCGAGGTGTGTCTCATCAAACTGTCCATTAATAAGACACGCGGAGCGACGTTTGACCCACGGGAGGAGGGGATCAAGGATTTCCGTTCACTTGCACGGCGTCGCGCAGGTCAACTGCGGTGGACTTCCAGATCAGTTCAGTCATTGCTGTATAGTTCAGCGGGTGCTGACTATAGATTCTCGTTTGGATGTGATGAACCGGCTGGGGCGGGCGATGGCCGACCCGACCCGGTCGCGGATACTGCTGACCCTGCTTCAGCGCCCGGCCTACCCGGCCGAGCTGGCCCGAGACCTGGAGCTGACGCGGCCGAACGTGTCGAACCACCTGGCGTGCCTGCGGGACTGTGGGCTCGCGGTCGCCGTGCCCCAGGGCCGCCAGACCCGGTATGAGATCGCGGATCCGCATCTGAGCCGGGTGCTGACCGCCCTGGTCGACGTGACCCTCGCGGTCAACGAGAACGCACCGTGCCTGGACCCGGCCTGCTCGGCGCCGGGATGCCGCAGCACGGGGGTGGAGGCATGATCCTGTCCTCGATCTTGCAGGCAATTGGCCTGTTCATCGCCACGAATATCGACGACATCATCGTGCTCTCGCTGTTCTTCGCCCGCGGCGCGGGCCAGCGCGAGACCACCGCCCGCATCCTGGTCGGCCAGTATCTGGGCTTCGTGGGCATCCTGGGCGCGGCCGTGCCGGTCTCCCTGGGGGCCGGGGCGTTCCTGCCCCCGGAGGTCATCCCGTACTTCGGACTCATCCCCCTGGGCCTGGGCCTGTGGGCCGCCTGGCAGGCCTGGCGTGGGGACGGCGACGACGATGACGACGAGGCCAAGGTCGAAGGCAAGAAGGTCGAAGGCAAGAACGTGGCGGTGTGGACCGTGGCCGGGGTGACCTTCGCCAACGGCGGAGACAACATCGGGGTCTACGTCCCGGTCTTCCTCAGCGTGGGCCCGGGCGCCGTGGTGGCTTACTGCATCGTGTTCCTGGCGCTGGTGGCGGTGCTGGTCGCCCTGGCCAAGTTCGTCGCCACCCGCCGGCCGATCGCCGAGGTCCTGGAGCGCTGGGAACACATCCTGTTCCCCATCGTGCTGATCGGTCTGGGTGCCTTCATTCTGGTCAGCGGCGGGGCCTTCGGCTTCTAACTGCGTCACCGGCCCCGCACGCGGCGCCGGTGACGCAGATCGGCAGTCTCGACCACAAGGAGGTCTCCGACCATGGCCGATGCCGACGTCCTGGTGATCGGCACCGGCCCCAAGTTGCGGACAGCTTCACTTCTGAGCGGACGCCCTGTGCCGCCATTTATCTCATCAAGAATGCCGCCACATACCTGCAAAAGTCACAATTCCCGACAACCACGGCGCGGGGCGGTTCGCCCTCGCTACCGTGGTGGGATGACACGCGTGACCGGACCGCGGACGTGGTGGGACGGGCCCCTCGATGTGGAGGGACTGGCTCTCCAGGCGGTTGCTGCCGTCGTGGACGCGCTGGGTGCCCTCACCGGGAAACCGGATCGGTACGCCGTGTCCGCGCTGGCGACCTTCGCAGCCTTCAACTCGCTGGGGCACTTGCGGGTGGACGGCCGCTCGCCACGCGGCTTCGCGCCGCTCTCCGGGTTCTGGCTCACGCGCGATGGCTGGATCCGCACGCACGGCAATTACCCGCATCACCGCCAACGTCTACTGTCTGCGCTGCGGCTCGACCCGGGACTGAGCGACGACGACGCCGTCGGGCAGCTTTCCGCGGTGCTGCATGAGCTTCCCCGTGATGAGGCGGAACGGGCGATCCAGGCCGTCGGTGGAATCGCCGCACGTGTCCGGACACCCGACGAATGGGCGGGAACGGCCATGGCCCATGCTGTGGCCGACGAACCGTGGATCCGTGTCGAACCGTCTTCTGGCGCAGGCCGATCCTGGCAGACACGGTCATCTGCGTGGGCGCCTGCCGGGGACGTGTTGCGTCCGCTGACGGGTTGCGCGTCCTCGACTTCACCCGCGTGATTGCCGGGCCCGTGGCCACGCGGGTGCTCGGGGCACTGGGCACGGCGGTCCTCCGGATCGACCCGCCGTCCCTGCCGGAGTTGATGGACCACCACATTGACGCCGGGTTCGACAAGCGTTCGGCCCTCGCGGACCTTTCGGAGCCCGCGGTGCTGGCAAGGGTCCGGGAGCTGATGGCCGAGGCCGACGTCGTCGTCTCCGGGTACCGACCCGGAGCAATGGCGAGGTTCGGCCTGGACGCCGCCACCCTGGTGGCTGAGCATCCGCACCTGACCGTGGCCGAACTCGACGCCTGGGGGCCGGCCGGGCCGTGGGGCGGAATGCGCGGATTCGATTCGATCGTCCAGGCAGCCTCGGGCATCGCGACCATCTACGGATCGGGCGCGGGCGACCACTGGCGACCCGGAGCGTTGCCGTGTCAGGCCCTCGACCACGCGACCGGTTACGGGATCGCTGCCGGATTGATCCGGCTCCTGGCCGAGCGCCGGGAGTCCGGATGCGGTGGCCGCGTCCACATGTCGTTGGCCCGGACGGCAGTCGAACTCATGCGGTTACCGGTACCGGAAGTCACGGGCGGACCCGCGGCCAAGTCCGGGGCAACCTCGTCACCTGAACCCGCGTTGCGGAGCAAGACCAGCGACTTCGGCGTGCTGGAGTACGTGCCCCTCCCGCTGACGATCGACGGTGAGTTGCTCGATTACCGTCGGCCACCCATGCTGCCGGGATCCGCAGAGTTGGCCTGGCGCTGAGCGTGATGAAATGGCTGTGATCGCCAACCGCCGGAGCAGGCGGACGGTTCCGGTTCCGGGGTCTGGTGTGCCGCGATGATGATGGGAGTTGCCTGATGACTGTTGAATCCTTGGTCCTGGTCGCCAATGCCGGTGACGGGAGCATTTCCGTGTTCCGATGTGACGGGACCTCCCTGGAGCGACTATCCGTGACCGAAGGGCTCACCGGCTGTTCCAACTTCGCGGTGGATACCGAACGGAACCTGGTGCACGCCGCCGTGAAGGGTGATCCCGCGGGGATCGTGACCCTGAGCCTCGATCGTGAAACCGGGCAACTGGGCCAGCTGGGTCGGGTGGACCTTCCGCAAGGTGGGATGAACTACCTCTGGCTCACCCGGGGCGGAACGGTTCTGCTGGGCGCCTCCTACGGCGGGGGCTACGGCATCACCGCACCGGTCGACGGCACCACGGTGGGCGCCCCCGTCGCCACTGTCGAACACCCCAATCTGCACAGTGTGGCGGCCAGCTCCGACGGGCGTTTCGTCTACTTCGTGTCCCTGGGGGCGGACCTGGTGGCGCAGTACGCGCTCGACGACGACCTGGGGCTCACCCCGCTGGCAGCAGAATCGGCGGCGGCCCCGGAGGGTTCCGGCCCGCGCCACCTGATCTTCAACGACGCCGAAGACACCCTGTACGTGATGACCGAGTTCTCCGGTGAAGTGCTGCGTTTCAGCAGGGACAAGAGCACCGGTGAGTTGACCGCGGTCGACGCCACGAACACCGTCGACCCGGATGCACAGCTGCAGCAAGGTGTTCTGGGCGGGAGTCCGCTGGACGAGCACGCCATTTGGGGTGCCGACATCCACTGGGGCGCGGATGAACAGACCCTGTGGGTCTCCGAGCGGACGGAGAGCACCTTGGCCGCCGTGGAGGTGGCCGCGGACGGCTCGCTCACCCCGCCGGAGAACTACACGGTCACGGAGACCCAGCCGCGCGGTTTCGCCACCAGCCCGGACGGCCGCCTGCTCGTGGCGGCCGGTGAACGGTCCACGCAGGTCTCGCTGTACGCGGTCGACGGCACAGAGCTCAAGCTGCTGGACCAGGCCGAAACGGGCAAGGGCGCCAACTGGGTGCGTTTCGTCTGACCGGTCGCGGGGCGCCCGCCCTACAGCTCCGCCGCCAGGCGGGTACCCTGCCCGATGGCGCGTTTGGCGTCCAGCTCGGCGGCAACGTCGGCCCCACCGATCACGTGCACGGCCAACCCCCGCTCGCGCAGGGGCGCGGCCAGGTCGTTGCGGGAGACCTGCCCCGCGCACACCACCACGGTGTCCACGGGCAGCGTGATCTCGGCCCGTCCGGCGTCGGCGTCCTTCGGGTCGACGGGAACGGTGAGGTGCAGGCCGTCGTCGTCGATGCGTTCGTACGTGGCGGCCGGAATCATCCGCACGCCCTTGTGCTTGAGCGACGCGCGGTGCACCCACCCGGAGGTCAGCCCCAGGTCCTTGCCGATCGGCGTCGCCCGCCGTTGCACCAGGACCACCTCCCGCGGTGACGGCGCCGGGGAAGCCGGCCCCAGACCGCCCGGGGTGTCGCTACCGGCAACCCCCCACTCGGCGCGCCAGGCGGCCAGGTCCAACGACGGCGATTCGGGGTGTGTCAGGAATTCGGAGACGTCCACCCCGATGCCGCCCGCCCCGATGACCGCCACGCTCTGGCCGGCCACACGTCGGCCGCTCAGCAGCTCCGGGTAGGTCATCACCGACGAGTGGTCCAAACCGTCGATCGCGGGGACCCGCGGTGCGACGCCGGTGGCCAGGACGACCTCGTCGAAGTCCTGCTCGGCCAGGGAATTGGCATCCACGGTGGTCGACAGATGCACGCTGACCCCGGTCAACTCCAGCTGGCGGGTGAAGTACCGGATGGTCTCTGAGAACTCCTCCTTGCCGGGAATCCGTTGCGCCAGGGCGAACTGACCACCCAGGTGGTCCTGGGCCTCGAACAGATCGACCCTGTGCCCGCGCCGTGCCAGGGAAACCGCGCAGGACAGCCCAGCCGGGCCCGCGCCGATCACGGCGATGTGCTTGACCCGCCGGGTCGGACTCAGGATCAGGCTGGTCTCGTTCCCGGCGCGTGGATTCACCAGACAGGTGGCCCGCTTGTGCGCAAAGGTGTGGTCCAGACAGGCCTGGTTGCATGCGATGCACGTGTTGATTTGGTCTGCTCGCCCCGACCCGGCCTTGTCCACCCATTCCGGATCCGCCAGGAACGGGCGGGCCATGGAGATCAGGTCCGCCTGCCCTGCGGCCAGGATCTCTTCGGCCGTCTCCGGAATGTTGATCCGGTTGGAGGCCACCACGGGCACGGAAACGGCCGCCTTCAACTCACCGGTGACTTGGGCGAACGCTGCTCGGGGCACCGAGGTCACGATGGTGGGAACCCGCGCCTCGTGCCACCCGATCCCGGTGTTGAACACGTCCACCCCGGCGCGCTCGAGGTCCCGGGCCAGCGCCACGACATCGGGCCAGCTCTGCCCGCCCTCCACCAGGTCCTGCAGGGAGATCCGGTACATCACCAGGAACTCCGCCGGGACAGCCGTCTTCACGGCCTCCGCAACTGCCACCGGGAATCGGCGACGCCGCTCGGGATCACCGCCCCACTCGTCCACCCGATGGTTGGTCCGCTCCGCCAGGAACTGGTTGAGCAGGTAGCCCTCCGATCCCATGATCTCCACGCCGTCGTACCCGGCCTGGTGCGCCAGTTCGGCCGCCCGGCCGAAGTCGCGAACCGTCCGGTCGATCTGCCCGGGCGTCATTTCCGCGGCGTGATACCGATTGATCGGCGCCTGCGACGACGACGGTGCGACGGCCCCCTCGTGCGCCGCGTACCGGCCGGCGTGCAGAAGTTGCAGCAGAATCTTGCCCCCGGCCTGGTGCACGGCCGAGGTGATGACGTGATGCTCGGCGGCCTCCGCCGTCGTCGTGATGCGTCCGCCACCGGGGTAGAGCACTCCGGCCTCGTCGGGGCTGAAACCGCCCGTGACCATGAGAACCGCACCGCCGCGGACCCGTTCGGCGAAGTAGGCGGCCAGCTCCGGGAACTGGGCGGGGTCGTCCTCCATCCCGGTGTGCATCGAGCCCATGATCACGCGATTTGGGAGGGTGACCGACCCCAGAGTGATGGGCCGGAACAGGTGGGTGTACGTGGTCATCGCGGTCCTGGAAGCCGTGGGGACAATGAAGAACACCACGTCATGGATGTGATGCGAGTCACCACTGTACGCAAGAAATCACAAATAGTGAGACTCCGGGTCTCGATAACTTCCGGTCCCAGGTTGCCGAGTGCGCAGTTTGATTGCCCCTGTGCCATTCAGGGGCGATCAAACTGCGCACTCGGCTGCTCAGGGTCAGGCGATCAGGACTCCCGCGATGGCTGCGCTCATGAGATTGGCCAGGGTGCCGGAGAGCACCGCGAGCAGTCCGAGCCGAGCGATACGGCTGCGTTGGGTGGGGGCCAGCCCACCCAGTGCACCGATCTGAATGGCCAGCGTGGCGAAGTTGGCGAACCCGGTCAGCGCGAACGTGACGATGACCTGCGTCTTGGGGGAGTAGTTGCCGATCTCTGGGCCGAAGGCGCTGAAGGCCACGAATTCGTTGAGGACCAGCTTCTGACCCAGGAAGCTTCCCGCGGCAACGGCCTCGTTCCACGGGACGCCGACGATGAACATCACCGGGGCGAAGATCCAACCCAGGATCTGCTCCATGGTCAGGCCCTCCAAACCGAACAGCCCGCCCACGGCCCCCAGCAACGTGTTGACCAGGGCGATCAACGCAATGAACGCCAGCAGCATGGCGCCCACATTGAGGGCCAGGCCCAGGCCTTCGCTCGCGCCGCGTGCGGCGGCGTCGATCACGTTGGCGGGTTCGTCGTCGCCCTCGGCCTGGTGGGCGATGTCCTCCGCGTCCCGGACCTCCCGAGGGGTGTCCGCGGCGCTCGTGGCGTGAGCTTCTGTGGACGTGGTGACCGTGGAGGTCTCGGCTGCCTCCGGTGCGTCGGGCTCCGGGCCTGTCTGTGATTGCTGCCGGCGCGTGAGTTCAGCCGCTGATTCCGCGGCGGCGCCGCGTTTGCCTCCGCGCTTGAAGAGTCCCATCAACCCCTCACGACGTCGCGGCGGGGCGGCTGCCGGTTGACCGCTGCCGGCGTCGGTCCACTCGGGGCCTTCGAGAGCACCCGCGGGGACGATCAATTTGGCGATGAACAGGGCCCCGGGTGCAGCCATGAAGCTGGCCGCGATCAAGTACCGCAATTCGGCGCCGAGCAGCGAGTACCCCACCATGACCGAACCGGCGACCGTCGCCATGCCGCCGACCATGACGGCGAACAATTCCGAGGTCTTCAAGCGGGGGAGGTGCTGCTTGATGAGCAGCGGAGCTTCCGACTGGCCCAGGAAGATGTTGGCGGCCGCATTCATGGATTCGGCGGTGGTGGTGCCGAAGAGCTTGGACATTGCTCCGCCGATGATCTTGACCACCCACTGCAAGATCCCCACGTAGTGCAGGACTGCGGTCAAGGCCGCGAAATACACGATGACCGGAAGGACCTGGAACGCGAAGACCGAGCCTTCTTCCGGGAGGATCGGTCCGAAGAGGAAGTCGATGCCGGCATTGGCCGAGTTGATGACCGACTGGACGCCCGAGGTCAGCGCCTCCAGTGCCGCGCACCCCGCCGGCACGTACAAGACCAGGACACCGAAGAGCACCTGCGTGAGCAGCGCCAGGGTCACGGTTCTGATGCGAATTTTGCGACGGTCCACTGAGAAGAGCACCGCGATGGCGATGATGAACGCCATCCCGCCCAGGCCCCACAGCACATTCATTCCGGTTTCCACCGTTCGGATCGGGTGCAGGTCGTGTGTCCCACGGTACAGAAGGCTCCGTACGGGGGTGTCGGTTGGGTGCTCGGCGCTGCCCTGGTCGCCGAGTGCGCAGTTTGATCGCCCCTGAGTGAGTCAGGAGCGATCAAACTGGCGTCTCGGCAGGAGGGGGCGGGTGCCCTAGAACGCCATCCCGAAGGCCAGTGGGCCCAGCAGCAGCGTGAACACCGTGATCAGCAGGACGCCCACCACGTTGAGGATCGCGCCGCCGCGCACCATCTCCGCGATCTTCACGTGCCCGGAGGCGTAGACGATGGCATTCGGCGGGGTGCCCACCGGCAGCATGAATGCGCACGTGGCGGCCAGGGCCGCCGGAATCAGCAGGGAGATCGGATCGAGGCCCAGTCCGATGGCCACGCCGCCCAGGATGGGGATGAACGCGGCAGCCGTTGCCGTGTTGGATGTGACTTCCGTGAGCAACAGGACCACCGCGACGACGACGGCCAACAACGCCACGATCGGCAGCGCCCCCAGGCCTCCGACCTGATCGCCGAACCACACGTCCAGCCCGGTGCTGGCCACGGCAGCCGCCAGTGAGAGGCCGCCGCCGAACAGCAGGAGAACTCCCCAGGGGAGCCCTTCCTCGGCGTCTCTCCAGTGCAGGGTCATGTTGCCGCGGTTGTCGCCCGGGATGATGAACAGGAGGACACCGGCGGCGATGGCAACCACCGTGTCGTCGAAGACTTCCAGCCAGGGCCACGCTTCCGCCAAGGACGGGAAGCCGGAGAGAATGCCGGGCACGATCCAGAAGAACGCTGCTGTCACGAACACCGCCAGGACCACCCATTCCCCGCGGGACATCCGCCCGAGGTCATCGATCTCCTTCTGGATCAGTTGCTTGCCACCCGGGATCTCTTTCAGGTTGAAACGGAAGATCACGAACGTCATGAGCAGCCACGAGACGCCGATGAATACGATCACGATCGGAACGCCCAGGAGCATCCACTGCGCGAAGCCGATGGTCTCCCCGAGTTCTTCGCTGATGTATCCGGCCACAATCGCGTTGGGCGGACTTCCCAGAAGCGTGCCCAGGCCGCCGATCGTCGCCGCCCAGGCGATGGAGAGAACCAACGCCACTCCGAACTTGCGGACATCGGGATTGTCGATGACCTCGCTCAAGGTCTCGGTGGCCGTCAGATCTGTGCGAATCGACGCCGTGTCGACGTTCTCGGCCTGGCCGTGCTTCTGGCTGTTCTCGACCACCAGGGTGAGAACGCTCAGGCTGATGGGCAGCATCATCAGCGTGGTTGCGGTGTTCGAAACCCACATGGAGAGGAACGCGGTGGCGATCATCATGCCCAGGATGATCTGGCGCGGTTGTGTTCCCACTGCACGCAAGGTGAGCAACGCAATGCGCCGGTGGAGGTTCCACTTCTGCATCGCTATGGCGATCAGGAACCCACCCAGGAAGAGGAACACGATGGGGTTGGCGTACGGCGCGGTCGCTTCCTCCGGCGTCAGTTCCGTCAGGATCGGGAACAGCACGATGGGAAGCAGGGACGTCACGGGCAGGGGTACGGCCTCGGTCATCCACCACACGGCCATCAGCGAGCCGATCGCGGCCACCGTGCGTGCATCCTGAGAAACGTCTGCGGATCCCAGGAGTAGCCAGACCACGAAGAACACCACCACTCCCAGGAGGCGGTACAGCCAGAGACCGCCGGTTTTCACCCGCGGGGGATGGTCGTCATCGGTGACCGCCGGCTGGTGGTGCACCGGGTGACCATCCAAGGTGTCGGTGGCGGTGTCGTCGACGGGCGGTGGGGAATCAGCATGCGTGCCGGACATGTGATGCACCTCACGGATCGGGGGAAGGTCCCACGAAATTAACAGCCAGCTGTGTGCGTGAGCAATCATGTGGCCGCCAACCGCGCTTTGTGACCGTGCTCACAATGCCCTACGGTTGTCGGACACCCCTCCGCGGCCATCCCTCACCGGCCCGCGACCCCCGGTGGCGGTGGCCCGGAGATCGACCGCAGCCATCCCACATCCTGACTCGAGGAGCACCCTTGTCCGAGATCTCCCTTCCGCGCCTGGTCGAGACCCCGGCCACCGACAACACCACCGATCTCCTGGTGCGTAACGCGCGGAAGGCCAGCGATCCCGCACTGTTCTCCCGCAGGGAGGGGGATCAGTGGGTCGAAATCCCCGCGAGCAAGGCGCTGGCGGACGTGATCGCCCTCGCCAAGGGGTTCGTGGCGGCCGGGGTCCAGCCCGGGGACCGGGTGGCTCTGATGTCCCGCAACCGCTTGGAGTGGTCCCTGTTGGACTTCGCGGTGTGGTTCGCCGGCGGCGTCGTCGTCCCCGTGTACGAATCCTCGGCCCCGACCCAACTTGCCTGGAACCTCTCCGACTCCGGAGCGGTCGGGCTGGTGGTCGAGACCACCGAGCACAAGGGCGTGTGGGAGCGCGCTGCCCACAACGAGGACCTGTCCGGCGTGCACAGCGTCTGGTGCCTGGACGAAGGTGCCGTGGGGCACCTGACCGAGGGTGGCAAGGACGTCCCGGACGAGGAGGTCGAACGACGACGCCGCATCGCGGGCCTGGACGACCTGGCCACCGTCATCTACACCTCGGGAACCACCGGTCGACCGAAGGGCTGCGAACTCACCCACGGGAACTTCGTGGAACTCTCCGAGAACGCGGCGGCCTCGATTCCCGAAGCTGTCCACGAGGGCGCCCGGACGGTCATGTTCCTGCCGTTGGCGCACGTGTTCGCGCGTTTCATCCAGGTCATGGCGGTGGGTGCCGGTGTGAACATCGCCCACACCTCGGACATCAAGAGTCTGCTGGATGACCTGAAGAGCTTTGAGCCGACCTTCCTGCTGGTGGTTCCGCGAGTGTTCGAGAAGGTCTACAACTCGGCGCAGCAGAAGGCGGAGGCCGGCGGGAAGGGAAAGATCTTCGACAGGGCGGCGGCGGTGGCCATCGAGTGGTCCCGTGCCGAGGAGCAGGGCAAGGTCCCCTTGACGCTCAAGGTGCAGCACGCACTGTTCGACAAGCTCATCTACGGCAAACTGCGCGAAGCCATGGGCGGGAAGGTCAAGTACGCGGTCTCAGGCGGCGGGCCACTGGGGGAGCGCCTGGGGCACTTCTTCCACGGCATCGGGCTGCGCGTGCTGGAGGGCTACGGGTTGACCGAAACCACGGCCCCGATCACGGTCAACACCGCCAAGAAGATCAAGATCGGCACCGTCGGCACCGTGTTGCCGGGCAACTCCGTCAAGATCTCCGACGACGGCGAGGTCCTGGCCAAGGGGATCTGCGTGATGCGCGGTTACTGGAACAACCCCGAGAAGACCGCGGAGGCCTTCGACGACGACGGGTGGTTCCGCACCGGCGACCTGGGATCCCTGGACCAGGACGGGTATCTGAAGATCACCGGGCGCATCAAGGAACTGATCGTGACCGCCGGGGGCAAGAACGTGAGCCCCGTTGTGCTGGAGGACCAGGTCAGGGCGCACCCGTTGGTGTCCCAGTGCATTGCCGTGGGGGAGAAGCGGCCCTTCATCGCCGCCCTGGTGACCTTGGACGAGGAGGCTCTGCCGGGGTGGCTGGACGCCCACGGGTTCGACGCGTCCATGACGGTCGCCCAGGCCAGGGAGGACGAGCACGTTAAGAAGGCCGTCGAGGAAGCGATCGAGCACGCCAATCAGGCGGTCTCCCGTGCGGAACAGATCCGAGAGTTCCGGATTCTGGAGCACGACTTCTCCGAGGCGGACGGCACGCTGACTCCGTCCCTCAAGCTGCGGCGTCGTCATGTCCTGGTCAACAACGAGGAACTCATCGACGAGATCTACGGTGGGGCGCTCCAGCACGAGTGAGGCCCTGGATTCGCTGACAGCGAGATCGGGTGTGAGCTTGGGCGACGTCGGGAATCACGGACGGAGTCCGGTGGCTGTTCACGGTGAGACCGCGGGAGTTCCCGCACAGCATTCGTGAAAGGTGTTCCGCCGTGGCTTTGCCGCTGTCAGTTCTGGATTTCGCAACCGTCCGTGAAGGTCACACCGTGGGGGAGGCCTTCGCTGAGTCCGTGGCTCTGGCCCAAGTGGCGGAGGGCCTGGGGTACGCGCGTGTCTGGTACACCGAACACCACAACATGGGCTCCATCGCTTCCGCCGCTCCGGCAGTCCTGATTGCCCACGTGGCCACCCAGACGGAGAAGATCCGGCTGGGCTCAGGCGGCGTGATGCTGCCCAACCACTCTCCGCTGACCATTGCGGAGCAGTTCGGCACCCTGGCCGAACTGCACCCCGGGCGGATTGATCTGGGCCTGGGCCGGGCTCCGGGAACTGACCAGGTAGCAGTGCGCGCCATGCGCCGGGATCCGCGCGCCGCTGAGGAGTTCCCGCAGGACGTCAAGGAACTGCAGGGGTACCTGCGTGACGAGTCCAAACTCCCCGGTCTTCGTGCCGTGCCGGGTGCCGGTACGAACGTCCCTCTGTACATCCTCGGTTCGTCGCTGTTCGGTGCTCGTCTGGCGGCGGCCTACGGGTTGCCGTACGCCTTCGCCTCCCACTTCGCCCCGGACGCCCTGGAGCAGGCGGCCGCCGTCTACCGGTCGGAGTTCGAGCCCTCCGAACAACTCGAGCAGCCGTACATGATGGCCGCCATGAACGTGGTGGCCAATGACGACCCCAACGTGGCCGTTGCCGAGAACGAGTGGTACCGGCGCACCCGGGTCAAGATGATGGCCGGCCGTGGGCGCACCCTGACGGACGAAGAACTGGACCTGGTCATGCACTCGGCGGCCGGGCAACAGATTCTGCACATGATCAAGTACACGGCCGTGGGCAACGGTGAACAGGTCGCTTCCTACGTGAAGGATTTCGCCGAGCGGGCGCAAGCGGACGAATTGATCATTGCCCCCGTGGGCTCTTCGGCGGAAATGACGCAGAATTCATTGAAAGTCCTTCGTGACGCCTGGGGTCGCTGAGGAACAGGCGGTTACCGCATAATTGGTACTCGTGCGTAACATTCTTCAGCCGTTCTCTCTGCCGGATCAGACGGGACGGACATGGTTGGTCACGGGTGCCACGAACGGCCTGGGGAAAGAGGTTGCGGCTGCCGCAGCCGGCGCCGGTGCCCACGTGATCGTCGCCGCGCGTGACACGCAGCGGGCCCAGAGGGTCCAACGTGACCTCGGAAATGCCAGCGTGCTGCCCCTGGATCTCGCCAACCTTTCCTCGATCCGGGCGGCCGCCGATTCCCTGGACCGTCCCGTGGACGTTCTGGTCAACAATGCCGGGACCGTCTCCGGGAATCGCACGGAAACCGCGGACGGTTTCGAACTCATGCTCGGAACCAATGCGTTGGGCCCGTTCGCCCTCACCAACCTGGTGTTGCCCCGGGTCCGTGAGCGTGTGGTCATCGTCGGCTCGGGGGCCCACCGGTGGCGCTCCATGGATTTCGAGGACCCGCATTTCCGACGACGGCGATTCTCGTTCGTCGCCGGCTACGGGCAGTCCAAGTTGGCGGACATGCTGTGGGGGCTGGGCCTGTCCCGGCGGCTTGCTGAGGGCGCGCGGGAAACGGGTACCCAGCGCATCGCAGTCCAACTGGCCCACCCGGGGTGGGCGCAGACGAACCTGCAGAATCACAGCCCGTGGCCGCTGATCAACAAATGGGTGGGATTCGCTGCACATTTCGGTGGCCAGTCCGCATCGGATGGGGCCCAGAACATTCTGGTCGCTGCCACCCGGGACCTCCCGGAATGCAGTTACGTCGGTCCCTCGGGGCGTGGGGAACTCAAAGGGGCTCCGGTCCTGGTGGGGCGCTCGCAGGCGGCCTCCGATCCGGACCTGGCGGAGCGGTTCTGGGCATTTGCCAGTGCTGCGACCGGCACGGATCTTCCCCGCGTTCGTCAATCGTGAGGCAGGTCCGCATACGTGAGGCGGTGCACGCGCGTGCCTCGATCCTCCGTGCGGGGTCTGACAAATCATGCTCAGGAGGCAGCGGCCTCCTGCTTGCGGAGGACGTGCACGGGCCGGGCACGCCCCTAGTCTGAACGCATGATCGAAAGATTCCTCGGACCCGGGAGCAGACGGGGTTGGCTGATCGCGGGGCTGACCCTCACCGCGCTGGTCCTCGGGCCGCTCATCTCCCTGGGCACATATGGGGTCATGGGCTCCTTGGTCGCCGACGGGACCGTGAGCCCCGAGGAGTACCCGTATTCCGAGGAATTCATTTTCGCGTGGATGCTGGTCGACACGGCCGTGGGGCTCGTGGCGGTGGCGCTCTTGCCGATCGCCTTGCGTCGCGCCCCGGAACCGAAGGTCTTGGACGAGGGCCCGGAAGTTGCGAATCTCAGCCTCAAGGAACCGCGGTCCGCCCTGGTCGCGGCCCTGGTGATCGGTGTGCTGGTTGGTGTGTCCGGGGCAGCCTTTCCCGCCTGGTTCATCGCCGTCGTCTCGGTCTGTTCCCGGGGTATCCGGAAGTGGGTGTTCTTCATCCCACCCGTGGCCGTCCTGTCTGCGGTGGGCAGTGTCTTCGTCGTCCCCATGCCGGAGTCCGACATCTGGGTGATCCTCATGGGGATTGCCCTGTCCCTGGCCATGACGGCCGTGCCGGTGCTGATCGGGCTGAACCGGTGGAGTCGGCGTCGTCAGATCAGGGCCCTGCGGTCGGAAGCGGCAACGGCCCGACGTGAGGCCGAGGCCGTGGTGCGCGAGGAGCAGGCACGCGCCGCCAAGACCCGTGCCGAGGAACGGACCCGGATCGCCCGCGAAATGCACGACACCCTCTCGCACCGTCTTGCGCTCATCAGCACGTACGCGGGGGCGCTGGACTACCGCGAGGACCTGGACCGGGACACGGTGCGGTCCACGGCGCGGCTGGTCCAGCAGACCGCGGCCACCGCATCCGCCGAACTGCGCACCGTCCTGGACGTGTTGCGCGACGACCCCACGGACACCCGTCCCGAGCCGGACCTCACCCAGGTCGATTCCCTGCTGGAAGAAGTCCGGGCCACTGGTGCCCAGGTTGAATCCCTCGTTCAGCGGCCCGACCTCGGTCAGATCCCGGGCACCGCCTCCAGGACCCTCTACCGCATGCTCCAGGAGGGTCTGACGAATGCCGTCAAGCACGCACCGGGTGCGCCCGTGACCGTGCGATGGCAGGGTGACGACGACGAAGTGCGGCTGACGGTCACCAACCCGTTGACGCCTTCAGATCACGCCGATTCGGTCCATCCCGCCTCCGGCTTCGGCCTGATCGGGTTGGACGAACGCGCCCGTGCCCTGGGCGGTAGCGTCAGGGCCACCCAGACCCAGAGTGAATTCCGACTGGAGGCCAAGGTCCCATGCCGCAGCTGAACCACCCCGCTGATTTCGATGAGGGTTCCGACGGGGATTCCGAGGTGAGCGGATCCAGCCCGGATCCGGTCCGTGTCCTGCTGGTCGACGACGAGGTGCTCATGCGGGCCGGGCTGCGACTGATCCTGGACGGGGCCGAGAACCTGGTGGTGGTGGGCGAGGCGGGCAACGGGGCCCAGGCGGTGGAGAAGGTCCAGGAACTGAACCCGGACGTTGTCCTGATGGACATCCGGATGCCCGGCACGGACGGTATCGAGGGCTGCCGGAGGGTCCGGGCACTCAGCGACCCGCCTGAGGTTCTGATGCTCACGGCCTTTGACACCGACGCCTTCATCCTGGAGGCGTTGGAGGGTGGGGCCATCGGCTTCCTCCTCAAGGACACGCCCCCGCGGCAGCTCGTGCGCGCTGTCCAGGAAGCTGCCGCCGGAAACGCCACCGTGTCGCCGTCGGTGCTCACACGCCTGATTGTGGTGGCCGCGGAACACGGCCGCCGGTCACCGGCGGGGACGACGACGCCGGTCGCGGCCCAGCCAGGTTTGGAGGAACAGGCATCCGAGGCGGCCGCCGTCCCGAGTCCGCTCAACGTCCTGAGCGATCGGGAGCGGGAGATCGCGGACGCCGTGGCCCGGGGGTTGACCAACACCGAGATCGCCGAGGAGATGTTCCTGTCCATCACCACCGTCAAGACACACGTGGCGCGCATCTTCACCAAGCTGGACGTGACCAACCGGGTCCAGGTGGCGATCCTGGTGCTTGAACACGGTCACCGCTGAGCCCCGGGGCGTCCGCCGACCGGGCCGACTGAGGGGCCGACAGACGCCGAGGAGGCGGTCCTGTCAGCCGCGAGGCTTGAGAACCACGGGCACGACGCGGAAGCCACCCATGGGGGCCGCTTCACGTTCGGAATCACGGGCCGGTTCCGGAATGCCCACGGCCAGGATCGCCCTGGTCACCTCGCGCAGTTCCAGCCGTGCGAGGGGGCGACCCGGGCAGACGTGCGGACCGATTCCGTAGACCAAGTTGTCCTGCGCATTGCCGTCCGGGTCGAAAGCGTCGGGATCGCCGAAGACCGCGGGGTCCCGGTTGGCGTCCGCCCAGTTCAGAATCACCTTCTGGCCACCTGCCACGGGGCAACCGCCGATTTCCGTGTCCGCGGTGGCGACCCGCCGGTTGGACACGAAGGGGTCGTCGATCCGCAGGAACTCCTCCAAGATGGCATCCACCTCGGCATCGGAGGCGCCCTGGGCGATCCGCTCGGCAACCTCGGGGCGGCGGGCCAGGTGATGCAGGATCACGCCCGTGCACTGCGCGATCGAGGCGAGGTCTCCACCGGTCCAGTTGCGCAGGATCGACACGATCTCCTGGTCGGTGAGTTCACCGGCGGCGTCGTCGTGGATGAGCTGATCCGTGACGTCGGCGGTGCCGTCGGAACCGCGCCGCGGCTCGATGATCGAGTGAATGATGCGGTCGAAGTGCTCGGCCACCGCGGCGGTCCGGGCCAATTCTCCGGACCGGGTGGCCTCCTGGTTCGCGCGGACCCAGTCGACCAGTTCCTCGGCCAGGTCGGCCGGCCAGCCCAACCAGGCCGACTGAGCGGCCACGGCGAACGGCATGCCGATCTGCTCCACCGCCTTGAGGGGGACTCCCAAGGGCAGGTTGCGGGCGATGTCGGTCGCGACGGCGCGGCAGGCGGGTTCGAAGTCCGCCATGGCTTCCGGCGTGAAATAGCGGTCGATCAGGGACCGAAACTTCGCGTGTTCCTGACCGTCCAAGCCGTTGGGGATCTGCAGGAACCGGGAAACGGCGCTGGAGAAGGTCCGCGGGTCCGTGGCTGCTTCCCGAACCGCCTCGTGCGAGTGGATTTCGACGATGCCGTCGGCCGTCAATGTCACGGGGGCGGAGGTACGGGAAGTGGTTTCGGGTCCGGGGTTCGGAGACTTCATGCCCCCGAATCTATGCCCGCCCGAGCGGTGATCCCCAACGGGTTCCGGGCGATGACACACCGTTGCAACGGAAACAGTTATGCGTGTCACATTCTGAGTTCGGTCCTAGGGTGTGACAAGGACGCTTGGTCCGCACTCGCGGCGTCGGCAGCCGAACTGGGTTGACGCAACCGGGTGAAGAAGATGACGAAAGGTCGACATCATGGAACTCAAGAACCTTCGACTTGCACCTTTGGCCGTGGCGACTGCTGCCGCATTGGCCCTGGTCGGTTGCGGTGGCGGCGGGGGTGAGTCCGGCGGTGGCTCCTCTGCTTCGGAAAGCGCGTCCGGCTCGAGCTCGGAATCCGCAGGTGCGAGCGAGGGCGCTTCGGGCGGCGCCAGCGAGGGCGCGTCCGAGGGGGCTTCGGGTGGTGCGTCCGACGGTGCCAGCGGCGGCGCCTCTGAGGGTGCCAGCGGTGGGGCTTCCGACGGCGCAAGTGACGGTTCCGGCGACGCTGCTGCGGGCGGTGCGGCCGGTGGCAGCGAAGGCTCCGGCTCGAGCGGCAACGAGGAGATCACCGGCGGTTCGGAATCCGGCTCGGACAGTGGTTCCGGTTCCGGCTCCGGTTCGGGCGAGAGCGGTGGCGCCGCCGCTGGTGGCGACGCGGCCGCGGGCGGCAGCGATGCCGCGGCCGGTGGCGATGCAGCCGCCGGTGCGGGTGCCGGTTCGATCCCCGCGGGCGAGTACGCACTGCAGCCGGGCGACACGCTGGGCTCGATCGCCGAGCGTTCGGGCGTCCCGGTGGCCGACATCGTGGCTGCGAACGGTCTGCCCTCGAGCGACCTGGTCTACGCCGGTGAAACCATCACCATTCCTTCGCTGTGAACGGTGCGGTGACCCGGAACCCATGACTCCCGGGAACCTGCGACCCCCACGGGTCGGCAGCTGAACCGGCCAGTCGGACGGGAACCGGGTCACCGATGCGGCGACCTGACGGAACCGCCGGATTCACGATGCACGACGTCGTGAACCCGGCGGTTCCGTCGTGTTTGCGCTCGAGCGGGTCAAGTGGGGCTTGGCCCGGTCGCGCTGTGAGTCGCATGTCTCCTAGCCTGGGGCGGTGGCCTCTCCGCCCCGAAACGGGCGCGACCCGTGGCAGCGGTCCGTCAGGACTCCGTCACACGCCAGTACTCAGTGATCCCCGAACCAACCGTCAAGGAGTCTCCGCATGACCCAGACCGGTGTCGACCACGTCCCGAACCCGAACACCCGACCCGAGGCCGGTGGATTCGACAGCGCCGACTGGTGGCGGCAGGCCGTCGTGTACCAGATCTACCCCCGCAGTTTCCACGACGCGGACGGGGACGGCCTGGGCGACCTCCGCGGGGTCACGGAGAAGGCCGACTACCTGAAGGACCTGGGCATCGATGCGGTGTGGCTCAGCCCGTTCTACCCCTCACAGTTGGCCGACGGTGGGTACGACGTCGACGACTACCGCGACGTCGACCCTCGCCTCGGGTCCCTGGACGACTTCGATGCCATGGTCCACGCACTGCACGGTCGCCGTATCAAGGTCGTGGTGGACATCGTGCCCAACCACAGTTCCAACCTGCACCGTTGGTTCCGGGAGGCCGTGGCTGCCGGCCCGGGTTCACTCGAGCGTGACCGCTACATCTTCCGAGACGGGCGGGGTGAAAGTGGTGAGCTCCCGCCGTCGGACTGGCAGTCCGTGTTCGGCGGCCCCGCCTGGACCCGGGTCACCGAACCCGACGGGGCACCCGGCCAGTGGTACATGCACATCTTCGCCAGCGAACAGCCCGACTGGAACTGGGACAACCCGGACGTCCATCAGGAGTTCCTGGACACCATCCGGTTCTGGGCGGACCGCGGGGTGGACGGCTTCCGGATCGACGTCGCCCACGCCCTAGCCAAGGATCTGGGCGAGGAATTGGTGGACAGCCACGCCCTGCCCAACGAATTCGAGGAGTTCGGCACCCACCCGTTCTGGGACCGGGACGAAGTCCACGACATCTACGCCGAATGGCGCCGCGCCTTCAACGAGTACGACCCTCCCCGGACCGCTGTGGCCGAAGCATGGGTGCACCCGGACCGGTTGGCGCGCTACGCCAGCCCCGACGGGCTGGGGCAGGCGTTCAGTTTCGACCTGCTGGAGGTCCCGTTCACCGCGGAGAACTTCCGGCGGGCGATCACCAAGAATCTCGACGAGGCTCGGCGCAGCGGTGCTTCCAGCACCTGGGTGTTGTCCAACCACGACGTCGTCCGCCACCCCACGCGCTACGGACTGGACCTGGACACGTTGCTCGAGCGCCTTGAAGAGCGCCCCCTGACGCCGTCGGGTGGAACGGACCTGAGCGTGGCCGCAAAGCAGTGGCTGCTCCTGGGTTCCCCGGAGGACCTGCTGGACCGCGACCGCGGACTGCGCCGGGCCCGCGCGGCCGAACTCTTGGTCCTGGCGCTGCCCGGGTCGGCGTACATCTACCAAGGGTCGGAACTTGGCCTGTACGAGGTCGTTGAGATCGACGACGATCAGCGCCAGGACCCGTCGTTCTTCCGCAACCCCGGCAAGGACCAGGGCAGGGACGGGTGCCGTGTTCCCCTTCCGTGGGAGCGCACCGCGCAGGACTTCGGGTTCGGCGGGCCCGCGCATCTGCCGCAACCCGAGTGGTTCGCCGGTCACGCTGCCGACGCCGAACTCTCCGATCCTGGATCCACGCTCAACATGTACCGCAGTGCCCTGGCCGCGCGTCGTGAGATGCAGGCCGCCGAGGAACTCGAGTGGGGGCCGCTGAACGGTGGCGACGTCGTGCACATCGTGCGGCCCGATGGCTGGGAGTCGATCACCAACTTCGGGTCGGATCCGCTGGAGCTTCCGGAAGGCGGTGTCGTCGTCGTGAGCAGCCAGCCACTGCAGAGCAGCCTGCTTCCGCCGGAAACCACGGTCTGGTTGCGGCACCGAACCGGCGGACGGTGATGCCTGGAGGTGACATGCTCGGCACATGCCGCACCTGATCATCGAGTACACGGCCGACCTCGACCTGCACCCCGACTTCGACGCCCGTGCCCTGTTGGGGGCCGGGTTGCAGGCGGTGAGAGACGCCGGTGTCTACGACATGCCCACTGCTAAGGGCCGGATCCGGCCTCTCGACGTCTTCAGCCTGGACCACCCCCACAGCGGAAAGGCGTTCGTGTCAGTGGTCCTGCGGATTCTTCCGGGTCGGACGGTCGAGCAGCGGCGTGACACGTCCCGGGCGATCACCGATGCCGTCGTGGCGACGCTGCCCGCCGCTGCCGCCGTGACCGTCAGTACAGAAGTGGTAGAGATGGAACGGGAGTCGTACACGAAAGTGGCCGTGGGCGTTCGCCCGGGCACGGAAAGCCGTTGATCAGAGTTCCTTGATCCGGCCCTTCCAGAACGCCCGCCACCGCTCGACGTCGTCGGGGTTCGTCAGGTTCACCTGGGAGGCGGCGACCAGAGTCTTGTCCGCGCTCTTAGGTGAGACGTCCACGTTCCCCCGGCTGCCGTCTGCGAGCGTCACGCCCCAGTGCAGGCGTTTGTCCGTGCCGGAGGTCCTGGGTCCGTCCGTCACGGTCAGTCCGTCGAGTTCGGTCAGGTCCCCGGTCAGCTCACACCATCGGTCGAAGACCTCCCGCATGGTTCCGGGCATGGTCCTGGTGGCCGAGACCTGGAACGTGCCGTCATGCGCCTGGCCGGGGATGCGGCGCCCGATCCACTGCTCATAGGCCACCGCCACGGATTGCGCCCACCACCCCGCGTTGTCCACAGCGGCTGGCATGGCGGCGTGGGCGGCCTGTGCCAGTTCCTTGTGCGGCAGGTCCGCCCCACCCGCGCCGTCGAGAATCTCTGCCCAGCGGCCCCACTCGACACCCGTGGCCTGAGTGATCGCGGGGGCCCGTCCGGGGTCGGCACCGCGCGCGCTCATGCCGAGTGTCCCAACGCCGTTGCGTAGGCGGCATTCATGTTTTCCCAGCCGTAGGCGAAGGCGTCGTAGCCGACCACGCGCTCTGCGTTCTCGCCGCGGGCCAGCACTTCCAGGACGGCGAGGCACACGTGCCAGCCGGCGCCGCAAGCCGCCGCCATCTCCTCCGAGGTGCAGCGCATGACCAGATCCAGCTGCGTGCCCTGGTCCACCCTGGTCAACCGCCAGTCCAGCTGCTCCGGACCCCAGTGATGGATCAATCGAGTCGGTGACTCGGCGACCTCGACGGTTCCGTCCACGGGGTCGTCCTCGAGGTTCTCCTGCAGCGACGCCGGGCCCGGGAAGTCCAGTGCGCGGTCCGGTACGCACGGGGACCACTGCGCGAGTCCCTCCGGGGTGGTCAACAGTTCCCAGGCCCGCTCGGGGATGCACTCCAGCACCCGGGACAGTACGACGACGGTCGACGGCTCGCCGCTCTGAAGGTGGGTGGCCAGCCGGGGTTCATGCGCCTGCACTGCGGCCAACACGTGTGGCTGAACGGGTGCCGGGCTCTGATCTGCGTTCATGTGCGCAAGGATAGATGTGGGGCGCAACCACGAACGGTCGTGATTGCGCCCCACAGCTCGCCTCAACGCTTGGCGGTGCTCAGATCCCCCAGAACCAGGGCCTCCGTGCGAGAGGTGTGCAGGTTGTCGATGTCGTCGAGCGTGCGGTTCTTGGTCTCCGTCGCGGTGAGCGCGGCGACGCCGGAAATCACGCAGGCACAGGACACCATGATCGCCACGGCCACCCAGTTGGTGCCGTCTTCACCGGCGAAGAAGGAAGCCAGCGGCGGCGCGAAGCCGCCCGAGAGGGCGAAGCCGACCTGGGTGCCGAGTGCCAGCCCGGTGACGCGAACCCGGGTGGGGAACATCTCCGCGTAGAAGGACGGCCAGATGCCGTTGGCCATCGAGTAGAAGAACCCGGCCATAGTCGCGCCGAGCACGAAGATCAGAGTCCAGTTCCCGGAGGACACGGCCGCCAGGTACGGGTAGGTCATGATCGCGGACCCCACGGCACCGGCGATGAACACGGGGCGTCGACCGATGCGGTCGGCCACCATGGCGGCCAAGGGGATCGCACCCAGTGCCACGCCGTTGGCCAGAACGGCAACGAGCAACATGGTGGAACGGTCCAGGCCCACCACGGAAGTCCCGTAGGACAGCGCCCAGACCTGGAACACGATCAGGACGGTGTTGATCATGGCCGCGCAGGCGATGCGGATGACGGGGGCCTTGTGGAAGCGCAGAAGGTGGCTCAGAGGAGTGGCCTGGTCCTTGTGCTCCACGGCCTCCTTGAACTGGGGAGGTTCCTCCAGGGTCCGCCGAATGATGTAGGCGGCCACCACCACCAGCGCGGACATCCAGAACGGGATGCGCCAGCCCCAGGAGAACAGCTGCTCCTCCGTGAGGATGGAGGTGAAGGGGATGAAGACAGCGGTGGCCAACAGAGTGCCGAACTGGGTGCCCTGCAGCGTCCAGCTGGTGGTCAGCGCCCGGTGCCGTTCGGTCGAGTGCTCTAGGGACACCGAGATCGCAGAGGCCTGTTCCCCGGACGCGGACAGACCCTGGATGACACGACACAGGACCAACAGGGCGGGTGCCAGGAGGCCTACCTGGTCATAGGTTGGCAAGCAGCCCACCAGGAATGTTGCCCCGCCCATCAAGAACAGGGTCAGCATCATCACGAAGCGTCGACCGTACCGGTCTCCCAACGGCCCCATGATCAAGGCGCCCAAGGGGCGTACGACATACGCGATGCCCACCGTCGACATGGACAGCAAGATCGCCACCCCGGCGGATGCGTCCTCGGGGAAGAAGAGGTGATTGATCACCAGCGCGGCCGCGGTGCCGTAGACCGCGAAGTCGTAGTACTCGAGTGCCGATCCGACCCAGGCAGCCAGAGCGGCCTTCTTGGGTGTCTTGCGTGGTCCGGCCTGGGCCGTGGTTTCGGACATTGATCTTCCTTCAGGTCAGGGTGCGGGCCGTGTCACTCGACCGGCCGTTGAGCCTGCAGCCACCGATGCCGTCGTAGTTTTCACTATGTGGCAACTGTTGCCGAATAACTGTCGGACAAGCATGATGTGTGTCACACAGGTACGTCAAGTGGCAACGTGTGCGGTCACCGCACATCCATTGGGAGCCCGAGGGACCGGAGCGCATTGGACGGAAAAACCTGGGAAGGGAGGGGTCGTGGTCGGAACGTCGGGGACCGTTCGGAAGGGTCTTGAAGTCCTGCGGGTCCTCGGCGATGCCCCGCAGGGTGCCACGGCGGCGGAAGTCACAGAATCCACGGGGTTCCCTTTCAGTACGGCCTACCGTCTGCTGGCCACCCTCGTGAGTTCGGATTTCGTCGAGTACGACGACGCCACGAAGCGCTACCACCTCGGACTGCGAGTCTTCGAGCTCGGCCACCGGGTGGCAAGCGCCAGGGGGTACGACGGCGTCGCCCTCACCGTGCTCAAAGAGGTCACGGAGCGTACGGGAGAGAGCACTCTCCTGGCGGTGCTGGACGGTGACCATTTCCTCACCGTGCACACGGTGGACGGGCCCCAGTTCAGAACGACGACGGACCCGGGCGATCGCGGTGAGTTGCACACCTCGGCTCTGGGCAAGGCGCTGCTTGCCTTCATGCCCGGCGCTGATCGGGAGCGGCTGGTGGAGTCCCTGGATCTGTCACCGCGCACCGAGGAATCACTGACCGATCGCGAAACATTGCGCAAAGAAATCGCGCAGACCCGTGAAAGAGGCTGGGCGGCTCAGCAAGGTGAGCACGACGACGGGATGGGAGCTGTGGCGGTTCCGGTGGTGACTCCGAATGGTCACCTCCTGGCGTCACTGGCACTGGCGGCCCCTGTGTTTCGCTGCGATCGGGCGGAATTGGAGGCGCAGGTGCCCGTTCTGAAAGAGGCTGCAGCTCGGCTTGCAGTCCAGCTTCCCGTGCGGTGAGTGCCACGGGGTGGCCGCAGTATGAACTACGGCTCCGTGAGGAGTGGGAACTTTCCGTAAGAACTAAGGAATCTTAGGTTTCGGCGTGACCTGGCTCGCTTTAGAAGCTACGTTTACTTGTGGATTGCGAAGCAGTCTGAGCGTTTGCAGTCACAGCCCTACTCCGGCGGTGACGTGCGGGCGCTCTCCTGCTCTCATGGGCTGAGGGCGGGTATGAGCAACGAACAGGAGTCATCATGGCCACCTTCAACATCGAAGAGCTCGAAAACGGCACTGTCTACGACCAGGACGGAAGCAAGGTGGGCAAGGTTGCCCAGCTCTACCTGGACGATGCCTCCGGCGAGCCCAACTGGGTCACCGTCAACACCGGTTTGTTCGGCTCCAACGAGACCTTTGTCCCGCTGGACCGTGCTCGTGTGAACAACGGTGAGATCCACGTGCCTTACACCAAGGACTTCATCAAGGACGCCCCGAACCTGGATGCCGACGCACACATCGACGAGCGTCAAGAGGACGACCTGTACCGCTACTACGGTATGGGTGGCGGTTCCGGTGACCGCGACGACCTCCTCGACCGCGACAACGATCGCAACGACGGCCGCGGCCGCAACGCCGCTGCAGCCGGCACTGCAGGCGCCGCAGGTGCTGCCGGCGGCATCGCGGGTTCGCGTCAGGACCGTGACGTCGAGGACGATCGTGCCCGTCTCGGCCACGACACCGGCGTCGGCGGAACCGGCCAGTACCCCGACGAGCGCGGCGACCACACGCGTGAGGGCAACCGCGGCCAGTACGGCCTGGATGCCGATTCCCGCGCCAACGCCGAAGGCGATGTGCGTGGCGACCGCGACGGCTCCGGCGAGTCCGTGGTGCGTCACGAAGAAGAGCTGAACGTGGGCACCGAGCGAGTGCAGACCGGGCGTGCCCGTCTGCGCAAGCGCGTGGTCACCGAGCAGGAAACCGTGACCGTGCCGGTCGAGCGCGAAGAGGTCGAGGTCGTTCGTGAGCCGATCTCGGGCGGCGAAGCTCGCGGCGGCACTCTGAGCGAAGAGGACGTCGAGGTGACGCTCTCCGAGGAACGCCCCGTGGTGGACAAGAACGTTGTTGCCAAGGAGCGCGTCGGCCTGGACAAGAACGTCGTCCAGGACCAGGAGCGCATCCAGGCCGAGGTCGGCCGCGAAGAGGTCGAGGTGGTCGAGGGTGACGAGGGCCGCGACGGCCGCGACGATGACGGCCGCGGCCTGGGAGGTCGCAACCGTCGTTGATCGCAGGCGCCCGCGTGGCGCTGCGGCAACGGCCTTTTCCCCGGTGACGTCCGTGGTCGGGGAGCGTGCCCTGGGCTGAGGAACCAGCCCCTCACCTGTGGGGTGTCCGGTGGTGGACCGGACACCCCACGGTCATGCCCGGAGCACTCACCCGCTCCTGCGGGTGAGTGCTCGTGAGCCGACCGACCGTCAATCCACGGCAGGCTCAAGGTGCAGCCGCAGGCCCTTCCAGCGGTGGCGGACCCAGCGATCGTGGGTACAGAGGATCACCGTCCCGGGCCAGTCCTCGAGTGCGATCTCCAGGTCCTCGACCAGGCCCAGGGCCAGGTGGTTGGTGGGTTCGTCCAGCAGCAGCAGGTCCGGCGGATCGGCCAGGATCGCCTGGAGCTGGTCGCGTCGTCGTTGCCCGGGGGTCAAGGGTTGGCAGGTGGCGGACGTGCGGCCGGCGTCGGTGGCGAGTTCGACCTCCTCCTGCGTCAGGGTGGCGACTCGGAGTTCCGGGTCCACCCACAGGTGCCCCGTGTCCAGTGCGAGGTCCCCGCTGAGCATGTTCAGCAGTGTCGATTTCCCCGCCCCGTTCGGTCCCGTCAGCAGCAGGTGATCGCCCGGTTTCAGGGTGAACGTCGTCGGAGCAAGACGGTTCGCGAGGCCGAGATTCGTGGCTCGCACGGCCACGGGACGATCCGCCGTGGCCTCGCCCGCTTCCGTCCCTGTCCCGGCCAAGGCGAACGGCCCGAAGTGCAACGGTCGGGGTGGGGGCAGGATGGCGTTGCGTTCCAACTCCTCCAACCTGCGCCGGGCGTTGCGGGAACGGCGCGTGAGCGTGGCCGCGGCCCGATCCGAATAGAACTTCTGGGCGATTCGTGCCTCCGACTTCGCGGTGGTCCGGTGGAAGACGTCGGAGGACTCCAGCGCGGCTTCGGTGCGCCAGCGCTGCAGCTGCTCTCCCTGGTCCGCGAACTGTTGCTCCCAGGTGCTCCGGAGCGCCTGGCGTTGTCGCAGGTAATCGCTGAAGTTGCCTGAATACACGGTCCCTTGGGTCCCGCCGCCGCGGCCGTTGGGGGTCCAGGGACGGGTCCAGATCCACCAGTTGATCTGCCGCATGATCCAGGAACCAGCGATCGTGGCTGGCCACCAGAACGGGCCCGGCCCATCGCCGGAGTTCACCGGTCAGGAAGTCCGCCGCGTCGTCCAGGTCCCACAGGCCGCGGGCATCAGCAGCGGCCAGCGTGCGATCCCAGGCTTCGGCCACCGTCGGGTCGTCGGGCCGGGCGGCCATGCCTTCTGCCAGTTCCTGAAGCTGCGTCTCGAGTGCGCGCACCGGGGCGACGGCGCGTTCGATCGCCGTCGTGACCGTGCCCCGGGATCCGCCCGCGGGGCGTTGGGACAGGTACCGCAACGACGGCGGTGCGGTGACCATACCTGCCGTCGGAACCAGGTCGCCGGCCACCAGGGCCAGCACCGTCGATTTCCCGGCGCCGTTCTCGCCGATCAGGCCCGTGACCTGGCCGGCCGCGGCCGTGAAGGACACATCGGTGAGGGTCGCCGCCGGGGCGGTGGCATAGGTGAACGAGACACCATCGAGGTGAATGTGGTCTCCACGGTGGCGGTTCGTCAGAGGTGAAGGAGGAGGTGAAATCTGCTCGGGCACGTTGCTCCCGGGTGAAGTGTGGGAGCCCCGCCGGGCATGGGCTCCGTCAACCGATTTGACCCCACCGCGTGGGGGAGCCTCGGAACGGAACGCCGCGGACGCGGGGCGTGGTCACCTTCACAGCTTCATGCCCATCACCCTAGACCAGGGTGTGGAGCCGTGCCAGGGAGTTGGTCACACGCGCGCGACCGGCACCATCCGGGCGCGTGCGTTCGAGGAGGAGACCACCTGCTTGCCGAATGGGAAGCAGGTCACCGGGATGAGCTTGAGGTTCGCCCAGGCCAACGGGAGGCCGATGATCGTCGCGGCCTGCGCCACGGCCGTCACCACGTGACCCACGGCCAGCCACAGTCCGGCGACCAGGAACCAGATGACGTTGCCGATCGTGCTCAGGCCGGTGGGCGGGCCGACGTCGACGACCTCGCGCCCGAACGGCCACAGCACGAAGTTCGCGATGCGGAACGAGGCCAGGCCGAAGGGAATCGTGACGATCAGCAGGCAGGCGACGACGCCGGCCAGGACGTACCCGAGGAACAGGACCCACCCCGCGGTCACGAGCCAGACGATGTTCAGGATCAGCGAGATCAGTGAGCGCACGTGTCAACCATACGCAGACCCGGCGGGTGCGGTCAGGGGCTGGTGACGGTTACTTCGCGCTGTCAGCGAACGCGGTGCTTCTGGCGGTGCTTCTGGCGGCGGGAGACCAGCGCGCCCGTGATCACCAGGACCACGACCAACAGCGAGGTGGCCACGATCTGGAACCGTACGTCGGGGACGGTCAGACCGAGCCCGATGATGGCAACCACGACCACCAGGGCCACGATGTTCGTCCACGGGAACAACGGTGCGGCGTACGGCCACGGCGTTGACTCCCGGTGCGCACGACGGCGCAGGATCAGGTGGGAGACCAGGGTGGCCAGCCAGGTCACGATCAGCGTGGAGCCCACGATGTTCAGGAGGATGCCCAAGATCTCCTCCGCCCACAGGTAGTTCAGTCCCACGCAGATGAAACCGAAGGCCGTGGAGGCCAGGACGGCCGGAACCGGTACGCGACTGGAGTTGGTGCGTCTCATGACTCCGGGGGCCAGCCCGCGCTCGGCCAGGGAGAAGATCATGCGTGATGCGCCGTAGAGGTTGGCGTTGAGGGAGGACAGCAGGGCGATCACGATCACGATGCCCAGCACCGCCCCGAGCCCGGGGAGCCCCGCGGCATCCAGCGTGGCCACGAACGGCGAGGAAGCCAGGGCCTCGGAATCCCAGGGCAGGGCGATGACCATGATGGCCACGGAGCCCATGTAGAACAGCAGGATGCGCCACACGATGGTGCGCACCGCCCGCGAAACGTTCCGAGCGGGGTCGGCCGTCTCGGCTGCGGCCACCGCCACGATCTCGATGCCGCCGAAGGCGAAGGCCACCACCAGCAGCCCCGCAGCCACACCGCCCAGACCCATGGGGAGGAATCCGCCGTGTTCGGTGAGGTTGCTCAGGCCGGGGGAGTCCGCCGGGGTCCCGCCGAACAGGAACACGAGTCCCACGATCAGGAACGCGACCACCGCGCCGACCTTGAGCAGGGAGAACCAGAACTCGAACTCGCCGAACTTCCCCACCCCCAGCAGATTGATGCCCGTGAACACGATCATGAAGACCAGGGCCAACAACCACTGCGGGAAGACCGGCCACAGGACCACGAGCAACTGCGCGGAGGCGGTGGCCTCGGCGGCAATGACCAGACACAGCTGGATCCACCACAACCAGCCCACGGTGAACCCCACCGCCGGACCCATGGCGCGCTCGGCATACACGGAGAACGCGCCTGAGGCGGGTGCTGCGGCGACCATCTCGCCCAGGGAACGCATGACCAGGATGACCACCAGGCCGGCGATGGCGTACGAGAGCAGAACGGCCGGTCCCGCCGCGGCGATCCCGCCGCCCGACCCGATGAACAGTCCCGCGCCGATGGCCGAGCCCAGACTCATCATCACCAGGTGCCGCGCCTTCATGGACGTGCCCAGGTGGTGGCTGATCTGGGGGGACTGTGCTCCGGAGGGCTCGGTGGTCTCCGGTCCGGAACTGCGCGTGGTGGTGTTGTGGGGATCGCTGGCGGGGGAACTCATTGGGTGAACTTAGCACTGCCCTTGAGCCGCACCCGCACCGCCTGTGACTATAGGTGTTCTGGATCACAGTCAGGGTGAGTCTTCAGCTCGGCGATATGAGTGGGGAGTGGGCATGAAGGATCGGAAAGTTGCAGTCGTCGGCGCCGGTATCGGGGGTCTGACACTCCGGATCGAGCTGCGCCGCCGCGGCGTCGACGTCGAGATCTGGGAAGCCACGCACGAGCTGCGGGAGGTCGGGGCCGCCGTCGCGCTCTCGGCCAACGCAACCCGTTTCTACCTGGAGCGCTTCGGGCTCGAGCGCGAACTGAACGCCGACGCCGCGGAGGTCGACGGCCTGATCCACCGTGACGGGCGCACGGGTGAGGTGGTCGGGCGACATCACACCAAGGAGAGCTACCGCGAACGCTTCGGCGCCCCGTACTACGGGATCCACCGGGCGGATCTGCAGCGCATCCTCTCGGGAGCCTTCGGCCGGGACGGCCTCCACCTGGGCAAGCGCGTGGTGGGTGTCGACGACGGTGCGGACCGTGCCAGGCTGCGTTTCGAGGACGGTGACACGGCCGAGGCCGACCTGGTGATCGGGGTCGACGGCGCCCGGTCGGGCATCCGCAGGCAGCTTCTGGGCTACGACGACGCCCTGTTCTCCGGGACTGTTGCCTCCCGTGGCATCGTCAGCCCGGAATCCCTGGACCTGCTGCCGGATCCGGAGGCTATTCAGTTCTGGATGGGTCCCGGGGCGCACCTGCTGCACTACCCGATCGGCTCGGGGGAACAGAACTTCTTCCTGGTCCAGCGGGTGCCCTCGCCGTGGCCGCACACGGGCTGGGTGGCCCCGGTGGAGGACGGCACGCACCTGGCCGGTTTCGAGGACTGGCACCCGGCGGTCCGACAGATGATCTCCGCCGTACCCGTCACGCAACGCTGGGCCCTGTTCCATCGACCGCCGCTGTCCTGCTGGTCCCGGGGGCGTGTGACGCTGTTGGGGGACGCGGCACACGCACTGGTCCCGCACCACGGCCAGGGGGGCCAATCAATGCATCGAGGACGCGATCGTGCTCGCGGACCAACTCACCGGGACCGCGGACTGGGACGCCTCGCGTCGTCGGTACGAACAACTCCGCCGCGGTCGGACCCGCAAGGTCCAGTCCGCCTCCATCATCACCGCGGACGTCCTGCATCTGCCGGACGGGCCGCGGGCCGATGAACGGAACGCGCAGCTGGCCTCGCCGGGCATGTTCGACCGTCACCTGAGCTGGATCCACGGGTTCCGCGCCGATGTGGACACCCCCGACGACGCCGGCGGCGGGACCTGGCTGTGAAAGCGGGCTTCATTCCCGGCGCTTGAGATAGATCTCGCGGCGGACGGTGGCCACTGTCTGCCCGTCGTCATCGATCAGGTCCGTGCTGAACCAGCGCAGGACGCGCTCGCCGGTGTCCGCGGCGGCAAGCAGCTCCTCCAAAGTGCCCTGGTCCAGCGCGAATTCGGCGTGGAGGTGTCCGTGCCCGGGGCGACGGAAACGAGCCACCACCTGGCGGTCCCAGACGATGTACTCCGACCCCAGGTTCTTCATCAGGATCAGCATCCAGAACGGATCCGTGGCCGAGAGCATGGTCCCGCCGAAGACCGTGCCCACGTAGTTCGACGTCCACGGGCGTGCACGGATCGTCACCCGGACGCGGCGCCAGTCCGGGGCGATCTCCCGGACCTGCACGCCGGCCCCCAGGAAGGGTGGCCAGAGTGACATCCCCATCGCCAAGGCCTTGGGGGATTTGAGTGCCCGCTTGACCGGGCCGACAGATTGCTGGGTGGCGCTGCTACGGGCCATGACCTACCTCACGTCGTCGTGATGTTGCACGCTGTGCAAATACTTGGCACGATCTTATCCCGTGGACCTCACCCCCAGCGCTCCGCCGAGCGACAAACGCGAAGCCCTCAAGTGGTACAACCGCCGGGCGATCGTGGTGGCTGCCGCTGCCCTGGCGCGCGAGCGGGGACTGAGCGGGTTCACCGTCAATGACCTGGCCAAGGAGGCCGGGGTCTCCCGTCGGACGATCTTCAATCACTTCTCCGGGACTGAGGATGCGGTGCTCGGGTCCTTCACGGACAGCGTTTCCGGGCTCTACGGGGACTTCAACGACCTGATCGGTGCCCGGCGATTCCCCGACCTGTCCGCGGCCCTGGACGCCTTTGCCGATGCGGCCGCGCAGCTGGACGTGATCGGCACCGTCTGCCAGGCCGTCTTCCCGTTCCTGCCGAACACCTTGACGGAAGCTTCTGCCCCGGACTCTCCGACCTGTGTGCCCCGTCGCCCCCGGAAGCTTCCGGCCGAGGGCTCCGATGAAGTCGGGCTGGTGGCACTGCGGGCAACGGACTCCGTGAACCGGGAAATCGTGGGGCTGCTCAACAACCGCGTCGACGACGCCGACCCCTTCGAGGCCCACCTCCTGGGCGAGTACCTGACCACCACCATGACCGTGTGCGTGGACCGTTGGTTCGCGGCCACCGGTGGCGACCTGACGGACCAGACCCGCAAGCTCTGGCAGGACCTGCTCAGCCATGCCATGGACTCCCTCCGAAGGGGCTTCGGCCCCTGAATCGTCCTGGCCACCCAGGACCACTCGGCGGCCTGCACCGCCTCCCGATCCAAGAACCTGATTCACCGCAAGACAGACACGAAAGGTCTTCCCCGTGGCAAAACTCCTCTACCGCCTGGGGCGCGCAGCCGCCCATCGCGCCTGGTTGGTGATCACCGCCTGGCTCGCGATCCTGGCGCTGTCCGTGGGCGCCTTCCTGACCTTCGGCGGCACCTTGAGCTCCCAGTTCGAGATCCCCGGGACCGAGACGCAGCGCCTGGCCGACCAGCTCTCCGACGAGCTGCCATCGGCCAACGAGGGCGTGGGCACCATCGTGTTCAGCACGGAGGACGGCTCCGAGTTCACGGACGCGCAGAAGAAGGAGATCGGCGATGCCCTGAACCAGGCCGGTGAGGTCTCCGGGGTGTCAGCCGTGAGCAACCCGTTCCAGGCGCAGGACGACCTGGAATCCCAGCAACAGCAGATCGACGACGGCGCCGGACAGCTCGATCAGCTGATCCAGCTGCGGGATTCGGGGCAGCTGGAGGCGGCCGTGGCCTCCGGTGCGGTGCCGGAGGGCGTGACGCCGGAGTCCGTGGACCAGCAGGAGGCCCAGCTGGAAGTGGGCCAGCGCAGCATGGACCTCATGGGGGACTACGGCTTCGTGTCTCCTGACGGATCCACCGCCATCTCCACCGTGAACTTCCACGCGGCACAGCCGGAGATCGAACCCGAAGACCAGAAGGGCGTCATGTCGGCTATCGACGACGCCGACATCGACGGGGTCCAGGTCAACTACTCGACCGAACTCGCGCAGAGCATGGAGATCTTCGGCGCCGGGGAGGTCGTCGGACTGATCGTGGCCGCGATCGTCCTGTTCATCATGCTGCGCACCTTCGTGGGGGCCGCGCTGCCGGTCCTGACCGCGCTGGTGGGGGTGGGTGTGGCCGCAACCGCGGCGCTCTCCCTGTCCGGAGTGGTCCAGATGGCCTCGGTGACCCCGGTGCTGGGGCTCATGCTGGGTCTGGCCGTGGGCATCGACTACAGCCTCTTCGTGCTCAACCGGCACCGACAGAACCTTCGTAGCGGCGTCGAGATCCACGAGTCCATCGGGCTGGCCACCGGAACCGCCGGCGCCGCCGTCGTCTTTGCGGGCACGACCGTGGTCATCGCCCTGGTTGCCCTGGGGATTTCCGGGATCCCGTTCCTGGGTCTCATGGGTGGGGTGGCTGCGTTCTCGGTCCTGGTGGCCGTCCTTATCACGATCACCCTGACCCCTGCCTTGTTGAGCGTCGTGGGACTGCGCATCCTGCCCAAGAAGCACCGGGAGCAGATCCGAGCGGGCCACGTGGTGGAAGAGGTGGCCCACGTCAAGACCCCGCGGGCCGTGCGGCACCCCCTGCTGACCGTGATTGCGGGTTCCGCCGTGCTGATCCTGCTGGCCATCCCGGTGCTGTCCATGCGCCTGGGCCTTCCGGACGGCTCGTCGGAACCTGCCGACTCGACGCAGTACCAGGCCTACCAGATCGTCGACGAGACCTTCGGTGCAGGGCGCAACGGCCCCATGACCGTCGTGGTCGAATACCCCGAGGAGCTCTCCGAAGCGGAGGCCAATGACCTCCAGCTGAAGGTCGGTGAGGAGATCGCCGGGCTCGACGACGTCAAGAACGTTGTCCCCGCCCCGCTGGAGGACGGCACCAACCTGGCTCTGCTCCAGGTGGTCCCCGAATCCGGACCGGCGGATCCCGCCACCGAGACCCTGGTCGACGAGATCCGTGCCCTGTCCCCGGACTACCAGTCCTCCGACGACGCGAGCGTGGGCGTTGCCGGTACCACGGCCGCCAACATCGACATCAGCCAGGTGCTGGCCGACGCTCTGCCCCTGTACCTGGGGGTGGTCATCGCGATCTCCCTGCTGCTGTTGATCCTGGTCTTCCGCTCCATCGTGGTCCCCGTCATCGCCTCCCTCGGCTTCCTGCTCTCGCTGGCGGCCGGTATGGGCGCCCTGGTGGCGGTCTACCAGTGGGGCTGGCTGGGCGGTCTGTTCGGGGTCTCCGACCCGGGGCCGATCCTCAGCTTCCTGCCCACGTTGATGGTCGGCATCCTGTTCGGCCTGGCGATGGACTATCAGCTGTTCATCGCCACCGGGATGCGTGAGGCCTACGTGCACGGTCACCCGTCGCGGGTCGCCGTCGTACGAGGTCTGGTGGGGGCGCGGGCCGTGGTCACGGCCGCGGCGATCATCATGACCTCCGTGTTCTCCGGCTTCATCTTCAGCCACCTGGCCATGATCCGGCCCATGGGCTTCGGCTTGGCCGTCGGCGTTCTCCTGGATGCCTTCGTGGTGCGCTTGACGATCATGCCGGCGCTCATGACCCTGCTGGGGGACAAGGCGTGGTGGCTGCCCAAGTGGCTGGACCGCATCCTGCCCAACGTGGACGTGGAGGGCGACTCCTTGCGCAAGGACAGCGCTCCGGTGGAATCCCCGGACGCCAAGCTGGAACGCGAGGCCCGGGAGAGCGTGGACACGGAGGTCGCCGCGGCCCTGGCTGGGAAGCGGTCCCGGTCGGCGCGCTGAGGGCTCGGGGCCACCTGTCGGCGAACACCGTTTACTTCGGGTCATGCGGTGGAGATGATGGGGGTATCCAAGCCATCAGCACGCTGAGCATGTGTGCTTCGGTTCGACGGAAGGGGTCATCATGGCCGGCAAGAACACGAACAAGACCGCCAGCAAGAACACCACCAAGAACACCGGCAAGAGTGCGGCGGCGGTTGCCCACTACACCGTCCCGGGTCTGAGCGATCAGCAGGGCCTGGAACTGGCATCGGTCCTCCAGGGTCGCCTGCATGCCCTCAACGACCTGCAGCTGACCCTCAAGCACGCGCACTGGAACGTCACGGGCCGCGGCTTCATCAGCGTCCACGAGATGCTGGATCCCCAGGTGGAGCTGGTCCGCGGGTTCGTCGACGAGGTCGCCGAGCGCATCGCCACCCTCGGCTATTCGCCCAACGGCCTGTCCGGGGCGATCGTGGCCGAGCGGACCTGGGACGACTACTCGATCGGTCGCGCGGGTGTCTACGAGCACCTTGCGGCTCTGGACCTGGTCTACACGGGGCTGCTCGAGGACCACCGTGCGGCCCTGGAGACCGCGGGGCGGATCGATCCCGTCACGGAGGACATGCTGATCGGCCAGGTGCGGGAACTCGAACTGTTCCAGTGGTTCGTCCGCGCGCACCTGGAGAACAACAGCGGTGAACTCGAGACCGCCGGCGCCCGCACGGAGAAGGGCGCTGCCGGCAAGGTCCGCGGCCGTAAGCGCTGATGCGGTACCGGCGAACCCTGTCTTGACGGGCAGGGTTTCGTCACCCGAGTTGACGACGGCGGCCGGCCCCCTTTGGTGGGCCGGCCGCCGTCGTATTGCTCACAGTCACTTACGGGACACTTCACGAAGTTGTACGCTTCCAGGCGCTCCGGGTTGCTTACCCGTTGAGCCCGCCTTTCGTTCGTTCAGGAGCACCATGTCCGTCACCTCGACCGGATCCTTGCCCCAGGTCCCGCAGAAATCCCCCGAAGCCCCCGCCCAGGTCGGCGAGACCACCCCAGACCTGGCCCCGCAGCGCGTCCGGACCCTGCTGGCGGTCCTGATCGTCTCGGCCTTCGCCGTGATCCTCAACGAGACCGTCCTGTCCGTGGCGCTGCCCGATCTCATGGCGGACCTGCACGTCCCGGCGACCACGGCTCAGTGGTTGACGGCGGGCTTCATGCTGACCATGGCCGTGGTCATCCCGACCACGGGCTTCCTGCTGGAGCGCCTGCCGCACCGCGTGGTGTTCATGACCGCCATGGTCCTGTTCACAGCGGGCACGGTGCTGGCCAGTATGGCCCCGAACTTCCCGGTCCTCATGACCGCCCGGGTGGTCCAGGCCTCCGGCACGGCGCTGCTGCTCCCGCTGCTCATGACCACTGTGCTGACCGTGGTGCCCGCGGAACGCCGCGGCTCCTTGATGGGACTGATCTCCGTGGTCATCTCCGTGGCCCCGGCGGTGGGCCCCACCATTTCAGGCATCATCCTGGGCGCGCTGTCCTGGCGGTGGCTGTTCCTGATCATGCTGCCGATCGCCGTCGCCGCTTTGGTCATCGGCGCGTGGCTCATGCCCTCCATGGGGGAACCGCGCAAGGTCCGCCTGGACCTCCTGTCCGTGGTCCTCTCCGTCCTGGGCTTCGGTGGCCTGGTCATGGGCCTGAGCGGGTTCGGCAGCCACGGCAGCGGTGCGGGGGAGAGCGGCGGAAGCGTGCCGCCGGTCCCGGCCCTGGTGGTCGGGCTGATCGCCTTGTCCTTGTTCGTGTGGCGGCAGGTGCGGTTGCAACGAGAGGACCGCGCTCTGCTGGACCTGCGACCCTTCACCCACCGGACGTTCACGATCTCCCTCGGCATGATGATCGTGGCCATGGGCACGCTGTTCGGCATCGTGATCCTGCTGCCGATCTACATGCAGTCCATCCTCGGCCACTCGACGTTGACCACGGGTCTGAGCATGCTGCCCGGTGGCCTGATCATGGGGCTGCTGGCACCGTTCGTGGGGCGGCTCTACGACCGTCACGGCGCCAAGGTCCTGGTGATCCCCGGTGCGTTCGTGCTGAGCGCCGCCCTGTGGAGCTTTGCCGCGCTGGGTGCGGACGCCCCGCTGTGGCGGATCGTGGCCTCCCACATCGTCATGAGCTCCGGTCTGGCGCTGCTGTTCACTCCGCTCATGACCTCCGCCTTGGGCAGCCTCCCGCAGTCGCTGTACTCCCACGGCAGTGCCGTGATGAACACGTTGCAGCAGGTGGCCGGTGCGGCCGGTTCGGCGCTGTTCATCACCCTCATGGCCTTGGGGACCGCCAGCGCCATGTCCGGGGGAGCGGATCAGACCGCGGGTCAGGCGCACGGGATTCACGTGGCCTTCCTGGTCTCGGCCGCGATCTCACTGGTGACCATCGTGTTCGCGTTCTTCGTGCCCAAGCGGGCCGAGGGTTCCTCCGCGCGGCACGAGGTCTGAGCAGCTGCTCACCGGTCGGGGCGGTCCTCCGGCGCCCGGGTGGCGCGTTCCAGGTACTGCAGGATGTGCCGGTAAGAGCGTCCGGTGGCCTGGGTCATGCCCAGTTCGCACGTGCGGTTCAGCGACGCGTACGCGTCGAACTCCCGTGCGGTGACCTCGGCGGATTCGCGCGCCGTCGCTGACTCCGTCAGCTCGGGATGGAGCATTCCGCGATCCCCCGCGTATCCGCAGCAGTTCCAGGCGACCGGCGTGGTCACCTCCTGGGCCACGGCCTGCGCCAGGGTGTCCAGGGCGGTGTTGAGTCCCAGCTGCGTGGACGAGCACGTGGGGTGCAGGACCATGGACCCGACCCGTTGATGCACGGTGAGTGAGGGAAGCAGGGTCTCGGCCGTGAACTCCACGGCGTCCAGGAAGGTCAGCTCACGGTAGCGGGGGTCGGCGCCCGCCTTGGATGTCATGACCTCCAACCCCTCCGTGCAGGAGGACGCGTCGCACACCACCGGCAGTCGTCCGTGATCGGTGGCCTCCCACAGCATCGGGAGGGTCACCCCGGCCATGGTCGAGTACCCGTCCACCATGCCCTTGGACTTCCACGGGGTTCCGCAGCACGCCGCCTGCACGCCCTCCGGGATCCGGACGGCCACTCCCGCTCGTTCGCACAGTGCCAGGAAGGCCTGGGACGACGACGGCCCCATCGCCCCCGGCCCGCCCTGCCCCGTGCTGTCCGCCGTGTCGCCGTCGTCGCTGTCCTGCCCGAACATGGAGGACACGCAGGCCGGGAAGAAGACGACCACGGGTTTTTGGGGGTTCTGCGCCCCGGGCCGGTGTTCGCCACCGCGGGGAAGGAACGCGTTGTACTGAGGGACCCGCTGCTCACCCATGAGCAGTCGACCCAGTGAGGTCGCGCTTCTGGGGAGTGCGGTGGGGAAGGCCTTGGCCACGGTCAGCGCCGTGGAAGCGACGCGCACGGCCCCGCCCCAGTTCGCGGCGGCACGGTCCCAGATCTTGGCCTCCGTGCGGTTGGCGTCCTCGGACCGGAGCCGACGCACCAGGTCCCCCGTGTCGATGAACACCGGACAGGCCGTGGAGCACATCCCGTCGACCGCGCAGGTCTCCTGGCCGTGGTAGTCGTACTCCCGCGCCAGGGCTTCTGCGGTGTTGTCGTCGTTCTTGGCCCTGGCGTCGGCGATCTCGCGGCGACCCACGATGCGTTGCCGCGGCGTGAGCGTCAGATCCTTGGAAGGGCACACGGGCTCGCAGTAGCCGCATTCCACGCAGCGGTCCACCTCCGCTTCGACCGTGGGAGCGACCTTGAGATCCTGGAGGTAGCAGCGGGGGTCCTCGTTGAGGATCACGCCGGGGTTGAACATCTGGGCCGGATCGATCAGCCGCTTGAGTTCGCGCATGACCTCGTAGAGCTCGTCGCCGTACTGCCGCCGCACGTAGGGCGCCATGATCCGTCCCGTGCCGTGCTCGGCCTTGAGGGACCCGTCGTTGTCCAGGATCAGGTCCACCATGTCCTCGGTGAACCGCTCGTAGCGCTCCAGGAGCACGGGATCCGCGAAGTCCTCGTTGAGCAGGAAGTGGACGTTGCCGTCCTTGGCGTGACCGAAGATCACGGACTGTTCGTATTCGTGCGCCGTGAAGAGTTCCGTGAGGGCTTTACACGTGGCACCCAGGGACGGAACGGGAACGACGACGTCCTCGAGCAGCGCGTTCGTCCCGGACGGACGATTGCCCGCGACGGCGGCGTACAGGCCCTTGCGCACGGTCCACAGGGCCGCGCGCCCGGCCGCGTCCCGGGTGAGTTCCGGCGTGGTGGCCAGCGGGAGCTGCCCGAAGAGCTTGCCCGCGGAGTCGACGCGCTCACCCAGCTCGTCCTGGTCCGTGCCCTGGTACTCGACCAGCAGGGCGGCGTGGTCCTGGACCTGGATTCCGGCGATCTGCAGCGGAGCCTTTCCGGAGGCCTGGGCCACGCGCAGGGACGTGGCATCCATGAGTTCGACGGTCGCCGACTCGGCCTCCACCAGGGCGGGGACCGAACCCGTGGCCGCGAACAGGTCGGGGAAGACCAAGAGCCCCGTGGCCACGTGCGGCTGCACCGGGACGGTGCGGAACACCGCCTCGGCCACGAATCCCAGGGTGCCTTCGGACCCGATCATCAGCCGTTCCAGGATCTTGACGGGGGAGGACTGGTCCAGGAAGGCGTTGAGGCCGTACCCCATGGTGTTCTTCATGCCGAACAAGCGGCGCACGGTGGCCACGGACCGCGGGTTGTCCAGGACCCGTCTGCGCAGCCGCAGGAGTCCCTCGTGCACCGAGGGTTCCGCGTCGCGCAGCTGCTGGTCGGCGTGCGGATCGGAGGTGTCCAGGACCGTGCCGGCCGGAGTCACCAGGATCATCGATTCGAGCGTCCGGTAGGTGTTGAACTCCGTGCCGCAGTGCATACCGGACGAGTTGTTGGCGATCACCCCGCCCAGGGTGCAGGCGGATTCGGAGGCGGGGTCCGGGCCGAGCTTGTACCCGTGACGGGCCAGGGCGGAGTTGACCTCCCGCACGGTGGTTCCGGGCCGCACCCGTACCCGGGCGCCGTCGTCGAGAATCTCGAAGCCCCGGAAGTGCCTGCGGACGTCCACCAGGACCTGATCGGTGACGGCCTGACCAGAGAGGGAGGTGCCCCCGGAGCGCAGCGTCAATCCGACACCGTGGCGTTGCAGGATCCGCAACAGCGAGCCGACTTGGGAAGCCGAGTGGGCCCGGACAAGTGCGCGCGGGTGCAGCAGGTAGTGGGAGGCGTCGTGCGCCGTGGTGACGCGTTCGAGGTCCGAGGCGACGGTGTCCCCCGGCCAGGCCCGCAGGTCGTCGAGCAGGGGGTCGCGGGGTTGTTGCTGGAACCTGCGATGACCGCGACGAAGCGCTGGCACTGGACCTCCCGGGAGCGTTGCATCCGCTGCCTCTTCGCAAGCGGACCGTGTTTCCCATGGTAGGACCACGCAGCGTTCAGCAGCCGGGTTGAACGTGACGAAGATCGTGTTGCCGGTTCCCTCGAACTTTTGTTGTCAAGCACCGGGACAGGGGAGCATGGTGCAATGCACTCACTGCCCGCCGGAGCCGCGTCCGGCCTGTCGTCCACGCCCGCACCGGACCGGCCGTCGGATCTCAACAACACCACTGCCGTGGTGGAAGCAGCCAAGGCGGGGGCGCTGCAGCACCTGGAGGCGTTGGTCGCGGCCGGCACGGTCCAGGAGCCCGAGGCCCTGGACTTCCTCCGGCGCTTCGACCTCCACTACCCGGCCCTGATCGACCTGGTCCGGCGCACGTACGGCTCCGACGGTCACGTGGCCTCCGTGATGGTCGACCTGGGCGCGGCACTGGCCCGGTCCTGGGGTGAGCGGTCCGCGGACCTGCGTGCCCTGGACCGACGGCGCAGTGACGCCCCGGACTGGTTCCTGGCCCGCGACCAACTGGGCGGGGTCTGCTACGTGGACCGTTGGGCGGGGAACCTGGCGGGTCTGCGGGAGCGCATCCCGTACCTGGAGGAACTCGGGCTCACCTACCTGCACCTCATGCCGGCCTTCGCGGTCCCCGACGGCAACAACGACGGCGGGTACGCGGTCTCCTCCTACCGACACGTGGATCCCCGCGTGGGCACCATGGAAGAGTTGGCTGAACTCTCGGGTGACCTGCGGGAACGGGGCATCAGTCTGGTGGTCGACTTCGTGCTCAACCACACGGCCAACGACCACGAATGGGCCAAGGCCGCGCGTGCGGGGGATCCCAAGTACCAGAACTACTACTGGATCTACCCGGACCGGCAGATGCCGGATGCCTTCGAACGAACCACCCGGGAGATCTTCCCGGACGACCATCCCGGGTCCTTCACACCCGTGGCTCCCGGGGATCCGCGGTGGGTGTGGACCACGTTCCATGACTTCCAGTGGGACCTGAACTGGACCAATCCGGAGGTCCTGGCGGCCATGGCCGGGGAGATGTTGTTCCTGGCCAACCAGGGTGCCGAGGTGCTGCGCTTCGATGCCGTGGCCTTCCTGTGGAAGGAGCTGGGCACGTCCTGCGAGTCCCTGCCGCAGGCGCACTGGATCGTGCAGATGCTCAACCGGGTCTGTCGCATCGCCGCGCCCGCCACGATCTTCAAGTCCGAGGCGATCGTCCACCCCGATGAGGTGGTGCAGTACATCCACCCGGACGAGTGCCAGATCTCCTACAACCCGTTGCAGATGGCGCTGACCTGGGAGGCGCTGGCCACGCGCAAGGGCGTGCTGCTGAACGACGCGATCGCCGAACGGCACGGCCTGCCGCCCGGCACGGCATGGGTCAACTACGTGCGCAGCCACGACGACATCGGCTGGACCTTCTCCGACGAGGACGCGGCCCGCCGTGGCATCGACGGTTACCACCACCGCCGCTTCCTCAACGACTTCTACACGGGGCGCTTCCCGGACTCCTTCGCCGACGGCGTCGCCTTCCAGTACAACCCCAAGACCGGCGACGCCCGGGTCTGCGGCACCACCGCCTCCCTGGCCGGCACGACGACGGATCACCCCTCCGACGGTGTCGACCGGGTCCTGCTGGCGCACGGGATCGCCATGTCTACGGGAGGACTGCCGCTGTTGTACCTGGGCGACGAACTGGCCCAGACCAACGACCCCGACTGGCGTCTGGACCCCGCCAACGGCAACGACTCCCGGTGGGCACACCGCCCGTACTTCCCGGAGACCGGTTACGCGCAGCGCACGGATTCCACGACTGTTCCCGGGCGGGTGTTCCAAGGACTGAAGCACCTGCTGACCGTGCGTGAACAGGTCACGGAGTTCGACGGCGCCGACCTGATCGGCTTCGACCCCCGCAACGAACACCTGGTGGGGTACCAGCGTCCCGGCCTGGACCCGGAGGGCTGGCCGTCGGTCGTGCTGTGTCTGGCCAACGTGGACGACCACCCCCACAGGGTGGAGGCCCTGACCCTGTCCGGTTTCGAGCGGGAGGCGGTGTCCCTGCTGGACGACAAGATCCTCGACCTGGCCCAGGGCGTGGACCTGCCGTCCCACTCGATGGTGTGGTTGCGCGTCTACACCCGCTGACCCGCTCGCCCTCACCCCACCCTCACCCCACACTCACCCCCGCGGAGTGTCCGTTTCGGGTCGCTTTGGAGGCCCCGGGGCGACCCGAAACGGACACTCGGCAGGGGTGTCAGGGGTGTCAGCGGACGCGGGGCTCGGACTCCCAGGCGTGCGTGATCAGGGCGAGCAGAACGTCGTCGTCGACGTCCTCGAGCTGGTTGACGTAGACGCAGCTGACCGCCGTGCGGTGCTTGCCCAGGCGGCTCAGGAGTTCGTCCGAACGCGGGTGGTTCTGCAACCCGTACAGGCTGATGGCGGCCTTGCGGGGGCTGAAACCGATGCGGAAGGTGTCGCCCTCACGGCCGGTCGCGTAGCGGTAGTGAGCCTGCCTGTAACCGATCATCGACGGGCCCCACATCACGGGTGCCTCCCCCGTGGCGGCGCCGAACAGCGACAACAGGCGGTGCCCCTGCTCCACGCGTCGCGGCCAGGGCAGGGAGGCCACGAACTCCGCCGGGTCCACCGCGGTGGCATGGGTCTTGAGATCGGGGGCGTTGGAGCCCGTGTGCGAGTCCGTCACGACGGCGCTGCGGTCGGTGCGCGCCGGAGCGTCCGTCAAGGATAGCCCCCGCTCGACCAGGGCCGCTTGCACTCGTTCCAATCCGCGGGCACCCACGCCGTGGAGGGCGAGCAGGTCCCGGTGGGCAACCCCGTTCAGGTCCTCCAGCGTCGAATACCCGGCCTCCCGGAGGGCCCGTCGTGCCGGATTCCCCAGGCCCGCGACGTCGTCGAAATCCGTGGTCATGGGCAGGAGCTTAGGGGATGGCGGGATGGTGCGCTGAGGTGGGGCAACCACCTGCACCCGCACGCAAGACGAGTCGAATAAGGTCATAATGGACTAGCCCAATTTGGCGCAGTTGAGACCTGGGAAGGAACGAGGCCATGAGCTGCGGTTGCTCGCACGTCGGTGTGGAAGCGTCCGGGAACGTGGCGTTGGACCTGGATGCACGGTTCGCGTGCGTCAGCAAGGTCCCCATTTTCCGTGACCTGCCCATCCAGGAGCGGCGCAGCATCGCGGCACGCGTGACCACTCGTGCGGTGGGCAAGGGCCAGGTCATCCAGGCGCAGGGCGCCATGCCGGCACTGCAGATCGTGCACCGCGGTCAGGTCAAGCAGGTCCGCCTGGGCGCTGACGGGTCCGAACGCCTGTTGCGCATCCTGGGGCCGGGGGAGTTCATGGGCGAGCACTCGGTGTTGACGGGATCGCCCGCCCCGCGAATGGCCACCACGGTCACCGATGCCATGGTCTGCACGCTGTCGCGGATCGATGTCCAGCAGTGGCTCGAACAACGGCCCCAGATGGCGGTCAACATGCTCCAGGTGGTGACGCAACGGCTGGAGGAGACGGAGGCGCAGTTGGCCGCTCTGGCCGACCGGACGGTGGCCCAGCGACTGGGCGACTACCTCATGACGGCCTCGGACCGGCCCGTGGGGGACACCTTTGAACTGCCCGTGAGCAAGAAGGACCTGGCCAGCCTGATCGGCACCACGCCCGAAACCCTGTCGCGGCGACTGCGAGCCCTGGCGGACCGGGGTGTCCTGGCGCTCGGTCCCGGACGACGCATCACCATCCTGGACGAACAGGGCCTCCAGGAGGCCTGAGCCTCCCTTGCGGTGGCCCCGGCACTCCGAGGTCCCTTAGAGCCCCAGGAATTCCTTCCACCTCGGTAGCTCCCGCTGCGCCTGTGCGTACCCGGCGGCATAGGCGGCCTGGAGGCGCGCCACGCGGCGTTCACCGTTGGAGACCGGCATGCGATCGGGGGTGAAGATCATCGCCTGGCCCGCCGACTGCAGGTCGTAGAGCTCCTCCCGGGTGCGGTTGTAGTTGGCGGGTCGCGCATCCAGGGCTTCGACGACAGCCGGGTGGTCCCGGAACTGCCGCTGGTACACCCGGGCGAAGCGTTCCGGTTCCTTGATGTAGTCGCGCTCGCGGGTCAGGATCACCAGGAACTTCCGGTATCCGTCGGCACGGGCCGCGTCCAGGGCGATCCCGCCCGTGGGACCGAGCGCCCCGTCCACCCAGACCGAGTCCCGATAGTACACGGGAGGCATCAGCACGGGCATGGACGACGACGCCCGGACCTGGAGCATCAGGTCGTCCTGAGTGGGTGCGTCTTCGTTGGTGAAGTAGGTCTGTTCACCCGTGACGGCGTTGAACGCACCGATGCGGTAGCGCGCCGGGTTGGCGCGGAAGCGGTCGAAGTCGAAGGGCAGGGACGCGTCCGGCAGGCTGGCGTGCTGGTAGATGTACTCGGCATTGAACAGCCCCTGGCCCCGGGCGAAGGTCCGAAGGTTGCCGAACTGCGGGTCTCCCGCGAAGTCCACGAAGGTCCTGCGCGCCCGGGAGGCGTCCCGGCAGATGTAGTTGCCGGTGTGGGACGCCCCGGCGGAGATTCCGCCCACCCAGTCGATGTGGATCCGGGCGCCCAGCAAGGTGGTCACGGCCCCGGCCGTGTAGCTCCCGCGCATCCCGCCGCCTTCGAAGATCAGGGCGGTGTCGGTGACGTTGCTGCGCAGTTCGGTGGTGGAACTGCCGGAGGGTGTTGTCTCGGTCAAGCCAGGACCTCCATGTGGAGCTGATAACGGTCCGCCCGGTACACGGACACGGAGTAGTCGATCGGGCGTTCGGATCCGTCCGGATTCGCGCTGAAGGACCGGCGGTGAAACGCCAGCACCGGGGCCCCGGGCTCGATGCCCAGCAGGGCAGCGTCCTCCGGAGATGCCGCCTCCGCCTGGACGGTCTGTTCGGCCCGTGTGATGCCCGCGCCCGCGGCGGAGAGCATCCCGTACAGGGAGGTCTCCCAGTCGGCCTCCAACGGAAGCAGACCGGGGTGAACCCAGCAGTCGTCCACACTGACGGGAACGCCGTCGCCCAGGCGAAGTCGCCGCACCCGCAGGGCGCGGTCGGATCCCAGATGCGCGACGGCTTCCGGGGGAGCGTCCTGTTCGGCCACCACGTCCACCCGCGTGGAGGGGGAGAGGCCGGCCGCGCGCATGTCCTCGTGGAAGGAGGCCAGGTGCAACCGTGACTGCGCCATCCCGTGGGCGACGAATGTTCCCCGCCCGTGTTTGCGCACCAACAGGCCCTCGGAGACCAGTTGGGCGATGGCGTGCCGGACGGTGATCCGGGAGACGCCGAACTGCTCCACCAGTCGCCGTTCACCGGGCAGTTGATCTCCCACGGACAGCTCCGTGCGGATCATCTCGGCCAACGCGTCACGTAGTCGGACGTGTTTGGCGGCGGGCAATTCGGTCACCCGGTGATCTTAGTCAGTGCCCTCAGTCAGTGCCCTCAGTCAGTGCCCTCAGTGAGGATCCTGAAGAGAGTTGCACCGTCGGACACCGGCCCGCCCGCCTGCTCTGCCACGTCGTCGGACTTGCCGTCCATGACCACCACGGGGCTGCACAGGTTGTAACCCTTCGCCCGGACCGCAGCCGCGTCCACTCGCAGCAGTTCCTGGCCCGCGGTCACGTTCTGCTTCTTCTCCACCAGGACCTCGAAGCCCTCGCCCTTGAGCTCCACGGTGTCCAGGCCCACGTGGACCAGGACGCCTTGGCCGGCCTCCGTGACGACGGCGACGGCGTGCGGCATCGCCTTCATGACGGTCCCCGCAACGGGTGCGACGACGGTCAGCTTCGCCGCGTCCTGGGCCGGAACCACCGCGGCGCCCGGGCCCACCATGCCCTGCGCGAAGACCGGATCCGGGACCTCCGTCAGTGGGACGGCCCGGCCCGCGAATGGAGTGCGGACTGTGGTGCTCACAGCAGGTCCTGGATGTCTTCGGCCAGGTTCTCGGCCTCCGGGCCCACCACGACCTGCACCACGGTGCCGGCCACGACGACGCCGTGCGCACCCAGTGCCTTCAGGGCGGCCTGGTCGACGAGCGATCCGTCCACGACTTCCGTGCGCAGGCGCGTGATGCAGCCCTCGATCTCTTCGACGTTGTCCGCGCCACCCAGGGCGGAGAGGATCTCTTCGGGCTTGGACATGGGCTCCTCCTTGCGGGAATTGCTGAGTTGTTTCACAGGTTGTTGACAGTTTTGCACGATTCGTCCACAGTGACTGGCAACACTGGTTATAACCAGTTGAGATCACTCTACGGGAGAGAGAAAGGACGGGTCCATGGGCCGGGCAAACGTGGGAGCGAGCGCAGATGCTGCTCGGGAGCAAGGCAAGCAACCCTCAAAGGCGCTGATCGTGCTGCAGCGCTTCGGTCGCAGCCTCATGCTGCCGATCGCCAGCCTTCCCGCGGCGGCGCTGCTGCTGCGTTTGGGACAGGACGACCTGCTGGGTCGCTTCGACGGTTTGCACACGGTCGCGGCTGTGTTCGCGGGTGCGGGCAACGCTCTGTTCGAAAACCTCGGTCTGCTCTTCGCCGTAGGTATCGCCTTTGGGTTCGCCAAGAAGGGTGACGGGTCCACCGCGCTCGCCGCCGTCGTCGGGTATCTGGTCCTGACCAATGTCTTCGATGCGATGGCCCCGGTCGTCCTTGGCCCGGGCACGGAGGAGGAGCCACCCGTCATCAACTACGGGGTGCTCGCGGGCATCCTGGTCGGATTCATCACCGCCAAACTCTGGGAACGGTTCCACCGAACCAAGTTGCCCGACTGGCTGGGCTTCTTTGGCGGCCGTCGGCTGGTGCCCATGATGGTGGCGGTGGTCTGCCTGGTCCTGGGCGTCCTGCTGGCCTTCCCGTACCCCCTGTTCTCGAGCTTCCTGACCTGGGCCGGTGAGACCGTTGCGGAGAACGACGTGCTGGGTGGCGGCGTCTACGGTGTTGCCAACCGTCTGCTCATCCCGTTGGGCCTGCACCACCTGCTCAACTTCTTCCCGTGGTTCCAGCTCGGTGATTTCAACGGGTCCCACGGGGACATCGCACGATTCTTCGCGGGGGATCCCGCCGCGGGGACCTTCATGACGGGGTTCTTCCCGATCATGATGTTCGCGTTGCCCGCAGCCGCGTTGGCCATCACCCACGAGGCGAAGCCCGAGAACCGGAAGGCAGTCGGTGGCGTGATGCTTTCGGTCGGTCTGACCTCGTTCGTCACGGGGATCACCGAGCCGTTGGAGTTCGCGTTCATGTTCGTGGCCTGGCCGCTGTACCTGGTGCATGCCGTGCTGACCGGTACCTCCATGGCGCTGGTCAACGCGTTGGACATTCACATGGGGTTCGGCTTCTCGGCCGGTGCGATCGACTACCTGCTGAACTTCGGCATCGGTCAGCGCGCGTGGCTCATCATCCCCATCGGTCTCGCCTACGCGTTGATCTACTACATCGTCTTCCGTTTCGTGATCCGACTGTGGAACCTCCGGACCCCCGGCCGTGAGGAAGAAGGCGAGATCTCCATGGCCGTTGACGACGAACTCCAGAAGGACACGTCTAAGAAGACCAAGGGTGCTCGAGGCACCGAAACCGCAACGGAGGCCTGAGCCATGGAAGTCGTCATTGTCGAATCACCGGAGCGGGCCGGGCGGCTGGTTGCCGACGCCGTCGGAGAACTGATCGCCCGCAAACCGGACGCGGTCCTGGGCGTGGCCACGGGGTCTTCGCCCGAGGCCGTCTACCGGGAACTCGCGAACCGGGTCCAGGCGGGTGAACTGAGCCTCAAGGATGCGCGGGCCTTCATGCTCGACGAGTACGTGGGGCTGTTACCGGAACACCCTCAGCGCTACCGGGCGGTGATCGACCGCCAATTGGTCGAGCCCACGGACATCCAGGCGGAGAACGTGCACGGCCCGGACGGGACGGCCTGCGACCTCCCCAAGGCCTGCGCCGACTACGAACAGGCCATGCGGGACGCCGGTGGCGTGGACCTGCAGATCCTGGGTGTCGGCTCGGACGGTCACGTGGCCTTCAACGAACCCGGGTCTTCCTTGGCCTCCCGGACCCGCTTGAAGACCCTCACGCGTCAGACGCGCCAGGACAATGCGCGGTTCTTCGGAGACGACCTGGAAGCCGTCCCCAAGCACTGCCTCACCCAAGGAGTGGGCACCCTGATGGAGGCCCGCCACCTGGTGCTCCTGGCCTTCGGGCAGGCCAAGGCGGAAGCCGTCCACCACATGGTCGAAGGGCCTGTTTCAGCCATGTGGCCAGCGACGGCCTTGCAGTTCCACCCCCACACCACGGTGATCCTGGACGAATCCGCGGCCTCGCGCCTGCAATTGGCGTCCTACGCTCGACAGGCTTGGGAGTCCAAACCGAAGTGGCAGGGGCTGTGACAGGCAACGTGAGCGCCGACGGGATGGCGGAGCAGGTCCTGCATGCCCGGCGGGTCGTGTTTCCCACGGGAACGCCGAAGGAGGGCTGGGTCAGGGTCCGCGGCGGCGTCGTCGTCGATCTCGGCACCGGGGCCGCTCCCGCCGGTGCCAAGGAGCTGGGTGATGTCTACCTGACCCCGGGGTTCGTGGACGGCCACTGCCACGGTGGCGGGGGCGCCGCGTTCACCGAAGGTGCCGACGCCGCGCGAGTGGCCTTGAGCGCCCACCGAGCCCACGGAACGACGACGATGGTCGCCTCGCTGGTCACGGACACGATTGAGGAACTCGAACGACAAGTCGCAGCCCTGGCCGATCTGGTCGAGACGGACGAGTTGGCGGGCATCCACCTGGAAGGCCCCTGGCTGGCCGAGCGACGCTGCGGGGCCCACGATCCCGGGCTGCTTCGCGATCCCGCGGTGGAGGAGGTGAGCCGCCTGCTGGACGCCGGCCGGGGGGCGGTGCGCATGGTGACGTTGGCACCCGAGCGTCAGGGCGCGCTGGAGGCGATCCGCCACATGAGCGACCGCGGTGTGCTGGCCGCCGTCGGCCACATGGACGCCACCGACGACCAGGTGCGCGCCGCCGTGCGCTCCGGGGCCAGGGTGGGCACCCACGTCTTCAACGCCATGCCGCCCATGCACCACCGGGAACCCGGTCCTGTTCCGCGTCTGCTCACGGAGCCCTCCGTGGTGGCCGAACTGATTGCCGACGGCGTCCACGTCCACCCCTCCGTGCTCCGGATGGCCGCCGATGCGGCCCGGGGGCGATTCGTGCTGATCACGGACGCGATGGCCGCGGCAGCCCACCCGGACGGGTCCTACCGGCTGGGGCCGCTGGACGTCGACGTCGTGGAGGGAGTGGCTCGGATCCGCGCCACCGGGGCCATCGCCGGGTCGACCCTGACCATGGACAAGGCCGTGCGGTTCGCCGTCGAACGGGTGGGGTTGCCCGTGGAGCAGGCACTGCGCGCAGCCTCCCAGGGACCGGCCGATCTGCTCGGCCGCCTGGACATCGGGCGGATCGCCCGCGGTGCGCAGGCCAACCTGCTGGTGCTGGATCGCGCCCTGAACGTGCGTGAGGTGCTGCATCACGGCCGAGTAGTGGGATGATCGGAGACATGTCTGACGTGCCCACACCCGTGCAGTTCCCCGTCTCCTCCCGCTACGCCGGGGTGACCTCCACCGCCGTCCGAGACCTGTTGGACGTCCTGTCCCAGGGCAACGTGATCTCCTTCGCGGGGGGAGCCCCGGCGGCGGAGTTCTTCGCGGCGGAGGACATCCGGGCCTGCTTCGACTGGGTCTTCGCCAACCGCCCGGCCAAGGCGCTGCAGTACTCCTCCACCCCTGGTGAGCCGGAACTGCGGGAACAGGCGGCCTTGCGGGTCTCGCGCTCGATCCCGACCACACCGGACCAGATCCAGGTGACCACGGGTTCGCAGGAAGCCATCTACCTGGTGGGCAACGCCATGCTCAACCCGGGCGACGTCGTCCTGGTCGAGCGCCCCACGTACCTGGCCGCGGTGCAGGCCTTCGCCTCCTCGGGCGCGCGCATGATCGGCATTCCTTCGGACGACGACGGCGCCCGCCCCGATGCGCTCGAGGAGCTGATCCGCGAGCACAACCCCAAGTTCGTCTACCTGATCCCGACCTTCCAGAACCCCTCTGGCGTGTGCATGCCGCTCTCCCGACGGGAAGAGATTGCAGACGTCCTGCGCCGCACGGGGGCGATCCTGGTCGAGGACGACCCGTACGGCGAACTGCGGTTCTCCGGCGAGTTCATCCCCCAGATCTGTGCCTTGCCGGGGCTGGCACACCAGTCCCTGCTGCTGAACTCGATCTCCAAGATCATGGCACCGGGCATCCGCGTCGGGTGGATCCGCGGCGAAGGCCCCATCATGAACACGCTGTCCATCGCCAAGGAGGCCGTGGGGCTGCACTCCTCCGTGGTCGACCAACTGGCCGTGGCGCGCTACCTGGAGGCCTACGACGTGGACGAGCACATCCGCACCGTCGTCCAGGTCTACAAGCAGCGGCGTGACGGGATGCGGAAGGAACTGATCGAGATCCTGCCCGAGGGCGCCACGGTGACCTCGCCCGACGGCGGCATGTTCCTGTGGGCCGCACTGGGCAACGGGATCGACACGACGGCTCTGCTGCCCATCGCAGTCCAGGAGGGCGTGGCGTTCGTTCCCGGGGAGTCCTTCTACGCGCACGACCCGGACCGTTCGACCATGCGGTTGTCCTACGTGACCAACCCGCCGGAGGTCATCAGCGAAGGGCTGCACCGGTTGCAGCGAGCACTGCAGCGGTGGCACGGCTGATCCGGGTCACTGCACCGGGGCCGATGACCGTGGGCGCGGTGACCACGTCCCCGTGCTCGGTCGGGGCCGGGACGTGAAACCTCCACACCGGAAAGTCGGTCTGATCCTGGTGGTGGTGCTGGGTGGTTTCCTGGGCGCCGCCTGCCGGGGCCTGGTGTCCACCGGATTGCAGGGAGAGGTGGGTGGCTGGCCGCTGGCGACCCTCTTGGTGAACCTGGCCGGGGCTTTCGGCTTGGGTGTCCTTCTGGAGGCGCTGGCCGCGGCCGGTTCCGAAGGGCCCAAGCGGCGGCTGCTCCGCCTCGGGCTGGGAACCGGATTCTTCGGTGGCTTCACCACCTATTCCGGCTTCGCCCTGGACCTCGTCCAGCTGGCGGCAAGTGGCCGCGTTCCGGTTCTGGTCGGGTACGTCCTGGTCACCCTGGGTCTGGGACTGCTGGCCGCACACCTGGGGGCTGCCACCGGTGCCCGGTGGGGACGACGACGCCACCCGGGGGACCTCCTGCGGGGTGAGCGATGACGCCCATCCTGGTGTCTGCGGTGGCCGGCGGGGTGGGTGCCGCCGCCAGGTTCGTGCTGGACGGTGAGATCCGTGTGCGCTGGAGGGGAGGCGTCCCGCTGTCCACGTTGCTGATCAACGTGTTGGGCTCCCTGGTCCTGGGCCTGGCAGTGGGTCTGGCAGTGGGGTTGGCGGCGCCGTCGTCGGGGTCCTTCACGGTCCCCGCGGACCCCGGCCCGTGGGTGCTGGTGGCCGTGGGGTTCTGCGGCGGCTTCACCACGTTCTCGACCGCGATGTTCGAGACCCTACAGCTGCTCTACGAGCGTCAACCATGGGCCGCGTTGGCCTACCTGTGGGGTACCGCGGTAGCCGCCGTCGTCGCCGTGGGTCTGGGTCTGGCCGCGGGTCTGATCCTGGTGTGAGGGCCACGGAGTGAGCGCCATGAAGGTGCGAGACGGCTCTCCGGCGTCCGTGGCGGGCGCCGGAGACTCGTCCGTCAGAGACCGGGTGCGCGGGTCCGCTCGGGAGGCGGCCCGGTGACGACCAGGTCCAGATCCGGATTGGCCTTGATGCCGCCGATCACCACGGACGGGTCGATGAGACCCTCGGTGTAGACGTGGTCCTCCGTGTCCACCCCCGTGACGTCGAAGAACGGTTCGAAGACGTTGCCCGTGAGCACCCCGAGCATGCGCGTCTGGTGGGCCGCGAAGGCGAAACTGTGCACCGTTCCGGCAGGGGCGTGGACGTAGTCGCCGGCCGTCAGCAGGATTTCCTCTCCGTTGACCCACAGCCAGATGCGGCCGGAGAGGCAAAAGAAGTTCTCCGTGTGGAGCTGGTGGAAGTGCCGGATGATGTAGGGCGCGGGCGCTCCCAGGGTGGCCACGGAGAAGTACCGGCCGCCCGTCGTGCGCCCGCGTGAGCTGAAGGCGTTGAGCGAGTCCGGCCAGCCGCGGCGGTCTCCCTCCAGTCCGCGGATCATGTAGGGCTCGTTGCCTTCGGGGAGATCCGCGTCCCAGGCGTCGTCCGCGCCGAGCAGTTCCAGGTCTCCTTGGGCTACCGACCCCAGTGGCGGGAGGGCGAGACCGGCGTCCGTGGTCGTCCCCGCTGCGCCGGCCGGGTACAGGTGATGTTCCACCTGATCCTCGCCGCTGATCAGCTCGTCCAGGGCCCCACCCGGTGCGCTGAAGAGCAGGAGCTTGGACAGGTGGCCGAGCAGGCGGTAGGCGATCGGTGTGCCTTCCGGGACGTGTACGGAGTCCCCGGGGCCCAGAACACGGCTGCGGCCGGGGAGCCAGACCTGAACCTGGCCCTCGAACACGTAGTAGGACCGCTGGTGCCGCGGGAGGCTGTGGGCTGCGGCCCCGGTGCCGCGCGGTCCGCGGATGAATGCCGCATCGAAGGAACCGCCGGTGTCCCCGGCCCGGGCGATGATCGTCCAGAGTTGGCCGTCCCGCTCGAACCGCAGCCCTTCGCCGTTGGCCACGTAATAGGGCAGCGGTTCACCCGGGAGGGCGTTGAAGAGTGGCTTGGCTTCCTGAACGGTTTGGATGCGCGCCTCATCGGGTTGGGTCACGGTGTGTCTCCTGTCGGGTTGGAGTTGGGTTCACGTCGGGTTCGGGCAGGTTCGAGCGGGTTGGGGTCGGGCGGCTTGGAGTCAGGTTCGAGCGGATATGGAAAGCACTTGGTCCAGGCCGGTCACGGCCGCCCGAGGTGCCGCCGGAAGAAGTCGTCCACGGTCGGGAAGCCGAAATCAGCCGGTACGGGCTCCGCACCGCTCGGGCCGTGGAAGGTTCCGGGGGCCTCACCGGCGGCTTCCAGGCGGCCGTCGTCCATGACCTCCGCCATCCGGACGTCCAGCCGTCCCGGGGGATTGAGGAACCCGTGCTTGTATCCGTCCAGGAGGTAGAGCTCGCTGGTCACTCCGGCGTTCGTCAGGGCTTCGTGCAGTTCCAGCGACTGACGGTGCGTGACCAGGAGGTCGCCGGTCCCGTGCGAGAGCTGGACCGGTGGGCATTCGGGCGTCACACGATGCAGCGGGCTCGCCTCCCGGGCCTGCTCGGGGAGGGATTCGGGGGTTCCGCCGATCAGCCGGGCCTCGGGCGATCCGGGATCGACCTCGCCCGCGGGTGAGCCGTTGACGGGCACGGTCAGGTCCACGGGCGGGTAGGACGCGGCCACGGCCTGCATGTCCGCGCGGACAGGTCCTGACGACGGCGGCTGGTCGCCCTGTCCGTCGTCGTCGACCTCCCCCGGGAGTCGTTCCAGGTGACCGGTCAGTGCGGTGAGCAGCGCGAGGTGACCGCCCGCGGAGGCTCCCCAAGTTCCTACGCGGGCGGGGTCGATGCCGTACTCGGCGGCGTGGGTGCGCAGATGCCGCACCGCGCTGCGTACGTCGTGGAGTGGGGCGGGGAACAGTGCCTGCCCGGAGAGCCGGTACTCGATGCTGGCGAAGGCCATACCGGTCGCCTGTGCCCGCTGGGTCAGGTCCGGTGCCAGCGTCCGGTCGCCGGTGAACCAGCCTCCGCCGTGCAGCCAGAGCACGACGGCGGGAGGTTCGGCGCTGTCAGCGGTGCGCTCGGGCAGGTAGAGGTCGAAGAGGAGGTCCTGACCGTCGCGGTGGGTGTGGACCAGATCTCTGTGGATCGTGACTCGCGGATGGGGCATGCAGCCCATGGTGTGACAGGAGCCACTCGATCACCAGACGGAAGTTCGGGACGATCCTTCGGATGAACTGGACAATCCCTCGAGGCCTGGGTGAACCCGCGAGTTCAGGCCTGCTCGGTGCCGCGCCCCGGGAAATCATCCGTCGGTGCCAGGGCCGCCCGGACGAAGTGGGCAACGACCTCGGAATCGTCCTCGGCCCGGTGGCTCAGATACGTGGTGGCCCTTGGCCCGTCCTGGATCGGGACGAAGCGGACCCCGGCATGGGCGTGGGTCTCCCGGACGGACTCGGCGGCCACGTTGACCCCCAAGCCGGCACCGCACAGTTCCAAGGCCTCGTCGAAGGTCGCTGCGTGGTGCCGCACGTCGAGTGGCCCGTACCCGTCGAGCCACCCGCTCACCCGGTCCCCGTTGCTCACGGGTGCGATGAATGCCAGACCCACCACTTCCGCCATGGCGACGGCGGCACGGTCGGCCAGGGGATGATGCGCGGGCGTGACCAGAACGCAGTCCTCCTCCCGGACGGCGTGGGAGGTGAACTCTCGGGGCGGTTCGCCTTGGGTTCGTGCGGTGAACAGGCAGTCCACCGTCCCGTCGCGCAAGGCGTCGTAGCTGTTGAGGAATCCGAGGTGTTTCACCTTCCAGCGGGTTCCGGGCATGGTGGTGGTGGCCCGCGCCAAGACGTCACGGAACCCGAGGCCCGGGACCATCAGGCCGATGGTCAGCTCCGTCGACTCCTGCGAGCGGGTCCACGCCACGACGTCGTCGTGGGCGGCAACCGCGCGTTGTGCCAGGTGAACCAGCTGGACCCCGTGGGGTGTGAGCTGCACGCTGCGCGAGGTGCGGTGGAACAGGGCGCGGCCGGTGCGTCGTTCGACGGTCTTGATCTGCTCGCTGAGCGCCGACGGGCTCAGGTTCAGTTCGCGCGCGGCGGCACCGAAGTGCAGGGTGTGGGCCACCGCGAGGAAGCAGCGCAGCTGGTGGGTGGTGATGTCCACGCGCGGGTCACAACCGGTTGTTGGCCAGCACCGGGATGGAGTCGCGGACCGTTGTGACCTGGGCCAGATCCAGGTCCACGGTCACCTGGTCTTCTCCGCCGTCGAGCCGCACGACGTCGCTTCCGTCCGGTGCGATCACGGCACTGTGCCCCACGCCCAGGGGAGTCTTGGTGGCCTCACCTTCGTGCGCGAGGTCGCGCACCGCTTGCCCACAGGCGACCACGTAGGAGGTCGAGTCCAGCGCCCTGGCACGAGTCAGCAGATCCCACTGCCGGGCCTTGCCGGGCCCGTCCCCCCAGGATGCGATCACGACGACGACCTGCGCGCCGTCGCGGGCCAGCCGCGTGAACAACTCCGGGAAGCGGAGGTCGTAGCAGATCGCCAAACCCACCTGAGTGCCTCCGACGTCCACGGACACGGGTGTGCTGCCCGGGACGATGCCCTTGGACTCCTTGAAGCCGAAGGCGTCGAACAGGTGGATCTTGTCGTAGGTGACCGGGTCCTGACCCGGCCTGAAGACGAACAAGGTGTTGGCGGTGCGCTCGTCCGAGGCGCTGGGCGTGAACGACCCCAGGATCACGGCCACCCCGTGTTGGTCGGAGGCATCTTGCACGCTCTTGTGGAAGCGGTCCGCAGAGGTCCGTGCGAAGTCGGCGAACTTGCCGTCGAACGAGCACGCGGCGGCCTCCGGGAACACCACCAGGTCGGCACCGTCACCGGCGGCCTGTGCGACAGCGGCCAGCACGCACTCGAGGTTCTGGTCGACGTCCGGGGTGGAGTTCAACTGGGCGATCGAGATCTTCATGCGTGCTGTACCGCCTTCCACGTGGTGCGTCACAACGGGTGGTCTCTGGTGCGAGCCGTGTGGGTGCTCGTTTCGTGCCACTGAGCCGCACCGTGCGCAATGCCGAGCCCCTGTCGGGTTCGCTTGTCCACGATGCTCCCATGATCTGGCCACCTCGGCCCACCCGGGAGGCAGGTGCGTGCCGGGTGGGCCGTTCCAGTACCCCGCGCCTGCCTCCGTGTCTGTGTTGCCCGTACCTGCGCCTCTGTCTGCCTCGGTACGGGACGTTCAGAACGGCGGGGGATCGTCAGGTGCGGCACCGGCCCGGAGTAGCGGCGGGCCCGTTGCCGCGGTCCCGCCCGCAAGCCACTCGGTGGTGGCTGAGGTAGCAGCTCCCGGGACCGTTCGACGGACCACGCCCGTGGGCGATCGCCATTCCAGAACCCCGTGGCCCAGGTGCTGCACCCGCCAGGCCCCAAGTGCACCGTCGTCGTGCTTGATGCGGTGGTGGTGTCGGCACAGGTGGGCCAGATTCTCTGCATCGGTGCTGCCACCGTCCTCCCAGGCGACCGTGTGGTCGACGTCGCAACCCGTGGCGCGACGCCGACAGCCCGGGAACCTGCAGGTATGGTCGCGCTCCGCGAGCAGACGGCGCAATCCGGCGGGAACGGTGTAGGTGGCCCGGCCGTGTTCGATGACCACTCCGGTGTCCGGGTGGGTCAGCAGGCGTTTCCAGGACGATGAAGCCGCCGCGATCCGCAGGGGGTCGCCCGGGCTGATCGGCCCGTAGCCCTGGAGGTGTGCCCCGGATTCTTCGACCTGAACACGGGTCGCGACTCCGAACAGGTCAGGGTCGTGAGCGACGAGATCCGCCGCGGGCACCGTGATCGAGACCTGTCCCCTGATCCCGCGCGGAATGCCGGAGCCCTCCGGAAGCTCTCCGTCCAGCAACAGATCGCCCAGTACATCTGCCCGTTTCTCTCCGACCAGTCGGTGATCGTCGTCGAGGGTTCGGGCCATGGTGTCGAGTCGGGTCTTGATCGCTGTGGCGACGGAAGCGTCCAACACGGCGTTGAGGTAGGCCAGGCCGTCATCCGCGGGCGTGACCCACACATTGCGGTGCCGACGGGCGCTCGCGCACGCGCGCCGGTGGGCGGCGGACCCCAGCTTGGCTCGGCGGCGTCGGGCGTGGTCACCCAATTGCGCCACGCTCGTGTGAGGCGCCCGAGTCAAGAGTTCTTGCACGAGTTCCTGCGCCTCCCGCCGAGCTTCCGCGGGGGAGGTGACCGGAGGCAACTCGTCTTGGGTGGTCGCGGTTTCGATCTGGGCGGCGGTCGCGGAGTCTTCGGTGCCCACCCCGTCCAGGAGCGCTCGCCAGGTGCGGAGAAGAAGGCGGGCGTGCGCCCAGGTGATCCGGCCTTCCTCCAATGCCTCCAAGGTCTCCGGCAGATCGCCGGCCAGGACCAGGGCTTCCTCCACGGTGGCACGGGCGGTTCCGGAGGGAAGCATGAGGGCCACGCCCACCTCGGCAGCGACGTCGCGCAGCACCAGGTCCGTGCTGGACTGCGCCAACGCGGTTGCCACGGAGGCCACAGGCCCGACCTGGGCCCTGGGGCCCTTGGTTCGGGTGAGCTCGTGGATCCAGGCGTGCTCGGTGTCCCCACGGCGGGCCAACGCGTAGGCGTACAGCTCCGCAACCCTTCGCAGGACCCGGCCACGTGATGCTGCTTCCGTGCGCGAGGCCTCCCGTAGATCGTCCACCAGGTGGGCCGCCGGTTCCCCGTCGATGTGAATGAGTTCGGAGCAGGGCGCAGGGTCTTCCGGCCAGGAGGGGTCGGGCTCGTAGTCCTCCGCACCGTCCCATGCGGGCAAGGCTTCGACTCCCTGGGGCGCGGACCACTCAGGCGTCGTGTGGTTCAGCGGGGCCAATGCGCAAGGACCAAGTTCGACGAACGTCGGCACCGGGTAACGCGACGGCAGGGAACGGGGCGGCAGGACATCGGATGGCTGGGAGCTGGAAAGCACGGAATAGGGAAGCGGGGAATGGGCCGACAACGATTCCCCACCGTCGCTGAATCCGACGGTGGACTGGTGCTGTACGAGGGACAAAAACCCCCGCTGACCTGCCCTTTCCATGACCTGAGTCTTCCACGGGGGTCAGACAACACAAGGCGCCTACTCCCGCCCCACCGACCGGAAGAACCACGTGTAGAACGCACCCCACTCCACCAGGAACACCGCCTTCTCCGCCCGTTCGGGCGTCATCCACGGCAGGCGTGACAGCCCCCGGCCCGGGTCAGTGATCCCGGAACGGCGGGCAACGGAGGCCAGGGCCCCCACCGCCCCCGTGACCATCACGAACCGCGTCATCCTCGTCGGGACGGACCAGGTCAGGAACCCGGGAAGCCCCAACCCCTGGACACCGGCCGACCGCGCGTAGAGCTTGTACGGCGTCCCCGTGAAGGGGCCGATCATCAGTGCCGGGAGCCCGTGCTCGCTCATCTGCCGGTCCACCTTGGCCACCATGGCGACGCTGATCGCGGGGATCCTGCGCGCCAGGTCGGCTGAGCGTTCAGGCGGAGTCCGTGCCGCCCACCCGTGGACCACGCTGCCGCCGAGCAGAGCGCCGGCCGTGGCGCTCGCCGTCGTCGCGAACCCACGACCGGGCCTGCGCAGCGCCAGATAGGAGGTCCAGGCGTCCGGGACCACGAAGAACACGGTCGCCTCCGCCACGCCCCACCCGAAGGCCACCGCGTGATCCCTGGCGCAATGTCGCAGAACCATGACCCACCCTCTCGAGTATTTGCGTATGTGAAGCATATGCTGAAGGTGCCCTCTGAGCACCACCCGCGGGAGAGGATCCACCGTGACGCAGCATCCCGGGCCCGATTCCCGGCCCGATTCCCAGCCGGACGACGGCGAACGCACCATGCGCCGCGTGGTCCCCCAGCGGACCACATCCTGGGCCCGCCGCGCGGCCGTCACCCTGCAACGTGTGGGGCTGACCCCCAACATGATCTCCGTGGCCTCGGTGGTCGTGGCCGCCGTGGGTTGCGTAGCCCTGGTTCTCGCAGGGATCCACGACGGCGGAGTCACTCGCGTCCTGCTCCTGCTCACCGCCGCCGTGTGCGCACCGCTGCGCCTGCTGGCCAACATGCTGGACGGCATGTTGGCCGTGGAAGGTGGCATGAGTTCACCCGTGGGCGACCTCTACAACGAACTTCCGGACCGGCTCTCGGACATCCTGTTCCTGGCCGGGGCGGGTTATGCGCTGGCCGAGCTGCCGGGTGGCGTGGCACTCGGCTGGATCGCGGCCACGCTCGCCGTCCTGACGGCCTATGTCCGTTCCCTGGGCGCGGCGCAAGGGCTGTCCAACCACTTCGAGGGCCCCATGTCCAAGCCCCGGCGCATGTGGCTGTTAGGGCTGGGTTGCCTGGTCGGGACGGTGGAGACCGTGCTCCCCGGGCAGCTTCCCTGGGGATTGGGCCTCATGGTCGCTCTGGCCTTGATCGCGCTCGGCTCGCTGGTGACCGTCCTGATCCGGTTGCGCATCATTGCCCGTGAACTCAACGCAAGGGCTGCCCGATGACCTGGGTGAGTGAATTGTTCGCCGGAAGCCAGCACATCGGCATGGTCTCCGGACAGTCCGCGTGGCTGCTGGGAGGTGCCGTCGTAGCGCTGGTCCTGGCCACCTCTGTCGTCACTGCCATCACCGCACGTCTTCCGGAGGCCAAAGCCACGTTCTCCAAGGAACTGCGGCAACGCACCTGGGCGTGGTGGATCATGATCGGCGCACTCGGAGCGGCGCTGCTGGCGGGGGAGACCGCCGTCGTGGTCCTGTTTGCCGTCCTGTCCCTGATCGGCTTGCGGGAGATGGCCGAGTTGCTGCCGGAGCGTCGCCAGGACCGCCACACCATCATGTGGCTGGCAGTCATCACCCCGCTGCACTACTGGTTCCTGTGGGAACACTGGTACGGCATGTTCGCGGTGTTCATCCCCGTGTACGCGTTCCTGTTCCTCCCCGCCCTTGCCGCGTTGCAGGGGCGAACGGAGAACTTCCTGTCCCGGGCAGCCAGCGTCCAGTGGGCCCTCATGGTGTGCGTGTACGCCGTGTCCTACGTGCCCGCGTTGCTGCAGCTGCCCATCGCCATGGAGTTCGGCCGCGCGCGGGCGGAGGGGTCCGCGCCCGGCCTGGGTGGCGGGCAGGGAGCCGCCCTCATGCTGTTCCTGGTCATCGTGGTCCAGGGCTCGGACGTCCTCCAGTACGTGTGGGGCAAGTCCCTGGGCAGGCACCCCGTGGCGCCGTCGGTGAGCCCGAACAAGACGTGGGAGGGGTTGATCGGTGGGGTCCTCACCGCCACCGCGCTGGGCGCCCTGTTGTGGTGGGCCACTCCGTTCACGCCGTGGCAGGCGGCGGTCCTGTCCTTCATCTCCTGCGCGATGGGATTCCTGGGCGGGCTGGTCATGAGTTCCATCAAACGTGACCGCGGGGTCAAGGACTTCGGCTCCGCCATCCCCGGTCACGGCGGCATCATGGACCGGTTCGATTCGCTGGTGTTCGCCGCTCCCGTGTTCTTCCACCTGGTGCGGTTCTTCTTCGCCTGACGCAGGTCTGGCGCGTCTTTGACTGTGACGCGACGTCACGGCGCACCATGTGCACATGAGGATCAAGGAGGCGGCGGAGCTGACCGGCACCACGGTCCGCACCATCAGGTGGTACCACAGGGAAGGACTGGTCCCGATCCCGCCCGTGCGCGGCGGCTACCGGGACTACCAGATCGAGCACGTCGCTCGAGTCCTACGGGTGCGATGGCTGGCGCAGGCCGGTCTGTCCCTCAGCGCCGTCCGTGACCTCCTGGCGCAGGACCCCGCGGACGACGTCGACGACGTTCCCGAGGCTCCCGGTGCCCAGCGCCCCGCGGATGGCCCGGCTCTGGGCGACCTTCACGCCGCCCTGGAGAACATCGACGGGGCCATCGAGGAACTCCACGGGCAACGGGAACGCATCCTGCAGTTGATCGACTCGGCGGAGTCCGGGAAGGGCCTTTCGTCGGTCCCCGCCGAGATCGGCGTCGTCTACGACCGACTCGAAGCGGCCATTCCGGATGATCCGCACATCCAACGGGTACTGCGCCGCGAACGCCGCATGGCCGAGATGCTCACCCAGCGCGGGTTCATCAAGAGCGACGTGATGCAGAAGCTCTCCATGGACACCCGAACCATGGACGAGTGCGCCGACTTCCTGGTCCGTTTTGTGGCCATCCGGGACGTACCGGCACCCGAGCTGGAAGCCAGCATCCAGGCGTTCGTCGACGAGGTACTGACGTGGTGCAAGGCGCACGGCGACCTGATGAGCCTCTACCTGAGCGTGGTTCCCGGGTGGGCCACTCCGGCGGTCCGCTCCGTGGTCATGCGCATGGTCATGCTCGAGTACCGCGATCCCCGCCAGCGCGAAGTCATCAAACGACTCCTCGAGGGCCTCAACGACCTCGTGGACGAAGGCCATTTCGCGGTACCCCCGCACATCGATTCCCCACTGCCTGTCACCGAAATCGGACCGGTGGAGCCCGGCTCCCTCAGCAACCAACAAGCAGGAGCGCTCAAGTGAGTCACGTTGCAGCCACACCGAATTCCCTCGGCCAGGGCGCCGGGATCTCCTCGCCCACCGCGGCTGAAACCCCGGTCCAGGTCACGGGTCTGGTCAAGAGCTTCGGCTCCCTCAACGCCCTGGACGGTATCGATCTCACCGTTCGGCGCGGCAGCATCCATGGCTTTCTGGGCCCCAACGGGGCGGGTAAGTCCACGGCCATCCGCGTGATGCTCGGGCTGTACCGCGCCACCTCCGGTTCCGTGCGCGTGCTGGGCATGGATCCGGGGCGCCAACCCGCGGAAGTCACCAGGAAGGTTTCATACATTCCAGGGGACTCGGCGCTGTGGCCCAATCTGACCGGCCACCAGGTGCTGGACGTCCTGGCCGGGCTCCGCGGGGCCCGGGACAAGTCCCGCGAAACCGAGTTGATCGAGCGGTTCTCGCTGGACCCCACAAAGAAGGTCCGTTCCTACTCCACCGGCAACCGACGCAAGGTGATGCTCGTGGCCGCCTTCTCCGCGCCCACGGAACTACTCATTCTGGACGAGCCCACCTCTGGCCTGGACCCGCTCATGGAGCAGGTGTTCCAGGACTGCGTCAAGGAGGCGGCGGCGGAGGGCCGCACCGTGCTGCTGTCCTCCCACATCCTCAGCGAGGTCGAACGGCTCTGTACGGACGTCACCATCATCAAGGACGGCCGGGTCGTGGAGTCCGGCACCTTGAGCCACCTCCAGCACCTGGCCGCCGTCGAGGTCACGGTCCACGACGACGACGAAACCCTCACCCGCCTGGCCGCAACCCTGCACGCCCGCGGGGTGGATCCCAAGGCGTCCGCGGCTCGACCCGCCGCCGGCGTGCTGGACTTCCCGGTCGAACGGGACCTGCTGCCCCAGGTCCTGGCCGAGGTCGCGGCGGCGGGGTGTACGGACGTCACCGTCGCCTCCGCGTCGCTGGAAGACCTCTTCCTGCGCCACTACGAGGTGGACGCGCGATGACGCGGGGCCGCTTCGGACTGTGGCCGGCCACCCGGTTGATGCTCCGGCGCCATCGCGTGGCCCTGGTGGCCTGGACGCTGTCGCTGCTCCTGCTGGTGGGCATCACGGTGCCGTCCTACCAAACGACGTACCCGGGCCTTGAAGAACGCGGCCCGTTGGTCCAGCAGATGCAGAACACGGACGGCATGCGCCTCATCTACGGGATCATGCACGGCCCCGGCAGACTGGGGCAGTTGTTCGTGTGGGAGGTCGGCGCCTACGTCATCCTGCTGACCTGCATCATGGCGCTGCTTCTGGCCGTGTCCTGCACCCGTGGCGAAGAGGACGCGGGGACCTTGGAACTCGTCCGGGCCTCCGGTGTCCGCACCGTGACGCCGTTGATCGCAGGCATGGTGTTGGTCTTCACGGCCTGCCTGCTGGTCGGCGGCGGATCCGCAGCGATCCTGTTGGCCCAGATGGCCTCGACCTCGGAACTCACCACCCAGGGTGCCTTGGCTTTCGGCGGCGTGACGGCCCTCTCCGGGTGCACGGTCGGCTTGGTGGCCATGGTCTTCGCCCAGCTGCGCGGGGAAGCGAGGGGGGCCCGTGCCTGGTCGTTCCTGTTCGTCGGCGTGACGTTCCTGCTCCGGATTCTCGCGGACGAGGCGATCAGCAACGACGACTGGCCCCGGTGGCTGCGCACGTTAAACTGGTTCTCACCGTTCGGGTGGAAGGAAGTGGTGTCCCCGTACACGGAGGACCGTATGTGGCCGCTGTTGGTGTTCGTGGTGGTCGACGTCGTCCTGGTCATGGCCGCGGTCGGCCTGTACTCGGCGCGTGAGTACTCGCGTTCGGTTCTCCCGGACAGCTCCGCGAGCTCACGACGGCTCCACGTCCCCGGGGTGGAGGTCTGGACATGGATCGACGCGCGCTCGCAGATGGTGGGGTGGTCCGTCGCAATTCTGGTGGTCGCCGCCCTGTTCGGCTCCATGACCGGTGGGCTCGTGGAGACCCTGCGGGACAGCGAACCCACGCGGAAGATGCTGGAACAGATGTCGGCCTCGTCCGGCACGGTTCCGGGGGCGTCCTCCGAAGACCTGGCGAAGGCTGCGGAAGCGCTGTCTCCGGAGAGCCTCCTGGGGCAGTTCTACGAATTCCTGGGCCTCTACGTCGCGTTGCTGGTCGCGATCTTCGCCGTCTCCGTGGTGCTGAAGTGGCGCGGGGAGGAGAAGGTGGGACACCTGGACCTGGAGCTCACGGCGGGCACACGCCACTGGCGGTCCCTGCTGGCCCGTTGCCTCTGGGCGGTCGTGGCTTCGGTCGCGGTGCTGGCCGCTGCCTCCGCTCTCATGGGCTGGCTCGGTGAGATGCAGATGGCCGAGGAAGTCGGGGCGGGGAAGTCCTTCGAACTGTCGATGACCTCAACATTCGGTCAGGTCCCGGCGGTGGTGGCGGGGATCGGCGTCGTCGCCGTCTTGATCGCGGTGGTTCCGCGGTTGTCCGGGGCGATCTGGGCGGTCATCGCGGGCTCGATGTTCCTGCAGATGTTCGGTGGGCTCGTGGACCTGCCGGGCTGGCTGCGTGACCTTAGCCTGTACGCCTGGGCACCGTCCGTGGGTGAAACCTGGCACTGGCCCCAGATGGTGCTGCTCACGGGAATCGGCGTGCTGGGCATGGCCGTAGCCGCCGCGTCGGTCGGTCGCCGGGATGTCAAGAGCTAGAGTTCCCCACCCGTCTCACGGCCCTCCGCCACCCTGGACAACCGCGGCGCGATCCGCACCAGCACCACCAGGGCAACCAGTTCCACCATCGTCTGGGTCACGACGACGAGCGCTGCCGCCTCCGTCCCGGGCGGCAGCGCCAACGCGAACGGGAGGACCACCAGGGAGTTGCGGGCCACCGCGCTGAACATGACGGCGCGCGTCGAGGGCTCGGGGAGACGGAACAGCCGCCCGACGGCCAGCCCCGCCGTCGTCATGATCAGCACGAAGGCGACGAACAGCGGTACGACCGCCATGATCTGGCCGATCTGCGAACCCACCGCGGCCGATTGCGAAGCGGTGACCAGGAACAGCACGGCCATGACCGTCGGCACCATGAGTGCCTGACCGATCCGTTCCAGGCGCGGTGCCCGGAGCTGGACGAGGACGGCCAGGCCCAGCGGCAGGAGGAAGACCCACAGCAAGGTGGTCAGGAAGGGGCCCGCCGTGAGATGGAGGCCCACCCCAGGCCCACCGATCAGCATGAGCAGAGCGGGCAGCAGGAGCATCTGCGCCAGCATCAACGTGGGGGAGGCCGCGGTCATGCGCGCCCGGTCCCCGCCAGCCAGGCCCGTGAAGACGATGACCCAGTTAACGCACGGGGCCAACAGCACCAGCAGCAGGCCCGTGAGTACCGCCCGGTCGTGTACGACGAAGCGGCTCAGCACCCACACCACGACCGGGGCCACCAGGAAGTTGACCAGCAACAGGACACCCAGGAAGCGGAGATCCCGGAAGGCCGCGGCCAGGTGTACCAACGGAATACTGAGAAACGTGGACAGCAGCAGGAGGGCGATCGCTGGATTCACTGCCGGCTCCAGCCTCACCGCCGAGGGGAGCAGGTGGCCGACGAACATCCCGATGACCAGCGTGAACAGGTACAGCACCGCCTGATGGCGTTCCAGCCACGCTGTCACGGGCCCTCCGTCCACGGTGTGATCGATCGTCCGAAACGTGAGCCGCGGTGGCACCCACGCTCCCGTCCCCGACGGACATGGTGGCATGCTGAAGGAATATCGGCGGCCGCGTCCGCCTTTTCCCGTCACGTCACCCGCGGCTTCGCGCGCTGCACCTGAAACGCATCGCGCAGCGGACCCTGGACCGAAAGGGCACACCATGACGCAGACCCCAGACTCCCGGTACTCCCTGCGCCACAACCCGTCGGGTACCGCGGTTGAGCTGCTCGACGACGACCAGGTCATAGGTGAGGTGAATTACCTGGAGGTCGAGCTCCCTGACGGTTCCTCGGCCTGGGACCTGGTGCACACGGGTGTCCGGCAGCAGTACCAGAACCAGGGACTGGCCTCCGATCTGGTGCGCTTCACCCTGGAAACAGCGCAGGCCGGCGGCCACAAGATCATCCCCACCTGCCCGTACGTGGCTTTGTGGCTGCGGCGGCACCCCGAATTCGCGTCCTCCGCCGTTCAGGGCGAGGGCCGGTGAGCAACACCGAACCCGTCCCCCTGGAGACCCTGTGCCGCTCCGTCGGCGGCGAGCAGGTCGAGCTCCTGTCGCCGCGAGCCGTGCCGCTGGGTGGCCCGCGGGGGATGACCGTCCGGCGGACCTTGCCCCAACGTCGGCGTTCCCTGGTCGGAGCGTGGTGCTTCCTGGACAGCTACGGGCCGGATGACGTGACCGTCACCGACGGGATGAACGTCGCCCGACATCCCCACTCGGGGCTGGCCACCGTGTCCTGGCTGTTCACCGGATCCATCGACCATCTCGATTCCGCGGGGAACAGGGCCCGGGTTCGCCCCGGAGAGATGAGCCTGATGCTGGCGGGCCGCGGCATCACCCACCAGGAGTACTCCACCCCGGAGACCACCGTCCTGCACGGGGCGCAGCTCTGGTACGCGCTGCCCGATGCCACCAGGGAACAGGAGCACGACTTCGCGCACTACGCGCCCGAACCCGTGCGGGGGCCAGGGTGGAGCCTGCGCGTGTTCCTGGGTTCGCTCGCGGGGAGCACCTCACCCGTCGATCCCCGAACCACGCCGCTGCTCGGCGCGGAGGTGCACCTGGAACCCGGCGCCGCCTGGGACGTGGAACTCGATCCGTCCTTCGAGTACGCGGTGCTCGTGGACAGCGGGGCAGTGCGCGCCGACGGCGTGGATCTCCCCGTCGATCACCTGGCCTACTTCCCGCCGGGGCGGCAGACTCTCACCCTGACCACCACCCACGACGGCGGCCCCGCCCGGCTTCTTCTGTTGGGCGGGGAACCATTCGGCGAGGACATCGTGCTGTGGTGGAACTTCGTGGGGCGCAGTCACGAGGAGATTGCCGCCTACCGGGCCATCTACCAGCACGAAATCGGGGCCGGGGCTAGGGACGGGGCTAGGGACGGGGCCGGGGACGACGACGAGCGGACCCCACCAGCGGAGCCATTGCCCGGCGTCGACCCCGCGGTACTGGCGGCCGCCGGGTTCTCCTCGTCGGACGCCCCCCGCTTCGGCCCCTATCCGGACGACCAGCCCGCGGCACTGCCCGCACCGCCTCTGCCCAATGCCCGCCTGCGCCCGCGGGGCTGACGGCGGCACCGTTGGCGGGACGTGAACCCCGCCAGCGGGCTCCCGCCACCGACCTCGGTCGAATTCGTTTCAGCACGGCAGTGTTCGCTTATTCGCGGACTTGCCAAGTGTGCGGACATTCCTGCTTGTCAGATCCATAAGATGGTATTGCGCAATACGATAATGCGCTAATGCTTGTTAGGGATTCCTTGCTTGTGTTAATGCCTCAGCGATTAATAACCTGTCGGTACGTGATTGTGAAACTTTCACACCGAAACCATGCTGTACGGGGCCTCGTGAACCGCTCCGCGGCAACCGATCAAGGAGACCGCAATGGCTACCGTCACCGACGTCAAGACCTGCACCGTCACCGCGTGCGCCTACAACAACGAAGGCTGTACCGCAGAAGCTGTGACCATCACGGATTCCGGTTGCGCCACCTTCATCTCCCTGGACGCTCACGGCGGACTGCCCACCGCGGAAGCACACGTGGGTGCCTGCCAGCGCGCGAACTGCAAGTTCAACCAGGATCTGCTGTGCACCGCATCCGCGATCACCGTCGGTGATTCGGAGGCCTGCATGACCTTCGAGGCTCGCTGAGCCCGACCCGCGATCGTTCGCGGTCGGTGACCTGATCGCCGACCATGACGTGAGCCCCCGTACGCACCGACACGTGCGTACGGGGGCTCACGTCATGGTGACGGACAAGGAGCGCTCAGATGGCCCTTGAAGCGCTCGCGACCACCTCGTGCAGACCCTCGACCAGGTCCTCGACCGAACGAGCAGGGCGCTCGAGGGGCACGACGACCGTTTCGCGTCCGGTGCCGTCTGTCACCAGGAACGAAAGGTCGCGGTCCGTCACCGCCACCGGGTAGGCGCGCCCCGTGGCGCAGTGCGCGTCACCCGGCGCGTCTGGGAACGCGGCGGTCAGTGACGACGCCGCGCGAAGTGCAGGCACGATCTCCGTGAGGTGAGTTCCCCATCGGCACCGCAGGGCTTCAATGGCCTCGAGCTCCTCGACCGGGCTCGGCCAGGCCGCACGGGGTCGGAGTGCCTCGTGGTCCAGCGAGTGGGATCCGTGGACGTGATGCACGGTCATCTTGAGCGGCTCCACGTGCCACAGCTGGGCATCCGGCCAGCAGGCCAGTGCTCGCGCGATCTCCGTGGGGAGCGGCCCTTCGGACAGAACGGCGAGTTCCTCGTCCTCCGAGCATCGGGTGAGCATGACGTGGCCGGAGAGCTGGGAGGTGTTCATCCGAACCTCGGGCAACGGTGCATCGGCCTTGATAGTCATCGCCACCCGCTGTGGCCTGCCCACGGGCATTTCCGGCCAGGCATCCTCCGTGGGGGCCGCCACCAGGTAGCGACTGCCGTCCGCCGCCGCTCCGTGCAGTGCGGTGTCCAAGGTGTAGCCGCGTTCGCCGTCGTGGCAGACCACGACGGCGCTGCCGGCGCCGTTGAGGAGTCGGGCCGCGGCTGCAGTCGCGGCCATGTCCAAGTGACAGGGCGCGGACGTGGGGCGAGCTGTCGTGCGCTCGCGATTCGAGTGCGCGCTGCTGATCCGAGTGCTCGCGCCTTCGCTCGAGGTGGTCATCCGGTCTCCAGGTGGTTCTCGTGGGCACGTCCCGGCAGTCTCTTGAGCCCGGGCGATGCGTGCCGACGGTGTGCCCGGCGGCACGCAGTGAGGTGAACCTAACCTGCGGGTCCGGGTGGCCGTCAAGGCTTCCGCACCTATTACGCAACACGTCCGTGTGCTAATTCCGTCGCCTGTTCAGGTTCCCGACGTGCCACGATGGACACCATGCTTCTGCCCACGTATCCGGCCTGGACCTGGATCGACACCCCCATGGGGTGGATGCTCGTCGTCACCACCCGGCGGGGAGTCGTGCGCACGGAGTTCTCCGCGCCCGACGGCAGCCAGCTGCCCCGCGAGGGTGACGTCCTGCCGGCGGTCACCGCCGCGTTGGAGGTGGAGCCGGAGCGGGATGCCAGGGGGTTGTCCGATCTGACCTCACGAATGGAGGCATGGTTCGCCGGGGACCGAACGGATTTCGGCGTGGACGTGGACCTGAGCCTGTCTCACGGGTTCATGCGGCGGGTGTGTGAGGCCATCCAGGAGATCCCGTTCGGGGAGACCGTGAGCTACGGGGAGGTTGCTGCGATGGTCGGTTCACCGTTGGCCGCCCGCGCGGTTGGAACCGCCTGCAAGAACGTGCCGGTGGCCCTGTTCCTGCCGGTGCACAGGGTGGTTCGCGCTGACGGGACTACGGGGGAATCCCCGGATTCCCCATGCCACCGGCGCAATCTTCTGATGCACGAACGGGCCGTTCTCGGTCGCGGCAGGTCGCCCTGGAACTGAGTTCCCTCAGAACTCCACGGTGCCGTGAATCGTGACCCGTGCCGGCCCTCCGACCCAGATGTCCTCGCCATCGCTGCGCACCTGCACCCGTCCCTCGCGGCCCAGGACGGTTCCCTGAGCGGCAACGTACTCCTCGGGTGCGCGTCCGGCCGGGATGAGCCAGGTGGCAAAGCCGGCGTTGAGACTGCCGGTCACCGGATCCTCGCGCACGGTGCCTCCCATGCTGATCAGGGCCCGCACTTCGACGTCGGCCCGCGCGGCGCCGCCGGCTGCTTCCTGACCCGGTCGTGCGTCGGACGTGTGCGCTCCCAGTAGTCCGATCCGGAGATCCTCACGGGTGAACAAGGCGCTGTCCGGGGTCACGTCCAGCACGGTCTGTGCGTCCTGGAGGACCAGGCCCAGCCATCCCGGTCCGTTGTCCACCCACTGGGCGGCCTGGATCTGACCAGGAGCCAGTCCGAGGGCGGCCCGTGCCGTGGCCAGGGTGGCCGAGTCAACCTCACCCGAGCGGATCAGTGCCGGTGCCGCGAAGGCCAGGTCGCCGTCGTCGTCGATCAGGAGGGTGACCAGGCCGATCTCGCATTCCTGGACCAGCTCGCCTGCGGTGCGGGGCTGTCCGCCCGCGTCGAGCCACGCGCGGGCGGAGCCCAGCGTGGGGTGTCCGGCGAAGGGGAGTTCCTCGTCCGGGGTGAAGATCTGCAGCTTGTAATCCGCGGCCGGGTCCGTCGGCGCCTGCAGGAACGTGGTCTCTGAGAGATTGGTCCAGTTGGCGAACCGGGACTTCTGCTCCTGGGTCAGGCTGTCTGCGTCATGGACGACCGCCACAGGGTTGCCGCGGTGCGGCGTGGCCGAGAAGACGTCCACCTGGGAAAACTTGAAAGTGGTCACTCGGAGAGTATGCCCCGGTCGTGCCCATGGTTGTCATCTGACTTGGTATCCGACCCGCCGGCCCATGCGGTGCTCAAGCCTGGTCGGAGGGGAACCGAACACCGATCTGCGCCCGGACCGCGTCCAGGACGGCAAGGGTTCCCAGGGACGCTGCCTGGTGCCGCGCCAGCGCCTCGTCGTCCCGCTGGCCTCGGGGTGCGTCGGCCAGGCGGAGGAACTCGAGGAGTTCGTAGCGCATGTTCTCGGGTGCCCCGGACCCACCGCCGTCGCCGTCGACGGTGACGACGTCCGTCGACCCGTCCGTCCCGTGAAGGACCAAGTTGCGTGGGGTGGTGACCGAGTCGATCTCGAGCGTGGCCCGCTCACCTTCGATGGTGCTGGACAGGGGAGACGTCGTGATCTTGGAGTAGTGGAGGCTCACGGAGAATCCGGCGGGGGAGTCGAAACCACACAGCACGGTGCCGGCGCCGTCGGCACCGGATCGCAAGATGGTCGCCGCCGCGTGAATGCGCTCCGGCACTCCCCACAGCGCGACCATGGGGTGGGTGCAGTACGTTCCGATGTCCATGAGCGCCCCTGCGCCCAGCGAGGGATCGAAGATGGCGGGAGTCTCACCGGCCAGGAACTTCCCGTACCTGCTCGAATACTGGCACAGGCGTAGCCGAGGTTCTGCAAACGCACTCGCCTGTGAACATGCGCGTGCGCGCGGTTTCAGTCTACTCCCATCTGTGGACGGTGACCTTGCCGACTGTGCGGCCGTTCTCGACCAACTCGTGCGCCTCGCG
>NZ_RKMF01000004.1 GCF_003797835.1 Kocuria soli
GGGCGTCAAAGGTGCGTTAGCGTGAGTCACGAAGGCCTCCGTGGTGAAGATGTTGAGTGTGGTAACCCACATCTTGCCCGGAGGCCTTCATCTACCCCGCGTGTTCACAACCTGCCGGGGAAGTACAGCTAGCGGTGCGTTTGGTCTTCTGGTCGAAGTGCTCCAGGGTGTACTGCACGATCGGCCTGATACGGCGCGGATCCAGCAGGGCCTTCTCCGAGTCGATCGCTGAAACCTGTACGTCGTCGGGGTTACCGACCTTCACCGTATTGACGTAATCGATCCGGAACGGAAGCACATTCTTGTCGGTGATCGCGTCGACGATCGTGTACGTGTGCAGTTTGTCGCCGAAGGCCTGCTCGGTCGTGCGCAGCTGCGGGTTACCGCCCTTACCAGCATTCGCCGCGAAAATCGGCGTCCCGGTGAAGCCGAACAAGTTGTACTTCTTGAATGCCCGCGTGATGTCGGTGTGCATGTCGCCGAACTGGGACCGGTGGCACTCGTCGAAGATGATCACGGCGTGCCCGGAAAACACCGCGTGGCCCTTGTTGGCCTTGATGAACGTGGACAGCTTCTGAATCGTGGTGATGATGATCCGAGCGCCCGGGTCCTCAAGCTGCTTCTTCAGGATCGCCGTGGACGCGTTCGAGTTGGCCGCGCCCTTCTCGAACCGGTCGTACTCGCGCATCGTCTGGTAGTCGAGGTCCTTGCGATCGACGACGAATAGGACCTTGTCGACGCTCGGGAGCCTGGAAGCAAGCTGCGCCGACTTGAAAGAGGTGAGTGTTTTGCCCGAGCCCGTGGTGTGCCAAACGTAGCCCCCGGCGGCGACCGTGCCGAGGGCGCGGTAGTTGGTGGAGACGGCGATCTTTTGCAGGATCCGCTCAGTGGCCACGATCTGGTATGGACGCATGACCAGTAGATCGCGGTCGGCGGTGAGCACGCAATACTTCGTGAGGATGTTCAGCAGAGCGTGCTTCGCGAAGAACGTCCGAACAAACGCCGTCAGCTCGGTGACCGGCTTGTTGGACGCGTCAGCCCACCAGCTGGTGAACTCGAACGAGTTGCTCGATTTCTTGCCCCGGCCAGCGCTGGACGCCTTCTGCGCTTCCTTGAGATGTTTCGAGCGGGTGCTGTTGGAGTAGTACTTGGTCAGCGTCCCGTTGCTGATCACGAACAGCTGCACGTACTCGAACAAGCCGGACCCAGCCCAGAAGCTGTCGCGCTGGTACCGGCGGATTTGGTTGAACGCCTCACGGATGTCAACGCCGCGACGCTTCAGCTCAATGTGCACCATCGGCAGACCGTTCACCAGCACGGTGAGGTCATAGCGGTTGGCGTGGTTCGCGCCGCCCTCGTCTCTATCGATCTCGTACTGGTTGATCACCTGCAGACGATTGTTGTGGATGTTCGTCTTATCGATCAGCGAGACGTTCTTGGTCGAGCCGTCGTCACGTTTCAAGATCTGGACGTGGTCTTCCTGGACACGCACGGTCTTCTCGACGATGCCGTCGTTCTGGCCAGCGATCTTGGTGGTGAAGAACGACGCCCACTCTGCGTCGGAGAAGGTGAGGTGGTTCAGCGCCTCCAGCTGCGACCGCAGGTTTGCAACCAGCTGTGCCTCGGACCTGACCGGCAGATACTCGTATGCCTGCGACTCCAGCAGGCGGATCATCTCCCGCTCGAGTGCTGCTTCCGACTGGTACGCCTCAGCCTTCGGCTCGTCCGGAATGTATTCGGTAACGACCGTGCTCTCGGAAGAAACCGCGATTGGGTCGTACTTGCGTGCCTGCCCATCACTCATGCCGCCAACTCCTTGAAGGTCAAGAGCCGGTCCCGGTAATGCTCATACTGGCGGCGTCGAGCCGCAAGTTCGGCAGGGATACCGATGCTGAGGTCGTTGACCAGGGTGTCGAAGTTGTCGAGAAGTGCCACGATCCGTCGCTGGTCCTCAAGCGATGGAACCGGCACTCGGTATTCCTTGACCTTCTTGGAATTCAGATTGGACTGAGAGCCCTCACCGAGCGACTTCAAGCGCCCGTACTCGCGCGAGATCCAATGGAATACGAAACGGAAGTCTGCCTGATTCGGATCAATGTCTAGATTGCAGCAGGCCTGGTTCGTCGTGACCGGAATGGAGTTGATTGCCACTTTTGCCGCTGTAGCACCGTACATTGCCACTATCACGCAGTTCGCTGGAATCCACTTTGCGGACGAGTTCGCGAGACCCGCGTCGGTGATGCTCCTTCCGGTCGAGGTGATGTATCCGAAGTCGACTTCTTGAGTACGCACCCACGGTATACCGCCGCCATAGTAGTCGTCTCGACCAGATGACGGCGTTCCGCCTGACGAAACATGAGAGCTGATCGCCCCTAAAGTTGACCACCTGATACCCGCATCAGGCGAGAAACTGAATGCTTCGTGACGGTAGTGGTCGTACTGGCGGCGTCGAGCCTCCAGCTCCGCCTCCAGCTCCGCCTCCAGCTGAGTGAACTGATCCAATATTCGCACGATTTCCCGCTGCACATCGAGAGGGGGTACAGGGATTCTGAATTTCGAGTAGGTACCGATCCACTGTCGAGCATGGTCCTGCGGTCGGTACGCAATGGTTTGCATTGCATACCACACAAAACGAAGGCTCACCCCAGCGCCTAAACGACAACTAAGCATCTTCATGGCAGATGACTTCACCTTGAACCTGAATTCAACCCACTTAAATGCCGTCGTGAAGTCATCAAATATTACGACCGGATCTACCGATGATGCCGAATATATTCCTTCAGTCTCATCCGTATAGCCGAGAATGAATTTCTGTCCAGCAGTCAGTACCGGCGTTTTATGAGAGTCATCGTAGCGCGCGGATGAGACCAGGTATTTGGCGGGTTGCTCGTAGTCAAGCAACTCCCCCAAGGGCTTGAATTCGACCCCATCCGGGCAAAGGTCCTGGATTAGTTCATCGATGCGGCTCATGCGAAGAAATCCTCGTCGATCTCGACAACCTTGTAAGTCTCTTTCGCCTGCACGCCCACGCCGTAGCGGATCATGAGTCCGGTGAGTCGTGCACCGTCGATCAGGATGATGCGTGTTGGCACGTTCTCCGCATACAAGCGCGCTCCGTCAGAGAACCGGCTGGTCGTGATGAAGACGCCGCTGTCCGCCTTGCCGCTGAGCGCCCCGACAAACGCCTGCAAATCTGGACGCCCCACGGTGTTCTCGCCTTTGTACCGCTTGGCCTGGATGTAGACGCGGTTGAGACCTAGGACGTCCTGGTCAATCACGCCATCAATGCCGCCGTCGTTGCTGAGCTGTGTGACGTTACCGGCTCCGGTGGTGCCGCCGTAGCCCATGGCCAGCAGGAGATCGACAACTGCCTGCTCAAAAAAGCCTGGGTCTTTGTCCTGCAGCCGCTTGAGTAGCTCGATAGCGATCTCTTCATGGATACGTGCGACGCCACTTTGCACCTGCTCAGTTGGAGTCATTGACGATTCTTTGACCGGGTTGGTCGTTTCAGACTCAACCGTCTTGCGGTCCGTGGAAGCCACGTACTCGCGGATCGGCGAACTGGGGTCCGCACCGAGGGCCTTGATGTCACGTTCCTTGGCACCGTTCGGAAACAGCTCGATCAGCTGCTTACCGGCATCAGTGATCTGATAATGACCTCGCTTCGGACGCGTCAGCGCACCAACGTTCGTCAGAAACGAGACGCCCCAACCGATGCGGTTCTTATACCTCTCCCCACTTCCGGAGGGGAGCATCTCGCGGCGCTGTCCATCCGTCAGTCCGACTTCGTCAGCGGTCATCGGCTGAAACTCGCGCCAATGCCGTACCGCGCCATCGCTCATGACTCGCAGCGTCGGGATCATGAAGCCTTCCCAGTTGGGCATATCCGTCATGACCGCGTACCTTCCAGATCCGCCACGATCTCGTCGATCGCCGTGCGCAGCTCGGCCTGGCGCGCCACGATGCCCGCGATCTCGGAGTTTAGCTCCGTGATGTCAATTTCTTCGCGAGTGTCCTCGGCCTCTACATAGGACGAGACCGCGATGTTGTAATCGTTTGCGGCGATGTCCTCGTTGCTCACGAGTGCTGTGAAGTAGTCCTCGGGGTCACGCGTCGTGAACGCCTCAAGAATCCGCCCTCGGTGCTCATCCAGTAACTTGTTCTTGTTGCCAATGCGCTTGAACTCAGCCGACGCGTCGATGAACAACACATCGCTGGTCTTCTTCGACTTTTTCAGCACAAGGATGCACGTGGCAATCGTGGTCCCGAAGAACAGGTCTGGCGGAAGCTGGATGACGGCGTCAACGTAGTTGTTGTCGATCAGGTACTGGCGGATCTTTTTCTCCGCTCCCCCGCGATACAACACACCGGGGAACTCAACGATCGCCGCCGTACCATTGACGGCCAGCCAGCTGAGCATGTGCATGGTGAAGGCCAAGTCAGCTTTTGACTTGGGAGCGAGAACCCCGGCCGGGGCAAACCGCTCGTCGTTAATCAGCAGCGGGTTGGCATCGCCTTCCCACTTGATCGAGTAGGGCGGGTTGGAGACGATCGCCTCGAACGGCTCGTCGTCCCAGTGCTGGGGGTCGATCAGTGTGTCGCCATGGGCGAGGTTGAAGTCGGAGTAGTTTACGTTGTGCAGGAGCATGTTGATCCGCGCGAGGTTGTACGTGGTCAGATTGATCTCCTGACCGTAGAAACCCTGACGAACGTTGCCCCTGTCGAGCACCTTGTTGAATTTCAACAGCAGGGATCCCGATCCAACGGCGGGATCGTAGACCTTGTTGACCTGTTTCTTGCCGACCACCGTGATGCGCGCCAGCAGCTCAGAAACTTCCTGCGGCGTGTAGTACTCGCCGCCGGACTTACCGGCGTTCGCGGCGTACATCTGCATGAGGTACTCGTAAGCGTCACCGAACAGGTCGATCGAGTTGTCCTCCCAGCGCCCCAACGGCAAGTCGCCGATCGCGTCGAGCAGCTTCACCAGCTTCTGGTTCCGCTTGGCCACCGTGGATCCGAGCTTGTTACTGTTCACGTCCAGGTCATCGAACAAACCCTTGAAGTCGTCCTCGCTCTCAGTCCCGATCGCAGAGGCTTCAATGTTCTTGAACGCACGCTCAAGGGTCTCGTTCAGGTTCTCATCCCACGCCGCACGCTCCCGAACGTTGGAGAAAAGATCGGACGGCAGGATAAAGAAACCCTTCTCCGCGACGATGTCCTGGAGAGCCAATCCCGCCTCCGAGTCGGGCATTCGCGTGTAGTCGAAGGACTCATCCCCGGCGTCATGCTCTCCCTTGTTGATGTAGGCGGTCAAGTTCTCGGAGATGAACCTGTAGAACAGCATGCCCAACACATAGGACTTGAAGTCCCAGCCATCAACGCTGCCCCGAAGGTCGTTCGCGATTCGCCAGATGGTCTTGTGCAGCTCAGCACGCTGAGCCTCTTTGGTGGTGGGGACCATAATGCAGTTCTCTCCTGGGCGCTCACGCGCTGTACTTGCTACTGAGTGGTTGGTTTCAGACTATCCGCGCCCACCGACATTCGAATGCTCCGACGCCGGTTTGGCACGGGAAGGGCCCGCCCCGTCGAAGACGGAAGCGGGCCCAACCAGGCAGCCGATCAGATCAGATCAGTTGGACGCGATCTGGCGCAGCACGTACTGCAGGATGCCGCCGTTGCGGTAGTAGTCGGCCTCACCCGGGGTGTCGATGCGGACGTCCGCGTCGAACTCCACGGTGGAGCCGTCTTCCTTGGTGGCAACCACCTTGACGGTCTTGGGGGTCTGGCCCTCATTGAGAGCGGTCACCCCGGAGATCGAGAAGGTCTCCGTGCCGTCCAGGTTCAGCGAATCGGCCGACTCACCGGCGGGGAACTGCAGCGGCAGCACGCCCATGCCGATCAGGTTGGAGCGGTGAATGCGCTCGTAGGACTCGGCTATCACGGCCTTGATGCCGAGCAGTGCGGTGCCCTTGGCGGCCCAGTCACGCGAGGACCCGGAACCGTACTCCTTGCCCGCCAGGACAACCAGCGGGGTGCCTGCGGCCTGGTAGTTCTGGGCGGCGTCGTAGACGTAGGCCTGCGGGCCGCCGTCCTGGGTGAAGTCGCGGGTGAAGCCGCCCTCCACACCGTCCAGGAGCTGGTTCTTGATCCGGATGTTGGCGAACGTGCCGCGAATCATGACCTCGTGGTTGCCACGGCGCGAGCCGTAGGAGTTGAAGTCCTTGCGCTCCACACCGTTCTCGATCAGGTACTTGCCCGCGGGAGTGTCGGACTTGAACGACCCGGCCGGGGAGATGTGGTCGGTGGTGACCGAGTCCCCCAGCTTGAGCAGAACGCGGGCGCCTTCGACGTCGGAGACCGGGGTGGTCTCCATGGTCATGCCCTCGAAGTACGGTGGCTTGCGCACGTAGGTCGAGTTCTCGTCCCACTCGAAGACCTTGCCGGTGGGCGTGTCCAGGTTCTGCCAGCGCTCGTCACCGTCGAAGATCGTCCCGTATTCCTTGGTGAACATCTCGGTGTCGATCGAGGCGTCGATGATCTTCTGGACCTCGGCCGGGTCCGGCCAGATGTCCTTGAGGAACACGTCGTTGCCCTCGGCGTCCTGGCCCAGCGCGTCGGACTCGAAGTCGAAGTCCATGTTGCCGGCCAGTGCGTAGGCGACCACCAACGGCGGGGACGCCAGGTAGTTCATCTTGACGTCCGGGTTGATGCGGCCCTCGAAGTTACGGTTGCCGGAGAGCACCGAGGTCACGGCCAGGTCGTTGTCCTGGATGGCCTGGGAGATCTCGTCCTCGAGCGGACCCGAGTTGCCGATGCAGGTGGTGCAGCCGTAGCCCACGATGTAGAAGCCGAGCTCCTGCAGCGCGGGAACCAGACCGGACTTCTCGTAGTAGTCGGTGACCACCTTGGAGCCCGGTGCGATCGAGGTCTTGACCCACGGCTTGGCCTTGAGGCCCTTTTCCACCGCGTTGCGGGCCAGCACGGCGGCGGCCATCATCACGGACGGGTTGGAGGTGTTGGTGCAGGAGGTGATCGAAGCGATCGACACCGCACCGGTCTCAAGCTCGAACTCACGCCCGTCGGCGGTGGCCACGGCCGCGGAGTTCGTGCCCTTGGAAGACTGGTAGTTGGCGACGTCCTTCTCGAACTGCTCCTTGGACTTGGACAGCTCGATGCGGTCCTGCGGACGCTTGGGGCCGGAGATGGACGGAACCACAGTGGAGAGGTCGAGCTCCATGTACTCGGAGAACTCGATCTCGCGCGACGGGTCGTGCCACAGGCCCTGTTCCTTGGCGTAGGCCTCCACCAGGGCGACCTGCTCGGCGGAACGGCCGGTCAGGCGCAGGTAGTCCAGGGTCACGTCGTCGATCGGGAAAATCGCGGCGGTCGAACCGAACTCGGGGCTCATGTTGCCGATCGTGGCGCGGTTGGCCAGCGGGACGGCGCCGACGCCCTCGCCGTAGAACTCCACGAACTTGCCGACCACGCCGTGGGCGCGCAGCATCTCGGTGATGGTCAGCACGACGTCGGTCGCGGTGGCACCCGAGGGGATCGCGCCGGTGAGCTTGAAGCCCACGACACGCGGGATGAGCATGGAAATCGGCTGGCCGAGCATGGCTGCCTCGGCCTCGATGCCGCCCACGCCCCAGCCGAGAACGCCGATGCCGTTCTCCATGGTGGTGTGCGAGTCGGTACCCACGCAGGTGTCCGGGTAGGCGCGGTTCACGCCGTCGACCTCACGGGTCATCACCACGCGGGCCAGGTTCTCGATGTTGACCTGGTGCACGATGCCCATCCCCGGGGGGACGACCTTGAAGTCGTCGAACGCGGTCTGGCCCCAACGCAGGAACTGGTACCGCTCGCCGTTGCGCTGGTACTCGATGTCCATGTTGCGCTCGATGGCCTGCGAGTTGCCGAAGGAGTCGATCTGCACGGAGTGGTCGATGACCAGCTCGGCGGGTGCCAGCGGGTTGACCCGGGTGGGATCGCCGCCGAGGTCGGCAACGGCCTCACGCATGGTGGCCAGGTCCACGACACAGGGCACACCGGTGAAGTCCTGCATGATCACACGGGCCGGGGTGAACTGGATCTCCGTGTTGGGCTGGGCCGATGCGTCCCAGTTCGCCAGGGCGTCGATGTGCGCCTGGGTGATGTTCGCGCCGTCCTCGGTGCGCAGCAGGTTTTCCAAGAGAACCTTGAGGCTGTACGGGAGCTTCTTCGCTCCTTCCAACACGTTCAGACGGTAAATCTCATACTCGGTGCCATTGACGTCGAGAACGCCTTTTGCTCCGAAACTGTCCACGGTGCTCATATTGCCCGGAACTCCTCTCGCCACGGTTGTGCTGTACCGCGGACGTCATGGGCCGCATCTGGACCGGTACTGGGCACCGGCTGGGCGACGTCGACGTCCCGGCAGTCGCGCCCCAATATACCGCTTTGAGACACCTGTTCACTCCGTGACGCCGCCGCGAAGCCCCGTTTGACGACAAATTGTCAAGGGGAGCGTCCACCGGTCATTACCGGCCGTTCTTTCCGAGGCGCTCCCGGCCGTTCCGCGAATACTTGACAGGCCTCCGGCAGGCCAGGCGGGTTCACCGGGTCAGGGTCACCAGCGATTCCAGGTGGTGGGTGTTGGGGTAGAGATCGAACGCCCGCATCGACTCGACGGCCCACCCGTGGTGGCGGAACCGGGCGAGGTCACGGGCCAGCGTGGCCGGATCGCACGACACGTACACGACCCGTTCCGGACCCAGAGCGTGGATCGCGTCCACGACGGCTTTGCCTGCGCCGACCCGGGGCGGGTCCAGCACGACGACGTCGGGTCGACGCGAACCGTCGGCCACGGCGGATCCCGCAGCTGGCCGGGTTCGCGCCCGCCCGTGGCGCCCGCCGGAGCCGCGGCGTCCACGGGACCGGACGGTCCCCGGCCAGCGGCGCGCCAGGACCTGTTCGACTCCCCCACGCACGACCTCCACGTGGTCGTCGTCCCCGAAGGTCAGGACCGCGTCCGCGCTGGTCACCGGCGAGCCTTCCACACCGACGACGGCGCCGGTCGTGGTCCCGCGCGCCCCCACGGCCTCGGCCAGGGCAGCCGTGAACAGTCCCGCCCCCGAGTAGAGGTCGAGAGCGAACTGGCCTTCTCGCGGCTGCGCGGCACGCAGCACCGCCTCGAGAAGATGCCCGGGAGCCAGTCTGTGGATCTGCCAGAACCCTCCAGCCGAAACCCGCCAGGCGTGGTGATCGACGTGTTCGACGACGTGCCCCTGCCCGGCGACAACGGTGTGTTCACCCGCTCGGCCCTCGGGCGGGCCGAGGACCACGGAGGTTCCGGGGCCGACCCGGTCCAGGTGGGGCAGCAAGTCCCGCTCCAGACGCGCGATCAGTGCGTCCCGGGCTTCGGCACCGTGGGCCGAGGACGTGACCGTTCCGCGGGCCGAGTCGGACCGCGGGGTGAGGATCAGCTGCGGCGGCTGCTGGGTCCTCCCGCCGTCGGGGGCGGCCAGATCCACTCGGGCCACGCCCGTCAGGTTCACCCGGTGCAACTCGAGACGTTCCAGCACCGGAACCATGAGCGGGAAGCCCTCGACCGGCACGAGGTCTTCGCTGCGGTGCGGGTGCATACCCACCGCGCCGTCGTCGTCGACCGCGAAGTGCGCGCGGGTCCGCCAACCGAGACCATCCGGGTCCTCCCCCGGCAGCGCTTCCACACGGGGAGCGAGTTGGTCGAGTTCCTGCGGACCGAACTTGCCGATCCCGCCCAACAGATCCCGGAGAACGCCGGTCTTGATCTCCCGCTGCCGCTCCAGGCCCAGGTGCCCGAATTCTGCCCCTCCGACGGGCCGGCGCCCGAGGGCAGCCGCGCGCAGTGCATCGGCGGGCTCCCAGGGGTGACGGTCGCGTCGATCGGGGGAAGCCTCCAGGACCTCGACGACGTCCCCGCGCCACAACTTGGCGTTCTCGTCGCTTTCCGTCAGCCGTACACGCACGGTCTCCCCCACGTCGGCGTGGCGGACGAACACGACCCTGCCCTCCGGCGTACGCGCCACGGTGTGCCCTCCGTGGGCCCAGTCGTGCGGTTGGAGGACGACCTTGGATTCCTCCGGCCGGTCATGACTGTGGTTCACCTGGTCTCCGTCCGCTCGGAAGATGGGTCTTGGAGCCCGGAGCCCGCCGAGGAGGTCTGGGCGGGATCACCCGAGTCGACCCGCCAAGGGACGGAGGCGATCATGACCCCCGGCTCGAAGCGCAGTCGGCCTGCCAGGGCCCGGGTCGACTGGTTGTGCAGTATCCGCTCCCACCAGGTCCCCACCACGTATTCGGGCAGGTACACGACCACCAGGTCGCGGGGGGAACGACGGCGGACGCGATGCAGGTGGTCGATCACCGGCTGCACGGAGTTGCGGTACGGGGCATCGAGCACCGTGACGGGTACCGGGATCTCCAGCCTGCGCCATTCGTCGAGGATGCGCGTGGTGATCGCCGGGGACACGTCCACCACGATCGCCTCCAGGGTGGATGGGCGCGAGGCACGGGCGTAGGCCAGGGCACGCATCGCGGGTTTCCGGACCGAGGGCACGATGATCATGGCGTGGACCCGGGAGGGCAGTGCCCGCGCCGAGGAATTGCGTTCCAGCTTGAGATCCCGGTCCACGAAGTCGTAGTGCCGCCGAATCGCGAGCATGAGCCCGCCCAGCAGGCACATGGCCACAACTGTGATCCACGCGCCCTGGGCGAACTTGGTCACGAGCACGATGACCAACACGGTGGCACTCAGCACGAAGGCGACGTGGGCGAGGACCGTGGTGCCGATCAGCCGCCGTCGGGCTGCGGGTTCGTGGACGTAGCGGCGCTGCCGCCTCCAGTGCCGCACCATGCCGGCCTGCGTGAGGGTGAAGGACGTGAAGACCCCGACCACGTAGAGCTGCACCAGACCGTTGACGTTGGCCCGGAACAACACCACCAGGAGCGCGGCGGCCACCAGGAGCGCGATGATCCCGTTGGTGAAGGCGAAACGGTCACCGCGTGCCTTGAGCTGCCTGGGGAGGAAGGAGTCGCGGGCCAAACGCGAGCCGAGAGCCGGGAATCCCGAGAATGCCGTGGACGCTGCGAACACGAGCACCAGGACAGTTGCCAGGATCACCACGTAGAACATCGGCGTGTCCAGGCCGAAGACCGACCGCGCCAGTTGCCCCAGCAACGGGTTCTGGTAGAAGTCCTCGGTGGGCGCACGACCGTCGATCCGCAGTTGCGCGGCGGGGTCCAGGACCACGACGGCGCCGGTACGCTGGGCCAGGTAGATGGTCCCCATGAGCAGCACGCAGGAGATCGCGCCCATGATCGTCAGGACGGTCCCGGCGTTGCGCCCCTTGGGCTTCTTGAAGTACTGCACGGAGCCGGCCACGGACTCCACGCCGGTCACGGACACCGCGCCCGAGGAGAACGCACGGAGAATCAGCATGACCATGGCCAGGGTGCTCCAGGCGGTCTGCTGGTCAGCGGTCGGGAGCACGTCCCAGCTCGACGACGGCGCAGGGGTCAACCCGCCCGTGACGGACTCGACCACGCCCACACCGATCAACACGAACATGACGATGACGAACAAGTACGTGGGCACCACGGCAGCGCGTCCCATGAACTGTTGGCCGCGGAGATTCAACAGACCGGCCAGCAGGACACCGACCAGGGCCACCTCGGTCCGGTGATCGATGAGCGAGGTGAATGCCGCCGCCAGGTACTGGGCGGCAGCGGACATCGACACTGCGACCACCAGGGTGAAGTCCACCATGAGCGCCGAACCGACGACCACCCCCGCCTTGCGGCCCAGGTTCTTGGAGGCGATCTCGAAGTCCCCACCGCCGGAGGGGTAAGCCCGAAGATTCTGCCGGTAGGCCGCGACGACGACCGCCGTCACCAGGACCACGGCCAGCCCCACCCACGGTGACAGCGCAACGGCCGAGATGCCGGCCAGGGCCAGGGTCAACACGATCTCATCCGGTGCGTAGGCCACGGAGGACAGAGAATCCGCGGAGAACACGGGCAACGCGGTGCGTTTGGGTAGAGCCGTCTCGGCGAAACGCTCGTTGTGCAACGGGCGCCCCACCAGCGTGGTGCGTACGGCTCGCAGAATACTCACCGGACCAGGCTAGCCCCACCGCACCGTCCAGGGCTCATCGAGGGTGCGCGGTGGTGGCCGGGGAGGGCAGTACCCTGACTGCATGCCGCATTTCGTGATCATGGGTGCAGGACGCGTGGGCGTCATGCTCGCCCACGCACTGGAGGACTCCGGGCACTCGGTGGCCGTCGTCGATCAGGACGACCGCTCCCTCCGTCGGCTGCGCAGCGGGTTCCAGGGGAAGAAGGTCACCGGGCACGGGTTCGACCGAGACGTCCTGCGCCGCGCCGGGATCGAGACCGCGTACGCCTTCGCGGCCGTCTCCAGCGGCGACAACACGAACATCTTGGCGGCCCGGGTGGCCCGCGAGACATTCGGCGTGGAACGCGTGGTGGCCCGGATCTACGACCCCGCCCGCGCCGAGTTCTACCAACGGCTCGGCATCCCCACGGTGGCTGCGGTCCGGTGGTCCGCCGACCAGGTGCTGCGGCGCATGCTGCCGGAGCAGAGCATTGCCGGGGACTGGAGGGAGGCCTCCGGGCGGCTCCAGCTGGGCGAGCTCTCCCTGGACGATTCCTGGTCCGGCCTGCATCTTGACGCGATCCAGGAGGCCACGGGGGTTCGAATCGCCTTCGTGACCCGCTTCGGCGAAGGCATCCTCCCGGGGCCCTCGACCAGTTACCAGAAGGGCGACGTCGTGCACGCCATGATGCGCATCGAGGACATCGAAGACGTGGCCCGGGTCCTGGCTCAACCGCCCACGGCGCAGATCAAGGAATTGGCACAGTCCTTGCGGCTGGACGAGGACTCCGACGGGAGCGAGGAAGCGTGAAGGTAGCCGTCGTAGGGGCAGGGTCCGTCGGGTCCTCGATCGTCCGCGAGTTGTGCGGCCACGGGCACCAGGTCGTCGTCATCGACGAGAAACCGGATGCCATCGGTCGTGCGGATCTTCGGAACAACCACTGGATCGTCGGTGACGCCTGCGATCCCATGGTGTTGCGGGAAGCGCAACTCGAACAGATGGACGTCATCGTGGCAGCCACCGGCGACGACAAGGTCAACCTGGTCGTCTCCCTCATGGCGCGCTCGGAGTTCGGCGTGCCGCGCACGGTCGGGCGGGTCAACAACCCCAAGAACGAGTGGATGTTCGACCAGGCCTGGGGCGTGGACGTCGCGGTGTCCACGCCGCGACTGATCACCGCCCTGGTCGAGGAGGCCGTGGAGATCGGCGGGGTCGTGCGGCTGCTGAACCTTCAGTCCGACCGGGCGACCCTGAACGCCTTCACCGTGCCCCGCGAACACGACCTGGTGGCCACAACCGTGGGCGAGGTCCCCTGGCCGCAGGAGGCCACCCTGGTCGCCATCCTGCGGGACGGGCTACCGATCGCCCCCACCGACGACGACGTGATCGAAGCGGAGGACGAACTGTTCTTCCTTGCCACGGGCGACGGCGAAGGCCGACTTCACCGCTTGTTCGCGCGCTGACCCTGGTCCTTACGCTGATCCGACGCACCCTGTTCTGGTTCGTCCTCCGGGGTCTTGACGGCTTCCGGGCGGGACACCATCCAGGCGAGCCACAGGGCCATCGCGTACAACGGGGCGCCCATCACCAGACGGGTGATCCCCAGCGCGGACACCTGGTCCGAGAAGTACAGGGGCAGCTGGACCGCCAGCCGCAGCGCGAACATCAGAACGATGAACATCGTGGCCAGCCGATAGGCCTTGAGGCGCACCGGGACCTCCCGCCAGGCCGTGCCCTCACCACGGATGTATCCGAAGATCAGTCCCAGCAGCGGCCACCGGACCAGCACGGAGGCCAGGAAGCCCAAACCATAGACCACATTGATGTAGAAGCCCGGGACGTAGTAGTCCTTGGCCTCTCCGCTCTTGGCCGCGAAGTAGGCGCAGATCGCCACTCCGATCAGGCCGGAGACCGCCTGGACGAGCGTCTGCCGCTGAACGAGCCGAATCACGGTGAACGCGCCGGCCACCGCCAGCGCACCGATCAACGCGGTGCCCAGGTCACCGGCGAGCACGAAAACGGTCAGGAAGATCGCACCGGGCAGGAGGGCCTCGGTGAGTCCACGCCATCCACCGATGGCGTGCAGGACGTCCAGCTGGCCGTTGGCGTTGCGGCGCATCCCCGAGCGTTGCGCGTAGGAAGTCATGGCCGAACGCACCGCATGGGAATCGCGCGATCCGGCGTCGTCGGCCGACTCGATGCGCGACTCGGTGCCCGGGTCCTCCCGGGGTTCGCCCTCCGGTGTTCCGGGAGGCAGGGCGCCCGTCATCGGCGGACCTTCTTGGCCACGATCTCGTAGCGCGGGTTGAAGATCGTGGCGTCCGGGCCGCGGTGGCACAGCAGCCCCACGCAGTCCAGGTACACCCCGACCGCCACGCCGGGAACCTCACGCTGCCCCTGCCACACCAGGCGCACGGGCTTGCCCTCCACCGAGGGGCATTCCGGATCCTGGGCAATGAGGAGGGCGGAGAACTCGGCGGTGTCGTGAACGGGAGCGATGCCCACCTCCACCACGGCCCCGGTGGCGCGTACCTTGCGCCGGGTCGCGGACCGGTCGGCATCGAGGTCGGCCTGGCCGACGTGCGCCGGCGCCACCTCGGGGATGGTGTTGGTCAGCACGGAGGCCATGGAGGCCGTGCACGGCGAGGAGGAGTCGCTCATCGGATCTCCGTCACCTCGGGCCCGCGCTCGGGAGGCTGGAGCGCACCCGATCCACCGTTCTGCTCAGCGGTCTGGCGCGCGGCCGCTTCCTTGCCGGCGGCACGTACCCGAGCCGAGGCGTCAGCCGACTGGCCCGAGTTGCGCAAGGCTGCGCGGCGGGTGGCCCGTGATCCCGAGGCCCGGTGGGCCCCGTCGGGAACTGTGAGCGGGAGCAGGTCCCGCGGGGGCATCGGATCGTTGCCGCGGACCACGACGATCCCGCGGATGATCTCGTCAAAAGTCTTCGAAGCCGCGACGTCGATTGCGGCCGCGCCGGAGATGACCGTACGCAGGAACCACCGCGGCCCGTCGATGCCGACGAACCGTGCCGGTCGGTAGCCGTCGGTTCCGTCCGAGGTCTTCGCCGGGAACCGTGCGCGCAGCTCCGTCCCGAAGGTGCCTTCGACCGACTCCGGGGCGCCGTTGTTACGCGCCAGGGAGTCCTTGAGGTCTTTGCGGATCTCGTCCCACAACCCACTGGACTTGGGGGCCGCGAAGGCTTGGATCTGGGCGGTCGAGCCCGCGACGTCCAGGTTCACCGCCCGGGGACGCTTGGTCTTCTCGTCGACCTCGAGGCGTAGGCCCACCCCCTCGGTGGGCTTGATCAAGATCGAGCCCAGGTCGATGTAACCGTCCCGTGAGTCGATCTCGGAGACGTCCCACGGACCGTCCGCGCGCGGGTCCTGGGAATCCACCTCGACGGCGTCCACGGACTCGGCCGATTCCGCCGTCTGGTTCTTCTTCTTACGTCCAAACACCATTACTCGTCTCTTCTGCCTACCGTCAGTCCCGGCCCGAGGAACCGAAACCGCGATCGCCGCGTTCGGTCTGGTCCAGTTCCTCCACTTCCTGGACCTCGACCATCGCCACCCGCTGTACCACGAGCTGAGCGATTCGGTCTCCGCGAGCGATCTCGAAAGTCTGCGTGGGATCCGTGTTCAACAGCGTCACCTTGATTTCGCCCCGGTAACCAGCATCCACCGTTCCGGGCGCATTGACCACCGTGATGCCGTGTTTGGCCGCCAGCCCGGACCGTGGATTCACGAATCCGGCCCAGCCCTCCGGAATCGCGATGGCGACGCCCGTGGGGATCAGGGCCCGCTGCCCGGGTTCCAGGACCACGTCCTCACGCGCTCGCAGGTCCATCCCCGCGTCTCCCGGGCGGGCGTGGACCGGCAGCGGCAGACCGGGATCGAGCCTCCGGACCTTCAACGGAAGACGCTCCGGGGCGGTACGGGTCTGCGAGGGCGCGACCTCGGTGGGATTCTGGTAGTCGTCGAACACAGTGCCCCACTCTAACCGGCGACGGGCACCTGCCAGCGCGTGAGAACATGAGACCCATGACATCACCCACGACCGACCGGGAGGCCCAGAACACCGTGCTCTACCAGGAACGCCTGAACCCGGCGTGGTGGATGTGGCTGCTGTTCATCGGCTTCGGCCTGACCGTTCTCATTGCGCTCTACCCCATCGCACCGTGGCTGGGCGTCCTGGGTGCCGTTCTCGCCGTCGTGACGACGGCGGGGATCTCCTACTCCCGCGCCCCGCGGATCGTCGTGACCTCGGAAGAACTCCAGGTGGGACGGGCTCGGATCGAGCGCCGGTACGTGGGGACCGTTGAGTCGTTCACCAACCCTGACGAGGTTCGCGCCGTACGCGGTCCCCAACTCAATGCACGGGCCTACATGAACTTCTCGGCCTCCGTCGGGCCCATCTGTCGGATCGAGATCGTGGACCCCGTCGACCCCACCCCCTACTGGCTGACCTCCACGCGGCACCCCCGCGAACTCGCGGAAGCACTCAACGCGGACTGAATCCGCGGCCGGGGCATCGCGCGGACACACGGCCGCCCCGAAGACCGTCCCAATGACTGAGGGCCCCACCGGCGGTGGGGCCCTCAGTCATTGGCACGTGTGGGGTTTCAGCCCGCGCATTCCACGCAGATCTTGAGGCCGTTGCGCTCCTCGGCGATCTGCGAGCGGTGGCGCACCAGGAAGCAGGAACCACAGGTGAACTCGTCCTCCTGGGCGGGAAGCACCACGACGGAGAGCTCCTCGTGGGAGAGGTCCGCACCGGGTAGCTCGAAGCTCTCGGCGGCAACCGCCTCGTCCTCGTCCACGCTCGCAGACTGCTGACCGCCGCGGCGTGACTTCAACTCCTCGATGGAGTCTTCCTTGAGTTCTTCGTCCTGCTTGCGCGGTGCGTCGTAGTCTGTGGCCATCTCGTTCCCATCCATGCTAAGAACCGTGTGTGGAACCGGGGCGCGATCTTCGGCTCCGTGGAGCGGGGGATCCCGGAGGCGTCGGCGCCCCGTGTCGGTGAGATTGTTCACCAAAGAGACCCAAAAATCCAACCACGTACGCTCAGAACGCAATGAGTTCCCACGGATGTGAGCCGATTCACTCTCCAGCACACTGATTATCCATCCTTCAGACCCTCGCTCCCAGTCCCGGGGGCACGGTGTCTTGGGGAAAGATGGATTGTCCGGGCACTAGACTGCGGAGTCGACAGTGAGTGCCACTTCCCCCAGACCGGTCACCCTCTGTGCTTCGGGACCACACGGGCCCCGGACCACGGCAGGCCTTTCGACTGCACTCGACAACCGAAACACCCGTAGCGAAGGCTGGAGAAGTATGGACGAGCTGCGCCTTGTGGGCGTGCACGACGACGGCGAGCACCTGGTGGTCGAGACCCCGGACGGTGGCCGCCACCTGCTGCGCATCGACCAGCACCTGCGCGGCACGGTTCAGCGAGCCCGGCGGGTGGCACCTCGCCGTCAGGGAACTCAGGCCGGGGACTTCGGGCCGCGTGACATCCAGGCACGGTTCCGCGCCGGAGCCACGGTGGACGAGATCGTCGAGGAGTCGGGTTGGGAAGCCGCCCGCGTCCGTCGTTACGAGTGGCCCATCCTGGCCGAGCGGGCACACATCGCCCGCGAGGCCCAGAAGGTCGAGGTGGTCGCCCGGACGTCTCGTTCCGGGGCCTACCGCTCCGTCTTCGACGGCGAGGCCCAGAGCCTTTCCCAGATCGTCATGACCCACGCCGGCCAGCTCGGCGTGGCCACGACCTCCTTGGACTGGGACGCCTGGCAGCGTCCGGACCAGCAGTGGCAGGTTTCCGCGCGGTTCCGCGTGGCCAACCCCGATGCCGCCCCGCGCGATCTGGTGGACCAGGAACCCTCGGCGCAGTGGATCTTCAACCCCGCGAGCCTGACCGTGACCCCGGACAACGGGTGGGCCAGCAGCCTCACGGCCTCCCCGCAGGCCGAGTCCGCGGTGACGGGCAGTGACAGCCTGTTCGGCGCGCCGTCCTCGCGGGTGCCCGCGTCAGTCACTCCCGACGAGGCTCCCGTGGCCGACAACGCAGCACCGGACGAGGAGCCCTCGAACGACGCCGCAGACGCCTCCGTCGTTGACGGTTCCGCCACCGGATCCACCGCCGGGACCGCGGATCATGGCCCCGGTGCCGCAGCGCAGGTCCGGGGTCAGAAGCAGAGCGCCGTTCGTGACGCGGCCTCGGCACAGGAGACGGACGAGCTGCTGGACGTCCTGGAGGCGAGGCGGGGTCAGCGACTGGGACACGACGCGGAATCGGATGACCAGTTGGCCGAAATCTTGGGCCGCAGCATGGGTCACGTCAGCCGTCATCCGCGTCCGATCTCCGCGCCGCAGAACTCGACGTTGTTCGACCGGCCCGTCAACCCCGCGCATCCCGCCGGCCAGACCAGCGCGCAACAGTCCTCGCAGCAGGCCCCGCAGGATGCCGAGCCGGACTCCACCCAGGGCTCCACACCCGAGGTCCAGGAGGACACAGCGGAAGCAACGGCCGAGCACGGCAATGCATCCGAGGAGTCGGCGGGGGCCACGATCCACCACCTGGGACGCGCCGACGACCAGGACAGGCCGGACTCCCCCGTCGTCGAGATCACCGACACCGATTCGCGTCCGCTGGGCAACTCCGCCGATGCGCCCACCGCCTCTGCCCCGGCGTCGAACGACGATGCGGCCGATGCCGGGACCGAGCAGCACGAGGCCACCGTGGCCCCGCTCAGGGGTGCCGCCGAAGCCACCACCGAAGCTCGCTCCGACGAGTCCTCGGAGGACTCCGCTGCGGATCAGCCGGCAGAGGAACCGGCAACGACGGAGCAGGCAACGACGGAGCAGGCGCCGACGGAGAAGCCGGCCCAGGAAAAGACGCCGCGGCCCCGGCCGCGAGGTCGAGCCGGTGCCAAGCGCTCCCGTTCCTCCGTCCCGAGTTGGGACGAGATCGTGTTCGGCGCCAAGAACGAGAACAACTGACCCCCTGACTTCGCGCTCGCCGACCGGGCGTGATTCGTTGACCAAGGACTCTGCACCGCCATGGCACCCACACCCGAAACGCCGTCCACGGACCGCCCCCGGTCCACTCGACCCGCGCCGGAGCGCGAGACGATCTCCGGGCGCAGCAAAGCCGTGGCGGCTGCGGTGCTCCTGGCGGTCGGTGCCCTGGTCCTGGCCGGTGCGGTCTACCTGATCCTGCTGGGCGGCGCGGACGGGGACCGGGAAACCGCGGGATCCAGCCCCAGTCCGACGGCGTCGCCGTCGGGAACGGTCCGTGAGGGCACCGCCTCCCCGTCGGAGTCGCCGTCGCCCACCGAATCCTCACCGTCCGAAACCCCCACGGAGGAGGCCCCCGCTCCCGTCCCCGAGGAGCCGGTGGTTCCGGTGGAACCCGTCCCGACGGAAGAGGTTCCGGTCCCGGTGGAGACGGTGCCGCCAGTGGAGGAGGTGCCGCCCATGGAAGAGGCCCCCGTCGAAGAGGCCCCGGTGGAGGAAGCCCCGGCGGTCGAGCCGGTCGTCCCCGCGGAACCGGTGGTCCCCGACCCCGCAGTCCCCGCAGTCCCCGCCGACCCGGCCGTACCGGACACCGGGACAGGCACGGGAACGGATGTGACCGTTCCGGGTGCGGCGACGGACAGCCTGGCATCGTCCGTCACCTCCGACACGGCGGATGCGGGCGTGGCTCTGGACGGCACCACCGGTTGACCCCAGGTCCTCCGGTTCGCCTCAGGCCCTCCGCTTGGTCCCGGGCCCTCCGCTTGAACGGACGGCCAACCGAGTCGGAGGTCTCAGGCTCCCGTGAGGTCCATGAGCGGGACCACCGCTTCCTGGCGAGTCAGTCCCCCGTGCTGGCCCACCGTGCCGAGCGTTCCCAGACCGATCCGGGAGAGGTCGTGGAAGGCCAGGTCCTCGTGCGCCGGAAGCACCAAGACGTCACCGATGCGCGCGGGCACCTCCGGGCGCAGTGATCGGGGGTCACCGAACCATCCACCGGCCAGCAGTTGTTCACGCGTGGCCACATGCACCGCAGACCCGTATTCCTTGCGCCACGCGGCCATGAGCGCAGTCTGGGTCTCCTGCCGTTGCTCGTTGTCAGTGGCCGGCCCCACGTGCAGTTGGAGGCAGCGGGGCTCACCCGCGGTGGTCGACACACCGTCCAACAGCCCCGGGATAGAGGAGACGTCAACTCGTCCAGAAACGGGGACGTCGACCATGCCGTGATCAGCCGTCAGCAGGACCGTGGTTTCCGGTGGTACGCCCGCAATCAACCGCCGCAGCGTGCTGTCGAGCTCCTCGAGGTGTTCGTTCCACTCCGCTGATTCCCACCCGAGCTGGTGACCGGTCTTGTCCAAGTCGTCCCAGTAGAAGTACATGAGACCCCGACGCCCCGGCTTCAAGTTCTCCAGTGCAGCGCGTACCCGGGCGTGGGTCGTGTCGGCCCCCACGAACCGGCCACCCCGCAGGGCGGCAGCGGTCAGTGCGGAACGACGGAACTTCTTGCGGCTCACCGTCACGGCGTCCACTCCGGCTGCTTCCGCGGCCTCCAGCACCGTGGGCTCGGGCTGCCAGGCCAGCGGGTCGACGCGCGGATCCCAGTTCCCCAGCATGTTCACGGCTTCGCCGAGTTCCGGCGAGTAGGAGTCGTAGCCCGTCAAGCCGTGCACGCCGACGGGCAGTCCCGTGCCCAGGCACGCCAGGGAGGCCGCCGTCGTCGTCGGGAAGGCCGCGTCAAGTTCCGCGGTGAGCGGTGCGCGGCGCAGCAACGGTGCATACCCGGAACGGGCCCGGAGCTGCTCCAGCCCCAGCCCGTCGACGAGCACGACGACGTAGCGTTGCGCGGACGGCAGACCCAGGACGTCCCGATATCCGGGGACCCCGAGCGCGCCCGCCGCAGAACTGAGGACGTCGGCCACCGCCCCTCCCCCGTAGCGGGGTGGCGGGGGCAACGACGCTTCCGGTGACTCAAGCGAACCGGACATCAGCGGATCGGTGACTGGTTCAACGCCGCTCGGCGCAGACACCGGGCGAACTCGCGAGCACCCTCGACGGCTTCCGTCCCGTCGGCCTCGGCGCTGATGCGCAGGACCACGTCCTGGACGGCAGACATACCGGTGTAGCCGTGGTCGGCCTCGCATTGGGGGTCCTCACAACCGGCCGGTTGCAGGTCCAGATTGCGGGTCCCCGTCCAGGCCACGGAGAGGTTGACCTCGCTGATCGGATGACCGGGCTGGTACTCCTGCGGCTTGTAGTACGCGTAGGTCAGCGTCACAGAGTGAACCTCGGAGGCGGCTACGGATTCGGTCGAGACCAGGGCCACCACTTCGTGTCCCGCCTCGTCGTACTGCTGATCGTCCACGTGCGTGATGTGCAGGACCTGGCCCGCGAGGACCAGGACCGTGATGTGTCGGTGAATCTCGTCCCGGTCGAACGTGGTCTCGAGTTGCACCAGGTGTGAATCCGGTGCGGTGCCGTCGAGTGCCTCTGCCACCACGTCGTGCACCAACTGCGGGTAGAACCCCGCACGTTCGATGTCCTGGTGCAAGCGCTCACCGCGCGGTCCGGACTGGGTCATCCGTGTCTGCCTACTTCCTGAAAAAACGGTCTCTGGTCGGGGTGCGCGCCGGCCCGCGGTCTGAGGGCTGTTGCCTGCTACCCGCCGATGCTCCCGGGGCCTTCCCCACCGAATCCGGGACCGATGGTCGCTTCACCGTTGTCACTGTCGTCGGTCTGCTCCGTGAACGGAGTTTCCTGAGTGGAGGTCGGTGCTGGAGTGTTCGTGGGCGGGGGGTCTGGTTCCCCACCCGTCCCGTTGAGCAGGATGACACCCAGGACCACAGCGGTCACCAGGACAAGGGCCAAGAGTCCGATCAGGACCCAACCGGCGGCACCCGCGATGCCGAATCGAGCCAAGGGTCCGGAGCGTCGGGCCCCCGGGGGAGACACAGGCCGCCCCATCGGGACGAAAGGTTGCGCCGAGGAGGTGGCTCCGGTATTCGGATAGCCGCTGTGCCGCACCGGTCCGGCGTTCGGCAGATACGTCGGCGGGGCGTCCAGGGACGTGTCCGTGGGGTCGTCCACACTCAGGTGAGACAGGTCCGGCCGCGGCTGTGACGCGGTGCCAGGCATCGGCGAGTTCCATCCCTGCGCCACGGCACCGCCCAACAAGGTCGCGCGGGACTCCTGCCCTTGTGGCAGCGGCCCCTGCACGACCGAGCCCGTGGTCGGTCCGCTCGTGGGTGGAGCCGTGGCCGGGGCAACATCCCCTTCACCCGTGAGCCCGGAAGGCATCCCGTGCAAGGCGGCACCCGCCGGGCCGGCTGCCGGTCCGACCAGCGGTTCGCCCCCGGGCGGTGGTGTGGAGACCATCCCGTAATTGGTCCGGACCCAACCGCCACTGGGCACGTCCAGACCGGGTCCGGTGGTCGTCGTCGTACTGGCTGCCGCGCTTGCCGCGCCCGAGTCCCCGGCGTCACCGCTCCGTGCGGCCGTCACGGCCCCGGTGGTCGGCTGTTCGGGGGGCTGACGGCTGCCTTCGACGATCTCCTGCCATTCCGTCGGGAGGGGGTCCAGCGCCTGGAAGATCTCGAGGACCTCCCCGTCACGGGTACGGGCGGGGTCGAACCGTCGGTCCTCTGACTCGGCCGCCAGCCGTTCCTGCAGCGCCAGGGCGCCGTCGTGACGGACTGCCGGGTCGGGGTCCAGCAGCGCTGCGATCTCCGCCCCGAGCAGTGACTCCTCCCCGAAGGCGGCGAGTGCCATGTCGGGTGTGGGGCTCTGGCCGCGGCCGTGGTTCGGCTGCACCATGCGCATGGCGACCACCCCGGCGGCAAATAGGTCCTGGGCGGGGTCGGGGTCGGCGCCTTCCAGCAGTTCGGGGGCGATGTACCCGGGGGTTCCCACCACGGTGCCGATGCGGGTCAGTCGTGCGTCCTCGACCTGCGTGGCGATGCCGAAGTCGGCAAGCCGCGCCAGCGGTCGCCCCATCCCCGTGGCATTCATCATCAGGTTCGCGGGTTTGACGTCCCGGTGGATCCAGCCCTCCGCGTGGACGAAGTGCAGTGCACGCAGCAACTGCAGCATGACTTCCTCGACCACCTCGTCGGACAATGCCCCGTGGTCCTGCAGCGCGGTCTCCAGGGTCCCGCCGTCGCACAGGTCCATCGCGATGACCACGTGTTCGTCCTCGGCGGCCCAGCCATAGGGGGCCAGCACGTGGGGGTGTTCGAGCTTGACGGACTGTTCGCGCACAAAGCGCAGGAGGTCGGCCGAGTCACGCTGGCGGAGGACCTTGGCGGCGCACAGTTTGCGACGACGCTGGTCCCAGGCCCGCCAGACCGTTCCGGATCCGCCCCGGGCAATGGGGTCGATGAGGGTGTACCTGCCTGCGATCGTGTCGCTCAAAGGTCACCTCCGCATCGCTCGCCGTGCACTGTCCGTTCGTTCCCTGGGGTCCCCCAATCGCACATCCGCTGAAAGCACGGTGAGGTGTTCGCTGGACAACAGTACCGGGTTCAGGTCCAGGCGAGCGATCTGCGGGTGCCGGTCCTTGATCAAGGCGACGCGGATCAGCAGGTCTTCGAGCGACTCCACGGCGACGGGCGGTTGGCCTTCGTAGCCGAAGAGTTTCCGGGCCGCCTTCGGTTCCCTGACCATCGCGCGGATGTCTTGATCGGTCAGCGGCGGAACGCGGTGCGCCCTGTCGTCCAGCAGCTTGACGGCGTCACCGGCCATGCCGAAGGAGAGCACCGGGCCGAACAACGGATCCTCGGTGGCGGTGACGACGACGGCCTGCCCGGTGGGTGCCATGGCCTGGATGTCGAGTTCCTCCGAGCCCACGGGCAGGGTGCGGCGCATCGAGGACACGGCCTCCCGCAGCTGTTCCGGGGAGTCGATCTGCAGCCGCACCCCGCCCAGGTCCAGGCGGTGACGCAGGTGCCGGTCGGTGCTCTTGACCGCCACGGGGTAGCCCAGCTGCTCCGCCGCGGCGACTGCTTCCTCGACGTCGCGGAAGCGCACCGTGGGCAGCACGTTGATGCCGTAGGTGGCCAGCAGCTTACGGGTGCGCTCCGCGTCGAGGGTCAGCAGGGACTCACCGGGGATCTCGGTGGCCCATTCGTTGATGAGTTCTTCGGCCGCCTCCGGATCGATGTCCTCGGGCACGGTGACCTTGTCGTCCTCTCCGTCGCGCCACGCCACCCATTGCTGGACCCGGTGGAGTGCTTCCACCGCCGTCGACGGTGCCAGGAAGACCGGGAGCTGCCGCTGTTGGTCGTCCCGGTAGACGTAGGACGGTGCACGGACCTCCGTGCTTCCGGTCATGGCCAGCACCACGGTCTTTCCGGACTCCGCGCCCGCCGCCAGAACCGCGTCCGACCACTGCCGCTCGCTGACACCGGGTACGGGGATGAGCGAAACGACGGCGGCGTGCACATCCGGGTCCGTCAGGAGTTCTCGCAGCGTTGCGGCAACGGCCTCCACCGCGGCCTCTCCCCCGGCAGCCGTGTCCACGTTGTCCCGCACGGCGGTGACGTCCATGCCGAGAACGGCTGCCGTGTCCTCCATCAGGCGGCTCAGGGCCATGGCATTGGCCACCAGCGCGGTACCGCCGCCCTGCGGCCACGGCTGCCCGGAGGCCACCGCTGCCAGATCCATGAGTTGGTCCGAGGTGGTCACCTGCAGGACCCCGGCCTGACGCAGCATCGCATCCAGGGCTCCCGCGGGTGCCTCCGTGATGCGGCCGGTGTGCCCGGGAGGCAGCCGAAGGCCCGTGACCTCGGACTTGGCCACGATCACGGGCTTGATCCGCGACAGTCGCCGGGCGATCCGCGAGTACTTACGGGGGTTGCCGAAGGACTGGAAGGTCATCCCGCACACCTGGGTGGCGTCGTCATCCTCCCAGAACTGCATGACGTCGTTGCCGGAGACATCGGCGCGGTTACCCGCCGAGAGGAAGGTGGACACCCCGAGTCCGTGACGGACCGCGGCCGAGGCCTGCAACGTGCCCAGCGCTCCGGACTGGGTGAACAGCCCCAGGTTGCCCTGCCGGAAGGTGGCGGGCAGAACGCTCGCGTTGAACTTGTGCTCACCGGAGTTGTTGAGCAGACCCAGGCTGGCGGGGCCGACCACTCGCATGCCGTGCCCACGTGCCAGGCGCACGAGTTCGCGCTGACGGCGAGCGCCCTCCTGGCCCGCTTCGGCCCAGCCACCGGTGACGACCACGACGGCGTGGGCGCCGGCCCGCCCGCACTGGTCCACGACGTCCAGCACGGCGTCGTAGGGCACCGCGACGACGGCCAGGTCCACGGGGTCCTCGACCTCCTGGATCGAGGCCTTGTGGATCATGCCGGTCTGCTCGAAGGCCACGGGGTTGATGCCGTAGAGCTTGCCCGTGAACCCGGAGGCGACGATGTTGCTGACCACCACGTGGCCACCGTTGGTGGGGTCCGCGGAGGCACCGATCACCGCGATGGACTCCGGTGTGAAGATTCGCGCGGTGGAGCGCGCTTCGGCCCGGTGCTCTCGGGCGATCATGACGGACCGCTGCTTTTCCGTGGGGTCGATCGAGAATTCGAGGGCCACCACTCCGTCGTCGAACCGCCGGGCGACGTCGTACCCGGCTTCGACGAAGACCCGCAACATGGCACGGTTCTCCGGGAGGACCTCCGCGGAGAAGTGGTCGATCCCATTCTCCAGGGCGGCGGCGCTGAGGTGCTCGAGCAGAATCGACCCGATGCCGCGCCCTTGGTGGGCGTCGGAGATCAGGAAAGCGACCTCCGCGTCGTCGGGCTTCTCCGTGCGGTCATAACGGCCGATGCCGATGATCTGGCCGCCCAAGAGGATCACGAAGGCCACACGGTCACGGTGATCGACCGTCGTGTAGCGTTCCAGTTCCCGTTGGGTCAGCGTGGTCTTGTGCGAGAAGAACCGCAGATAGATGGTGTTCTCCGACTGCTGGTGGAACATGTCCAACAGCAGGGCCTGGTCGTCGGGGGTCACGGGACGTAGGTGGGCCGTCGCGCCGTCGCGCAGCACCACGTCCGCTTCCCAGTGGGCCGGATAGCCCTGCTGAAGCGCGATCGCGGCCGTGTCAGGGGCCTGGGCGTGGGTGTCGCCACCCTCGGGAGTCGACTCGGAGACCATAGACTTCAGCGTATCGACAATCCCGGGCCACCGGGCGGAAAGCGCCCGCCCCGTGGCCGACACGGGGGTAACAAAGGAGACACCAGCCCTATGGCCCGACGCAGGTCAGGATCCCGTTCCTCGCGAGACGAGCTACCCGCGGATTTCCAGGAGAACGTCGTCGACGTCGACGTGACCAGCGAGATGGAGACGAGTTTCCTCGAGTACTCCTATTCGGTGATCTACTCCCGGGCACTGCCCGATGCGCGGGACGGGTTGAAGCCCGTGCAGCGTCGCATTCTCTACATGATGGACGAGATGGGGCTGCGTCCCGACCGGGGGCACGTCAAGTCCGCCCGCGTGGTCGGCGAGGTCATGGGCAAGTTGCACCCGCACAGCGACTCGGCGATCTACGACGCCATGGTCCGGCTGGCCCAGTCCTTCGCCATGCGGGCCCCGCTGGTCGACGGACACGGCAACTTCGGGTCGCTCGACGACGGCCCGGCCGCCTCCCGGTACACGGAGGCCCGGCTCGCCCCCGCCGCGCTCGCCCTGACCGCGGACCTGGGCGAAGACGTCGTGGACTTCATCCCGAACTACGACAACCAGTTCACCCAGCCCTCGGTGTTGCCCTCGGCCTTCCCCAACCTGCTGGTCAACGGTGCCTCCGGGATCGCCGTCGGCATGGCAACGAACATGGCCCCCCACAACCTGCGCGAAGTCGTGGCGGCGGCCCGGCACCTGATCGCCAACCCGGAGGCCACGCTCAAGGACCTCATGAAGTTCGTGCCCGGCCCCGACCTGCCCACGGGCGGGCGGATCGTGGGGCTGGACGGGATCCGGGACGCCTACGAGACCGGCCGGGGATCGTTCAAGACCCGCGCGACGGTGTCAGTGGAGCAGGTCTCCGCGCGCAAGCAGGGCATCGTGGTCACGGAACTGCCGTACATGGTGGGCCCCGAGAAAATCATCGAGAAGATCAAGTCGGCGGTACAGGCCAAGAAGCTGGCCGGCATCTCGGACGTGGTGGACCTGACGGACCGCGCCAACGGCCTGCGTCTGGTGATCGAACTCAAGAACGGTTTCAATCCGCAGGCGGTCCTGGCCCAGCTCTACAAGCACACGCCGCTGGAGGAGTCATTCGGCATCAACAACGTCGCCCTGGTCGAAGGGCAGCCGCGCACGCTGGGTCTGGTGGACCTGCTGCGGGTCTACGTGGAGCACCGCCTGACCGTCGTGCGGCGTCGGACCCTGTTCCGGTTGGGCAAGCGGCAGGACCGGTTGCACCTGGTCGAAGGCCTGCTGATCGCGATCCTGGACATCGACGAGGTCATCCAGATCATCCGGTCCTCGAACGAAACCGCGGAGGCACGCGAGCGCCTCATGCAGATCTTCGACCTGACCCAGGCGCAGGCCGATCACATCCTGGAACTGCGGCTGCGTCAACTGACCAAGTTCTCCCGGATCGAGCTCGAGGCCGAGCGGGACGACCTGCAGCGCGAGATCGCGGAACTCGAAGCCATTCTGGGATCGGACGCGAAACTGCGTGACGTGGTCTCGGACGAACTCGCGGAGGTGGCCGAGAAGCACGGCGACGACCGCCGAACCAAGCTGCTGAAGTCCGAGGACCTCCCGGAGGTCACCGCTGCCCCCGGGGCCAAGAAGTCCGCGGGACCGACGCTGGAGATCACCGACGACCCGTGCTGGGTCTTCCTCTCCGCCTCCGGCCAGTTGGCCCGCACCACCAACCGTGTGCCCCTGGCCGAGCCCGGGCGGCGGCTCAAACACGACGCCTTGCGGTCACAGGTTGCCACCACGGCCCGCGGTGAGATCGGTGCGGTGACCTCCGCGGGGCGCATGATCCGCATTCCCGTGCTGGACGTCCCCGTCCTGACCGATTACGACGGCGTCCCCAAACTGTCCGAGGGTGTGGCGGCCAAGGAGTTCTTCACCCTGGAACGCGGCGAGACCCTGGTGGGCCTGGCTCCGTTGAACGCGGTGATCGCGTTGGGCACCAAGCACGGTGTGGTCAAGCGGTTGAACCCGGACTACCCGCTGAACCGGGACGACTGGGAGGTCATCACCCTCAAGGGACAGGGCAAGTCCCGCGACGCGGTGATCGGCCTGGGCGTGGCCGGGGACGATTCCGAGCTCGTGTTCATCACCCGGGAGGCCAAGCTCCTGCACTTCCCGGCTGGATCGGTCCGCCCACAGGGCCGAACCGCCGGTGGTGTGGCCGGGGTGAAGCTCGCCGAAGGTGACGAGGCGGTGTTCTTCGGCCCGGTGCTCACGGCGGACCCGGAGGCCGTCGTCGTGACGGTCGCCAAGGCCGATGAAGTGCTGCCCGGCATGACGGAGCACTCCGTGAAGATCACTCCCCTGTCCGAATACCCGGCCAAGGGCAGGGCGACCGGCGGCGTGCGGTGCCAGCGGTTCCTGCGCGGTGAGTCCACGCTGTCACTGGCCTGGGCCGGTCATGGTCCGGCCAAGGCCTCCACGGTCGGCGGGGTGGCGCGATCGCTTCCGAGCGAGCACGGCAGGCGCGACGGATCCGGCATCCCGCTGGAGCAGGCCATGGACGTCATCGGCCCGGCCTGGACCGATACCGCCTCTGCGCAGAACGACACGACCGTTGCGCCGGTCCCCGGTGACGTGGCTGCCGCTGCCGAATCCGCTGAGGGGCCCCGCGGTGCCACACTCCCGGGGCTGGAGGACTGACCCGTGACGCTGGAGATCCTGCGTGCGGTTCACGGCGACGGGGCCGTGCTCCATGCCCTCGCCGAGGAAACCTTCCTGGACGCCTGCCCTCCCGGCACGGACACCGCCGTTGCCGCGGCCTATGTGGCCAACGAACTCTCGGCGGAGCGCTTCGAGCAGTGGCTGGAGGACGGGCGTCACCACATCCTGCTCCTGGTCGAACCGGGCACTCGACGCTCGGCAGCGTACTTGGTGCTCGTGGCGGACGAACCCGTGCGTGCCGGAGTGCCCGTCACGCAGGATGCGAATGAACCACTGGATCCGGAGGCGACCCTGTGGTTCGTTTCCAAGCTCTACGTGGTGCGTGAGTCCCGCGGTTCCGGGGGTGCGCGCCGCCTGCTGGAAGCGGGAAAGTCCCTGGCCGCGGATGCCGGGGCCTCGGGGCTGTGGCTCACGGTCAACCAACACAATCTCCGGGCCAACACCTTCTACGAACGCAACGGGTTCCGGACCGTGGCCACCGCCGAGTTCATGATGGGTCCCAAGGTGCACGACGACTTCGTCAAGGTCCTGCGCTTCTGACCTGCGGGCGCGCGGCACCGGTCCCGGTCAGGGCTCGGTGTGTGGGCGGGGTGGCTCAGGCGCGCGGGCCGAGCAGGTCGAGTGCTTCCACGGCCTCCCGTTCGGCCAGCAACTCCGCCACGGAACGATCGATCCTGGCCCGGGAGAAGTCGGCGATCGCCCACGGTTCAACGATCGTGTACCGCCCCTGAGAACACGTCACGGGGAACGAACACACGACCCCTTCGGGCACGCCGTGGATCCCCGTGGACGGCACGGCCATGGACGCCCAGGAGCCCTCCGGTGTTCCCCGCAACCAGGTCCGGATGTGGCGCAGTGTCGCGTGGGCGGCCGAGGCCACCGACGACCCGCCGCGCACCTCGATGATTTCCGCGCCACGCTTGGCCACCTTGGGGATGAAGAACTCGTCGATCCACCGCCGGTCGTGACCGTGTTCCAGGAGGACCTCTTCCGCCGGGCGGCCCCGGACCGTGGCCCGGGTGAGGTCCACGTACTGGCTGGTCGAGTGGTTGCCCCAGATGGCCACGCCGTCGACGTCGTTCACCGACACTCCGCAGGCGATGGCCAGCTGCGCCTCGGCCCGGTGGTGGTCCAACCGGGTCAGTGCCGTGAATCGCTCCGCGGGGACGTCCGGAGCGTGGGAGGCGGCGATCAGCGCATTCGTGTTCGCCGGATTCCCGACGACGACGGCCCGGAAGGCGGGAGCCGCCGCTTCGTTGATCGCCCGCCCCTGGACGGAGAAGATGCTCGCGTTGGCGCTCAGCAGATCAGCACGTTCCATGCCCTTGGAGCGCGGTCTGGCACCGATGAGCAGGCCCACCTCTGCGCCGTCGAACGCGGCCGTGGGGTCGTCGAAGACGTCCACGGATTCCAGCAGGGGCATCGCGCCGTCGAGCAGTTCCATGGCGACACCCTCCGCGGCACGCACCGCCTCCGGAATCTCCAGCAGACGGAGCCGGACGGGAGTCTCGGATCCCAGGAGCGCCCCGGCCGCGGCCCGGAACACCGTGGCGTAGCCGATCTGCCCTGCGGCTCCGGTGATCGTGACGGTGGCCGCGGACGTGGTTCCCACGGGGTCCCGGGCAATGGACTGGGCGATGTCGACCATGGCTGCTCCTGAGGCTCACAACGCAACGGAGTCGTCCCCGGTGTCAGGAACGACAGGAGGGTCACCGTGACCCCCGTCACGGTGACCCTCTCATCCTAGTCAGGCGAACTGCCCGCGGCGCGCTTCATGGACCTTAGAAGACCAGGGAGAGCACGAACACCCAGACGCACAGCACCGCCAGCAGGCCGATGCTGTAGAGCAACACCTGCCGGGTGAGATCGGCCTCCTTGCCCGGCTCTCGTACCGCCGCGGTCGCAATGGCGATGGACTGGGGCGAGATGACCTTGGCCATCACACCACCCGCGGTGTTGGAGGCCACCAGCAGGGTCTGGCTGGTGCCGATCTGCTGGGCCGTGACGGCCTGCAGGGAAGCGAACAGGGTGTTGTTGTTCACCACGGACCCGGTGACGAACACCCCGATCCAACCGATGACTGGCGAGAGCAGGGGGAAGACACCACCGGCGGCGGACAGTGCCAGGGCCATGGAGGAGGACATGCCCGCGAAGTTCATCACGTTGGCAACTGCCATGACCAGGCAGATCATCACGATCGGCGCCCACAACTGCCGGACGGAACCAGCCAGTTCCTCCCACGCCTGCTTCCAGGTGATCGTGGGAGTCACCACAACGGTGAACAGCGCCGCGAACAGGATGGCGGTGCCGGAGGCTGCCAGGATCGACCAGTTCCACAGGGCGAGCACCGGAGTGGTTTCGGGCACGATCGGGGCGGTCCTGGCCACGGCCTGGTGCAGGAAAGGCATGGGGACCGCCACGGTCGCACGACCCAGGAAGGCGGCCACGGCCGGAACGGACCACACCAGGATGAAGGCGGAGAGAATGTAGAACGGCGACCAGGCCTGGGCAACCCGTGCAATCGTCACGGGCTGGCGTTCAGAGCGCAGCTCCTCCAACGCCGGAGCGTGGGCCTCCCGGTAGATGGTGCGCGGGCTCCAGTACTTCAGGACCAGCGCCATGGCCAACATGCCGACCAACGGCGGGATGATGTCCGCCAACGCAGGGCCAGCCACCCACAGGAACAGCGACTGCAGGCCGGACACCAGAACCCCAATGACCAACGCGAGGCCACCTGTTTCGCGCAGACCTCGGCGACCGTCCAGGATGGCGACCAGCAGCAGGGGGATGAACACCATGATCCCCTGGGCCACGACGACCATCATTCGGGACAGGTCGGTCAGCGGGACCTCGCCCTGCTGGGCGCCGACGATCACCGGAATGCCGATGGCTCCGTACCCACCGAACGCGGCGTTGGCCACCAGGCTGATGCCCGCTGCCCGCAGCGGACGGAACCCCAGGTTGACCAGCAGGGCGCCGCAGATCGCGATCGGGATGCCGAACCCGGCAGCCCCCTCGAGGAAGCCGCCGAAGCAGAAGGCGATCAGAAGCACCTGCAGGCGCTGATCCTCGGAGATCGAGGAGATCGAGGACCGGATCACGTCGAAGTACCCGGCCCGTACTGCGATCCGGTACAGCCAGACGGCCATGAGCACGATCCACCCGATTGGCCACAGGCCGCCCAGGAATCCGTACACGATCGCCGATCCCGTGGCCGCCACCGGCAGGCCGAAGACCAGTGTCCCGAGACCGACGGCCAGGACCAAGGCGATGAGCGAGGCCTTGAGGCCGGTCAGCTTGAAGACCGTGAGGCCGAGCAGAAATGCAATGATGGGCACGGCGGCGAGCAATGCCGAGAACACGACCGACCCCGTGGGGTCGTAGTCCTGAAGCCACATGGAGGATGGCCCTTTCGCGAAAGTCGAGAGGGCATCGGATGCACTGGCCGAGTCGACCGCTGCAACTACCTCGTGCAATTGCGTTCATGTGCGTTGCCCTGGTGAGACTCCCCAATTGTCCGTCCGTGCGGGTCGACATGCGGCGCTGTTGCCAACAATTCCCCATATGGTCACACATATGCGCAATTATTCACAGTGCCGGGCAGATACGGGGCAGGTACGGAGAGGCACACTCACGCGTCGATCTGCTCGGCATCCAACGTGGCGGCTCCGGCGATGATGAAGTCCTTGCGGGGAGCCACGTCCGAGCCCATGAGCAGAGAGAAGGCGCGTTCCGCGGCCTCGGCCCCTTCCACGGTCACCCGCCGCAGCATCCGGTGACGGATGTCCATCGTGGTCTCGGCCAGCTGATCGGCGTCCATCTCCCCCAGGCCCTTGTAGCGCTGGATGGGCTCCTTGTAGCCACGTCCCTCGGCCTCGAGCCGGGTCAGCAACGTGTGCAGCTCACGTTCCGAGTAGGTGTAGACCATCTCATTGGGCTTCGAACCACGGTTGACGATCTCCACCCGGTGCAGCGGCGGGACCGCAGCATAGACCTTGCCCGCTTCCACGAGGGGCCGCATGTACCGGTAGAACAACGTCAGCAGGAGCGTCCTGATGTGGGCGCCGTCGACGTCGGCGTCCGTCATCATGACAACCTTGCCGTAACGGGCGGCGTCGACGTCGAAGGTTCGCCCCGAGCCCGCACCGATCACCTGGATCAGCGCGGCGCATTCCGCGTTGGCCAGCATGTCCGTGACGGAGGCCTTCTGGACGTTGAGGATCTTGCCACGGATGGGCAGCAGCGCCTGGTACTCGGAATCACGGGCCAGACGAGCCGTGCCCAGGGCGGAGTCACCCTCCACGATGAACAGTTCGGACTTCTCCACGTCCGTCGACCGGCACTCGACCAACTTCGTGGGCATGGAGGAGGTCTCCAGAGCGTTCTTACGCCGCTGGGTCTCCTTGTGGAGGCGTGCCGAGATGCGCGACTTCATCTCGGCCACGACCTTCTCCAGCACCGCGTTGGCCTGATTCTTCTGATCACGCTTGGTGGCGGTCAGGGCCTTGGTGAGCTCCTTCTCCACGACCTTGGACACGATCTGCCGAACCGCGGGGGTCCCCAGGATCTCCTTGGTCTGGCCCTCGAACTGCGGCTCGGCCAACCGGACCGTGAGGACGGCGGTGAGACCTGCAAGGACGTCGTCCTTGTCGATCTTGTCGTTGCCGGCCTTCAGCCGCCGGGAATTGGCTTCGATCTGCTTCCGGAAAACCTTGACCAGGGCCTGTTCGAACCCGGTCTGATGGGTGCCGCCCTTGGGCGTGGCGATGATGTTGACGAAGGTTCGCACGGTCGTGTCGTAGCCGATGCCCCACCGCAGGGCGACGTCGACCTCGCAGTCGCGTTCGACCTCCTGCAGCCGGGAGTGGCCGCCGTCGTCGAGCACGGGGACGGTCTCCGTGAAGGAGGCCTCGCCCTGGAAGCGCCACACGTCCGTCACCGAGTCGTCGGTGGCCAGGAACTCGGCGAACTCGGAGATGCCACCGTCGTGCTGGAACACTTCCTCGTGCGACTCGAATTCACCGGGGGTGCCCGGTGCCCGACGTTCGTCACGCACGGTGATCCGCAGCCCCGGAATCAGGAAGGCCGTGGTGCGTGCTCGGGTGACCAGCTCGTCGTAGGAGAACTGCGCGTCCGGGGTGAAGATCTGGCGATCGGCCCAGTAGCGAATCCGTGTTCCCGTGACACCACGGCGGGCCTTGCCGACGACCTCGAGTTCCGAACCGGAGACGAACGGTTCGAAGGGTGCCTCCGGGGACGGCGTCGACTTGTCGGCGAACTTCCCCGGCTCGCCACGGCGGAAGGACATCTGGTAGGTCTTGCCGCCGCGGTCCACCTGCACGTCCAGTCGAGAGGACAGGGCGTTGACCACGGAGGCCCCCACACCGTGGAGGCCGCCGGAGGCGGTGTAGGAACCGCCGCCGAACTTGCCACCCGCGTGCAGTTTGGTGAAAACCACCTCGACGCCCGACAGGCCGGTTCGCGGTTCCTTGTCGATCGGGATGCCACGGCCGTCATCGTGGACCTCAACGCACCCGTCCTTGTGCAGGACCACGGTGATCTGGTGGCCGTAGCCCGCCAGCGCCTCGTCCACCGAGTTGTCGATGATCTCCCACAGGCAGTGCATGAGACCGCGGGAGTCCGTGGAGCCGATGTACATGCCGGGGCGCTTGCGCACGGCTTCCAGCCCCTCCAGGACGGAGAGGTGGCGGGCGTTGTACTCGGATTTGGTGGGGGTCACTGTTGGCGGTACTCCTGGCAACGACGGGAAGGGGAGCGGGAGGCAGAATCCATCCAGCTCCCGGGCACAGACCAGTTCACTGTAATGCTCCGAGGTGGTGCGGCCCCGGTACGGCGCGGGCGTTGTGCAGCACAGGGGCGGTGACGGGCACCGAGGAGTTCGTGCGCGGTGGGCGAAAACACCATGGCCGACGGATGGAAACGTGGCGGTGCGTGGTTGTATGTACGTACTCGGAAAGTACTTCCCCACTCGAGCCTTCCGGCACGAGCACGAGGGCACCGGCCGGCGGCAGCCGAACGGTCGGCGAGTTGAAGTCTGAGCTGAAGGAGGATGCCGTGAACGCCACGCTCGAGACCCCAGAGTTGAACGCGACCCACCGCTGTGATGCATGCGGTGCGCAGGCCTATGTACGAGTCGTCCTCGAATCCACCGGTGGGGAGTTGCTCTTCTGCGCTCACCACGCGCGCGCCAACGAAGACAAGCTTCGTCCCATGGCCGCCACATGGCAGGACGAAACTCAGCGTATCGACGCCTGACAGAGACCCACCCGGGAGGTGTGTCCCGACCCAACACGGTGGCCCCGGTACCGCGATTCGGTACCGGGGCCACCGTCTGTCCATCTGAGGCACCTCTGCCCTCCGGCCTTTTGCGCCGAGTTCGGGGTTGTTCCGCCTATTCGCCGCCATAGGCGGAACAACCCCGAACTCGGCGAGGGAGGCGGCGCCTCAGTTCATCGCGGAGTCGTCAAGGTGCGCGGCCAGCCCCACGTTGTCCGTGTAGTCCACGGCGACGTCCACGATCGAGACGCCGGGTTCGGCCATCGCCTGGGTGAAGGCCTCCTTGAACTCGTCCATGGTGCGAACGGCGCGGCCCGTGGCACCCATGGACTCGGCGTACTTCACGGCGTCGTAGTCACCCAGTTCCACACCAGACTTGCGGCCGTACTTCATCATCTGCTGGAAGGCCACCATGTCGTAGGCGTTGTCCCGCATGATTACGTGCACCATGTTCAGTCCCAGCCGGGTGGCGGTTTCCAGGTCCTGGGCCGAGTACAGGAAGCCGCCGTCGCCCGAGACGGAGACCACCGGGTGCTCTGGACGCACCAGTGCCGCACCGATCGCCCACGGCAGGGCCACGCCCAGGGTCTGCTGCCCGTTGGAGAACAGCAGGGTCCGTGGCTCATAGGTGCGGAAGTACCGCGCAAGGTAGATGGAGTGCGACCCGATGTCGGCCGCGACGGTCGACTTGTCGTCGTCGATGAGGTCACGGATCACCAGGGTGAGGTGCGCCGGGTTGACGCCCTGTTCGGTGTCACCCATGGCACGCGCCTGCGTCTCGTACTCGGCCAGCGCATCGCGCTGCAGGGAGATCTCGGTCTGCGCGGTCTGGCTGAGGGTCATCCCCCGCAGACGCTCCGTGAGGATCTCCAGCGTGGCGGCGATGTCCCCGCGGAGCTCAAGTCGGGGTTGATACGCGTGGTCCAGGTCCGCCGGGACCGCGTCCAGGTGGATGATCTGGCGATCCGCTCGGGTGTTCCAGATGATGGGGTCGTACTCGACCGTGTCGTAGCCGACGGTGAGGACCACGTCCGCCTTGGACAGCAGGATGTCACCGGGCTGGTTGCGGAACAGCCCCACCCGACCGAGGAAGTGCTTCTCCAGATCCCGTGAAATGGCGCCGGCGGCCTGGAAGGTTTCGACGACGGGCAGCCCGGTGGCCGCGACGAGTTCCCGGAGTGCGGCCGTCGAGCCGTAATCGGCGCCGCGCAGTCCCACGAGCAGAACAGGGCACTGTGCCTGACGCAACGCCTCCACCGTTCGGTCCACGGAGACCTGCGCCGCCGGGCCTTGCGGGGCCACCGCCTTCTTCCTCAACGCGGTCTTGTCCGTCTTGGCACCGGTCACACTGTCGGGAAGCATGACGGCAGCCGCGCCCTTGGGCTCGGTGGTCGCCGCGCGGAACGCGTTGGCCAGGGCCTCCGGAACGTCGCTCGGGTCGGTGGACTCGACCGACGACTTGGTCACGGGAGCCAGGAAGTTCACGGCGTCCAGCGACTGGTGCGTGCGCTTGAGCCGGTCCGGCAGCCCCACGGTTCCGGCGATGGCCACGACGGGATCCTGCTCCGTCGTGGCCGTGAGCAGGCCGGTGGCCAGGTTCGTCGTTCCGGGTCCGGAGGTCACGAGCACGACCCCGGGCACCCCCGTCAATCGGCCGACGGCCTGCGCCATGAACACGGCGTTCTGCTCGTGTCGGCACACGACCAGCTGAATGTCTTCGGCATCCACGAGGGCGTCGTACACGGAGTCGATCTTGGCCCCGGGAACACCGAACACGTACTTCACGCCTTGCTCACGAAGGGTGTCAACGACCAGTTGTGCGCTGCGGATCTCGTTTTCGCTCATGAGTCACCAGATTGTGTCGGACGGACGATGTCCTTTCGATCGTATGACTCCGTGTGGTATTCGGTGGGTTTTTGCGGGCGACCTCACGACCTGCTGCGACTGATCTCACAGCAACCCCATGCACGACGGCGGCCGGCCACCGACTCTCAATCGGTGCCCGGCCGCCGTCGTGCATGCCGTTCCGCATGACCGCGCGGGTGCGTTGGGATCAGTCCAGGTAGTCGCGCAGGACCTGCGAACGGGACGGGTGACGCAGCTTGGACATGGTCTTGGACTCGATCTGGCGGATCCGCTCGCGGGTCACGCCGTAGACCTTGCCGATCTCGTCCAGGGTCTTGGGCTGGCCGTCGGTGAGCCCGAAGCGCATGGCCACCACACCGGCTTCACGCTCGGAGAGCGTGTCCAAGACGGAGTGCAGCTGTTCCTGAAGGAGCGTGAAGCTCACGGCGTCGGCCGGAACAACGGCTTCCGAGTCCTCGATGAGGTCGCCGAACTCGGAGTCCCCGTCCTCACCCAGCGGCGTGTGCAGGGAGATCGGCTCCCGTCCGTACTTCTGGACTTCCACGACCTTCTCGGGGGTCATGTCGAGTTCCTGGGCGAGTTCCTCCGGGGTGGGCTCGCGACCGAGGTCCTGCAGCATCTGGCGCTGCACACGGGCCAACTTGTTGATGACCTCGACCATGTGCACCGGGATACGAATGGTGCGTGCCTGGTCGGCCATGGCGCGGGTGATGGCCTGACGGATCCACCAGGTCGCGTACGTGGAGAACTTGAAGCCCTTGGTGTAGTCGAACTTCTCCACGGCGCGGATCAGACCCAGGTTGCCCTCCTGAATGAGGTCCAGGAACAGCATGCCGCGGCCGGTGTAGCGCTTGGCCAGGGACACCACCAGGCGGAGGTTGGCTTCGAGAAGGTGGTTCTTGGCGCGCTTGCCGTCGTGGATGACCCAGCGCAGTTCCTTCTTCTGCTCGCGAGTCAGCTCGTCCGCATCGTTCTTGTACTTGTGCTCCGCGAACAGGCCGGCTTCGATCCGGAGAGCCAGATCGACCTCCTGTTCGGCGTTGAGCAGGGCGACCTTGCCGATCTGCTTCAGGTAGTCCTTGACGGGGTCGGCGGTCGCACCGGCGGAGACCACCTGCTGAGCGGGGGCGTCGTCGTCGTCGTTGTTGGACAGCACGAAACCGCGCGCGGTCTCCTGGGAAGCCGTGGTCTTGCCCGTGGGCTTGGCCACCACTTCCGTGCCCGACTTGGCGTTCTCCGCGTCCTCGGGTGCGACGACGTCGTCCCCGTCCTCCTCGGCTTCGTCCGCCGAGTCCTGGGAGTCGTCATCGGTGCTGTCGGCACTCATCGAGTCGTCAACGGCGAACTCGTCGTCCTCGTCCGCATCGAGGTCGTCGTCCTGCGCTGCGGCGGCCGCCTTCTTACCGCCACGGGCCCCGGTGGCCTTCTTCTTCGTGGAGTTGGCCTTTGCCCGAGACTTGGCAGGCGAGGCGGCCTCGGCCTTTTCGGGGACCTCGGCCACTGAATCGTCGGCGCCGACGGTTTCGACCTTTTCGGTCGTCGTCTTGGTGGCGGCCTTCTTGGCGGTACTCTTGGTGGCTGTGGTCTTCTTGGCCGCCGTGGTCTTCTTCGCCGCGGTGCTCTTCTTGGCCGCCGTGGTCTTCTTGGCCGCGCTCTTCGACGCGCCGGTGGTGCCCGACGACTCCTGTCCTGCTCCCGCCGACTCGGCGGTCTCTGCGGTGGCAGTCGTCTCGTTCGTGACAGCTGGTGACACTGGGAACCTTTCGTTGCTCGACGCGGTGCTACTGACGAGTGGTCATAACACCTATGACCCTGTCAAGTCCCGCGGGCGATCGTAGCCTGCCGACGGGGCGAGAAGGGTCTTCGAGGTGTTCCAACCACTGCCCGTGTGGCGTTGTTCCCGGTCCGGAGAAATTGGTGCAGAAATCTACAGTGCTTTCCGCAGCAGCCGGTGCGGCGGCCGCTCACACCTGTCGTGCCCTCCGCCAGGCAGTGGCCGGATCTGTTGCCCAGTGCGGGATCGGCCGCAAGGTCATGATCTCTCGCAAGCGCGCCACCCCGGGATGCCCCGGCGCCAACGACTCGGCTGTGCGTGCGCACTGGTCCACCTTGGAACCACGTGCTCGGAAACGCTCCAGGTGCCCGAGCACGACCCACAGTCCTGCTGCCACTCCCCCCGCCCAACGGTCGCTGACACGGGGTGCTGTGCAGCGGACGGCCTCTTCGACCGGGGACGGCTGGCCCTCCGGGTCGTTTGGACCGGTGAGGCCGCCGATCAAGACCTGCACCAGGTCCACGCAGCGATCCACCCGGTCCCACCGCGGGGTTCCGTCCCAGTCCCCCAACATGACCTGGGCCGTGTGCACCAGACCGTGCAAGTCCTCGTCACTGCTCGTCCGGTTCCACCCGTCCCAGGCGTGGCGAGCCGCCTCGATGTCGCCGGACAGCACGAGCGACAGCACCAGATCACATCCGAGGGGGTCGGTGGTTCCCGCGAGCAGATGCAGCAGGTCAGTCCGTGTCAGTTCCTGGAGCCGGCGGACCGGGTCGGCCGGATGCCGAGAATCCGGGGCGTCGAATGGCGACAGGATCGCGTCCCAGACCTCCAGGGACCGTGGGGACCAGTCCGTCGTGGCGGCTACCTCCGCCAGGAGCGCCAGGCGCCGTCGCAACTGTCGGTCGGCCTGGAGCGGTTCCCTGCCGGTTGTCCCGGATTCTGTGCTCCCGTCCGGCGGTTCCACCACGCTGCCGTCGACGACCAGTGCTACATAGACCGCGCTGTCCAGGATCTCGCGAACCGGGCGGGCGTCACCGACGTCGGCAACGGGCCACCACAGCTCGTTGTCAACGCACCAGGCGTCCCGGACGTCATGCCCGGACAGCGCACCGGCCTCGGCCACCGCATTCACGACGTGCGAGACGTGCCCGCCCAAGGACGGCGACACGTGGCGGACGTCGAGGGCCGGCGCCGGGCCCGACCGCCGATCGGAACTCGCCCCTGTGCTGCCCACCGGTTCTCCGTACACCGCGACGAAAACGGCATGACCGACGGGGTCGTGTTCGAGCAGTTCGGAGATCTGCATGGTCCATTCGGCCACGAACGCAGGATCGGCGAAGTCCGCCGCATCGGGCAGATCCACTCGCAGACACGGGCCCAGCCCGGAGGATGTGGCTGTCAGCATCACCAGGGACCGGGCGGGCCAGTAGCCCAGCGTGTGCGGGATGATCGCCAAGACGTCCGCCGCCGTGCGCGCCACGGGTCGGAACATCGCCTGGTCGGCGGGCCGCCCCGACCCGCCGGAGGCCTGTGAGGTGTCCACCGCGGGCGGCCTGCGGGGCCTGTTCCCTGTCGGATCGACGTGCCGTCCCTGAGGTTCTGTGGTCATGGGCCCACTGTGCCGGTGCGGGCCGTGGGCGACGGGCGTCACAGCAACCTGGGGAGGGGCCACCCTGCACCGCAGGTTCGCGGCTGCCTGTGGAGCCACACACCCGGCTGCCACGCACAACCCTCCGCACCGCCGCCTCACCGCCGTCTCCCTAGGCGGGGCCTTCCGCGGCATCCCGGTCAGACGACCGTGGGCCCGTACCGCGCTCGAACCTTACGTGCACTCCACAGCACGCCCGCCGAGCCCACCAGCGCCACGACCGCCTGCATGGACATCGCGACGCGGAAGGCTTCCGGCGCGAACGCGTCCGAGACCCAGCCGAGCGCCACCTGTGAGTCCAGCGCCAGGCCGATCAGGTAGATCGCCGTCAGGGAGGCCACGAATCCGCCGACGTTGGTGATGCCCGTGGCGGTCCCGATGCGGCGGCGCGGAATGAAGGACTGGATGATGTTGAACGCCACCATGGACGCGGGCATGCTCATCGCGATCGCCACGACCGCCGCCACAACGACCAGGAAGGGCGCGGTCCCCGGCCAGAGGATGAGGACCGACCACGCCAGGAACCCGGCGCCCACCACCGCGAAGGACACCATGACCCGCCGTTCGGGGTGCCGCGCCACGAGTCGTCCGATGCTCATGCCCACGAAGAAGTTGGTGAGTACGAAGAACGTCATGACGAAGGACGCCTGCCCCATGGTCATTCCCTGTGCGTTCTGCAGATAGGGATAACCCCACATCAACGCGAAGACCGTGCCCGTGAACTGCACGGTGAAATGCACCCAGAACCCCAACGCCGTCGCCGGATCCCGCAGGCAGGTGACCACGGCGGCCCAGGTGCGTCGCAACCCCAGGGTCGAACCACCGGTCGATTGGCCGTCGGGACTCTCGCGCAGGAACGCCAGAACCAGGACGCCCACGATCGCGGACAGGGCAGCCATGGCCAGGAACGACGGCGTCCAGCCCACCCACCCCAGCATGGCGCTGAACGGAATGATCGAGAGCAACTGACCGAAATTGCCCACTGTCCCCACCAGCATGATGATCATCGGGGCCTTGGCGAAGGAGAACCACGCGGGAATCACGCGCAGGACGCAGATGAACGTGGCTGCGTCCCCCGCTCCCACGAACACGCGCCCCACCACGCCCCAGGCCAGGGAGTCCGCCAAGGCAAGAACCACTTGACCTGCGGCCATGAGGATCGCTCCGCCAGCCACCATGGCCTTGGACCCGAACCTGTCGACCAGCACACCCACCGGGATCTGCAGCCCGGCGTAGACGAAGACCTGCAGCATGGTGAACAGCGACAGTTGCGAGGCTGTGGCGTGGAAACGCTCTGCCGCGTCCAGTGACGCCACCCCGAACGTCGTCCGCTGGGCGACCGCCAGAAAGTAGCCCAGGATCCCGACGGCGATGACCACGTAGGCCCTCCGTGAATCACGTTCGTACCGCTTCGCCGGGCCCATGGTCCGCTGGAGTCACTCCTCGTCAGGTTGATTCGCCAAGAAAGCCTCGACGGCCGCACCGATCTCGTCGGCGTCCGGAAGTTCCGACTCGTCACCGGCCAGCAGGGAACGCTGTGGTGCCTGCGCCGTGAGTTCGTCGTACCGATTCTCCATGGATTCGATCACAGCTTGGACCTCCGGGGCGGCAGCGACCTGCTCGTCGACACGATGCAGGACCTCGGCGCCCGAGTCCCGGAGTGCGTCCGTCGGCAGCGTCAGGCCGGTCGCAGCCGCCGCATGCTCGAAGGCCGCCACGGTGATCTGCGGCAACCGTGCGTCGGCGAGGTACTGCGGCACGTGCACGGTGAAACCGATCGTGTCCATGCCCACCTCACCGAACCGGATCTCGAGTTGCTGCGCCACGGACGAACTCATTTCCGCCACGGGCCGCTGGTTGTGGTTCTGTTCGACCAGGTCCGTGCGGTTGCCGTGGACGGACACCAAGAAGGGTCGGGTGTGGGGCACGGGCATGGGGACACCGGTCACGTTCATCACGATCGAGGTGTCCAAACGCTGGGCGAGTTGGATGACGGCCTCCACGAACCGGTTCCACTGGAGATCAGGCTCCGGCCCGGTCAGCAGGCTGAAGGGTCGGCCCAGCGAGTCGGTGAGCCCGTACAGGGCGAGATCCGCGTTCTCGGCCCGCTCGAAGTGGTCCTCGACGAAACGCACGTGGGGTCGCCGGGCACGGTAGTCCTGCAGCTGATCGGGATCGAATCGGGCCAGCACCTCGTGCGGCAAGGACTCGAGCAAGGTCTCGCGCACCTGGTCACTGATCTGCCCGCCTTCGGCGTAGCCCGTGAGCGAAATGAGCAGGGGCGCGCCGTGCAGGCGTGCGTCGTCCAACAGGCTGGCGTTGGCCATGTACAGCTCGGATGGGTCAACCACGGGCCACTCCCGGTCTCGACGATGGATCGGTACAACGATCCGTCACACGGATCACTGACAGGGGCCAGCGAACAGCACCGCGACGGTCACCGTCCTGCGTCTCGGCCCGATTCGACTCAACCTCTCCGCGGCACCGGCTTATTCCCGGTCCGTTCCATGTCACAACGCGACCACGTCCGCCGTTACGATCGAGAAAAGGCCGGAACCCCCAGCGGCGACCAGCCACGACCGGCCCATCACCGGTTATCCGACCGGGCCGGACGCCGGATTCAGCTCCGGTGCCCAGACCACCGACACGGAAGGCGACCACCCCATGCCACGTCCCACCGCTCGCAACCTCGCCCCCAATCTTCGCCGTCGCGGTTCCCGTACCCCGGATGCTGCTGCCGGCACCGGTCAAGGCCTGATCGATCTCCTTCCTTCGGTGGAGGTCGAACTCGCGACCACCGACAAGAAGCTGGCCAAGGTCACCGCGGACGCCGTCGTCCTCGCCGTGCAGAAGACCCCGGCGGGCCCCGTGGTCCTGCTCCCCGCCGACGCCAAGGGTCTCCCGCTGGACCTCGAGGAACAGGCCAAGGCCGTCGGTGCCACGGGTGCCGCTGACGAGGTCAAGAAGCTCGCCGCGCCCAAGGGCAGCCCCTGGCCGTCGATCGTTCTCACGGGACTGGGTACCGGTGACGAGTCTCCCTCCCACGTCGAGGCCCTGCGGCGCTCCGCGGGTTCCGCCACCCGTGCTCTGGGCAAGACCGACCACGCGGTGTTCGCCTTCCCCGTGGAATCCGTGGAGGAGGCCGCCGCCGTCGCCGAAGGCATTGCCCTGGGTGCCTACGGGTTCCGGGCGCAGAAGGCCAAGACCGCGCACTCCGTGGGTGCACCCCTGACCCGCGCCACGGTCCTCACGTCCGGGATCGAAGCCCAGGAACAGGAACTGACCGCCGCGGTCAACCGGGCGGAGGTCCTGGGTCGCGCGGTTTCGCGTGCCCGGACGCTGGTCACGCTTTCCCCGGACGTGGTCTTCCCCGAGTCCGTGGCCGAACTCGCCCAAGCGCTCGCCGACGGGAGCACCACCTCCGGCAAGTCCTCCGCGGAGCTCACGGTCGAGGTCCTGGACGAATCCGAACTTCGCGCCGGTGGATTCGGTGGTCTGATCGGCGTCGGTCAGGGAGCGGCCCGTCCCCCGCGCCTGGTCCGCATCGGGTGGGAGCCCAAGTCTCCCGTGGAGTCGGTGGCCCTGGTCGGCAAGGGGATCACCTTTGATTCGGGCGGGCTCTCGCTCAAGCCCGCGAACTCGATGATGACCATGAAGTCCGACATGGCGGGTGCCGCAGCGGTCCTGGCGACGGTGTTCGCCGCGGCCGAGGCGCAGCTGCCGGTTTCGGTCACCGGGTGGCTCTGCCTGGCCGAGAACCTGCCGTCGGGCACCGCGACCCGTCCCGGCGACGTCATCACCATCCGCGGTGGACGGACCGTGGAGGTGCTCAACACCGACGCCGAAGGCCGCCTGGTCCTGGCCGACGGACTCGTCGCCGCCCGCGAAGAGGACCCGGGCCTCCTCCTGGACATCGCAACCCTGACGGGCGCGCAGATGGTGGCCCTCGGTACCCGCACGGCCGGTGTCATGGGCGACGACGACGCCGTCGAAACCGTGTTGGCGGCGTCGGTGGCCTCCGGCGAGGACCTGTGGCCCATGCCGTTGCCGCAGCACCTGCGGGCCTCCCTGGACTCAGACGTCGCGGATCTGAAGAACATCGGTGACCGCAACGGCGGAATGCTCGTGGCGGGCCTGTTCCTCAAGGAATTCGCGGGCGCACAGGAGGCTGCCCAGGAATCGGCCGTCGAGCCGGTGGGCCCGTGGGCCCACCTGGACATCGCCGGACCGTCCTTCAACGAGGACGGCCCGTGGGGTTACACCCCCAAGCAGGGCACGGGCTTCGGCGTGCGCACCATGTTCTCGGTGATCGAGATGGTGGGCGGCGAACCCGTGTGACGAACACCGTTGCGCCGCGCCCCGCCCGTGTGGCTCACAAGGTCATGGCTTGACTAGAGTGGCCTTGAACCACAGTGAGCCTGGCGCGGCGCAACAGCCGAACGCATGAGGATCAATGAGCAAGGGAGCATCATCCGTGGCGGAGAACGAATTCGACATCCTGGTACTGGGCGGCGGCAGCGCCGGTTACGCGGCGGCCCTGCGCGCCGTGCAGCTGGGGTACACCGTTGCGTTGTTCGAGAAGAGCAAGGTCGGCGGCACGTGCCTGCACTGGGGTTGCATCCCCACGAAGGCGTACCTGCACTCCGCCGAGCTGGTCGCCGAGGCCAAGGAGTCCGAGAAGTACGGCATCAAGCTGTCGGTCGACTCGATCGACATGGGCGCGGTGCGTGACTACAAGAACGGCATCGTGGCCGGCAAGTTCAAGGGCCTCCAGGGCCTGCTGAAGTCCAAGAAGATCACCGTGATCGACGCCTTCGGCAAGCTCACCGGTGAGAACACCATCGAGGCCGACGGCACCACCTACACCGGCAAGCACATCATCCTGGCCTCCGGGTCCGTGTCCAAGACCATGGGCATCGAGATCCGCGACCGCATCATGACCTCCACCGAGGCACTCGAGATCGATTGGACCCCCAAGTCCGCGATCGTCCTGGGCGGTGGCGTGATCGGCTGCGAGTTCGCCTCCATGTGGAACTCCTTCGGTGTGGACGTCACCGTCATCGAAGGTCTTGACCACCTGGTCCCGAACGAGGACCCCTCGATCATCAAGATCCTGGAGAAGGAGTTCAAGAAGAAGGGCATCAAGTCCAACTTGGGCACCTTCTTCGAGAAGGTCGAGCAGAACGACGACGGCGCCAAGGTCACCCTGGCCGACGGCAAGGTCTTCGAGGCCGACGTGGTCCTGGTGGCAGTGGGCCGCGGACCGAACACCGCCGAGATGGGTTACGAGGAAGTCGGGATCCCGATGGACCGCGGCTTCGTGACCCCGAACGAGCGGCTGCACACGGGTGTCGGCAGCATCTACGCGATCGGCGACATCGTCCCCGGCGTTCAGCTGGCCCACCGCGGGTACCAGCAGGGCCGGTTCGTGGCAGAGGAGATCGCGGGCCTGAACCCCGCGATCGTCGAAGACGTGAACATCCCCAAGGTCACGTTCACCGAACCCGAGATCTCCTCCGTTGGCTACAGCCAGCCCAAGGCCGAGGAGAAGTTCGGCAAGGAGAACGTGGAGACCTTCGAGTACAACCTCCTGGGCAACGGCAAGTCCTCCATCCTGGGCACCGGCGGCATCATCAAGCTGGTCCGCGAGAAGGACGGTCCGATCATCGGTTTCCACGCGATCGGCAAGCGCATCTCGGAGCAGATCGGTGAAGGCCAGCTCATCGTGAACTGGGAGGCCTACCCCGAGGATGTCGCCGCATTCATCCACGCGCACCCCACGCAGAACGAGGCCATCGGCGAGGCTGCCATGGCCCTGGCCGGGGCACCGCTGCACGGCTGACCCGCGACCGTGGCCCGGGCCGGTGCACAGACACCGTTGCGGGCCACGGCGGGCACCCCGCTCGCGAGTCACCGCACCAGACGTAACGAACAAACTGTCCTAAGCGCACAGAAGAAAGAGACGGTCAGACAATGTCCGAAACCGTGAACCTTCCGGCCCTCGGTGAGTCCGTCACCGAAGGCACCGTGACCCGCTGGCTCAAGGAAGTCGGCGACGAGGTCGCCGTCGACGAGCCCCTGGTCGAAGTTTCCACCGACAAGGTCGACACCGAAGTCCCCTCCCCCGTTGCCGGTGTGATCGAGAAGATCCTGGTCGAGGAGGACGAGGACGTCGAGGTCGGCGCTCCCCTGGTCGTCATCGGTGACGGCTCCGGTTCCGGTGACTCGGGCTCCGAGGACACCGCCGAGTCGGCTCCTGCCGAGGAACCCGAGGCCGAGGCTCCCCAGGAAGAGGCAGCAGCCGAAGCCCCCGCGGAAGCACCCGCGGAGGAGGCTGCACCCAAGAAGGCGTCTTCGGGCGGTTCGGGCACCGAAGTCACCCTCCCCGCCCTGGGTGAGTCCGTGACCGAGGGCACCGTGACCCGCTGGCTCAAGGAGATCGGCGAAGAGGTCGAGGTCGACGAGCCGCTGCTCGAGGTCTCCACCGACAAGGTCGACACCGAGGTCCCCTCCCCGGTGGCAGGCACCCTGCTCGAGATCAAGGTCCAGGAGGACGAGGACGCCGAGGTCGGTCAGGTCCTGGCCGTGATCGGCGACGCCGACGCCGCGCCGGCTCAGGACGACTCCTCCGCCGACTCCGATGAGCAGGCCGCTGAGCCTGCAGCCGAGGACGCCACCGAGGATGCCGGGGAGCAGATCGAGGACGCGGCGACGTCGTCGTCCACTCCCGAGGCCACCGACGAGGCCGCTGAGAAGGCTGCTCCCGCGAAAACCAAGGAAGCCGCCAAGGATTCCTCCCAGCAGGAAGCTGCCCCCGCGCAGGCCCAGGCCCCGCAGAAGGCCGAATCGGCCGAGCAGCCCGCTTCGGCAGGTGCCGCCGAGACTGCCGGTGCCTACGTGACGCCGCTGGTTCGCAAGCTGGCCAAGTCCAAGGGCGTGGATCTCTCCTCCGTCCAGGGCACCGGCGTCGGTGGACGCATCCGCAAGCAGGACGTTCTGGCCGCGGCCGAGTCCGGCGCGCAGCAGGCGGCACCGGCCGCCGGAGCCGCTGCCCCGGCACTGGACAACGGCGAGCCGACCACCATCCCCGCCGTGTCGGAGAAGCGCGGAACCACGGAGAAGGCTCCGCGGATCCGTATGACGATCGCCAAGCGCATGCGCGAGTCGCTGCAGGAGTCCGCCCAGCTGACCCAGGTCACCGAGGTCGACATGACCCGCGTGGCCGCCCTGCGGAACAAGGCCAAGAACGCGTTCCAGGAGAAGCACGGCGCCAAGCTGACCTTCCTGCCGTTCTTCGCCCAGGCCGTGGCGGAGTCCCTCAAGGCCAACCCGTCCTTGAACTCCACGTTCAAGGAGGCCGAGAAGGAGATCGTCTACAACGGTTCCGAGGACCTGGCCATCGCCGTGGACACCCCCCGCGGTCTGCTGGTCCCCGTGATCCGTAACGCCGGCGACATGCAGCTGCCGGGCCTGGCTTCCTCGATCGCCGACCTCGGCGCGCGGGCGAAGGACGGCTCGATCAGCCCCGACGAGCTGGCAGGCGGCACCTTCACCATCACGAACATCGGCTCCTTCGGGGCCCTGTTCGACACGCCGATCATCAACCAGCCCCAGGTCGCGATCCTGGGCACGGGCACGATCGTCAAGCGGCCGATGGTGGTCCAGGACGCCGACGGCAACGACGTCATCGCGATCCGGCACATGTGCTACCTGTCGCTGACCTATGATCACCGGATCGTGGACGGCGCCGACGCCGGCCGCTTCCTGTCGACCATGAAGGCTCGCCTCGAGGAAGGCCGGTTCGAAGCCGCCCTGGAGCTGTGAGCACCCCGTGACCGTCATGGCACACGAGATCGACGGAAACTCTGAGTTCCCGTGATGCCGGTCACCAATGCCGAGTGGCGCGTCGTGAGCAATCACGGCGCGCCACTGCGCTTTAGTAGGGTCGAATCATGGATTTTCTGCACTCGCTGCTCGTTCTGGTCCACCTGTTCGGGGCCGCCGTGATCATCGGCACCTGGATCGCCACGTTCAAGACCCCCACCGTCACCACGTGGCAGTTCGCGGCCTCGATTGCCATGTTGCTCTCCGGTCTCCTGCTGCTCACTCTTGCTGAGCTCAACCCGGAGGTCACGGTCAACCACATGAAGATCGGCATCAAGCTCCTGCTTGCCATCGGCGTCTTCGTGGCGGCCTTCATCGGGTGGCGGAAGCAGCGCCGGGGCGACCCGGTCTCCAAGGGCCTCGCCCACGGCACGGGCGGCACCGCACTCATCGCGATGATCGTCGCCACCCTCGTCTGAGGCGACAGACGGCCACTTCCGACACAACACTCGAACCACTCACCGGCAGCCGCGGTGAGCACGGACCCTCCGGGGTGCTGCTCACCGCGGCTGCACGTCTTGGATCCGCCATCCCTGCCCTGTGCGGACCATGTCGACGGAGACGTCCTGCGAATCGGCTTGCCCGGGTCCCAGGCCTTCGGCGGTGACCGTGGCGTCCACCGTCGCTGTGTCCTCCGTTTCGGAAGCCACCGAGGGCTCACCTTCGACCGCCATCGCGAGGCTGCTGAACGCGTGCTCACCGGTGTCGGGGTTGATCTGCAGGCCGTCCACGGTTGAGCGGTCTGCTGCCAGGTCTTCGGCACCATCGGTGTAGATCCCGCCCAGCAGGTCCGCGTCGGCGGATCGCAGCGCCTCTCCTCGCGCGGCCACGAGTTCCGGGAGCGCCTCGGCGGCCGAGCCGGAGGCCGAGGTGGTCGACGGGGACGCGGGCGCTGAACCCTCCGGTGCCGCGTCGGCGACGACGGCGGTCCCGGTTTCGGTCCCGGCCTCCGGCCCCGTGAGTCCGCCGCGGGTCCGGAACACCAGGGCACCAACCACCACCAAGGCCACCACCACGACCACAGCCAGTACCGCGGCCCGGGGACGGCGGGATCGGGCGTACCGCGGCGTCTGTGGCGGCGGCACGTTGTCCTCGTCGACCATCAGCTCCGCGGAGTCCCAGGGGCGATGTGCTGCACGCACGCGCTGCGCCGGTCGGACCCCGCTCTGCCCCCTGGTTGCTGACACCCGCCCGCTGCGCAGGAGGTCGAGGACGTCGTCGGTGCTGTCCCGGGGCCCCTGAGCTGCTGTGCGCGGCAGGGTCTCCGTGTCTGCATCGGCAGGTTCCACGGCCGGTACCCGGCCAAGATCTTCGGCAGGGTCTCCCGCAAGGGTTCCACGGATGACATCGGCGATCTCCCGAGCCCAGTCCCCCAGTGCCCGGTCCCCCAGGGCCTGCTCTCCCGTCGCCCGGTCCCCGACGACCGGTCCCTGCACCTCACCGACCCGGTGCGCCGAAGCGTTGCGGTGCTCGTGTCGGGCCCGGGCCCCCGGCACGTCGTCAAGAAGGTCGTCGAGCACGTCCAAAGCCTGTTGCGGCAGTGCGGGGCAGGTGACGGACAGCCGGGCCCGCGAGCGCTCGGGTGACGGCCGACGACCGGTCAGGACGGTGGCTGCGGCCGCTGCGAGCATCGCCAGGTCCCCCTGGGCGTCGCGGACCTCACGCCCGGGCGCCATCGTGCGAATCCCCGAATCCGGCGAAACCAGGACCTGCCAGCCCTGGCCGGTGTCCAGCACGTCCCTCAGGGACATCCGCCGCAACGTCAGCCCGTGGTCGTGCAGCTCGCCGATCGCCTCGGCCACGTCAGCCACCATGCCGAGGACCTCCCCCTGGACTGCGCCACCCAGCCGGGCGACGTCCTGTGCGAAGGACCGTTCCGGGACGACGTCGTAGAGCAGCCAGGTCCGGTCCGTTTCCTGCACCACCGCCTGCGGCAGCGCCACACGGTCGGAGCGCACCGCGCGGCTGCGTTCGACCAGCCGCTCCCACGCCGCTCGTGCCGCGTCCTCCCCGGCTACTGCGTCCGGCTCCTGCCCCGGTGCCGGGCAGGACGGGGCCGGGATGGCCACACGTGTACCACCGTTGTCCGGGTCCTGGATCCGCCGTCCCCGGCCCGCCCACGGCCCTAGGTCCGCGAAGCCGTCGGGTCCGTGCGCCGGGAGGAACGATTCTGGTGCGCTCATGTGACCCAGCATGCGCCGCTCGAACTGTGACGGTGAGTTATCCACAGGCCGCCCGGCCGCGTAGTCTGGTGCGTATGTCCTTGTCCTTCGAACGGTTGGGTTTCGCCCCGGACCTGGTGCCCTACGCACCCGCACTGGAACTGCAGAAGAGCGTGCACCAGCAGGTGGTGGCGCGGGAACGGGCCAACACCGTGTTGCTCATGGAGCACGAGCCGGTCTACACGGCCGGCCGTCGGTCGTCCCCCGAGGAATACCCGCAGGACGGCACGGAAGTCGTCGAGATCGGTCGCGGCGGAAAGATCACCTGGCACGGTCCCGGGCAGCTCGTGGCCTACCCGATCACGCGCCTGAACACGCCCATCGACGTCGTCAAGTTCGTGCGGGTCATGGAGCAACTGGTGATTTCCGTTCTCGCGGAGTTCGGGGTCACTGCGGTCACCGTCGAGGGACGCTCCGGGGCCTGGATCCCGGCCGACGCACGCGGCGGGGACCGCAAGATCTCGGCCATCGGAGTGCAGGTGTCGCGACGTACCACGATGCACGGCATCTCCCTGAACTGCAGCAACGACCTCGCCGCATTCGGGGACTTCATCCCCTGCGGCATTTCCGACGCGGGCGTCACCTCGATCAGTCGGGAACTGGGCAGGAATGTTGAGCCGGTCGACGTGGTTGACGTGGTGATCGAAGAATTCCGTCGCCGGGAGGCCGAGCTGTGCGAAGTGTCCGAGATTCCCCGGGACCAACCGCCGTTGCCGTGGCCCACACCGGTTCACCCGTGAGAACTCGGCCCGTCCGCCCCTGGCCGTCCGCAGCCCTCGGGACCGTCACACCCGGCAGCGGATCGGCACCAACCAGCACCACCCAGGAGATCGCCGTATGACCATCGCACCCGAAGGCCGCCGCCTGTTGCGCGTGGAGGCCCGCAACGCCGAGGTTCCGATCGAGAAGAAGCCCAACTGGCTCAAGAACACGGCCCACATGGGACCCGAGTACACCAAGCTCAAGTCCATGGCCCGCGGACAGGGACTGCACACGGTGTGCGAGGAAGCTGGTTGTCCCAACATCTACGAGTGTTGGGAAGACCGTGAGGCGTCATTCCTGATCGGCGGCTCCGTGTGCACGCGCCGCTGCGATTTCTGCGACATCGCCACGGGACGTCCCGAGCCCATCGACCGCGACGAGCCCCGCAAGGTTGCCGAATCCGTCCGAGATCTCGGGCTGCGGTACGCGACCGTGACCGGTGTTGCCCGCGATGACTTCGAAGACGGGGCAGCCTGGCTCTACGCCGACACCATCCGCGCGATCCACGAGATCTCCCCGCAGACCGGTGTCGAGATCCTCATCCCGGACTTCAAGGGCCGCCCGGAGTCCCTGCAGATGGTCGTGGACGCCCAGCCGGAGGTCTTCGCCCACAACCTCGAGACCGTGCCGCGAATCTTCAAGCAGATCCGCCCGGCCTTCACCTACGAACGCTCCCTCGACGTCCTTTCCTACGGCAAGGACCGGGGCCTGATCACCAAGTCGAACCTGATCCTGGGTATGGGCGAGACCGACGAGGAGATACACGAGGCCCTGTGCGACCTCTTCGACGCGGGCTGCGACATCATCACCCTGACCCAGTACCTGCGGCCCTCCAAGCTGTTCCACCCGATCGACCGGTGGGTCAAGCCGGAGCAGTTCGTCGAGTACGCGAACATGGCCGAAGAGATCGGCTTCCTGGGCGTCATGTCCGGCCCGATGGTGCGCTCCTCCTACCGTTCCGGTCGGCTCTGGGCACGTGCCATGGGCAAGCTGGGCCGGGAGATCCCGGAGAACCTGGCGCACATCACCGACGAGGGGTCGACGGCGCAGGAAGCCTCCAGCCTGATCGCCAAGTTGGGCCGCTGATCCGCCCCGTGCCGCTAGACTGACTGCTGCCGCTTTCACCGCGGCAGTCACGATCCACGCCGTGCCCACCCGTACGGCGCCAGATGATCGCGCCAAGATCACCGACCACCATCATCACGAGGTTTCACCGTGTCTCCTTCCAGCGCCTCGGGCTCAGGCAAGTCCAACGCTTCGAACGACGCCAAGTCCACCCGCGCCGCGGCACGGGAGCAGAAGCGCGAGGAGAAGGCTCGCCAGAAGCAGGCCAAGGGCCCCGGTTACCTGGCCCAGATGAAGCAGGTCTACCAGATCACCAAGGAGCAGGACTCCAACATCACCCTCAAGCTCATCGCGATCGCGCTGGGCGTGCTGGTGATCTTCCTCCTGCTGGGGCTCTTGCTCAACAACTGGATCACCTGGTTGCTGATCGGCATTCCCTTCGCGGTGCTCGCTGCCATCTTCTACCTCTCCCGGCGCGCCGAAGGCGCCGCGTTCGCCCGGATCGAGGACCAGCCCGGTGCCGCCGGTGCGGCGCTGTCCACGCTACGTCGTGGGTGGATCGTGGACCAGGAGCCGGTCCAGATCGACCCGCGCACGCGTGACCTGGTGTTCCGCGCAGTCGGTCGCCCCGGCGTCGTCCTGGTCACCGAAGGCCCCACCGGCCGGGTCAAGAAGCTGGTGACCAAGGAACGCCGCCGCATCGGTCCCATGATCCAGAACGTCCCCATCCACGTGATCAACGCGGGCAACAAGGAGGACCAGGTTCCGCTGTCCCAGGTGGCCAAGCGGATGAAGAAGCTCGACGCCTCCCTCACCCGCGACGAGGTCAACAAGGTCTACAAGCGCATCTCCACGTTGCGCAACAATTCCTTGCCGATCCCCAAGGGCGTGGACCCCATGCGCACCCGCCCGGACCGCAAGGCCATGCGCGGCCGCTGAGGCCCCACTCACCGGACCGGTTATACAGACGACGCCCGCTGACTCCTCGTGGCAGCGGGCGTCGTCGTTCGGGGTGTCAGCGGATTTTGACCAGGATCGTGCCCACCGCGCGGTCCTGCAGCCCACGGTGGTCGGCGTCCATGATCAGGGCGGGGATCACGACGGCGATCAGGGCGGCACGCACGACGCCGCGCCACACGCCGGGTGCGTACCCGTCGAGCGTCTGGACCTGGAGCCCCATGACGAAGTGACCGACAGTGTGACCCGTGAAGCCCACGGACACGGCACTGAGCCCGAACCAGATCCACAGCGTGGTCAGATTCTGCTGGTCGTAGGACACCAGCAGAGCCGAAAAGCCCAGGGCGATGAACCAATCGATCACCAACGCCACGACCCGGACTCCGAGGCGGCCCACGGATCCTGGACCCTTACGGGGGCGCCCCATGCGCTGCCCGGGGTAGTCCTGAACCGGCGCCGGACCGTCCATCCAACTGCCGAGGTCGTCACGATCGATCATTCGCCCAGCCTATCGGCGTGCCAGCCCCTACCCGGCCACACAAGCGTGAAACGGTGGTGCGTAACCCGCGCGAAACACACGGGATACGACCGGGCAACGGCCTGTTCGTAGTGTCAGACGCGAACCAAGGGTCATCGCCCACACCGGACGGCCTCGAGCGCCCCCGCGATGCCCCGCAGAGCAGAAGGAGTACGTCTGTGTTCAAGACACCCGAAGAAGTCCTGGCCTTCATCAAGGACGAGGACGTCGTCTTCGTCGACATCCGCTTCACCGACCTCCCCGGCGTCCAGCAGCACTTCAACCTGCCGGCCAAGTCGATCGACGACGACTTCTTCAAGAACGGTCAGCTCTTCGACGGCTCCTCGATCCGCGGATTCGCCGGTATCGCTGAGTCGGACATGCAGCTGATCCCGGACATCAACTCCGCCTTCCTGGACCCCTTCCGGGTGGAGAAGACTCTCGCCGTGAGCTGCTCGATCGTCAACCCGCGCACGGGCGAGCCCTACCACCGCGATCCCCGCGGTGTCTCCGAGCGCGCCGAGGCCTACATGGCCTCCACCGGCATCGCCGACGTCGCGAACTTCGCCGCCGAGGCCGAGTTCTTCATCTTCGAGGACGTCCGGTACGACATCCAGCCGCAGGGCTCCTTCTACTCCGTCGATTCGGACGAAGCGATCTGGAACTCGGGCCGCAAGGAAGACGGCGGGAACCTGGGCAACAAGACCACCACCAAGGGCGGGTACTTCCCGGTCTCCCCCGTGGACAAGCAGGCCGACCTGCGCGACGCCATCTGCGTCGCACTGGACGAGGTCGGGCTGGAGGTCGAGCGTTCCCACCACGAGGTCGGTGGCCCGGGACAGGCTGAGATCAACTACAAGTTCAACACGTTGGCCCATGCCGCCGATGACCTGCAGAAGTTCAAGTACATCGTCAAGAACACCGCGGACGCCTTCGGCAAGTCGGCCACCTTCATGCCCAAGCCCGTCTACAACGACAACGGGTCCGGCATGCACTGCCACCAGTCGCTGTGGAAGGGTGGCGAGCCGCTGTTCTACGACGAGAAGGGCTACGCAGGCCTCTCGGACACCGCCCGGTGGTACATCGGCGGCCTGCTCGAGCACTCCTCGGCGGTCCTGGCCTTCACCAACCCGACCGTGAACTCCTACAAGCGCCTGGTCAAGGGCTTCGAGGCACCGGTCAACATGGTGTATTCCCAGGGCAACCGCTCCGCGGGCATCCGGATTCCGATCACGGGCACCAACCCAAAGGCCAAGCGCCTCGAGTTCCGCGCACCGGATCCCTCCTGCAACCCGTACCTGGCCTTCGCCGCGCAGCTCATGGCCGGTCTGGACGGCATCCGCAACCGCATCGAGCCGGCGGATCCGATCGACAAGGACCTCTACGAGCTGCCGCCGGAAGAGGCCAAGGACATCAAGAAGGCTCCCGCCACGCTCGAAGAGGCTCTCCTGGCGCTGGAGGAGGACCACGAGTTCCTGCTGGCCGGGGACGTCTTCACGGAGGACCTGATCGAGACCTGGATCGCCTACAAGCGCGAGAACGAGCTCCTTCCGCTCTCCGTGGTGCCCCACCCCATGGAATTCGCTCTCTACTACGGCGTGTGAGGTCCACGCTCTGTGAGGTCGGTTACCCGGGTGGTTTGAGCCTGGCAATCTGATCGGTCTGGGAGTAGAAGTGATGACGAGTCACTTCTACTCCCAGACTCATGTGTGGGGTCCGCCATCCGGGCCGCGCACCGGCATCGAGCGATGCGCAGACCAGCGCGCCGAACGAAAGGATCGATCATGTCCAGCGGGCCCAAAGAACTGCACGGGGAAATCATGTTCCGCAACGAGGTCTTCCAGACCGGCCTCATGGCGGGTCTGCTGGACGGCGTGTACGACGGCGAGATGACGATCGGCGAGTTGCTGGGCCACGGGAACTTCGGGTTGGGAACCTTCGACGGGCTCGACGGCGAAATGGTCATCCTGGACGGTGTGGCCTACCAGATGCGCGCCGACGGGTCGATCGAACCCGCGGAGCTTGCCCAGCGCACCCCGTACGCCGTGGTCACCAACTTCGTTCCCACGATCCGGCGCGACCTGCCCAACTCCCTGTTGCGCAAGACCGCCTCTCAGGTCCTGGACGAACTCACGGTGTCCAAGAACTACATGTACGCGCTCAAGATCACGGGCAGCTTCGACTGGATCCGCACGCGCACCGTGATCAAGCAGTCCAAGCCCTACCCGCGCATGGTCGACGCCACGGAGAACGAGGACGTCCTCCAGTTCGACGACGTCGACGGCACGATCGTGGGCTTCCGGACGCCGATCTACGAACAGGGCATCTCCGTGCCCGGCTGCCACGCCCACTTCATCGACGACTCCCGGACCGTGGGCGGCCACGTGATCGACTTCAAGCTGCGCGAAGCCCGCGTGGAGATCTGCCCGGGCACCGAGTTGCGGCTGAACCTGCCGTTGACCCCGGAGTTCTCAGCGGCCAATCTTTCACCCGAGGACCTTACCGAGCAGATCTCGAAGACCGAAAAGCACTGACGACGGCGAAGCCCGTCACCGTCCGTAGAAGATCCGCTCGAACACCGCGCGGGAATGCCGTGTGATGCGCAGAAAGTCGTCTTCGAGTCGCGAGGCCTCACCGGGCGGGTAGCCACACCAACGCGCCACGGCCTCCATGTCCAGGCCTGCCTTGGGCAGGACGTCCGATGCACGGCCCGTGCGCAACACGTTGTAGTTGCGAATCAACGTGCACAACCGCCAGGCCTTGGACAGCGCGTCCGCGTCCAATTCCTCCAACAGCCCGGCCTCCACGGCCGCCTGCAGGGTGCGCAAGGTGCTCGTGGTCCGCAGACCCGCGTGGGCGTGGGCGTGCTGCAGCTGCAAGGTCTGGGCCAGCCATTCGACGTCGGAGAGCCCGCCGCGCCCGAGCTTGAGGTGCCGGTAGGGATCGGCACCGCGAGGTAGGCGCTCGTTCTCAACCCGCGCCTTCATCCGGCGGATGTCCTGCAACTGCCGGGCCGTGAACTCCGCGGGATACCGATGGACGTCGATGACCTCGAGGAACTGCTCGGACACGGCGTTGGAACCGGCCATGTGGCGGGCACGGGTCAGCGCCTGGAACTCCCAGGTGTCGGCCCACCGGTCGTAGTACTCGCGGTAGGAGTCCACCGATCTGACCATGGCGCCCTGCTTGCCCTCGGGGCGCAGGTCGTTGTCGATCTCAAGCGGACGTTCGGCCACCAGCGGTGGCGTGCAGGGCGCCTTGAGCAGTTGGGTCATGCGCTGTATCACTCGGTGCGCCTGGTCGGACGCGGCCTGCTCGGAGCCGCCGTCGGGTGCCTCCTCCAGGCCGCGGTGACCGTGGTCGTGATCGCCTGTGCACCGGGCGTAGGCGTACATGACGTCGGCGTCGGAGCCGTACCCGATTTCCCGGCCGCCCTGGCGGCCCATGGCGATGACCAACACGTCGGCCAGGCAGCCCTCCCCCTCGGCCACGTAGATTTCGCGTTCCGCGACGTGCAACGCCCCCAGCACGGTCGCCCGGTCGATGTCGGACAGGGCCTGGACGACGGCGTCCACGTCCAGCACGCCGCAGGCATCGGCCAGGGCGACTCGCACGACCTCGCGCCGCCGCAGCAGCCGGATCATGCGGATCGCGGCCGCGGCGTCGTCGTGCCGCTCCATCTGTGCCTGGATCTCTTCCCACATGTTTTCGAAGCTGCGGGGCACCAGGTCCTCGTCCTTGCCGAGCCAGGCCACCGCTTCGGGCAGGTTCTCCAACGCGTCCGTGACGTAGCGGGAGGAGGAGAGCACCTGGCACAACCGCTCGGCGGCCATGTTGGAGTCCCGCAGCATGCGCAGGTACCAGGGGGTGGTGCCCAGCGCTTCGGACACCCGGCGAAAGCCGAGCAGCCCGGCGTCGGCGTCCACGCCCTGGCCGATCCACTCCAACAGGACGGGCAGGAGCGTGCGCAGGATCTCCGCGCGGCGACTCACGCCCTTGGTCAGGGCTTCCAGGTGACGCTGGGCGGCCCGCGGGTCCCGGTACCCCAGAGCCTCCAGGCGGTCCCGCACCTGCTCGTCGGACAGCGCGACCCCGTCCAGTCCGGTCTTGGACAGGGCGGCCAGAAGAGGACGGTAGAAGATCTTCTCGTGCATGCCCCGCACCTGACGCTTCACCTTGCGCCACTGCTCCACCAGAGCTTCCCCGCTGGGGCGGTGCGGACCTTCCCAATCGGGGGGCTGCACGGCGTGGGCGATGACCGACAGTTCCGTCGCCTTGGTGGGCATCAGGTGTGTGCGCCGCAGCCGGAAGAGCTGAATCCGGTGTTCGAGCAACCGGAGCCACCGATAGTGGGCGTTGAACTGTTCCGCGTCCTTGCGGGCGATGTACCCGCAGTCGGACAACGCCTGCAGTGACTGCGTCGTCGCCTGCGTCCGGACCCGTTCGTCCTTGTGTCCGTGGACCAGCTGCAGCAGCTGCACCGTGAACTCGACGTCACGCAAACCACCGGGCCCCAGCTTGATCTGGCGTTCGCGCTCGTCAGCGGGGATGCTGTCCGTGACCCGGCGACGCATGGCCTGGACGGATTCGACGAACCCCTCGCGTTGCGAGGACTGCCACACGAAGGGAGTGATGGCTTCCGCGTACCGCTCCCCCAGCTCCCTGTCCCCGGCCATGGGGCGGGCCTTGAGCAGCGCCTGGAACTCCCAGGACTTGGCCCACTTCTTGTAGTAGCGCACGTGGGAATCGACCGTGCGGGACAGCGGCCCGTCCTTGCCCTCCGGGCGCAGATTGGCATCCAGCTCCCACAGCGGCGGCTCGGGGCCCGTGGTCATGATCGCCCGTGCGGTCCCGGAGGCCAGGTCCGCGGCGAGAACGGCCACGCGGTCATCGTCGGGCGGAGCCAAGGATCCGGTGCCTGACACCTCCTGTGAGTCGGTCTCCGAGTCGGGCAGCAGTTCGTGCACGTAGATCACGTCGACGTCGGAGATGTAGTTGAGCTCCCGGGCACCGCACTTGCCCATGCCGATCACGGCCAGGCTCAGCCTCGGCAGCCACCGTGCGACGTCGTCGTCGGCCGCCGCGATCGCCTCGGCGCGCGACACGCTCAAACCGGCGTCCACCGCTGCAGCCGCGAGGTCGGCAAGCTGCCGACCAACGGCGGGGAGTTCGTCCACCGGGTTCGCGGAGCCCAGGTCCTTGAGCGCAATGCGGGTGAGTGCTCGCCTGTAGGCCACACGCAGCGCCTGATACGCCCCAGCACCGGTCAGTGAGGCCACCGGAGACCGGTGTGCGCGCTCCGCTCCGACGGCGGTGAGCAGCTCCGCACGAAACGTGTCCCCCGAGATTTCGGAGGGATCGGTCTCCAACGGCTCGTCCACCAGGTCCAGATTCTCCGGGTGCCGGATCATGAACTCGCCCAGAGCTTCGGAGGCGCCCAGGAGACGGATCAGGGGCATGGCCCGGTCCACGTCACCCCGGACGTAGTCGACCGCCCTCGGGTGCACCTCGATCAGGCGCACCAGCGAGCGCACTGCCGTGTCGGGCGAAGCCGCGTACCGTTCGAGGGCACCGAGGATGGTCTCGCGGTTCGCCGAGGCCAGCTCGGGGAATCCCAGCCAACGTCGCGCGTTCCGGAGGTCTTCGAAACCGACGTGGATCAGCCTCCCGTCGGTGAGCTCGTCGACGGTGTCGTTCGGACCGGCGCCCGGAGCTGCGGGGGCCATGTCAGATCAAGCCGAGATTGGTTTCGAGCTCATGGCGGGTCACCACCTTGCGGTAGGCCTCCCAGTCCGCGCGCTTGTTGCGCATGAGGTGGGTGAAAACCTGCTCGCCGAGCAGGTCCGCCATGAACTCGGAGTTCTCCGCGGCGCGAATGGCGTCGTACAGGCTCGCCGGCAGTGGCTCGTGACCGGCCACGTGACGCTCGGCCGCGCTCATGGACGCCAGGTCATCCGATTCCACCGGGGGAAGTTCGTACTCCTCTTCCACGCCTTTCATGCCGGCGGCCATGATTGCCGCGTAGGCCAGATAGGGGTTGGCCGCCGAGTCCAGTCCGCGGTACTCGATCCGCGCTGATTGCACCTTGTCCGGCTTGTACAGCGGCACACGCACCAGTGCGGACCGGTTGTTGTGTCCCCAGGAGATGTACGACGGCGCCTCCGCACCGGACCACAGTCGTTTGTAGGAGTTCACGAACTGGTTGGTCACGATCGCCATGTCCGCGGAATGGCGCAGCACACCGGCGATGAAGTGCCCCGCGATCTTCGAGAGCTGGAACTCGGCACCGGCCTCGAAGAAGGCGTTCGTGTCTCCCTCGAACAGGGAGAAGTGGGTGTGCATGCCAGACCCCGGGTGCGCGGCGAACGGCTTGGGCATGAACGTTGCGTACGAACCGTGCGCCAGAGCGGTCTCCTTGACCACGGTGCGGAACGTCATGATGTTGTCCGCCGTCTGCAGCGGGTCGGCGTAGCGCAGGTCGATCTCGTTCTGCCCCGGTCCGGCCTCGTGGTGGGAGAACTCGACGGAGATCCCCACGTCCTCCAGGGTCAGGACGACGTCGCGGCGGAAGTTCTGGACCACTCCGCCCGGTGTGTGGTCGAAGTACCCCTCGCCGTCCACGGGAACGGGCTCGTCGGTCTGTGGGTCCAGCGCCGCGGACTTCATGAGGTAGAACTCGATCTCCGGGGCGGTGTAACAGGTCAGCCCCTTGGCTGCGGCCTTCTCCAGGACCCGCTTGAGCACGCCGCGCGGGTCGGCCAACGACGGTTGGCCCTCCGGGGTGAGGATGTCGCAGAACATGCGTGCGGTGGGTTGGTCTTCGCCACGCCACGGCAGGAGCTGGAAGGTCGAGGGGTCCGGCTGGAGGAGCATGTCCGACTCGGTGACCCGGGAGAGGCCTTCGATCGAGGAGCCGTCGAATCCGAGCCCTTCCTCGAAGGCGCCTTCGACCTCCGCGGGCGCCAGGGCGACCGACTTCAGTGTCCCCGTCACATCGGTGAACCACATGCGGACGAAGCGGACATCACGTTCCTCGATCGTGCGAAGGACGAACTCTTGCTGACGGTCCATGGCGACTCCTCAAACCTGCCGTACCGACGTCGGGTGTGACCCGATGGTCTCTATGCCACACCCTATCGCTCGGATCACACCCGATCGGTGCGGATACTCTGGTCCAATGAGCTTCACCCCGGCAGTCCAGGATCCGTCAGACCCTTCCGCCAAGCCCCTCCCGGAGGTTCGGCGGGTCCGCACCCACCACTTGGCACAGGCCAAGGCGACGGGTGAGAAATTCAGCATGTTGACCAGTTACGACCACATGACCGCCGAACTCTTCGACGCCGCCGGGGTGGACATGCTGCTGGTCGGCGACTCTGCCGGTGGCACGGTCCTCGGGCACACGACGTCATTGGCGATCACGGTCGAGCAGATGCTGCCGATGTGCGCAGCTGTCGCCGCTGCCGCGCGACGCGCGTTCGTCGTCGTGGACCTGCCTTTCGGGTCCTACGAGGAGTCGCCCGAGCAGGCCGTGCGCACGGCAGTCCGGTTCATGAAGGAGGGCGGCGCCCACGGGGTCAAGATCGAGGCCGACGAGTCGTTGGCCGACCACGTCGCGGCCGTGGTGCGCGCGGGGATCCCCGTGATCGGTCACGTCGGCTTCACTCCCCAGTCCGAGCACGCCATGGGCGGTTACCGCATCCAGGGCCGCGGAGAGGCCGCCCAGAAGGTCGTCGACGACGCCCTTGCGCTGGAGGCCGCAGGGGCCTTCTGCATCCTGCTGGAAATGGTCTCGGCCGAAACCGCTCGGGCGGTCGACCAGGCACTGGGCGTTCCCACGATCGGAATCGGTGCGGGCAGCGCCACCACGGGTCAGGTACTGGTCTGGCAGGACGCCCTGGGGCTCAACGGCAACAAGGTGGCGCGCTTCGTGAAGCAGTACGCGGACCTGCGCTCGGTGGTCTCCGAAGCGGTTGGCCGCTACGTGAGCGAGGTCCGCAACGGGTCGTTCCCGTCCGAGGAACACACCTACTGACGCTTCCTGCGGTCCCGGGCACGGTAGGCGTGCTCAGTCGTCGCCGAGGTAACGCCGTTCGTTCTCGTCCCAGCGCTGAGTGTTCTCCGCGGCGGTCTGCAGCGCCCGCTGTGCGTCCTCACGGGAGGAGTACGGGCCCATCAGCTGGCTGTAGTCGGACCGCGGTCCCTCTTCGACCTGACGGGTGTTGAGGTTGAACCAGTACTCCATCGTGACCTCCCATGTCCTTGTGGCCTCCGCTCTGCCGGATGCCCATGATCAGCCCCCGGTCCGGTCGGGCCCGGTGGTGGTCGTCACCCTACGGCATGACCGGTCAGAGCATTAGGCTGGCTCCAGGCCAAGCACATCCTCCAGGCGATCCAGGAGCCCTCTTCCGTGACCACAACCACCTCCCCGAGCCCGAACTCCGCGGCAGCGGCCTCGCACAATCTCCCGGCCGAGCCGGGACGAGCGCCGGTCGGTCGACTGCGCCCGGGCACTCTGGGACCGCGACGCGCCGTTCCAGCCTCGATCCAGCGTCCGGAGTACGTGGGCAAGCCGGAGGCCGATGAAGGCCACGACTCCAACATGTACACGCCCGAGGAGATCGAGAAGGTTCGGGTGGCCGGCCGAATCGCCGCCAACGCCATGTACGAGGCTGGCAAGGCCTGCGTGCCGGGAACCACCACGGACGAACTGGACCGCATCGCCCACGAATACATGTGCGACCACGGTGCCTACCCGTCCACGTTGGGATACCGCGGGTACCCCAAGTCCCTGTGCTCCTCGATCAACGAGGTCATCTGCCACGGCATCCCCGACTCGACCGTCCTCGAGGACGGCGACATCGTCAATCTGGACGTGACCGCCTACATCGGCGGGGTGCACGGGGACACGAATGCGATGTTCATGGTCGGTGACGTTGACGAAGAATCACGCCTGTTGGTCGAACGGACGCAGGAGTCTTTGAACCGGGCCATCAAGGCCGTGCGCCCTGGCCGGCAATTCAACGTGATCGGCCGCGTGATCGAGAAATACGCCCAGCGCTTCGGCTACGGCGTGGTCCGTGACTTCACCGGGCACGGCGTCGGCCGCGAGTTCCACTCCGGCCTGATCATCCCCCATTACGACGCCGCCCCCGCCTATTCGGAGGAAATCCGCAAGGGCATGATCTTCACCATCGAGCCCATGTTGACGCTGGGGACCATCAACTGGGACCAGTGGGAGGACGACTGGACGATCACCACCCGGGACCGACGCCGAACCGCGCAGTTCGAACACACAATGGTCGTGACGGACGACGGCGTAGAGATCCTCACCCTGCCCGACGGCGCGTGAGCACGACCGTCGCACACCACAACAGCCCTTGATCTACACGTGCGGCTGAACCAGTATCACTGACAGCCTCGCAGTACCTGCATCGGAAGGACACCGGCCATGAGTGACGAGACCATTGACAGCACCGGACGACGCGCGGACGACCCCGTCTCCGCGGCCAGCAAGGGTTCGACGACGAGCCCGCGGCGTGTGATCGGCATCGACGTCGGCGGGACCGGCGTCAAGGGCGGCATCGTCGATCTTGAGGTCGGCGACCTGATCGGTGAGCGCTACCGCATCCCCACACCGAAGCCCGCCACCCCGGAGGCCGTGGCCAAGGTCATCAAGGAGATCGTCGACGAGCTGCAGACCCGAGACGGCGCACCTGATCCGCACTCGCCCATCGGCGTCATCGTCCCGTCAATCGTCAAGGACGGCGTGACGTTGCTGGCTGCGAACATCGACCCCACCTGGGTCGGGGCCGACATCGCCGGGCTGTTGGAGAAGACCCTCGGCCGACCGGTGGCCGCCCTCAACGACGCCGATGGCGCCGGGCTGGCCGAATCCTTGTACGGAGCTGGCAAGGGAGTCAGCGGGACAGTCCTGGTCATGACTTTGGGCACTGGCATCGGCTCCGCACTGATCGTCGACGGGCGGCTGGTACCGAACGCCGAACTCGGCCATCTCGAACTCGACGGGCACGACGCCGAAACGCGAGCCTCGGCCACCGCGCGCGAACGCGATGACCTGTCCTTCAAGAAGTGGGCAACTCAACGCCTGCAGCCATACTTCGAGCACGTGGAGATGCTGTTCACGCCCTCCCTGTTCGTGATCGGCGGCGGAGTTTCCAAGAAGGCCGACAAGTTCCTGCCGCTGCTCGAATTGCGGACGCCGATCGAGGTCGCTCAGCTGCGCAACAACGCCGGGATCGTCGGTGCCGCACTCTGGGCCGAACGAGACCCGGGAACCGCCGATTCCTGAACCCGGGCCTGCCGACCCCTTGACGGAGCGCCCCCAACTCGGACGGGTTGGGGGCGCTTCCCTGTTCGCGGTTCTTCAGCCACCTTGAGGATTCACGTGAGAGTTGACCCAACCTTCAGGGTCAGGTTGAACGGCTCGAAACACTCTGCGACACCAGAGCACACTGATCGAAGGTGAAACTTGAGGTTCGGCTTCATGCCTGGCCACTCTGGAGCCCGGCGGCAGAGGCAGGTTTTCGGGGCATACGTAAAGCCCGGCAGGTGTCGCGGCTTCCCCTCCGCGACCCCTGCCGGGCTTTGTGTCTTCAGTTTAGGGGCATGAATCCGACGAAAGCAACCCGGACTAGCACGGTTTTTGGGGTCCCGACCGAAAAACCCCGGGCGTGTCCGCCACTGTTCAGGTCGACCGGCCCCGCGATCCGCATGATCACGCGGATCTAAAGTAAACGTTCCTGTGCAGGTCGAGACTCTGAATTTTTTTCTGACCGTCCCTTGACTGCTCGACTCTGAGTCTTGGGTTGAGAGTTTGCGCCGTTGCGTCGTGGCCGCCGCGGGGCGTGAGTCTCCTCGTCCACCAGTGCCTGCTGCCCCGTGGTCTGGTGCTGTTCGCCCCGCAGCACCTCGATGGCAGATTCGAAGTCGTCCAGGTCGTTGAAGGCCTGGTACACCGAGGCGAACCGGAGATATGCGACGACGTCCAGTCTCCGGAGCGGTTTCAGAATCGCGAGACCGACCTCGTGGGCCTCGATCTCTGCGATGCCGGCCGAACGCACCGACTCCTCGACCTCTTGCGCCAACTTGGCCAGGTCGTCCTCCGTGACCGGTCGGCCTTGGCAGGCCTTGCGCACTCCGGACACGATCTTGGAGCGCTCGAACGGTTCGGTGACGCCCGATCGTTTGATCACGGAGATCGACGTCGTCTCCAGCGTCGAGAACCGCCGTCCACACGAGCCGCATTGACGGCGGCGGCGAATGGCTGCGCCGTCGTCGGTGGTGCGGGAGTCGACGACCTTGGAATCCGGGTGTCGGCAGAACGGACAGTGCACGATCAGCCCTCCCGACGGACGTTCACGGCCACGCCGTGGTTGGGCAGGTTCTCGGCCTCGGCCAGCGCCACGATGTCCTCCTCGAGCACGGCCAGCGCCTCTTGGGAGTACTCGATGACCTGAACGGCCTTCATGAAACTCGTAGTGCACAAGCCCTGTGCGTGGACCGCGGACCCCCCGGTCGGGAGGACGTGGTTCGACCCGGCCGCGTAGTCCCCCAGCGGCACAGGGCTGTACGGGCCGAGGAAGATGGCGCCGGCATTGCGGACCCGTGCGGCGACCTCACGGGGCTGGGCCACATGCAGTTCCAAGTGTTCAGCGGCGTAGGCATCGGCGGCTGCGACGGAAGCCTCCAGGTCATCCGTGAGCACGACGCCGGACTGGGGGCCGGCCAGCGCTGTGCGGATCCGTTCGTCGTGCCGGGCGGTGGTCACCAGGTCGGCGATTTCCAGGGCCACCCGGTCGGCCAGCTCGGTAACGTGGGTGATCAGCACGGAACCGGCTGCCGGGTCGTGCTCGGCCTGGGAGATCAGGTCCGCCGCGACGTAACGCGGATTGGCTGTCTCGTCGGCGATCACGGCGATCTCGGTGGTACCCGCCTCCGCATCGACGCCGACGACGGACTGAAGGAGCCGCTTGGCCGTCGCGACGAACACATTGCCCGGGCCGGTGATGGTCTGCACGGGTTCGAGCACGTCCTGACGGCCCGCCTGCGTGGCATCGGAGGTCTCGGGTGCCGCGTCGGAGATTCCGTAGGCCATCGCGGCGAGCGCCTGGGCACCGCCGATCGCCCAGACCTCGTCGACCCCGAGCAACCCGGCCGCCGCCAGGATCGTCGGATGCGGGAGTCCACCGAACTCGGCCTGCGGCGGGGTGCACAGCACCACGGAGTCCACACCGGCCGCCTGGGCGGGAACGACGTTCATGACCACGGAGGACGGGTACACCGCCAGACCGCCGGGGACGTAGAGGCCCACCCGGGCCACGGGTGTCCACCGGTGGAACAGGCGTGCCCCGGGTGCCACCTCGACCTCCGCATCCGCGGGCCGCTGGGCCTCCGCGAAGCGTCGGCAACGTTCGATCGCGGACTCCAGTCCGTGACGCACCGCGGGGTCCAGGCCCTCGACGGCGCGGGTGATCTCCTCCGGAGCCACCCTGATCCTGCCCTGTTCGACACCGTCGAAACGCTGCGCGTACTCGCGAAGGGCCACTGCACCGCGGTCACGGACGTCGTCGATGATCCCGCGGACCGTCTGCTCTGCGGCGCCCAGGGACTGCGGGGTCTGGCGTGGTACCACGGCCCGTAGTTGGGCCCAGTCGAGATGCCGCCCCCGCAGGTCGATGGTGCGCATGAGCGGTGTAGCTGCGGTGGATGGTGAGGGGTTCTCGGGGCTCGCGTTCACGCCCTCCATCCTACGGGGCACCCGGAAACTATCCGGGGACGGGCCGCGGCCTCAGCCGGTGACTTCCAGGCAGGCCGGGCCCAGGAGCACCTTGAGGTCCCCGAACAGCGCCGGAGAGGCGTCCACGCGGTACTGCGGGGGCAGTGACCAGATCTGCAAGGAGCGTTGCGTCTCCAGGTGGACCCGGACCTCCGAGTCGCCGCGGTGGTTGCGCAGCACCTCTGCCAAGGCGTTGACGGTCTGTTCGGTGGCCTTGTGCTCGCTCAACGCGATCTTGACCGGACCGGAGTGACCGTCCGGGGTGATCTCCGGGACGGTCAGTTCCATGGCCGACAGGGACGTGGATCCGTCGTCGCGCTTCTGCAGACGTGCTTTGACGGAGCAGATGAGGTCCTCGGCCAGGACCCCGGCGATGGGGGCGTAGGTCTTGCCGAAGAACATGATCTCCACGGACCCCGTCCGGTCCTCGAGTTCGATCCGTGCGTAGGCGTTCCCGGAAGACTTGGCGATGCGGCGTTGCACCGAGGTGATCATGCCGGCCACGGTCACGATGGTGCCGTCCGGTCTGCCACTGTCCTCCGCGATCAGTGCCTGGACCGTGGTGTCCGAGTACTGCCCCAGGGCGTCGTCGAGTCCGCGCAGCGGGTGGTCAGAGACGTACAGGCCAAGCATCTCGCGTTCGAAGGACAGCATGTCCTTCCGCTCCCATTCGGGAACGTCGGGTACCTCGACGGCGAGTCCCTGTGAATCCTCAGCACCGGAGTCATCACCGCCCATTGCGAACAGGTCGAAGGTGAACTCGCCGTTGGCCTCGTTCTTCTTCTGGGCCACGACGTCGTCGATCGCCTGCTCGTGGCACATGACCAGGGACCGGCGGGTGTGGCCCAGTTGGTCGAAGGCACCGGACTTGATGAGCGATTCGATGGTGCGCTTGTTGCACACCACCACCGGCACCTTGGAGAGGAAGTCGTTGAAGGAGGTGAAGGCACCTTGTTCCTCACGTGCGTCCACGATCCCCTGGACCACATTGGCACCCACGTTGCGCACCGCGGCCATGCCGAAACGGATGTCGTTGCCCACGGGGGTGAAGGTGATGACCGATTCGTTGACGTCCGGCGGCAGCACGGTGATGCCCATGTGGCGGCATTCGTTGAGGTAGAGCGCCAGCTTGTCCTTGTCGTCACCCACCGAGGTCAGCAGGGCGGCCATGTACTCGGCCGGGTAGTGCGCCTTGAGGTAGGCCGTCCAGTAGGACACCAGGCCGTAGGCCGCGGTGTGGGCCTTGTTGAACGCGTAGTCGGAGAAGGACTCCAGGACGTGCCACAGGGTCTTGGCGGCGTCCTCCGAGTAGCCGTTCTCCTTCATGCCGCCGAAGAACACGTCCTGCTGTTTGTCCAGCTCGGACTTCTTCTTCTTGCCCATCGCACGGCGCAGCAGGTCCGCTTGGCCGAGCGTGTAGTTGGCCACCTTCTGGGCCACGGCCATGACCTGTTCCTGGTACACGATCAGGCCGTAGGTGGTGTCCAGGATCTCCGCCAGGGGCTCTTCCAGCTCCGGGTGGATCGGAGTGACTTCCTGCTGTCCCGTCTTGCGCAGGGCGTAGTTGGTGTGGGAGTTCACGCCCATGGGGCCCGGTCGGTAGAGCGCGAGCACGGCGGAGATGTCCTCGAACTCGTCCGGCTGCATCAGGCGCAGCAGGGAGCGCATGGGACCGCCGTCCAGCTGGAACACACCCAGGGTGTCGCCGCGGGCCAGCAGGTCGTATGAGGCTTTGTCGTCCAGTTCCAGGGTTTCCAGGTCCAGGACGAACCCGTCCCGGTTCAGGGTGATGTTCTCCAGGGCGTCAGAGATGATCGTGAGGTTGCGCAACCCCAGGAAGTCCATCTTGATCAGCCCCAGCCCCTCACACGTGGGGTAGTCGAACTGGGTGATGACCTGCCCGTCGGCTTCGCGGCGCATGAGCGGGATGATGTCGATCAGGGGGTCCGAGGACATGATCACGCCCGCGGCGTGCACACCCCACTGCCGTTTCAGGCCCTCCAGGCCGGTTGCCGTCTCGAAGACCTTGGCGGCTTCCGGATCCTCCTCGAGGACCTCGCGCAGTTCCCCGGCCTCGTCATAGCGTTTGGCGTCCTTGTTGTAGACATCGGCCAGGGAGATGCCCTTGCCCATGATGTCCGGCGGCATGGCCTTGGTGAGCTTCTCCCCCATGGAGAACGGGTACCCCAGGACGCGGGAGGAGTCCTTGAGCGCCTGCTTGGCCTTGATGGTGCCGTAGGTGACGATCATGGCCACACGTTCGTCGCCGTACTTGTCCGTGACGTACTTGATGACTTCCGACCGACGACGATCGTCGAAGTCGACGTCGAAGTCGGGCATGGACACGCGTTCCGGGTTGAGGAAGCGCTCGAAGATCAGGCCGTGTTCCAGCGGGTTCAACTCGGTGATGCGCATGGCGTAGGCCACCATGGACCCCGCACCGGAACCACGACCCGGACCCACACGAATACCGTTGTCCTTGGCCCAGTTGATGAAGTCGGCCACCACCAGGAAGTATCCCGGGAAGCCCATCTGCTGGATGATGCCCTTTTCGTACTCCGCCTGGTCGCGCGCTTCCTGCGGCACCCCGTTGGGGAAGCGGTACTCCAGACCCGAATCCACCTCCTTGGCGAACCAAGAGGCCTCGTTCTCCCCCTCCGGGACGGGGAAGACCGGCATGAACTTGCCGATCGACTCGTCGAACTCGACGTGGCAGCGTTCGGCGATCTCGAGTGTGTTGTCGCAGGCCGCCGGGTAGTCCCGGAACAGGTCGCGCATCTCTGCCGCGGACTTGAGGTAGAACTCGTCGGCGTCGAACTTGAAGCGTTTGGGGTCCGCCAGGGTCGACCCCGACTGCACGCACAACAGGGCCGCGTGTGCCTTGGCGTCCTCCGCGTGGGTGTAGTGCAGGTCGTTCGTGGCCACCAACGGGAGGTTGAGGTCCTTGGCCAGCTTCATGAGGTCCTGGTGGACGTTCTTCTCGATCCCCAGACCGTGGTCCATGATCTCGCAGTAGAAGTTCTCCGCGCCGAAGATGTCCCGGAACTCTGCCGCGGCGTCGATCGCCTCCTTGTACTGGCCGAGGCGCAGACGGGTCTGGATCTCACCCGACGGGCACCCGGTGGTGGCAATCAGTCCCTTGCCGTACTGGTTGAGCAGCTCGCGGTCCATGCGCGGCTTGTAGAGCTGGCCTTCCAGGGACGCGTAGGAGGAGGCCCGGAAGAGGTTCTGCATGCCCTCGGTGGTCTCTGCGAGCAGCGTCATGTGCGTGTAGGCACCACCGCCGGAGACGTCTTCACGACCACCTTCGTGGAACTTCACGCGGGACCGGTCCGTGCGGTGCGTGCCGGGGGTCAGGTACGCCTCCACGCCGATGATCGGTTTGATCCCAGCCTTGGTGGCCTTGGACCAGAAGTCGTAGGCGCCGAACACGAAGCCGTGGTCCGTGGTGGCCAGGGAATCCATGCCGTTGGCGTGACAGGCCTCGAAGAGGTCGTCGAGTCGGGCTGCACCGTCGAGCATCGAGTACTCGGTGTGCACGTGCAGATGCGTAAATCCCTTGCCCTTGGTCACCAGAAGATTCTAGCGGCGGACTCGGACACGAGCCTCACGGGACACCGTGCGAGATCTCTCAGGGACCGCCGTCGCGCAGGGTCTCCAATGCGTAGTCGAGATCCGGGGGGTAAGGGCTCTCGAAGGTCACGTTCTCACCGGTGGCCGGGTGTACGAAGCCCAGCCGACGAGCGTGCAACCACTGCCGGGTCAGCCCCAGGCCCGCGGACAGGGCCGGATCGGCCCCGTACGTCAGGTCTCCGCAGCACGGGTGGTGCAGTGCGGAGAAGTGCACGCGGATCTGGTGAGTCCGCCCGGTCTCCAGGTGGACTTCCACGAGCGTGGCACGACCGAAGGCTTCAAGGGTCTCGTAGTGGGTCACCGAATCACGTCCACCGTCCACGACGGCGAATCGCCATTCGTAGCCGGGGTGGCGTCCGATCGGGGCGTCGATCGTGCCTTCCAACGGGTCGGGCAGACTCTGGACCACCGTGTGGTAGACCTTCTCGACCGTCCGTTCCTTGAACGCGCGCTTGAGCGCCGTGTAGGCCCGTTCTGTCCGTGCCACGACCATGAGACCGGAGGTCCCGACATCGAGCCGGTGGACGATCCCCTGACGTTCCGCGGCTCCGGAGGTGCTCACGGAGACTCCCACCCCCGCCAGGGCACTCACGACCGTGGGACCCTTCCACCCGGGGGACGGGTGGGCGGCCACACCGGCGGGCTTGTCGACGACGACGATGTCGTCGTCGCAGTGGACGACCTCGAAGCCAGCGACCACCTCGGGGGTGATCTCGGCGAGATCGCGTTCTTCGGGCAGCAGCAGCCGGACCACCGAGCCGGCCGCCACCTTGTCGGACTTGGCCAGGACGCTTCCGTCGGCCGTGGCCTCTCCCGCCCGCAGGAGCTTTCCGACGACCGTTCGAGAGAGTCCGGTCAGACGGGCCAAGGCGGCGTCGGCCCGGGCGTCGTCGAACTCGTCCGGGACCGTGAACTCCTGGTGGACGCGGTCGGTCACCCGCCGCCCTCCTGTCCACGTCCGGTGCCCGCAGAGCGAGTTCCGTCCGCCTCACGCCCGGTCAACAGCAGGAACGCGATCAACCCGATCCCGACCACGACGCCGCAGTCGGCCAGGTTGAACACGGCGAAGTGCTTGACGTGGATGAAGTCGACCACGTGGCCGTTGGGGAATCCCGGCCACCGCAAGAGCCGGTCCGTGAGGTTTCCCAGCGCGCCGCCCAGGACCAGCCCGAGGGCAACCACCCACGGCCGACTCCGGACCTTGGGCAGGAAGGCGAGGATGCCCACGCTGACCACGGCCATGATGGCCGTGAAGATCCAGGTGTGGTCCTCACCCATGGAGAACGCCGCACCGGGGTTGAGGATGTAGTGCCACTGGAGCCAGTCGCCCAGGACCGGGACGGTCTCGCCTAGTTGCATGCTGCGTTCCACGAACATCTTGCTGCACTGGTCGAGGGCGTACACCAGAGCACTCACGGCAAGAGTGCCCAGGACGTAACCGGTGGCCGCACGGCCCCGCGAGGCCGCGGGCTGCTCGGCTGGAATCATGGGGCGGATCTTCGCCGCCTCAGGACGCGGAGTTCTGGCCGGAGGTGCCCTCCGGGTTGCCCTCGTCGGCCGCGGAGTCGGCGTCGGTGACAGCCTGCGGGGCGGCATCCGTGGCCCCCTGGACCTGCGGTTCGTCAGCGGGCAACTCGCCCACGATCGCAGCCACGTCGTCCTCCACGGGCGGAGCTGCATCGATGTCGTTGAGCTGACCGGAGATGAACTCCTTGAGCTTCACCCGGTAGGTCTGTTCGAAGCCGCGCAGATGATCGACCTTCTCCTGCAAGGCACCGCGCTCGGATTCCAGGCTGGTCAGGACTTCATCCTTCGAGCGCTGGGCCTCGGAGAGCAGACGGTCGTACTCGGACTGGCCGTCGGCCGTGAGGCGGTCATGTTCTGCCTGGCCCTTGGCCACGTACTCGTCGTGCAACCGCTGAGCCATGACCAGGACACCCGCCGCGCTCTGCGCGTCGCCGGCACCTGGAGCTGTAGCCCGGTCCACGGGCTCGCCTGCCGCACCGGCTGCGTCCTCGGCCACGATCGGCTGAGCGACCTCCTCCTCGGTCTCGACGGCGGGTGCGGTCTCCTCCGTGGTGGTTTGGGCGGTCGAGTCGTCGGCAACGGCTCCGGTCCCCGTTTCGAGCTGTTGACGCAGGTCGGAGTTCTCCTGGTTCAGCCGACGCAGTTCCACCACGATCTCGTCCAGGAAGTCATCGACCTCATCCTGGTCGTAGCCCTCACGGAACTTCGTGGGCTGGAAACGCTTGTTGATGACGTCTTCTGGAGTCAAGGCCATCGGAAGTAACTCTCCTCGTGCAGGTCATTGCTCAGGCCGCCTCGGTTGCCGTGGTCATGGCCATCCGAGCGGTCGTGGTCTGGAATCACAGTACATCGTTGCTACTCCCTGTCCCCATTCCGAGGGGCAGAGATCAGCGTCACCACGCTTCACGTGGCCGCTGCGGGCCGTGGGCGCCGGGCTCAGGCGTAAAAGGCGACGCGCACCAGGGACTGCAGCAGGCTCAGCCCGAAGATGAGAATGAGCGCTGAGAGATCCAGGGCGATTCCGCCCATCTGCAGCGGCGGGATCAACCGTCGGAGGGGCTTGAAGACCGGGTCGGTGACCCCGTACACCACGGAGGCAAGGACCAGCACGGCGCCGCGCGGACGCCAGTTCCTGGCCCAGGACGTGACCATTTCGAGCACGAAGCGGGCCAGAACGATCAGCACCAGGAGGTGGATCGCCAGGTAGAGGATGCCGAGGACGATGCTCACTCAGGTCAGCCCTGTGCAGCCTCTTGGGTGTCCCCCGCCGCGGAGTTGTCCACGACCTCCACGTAGGAAGGCGTCAGGAGGAACACCGTGGTGGTGACCCGCTCGATGGAACCGTGCAGTGCGTAGACCAGGCCGGCGGCGAAGTCGACCAAGCGCTTGGCCTCGGCCTCCCCCAGATCGGTCAGGTCCATGATGACCGGGGTGCCGTCACGGAAGGATTCGCCGACCGATTTGGCGTCGTTGTACGAACGAGGGTGCACGGTGGTGATGGTGCGCATGTCGTCGGCATCCTCTCGGGATGTTGAGGGGGCACGCTTGATCGGCGTGACGGGGGCACGGTATTCGCCGGTGCGGCGTCGGTCCTGGGGCGCCCGAGACTTCGCGGGGGCCTCGGTGGCGGAACGGGAGGTGGACCCGGAGCTGCGCCCTGCGGCGGCGCGTTCACCCCGGGACGGTTCGCGCTCGGGGGTGGGACGCGCCTCCGCTTCGGGGGCGGGGCGGCGTTCGGCGGCGAGACGCTCGGCGCGTTCGGCGTGGTGACGCGGTTCCTGGCGTTCGTCGCGTTGGGGCCGATCGTTCGGCTCATCGGGCTCGGCCAGTCCCAAGGCGATCATGGCTCGGCGCATTGACTGACCCATGGACAGCACTCCTTGCTCTGCAACGGACGACGACGGTTGAGGTCGGTGGACGATGGTTCCGGGCGGTGGACCTCCGGCTGCGGTGCTCACCCTGCGGGCGGCCGCGCACGCGCTGGATCAGCCCACCGGACGCGCACCGAGAATACCGGAACCGACCCGCACGTGGGTGGAGCCCCACCGTACGGCCGCTTCCAAATCCGCGCTCATTCCGGCGGATATCTGGGTGGCGGACGGGTGCTGTTCCCGCAGCTGCTGTGCGTAGCCGTGGAGGCGCTCGAACGCGGGCTCGGGCGCGCTGCCCAGCGGGGCGACGGCCATGACGCCGCCCAACCGGAGGCCCTCCTCGGCGGCGACGGCATCGGCCAGGGCCGCCAGGTCAACGGGACGCACACCTCCGCGACCCTCGGAGTCGTCGAGCGAGACCTGGACCAGACAGTCGAGGTCACCTTCGGTACAGGGTCCACCCTGTGCCTGGCCTTCGGCGACCGCCGCCCGGTGGTTGCGCACAGCCTTGCCGAGTGCTGTGACCAACGACATGCGATCCACGGAGTGCACGCGCGAGGCGTAACGGACCACCGAGGTGGATTTCTTGGACTGGAGCTGTCCGATGAAATGCCACGTCGCATCGGGGACCGAGCGCGCCTTCTCGGCGGCTTCCTGGTCGCGGTTCTCCCCCACGTCACGCACGCCCACGTCCAGCAGCCGCTGCACGTCCTGGGCGGGGAAGAACTTGGTCACGGCGATCAGGTCGACCGGCCCGGTCCCCACGTGTCGATCGTTCTCGGCCGCTGAAAGGCGCTCCCGAAGTCGTTCGAGGTTGCCTCGGAGTTCATGGGTCCGGGCGTCCTCCACCGCGCTGTTTTCCGACTCAGTGCTGTTCGCCGACTCAGTGCTGTTTTCCGACTCAGTCACTGTGGCCACCTCCCTGGACCGCGTGCGGTGCGCGGGCCACCGCGTCCGTCGGCATCTGCGCGCCGACGACGACGCCGACGATACGTCCGCTGCCCGGGTCACGCCGGTGAGAGGACAGCGCTTGATTCTCCAAGGTGCAGGCGGGACCGTCCTCGCCGACCGGACGCGTGACGACCACGTCGAGACGCTTGAGTTCCCTCACGACCGCCGCCGGAAGGTCCAGGCCGGAGGTTCCCCGGGCCGTGGTCGACCGGATGCCGGGCAGCCGACGCTCGGCGTCCGCGGCCATGTCCTCGGGGACCTCGTAGCAGGAACCACACACACACGGACCGACGACGGCGCGGACGGTCGTGGCCCCTCGGGCGCGCATGGTCTGCACCGTTGCTTCCAGGACCCCCTCGAGAAGTCCGTTGCGGCCGGCATGCGCCACGGCGGTCACGGACAGGTCCGGCGTGAGCGGGTCGGTCCCCTCGAACAGGACCGGGACACAGTCGGCCACCATTACGGCCAGTGGACGACCCGTGGTGGACACGGCGGCGTCGGCCGTGGGGGCAGTGCCGAGATCCGGATCGTCCGCGTCCGCCACGCGCGTTCCGTGAACCTGGTCCAGGAAGAGAAGGGAGCCTGGCTCGACACCCAGATCGTCTTCCAGGCGCAGTCGCCGACGACGTACGGCGTCCGCGTCGTCTGGGACGTGGAGGGCGAGATTGCCGAGTTCCCGGTCCGTGAATGCGACCCGCGCCGCCCCGAGTTCTCCGCGATACCAGTACATGCTTCGATCCTAACCACCAGCTGAGGCCGGTCGTGCGGCCTCGAGACGGAACGACCGTGGCCGGAGACGACAATCGTCTCCGGCCACGGTCGTGGTTACCCGGTTCGGGCGCGTGAGGTCGGTCTTCCACCCGGTCCGTCACCCGGCGGGGCGAAGGACCGACCTCCCCGAGATCACTTCAGGAAATCCGGGAAATCCAGGGAGTCCTTGCGGTTCGAGGAACCCTTGACCGTGTCCTGCTCGGCCGGGAGGTCCACGTCGAAACCGGCGTCGTCCGGGACGTCGTCGTTGCTGGTGCTCTGCCCACCCCAGCCGGAGCCGTTGCCGGACCGGTTCGGAGCGGACTGGCCGCCGCGCTGCGGGCCACGGCCCAGGTCGGCGGGCTGACCGGCACCGGAGCCGAAGGCGGCACGGGTGGAGGCGGCCTGCTGAGCTGCCGCAGAGGTGTTGTTGGCGTTCGTCTCAGGCGACACGGAATCGAAACCGGCGGCGATCACGGTGACGCGAGCCTGGTCGCCCAGCGCGTCGTCGATCACGGCGCCGAAGATGATGTTCGCCTCCGGGTGGGCCACTTCCTGGACCAGGCGGGCGGCCTCGTTGATCTCGAACAGGCCGAGGTCCGAGCCACCCTGGATGGACAGCAGGACGCCGTGGGCGCCGTCGATCGACGCTTCGAGCAGCGGCGAAGCGATCGCGAGCTCGGCGGCCTTGACCGCCCGGTCCTCGCCCTGGGCCGAGCCGATGCCCATGAGCGCCGAACCGGCACCCTGCATGACCGACTTGACGTCGGCGAAGTCGAGGTTGATCAGGCCCGGGGTGGTGATCAGGTCGGTGATGCCCTGCACACCGGAGAGGAGCACCTGGTCCGCGGACTTGAACGCATCGAGCATGGACACGTTGCGGTCCGAGATGGACAGTAGACGATCGTTCGGGATGACGATCAGGGTGTCGACCTCGTCACGAAGGGTCTCGATGCCGTTCTCGGCCTGGTTGGAACGACGGCGACCTTCGAAAGTGAAGGGACGCGTGACCACACCGATGGTCAGAGCACCCAGGGAACGAGCAATCCGGGCGATCACGGGGGCGCCACCGGTACCGGTGCCACCACCCTCACCTGCGGTCACGAACACCATGTCGGCGCCCTTGAGGACCTCCTCGATCTCCTCCTGGTGATCCTCAGCGGCCTGACGTCCGACGTCGGGGTTGGCCCCGGCGCCCAGGCCACGGGTCAACTCGCGTCCGACGTCGAGCTTGACGTCGGCATCCGACATCAGCAGCGCCTGGGCGTCCGTGTTGATCGCGATGAACTCGACACCGCGCAAACCTTCTTCGATCATGCGGTTCACGGCGTTAACGCCGCCACCGCCAATGCCGACAACCTTGATGACGGCCAGGTAGTTCTGGGGAGTCGTGGTGTCCATGATCACCTGTTTCGCTTCGGGGGTCCGCCCGCGTGGGGGCCGAACGGGCTGCTTCCGGTGAGACCGTCAACCGCTGCCAACATTTCTTAACCTTCAAGTGGTGGTTCAGTGTTGGACTGCCGGTCGATGTGGCTCATCTCTTTATTCCACGCCAAAGACTAGCAATGGGATTTCGCTCGAACGGATACGCGGGGGCGTGTTGAAGGTCGCATGCGGTCATTTTCCGTTCCAAGCCTCAAGGTTTGCCTCAAACTTGACGTCATTCGAGGACGGGATGCTCCGGGGAGGACACGTCGTACACGTTGACGGCCCCGGTCTGCTCGCGCGCGTCCACCAGCTGCGCCAAGACCTCCGCCTTGAGGTTCCCGCGCGTGGAATCACCCCACCGAGCGGTGACACCGCCGTCCAGTTCGAGTTCAACGGTCGAGTCCGACTCCGCCTTCGCGGAGTTCACCTGCTCGAGCAACGACGACGGAAGCGTGGACAGCACTCCCGCCACGGAGTCGAAGCTCTCGGTTCCCAGGACGTCCGTACCGCCTTCGATGACGGGGACCTGGACCTCCGCACGGTCCTCGACCGTCCGCAACACCGTGCCGTCCTGGTCCACGAGCGACCAGCCCTTGTCGCCGTCCTCGACGGCCGCCACTGGAACCCGCTCGGTCAACTCGACCACCAGGTGCCCGTCGGGAAGGGTCGAGATGTGCACGGACCTGACCTGGGGCAGAGACCCCAGGCTGTCCATGACGTCTCGTTCTGAGATCCTGGTCATGGGCACGCCCTCGAACTGGCTCAGGTGGTCCCGGACCTCGTCGGCGTCCGTCAGGCGGGCCCCTTCGACGTCGATGGACCGGACCGCGAACAGCGGCGAGAAGAACACGACGAAGACCAGCAGCAACGCCAGCAGGAGCGCCGCAGCGACCGCACCGAGCGTCCGACGGCGCCGTCCTGCCTTACGGGCCTCGGCCGAAAGCCCCGCGGGGGCACGGCGCTGACCGGGTTCCCGCCCCGACTGGGTCTGAACGGTACGGCGCCAGGCACTGAACCGCCCTCCGCCCGTGGGGACCTCCTCGAACCGTTCACTGTCCAGTTCCGAGACCTTGGACCCGTCGTTGACCTTGACCCGGGTCTTCCCCGTGGAGGTCGCCCCGGAAGCCCGGGGACGGCCCGGCCGTTCTCCCCCGGGCATCAGGACGAAGGCTCCGCATCCCCCGACGTCCGGCCCTCGGCCAAGGCCTCCACTAGACGCGGGCCGTGGACTGTGACGTCGCCCGCACCGATGGTCAGGACCAGGTCACCGGGCGCGGCGGCCTGGGCGATCTCTCGCACGGCATCCTCCGGCTGAGCTGCCGCGACGACCGTCGCGCCACCCGCGTCCGTGATCAAGGCCGAACTCACCCCCGGAACGGGGTCCTCGCGCGCGGCGAAGACCGGGAGCACCCACGCGCGATCCGCGATCTGCAAGGCCTGCGCAAACTCCCCTGCAAAGGCCTGCGTGCGCGAGAACAGGTGAGGCTGGAACAGGGCCAGGACCTTGTGCTCCCCGGCCACCTTGCGGGCTGCCGTGAGCGCAGCGGCGACCTCGGTCGGGTGATGGGCGTAGTCGTCGAAGACCCGCACCCCGTTCCCCTCGCCCTTGAGGTCGAAACGGCGGGCCGACCCGTGGAAGCCCGTCAGGCCGCGCAGCGCTTCCTCGGCAGGTATGCCCACGGCCGAGGACACCGCGAAAGCCGCGGCTGCATTCAGCACGTTGTGCTCCCCCGGTACCGCCAGGGCCATCCGGTGCCGTCGGGCATCGGCACCTTCTCCCACCGACAGGGTGGCGGAGGTGCCGAGGCCGTGGGACTCGATCTCCTGGATGGAGATGTCCGAGGTGGGATCGGTGCCGTACGTGAGCACTCGGGCTCCGGCGTCCCGTGTCCGGCGCGCCAGCTCGCGCGAGCCGGCGTCGTCCTGACAGGCCACCAGGGTTCCGCCCGGACGCATGGTGGCGGTGAAGTCGTCGAAGGCCTGGAAGAACTCCTCCGTGGAGCCGTAGTGGTCCAGGTGGTCCGGTTCGATGTTCGTGACCACCGCGACGGTCGGCGCGTACTTGAGGAAGGACCCGTCGGACTCGTCGGCCTCCGCCACGAACCACGCGCCGTGCCCGAGCGCGGCGTTGGCGCCGAGGTCCGCGACGTGGGCACCGATCGCCCACGAGGGCTGGACGCCGGCCGCTTCCAGCATGACGGCGATCATCGAACTGGTCGTGGTCTTTCCGTGCGTTCCGGCCACGGCGACCACCTGGGACCCGTGCATGCTCACGGCAAGGGCGTCGGAACGGTGGACGACAGTGAGCCCCCGTTCCCGTGCGGTGGCCAACTCGGGGTTGGTCTCCCGAATCGCGGTGGACACCACGACCGTGTCCACGTCGTGGACGTTCTCCGCCCGCTGCCCGACGACGACCGCCGCACCCTGTTCCCGCAGGTGCGCGAGGCCCATGGACTCCTGTGCGTCCGAGCCGGACACGGTCACACCGTGGGCCAGCAGGAGGCGGGCCACCGCCGACATGCCGGCACCGCCGATACCGATCAGGTGCGTGCGGCCGAGGTCCCGCGGGTCGGTGTCGACGCCCACGGGTGCCGTAGGTGCGGAATCGACCTGCCCTGCGCCGTCGGGGGTCTCTTGGGATGGCTGGGTGTTCACGCGCGTGCCTCCTGCAGGATCAGCCGCGCCATGGTCCGGTCGGCGTCTCGCACACCGGCGCCCTGGGCGGCTTCGGACATCGCCGCCAGCGCGGGGCCGTCGGAGATGAGGGGAAGAATGTTGTCACGGAACCATTCGGGGGTGAATGCCGCGTCTTCGACCAGTCTGGCGGCGCCGGAGGCCACCAAGGACTTGGCGTTGAGCGCCTGTTCGCCGTTGCCGATCGGCAAGGGAACGAAAACGGCGGGCAGTCCCACGGCGGCGACTTCCGAGACCGTGGCAGCGCCGGAGCGGGCCACCAGCAGGTCGGCGGCCGCGTAGACGTTCTCCATCCCGTCCACGTACTCGACCTGCGTGTAGCCCTCAGCCGTCAACAGCTTCCCGGCGTCGTCGAGCACCTGCTTGTTGCGCCCCGTGATGTGCAGCAGTTGGGCCCCGGAAGCCGCGATCTCGCCCGCAACACGGGCGACGGTGCGGTTCATCGAGAGCGCACCGGAGGACCCGCCCGTGACGATCACCGTGGGTTTCTCCGGATCGAGCCCGAGTTCTCGCCTGGCCTCGGCCCGTCGAGCGGCCCGGTCGAGCTGGGAGATCTCCTTGCGCATGGGCATCCCGACGGTGCGCGCACCCTGCAGCGGGGTGTCGGGGAATGCCGCCGCGACGACGGCCGCCGAGCGCGCACCCACCCGGTTGGCGATGCCGGGACGGGCGTTGGCCTCGTGAATGACGACGGGGACACCGCGGCGTTTGGCGGCAAGGTACATGGGGGTGCACACGTACCCACCCACGCCGACGACGACGTCGGCCCCGGCGCCGTCGATGATGTCTCCGGCCTGGCGGATCGCGCGCCGCAGACGAACGGGCAGCTTGAGCAGGTCCGGGGAGGGTTTCCGGGGCAGCGGCACCCGGTCAATGGTCTCCAACGACAGGCCCGCGGCGGGGACCAAGCGGGTCTCCATCCCGGCAGCCGTGCCCACGGCGGTGACCCGGGCGTTGGGTTCCTGGTCCAGGACGGCCCGGGCGATGGCCAACAGGGGCGAGATGTGTCCCGCCGTTCCACCACCCGCAATCACGACCGAGGGACCACCGGCGGAACGGTCGGGAGTTGCACCCGCGTCCTGGGACCGTGGCTGTTCCTGAGGGTTCATGGGTTCCTCTCTGCCCTGGAGGGAAGGCGGCGAACGTTGCCGGGCATCTCGTGCTCCGGCAGGAGAGCCTCCCCGTCGTGGTGGTCTTCAACCTCGTCACGTGGCGGACCGGAGGTCCGGGAACCGGCGCGGGTGTAGCGGGTGAAGGACATCACCACGCCCACCGCCGCAAGACACATGAGAAGGGAGGAACCACCGTAGCTGATGAACGGGAGCGGGACGCCGATCACGGGGAGGGCACCTGTGACCATGCCGATGTTCACGAAGGCCTGACCGATGAGCCAGGTCAGGACACTGCCGGTGACCACGCGTTCGAAGGTCGAGGTGGTCCGCAACAGCACCCGGGCCATGGCCACTCCCATGACCACGAACAGCACGAGGATCAGGACGGTGCCGATCAGGCCCAGTTCCTCGCCGATGATCGCGAAGATGTAGTCGTTGTGGGCCTCCGGCACGTAGTTGTACTTGGAGCGGGACTGGCCCAGTCCGACGCCCCACCAGCCTCCCGTGGCCAGTGCGGCCAGCCCTTGTTGGGCCTGCCAGCAGGCACCGCTGACGTCGCATTCCCCCGTGAACCAGCCCGTCATCCGCTCCATCCGGTGCGGGGCGATGATGACGGCGAGGGCGCCGAGGACGGCCACCGCCCCGAAGAGCATGCCGAAGAGTTTCCACGGCGTGCCGATCAGGATCAGGGCGGCCAGGTAGATCAAGCCGAAGATCACGACGGTTCCGATGTCACCACCCAGCGCGACGAAGCCGACCGGGATTCCCACGATCCCCAAGGAGGGCCACAGGTAGTCCTTGTACTCGCGGAACCGATGCGCGCTGCGGGCGAAGTGCCATCCCAGCATGAGAGCGACGCCGAGTTTGGCGGCCTCCGAGGGCTGGAGTGTGAACCCGCCGATGTTGAGCCAGTTCTTGTTGCCGTTGACCTCCACGCCCAGCGGGATGACCAGGAAGACCAACGCGCTGGAGATCCCGAACGCCAGGGGCGCGAACCGTTCGTAGGTCCTGGAGGGCACCAGGGACAACGCGAACATCAGCACAACACCCGCCACACCGAACATGATCTGGCGCAGGAAGTAGAAGAACGCCGAACGGTCCGCGGAAATGGACTCGACGGCCGAGGCCGAGAGCACCATCATCCCGCCCACGGAGAAGAGCAGAATCGCACTGATGGCCAGGGCGTAGTACGAGTGCACCAGGGGCCCGTCCTGGATCCAGTCCCGGAGCCGACGCAGCAGACCCTCACCGACCGGTGAGTGCTCCTGCCGGGGGGCCCGCTCGGTGGCGTGGTCAGGGTGCCGGACGGCGCTGACCGCCCGGGTGCGTGCACGGCCCCGAGGACTCACGACAGGCGCTCCACGAGGTCAGCGACACTTGCGGTGAAGGCCTCGCCACGGTGTACGTAGTCCCGGAACTGGTCCATGGAGGCGGCGGCGGGGGCCAGCAGGACCGTGTCGCCGTCCACCGCCACGCGGTGAGCTTCCTGCACGGCCATTGCCATGACGGCGTCGCCGTCGTGGACGTCCGTCTCCGGGGAGGCGGCGGGAATCACGGGAACCCCCGGTGCCGACTGCTCGAGGGCGTCGAGCAGGTTCTGGTTGTCCGTGCCGATCAGCACCACGGCGCGCAGGCGTCCCGCGTGCTTGGCCACCAGCTCGTGGGAGTCCGTGCCCTTGGACAGCCCGCCGGCGATCCAGACCACGGGCTCGAAGGCAGACAGGGACGCGTTGGCGGCGTGCGGGTTGGTGGCCTTGGTGTCGTTGATCCACAGGACCCCGTTGGTCTTGGCCACCGGTTGGATGCGGTGCGCGCCGGGTTCGAAGGCCCGCAGCCCGTCGCCCACCTTGTCCGCGTCGACTCCCGCCGCGCGGGCCAGTGCCGCGGCGGCCAGGGCGTTGGCCACGCCGTGGACGGTCGGAACGGGTTTGATGTCCGTGACGGCGGCGAGTTCCAGCGCCTGGTTCCGCCGGTCGTCCAGGAACGCACGGTCGACCAGCAGGTCCTCCACCACGCCGAGCATGGAGGGTTCGGGGTGCCCCGCCGTGAAGCCGATGGCTCGGCAGCCCTCGATCACGTCCGCTTCCTCGACCATCCGCAGGGTGCGGTCATCGGCCACGTTGAAGATCGCGGCCACCTTGCAGTGCTCGTAGATCCGGGACTTGTCCGCGACGTACTCCTCGAAACCGCCGTGCCAGTCGACGTGGTCCTCGGCCACGTTCAGGCACACGGCGGCAAGGGGGGAAACCGAGTACTGCCAGTGCAGCTGGAAGCTGGACAGTTCGACGGCCAGGAGGTCGTAGTCGACGGGGTCCCGCAGGGCGTCCAGGATCGGGGTCCCCACGTTGCCGACCGCGATCGCCTTGAGATCGCCCGCCTGAAGCATGGCCTCCGTCATCTGGACCGTCGTCGTCTTGCCGTTGGTCCCGGTGATGCAGACCCACTCGGCGGTCTTCCGGCCTTCCCGGGTGCGGATCCGCCAGGCCAGCTCGACGTCGCCCCAGATCTGCACCTTGTTCGCCACGGCATCCGCCAGCAGGGACTGGTCGGGCCGCAGGCCGGGCGAGGTGACCACGAGTTCCGCGGGTTGCCCGTCCACCGTGGGCAGGGAGGTCATGGCCTGCTCGCCGAGCAGGACCTCCGCCGCGCCCACGATCTTGAGCGTCTCCGCCTTGGCCCGGGTCTCCTCCGTGTCCTTGCCGTCCACGACCACGACGCGGGCACCCAGCTCGATCAGGGTGTCGGCGGCCGCGAACCCGGAGATCCCGATACCGACGACGACGACGCGCAGACCACCCCAGTCCGCGTCCCAGCTGGTCAGTGATTCCAGCCGCGGATCGTCCAGGAGGGGGTTTGCGTTGTGGGAAGGGATCACCGGAAGGTGCCTCCGTTCGAGATCAGCCATTCGCCGTAGAACACGGCCAGGGCGACGGCCACGAAGAGCCCGGCGATGATCCAGAAGCGGACTACGACCGTGACTTCCTGCCAGCCCTTGAGTTCGAAGTGGTGTTGCAGGGGTGCCATCTTGAAGATGCGCTTGCCGCCGGAGATCTTGAACCACCCCACCTGCAGGATCACCGAAATCGTGATCACCACGAACAGGCCGGCGATGAGCACCAGGAGCAGCTCGGTGTGGGTCAGCACGGCGCAGGCCGCCAGGGCACCGCCCAGTCCCAGGGACCCCGTGTCCCCCATGAAGATCTTGGCCGGCGAGGTGTTCCACCACAGGAACCCGATCAGCGCACCGATCAGGGCGGCGGCCAACACGGCGATGTCGGAGGGGTCCCGCACGGTGTAGCACAGCCCGTTGCTGGCGGGACCCATCGGATCACCGCACTCGTGCCCGCTCTGCCACAGGCTGATGAGCATGTAGCCGGAGAACACGAAGATCGCAGCTCCGGTGGCCAGCCCGTCCAGCCCGTCGGTCAGGTTCACGGCGTTGGTCGTGGCCGTGGCGATGAGGTTGACCCACACCACGAACAGCAGCACGCCGATGATCACCAGGATCACCGGGCGACCGGAGGTCAGGGCCTCGACGAGCCCGCCGCGCAGCTGCGTGAAGCCCATGTCCAGCTCGGGGATGTCCCGGGTCAGGGACACCACCGTGGAGGCGGGGGTCTTGCCGTCCTCGTCCGGGAACAACAGCGCCAGGATCGCGAACACGGAACCGATCAGGCCCTGCAGCAGGATCTTGCCCTTGGGCGTCAGTCCCAGGTTCTGCTTCTTGGTGATCTTGGTGAAGTCATCGATCGCGCCCACGAAGCCCATGCCGAGCATGAGGAACAGCGCGAGCAGACCCGAGACGGTGGGTCCGGTCCACTGGCCCGTGGAGAGCCCGACGACGAGGTGCGAGATCAGGTAGGCCACCGTGGCGGCACCCAGGATCGTCACCCCGCCCATGGTCGGTGTGCCGCGCTTGGTCTGGTGACTGGAGGGACCGTCCTCCCGGATGAACTGTCCGTAACCCTGGCGTTCGAGGAACTTGATGAACGCCGGGGTGCCGAAGATCGAGAGGACAAGGCCCAGCAGGGAGGCGACGAGGATCTGGATCACGCGCTCTCCCCCTTCCGTTCGGCTTTGGGATCGGCGTTGACGAAGTCGCCGGCGGACAGCCAGTGGTCACCGGCTGCGGAGGTGTCGTTCGTCGCCGCGGGGTCTCGGGTCGCCGTTGGCTCGGCGGCCGCGACCTTGTCGCCCAGGATCTTGAGTCCGGAGGCGTTGGAGGACTTGAAGAGCACGATGTCCCCGGGAGCCAGTTCGCGGGCCAGCAGTTCCTCCGCGGCGTCGGCGTCCTCCACCCAGGTGGCCTCGTTGCCCCAGGAGCCCTCGAGGTGGGCCGCGTTGTAGACCGGCCGCGCCGTGTCTCCGACGGCGACCAGCTTGGAGATGTTCAAGCGCACGGCCTGGCGACCGATCGCGTCGTGCTCCTCGACGGACGAGTCCCCCAATTCGAGCATTCCACCCAGGACGGCCCAGGTCCGCCGGGCAGGTCGCTGGTCCGTGGGGCGTCCGAGGTCGACCAGGGTCTGCAGGGCCGCGCGCATGGACTGCGGGTTGGCGTTGTAGGCGTCGTTGATGATCGTGACGCCGTCGGGCCGCTCGGTGCGTTCCATCCGCCAACGGCTCCCCGCGCCGCGGTTCCGCAGCACGGCGGCGATGTCCTCGGACGGGATACCCGAGACGAACGCGGCCGACGCCGCGGCCAGGATGTTGCTCACGTGGTGGGCGCCGATCAGTCCGGAGACCACCCGGTGCTCCGACCCGTCGGGGAAGTGCAGAGTGAGGCTCGGATGTCCGTCGGCGTCGGTCGTGACCTCCGTGGCGCGCACGCGCGCACCCTTCAGGGGTTCGTCGGCACCCGAGGGTGCTTCCTCGGCCGCGGTGAAGAACACGACCGGCGCCTGGGTCCGGGTGTGCATGGCCCGAACCCTGGGGTCGTCCTCGTTGAGCACCGCCACGCCGTCGCCCCCGAGTGCTTCGACGAGTTCACCCTTGGCCACGGCGATGTTCTCCACGCCGCCGAACTCCCCGGCGTGGGCCGACCCGACGCACAGCACCACGCCGACGTCGGGGCGCACCATCTTGCACAGGTACTCGATGTTGCCGATGTGGGTCGCGCCCATCTCCACGACCAGGTACCGGGTCTGCTCCGTGGCGGTGAACACCGTGAGCGGCACGCCGACCTCACCGTTGTAGGACCCGCGGGGAGCGATCGTGGGGCCCGCGGATTCGAAGATCGCCCGCAGGAGATCCTTGGTGGTGGTCTTGCCCACCGATCCGGTCACGCCGACGACCTTGACGTCGTTGCGGCTTCGCAGGTGGCTGACCACCCACGAGGCCAGGGCTCCCATGGCTTCGACCACGTCCGGAACCTGGACGGCCGGGTACGGACGCCCGTCGTCGTCCTGGACCGGGCGTTCCACCAGAGCCAGCCTGGCACCGGCGGCGACCGCCGTCCCGACGAACCGGTGACCGTCGGTCACCTCCCCCGGCTTGGCCACGAACAGGGTGCCGTCCACGACCTCCCGGGAATCCGTCGTGACGTGGTCGATCACCGGCAGGTCGGCGTCGGTGACGCCGTCGAGACCCAGCAGGGCGCCTCCGGTGATGTCTGCGATTCGGCGTGCGTTGAGTGGGATCACTGGTGTTCCCACCGTCCTTCCTGCATGTCTTCAAGCGCTGCGCGCAACTCGGCGCGGTCGTCAAGGGGGTGGTCCACGCCCGCGATTTCCTGAACGGTCTCGTGTCCGCGGCCGGCCACGATCACCGAGTCCCCGCGGCCCGCCATGCGCACCGCCGAGCGGATCGCGACCGCGCGAGGCGAGATCTCGTGGACCTCCGCGGCCCGGGCCCGCCCGGACTCGATCAAGGCGTGGGCGCCGGCGGCCACCTCGGCGCGGATCGCGGCGGGATCCTCCCCGTGCGGGTCGTCGTCGCTGATGATCACGACGTCTGCCTCCCGGGCTGCGATCTCGCCCATGAGGGGCCGCTTGGTCTTGTCCCGGTCGCCCGTGGCACCGAAGACCAGAATGACCCGGCCGTTGCCCTCGGGCGGGTCGACGGCGGCCAGGGCACGGGCCAACGCGTCCGGGTTGTGGGCGAAGTCCACCACGGCCGTGGGCTCCGTCCCGATCAGCTGCATGCGGCCCGGGACGTCAGTGGTCAGGGGGTCGTGCTCGTCCAGGACGCGCTGCAGCAGGTCGAGTTCGACCCCGGAAGCCAGGACCATGAGGGTGGCCAGGGCCGCGTTCGCCACGTTGAACTCGCCCGGCAACCCCGTGCTCACCCGGAGGCTGCGCCCGTCCCTGTGCACGAGCTCGAAGGCGTGGCCGATACCGCGCCGGGTCATCGAATGCAGGGTCCAGTCGGCCCCGCGGCGCTGCGGGCCGCCCTCGCGGTCGGCCACCACGCCACCGCGCATGGCGAACACATCCACGTTGTCCGCGCCGAGCTGCGCACGGGCGTGGCGGGCCATCGCGATGCCCCACTCGTCGTCGTCATCGGCGACGACGACGACGGCCCGGCCGGTGCGTTCCGGCGTGAACAGGCGCGCCTTGACGTCGAAGTAGGCCTGCATGGTTCCGTGCAGGTCCAGGTGGTCCTGCGTCAGGTTGGTGAACCCCGCGACGTCGTAGCGGACTCCGGCAACCCGGTCGAACTCGATCGCGTGGGAGGAGACCTCCATGGAGGCCGCGGTCATCCCGGATTCGCGCATGACCGCCAGCAGTGCGTGCACGGTCGAGGCCTCGGGGGTGGTCAGCTTGGACGGGATCTTCTGGTCATCGGCCAGGATCTCGATGGTTCCGATCAGTCCCGTCGTCTCGCCCAGGGCCCGCAGGATCGAGTTCACGAAGTACGTGGTGGTGGTCTTGCCGTTGGTGCCCGTCACACCGAACAGGCCCAGGCCGGTGCCGTCCTGGGGTTGCGAGCCGTAGACGGTGCGGGCCACCGCTCCGAGCTGCGCCCGCGGGTCCTCGACCACGATGACGGGCAACGCGGCCTGCTCACCCAGGATGCGGGCGCCGTCGGGGTCGGTCAGAACGGCGACGGCGCCGGCTTTGCGTGCTCCGTCGGCGAAATCGGCACCGTGGAAACGTGCCCCCGGAAGGGCCGCATAGAGGTCGCCCGGTCGGATGGCACGGGAGTCGATGCTGACACCGCTGACACGGAGTTCCGCGGCGTCGCCCGTGCCCTGCAGCCCGGGGAGAAGCTGCCCGCCCGTCAATGAGGCCAACTGCCCCAGCGCGAGCGAAGACACACCTTCCGGCCGCAGCAAAGCTGCGTCCGTGGTGATCTCCGGCGAGTTCTCCATACTCTCCACGTTGTCCTTCCTGACATGCTGCCGGCGTGTGTACCGGCCTCTCCCCCGGCCCGTCTGTGCACGGACTCGGCTCCGGTCAGGACTTCGCCCACCCGTCACCGAGGGGCAAAACGGCGGGGAAGTACCGTTGCGGACTGCAGCCGAGTCTAGCGACCCCGGTCGGGTGCGTGGCGCAGCAGTGAGCGCGCCCCACCATTTCCCTCCGAGCGTTCTTCCCGGAGCCCGACCGCGACCGGTCAGGTCTGACCGGGATCCTCGTTGCGTCCCTCGTCCTTTCCGAAGAACTTGGGCAGCCCTTCCGGCTCGCTGTCGGACGGGCTCACGCCGTAGTGCTTCAGCACCTGGCCCATGATTTCGCTGAACACTCCTGCCGCGCCGATCTCACGGACGTCGCCTTGGGGCCGTTGCAGGGTCACGGCCACCACGTACTGGGGGTCCTCGATCGGGCCGATCCCCGCGAAGGAGGTCGTGAACCCGTCGTAGCCGCCCTGCTCTCCCGGTGCTTCGGCCGTACCGGACTTGCCACCGACCCGGTAACCGTCCACGGCCGCTTCGGGCGCACCGCCGACTGTGACCACGCTCTCCAGGATCTCGCGCACCTTCTGAGCCGTTTCAGCCGAGACCACCCGCACCGGTTCGGCTGCCTCCGACTCCGTGCGGTTCCCCTCGGTGTCGATCACGGCTTGGAGGATGCGCGGTTCGATGCGCACGCCGTCGTTGCCCATGGTCTGGAAGATCGTGGCTGTGCGCAGGGGCGACTGGGACACGCCCTGGCCGAAGAGCACGGTGTACTGCTGGCGGTCGTCCCACGCGGTCCAGTCCGCCAGCAAGCCCGGGGTCTCACCGGGGATCTCGATGCCGGTCACGTCCCCAACCCCGAATTTCTTGAGCCAGCTGTGGCGCTGCTCCGCGCTGAGCTTGCTGCCCACCTCCACGGTCCCGGTGTTCATGGAGTCCGCGATCACGCCCGCAAACGTCCTGTCCTCCGCACCGTGGTTGAAGGCGTCCGTGAACGTCTGACCGTCGATCGTCAGTTCTGCGGGCACCGGCACTTCGCTGAGGGGTTCGATCTTGCCCTCGTCGATCGCGGCGGCTGCGGTCAGGGTCTTCTGGGTCGAACCCGGTTCGACGGCGGCCGCGACCGCGCGGGGGGAGTAGTCGCCTTCGTCATCGGTTCGGCCGGGTTCGTTGGGGTCGACCATCGACGAGTCGGCCAGTGCCAGGACGGTGCCGTCCGAGACCCGGAGCACCACTGCGGTCCCCCATTCCGCGTCGAGTTCCTTGGCCCGGGCCGCCACGGCCTCCTGTGCGTAGTACTGGACGTCGCGATCGAGGGTCAGCTGCACGCTCGATCCGTCAACGGGCAGGGTTTCGTCGTGCGGGGCCACTGGAATGCGCACGCCGTCGGCGCTGATCTCGAACACCCGGCTGCCGTCCTCCCCCCGCAGGACCTCGTCCTGGGAGAGCTCGATGCCGGCCAGGGCTTCGTCGTCGCCCCCGATGAACCCGACCACTGAACCCCCCAGAGGCCCGTTCGGGTAGCTGCGCTGGGACACGGGCTCAGCCGTGACGAAGCCCAGTTGCAGATCTTGGATCGAGTTCCACTGCTCCGGTGTGGCCGCCCGGTACAGGTATTCGAAGTTGGCATCCCCGTCCAGCGCGTTTTTCACGTCGTCGTCCTTGACGTGGAGGATGTCCGCCAGTTTCCGGATCGCGTCCAGGACGGTGGTGGTCTCCGAGGTCCCGTCCGGGTGGCGCACGGTCACGTCCGCCACGAGTGTCTGGTCCACCGCGATGTCGTAGCGCTGGATGCTGCGGGCCAACACCGAGCCGTTGCGGTCCAGGATCTCGCCCCGCAACGCGGGAAGTGCCTCGTGCCGCAACCGATCGTTTTCGGCATTGGCCGCGCGCCCGCTCAGGTCGAGGCCCTGGACCCAGACCAGGCGAAGCGCCAGTAGAACCAGGGAGGCAAGACCGATCAGCAGGACGACGAACTCGCGGCGGCTGGTGAGGCGCGCGAATCCGCTGGAGTCACTGTGCCGGTCAGGGTTGTCCGAAGGCGGCTGGGGTGTGTCGCTCATTGCGCGCCCCCGTCCTGAGCATTGCTGTCCTGAGCATTGGCGCCTTGGTCGGCGTTCTGCTCGTCGTTCTGGTCTGTGTTCTGGTCGGTTCCGGGCTGGCCGGCTTCCTGATTCGTCTCTCCGCTCGGAGAAGGGGATGCCGTCTGGCCCGAGGGCTTGCGTTGTTGCGGTGCCGGGATGGACCCACCGTTGAGGTCGACGTCGCCTTCGGCCTCATTGGCGGCCCCGAGTTGCTCGTCGGCCTCGGACTGGGAATTGGGCAGCGCGTCGCGACGCTCGCGGGCGATGGCCGCAGCACGATCGGCCGCAGCTGAGCCGCGCTGAACGGGTTGGTCCACGAGGATCTCGTCGTTCTCGGATTCGGCTGCCGGGACGGGATCGCCGCTGACCTCACCGGAGTTGAGATCCACAACGCCCTCAGAGGTGGAGGGCACCATGCCCTCGTCCCGGGCCGACACCGCCAGGTTCTGCGGCGCCTGGTAGAACTCCAGATCCTGATTGCGGGCTTCGGCCTCCTGCGCCAGGGAGCGTTCCTGGGCGCGCAGCTCGACCAGTCGATACTGCCCGTCACTGACCTTGATGTTCAGCACCAGAATCCCGGCCAGGGTGGCGATGATCGCGAGCATGGCGATGACCGGAGGCATGAACCGGGACCACCGGCGTCGCCGCACCGCGGCCGCACCACCGGCCACTGCCGCTCGCGGTTCCGGGATCCGGGCGAGCAACCCGCCCAGGCCTGGCCGTGAGGTCGACCGTTTCGACGAACCAAACTTCATACCGACGCCCCACTTCGACGTCGACCCACGCGGCCGTGGTCCCCGCGGATGCGTTCCGCGGCACGCAAGCGGGCGGAGGCCGCACGCGGGTTCGCCTCGATCTCCCGGGGAGTCGGGGTGTGGGTGCCCCGGGTCAGGACCTTGAACGTGGGCTTGTGCTCCTCGAGTTCCACCGGGAGCCCCTTGGGCGCCGTCGAAACGGAGCGGGCGGCCAACTCTCTCTTGACGATCTTGTCCTCGAGCGAGTGGTAACTCATGGCCACCACCCGTCCCCCCACGCTCAGCGCGTCCAGGGCACGCGGGACGGCCCGGTTCAAGACGTCCAGTTCCTGGTTGACCTCGATCCGCAGCGCCTGGAACGTCTGTTTGGCCGGGTGCCCCTTCTTGTGCTGGGCCGCCATCGGAACGGCCGAACGCACGACCTCCACGAGCTGGCCGGTCGTGGTCAGCTCGTGCTCCGAGCGGGCGGCGACGACGGCTCGGGCGATGCGGCCGGCAAAGAGTTCCTCGCCCCAGTCACGCAGAATCCGGCGGAGATCGTTCTCCGAATACGTGGACAGGACCTCTCGCGCGGTCAAGGGCGCGGTGGAATCCATGCGCATGTCCAAGGGCGCGTCATAGGAATAGGCGAAGCCACGCTCCCGCTCGTCGAGCTGCATGGAGGAGACGCCGAGGTCGAACAGGATCCCGTCGGCATGATCGAATCCGGCGCTCTCCAGGGCCTCGGGGATCCGGTCGTAGGTCATGTGGACCGGTCGGAACCTGTCACCGAACGGGTCCAGGCGGGCCGTTGCCAATTCCAGTGCGGCGGGGTCCCGGTCCACACCGATCAGGGTGATGTCCGGAAAGCGCTGCAGAATCGCTTCGGAATGGCCGCCCATGCCCAGGGTCGCGTCCACCGCCACGGGGTGCTCCCGCTCCAGCCCGGGAGCCAACAGCTCGATGCACTGTTCGAGCAGGACGGGCACGTGTCGCTGCGACGTGGGGCGCGGTGCGTCCGACATGTCTGCTCCTTCGTGCAGCTGGCTTGAGAATCTGGGGCACGCGCCATTGCATGCGGGTTTTTCGGCAGGGTCAGCTTACTGGCGACAGGCTGGTCAATGACGAACACCGCACCGTGAGCTACGTGACCAGAACCCCGCCCGCTGGCCGTCCCTCGAATCCGGCCTGGCTCAGGGGAAGGTGAGTCAGGACGGTGACGGCGGTGCGGGTGGAGATCTCGCCGCGGAGATCCCGATGCGGTGTTCAACCGCGTACATCGACAGCTATTCGGTTACCTACCGGGGACGCACAGGTGGCCGTTCAGAACAGCCCCGGAATCACTTCGTCCTCCGTGTCGGAGAACGCTGATTCCTGCTCCGCCAGATACGACTCCCAGGCCTGGGCGTCCCAGATCTCAGCTCGCGAACCTGCACCGACGACGGCCAGTTCACGATCAAGACCTGCGTACTGACGAAGCGGGGTCGGGATGGTCACTCGGCCCTGCTTGTCCGGCACCTCGTCAGAGGCACCCGAGAGAAACACGCGGATGTAGTCACGGGCCTGCTTGGAGGACAGCGGTGCCGCCCTCATCTGCTCGTGGACCTTTTCGAACTCCGTGGCGCTGAACACGTAGATGCAGCGCTCCTGGCCTCGCGTGAGCACCAGTCCCTCTGCCAGTTCGTCACGGAACTTGGCGGGAAGGATCAGGCGCCCCTTCTCATCCAGGCGCGGTGAGTACGTCCCGAGGAACATGCACACCACCTTGGTTCGACGAGGATCCTCCTGTTTCTCTCTTCGGCCCCCACTTTACTCCACTTCCCTCCCCGGTCAACCCAAATCGGCGAATTCAGGCCCCGTATGGGACCGGCGTGCGACGCACTCACACCCCATCACCCCCAGCCCTTCCAACGTTTCCGCATGTCACAGGCGTCGCGTCGAGCACAACGGCGGACGAGGGATGAAAGTGGAGTGGCGTGGGGAGCGAAGTGGAGGGGGTGGGCCCAAACCTCTTCGATCGCCTGTTCACGGAACGCGAGGATCGCCAGACACGACGAAACCCCGGACCGTGAGGTCCGGGGTTTCAGCTGCGATCCAAGCCAACTCGCATCGAGTGGGGCGCAAGCGACTCAGGGGCCGCTGGAGCGGCGCTCGTCCCACCGGTCTTCGAGATTGCGCATGAAGTTCGACGACGGCTTGGCCGCCTTGGGCGCGGGTCCCGCGTCGGGTGCGGGATTCCCGCGGACCTCCCCGCGGGGCTTGCCCGACCCACGGGTACTCGCCCAGTAGACCCCGAGGGACATGATCAGGAATCCCGCGACGCCGATCAGCACCGACTTGAGCATGACGCCGCCGAGCACCACGGCAAGGCCGACCACGCCCAAGACGACTCCGAGGACGACGGCCCTCGTGGAGAACGTGGGGCGAACCGGCCGCGCATCCATGTGGCTCGCGAACTGGGGGTCGTCAGCATTGAGCTGCTGTTCGAGTTGCGCCAGCAGCTGTTGCTCTCGCTCGGATAGAGCCACGACGTCCCTCCTATGGCTGTTGGGGCCCGATGTACGCGGGGGAAGGGAATCTTACGCCGTCGGGTGATGTACTCACCAGCCTACCCGTCGGGAACGGCGGAAGAAATGTCGCGCAGACAGTGTGGAGAAAATTGTCAGGCTCCTTATGGACTGTGGGGTTGCGTGTCACGTCGGTTCGCTGTCCTGTCGGCGGTGACCCGTGCCTTTGTGGCCGAGCATCGATGCCGGGCCCAGCCCGACGTCGCCGAACCGGGCGCGGGCCTGGTCCATGGCGGATTCCACTGCGGCCCAGTGCTCCTCGCGGCCGTCCAGGCTCAGTTGCACCGCAGTGTCGTCGTCCTCGAGGGACTCCGCGCGGACCCCGATCAGACGTACGGGGGCGGCCAGGGGCACTTCCTGTGCCAGGAGTTCGTTGGCGTGGTGGAACAGGTCGTGTCCGGAGGCGAACGGATGCTCCACTGTGCGCGAGCGCGAGATCGTCGAGAAGTCCGACCACCGAAGCTTCAACCCGATCCGACGGGCTCGGAGTCGGTGGGAGCGCAGCCGCGCTGCGGTCCTGTGGGACAGGCCGAGCAGTTCCCTGCGCAGCGTCACCAGATCCGTGACGTCCTCCTCGAAGGTTCCCTCCGCACCGAGGCTCTTTTCCTCCCGCACCGGCGTGACGGGACGGGGGTCATGGCCGTTGGCCAAGGCGTGCAGGTGAGCTCCGGCGGCCGGGCCGAGGAGTCTGGCCAGGGTTGCGGGACTCTGGGCAGCAAGATCGCCGACGTGGTTGTAGCCGGCCGTCTGAAGGATCTGGGCGGTCTTCTGACCCACTCCCCAGAGCGCGCTGACGGGCAGTTGGGCCAGAAAGGCCACCGAGTCGTCATGGTCCACGAGCAACAATCCGTCCGGTTTGGAACGCGTGGAGGCGATCTTGGCCACGGTCTTGGTGGAGCCGATTCCCACGGAGGCCGTCAGGCTGGTGGCCGCCCGGATCCTTCGACGCAGCTCGCGGGCGATGTGTACGGGTGGCCCTAGTCGGCGGACCGCCCCGGACACGTCCAGGAACGCTTCGTCCACGCTGATCTGTTCGACCCGATCAGTGATCTCGTGGAACAGGTCCATGACGGCCCGTGAATAGCGCGGGTACACCCCGTAATGCGGTGTCAGCACCGTCCCCTGCGGGCACAGCGCTCGGGCTCGGGCAAGCGGCATTCCGGACCGGACGCCGAAGGCACGGGCCTCGTAGGAAGCCGACAGGACCACGGACCGGTTGGACTGCGCGGCCACGATGACCGGGCGCCCCACGAGTTCGGGATGCTCGAGCAGCTCCACCGCGACGAAGAACATGTCCATGTCCACGTGCATGATCGCGGTACGGCGCCAGGAGGCCAGCTCTCTCTCATTCATTCAGGGCCTCCTTCCGCTCGTCCCACTCGTCCCGCCCGTCGACACCCACCACTACCCGCGTTCCCGGGCAGCCGCGGTCCGGTGCACCGTTGTCCCGCGCGGCTCGTCTACGCTGAATCCGGTACGCCGATCATCAGGCCGGTTGGTCAAGCACCACCGAGCCACCCGCAGCGCGTACGGTCACGTACCGACAAGGAGCCGCCGTGTCTCACGACAGCATCGCATCCCCGGCAGACACCGCAACGGTGCAGGCCGAGACCCAGGCCTTCCTGGCCGGACTGACGCGAACGCTGGACACCTGGTTCCAGCAGCAATCCGCGGGAGCCGCAGACATCTCCGAGGCCGCGGTTCCCCTGGTCGAGTCCATCTCGGCGCTGTCGACGGGCGGCAAACGGCTGCGGGCACAGTTGTTGTACTGGGGGTGGCGCGCAGCCGGCAAAGCCGCTGATTCCACGGTTCCGCTCGAAGCTGCCGCCGCGCTTGAACTGTTCCAGACCGCGGCGTTGATCCACGACGACGTGATCGACCGGTCGGCCACCCGACGCGGCATGCCGAGCACGCATGAACGCTTCTCCTCACTGCACACTGAGCGGCGGTGGGAACAGGACCCCGCGCACTTCGGTTCCTCGGCCGCGATCCTGACCGGGGACCTGGCACTGACCTGGTCGGAGCAACTGTTCAACCTGGCCGTGGAACATGCAGGGCATCCGTCGGGGGCCGCCGAGGACTTCGCCACGATGCGCACCGAGGTCATGATCGGGCAGTACCTCGACATCCACGCTGAGGTCGCCGGGCCCGATGTACCCCGGGACCAGGCGGTTCAGCGCGCACTGGACGTCCTGCGGTACAAGTCCGCGAAGTACTCGGCCGAACACCCCGTTGCCCTGGGCATGTTGTTGGCCGGGGGTGATCCCGACCTCGTGCGCGCTGGCCGCGCCTTCGCGTTGCCCCTCGGGGAGGCCTTCCAAGTGCGCGACGACGTCCTCGGAGTCTTCGGGGACCCCGCGACCACGGGCAAACCCGCCGGTGACGACCTGCGCGAAGGGAAGCGCACGGTCGTCACCGGGTTGCACTTCGAACGGGCCGACCGGGCGGATGCCGAGGTCGTCGCCAACTCGCTGGGTCAGCAGGACCTCTCGGAGGTCCAGGTCCGAGCTGCGCAGGAGGCGCTACGGCGCAGCGGCGCCCTCACGGCCACGGAGGACCTGGTGGAGCGGTTGACCGCGGACACGTTCGAGGCACTCGACCAACTACCCGTGGGTCCGGTGGTCCGCACGGCCTTCCGAACCATTGCGCAGGCGGCGGTCCGACGGGACCGCTGACGTCACCAGGCCATGGCCTGGGCGCGCCGACGCACCTCCGTCTTGCGTCCGGCATGCAGGAGGTCCACGGGCCGTCCCGGCAGTGACTCATCGGGTGTGAGCAGCCAGAGGGCGGACTCAAGATCCGAGAATCCGGCGTCGCGAAGGACGGAGATCGTTCCACGCAGCGAATCGAGCGGCTTGCCGTCCACTGTGAAGATCGCGGGAATCCGCCGCACCCCGTCCGTCGGGTCACGGAAGGCCAGGACGGCCCCGTCGTCGACCAGGGCGTGGACTCGGGTCACGATCACGTCCAGGGCTTCGGCGATGTCGGGGATGGTGGTCCATTCCTCGACCAGCGCCGACAACTGGGCGAACTGTTCGGGGGTGGGATCGGCTTCTTGATGCGTGGACTTCTTCACGCCATCAGAGTGCCACGAGCGCAGGTCCGATGCACAAGACGCGCCCTCGGGTGCCTGTGTGTCCCGTCCGACTCATGGGCGACTCGCGTGCCCTCCTGCTCGTCGGAGGGGATTCAGCCGGGTAGCCTCGGGGCCGCGGCCAGAACTTCCCCCTGGTCGTTCCCCAAGTCCCCCCGAGGTCATCTCGATGCACCGCACCAACGAGGGCCAGGTTCCGCACGACGGCACCCCGGCCGCGGACACTTCGTCACGCCCCCACAAGCTCGCCGCCGCACGAACGGCGACAACCATGGCGGCCTTGGCCGCACTGGGACTGACCGGAGCACCGGCCGCCCACGGTCAGCCGGCCGCCGAGCACCCCACGCCGACGCACGACGAGTCCCGCCCCGATGGGCCCGTTCGGACCGTCATGCCGGGCGACTCGCTGTGGTCCGTGGCCACGACCAACGGCATCTCCGTCGAAGAGCTCATGGAACTCAACGACCTCTCGGGAGACGCCGCACTCACACCCGGTCAGCACCTGCGCCTGAGCGAACCGGAGGCCAAGTCGCAGCGCGGAGAAGACCGTCCCCCTGAACGGGTGCAGGCCGATGCCGCCGCCTCTCCCGAACCCGCTGGGCACAGCGCCTCCCCTGCGCCCGCGTCGCCCAAGGGCGACGCCGCTGACTCCGTGCGACACGAGGTCACCGCCGGTGACTCCCTCTGGGACCTCGCGCTGCGCCATGACGTCACCGTGGCCCAGATCATCGAGACCAACGACCTCGACTTGAGTGCGGGACTGCGACCGGGCCAGGTCCTGCAGATCCCGGCAGCACCCGCGACTGCAGCGCCGGTCTCCCGGGAACGGTCCGAGCCGAAGGCCGCGCCGACGGACCAGGGCACCGCCGCCCGGACCGCGCACACGGATTCTCAAGCCCGGACGGGCAAGGACGACGGCGGGGACGCGGATGCGGACGAGGTCCGCAACAACTTCCCCGGATACGACTACGACGACGCCACCGTGGCAGCCGCCAACAGGAGCCTGGAACAGCTGCGCGAACGACCGGCGGTCCCGGCCGAGGACATCCAGGCCATGGTCCGTTCGACCGCGCAGGAGATGGGCGTCGACCCCGCATTGGCGCTGGCCCACGCGCAGCAGGAGTCGGGATTCAACCACCAGGTGGTCTCCCCCGCCAACGCGATCGGCACCATGCAGGTGGTCCCTTCGGCGGGCGAATGGGCAGAGTCCCTGGTGGGCCGCGACCTGAACCTCATGGACCCGCAGGACAACATCACGGCGGGCGTCGCCATCATCCGGGCCAACTCGGAACGGGCGGACGGTCAGGACGAGGCGATCGGTGCGTACTACCAGGGCCTGCACGGCGTCCGCGAGTACGGCATGTACTCGGACACCAAGGACTACGTGTCCGACGTCAAGTCCAAGCTCAAGCTCTGGAGCTGACCACCGGCGGCCACTGACCGGCGGAGCCAACCTGCACGTTCGCGCTGAATGTGGTCACAGGTACGCATCCTTCGAGCTCGCCACGAGCACCCTGTCTTAGGGTTGTCATGTGCAAAGTTCTCACGAAGACCACCTGACCGGCATGGTGCTGGACGGCCGGTACACCGTGGGGCCACGGATGGCCCGCGGTGGCACGGGTGGTGTCTACCGTGCCGTGGACGAACGTCTGGACCGCACGGTCGCGGTCAAGATCATGCACCCCCATTTGACGGAGGACCCCGATTTCGTGGGGCGATTCGCCCGGGAAGCACGAGCGGCCGCGCAGTTGTCGCACCCCAACGTGGTGGCGGTGCTGGACCAGGGCCGGACCGACGACGGCCTGGTGTTCCTGGTCATGGAGTTCGTGGAGGGCGGCACCTTGCGCGACGTCCTCAACCGCAAGCGGTTCTTGACCCCCGATCAGATGTTCCAGGTGCTCCGGCCGCTGCTGGCCGGCCTGGCCAGTGCCCACGCCGCGGGCCTGGTCCACCGGGACATGAAGCCCGAGAACGTCCTCATGCGACCCGACGGCACGGTCAAGGTCGCGGACTTCGGTCTGTCTCGGGGTGCGGATCAGCAGACCGCCACCGGGCCCGTTCTTGGCACGGTGGCCTACGCGGCACCGGAGCTGGTCAAGGAAGAACCGGTGGACGCCCGCTCGGACGTGTACTCCGTGGGGATCATGGCGTGGGAAATGCTGGCCGGGAAGCGGCCCTTCCAGGGCAACCCCTGGATGCTGGCCCGTGCCCACGCCGAGGACTCGGTTCCTGATCTCTCCGGTGTGGTCTCCGGGTTGGCTCCCGAGATCGCCTCCGTCGTCCGGCAGTGGACGGCCAAGGCTCCCGGTGACCGGCCGGACGACGCGGCGGGCATGGTGGTCCAGCTGGGGCAGTTGGCCACCACTCTCGATCCCACCGCGCTGCATCACGTTCCCGTCGGGTGGGAGCAGGGCCCGGGGCCGATCGCACCGGTCCTGGAGGACCCTGGCGCCTCCGTGCTGCCCGATTCCGCCCCCGCGACCGGCCCGGTCGAGGAACTCCGGAGCGAGGGACCCCTGGTCACCGACGACGCCGCCACCGCGGCGCTGCCGGCCGCAGCCGCCAACGCTGCTCAGGGACCCGCCACGGAAGCGCTCCCGGCCACCACCGCCTCCGATGCCGCATCCGGCACCGCGCAGGGCCCGGCCACGGAGGCGCTCCCGGCCGACCGGACGAATGCGGGACCAGGACCGGTTTCGGCCGTTGCCTCGGCCGGTGCTACGGCCGGTGCCACGGCGTCCTCCGTGGGCGCAGCCGAGCGGCCCGGCAGCCGCAGGTCCGGTGGGTACGCGCACGGGCAGTTGGGCATGTTCGACGACACGACGGACATCACCGATCTCACGACGGGCTCCGCCCCTGCAGCGGCCCCCGGGCACACGCGTGGCGGGGACGGCAGCAGTGGGGCTGCCGGAAGCGGTGCGACGAGCACGTCCTCCGGCGGCGCTCCTGGCAGGTCTGCCTGGGGAACACTCGCGACCACGCTGCGCGGTTCCGGCTCCCCGACTCTCGACGAATCGGGGCGGCTGGTGGAGACGCCGTCCTCGGATCCGACCCGACCCACCGTGCACCTCATCCGGTTCCCCGCCCTCACGGTGGTGGTCTCGCTGGCCGTCACGGCCCTGCTGGTCGCTCTGGTAGCGTTCCTGGGCTGGCTGCTGGGCTCGGGAAGCTTCCGAACAGCGGTGGTCCCCACGGTCCAGGGCACGTCCTCCGAGCAGGCCCAGACGATGATCGAGGACGAGGGCTTCGGCAACATCCGCGTCTACGAGGAGGCCAATGCGGAGGTCGCCGCCGGAACCGTCATCGGCACGACACCCGATGAGGGCACGGAAATGCGCGTGGGCGAGCAGGTCTCCGTGCTGGTGTCCAGCGGCCCCGCCCAGGTGTCCGTGCCCTCCCTCGAGGGTCTGACCGAGGACGAGGCGAGTTCCCGGCTGGACGAGGCCGGACTGTCCGCGGGCAGTGTTGCCACGGAGTTTTCGGACTCCCCCGAGGGCACGGTGCTCTCGGCGTCTCCGGCCGAGAGCACGCAGGTCGAGGAAGGCTCCTCCGTGGACCTCACCCTGTCGGCGGGGTCGGAACCCACGGAGGTCCCCAACGTGGTGGGTTCGACCGTGGAGGACGCCACCTCAGAGCTGGAAGAACTCGGCTTCACGGTCGAACGGGAGGACGTCGCCGGAGCCCGGATGGGACGCGTGATCAGTCAGTCCCAGGACGGGACCACGATCACGCTTCAGGTCATCTGAGCCCGTCAGCCACTTTGGCCTCGGCAGCGACGGCCACCGAGGCTGCAAAGGAGTTCGCCGCTCAGTGCTCCCGAGCCAGGTAGCCCGCCACCAGGAAGGCGATTTCCAGGGACTGCATGTGGTTCAGCCGCGGGTCGCACAGCGTCTCGTACCGGTCGGCGAAGTGCGCTTCCTCGACAGCGGCGGCACCGCCCAGGCACTCCGCGACGTCGTCGCCGGTCATCTCCACGTGCAACCCACCGGGGTGGGACCCGATGGCCTGATGGACCTCGAAGAACCCGCGGACCTCGTCCACGACGTCGTCGAAGTTGCGGGTCTTGAACCCCGACGGGGTGGACACGGTGTTGCCGTGCATGGGGTCGGACACCCACACGACCTTGGCCCCGGAGCCTTCGACCGCTTCCACGACCCGCGGGAGGTTCTCCCGGATCTTGGTCGCGCCCATGCGGGTGATGAAGGTCAGGCGACCGGGTTCGCGCTCCGGATCGAGTTTGTCGATCAGTGCCAGGGCGTCCTCGGGCGTGGTGCTCGGGCCGAGCTTGACGCCGATGGGGTTCTGCAGGCGGGAGAGCAGGTCGACGTGCGCGTCGTCGAGCCCACGGGTGCGCTCACCGATCCACAGGAAGTGGCCCGAGGTCCCGTAGGGGCGGTGCGTGCGGGAGTCGATGCGTGTCAGAGCCCGTTCGTAGTCGAGCAACAGTGCCTCGTGGCCCGTGAACAGTTCGGTGGTCTTGAGGCCGTCGAAATCGGCGCCGCACGCCTCCATGAACTTCACGGCCCGGTCGATCTCCCGCGCCATGGATTCGTACCGCGAGTGAGCCGGGTTGGAGGCGAAGCCCATGTTCCACGAGTGGACGTGCCGCAGGTCGGCGAATCCACCGCCCGTGAACGCACGGATCAGGTTCAAGGTCGACGCCGACGTGTGGTAGCCGCGAACCATGCGCTTGGGGTCGTGGACACGGGCTTCCTCCGTGAAGTCGAAGCCGTTGACCATCTCGCCGCGGAAAGTCGGGAGGGTCACGCCCTCACGGGTCTCGTCGTTCGAGGACCGCGGCTTGGAGAACTGCCCGGCCATGCGCCCCATCTTGACGACCGGCATGGACGCGCCGTAGGTCAGGACGGCCGCCATCTGCAAGAGGGTCTTGACCCGGGCGGTGATCTTGTCCGCGGTGGCGCCCTCGAAGGTCTCCGCGCAGTCGCCACCCTGGAGGAAGAACGCGCGTCCTTCGGCGACCTCGGCCAGACGGGCCTTGAGAGTGTCGACCTCGCCGGCGAACACCAGCGGGGGGACGGTGGAGAGTTCCTTGATGCTGGCCGCGAAGTCCGGGTGTTCGCTCCATGTGGGCTGCTGGTCGATGTTCAGGTCCCGCCACTGGTCCAGCCCGTACGTCTCAGCGGTGGGCTTGGGGCCCGGCTGGAACGGCAGTTGTGCGGTGTCTACGGAAACCTGAGTCACGGTGATGTGTCCTTGCTTTGTTGCGGCATTCGGGCCGCGGTGTCCTGCGCCTCGGCGCGCTCCTGGCGCGCGGTTCTACGCTACCGCAGTGCGGTGGACCCGTTCGCCACCGTCCCGGCCCGCACTGCCGACGGGCGCATGCGTCCAGGAGATCGGCCGGTCACCGGCCGGTGCCGGGGTCCTTCGCCAACTCCCGCTTGATGTCGGCGGCGTAGGCGTCCACGTACTCCTGGTCGGAGAGCTTCTGGATCGCCTCGACGATCTCGTCGGTGATCCGACGGGCCACCTCTCGTTCGTCGGAGCGCTGCCGCAGGTCCGAGAAGTCAAGGGGCTCACCGAAGATCGTGGTCACGCGGAAACCGTTCTTTTGCCGCCACGGGGCGGGGAACGGGGTGCCCAGGGGCTGTACGACGTCCGTGCCGATCATGGCGATGGGAACCACAGGTGCGCCGGATTCGAGGACCAGCTTGGCCACACCGATCTTGCCCTTGTAGAGCCGCCCGTCGTGCGAGCGGGTGCCTTCGGGGTAGATCCCCAGCAGCTCCCCTTCGGCCAGCTTCTTGCCGCCCGCGGACAGCGACGCCGCGGACTTCTTGCCGCCGGAGCGGTCCATGGGGATTTGGTTGATGGCGCGGAAGAACTCTCCGACCACCCGCCCCTTGAGGCCCTTGCCCGTGAAGTAGTCGGACTTGGCCAGGAAGAAGATCTGACGTTGGACCGCGATCGGCATGAAGATGTGATCCGCCGCGGAGAGATGATTGCTGGCCAGGATGGCCGGGCCACTGGTCGGGACGTTCTCCGCGCCCACGACCTTGGGGCGGAAGATCAAATTGACGAACGGGGCGACCACCCAGTCCTTCAGGAACATGTAGACCATGTGGCCCGCACTCCTCCGGCTGACGAAATGACGACGCCGAGCCCAGTTCTGGCGGAGTCGGCGGTGGAACCGTGGAGCGATTCCGCTGAAGTATCTCATGTGCGAGCCCCCGCCCGGACCGACACACGGGTTGCGCTCCGGGTGGACTCACGCCCCTGCGGAGGCGAGTCATGTGACGCCGTCCGGAGCCCGGCAATGAGAGCATTGCCGCATGACACTCAGCGCTCCTGATCCGGGGAATTCTGCGCTCCCGTCGGAGCAGGACCCACGCATCGGATTCACCGTCCCCGCCACCCCCGTCGAGGGCCAGTCCCGGGCCGGGGTGTTGGTCCTGCATGGATTCACGGGATCCGTGTACTCCGTTCGTGACTGGGCGTTGAGCCTGACCCCCGAGCACTCCGTGTCCGCACCGGCCCTCCCGGGTCACGAGGGCTCCTGGGAGGACCTCGCCGACACCACGTGGCAGGACTGGTACGCCGCCGCCGCACGGGAACTCGATGCCCTGCGCGAGCGCCACGAACGCGTGGTGGTGGCCGGGTTGTCCATGGGCGGGGCGTTGGCCCTGCGCCTGGCCGAGACCCGACCGCAGGACGTGGACGGCGTCGTCGTCGTGAATCCGGCACTGTCCCTGCGCAATCGTGCGGCACGGACGGCAGGCGTGGTGCGCAGGTTCGTCGGCTCCACGCCGGGCATCGGCAATGACGTCGCCAAGCCCGGGGCGAACGAACACGCCTACGAACGCACGCCCGTGGCGGGTGTGGCGCAGCTGAACCGGCTCATGGCGGTGACCACCCGGGGGCTCGGACGGGTGGAGGCCCCGGTCCTGGTCCTGCGCTCCCGACAGGACCACATCGTCTCCGACCCCTCCCACGAACGCATCATGCGCGGGTGCAGCGGACCCGTGGAGACCGTGATTCTGCCCCGCAGCTACCACGTGGCGACGCTGGACCACGACGCCCCGACGGTGAACGCGCGCACCCGGGGATTCGTGTCGGCGGTGGCCTCTGGGATCTGCCCGATCACGGGCGCGCCCCTTCCCCCGAAGGCGGGCGGCAACCGTGACTGAGCCCCGACGCGACCCGGAGGCCGACGACCTGGCCTGGCAGGAGATCGTGCGTCACCTGCGCGATCCGGAGCAGGGCGCACCGGACCAGGAATCTCAACTCCAGTACGCACCGGGACCGGATGCCCCCGGACAGGACGCACCCGGACAAGACGCGCCGTTGCCGGAGGACGACGAGGACTGGCAACCTCCGGATCCCGGACGTGTCACGGCGGGCATGAGCCCGGGTGCCGTGACAGCCTGGAGTGTCCTCGCCGTGGTCCCCGTGGTGCTGCTCGCACTCGGTCTCCTGCTCGACGGGCTCCCGTGGTGGCTGTGGTTCCCGGGCCTGACCGCTGTGATCACCGCGATCGTCGTCCTGCTCGGTGGGCTGCCGGAGGAACGCGACGAGAACGACGACGGCGCCAGGGTCTGACCCCGCCGCCACAAAACCCTTTGACGTGCCCGCCTCAACCATTCCCAGGAGCCTCCCCGTGCGCAGCGCATCGGTCCCCGCACTCGTCGAGCGACTGACCCATGACCGCATCACCGACCTGCTTCAGCGCCAGGCGACCTCACCGGCGGACCCCGTCCTCTACGAACGTCTCCCGCCCCTGGGCCCCGGTGTTCCCGTGCGCGCCTCCGACTTCCGTGCGCAGGTGATCGCCGTTGCCAAGGGCCTGGTGGCCGCCGGGATCGAACCGGGCGACCGGGTGGGCATTCTGGGACGCACGCGCTACGAGTGGACGTTGGTCGATTTCGCCGTGTGGTGGGCGGGTGCGGTCTCCGTGCCGGTCTACGACTCCTCCTCCCACGCCCAGATCGCCTGGAACCTCATGGACTCCGGCGCTCGGGCGATCTTCGTGGAGAACGAGAAGCTGGAGACCGCCGTCCGCGACACCGCGCGTGAACTCCAGGACGGGAGCCTGGACGCGTTGGGCGGTTCCCTGCCGACCGAGCCGCTGAAAGCCGCACAACGTGTGTGGCGCATGGACGGCACGGCCACGTCATTGGGTGAGCTCATTGCCCTGGGCAGCACGGTCTCCGACGAGGACCTGGAACGACGACGAACCTCCCGGGCCCTGGACGACACCGCGACGATCGTCTACACCTCCGGGACCACGGGTCCGCCCAAGGGATGCGCGCTGACCCATCGGAACTTCATCTCCCTGTGCGAGAACGTCCAGCCGTATCTGCCTGAGGTCGTGCACGCAGGGGCCAAGACCGTGCTCTTCCTGCCGCTGGCGCACGTGTTCGCGCGGATGGTCGAGGTCCTGGCCCTGCACTCCGGGGTGATCCTCGCCCACACGGCGGACGTCAAGAACCTGACCACGGATCTCCAACGAGTGCACCCGTCCTTCATCCTCGCGGTCCCGCGCGTTTTCGAGAAGATCGTGATCGGGGCGCGCATGCGGGCCCAGGACGGCGGAAAGCTGCGGTCGTGGCTGTTCAACCGGGCCGTCACCACGGGTGAGAAGTGGTCCCGGGCGCAGGTCGGCCGCCGCGTTCACCCGGTGCTGGAGGCTCGGCACCGCCTCTACGACCGACTGGTCTACGCCAAACTGCGCGAAGCGATGGGTGGGGACGTCCGGTGGGCGATCTCCGGTGGCGCCGCCCTGAGCGAATCGCTGGCACACTTCTTCCACGGGATCGGCGTCTACGTCGTCGAAGGCTACGGGCTGACCGAGACCACGGCGCCGATCGCGGCGAACACCCCCACCCTGGACGCGTTGGGCACCGTGGGGCTGCCCCTTCCGGGCCACGAGATCCGTCTGGCCGACGACGACGAGATCCAGGTCAGGGGTCCGCACGTCATGGCCTGTTACCACGGCCGCCCCGACCTCACGGCCGAGGCCCTCCAGGACGGGTGGTTTGCCACGGGGGACCTGGGCGCCATGGACGACCGTGGGCTGCTGCGGATCACCGGGCGCAAGAAGGAAATCATTGTCACGGCGGGCGGCAAGAACGTGATTCCGGAGCAGCTGGAGGCTCCCATCCGGGCCACGGCCATGGTGGGCCAGTGCATGGTCGTGGGCGAGGGACGTAAGTTCGTGGCCGCCCTGATCACGCTGGACCCGGAGACGCTGCCGCACCGTTTGGAACACCTGGGCCTGGACCGGAACCTGACTCCCGCTCAAGCTGCGCTGGAGCCCAAGGTCATCGCCCACCTTCAGGAAGTCGTCGACCAGGCCAACCGGAAGGTCTCCACCGCCGAGAGCATCCGTGCCTTCGAGATCCTCCCGACCGACCTCACCGTGGAGTCCGGGCACCTCACACCGTCCTTGAAACTCCGCCGGGACGACATCCTGCGGGACTTCGCCGACGTCGTGGAGGATCTGTACTCGCGGCCCGCTCCCCCGGTCAGGCAGGGGTCCGAGACCCTGGCCAAGCTGGAGTCCTCGTTCGAGAACTCCTTGGAGAGACTTCGTGAGCTCAAGGACGTACGAGAGCTGAAGGACCTTCGCGAGCTGCGCGACCGAGGCTCGGAGCGAGACGTTTAGTGCACGCTCCCCGACGTCCCGCCGGTTCCTCGCCGTCGCCCGCCCGCTTGCGCGTCGCGCGCGTCGCCGCCTCCGGCTTCTTCCTGGTCAACGGTGCCGTGTTCGCCAACCTGCTGCCTCGACTACCCGAGGTCAAGGAGGCCTTCGGCCTCTCGAACACGGTCTACGGGCTGCTGGTCATCGCGTTCCCGATCGGTTCGATCGCCGCGGGCATGGCACCGGCTCCCCTGCTACGGCGTTTCGGGTCGGCCCGGGTGGCCGGGGTCGGTTCGGTCCTGTTGGCCGCACTGGTCGCCGCAGCGGGCGCCGTGGGTTCCGTCGGCGGGGGCGCAGCCATGCTGCTGCTCTACGCCGTCCCGATCGTCCTGGCGGGGGTGCTCGACGCCATCGTGGACACGGCCCAGAACGCCCAGGCCATCGACCTCCAGAAGAGCATGGGCCGTTCGGTCCTCAATTCCATGCACGCCCTGTGGAGCCTGGGTGCCATGGTGGGCGGCATCATGGGGTCCGCCGCAGTGGGCGCCGGTCTCGCACTGCCACTGCACCTCGGAATCAGCGGCGCAATCTTCTCCGTCCTGGCGCTGCTGTCCCAGCGCTTTGCCCTGACCCCGGAGGAGGTCCGCGCCGTCCAACGGGTCGGAGGCCGGGAGATACCGGGACCGAACGACGACGCCCCCGCCGCGAAACACGCCCCGACGGAGCCGGCGCCCGCCACCGGACGCCTGTCCGCACGCAACCGTGCGATCGGCATCGTGATCCTGATCGGTGTCATCGCCATCGCCGGGGCCATGATCGAGGACCTGGCGATGAACTGGTCCACCCTGCTGCTGTCCCGGGTGCTGGATGCCCCGGGCCCCATGGCGGGCATGGGACTCGTGGCCATGATGGCCGCTCAATTCCTGGGCCGACTCCTCGGCGATCGGATGACCGACCGCTTCGGCCGCGTTTGCATGGCGAAACTCGGCGGAACGCTGTCCGCCGTCGGTCTGTGCGTGGTCGCCTTGGCCCCGGCGCCCGCCGTGGCCGTCGTGGGTTTCGCGGTGGCCGGGTTCGGGTGCGCCACGCTGGTGCCCTCGGCCTTCCACGCGGCGGACTCGGTACCGGGCCTGCGCCCAGGCACGGGCCTGACCCTGGCCGGATGGCTCCTACGAGTGGCCTTCCTGTCCGTGTCCCCGTTCGTGGGCGTGGTCTCCGACGCGGTCGGGCTACGCCTGGCGATTATGGCCGTGCCCGTGGTCGCACTCGTCGCGGTCCTGGTCGCGGGCGTGCTGCGGGACAGGGACGACGACGATCCTCGGCCTTCCCCGGCAGCTCCCTGATCGCCCGGCCCCGGAGTTCAGTCCAGGTCCAGTCCCAGGAGGGCGTTCTCGACCACTTCCGTCAGGGACGGGTGGATCCAGTACTGGCCGCGGGCGATGTCCTGTACGGTCTGCCCCGTACTCATCGCCTGGATCAACGGTTGGATCAGGATCGAGGCGTGCGGGCCGATCAGGTGTGCGCCCAGGAGTTGTCCGGTCGCCGGGTCCGCGATCACCTTGCAGACACCACGACGGTCCTCCATGGCCCACCCGTAGGCCACGTCGCCAAAGGCCTGGGACTTCACGGCGACCCGTTCGTGTTGCGCCCGGGCCTGGTCCTCGGTCATCCCGACGGAGGCGATCTCCGGGTGGGTGAACACGGCGGCCGGAATGAACCGGTGGTCCGCTGCCACCGGGTCCTCGGGATGAATCACGTTGTGCGCGACGACCCGCGCCTCATGGTTGGCCACGTGCTTCAACTGCGCGGGTGAGCAGATGTCCCCCAGTGCCCACAGTCCGTCCATGACGTTCCCGTCCGCATCGAGCACCCGCTGGTACTCGTCCACCCGGAGCAGCCCGCTCTCCGGATCGATGCCGAGCCCCGCGGCGGCCGGATCCAACAGGTCCGTGTTCGGACGACGTCCGGTGGCCATGAGGACGACGTCGGCCACATCCTCCCGTGTTCCCGGCCCCTCAACGGTGCTCTGCTGGGCCGCGTCCCTTCGGTCCTCCTCCGGTGCGGTCCGGGTGGAGCGCACCGTCACGGTTCCGTCGTCGGCGGGCACGATCGCGTGCGGGGTCCATCCGAGCTGCAGATCCCACTGGTCCTGCGCGGATTCCCGGAAACGTTCGGCGATCTCCCGGTCCTGCCCGCGCAGGAGGCGGTCGGAGCGATTCAGCTGGGTCACGTGCGCACCAAGACCGTGGAAGATGTGCGCGAACTCTGCCGCGATGTACCCGCCTCCCACGATCACCACGCGAGCCGGCCACTCGGGCAGGCGCATCACGGTGTCCGAGGTGTGCACCTGCGGCAGGTCCAGTCCTGGCAGATCCGGAAGCTCCACGCGGGACCCTGAGGCGATCACGATCTTGGGCGCCGTGAGTTCCTGGCCGGAGTCCGTGACCAGGGTCCTGGGGCCCGTGAATCGCACGTGCTCCTGGTACACGGTGACGTTGGGCAGGGACCGCCGGTAGTCCAGACCCCCTTCGGAGATCGCGTCGATGCGACCGAAGATCCGGTCCCTGATCGCGGGCCAGTCGACGTCGGCCGCATCGACGTCGACAGTGACGCCAAGGGGACCCAGTTCCCGCGCGGACTGGGCGACTTCTGCCGGGTAGACGTACATCTTGGTGGGGATGCAGCCCACGTTCAGGCAGGTTCCACCGAACGTGCCGCCGTCGATGATGGCGACGTCCAAGTTCTCGTAGTCGGGGCCGAGCAGGGAGTTCCCCGATCCGGACCCGATGATGATCACATCGTGTGCGCGCATTGGATCATCCTAAATCCGCTGACTCTCCGGGTCGGTCACGCGGGTTGATCTGCAGCTACTGGCTAAACTGGCGACCGCCTCCCCGTCGTCGAACTCCCCGAAGGACACCGTGCAGATCGTCAGCATCTCCAGCCTCAAAGGCGGAGTCGGCAAATCCTCCGTCGCCCTGGGCCTGGCCTCCGCGGCTCTCGAGAACGGTCTCCGAACCCTGGTGGTCGACCTGGACCCGCACGCGGATGCGACCACGGGGCTAGGTGTCCACGCGCCGTCCCGCAACACGGTCGGACGTGTCCTGGCCAAACGGGGCAAGTCGGGTGCGCTCGGTGGCATCGCCGTGGCGTCACCCTGGTCCGAGGCCCACGATCCGGCGGCCGGTTCCCGGGGGTCACTCGACGTCGCCCCGGGATCCTCGCAGTCCTCGCATTTCGACAGGGCCACCTACAAGGGGTCGGAACTCGACCGGCTAAGCCGGGCGTTGACGGGTTTGGAATCGCGGTACGACCTGGTCCTGGTGGACTGCCCGCCCAACCTCAATGCACTGACGCGCATGGCCTGGGCCGCCTCCGACAAGGTCCTCTCCGTCGCGGAGCCGTCCCTGTTCTCCGTGGCCGGAACTCAGCGGACCATGACCGCGATCGCCCAATTCGAACGCGGTTCCCGGTGGGCGGTGGACTCCGCGGGTGTGGTGATCAACAAGGTGGACATGGATTCCGCCGAGCACCAGCACCGGGTCCGTGAACTCAATGAGTTGTTCGGCCACCTGGTGGTGGATCCCGTGATCCCGGAACACCCGGTCTGGCAGCGCGCCCAGGGTGCCGCGTGGCCGATCCACCGGTGGCCGGGTGACGACGCACGCGATCTGGCGCAGCGTTTCTCGACGATCGTGCGCGGGCTGGTCAACAGCGTGAAGTGATCACTGCACACGGTCGTCGCTCGGCGGCCGTGTGAGGGGTGACCGAGCGTTGGTCAGGAAACGTTCTTCTGGCGACGGGCCCGCCGCGCGGAGAGCTCGTCCCCGGGGAACTCCGTCTCCTCGCCGTCGCCGTTGGCTTCGGGAAGGCTCGCCAGGCTGCCTTCGACCTCACGCCACACGCGACCGACGGCGATGCCGAACACGCCCTGTCCCCCCTGCACCAGGTCGATGACCTCTTCCTGAGAGGTGCACTCGTAGACGGAGGCGCCGTCGCTCATGAGGGTCAACTGGGCCAGGTCCTCGATGCCGCGTTCCCGCAAGGCGATGACGGCCGAACGGATCTGCTGCAGGGACACCCCGGTGTCCAGGAGGCGCTTCACGATCTTGAGGACCACGATGTCGCGGAAGCTGTAGAGCCGCTGCGACCCCGATCCCTTGGCGCTGCGAACCGTGGGCTCCACGAGTTCGGTGCGGGCCCAGTAGTCGAGCTGACGGTACGTGATGCCCGTGACCTTGCAGGCGGTGGCACCGCGGTACCCGACGGTGTCGTCGAGCACCTGCCGCTCGTCGTCGAAGAGCACGCCCTGCGTTCCTCCGGCGAGCGAGGTGAAAACAGGCAGTGTCAGTTCTTCGGCAAGCGGAGCATCGACGTGATCGGTGTCCTTCACGCAGGTCCTCCCGGCCTTGGGCGCCGACCCGGAGGACAGCGGCATGTGCAGATCGTGGTGTAAAGCAGAGGGTCCGCCGGTCCAATGCCCCTGAAACACCGTCCCGGTCGCTCCTCGGTCGAGGAGTCGTGGGCGGCGGCGAGGGGCACGGAAGAACCGACTTGAAAGTGACGGTAGACGGGCGCGGGCCCGTAAGCAAAGACCTTGGCGCTCAACGCGATCGTGTCGCACCGGGACGGGTGTGACCGTTGACCCGCCCGTTGCCTGAAAACACGCCCCGGATCGACCCACAACCGGCCCAGAGGCGCGGTCAAGATCACTTCAAGAAGTCCTCGGGGTCGATCGTGTCCAGGAAGTCTCGGAATTGTCGGACCTCTTGTTCCGCACCGTCCGCCCCGGTTCGGCCAGCCGCGTCGGCTTCCTCCGGGCGTTCCTCGCGCAGTTCGCCGTCGCCGGTCATGACCAGACCGGCGGCCTCGAGCACGCCGTCCGAGCACAACACCGGGCAGTCGACGCGCGCCGCCAGGGCAATGGCGTCCGAGGCGCGGGAATCCACCACGGATCCGTCGTCGAAGACCAACGCCGCATGGAACACGGTGCCCTCCACGGTGTGGATCCTGACCTTCTCCAGGTTCCGACCGAAGGCCTTGGCCACCTCGAGCAGCAGATCATGGGTCAGCGGACGGGGCGGTTCAATGCCTTGGACGGCGAAGACGATCGACGTCGCCTCGTTGGTGCCGACCCAGATGGGGACGTGGCGGCGCCCTGCGGCTTCACGCAGCACGACCACCGGCTGCGACGACGGCACGTCCAGCCGTACGCCGGCGATCTCCATGAGGTGTTCGCGTTGCATGGGCTCGGCTCCCTCGGTTCTGTCCTGGTTGGCTGCGGTGGTGTGCGGGCCCTCGACGAGCGGTCCGGGCTAGTCCTCGACGTCGAGCCGGTCCTGGATGTCTTCCAGCCGCCCCACGACCATCGACGCGTGGATGCTCAGACACAGCTGGGTGATCTCCCCGGCGCGCTCACTGGCCCTCTTGGCAGCCACGGAACTACGTTTGGCGACCTCGGGAGCGATGGCCTGCTCCACCAGACCAATTTCCCGGTCGGCGGCCTGTCGCAACGTGCGCAGGTGACGCGGTTCGACGCCGTGGTCACGCAGAGCCCTCGCGGCCCCCGCGATCACCAGATCGTGACGGTCGAAGCCACCGGCTCGTTCGTGCAGCAGACCGAAGCTGATCAGTTCCCGGACCAGCGGGATGCCCGCACCGGACTGTCGGCAGAGTTCGCGCATGGTCAGCGGCTCGCTCTGCTCGACCGGGGCCTGTTGAGGGACCGCGGCCGCGTCCCCCACCGAGGTGGCGTGGGCATCCTCGGGTGCGTCGGGGTCCTGTGCACCGCTTGGGGACGACGTGGTGGGTGTCCCCGTGGCGACATCGTCGACGCCGTCTGCCCCCTTGACCAGGGCTTCGAGCTGACCCGCCTCCGAGAGTTCCCGGATGACCTTGAGCGGAAGGTAGCGCTCCCGTTGCAGAATCAGGACATGCCGCAGACGTTGCAGATCCTCCGGGGAGAACTTGCGGTAGCCCGAGGGAGTACGGGCGGGGTGCAGCAGGCCCTGGTCCTCCAGGAACCGGACCTTGGAAGCGGTGACGTCTGGGAACTCGGGCTGCAGTTGCTTGAGCAGCGCGCCCATTCCGATGCGGCGCACCTGCGCCGGATCGACGGTTTCCGAGGTTCCGGGTGAACTCACCTCAGGAGCGACCGTCGGCAGTGCGCGCCGAACGGTAGAAGACGAAACAGAACTTGCCCAGACGCACCTCGTCCCCACTCTTCAGCAGCACCGAGTCCACGCGGTCGTTGTTGACATAGGTGCCGTTGAGCGAGTTGTCGTCCACGAGTTCGTAGGAGTTGTCCCGGCGAATGAACCCCGCGTGGCGACGTGAGACGGTGACGTCGTCCAGGAAGACATCGGCCTTCGGGTGACGGCCGGCGGACACCTGGTCCGTGTCCAGCAGGAAGCGCGAACCGCGGCCGCGGGGGTCCACCTGGACCAGCAGCGCGGTGTTGGGCGGCAAGGCGTCGACGGCTGCCTTTTCCTCGTCCGACAAACGGTGCCCAGAGACCTGGGACAGGATGTCGGAGACGATCTGGATCGAGGTCGTTTCCGGGCCGGCGGACGGGATGTTGCGCTCGGACGGCGTGGTCATGATTCCCGCGATCCTCCTCTGGTGCTCAAGAGACTGTGGTGTTCGGCGACCCCGTGGGGAAGGGAAGGAACGAGCCGGCCGGACGTTGTGACTTGTGGCTGGACGTTCGGCCACGATCCCACACCCCCACAAGGTGCTCGTGTGACCTGACGGACAACCTCGCCACAGTCTAGCCATGTCGGACGACAACCGAGCACGGTGCGACGTCCGGTGAACGAGGCCGCCGAGCGGGACCGGGTGTACTTTGTGTCCTGTGCCCCTCGAAGAGGACTTGTACCGGCTGACAACGCGCATCCGCTCCCGGCGCCCCCAGCCGTGGATGGTGTCGGCTCGCCGCTGGTTCATCCGCCCCCAACCCGCCCCTGGCTCACGAAGAGCCCGCGCCACCTCAGCCGGACGCACCGCACAGATGCTGGTCACCGGTTTCGCCGTCGTACTCGCGCTGGGTACCGCGGCGCTCATGCTCCCGTTCGCCACGCCCGGGCCCGGTCACGCAAGTTTCATGGAAGCGCTGTTCACGGCCACGTCATCTCTGTGCCTGACGGGGCTGATCGTGGTCGACACCCCCACGTACTGGACCACGTTTGGTCAAGTGGTCATCCTGGCGCTGATCCAGATCGGTGGGTTCGGCGTGATGACCTTCGCGACGATGATCGGCATCTTCATGTCACGGCGCTTCGGGCTCGGCCTGCGGGTGGCCGTGGCCTCCGAGACGCGTTCGACGGGGCCGGGCGAGATGCGCCACGCGGTCAAACGCATCGTGTTCACGATCGTCGCAGTGGAGACCGCCGTGGCCCTGCTGCTGGCCGCGCGATTCGCAACGGGCTACGGCTACTCCCCCGGCAAGGCGCTGTGGCACGGGGTGTTCCACTCGATCTCCGGGTTCAACAACGCCGGATTCGCCCTGTACACGGCCAACCTGATGGATTTCGACGGCGACCCGCTGGTGCTGTTGCCGATCGCCGCCGCCGTGATTGTGGGCGGGCTGGGCTTTCCCGTGATCGTGGAACTGCTGCGCCACATCCGAGTACCCAGGCTCTGGTCGATGACCACGCGCATGATGGTGGTGGGCACCCCGGTGTTGTTGCTGGGCGGGACGGCGTTCCTGCTGCTGGTCGAGTGGGGCAACCCGACCACACTGGGCCCCATGGGCTTCGGAGACAAACTGCTCAACGCCTTCTTCCAGTCCACCATCACCCGCACGGCCGGGTTCAACTCCGTGGACCTGGCAGGCATGCATCCCGTGGCCTGGTTCGGCATGGACTTCTTGATGCTGGTGGGTGGCGGCTCCGCGGGGACGGCCGGTGGTCTGCGAATCACCACGGTGCTGGTGCTGCTGTTCGTCGCCTGGACCGAAGTCCGGGGACAACAGGCCGTCAACGTTCTGGGCCGCAGGCTCTCGCGTTCCGTGCAGCGCGAGGCGTTGACCATCGTGGTGCTGTCGATGGCGATCCTGGTCACCGCCCAGATGGGCTTGATGCTGCTCGAACCGGACCTCGGTCTGGACCGGCTCTTGTTCGAATCCGTCTCTGCCTTCGCCACGGTGGGGCTGTCCACGGGAATCACCGCCCAGATCGGTACGGGTGGGCAGCTGATCCTGATCGCCCTGATGTTCATCGGCCGTCTGGGCCCCACCACGATCGCCGCTGCCATCGCTGCGCAGGACACGACCCGCACGTGGGAACTGCCCAAGGAACGCCCGTTGATCGGATGACCCCGGCACCCTCCGCCGAACCCTCACGAAACTCGCGCGTGAGGGCGTGAAGCGCGAGTTTCGCGAGGGTTCGGCGGAGGATGGGCAGAGACAGCGCGACTCAAGACTTTGAAAGGACGCCAAGTGTTCAACCAACGTGGCCGTGAGCATGCATCACGCCAGGAGTCCCGCCGCGGCCACCTCCGCTCGGCGGTGGTGATCGGGCTGGGCCGATTCGGCTCGGCCCTCGGTCAGGAGCTCATGGACAGCGGCGTGGAGGTCCTGGCCATCGACGACGACCCCAAGGTGGTCCAGGAGTTCAAGGGCCAGTTCACCAGCGTGGTCCGCGCGGATGCCACCTCTCAACAGACACTGGAGGAGCTGGGTGTCTCCGACTTCGCCGCCGTCGTGGTGGCCATCGGTACGGACCTGGAAGCCTCGGTCCTGACCACCTCCAGGCTCCTGGCCATGGAGAACGTTCCGGAGATCTGGGCCAAGGCCATTTCGGAGGCCCACGCCCAGATCCTGGAACAGCTGGGGGTGACGCACGTGATCCGCCCGGAACACGACATGGGCCTGCGGACGGCGCACCTGCTGATCGGCCACGCCCTGGACTTCGTCTCGCTCGACGGCGGTTTCGCGCTCATTCGCTGCCAACCCCCGGCCGCCACGCAGCAACGCCCCTTCGACACGCTCAACCTGCGCCAGAAGTACGGGGTCACCGTGGTCGCCCTGCGTCGCAATGGGCAGCAATGGAGCCCGATGGAACCCGGCACCATGCTCTACGACGACGATGAGATCATGGTCACAGGCACCAAGCACGACGTCGAACACTTCGCGGGCCTAGACTCGAACTAGTCATACCCCATGGGGTACCGGGGGCCTCGCCCCGGACCACCTCGCATTCCGTGACCCGAACTGCCCAGCGATCGCCGACTCCACGCGGCATCCTCCCGGATCATTCGTGACCCACCCACAGCGAGCATCGGGTGGTCCGAGCCACGGCCGACACGATCCGCACCCCGTGTGCGGGCGGGAGAAGCGGCATGGATCCACTCGAAATCGCCCGGTGGCAGTTCGGCATCACCACCGTCTACCACTTCATCATGGTCCCGTTGACCCTGGGGCTGGGGCCCCTGGTCGCGATCATGCAGACCCTCTGGGTGCGCACCGGCAACGAGCGCTACCTGCGGATGACCAAGTTCTGGGGCAAGGTCTACCTGATCAACTTCATCATGGGAGTGGCCACGGGACTGGTGCAGGAATTCCAGTTCGGGATGGCCTGGAGCGAATACTCGCGGTTCGTGGGCGATGTGTTCGGCGCCCCGCTGGCCATGGAGGGGTTGCTGGCCTTCTTCTTCGAGTCCACCTTCATCGGTCTCTGGATTTTCGGCTGGGACCGGCTGCCCAAGAAGATCCACCTGGCCTGCCTCTGGATCGCCGTCCTGGGCTCGGTGGCCTCCGCCTACTTCATCATCGTGGCCAACTCCTGGATGCAGCACCCGGTGGGCGTGGAAATGGTCGACGGGCGACCCGTCATGACCGACATCTGGGCCGTCCTGACCAACAACACCGCCCTGGCCGCTTTCACCCACGCGATCTTCGGTGCCATCGGCGTTGGTTCAGCCCTTTTGATCGGCATCTCCTGGTACCACCTGTGGCAGCGCCGCCGCGACGGGATCGACACGGTGGACCAGAACGGGCGCGTCGTCGTCGGTGAGAATCCTGCGATCCCGGGTCGGGACCGGGAGGACCACTCCGTGTGGCTCAAGTCCCTGCGACTGGGGGCCGTGGCCGCCATGATCGGGTTCGCGGGAGTGGCTGTGACGGGCGACGTCCAGGGCAAGCTGATGTTCGAACAACAACCCATGAAGATGGCCGCCGCCGAGGCCGCCTGCCACGACGGCACGAGCTTCTCCGTGCTGTCCGTGGGAGACCTGGGCAGCCAGAACTGCGACGACGTCAAGGGCCTGATCGAGATCCCCGGGCTGCTGTCCTTCCTGGCCGAAGGAGATTTCGGCACGCCCGTCCGCGGCGTCTACACCCTGATCCCCGAATACGAACAGGACTACGGCACCAACCTGCCCGAAGACGAAATCTACGGCGAGCGCTCGGGCCAGGAGATCGACTACCTCCCGCTCATGGAGGTCACCTACTGGGGCTTCCGGATCATGATCGGCTTCGGCGCAGCGGCCACCGGGTTCGCCGCGCTGGCCCTGTGGATCGCCCGCAAGGGAACGGTCCCGGCATCGAAACCCTTGATGTTGTTGGCCGTGGCCTCGATCGGCGCGCCGTTCGTGGCCAACATCGCCGGCTGGGTCTTCACGGAGATGGGCCGCCAGCCCTTCGTGGTGGCACCGAACCCGGACCCCAGCGGCATCGACGGCGTGTACATGTACACGGCGGCAGCCGTCTCCCCCGGGGTGACCGGACAGGAGGTCATCTTCTCCCTGGTCACCCTGGGGCTGATCTACCTGGCCTTGTTCGTGGTGGAGGTGTTCCTGCTGGTCAAGTACGTCCGCGGCGGCGTGGTCTCGGCGATGCCGGAACTGGCGGCCCACGACCACTACGGCGGTGACGGCCACGGCGGCGCTCGGGGGCCGCACTCCGACGACGACGTCCTGGCCTTCGCGTACTGACCGACACCCGACCTGCTGGAGAGTCATCATGGAAGTTCTTCACGTCATCTGGTTCGCGGCGCTGGCGTTCCTGTGGACCGGTTATCTGGTCCTGGACGGTTTCGACCTGGGCGTCGGGATGCGGATCTGGTTGCGCGGCCGCACGGAGAAGCAGAAGCGGCTCATGCTCAACACGATCGGCCCGGTCTGGGACGGCAACGAGGTCTGGCTCATCACGGCCGGGGCGGGCACATTCGCCGCCTTCCCCATGTGGTACGCGGGGCTGTTCTCCTCCCTCTACATCCCGCTGACGATCGTGCTGGTGGCCTTGATCTTCCGCGCCGTCTCCATCGAGTACCGCGGGAAGGGACACACCGATCGGTGGCGTGCCAACTGGGACCGCGCCCTGGGCCTCGGCTCGGCGGTGATCGCCTTCGGCATCGGCGCCATGCTGGCCAGCACCACTCTGGGCCTGCCCATCGACGCGAACGGCGACCGGGTCGGCGGTCCGTTTGCGTGGTTCTCCTGGTACGCCGTTCTGGGTGGCCTGGCCGTTCTGGGTTTCAGCTGGATCCACGGCGCCGCGTTCCTGGCCCTCAAGGCCAGTGGTCAGGTGCGTGCGGACGCCCTGCTCGCCGTGCGTCGGTGGTTGCCCCTGGCGGTCGCGCCGTTGGTGGTCTGGGTCCTGGTGGTCCAGTGGCGGTACGGCTCGGTCGCAACGTGGGCGGCCGTCGTCGTGGCCGTCGTGGCGCTGGCCGGTTCGTGGCTTGCTGCCCGCGCGGACCGGGACGGTTGGACCTTCGCGTGCCTGGCGGCGTTCCTGGTGACCGGCGCGATCTCGATCTTTGCCGCGGTCTTCCCCGTGGTCCTCCCGTCCACGGTCGACCCCGCCTACGACCTCACGGTGGCCAACGCCTCCAGCGGTGACTACGCGCTGACGATCATGACCTGGGTGGCCGGCGTCGCGTTGCCGCTGATCCTGGTCTACCAGGCGTGGAGCTACTGGACCTTCCGGCGGCGGTTGTCCGAGGTCCACATCCCCGAAGGGCACGAGGTGCGCCCCGCCGTCCTGCCCCGATGACCCCCGGCGACCGGCTGGGGCCGGGTGGTGTCCGTGCACTGATCGTGTTCGGGGTCTTGGCGGCGCTCAAGGCGCTGTCCCTGGTCATGATCGCCGAGGCGATGGCCCGCGGGATCGTGGGAGCCATTGCCCGGGATGCGACGGCCATCGATCACGCCGTGACCCTGGGACTGGCCGGGGCCGTGCTGCGAGCTGGCCTGGTCTGGGTCCAACACTGGTATGCCACGCGGGCCGCCGTCATGGCCAAGCAACGGATCCGTCAGGACATGGCGGCCGGGATGCTCGCCCGGCCTTCCGGTGGTGTGGGGGCCAACGCCGCCGTGGCCACGATCGGGTTGGACGAGCTCGACGAGTACTACCGCTCCGTCCTGCCCACCGCGGTGTCGGCTGCAACGGTGCCCGTGCTGGTGGGCGCCAGGATTCTGGCCGCCGACTGGCTGAGCGCGTTGATCATCGCCCTGACCCTGCCCCTGGTGCCGGTGTTCATGATCCTGGTCGGGCAGCACACCCGGGCGGAGGCCGACCGGTCCTCGGCGACCCTGCAGCGGCTGTCCGACCACCTGGTCGAGCTCGCGCGCGGGCTGCCCGTGTTGGTCGGGCTGGGGCAGCTCTCCGAGCAGTCCGCTGCTCTGGATCGCATCGGTCGGGAGCACAAGGCCGCCACGCTGCGAACCCTGCGAACCGCTTTCCTGTCCGCGCTGGTCCTCGAACTGATCGCGACGCTCTCCGTGGCGGTCGTGGCGGTGTTCATCGGGGTCCGGCTGATCGACGGGTCGCTGCCTCTGGCCACGGGGTTGGCGGTGCTGGTCCTGGCCCCCGAGTGCTTCCAGCCGTTCCGCGAGCTGGGCGCGGCCTTCCACGCGTCGCAGGACGGGCTGGCCGCCCTGCGACGGGCCCGGGAATTCGCCCCGGAATCCGGTGCCGAGCCGGTCGACTCGGCCACCGTCCGTCCCGGTGGGAGCCGTCCCGTGGGTACCCGGGCCATAGGCACCCGGTCCGGAGCCGCCGTCGGCGTGCGCCTCGAGGGCCTGACGGCGGGGTACCCGGGTCGGAGCCCTGTGCTCGAAGGGTTCGACGCGTGGTTCCCCGTCGGCCAGATCACGGCGGTGACCGGTGCCAGCGGAACGGGCAAGTCCACGCTTTTGGGCGTCCTGGCCGGCCTGGTCCCCGTACGCGCGGGAGCCGTCATCGGTGTGGACCCCGCGCGCGTCGCCTGGGTCCCCCAGGTGCCACGAACCGTGGGCGACACGGTCCGAGCCGAACTCGAACTGTACGCAGACACCACCGACACGGCGGCCCCGGACGGCGAAGCCAGCACGGTACCAACCCTGGTTGACGAGGTCCTCGAGCAACTCGACCTGGCGCCCCGGGCCGAGGCGGATCCCGCCCAGTTGAGCCCCGGGGAACTGCGCCGTCTGGCCGTGGCCCGCGGGCTGCTGCGCATCCGCACCGGTGCCACGGTGCTCCTTGTCGACGAACCGACCGCCCACCTCGATGCCGACTCAGCTCGGCTGGTGCTGGACGAACTGGCCTCCGTCGGTCGACTCCCGGGGGTGACCGTCATCGTGGCCTCCCACGACCGTCGGGTCGTGGACCTCGCGACCCACCGGGTGGCCCTTGGGCACGACGGGGGATGGCGCGAAGATCCCGCAACGACCGATGCCACGACCCTCCCTGGGCAACCCGGCCGACTCGACGACGACGGTGCGACTCCCCCGGGCGAGCTGTCCGGCCATGACGTCGAAGCGCCCGTCAGGGATCCTTCCGCTCGCGATACAGCCGCGGCGGAAGCGAGCGCGCCGAGGAACGCCCGGGCAGAAGCCTTCAGGTTCCTGGCCTCGACCCCGTGGCTCTGGGTGGCCGCCGTCGTGGCGGGAGTGGCGGCTGCCGCTTTCGCGACGGCGCTCACCGCGCTGTCCGGTTGGTTGATCGTGCGGGCCTCCGAACAGCCGTCGATCATGTACCTGACCGTGGCGATCGTGGGAGTGCGATTCTTCGGCATCGGGCGCGCCGTGTTGCACTACGTCCAGCAGCTGGCGGCCCACTCTGCCGTGTTCACCTCGCTCGTGGACCTTCGTTCTCGCCTGTGGTCAGGACTGGCCCGGCGCGGCCTCTCCTCCCGTGCCCTGGCGACGGGGGCGTCAGCTCTGGAACACCTGATCGTCGCGGCGGACCGGGTCCGGGACCTCATGCCCCGGGTTCTCGTTCCCGTGGGAGTGGGAGTGGGCACCACGGTGCTGGTCCTGACCGTTTACGCCGTCCTGGTGCCCGCCGCCGTTCCGGTGATCGCCGTCGCGTTGGGCGTTGCCCTGCTCGTTGCACCGACCGTGGCCCTGGCTGCGGATCGTTTGGCGGCAAGGGCGGGGGTGGCAGCCACAGGCGGGATCGTTCGAGCCTTCGTGCAAATGGGCGCCGCGGTGGGAGATCTGTCCCCCAACAACCGTCAAGCACAGGCGCTGCGGCGATTGAGCGACCTCGACGTCCGGGCCGGTGCGCTGGCCCGGCGAGGAGCCTGGGCGCAAGGCCTGGGAGAAGCGCTCGTCGTCCTGAGCACGGTGGCCGCCGCCGTCCTCGTGCTCCATCCGGCCGCTTCTGCTTTGGGCGCCGGGTCGATCAGCAGGCCGGTGGTTGCCGCGCTGGCCCTTGTTCCGTTGGGCCTGACCGAACCGCTGGTCGCCGTGGTCTCGGCGGTCCAGCAAGCGCCCGGTCTGCGCGCCGCACTGCTCCGAACAGCCTCGGTGACGGTCCCGGGCAAGGCTCCAGCCCAGGTCCCCGTCGCGGCGACGGGGACGGCATCGGCTGTGCCGGCGGGACATGCCGAGCCGACCGGCCTTCCGCCCGACTCCCAACGGCGCGAGCCGGCCGGTCCGCAACTGGTGTTGGACAACCTGAGTGCGCGGTGGCCGGGTGCCGACAGAGCAGCTTTCGGGCCCGTGGATACCACCGTTCGCCCCGGGCGCTGGCTGGTAATCGAGGGCCCCTCGGGCAGCGGCAAGTCCACGTTGCTGGCCACCGTGATGGGGCACCTGGCGCCGTCGTCGGGATCGGTGCGGGTCACCGGGGTGCCTGAGGAAAACGCGCCCTCGATCGTGTGGTGTCCGCAAGAGGCGCACCTGTTTGCCTCCACGATCAGGGGCAATCTCGCCCTGGCGCGGCCCAAGGCGGACGCGCCTTCCGCAGACGAAATGACGGACGTGCTGCGGCGCGTGGGACTGGGCCCGTTCCTAGACGCCCTTCCGCAAGGCTTGGACACCTGGGTGGGCAGCGGCGGCTCCGAGCTCTCCGGAGGCCAGGCGCAACGCGTGGCCGTGGCGCGGGCCTTGCTGGCTCGTGGGCAGGTGATCCTGCTGGACGAACCGACGGCGCACCTGGACGCGGAGGCCGCACAAGACCTGCTGGCGGACCTCCGTGAGGCGCTGGTCGACCGCCCGGTGGTCCTGGTCACCCACCATGCGGAAGACCTGGACCCGACCGATCATCGCTTGCGTCTGGGCTGACTCCTACGCTGAACCCTCGCGAAACTCACCCATCGCACCCTGATCGGTGAGTTTCGCGAGGGTTCGACGAGAGCTCGGATCAGCAACACTTGCTGTCGGCCCCGGCCCGGGGTTCTAGGCTGTGCGCATGACTGAACGTCCCGTGATCCTGCTGGTGGCAGAGGCCCACCGCGACGTGATCGAAGCCGAGTTCCGTGCCCGTTACGACCGTGACTACGCCATCGAGGTGGCATCCTCCGGACGGGAGGCGCTCGAACGTGCCGCGGACCTGTGCACGGTCTCCTCCCGTCTCGCGATGGTCGCGGCCGAGTACCAATTGCCCGACGCCACCGCAATCGACCTGTTGCGCGAGATTCAGGCGGTCAGCCCGCCGTCGCGTCGTGTGGCCCTGGTGGACTTCGACGACTACGCGGAACACCTTGAAGAGCTCAAGCGGGCCGCCCTGGAACGGGACATGGACACGTTCGTGGGCATCCCGCGCGGGCCGCGGGACGAGGAGTTCCACACGGCGCTGATCGAGCTGCTCTCCGAATGGGGCTGGTCCGTGGCCCACCCTGTGGTGACCGCCGTGGACGTGGTCTCCGACGGTCCGACCCCGACGACGGCCGCCATCCGTGACGTCCTGGACAGGATGGGTGTCCCGAACAGGCTCCTGGCCCTCGACGACGAAGACGCGCAGGCGATCGTGGAGGAAGTCGGCCCCGACGCCCGGCTGCCCCTTGTCCGGCCCATCCGCGGCGAGGTCATTCAGGACGCGACTCCGCAGTCCGTGACCGAACGCCTCTACGGAAGCTACGACGCGATCCCGGAAGGCACGATCGCCGACGTCGCCGTGATCGGCGCCGGTCCGGCCGGCCTGGCCGCCGCCGTGTACGCCGCCTCGGAGGGGCTGTCCACGATCGTGCTGGAATCGGATGCGATCGGCGGTCAGGCCGGGTCCTCGTCCATGATCCGCAACTATCTGGGCTTTCCGCGCGGGATCTCCGGGATGCGTCTGGCGCAGCGTTCCAGGATCCAGGCCGGGCGGTTCGGTGCGACGTTCTACACGGGGCGTCCCGTGGTGCAGGTGGAGCCCGGACCAGCCGACGAGCCCGAGCACCACCACGTGCTGGTCGAAGGAACTCACCTGTGCGCCCGTACGGTGGTCGTCGCCACGGGTGTGGCCTACCGGCGGCTGGGCGTCGCGTCCGTGGACGAGCGCATCGGGATGGGCGTGCACTACGGCGCCGCCACCTCCATGGCGCGGGAGATGCAGGACAAGGAGGTCTACGTGGTCGGCGGTGGCAACTCCGCGGGGCAGGCAGCCGTCCACATGGCCAAGTTCGCCCGCAACGTGACCATCGTGGTCCGCCGGGACTCCCTCACCGCGACCATGTCCGACTACCTGATCCGGGAGGTCGAGGCGACACCAAACATCGCGGTCCGCACCCACTCCCGGGTGGTGGACGCCGGAGGCTCCGGTCGACTGGAGTGGATCGGCCTGGCGGACAGCCGGTCGGCAACAGCCTCCGCGTCCGCGCAATCGGAGACCCGAGCGCCGTCGTCGTCGGACCCGGAGCCGGAAGTGGCCTCGGACTCGGTTGAACGGCTGCCCGCGGACGGTCTGTTCTGCCTGCTCGGCGCCCAGCCGGCCTGCCACTGGCTCCCGGAATCACTGGCCCTGGACGATCACGGTTTCATCCTGACCGGGCGCGACGTCCCTCAGGAGACGTGGACGGACGGTGTGCCCCCGGCCAGCTTGGAGACCACCATTCCCGGGGTGTTCGCGGTGGGCGACGTGCGCGCCGGCTCGATGAAGCGCGTGGCCTCGGCCGCCGGCGAAGGCGCCTCCGTCCTCCCTCTGGTGCACGCGCACCTGGAAAAGCTCCGCCAGTCCGGCGTCTGACCCCCGCCGAACCCTCGCGAAACTCGCCTATCAGGCCCTGATCGGCGAGTTTCGCGAGGGTTCGGCGGGGAGAGAGGGACGTGGGTCAGGAACGACGCCGGAACGGGTGCTCGTCCTGGGTGGCCATCTGTGCCTCCAGCTCGGCGATGATCGTCCGTGCGTCATGCGGACCGATGTGCCGTGACCCGTTGAGGAAGAACGTGGGCGTCCCCCGCGCACCGCTGTCCAGCGCGCTCTCCTTGTGCTTCCTGACCACCTTGAGCAACACGGGGTCCTCGAGGTCACGCTCGAACTGTTCCAGGTCCAGGTCAAGCTCGCGCGCCAGATGCGTGTAGGTCTCCTCCCCCAGGTCGTTCTGGTGGTCGAACAGCGCCTTGTGCATGCCCCAGAACTTGTCCTGGCGGGCCGCAGCCTCGGCTACGACGGCGGCGCGCTCCGCGTGTTCGTGCAGGTCAGTCACCGGAAGGTGCCGCACCACGAATCGCACCCGGCTCCCGAAATGCTCCTTGAGGTCCTGGGCGATGCCGGTGGTCCGGGAGCAGAACGGGCACTCGTAGTCGAAGTACTCGACCACCTCGGCCTCAGCGTGTGGCGATCCGATGATGTGGTCGTACTCCTCGTGGATCGGCGGCGTCAGAGTCACGGGGAGATCGGCGGAGACCTCCCCGAATCGGGTCCGGGCCACCCGGAAGATCAGCCAGCCGAGGATCCAGGCGAGGACCATGGCCAGCAGGACACCCACGGTGGCGGAACTGATCTGCGACTCCTGCGTGAAGGCCAGACCGATCACCAGCAGGGACACGGTGAACCCGATCCCGGACAGGGCGGCACCGCCCATGATGGACCCGGGCCCGACGCCGTCGGGAAGCTTGCCGAGCCCCATGCGGATCGCCAGCCACGTACCCCCGGAGATGCCGACCAGCTTCCCAATCACCAGCCCCGCGACCACACCCCACGTCACCGTGGAGGTCAGCGCAATCCCCAGGGTGTCCCCGCGCAGGTCCACTCCGGCATTGGCCAGCGCGAACAGCGGCACCACGACCAACGACGACGCCCCGCGCAGGCTCACGTGCAACCGCTCGTTCACGGAAATCGACTGCGCCAGGCCCCGCGAGGCGGACCGGGCCACATCAGCCTCGGGCGACTGCCGGAAGTCCCGGAACAGGTTGCCCACGTGGTCCACGATGCCGCGATGTGTGGCGAAGGCCGGGACCAGCAGGCCGGCGATCATGCCCGCGATGGAGGGGTGGATGCCGGACTCCAGGGTGGCCAGCCACAGCACGACCACCAGTGCCACGTACGGCGCCGATCGCCACTGCCGGGTCCGGCCCAGGAAGTAGAGCGCGACCAGCGCCACAACGGCGACCACCAGGGCGGTGATCTTCAGCCCGTCCGTGTAGTACACCCCGATGATGCTCACGGCCAGGAAGTCGTCCACCACGGTCAGCGTCAGGAGGAAGATCCGCAACTGGTTGGACATCGCGGGCCCCACAAGGGCCAGAGCCCCCAGGAGGAAGGCCGTGTCCGTCCCCACCACAGCACCCCACCCGGCGGCGGCCTCCCGCCCGGCGACCGCCAGGTAGACGGCGGCCGGCACGGCAACTCCCAGGACACCGGCCACCAACGGGACCAGCGCCCGTCGTCGGTCGCGGAGGGACCCCACGGCCAGTTCTTGCCGCACTTCCAGCCCGACCACGAAGAAGAAGATCACCATGAGCCCGTCGTTGACCCAGTGGTGCAGGCTCAGGTCCAGCCCCCAGGGCCCCAGCGTCACACCCAGGTGGGTCTCCCAGATCTCGTGGTAGAGCCCCGACCAGGGGGAATTGGCCCACGCCAGGGCGAACAACGTGACCGCGACCAGCAGGAGGGCACTGCCTGATTCGCTGCGGAGACGATCGAGCACTGTGGTGCGCATGGTGGGCGTCCTGTTCTCACGGGTTGCGGGTGGTTCCGGCTCAGGGGACGAGGAAGCCCCCACCCGCCGGGTGGGGGCTTCCCGACGGCGCCCCGCGGGGTCGTCGTCGAACCGATCAGTCATTGAACCAGAACCGGCCGCCCAGGTTCACAATCCCTGGCCGCTGGGCGAGACCAAAATCTTCACGGCCGTCTCGTTCCGGTTGATCAGAGTGTCGAAACCTTCGTCCACCAGGTTCTCCACGGCGATCTTGCCGGTGATGAACGGCGCCAGGTCGATCTTCCCGGACTCCACCAGTTCGATGGTCGCCGGGTGGGAGTTGACGTAGGCGATGGTGCCGCGCAGGTCGATCTCCTTCATGACCAGTTTGTGGATGTCGAAGTTCGACCGCTGGGCCCAGATGGAGACGACCACCAGCACACCGGTCGGACGCAGCGCATCCATCAGGGTGTCCAGCACGACCTGCACGGAGGTGCACTCGAAGGCGACGTCGGCGCCGCGCCCGTCCGAGGAGAGCTTGCGGACCTCCTCCGCGACGTCCACCTGTGTGGGATCCAAGGCATGGTCGGCCACACCCGATTCCAGTGCCTTCTGACGCCGCAACGGAGACAGCTCGGAGACCACCACGGTGCAGCCGATGGCTTTCAGCACCGCCGCGGTCAGCAGCCCGATGGGCCCGGCACCGCCGATGACCGCGACGTCCCCGGCTTTCGCCCCGGAGCGTTCGACGGCGTGGTAGCCCACGGACAGCGGTTCGATCAGGGCCGCCTGGTCCAGCGGGAGGTCCTGGCTGATGGCGTGCACCCAGCGGCGCTTGACGGAGATCTTCTCGCCCAGACCGCCACCGCGTCCCGCCAGGCCGATGAAGTTCATGTTCTCCGAGAGGTGGTAGTCCTTGGAGTCAGGGCCGGTGTCCACGGAGTCGTCGATGATGTAGGGCTCGACCACCACGTGGTCCCCCACCCGGAGGTCCTCGACGCCGTCACCCAGTGCGTAGACCACACCCGAGAACTCGTGTCCCAGGGTCACCGGTGCCGTCTCGCCGGAAATCGGGTGCGGTGTGGAATGGGTCGGGCAGAAGACGGGCCCGTCCTTGTACTCGTGCAGGTCGGTGCCGCAGATGCCGCACCAGGCGACGTCGATGCCCACCTCCCCGGGCCCGACGGTCGGCTCCGGCACCTCGTCGATCCGGATGTCCTCGCGGTCGTAAAAGCGTGCGGCCTTCATGTGATGCAACTCCTCTGTACGACAGATCTGTGCGCGGGTGCGGCTCGTTGCACCCGCATCAAACCTAACGCCGTGTGGTTCCGCACGAACCGGGGTGGTCCCATGTTGCACGGCCCTGGTCACCGCCGACTGGTCACCTCGGGATTAGTCACCGCCGGGCTGGTCGACGCTCGCGAACGCCTCCCAGGTGGCCGTGATCAACCGTTGACCCACGCCGTCCTTGGGGTCCATCCGTCGCCCGGCACGCAGCAACTCGCCGTCCCACACCGCGATCAAGATGCGGGCCAGGTCCTCGACCGGGATGCGGTACCGCACGCCACGCTCGGACACACGCCCCAGGACATCGGCGACGGCCAGGACGATCCGGGCATATTGCTCGTCGACCGCCACTCGGAGTTCCGGGTCACGGTCCGCGGCGAGGTGCATCTCCAGGCGGAAGCCCTGCCAGGCCCCGTCATGCGTCAGCCCGGTCAAGGCCTCCAGCACGAACTGCAGCATGTCGGCCACGGGCACGTGGCGGCGCAACTGCTTGTTGACCTCCGCGTGCAGCAGCGCGACCATCCGGTCCACTCGGTACTCGTAGACGGCGACCGCCAGCTCGGTCTTCGATGCGAAGTTGCTGTAGAAGGCACCCCTGGTGAAACCCGCCGCCGCGCACAGATCGGCCACGCTGGCCGCTTCGAGCCCCTTCTCCACGAAGACGGGGGCCGCGCGCTCGACCAGCTTGCGCCGCGTCGCAACGCGCGAACGTTTGGCGGCATCTGTGTCAGGCATCTCGTCTATGTCGTCCATTCTTCCCTCGACCATCTCGATACACGAGTGTATCGTCGTGCCTCAGATTTCAATACACCAATGTATCGAGGATGGAATGTCACACCTCTCCACGGAACCTCGCCCGTCACGCCACCCGCGCGGCCGCGCGGAACATCACACCGATCACGCATCGGCCACCCTGCGGGACCTCCCCCGCACGATCCGCTGGATCATGCCGCCCTTACTCGTCGTCTTCGTGGGCTTCCTGGGCATCCTGCTGTACCTGGGCGGCCTCGGCTCCCCGGGTGATCACATGCGGGACATGCCCATGGCGATCGTCAACCAGGACCAGGGCGCGACCGTCGAGAACCCGGACGGATCCAGCAAGGATCAGCAACTCGGCCAGGAGCTCACGGACACCCTGGTCGAGGAGGTCAACGACAGCGGCGAGTTCCACCTCCAAGAAATGTCGATGACCGAAGCGCACGACGCCTTGACCAGTGGTGACGTGTACGGCGCCATCGTGATCCCCTCCGACTTCAGTCAGCGCAGCATGGACCTGATCCCGGCCTCCATCGGCGGCGACGGGGACGGCACCCAGCCGACGATCGAACTCGTGACCTCCCCCCAGGCGGGGTCCATGAGCTCCCGTCTGGTCACGGAAGGCTTCACCCCGGCCTTGGAGTCGGCCTCCACGAACCTCGGCGACCAGCTGACCTCCGCGGCCGACCAGCAGGTCCAGGCCCGGCAGAAGGCCGGCCAGCAGGTCCCCGACGTGACCACGGTGGCCCAGGACATCCTCAAGGACCCGGTCACCATCGACACCCACGCCTGGCAGGACCTGGACGACGGCACCGCCCTGGGCATGGGGCCGTTCTACTGGTCCATCGTGGTCCTGGTCGTGGGCATGACGGGCAGCATCGCCGTCACCACGCTCGTGGACGGCATCCTGGGCATCGTTCCGGTCGAGATGGGCCCGAGCTTCCGGAAGTACCGGACGGTCGCCCTGAGCCGCATCGCGGGCTTCTTCCTCAAGTGGAGCATCATGATCGTCTCCGGGGCGGCCGCCGTCGGTCTCATGATGCTCGCGGCGCACCTGGTCAACATGCCCATGCCCAACGGCGGCATGCTGTTCCTGATCAGCTGGTTGTCGATCTCCACGATCGCGGCCGCGACTCTGGCCTTGTTGACACTCGGCGGCAGCGCGGGGCTGATCCTGTCGATGATCTACTTGATCTTCCTCGGCCTCCCATCGGCCGGCGCCGTGGTACCGGTGGAGGCTCTGCCCGGTTTCTTCGCCTGGCTCTCCAAGATCGAGCCACTGCACTACACCTGGCTGGGTGTGCGGGACGTCCTGTTCTTCAGCGCCGAACCGAACGCTGGGCTGGGCCAGGGCACCTTGGGCTTGTTCTCGATCATGGCCTGCTCGGTCCTCGTCGCCGCGGTGATCGCACCGCTGTGGGACCGGCTGTCCGGGCGCCGCGGGTTGATCCACGGAACCCACAACGCTCACAACGTCCCGTCCGAGTCCTCCGAAACCGCCGACGCCGGTGAGGCTGCCGCGGGACGGTAGGTTGTCCGCATGACTACTGACCTCGTGACCGGCGACGACGGCCTGGCCCGCCCCGCCTGGGCGGCCACCGACGAGCTCATGCGCTCCTACTACGACACGGAGTGGGGCATGCCGATCCGCGATGAATGCGGCTTGTTCGAGCGGCTCAGCCTGGAGGCCTTCCAGTCGGGACTCTCCTGGGCCACCATCCTCAAGAAGCGCCCCAATTTCCGGGCGGCCTTCGCGGAATTCGACCCGGACACCGTCGCTGGTTTCGACGACGACGATTTCCACCGGCTCATGAGCGACGCCGGAATCGTGCGCAACCGCGCGAAAATCCTGGCGACGATCACGAACGCGGGAGCCACGGTACGGCTGCGGGAGAAAGGCGGGCTGGTGGAGTTCATCTGGTCCTTCCAGCCCGCAGAGACTCCCGCACCGCGTTCCATGACCGAGGCACCCACGCAGTCAGCCGAGTCCAAGGCCCTGTCCAAGGCACTCAAGAAAGAAGGCTTCGTGTTCGTAGGGCCGACCACGCTCTACGCCCTGATGTCGGCAATCGGCATGGTCGACCTGCATCCGGTGGGCTCCCACCGGCGAGGATCCTCGGGAGTCTGGAACTAACGATCCATCGGACCAGCCCGGTGCGGCGTTTCACGCGCCGAGCATCAGAGCCCCAGATACTGGGCGAACGTCATGGGTACCCGTCCCGTGACGTCCTCCACGTCACCACTGATCGGTGACAGGTCTCCGCAAGCGATCGCCGTGTAGGTCGAGACCCACGCGTCGTATTCCCATTGTTCCGCCGGCCAGGCACGGCGGGACTCGTAGGCTTCGTCGATCGTCTCATTGTGGAACCGCACGGGTCGGCCCCAGGACCGGGTCAGCGCCTCCGCCATGTCGGTCATGGTCAGGGCTTCGGGCCCCGTGAGGTCGTAAGTTCGCGCAGCGTGTGCGTCCGGGTTCTCGAGGACCGTGGCGGCGACCCGGGCGACGTCGTCCCGGGACACCAACGAACAGCGGCCGTCGCCGGCCGGGCCGCGCAGCACGTCGTCATCCCCCACGAAGTGCGGGATGACGTCCATGTAGAAGTTGTCCCGCAGCAGGGTCCAGGACATTCCGGAGTCCTTGATCAGGTGCTCCGCCTCGTCATGATCCCGTGCGTGGGTGAAAACGGCATCCGGGGCCGCCCCCAGGAACGACGTGTAGACGATGTGTTCCACCCCTGCGGCAGCGGCGGCCTCGATGAAAGCCCGGTGTTCCTCCCGCCGCCCGGCGCTCTCCTTGGCCGAGACCATGAACAGGGTCTTGACCCCGTCCAACGCTGCGCGAGCCGCTTCCTGGTCACCGTAGGCGGCTTGGACGACCTCGGCGCCGTGCAGCCGGGGTGCACGGTCGGGGGTCCGGACCACCAGGCGTTGGCCGACACCTCGCTCGGCCAGGATCCGGGCAACGCGGCCGCCCAGCGCTCCCGTGGCTCCGGTGACGGCAACGGGGTTGTGGTGGGAGGTCATGGCGGGTGACTCCTTGGCTCAGCGGTCCCGGTTCGCACGTGTCCACGACCCTACGCCGCCCTCTCAGCCGCAGGGCCCATAGAGTGGGGGCATGCGCGATCTCCAGGCACTGCACCGGACGCTTCAAGAACTCGACGGGCAGGGCTACGGAGGCTACAAACGACTCCGAGGAACCTACGATCTCGGTGATTTCCGCCTGCGGGTCGATCGGGTCCAGGTGGATCCCTACGCACCGCCGTCCCGTATGCGGGCGGTCTTTTCCCCGGGCACCTTGGGACTGCCGTCGGAAGCCACAGCGGACCGGGAGCGACGTGTCGCCACGGCCGATTATCTTGCCCGCCGCTTCCACTCGGCCGCGAGCAACGGGCATACGTCACCTGGCTCAGCTCCTGCACCTGCCCCTCGCGGACGCTGGGGCAACGGTGGCTCCGGCGAGGAAGCACGCGCCGTCGTCGCCTATCCGTGCGGGCAGGAGATCCTGGAACGTAGCACGGTGCTGATCGACGACGACCGGGTCGAGATCCGTTTCGAGGTGGGCCTGCCTGCCGCCGGGCGACGAATCAAGGGCCGCCTGGCTGACCGGATTCTCACACAGCGCCTGCCCGCGATCCTCGACCAGGCGCTGACACCCGAGCACCGGGACGACCCGGCCCTCCTCGAGCACGTCCGCCTCTACACCGACCAGCTCGCGCTCCAATCAGCGCTGACCGGGCGCGGTCTGGTCGCCTTCATCGACGACGGGGCGATCCTGCCCCGCCGCTCCGGTGATTCACCGCTGCCGCTGACGGATTCCGCGGTCGCCTTCCGGAGCCCGCCGTCGCTGCGAACCACTTTCGAACTCCCCAGCGGTCGGACGGTCACCGGCATGGGAGTTCCGGACGGCATCACAGTGGTGGTCGGCGGTGGCTATCACGGCAAGTCCACCCTCTTGTCGGCCCTGAGCAGCGGCGTCTATCCGCACATCGCCGGTGACGGGCGGGAGTGGGTCCTCACCCGCGACGACGCCGTCGCCGTGCGCTCCGAGGACGGGCGGGCCGTGACGGGTGTCGACATCTCACCGTTCATCTCGGGTCTGCCCACGGGCGCGGACACCCGTCACTTCACGACGACGAACGCGAGCGGGTCCACTTCGCAGGCCGCCAATCTGTTCGAGGCGATCGAAGCCAGCGCGTCCGTGCTCCTGATCGACGAGGACACATCCGCGACGAACTTCATGATTCGGGACGATCGCATGAAGCGCTTGGTGCCCGACCACAAGGAGCCCATCACGCCTTTCGTGGAGCGGGTGCGACCCCTGCGCGAGCACACGGGGGTCTCGACCGTTCTGGTGGCAGGCGGGTCCGGGGCGTTCTTCGACGTGGCCGACCTGGTGATCGCCATGGACTCCTACCGCCCCCAGGACGTCACGAGGAAGGCACACGCAATCGCGGCGGACTCACCGTGGGGAGACGAGGCCGACGCTTCGGATCTCCACCTGCAGGACGTGGCGCCCTTCCGCGCACGGACGCCACGGATCGTCGCGCTGGGCAGCTTGGCACCGTCGTCGAAAACCAAACCGGCGCGGGCGCGGGGCCGCACCGAAATCCAGGTGGGCAAGGAGAGCATCGATCTCAGTGCGGTGAACCAGCTCGTGGACGCCGGCCAGACGGCGGCGATCGCGCGGGCCATCGAACAGCTCGGGAACACCGGCGCGGGAAACGGCAGCACCGCCAGGAACATGGCGCTCGAACGTGCCGCGCAGGAAATCGTGAACGGAGTCCGCGCGCACGGGATCGACTCCTTGGCGGGAGCCTCCGAGGAGCACCCCGGGTACCTGGTGGCCCCGCGGCAGCAGGAGATCCAGGCCGCCGTCAACCGCTACCGACCGCTCAAGTTGGCTAACGGGTCCAGGTAGGGCGGTAGTGGCTGTCGTCGTTGACGTAGGCGTAGTACAGACCAATCAGCAGGCCGCCACCCACAAAATTGCCCAGCAGTGCCACGCCCACGTTGGCCAAGGCTGCCAGGACGTCGATCCCGTGATTGAGCCCGACGACGGTGAACAAGACCGTGTTGGCCACGGAGTGCTCCAACCCCACGAACGCGAAGACGAACACCGCGGCGATCATGGACAGGGTCTTGGTCAGGTCGTCGTGGATGAAGCCGTTGTAGATCAGCAGCATGGCCAGGTTGATCATGAAGTTGCACAGCACTGCGCGTACGAACAGGTCGCCGTAGCCGTCCCAACCTCCGCCGACGTAACCGAGCTTGACGTCCACGGCCGCGAGCATCGCCTCACCGGCGGCACCCTGCGGGATCGTGGACAGCGTGTAGAGCAGGGCGATGAGCAGACCGCCCAGGAAGTTGCCCAGCAGGCACAAGGCCAAGATCTTGAGCCCTCGCCATGCCGTGATCTTGCGGTAGTACCCGCCGATGGAGACGATCATCATGTTCGAGGTCAGCAACTCGGACTTGGTGTAGTAGATGAACACCAGGGCCCACCCGAAGGCCAGGCCGCCCAAGATCTTGCCGACACCGGCCAGGGTCGCCTCCCCCACGGGAATGGCGTCAAAAATGGCCACGAGTGAGAAGTTGGTGACGTAGAAGATCGCCACGATCATGCCCGCCATGGCCGCGCGCATGAGGTAGCGCTGCACCAGCCCACCGGTCATCCGGGTCTTGGTGTCCAGCGCCTCCAGGACCGTGGAGATGAAGGCCTTTCCCGGGAACAGCGCGCTGACGGTACGGATCTCCTCCGTCGACGGTTGGCTCACGGAGGTGCTTCCCCAGCCGTAGCCACCGCCGTGCCCCTGTGAAGCGCCGGAGCCCATGCCATCAGCTGGATCGGGAACAGGGCCGTGCCCCTGGTTACCTCGTGTGCTGTCGTTGACCACCGCATGATCGTGGCACGGACGGCCCGGCTATCGGACCCGGTTTCCCGTTGTTTCGCGTGTGCGGGGCCGCGCCCGGGCGTCCGAAGTGCACGGCCGACGACCACCGCTGCCGACGACCACCGACCCGGGGTTCAGACCTCGAAGTCCTGCATGGTGGGCGGCATGGTGGACATATCCACCCAGCGGACCCACTTCGGTTCCAAACCCACCACGCACACGTAGTCGGGGTCTCCGCCGCCTTCCGGGTGAGCCGCGGCGATGGCCTCACCGGCCCGCGCGGAGTCTTCCCCTCCGAGCACCCGGGCCAGTGCCTCCACCTGGATCTCCTGGCCCCGCCCGGAGACGACGACGAGCGAAACCTCCGGCCTGGCGCCGATGTTGAGGGCCTTGCGGGACCGGCGGTCGGTGCCGAACACGATCTCCCCCGGTTCACCACCGCCCGCCGTTGCGCTGACAGCCAGATCGATCCAGGCAGCCTCGGGGAAGTCCCCCGACTGCGGGTGGGAGGCGAGTACGCCCCCGGGATTCTGCTCTACGAACTCGATCAGTGCTGCACGAGCGTTGTCCTGGAAATCCGTCATGATCACGTCCTGTCACCTGGTTGGCTGTCGTCATCGGCCACGTAAGCCAGCCTTGCGCCCTGTGTCGGGGCCCGACTTCCATCCGAGCACATCCGCCCGAGGAAAGGCAGCGCATGACTCATGATTTCCGGGATTCACGGTGTCCGCGACTCATGAATCCCGGGACGCATGGTCACCCGTTCTGGTCGTAGGCCGCGCGCAGCAACGGCTCCAGTTCCGCCACCCGATCCACGGCCGTCTCCGGCGGGAGGTGCACCCAGTGGGTGGCCTGGGCGAAGCTCTTGGCCGGTTCGACGTCGAACCCCTGAACAGTGGGGACCTCGGCACGCAGCCGCACACCCACACGCAGCCGCCCGTACGGGCCGGGGGCCACGGCGGCGAACTGGGTTCGGCGCACGAACGGAATGTAGGTGCCGCGGCCTTCCGCGGTGACGTCCGCCCCCAAGGACAGAGCCAGGGCGCGGACGGCGTCGTGGAGAGGCCGCAGGGTGGCCTTCTTGCCCGAGTAGAGGGCGTCGACGTACTCCGCGGTGCTCGGGGGTACCCAACCCGCGGCCCGGGCGGCGGCATCGGCGAGCGTCCACTGGGTGTTCTGTGGCAGTCCGTGTTCGGACTTGAGCCACGCCCGGACCGCCTTCTGATCGAGGGGATCCGGGCCGTCGTCGTTGATCACCTCCACCCACTGCTCGACCGTACGGCCGGTGCGGTCGGCCATGGATGCCGCCAGGGCGCTCATCATCCCGTTGGGTTCGGCCGGCACGGTTCAGATCTCCTTGATCACTCGCGCCGGGTTCCCCACGGCGACCACGTTCGCGGGGATGTCCTTGGTCACCACGGCACCGGCCCCGATCACCGAGTTCTCCCCGATGCTGACACCGGGACAGACGATGGCACCGCCACCGAGCCAGACGTTGTCACCGATCGCGATGGGCTTCCCGGATTCGATCTTGTCCCGCCGTGGTTGCGGTTCGATGGGGTGGGTGGGCGGCAGGAGCTGGACATTGGGCCCGATCTGGCAATCGGCGCCGATGCGGATGGGCGAAACGTCCAACGCGGTGAAGTTGAAATTGATGAACGTGCGGGCCCCGATCGAGATGAATTCGCCGTAGTCGACGTTCAGCGGCGGACGAATGACCACGTCCTCCCCCAGGTCACCGATGATCTGCTCGAGGATCTCCTGCGCGTTGCCTTCCCCGAGGGCCACGGCGCGGTGGTATTCGTAGGCGAGCCTGGTGACCAGGAGATTGCGTTCCGCGTTGACGGGGTCGTCGCCGATGTACGGGTCACCGGCGATCATGCGCTCGCGATTGGTGCGCGGGTCGCCGGCGAAGTAGTCAGGTTGGGTCTGGGTCTCGTTGCTCTCGGTCACACCGGGAGCCTACGCGGACAGCGACGACGCACGCACGGGCCGCGTAGCGTCGGGTGCCGGGTTTCCGGGCCTCCCTGCCAACTCGTGCTTCATTCGCCGCCGCCACGCCTGTGCCGTTCCAAACGCCCTTCCAGGCCGTTGCGCACGGAGGGCCATTCATGGTCCATGACGGAGAAGACCACGGTGTCGCGGATCGATCCGTCCGGTCGGATCCGGTCCTGGCGGAGCACACCGTCCTGTTTCGCTCCCAGCCGGGCGATGGCGGCACGCGACTGGTGGTTGTGCCAGTCGGTGCGGAACTCCACGCGTAGGCACCCCAGGTCCTCGAAGGCGCGCTGGAGCAGAAGCAGCTTCATGGCCGGATTGATCCCCGTTCCGTGCCCGTAACGGGCCAGCCAGGTGTAGCCGATCTCCAGGTGCCGGTTCTCCGGGTCCAGGTTCGTGTAGGTGGTCATGCCCATGGCCCGGCCGTTCCTGGGATGGATGATCGCCCAGGGCGCCATCTTGTCTTCGACATGAAGTTTCAACCGACGGTCGATCTCCTCCGTCATGGTCGAACGCGACGGCACGGACGTGTACCAGGTGCGCCACAGGTCATCGACTTCAGCGGCAGCCACCAGATCGTCGTGATGGGAGTGGCTCAGCGGTTCCAGACGAACCGCAGGGTGTTCCAGGACCGGGGTGCAGGCGTACGTCACGGCGTCACCTTACCCCGGCCCCTTCCCATCGAACCGCTTCGGCCATGCCCCGTCAGCGACCGAACATCTTGGACAGGAAGCCCTGTCCGGAGCTCCCGGAATTGGCTGCTGCCGTCTCGGCCCGAGTGTGGTTGCCATCGCACCACTGCCCCACGGGAACACCCTTCTTGACGGATTCGATGTGCTGGCCACATCCCGCCCACGTAGTCTTTCCGCAGACCTTGCACTTCACAGCTCGACACATGTCGGTTCAGCTCCTGCCTCGGTGTCCGAATGGACGGTGGTTGAAGGGTTCGTGGTCGATGGCCCGCGAGTTCTCACTGGTTCATCTCCAGGACCTCCGGGGCTCGGTCGCCCAGGGTGTCCAGCAGGGTCAGCATCCCGCCGGACAGCGACGCCGAATCGAAGCCAGCCTGAGCCAGCACTCGATGCGCAATGGCCGAGCGGACGCCCGAACGGCAGAGCACACGCACGGGCTTGTCACCGGCGGCCTGGCGCACCTCGTCCAGGCGGTCACGGAGTTCCGTGTGAGGGATGTTCAGGGCGCCGGGGATGCGTTCGACCTCGAGCTCACCCGGCTGTCGTACGTCGAGCACCAGGCTGTCCTGGAGTCGCTGTTCGAGGTCATCGGCGAACCAGAGCGGCACGGTCCTGTCCAGGACGTTCGAGCCCAGCATTCCCGCGAAGTTCAACGGGTCCTTGGCGGAGCCGTACGGCGGCGCGTAGGCCAGATCCAGGTCGATCAGATCCCCAACGGTCATCCCTGCGCGGATCGCAGTTGCCAGCACGTCGATCCGCTTGTCCACTCCCTCCTGCCCGGTGACCTGCGCGCCGAGCAGCCGACCGTCGTCGTCGAAGTGCACGAGCAGATGCACCTGCGTGGCCCCGGGAAAGTATCCGGCGTGGTTGTTGGGATGAAGGTGCATCGTGTGGTGTTCGATGCCCGCCGACGCCAACGATGCGCGGTTGGCTCCCGTCATGGCCGCGGTCAATTCCCCCACACGTACGATGGCCGTGCCAACGGCAGCCGGGATGGGCCTAGCGGATTCGGGGCGCAGGATGTCGTCGGCGACCTGACGACCCGCCCGGTTGGCAGGGCCCGCCAAGGCGACGGGTCGTTTCACGCCCGTGGCGGCGTCGGTGGACAGCACGGCGTCGCCGACCGCCCAGATCCCCGGAACCGAGGTCCGGCCGTGGTCGTCAACGACGATCGCGCCGCGTTCGCAGGCGATACCTGCGTCCTCGTAGATCTTGGTGTCGGGCCGGACGCCCACGGACAACACGACGAGATCGGCGGGCAGCCTCGACCCGTCGGCCAGGACGACGGTGTCCTGCGCGTCACCGGGCTCCACGGATTCTGCCGCCACTCCGGAGCGCACGGTGATGCCGAGCCGTCGCAGTTCGCAGGTGACCGGGTAGGCGACCTCGGCCTCCAGCGGAGGCAGGACGTGCTCGGCAAGTTCGACGACGGTGACCTCCAAGCCCTGCATGTTCAGGGCCTCGGCAGCCTCCAAGCCGATGAATCCACCGCCCAGCACAACCGCGTGGCGAGCTCCCGCCTCGACGGTCTCGCGCATGTCCAGTGCGTCCTCCACCGTGCGCAGCGTGCGAACTCGCGGTGAGTCGAGCCCCGGCAGCGGTGGGCGCAGTGCCGAGGCGCCCGGAGACAGCACGAGCGCGTCATAGTCCAGGGACAGGCTACCGCCGGGGGTCTGCACCGTGACGGTCTTGGCCTCCGGATCGACGGCGGTCACCTCGTGCCGAACTCGGACGTCCAGATCAAGTGCGGCCTTGAGTGACTCAGGAGTCTGAACCAGCAGTTTTGCGCGGTCCTGGATCTCCCCGCTGACGTAGTAGGGCAAGCCGCAGTTGGCGAACGAGACGTGCTCGCCGCGTTCGAGCACCACGATCTCGGCCTGCTCGTCCAAGCGCCGAGCGCGAGCCGCGGCACTCATGCCACCGGCCACACCACCCACAACAACGATCTTCACGGGGCTCCTTCCAATTCCTGTTTCATCCATGAACAGATTATACCCCCCTGGGTATAGTCTGCATCAGTATCGCCCCGCCACAGGGGCACGCGCAGGGACTCTCTCACCTCACCCGAGAGTTCTACCCTGGGTCATATGGACAGCACACCGGCGAGTTCAGGCATCCCCGATGCCACCGCCCGCAACAAGACCGAGATCCGCGAGTTCCTGGTGAGTCGGCGGGGACGCATCAGCCCGGCGCAGGCGGGCATCAACCCCGTGGGTGGACGTCGCCGCGTGCCCGGACTCCGACGCGAAGAGGTGGCCAATTTGGCCGGCGTGAGCGTGGACTACTACACCCGGATCGAACGCGGGAATCTCAGTGGCGCCTCGGAGGAGGTCCTGGACGCGATCGCTGGTGCCCTCCGGCTCGATCGCAGTGAACGAGGTCATCTCCACGATCTGGCGTTGACCGCGAACAATGGCCGAGCACGTCGTCGTCAATCACAGAGCGGCACACGGGTGCGCCCGGAACTGCAGTACCTGCTGGACGCGATCACCGCGGCCCCGGCGCACATCACCAACCGCGCCATGGACATGGTGGCCGCCAACGCCCTGGGGCGGGCCATGCACCCGGACCTGGACGAGCGCACGGGGACTCCCCCGAATTTCTCGCGCTACATCTTCCTGGACCCACGCGCCCACAGCTTCTTCAAGGATTGGCACCGCGCGGCAGAAACCAATGTGTCCATCCTGCACCGTGAGGCCGGGCGCAACCCCTACGACAAGCGGCTCAGCGATCTGGTGGGTGAGCTGTCCGTGCGCAGCCAGGAGTTCCGGGAACACTGGGCGGCACACAACGTGCGGAGGCACTACGCGGGCCTCAAGTCCTTTGTCCACCCCGTCGTCGGAGACCTTGAGCTCACCTACCAGACGATCGAACTCGACCAGGACCCCGGCTTCACCCTCACGGTCTACCCCGCCGTGCCCGGCAGCGCCTCCGCGGAAGCACTGCAGTTGCTGGCGTCCTGGGCGGCATCCGAAGACTCAGGCCAGATCAACGCCCGCAGTTAGACCTGCTGTGATGCGACTCTGAGGCTGATCAGGATTCAACCGTCAGAGGAGATTCACGAGCACCACGTAGGTCGCGGTCCCCAGGCCGACGCTCAGCAGAGTCCGCCGACCGCCGGTGAGATGGACGATGGTGGTGACCGCCACGGCGACGCCCGCCTTCCAGAGATGCCCCGGGTCGTCCCCCGCCGTGCTGCGGAAGGTTGATGCCGCCAGGACGGCGAGCACCCCCACGGGCATCCAAATCGCCATGGTGAGCACGAATCGCGATTCCCGTAGCGGCTCGAGGACCGCAAACGGCACCGCACGCAGGGCAAACGTGATCGCAAAGATGATCACGAGAACACCGACGACGTATCCGGGGTCAAGCATCGCCGAACCTCCCCCTGTGGACGGCAACGGCGAACCGGAGGGCCAACATGGCCACGAACAGCGCGAGTGACAGGAACAGCGCCGCATCCGGAGCCACGACGACGGCGATCGCGAAACTCAGCCCGGCCAGCAGGAGTGACGGCACCTGCGCCGACGACCGCGCGGCATCGAGTGTGAGCGTGACGAACAACGCGCAGAGTGCGAACTCGAGTCCCTCCACGGGTCCGGGCAGCAGGGAGGCCAACCCAACTCCCACCAGACCCCCGACCACCCAGTAGGCCTGCAAAGTCACCTGCAGGGCGATCAGGCGCCACGCCGTCCAACCACGGGGGTTGGCGGCCGTCACGGCATAGGCCTCATCGATCAGGGCATACATGGAATAGAACTTGGCCAGTGGGTTGCGGACCACCCTCAGGGGGAAGGAGAAGGCGTAGAACACATGCCGGAAGTTCACCAACAAGGTGGTCAAGGCGATCGTCGCCAGCGGTGTCCCACTTGCCATGAGCCCGATCAGCAACAGTTCCAGGGAACCGGCAAATCCTGCCGTGGACAGTGCCGGAGCCAGCCACCACGGCATTCCCGCCTGGACCACGAGTAGACCGAAGGCGATGCCCAACGGGAACATGCCCAGACCGGGGGCCAATGACAACGCAATGCCGGTTCGCACCTCCTGACGTCGGTCGGCAGGTGGTTCTTCCACGTCCTTTTCCACGCCCATCATGATGACCGACAGCCTGCCGTCGGCCGAATCCTGTCCCCTTGACCCTCACACTGCGTCATGGTCGATGCGTTGGGGCATGAGCACCTACTACAGCGCCTTCGACATCAGCCCTGTCCCTGCACCGGGTCCCGATATCCAACCGCCAGAGGTGTATCGCGGGATCTACGGCATGCCGATGTCCCACTCCGCAGACAGCTGTGCGCTCCACTCTCAGCGTGGCCTGCGTGCGCAGCCAGCTCGAAGGCCTGCGTTCAGACTGTGAGGAGCTGGTGCAAGGATGTACCCGTGGGCCCTTCGAACGCCCGTGGAACTCCACGGAACTTGAGGTCACAACACCGGAGGACACGCGCGTCGTCCTGACCGCAGCCAATCCACTCGAACCCGAAAGCGCAGCGGCCCAACGGCTGGTGGACATCGGAATTGACGTTAGGAGGCCCGAGGAATGACCCACCCGCAGCGCACTCGGCGTGGGCCCGACCCGGCGCCGGGGCTGACCGTAGGTGACGTGGCGGGACGCACCGGCACGACGGTGCGCACATTGCACCACTGGGACAACATCGCCTTGGCCTGCCCAAGTCATCACACCCCGGCGGGTTATCGCCTCTACAACGCGGCCGACATCGCACGCGTCCAACGCATCGTGATCTACCGGGACCTGGAACTCAGCCTGGATGAGATCCGCACGCTTTTGGAGTGGGACGCCGATGCAACCCTCCGCACTCTTCGTGAGCAACGTGCAGCGGTTGCTCAAGCTCTTGAACGCCAGCGAACCACGTTGAAGAGTTTGGAGCGCATGATCGACGCGCACCAGAACGGCCTCCCCTTGAGTGCCGAAGAGCAAGTCACGATCTTCGGCCCGAATTGGAATCCGCAGTGGCCGCGAGAAGCACGTGCGCGCTGGGGTGACAGCGCCCAGTAGACCGAATACGCCGAACGCGCAGCGGCTCGCACCACGCAAGACTGGGAAGCGATCAGCATTTCCGTGCGGGAGCTTGAGGCAGACCTTGGCACCGCCGTTCGCAAGGGGCTTGAACCACGGTCGACGGAGGCCATGCAGCTTGCTGAACGGCACCGGGCATCCATCGACACATACTTCACGTGCACTTACGACCGGCACGTTCTCTTGGGTCGGATGTACGTGGCCGATGACGCGTTCCGCTGTCACTACGACGACATCGCGCCCGGGTTGAGCACATGGCTCACGATCGCCATCAAAGAGAATGCCCGGCACCATGGAATCGACCCGGGGCAAACGCTATAACCAACCGGTCATCGCCTTGGCCAGGCGTCTCGCTGATGTGCTCTACGGGATGATCGGTAACGGGTTCTTCTAGCCAGACCCCACGCTCGCTCCAGTTCCAGCTGTTTGTCGCAATCCCTAGAACCCGCCGGAACCCATCGAACCAGGAGACCCGGAATGCCGACTTTGGACCATGTCGCCATCTACGTCAGGGACCTCGATGCCACGCGCGAGTTCTACGAGCAGTACCTCGGCGCCACCTCCAACGACGGGTATCTCAACCCGAAGACCGGTCTGCGAACCTACTTCCTAAGCTTCGACGGCGGCGGCCGCGTGGAGATCATGAACCGTCCCGGGCACGACGTCGAGCCCGCGGAGGGACGCACCGGCTGGATCCACACGGCCTTCAAGGTCGGCTCGCAAGCCGCCGTCGACGAGCTCGCCGCCCGGCTGACGGAAGACGGCGTGCCCGTGATCAACGGACCGCGCACCACGGGCGACGGTTACTACGAGGCCGTGATCCTGGACCCCGAGGGCAACGAGATCGAAATCGTGGCCTGACCGGGCACATCCCCCACACAGCCAAGGCACGACGACGACCGCCCCAGCTGGAGTGGGGCGGTCGCCGTCGTCGTCGGTCACCTCAACCATGCCGACGCATCACTTCCCGACCGTCTGCAGGACGTCCAGGACGCTGTCCGGGTTGAGCGAGATCGAGTCGATCCCGTGCTCCACCAGGAACCTAGTGAAGTCCGGGTAGTCGCTCGGCGCCTGGCCGCAGATGCCGACCTTGCAGCCGGCGGCGTGAGCCTTCTCGATCACCTGGGCGATCGCCATCTTGACGGCCCCGTTGCGCTCGTCGAACAGGTCGCTCAGGTTCTCGGAATCGCGGTCCACGCCCAGGATCAGCTGGGTGAGGTCGTTGCTTCCGATCGAGAACCCGTCGAAGCGCTGGGCGAACAGGTCGCTCAGGAACACGTTGGAGGGGATCTCGCACATCATGTAGAGCTGCAGAGCCTCCTTGCCGCGTTCCAGACCGTTCTCCCCCAGGACCTCGATCACGCGGTCCGCTTCTTGCGGCGTGCGCACGAACGGGATCATGATCACGATGTTGTCCACCCCGATGACCTCACGGGCCCGCTTGATGGCCTGGCACTCCAACGCGAATCCGTCCTTGTAGTTCTCGCTGTAGTACCGGGAGGCGCCGCGGAAGCCCAACATCGGGTTCTCCTCGGCAGGTTCGAACTGGGTGCCGCCGATCAACTGCGCGTACTCGTTGGTCTTGAAGTCACTCATGCGCACGATGACCGGATCCGGGTACTGGGACGCGGCGATGGTCGCGATGCCCCGGGCCAGGTGATCCACGAAGTACTCGGACTTGTCCGCGTACCCCGCGGTGAGTTCCTCGATCTGCGCCCGGACCTCCGCGTCCTCGACCTGGTCGAACCGGGTCAGGGCAAGCGGGTGGATCTTGATGACGTCGTTGACGATGAACTCCATACGCGCCAGCCCCACACCGTTGACCGGCAACCGCCACCAGTGCAGCGCGGCGTCCGGGGTGGCCAGGTTGATCATCAACCGCACCGGGGACTTGGGCAGTTCCTCCAGGTCCAGCTGCTTCTCCTCGAACGGCAGGATGCCGTCGTAGACGAACCCCTCGCTGCCCTCGGCACAGGAGACCGTGATCTCCTCCCCGTCCTTGATGTCCTTGGTGCCGGTTCCGGTACCGACGACGGCGGGCACCCCCACCTCGCGGCTCACGATCGCGGCGTGGCTGGTCCGCCCGCCGTGATCGGTGATGATCGCGGAAGCACGCTTCATGATCGGGCCCCAGTCGGGGTCCGTGCGCTCGGTGACCAGAACGTCGCCGTCGTTGAGTTTGTCCATCTGATCCGGTGAGTGCAGCACACGCGCTGGGCCCTGGGCGATGGATTCCCCCACCGAGGTTCCGGAGACGACGACCGTGCCACGCTGCCCCAGCGTGTAAGTGGTCATGGCGGCCGACGCCTTACGCGACCGGACGGTCTCCGGCCGGGCCTGGACACAGAACAGCTCCCCGGTCACACCGTCCTTGGCCCACTCCATGTCCATGGGGTTGCCGTAGCACATCTCGGGTTTGTAACGGTGGTTCCGATCCGGTGTGCTATGGCACGGCAGCAGAGTCAGCCAACGGCCTCGCGCACTACTCGACTATGACCAGGTGATTTTGGCCCCGGTTAAGACGCGCTCTCCTGAGCTTGACGGCTTGGCCTGCGACGACGAAAGGATGAGCCGACGAGGCCTGCTGTCTGACTCACAGCGGAAGACGGTTGACCAGTCACTCACTTATAGAGTCGTTGCCGCACGTAAACGAGTCTGCGGCACATCGCTTCAGTTTCGCCTGGGCTCATGCCCAATTTCTCTGGGTCGTTCAGCGCTATGACGAATGGCCAGGCGGTATCGAGAGCTGTTCGTCCGGCGTCGGTTAGTGTCAAGTCCGATCGGCGGCCCCGGCCTTGGGAGTCCCCGGGGATGTACCCGCGCCTGCGGAGCTTGTCGATGGTGCTCGTGAGAGCCTGGGGTCGGATCTCGAGTTGCCGGGCGATGCCGGCCTGGGTGATGCCGGGTTCATCGTTCACGCACGCGAGCACGCCGAACTCTGAAGTGCTAATACCTGCGGAACGCATGGCCTCGTCAAAGCGTCGTGCCACGAGCCGCGCGGTCTGCTGAACCTCCCATAGTAGTAGTGGTTGGCCGGGATCACCCGCAGAGCGGGGTTGGTCGTTCATGACTCTCTCCATCGGCGAGCCCCAACAGTTCCTGCGAGGCGCAGCAGCGGATGGGCCAGCAGTTGGACTGGCCGGTGGTTCAGTGCCTTAATGATCCGCACCGGGCCGAGGGATTCGCGTATCGCTGACCGGGCCCGAGGTCCGATGGAACATTGGTACTGCGTCAGCACTGAGCCAAGGGACTCGCCGTGGAAGTGCCTCTGCAAGGCATCCGCCAGGTCCGCTGCGTCGCATATAGCGGTCGAGGCTCCGCGCCCGCCAGTGGGCGGCATTGCGTGAACGGCATCCCCGAGCGCAGTGACACGGTTCGGCACCCAATCCGCGATCGGTTTCGACGGGTCCGCGGCCCGAAACCGGAAGGCTGATGTCCGTTCGGAATCCGATTCCCGCACGTGTTGCGACAGCCAGGGCGACCAGCCTTTGAGCAATCGCTCGGCCTCTGCAGTTAGGTTCCGGGATGACGAGTCGCGAGCGGTGGCGACTCGGCCACTCGGGGTGATCGTGCCCCAGATCAGTGAGGGATGATCGGGCAGAGCTCTCGACGGCACGGCGTCGGCGAGCGTGGTTGGTGGTCGGTACAGCGACAAGAACACGCCCGTCCCGTCCGCGCTGAATGCTAGGGCGGGTCCTCGGAGCAGATAGTCCGGAGGCTCATTTCCCGCAAGTGGTGCCCACCCAGCAATCCCGGTAAGTCCCAGATCCTTGGTCGGGCTGTGACCCAGCAATGAGGCGACGGCCGCCGAATCGGCACCATCGGCGGCAACCACTAGGTCAGCCTCTAGCACGGTCCCATCGTCAAGCGTAGCTGTCGCGCCTTCGGGGTTCTGCTGGACCGAAACGACAGTGCTGGAGAAACGGATCTGACCGGCAAGGTCCCGCGCGAGCAGCACGCGTAAGGCCTGTCGCTGGGCGAGCGCGCGTTCCTGGCGTGGTGGTTCGGGGGCCACGATCATTGGCCGGAGACGGGCGTTAGCGACGGTGAACTGCTCGAACGCATTGCCGGTATCGGACGTGGCACGCAGTTCGGCATATAGGTCAGTTGGGAGGACTCGTTGCAAAGCCCGGCATGCCGGGTCATTGAGACTGATTCTGTAGCCACCGGTGTCGGCGGCGGAAGCTTCGCGCTCAACGAGGACCACGTCGGCGCAATTTTTGAGGGCGTGGCCGAGGGTTAGCCCGGCCATTCCGGCACCGCAGATCACGACTTTCACGGTTGTCCTCCCCCTTGTCGGACGACGAGTTCAGACCCGACGATCATCGACAGGAAGCCAATGACTCCGGTAAGCCGGGACGCGGCGACGGCGGCGTCGAAAGGTAGCGCCGCGATGAAACCGACCCAGACCGCGGCTAACAGGAGCAGACCCGCGAACCAGATCCATGAGGCCTGACGGTGAGCGGCGCGGAACCGACTGTTCACCGTCCACTGGTGGTCGAAAGCTACAGGCCGGGGTGAGAGTTCCCTGCGGATCCGTGCGACGAAAGGGCGCTGGGTCGAAACCATGGCAACTACCAGCACGGCGACGAGCACGTTGCTGGCAGGGTCCACCAAGTAGACAGCGACCGGGTCGTCGGTGACCAGCGCGATAGCCGCACTGACCAGGAAACCGAGGAGAATAATCACCCCTAACAAACCGATGCTGCGGCGGTGCAACCACTGCGCTGCGCCACTTAACACCGAGGCCCCGCTTGCGGCGACGAGGGACCACACTTCCGAGACGCCGAGAACTCGGAGCGCTCCGTAGACCCCCAGCGGCAGAGCGACCTCGAGCAGCACGGTCCGTGCGACGCTCAGCCATGACTCCCTTGTCCGCTCCATGAAACCATACTATCAACAAGTTGATACTTTCGGTCATCGATGCGCATGGAAGTCAAGCACCCCTGACTGCGACGTCTGTGTTGAGCGCGGACTGCCTGCCGCACCCTCCAGTGCGTTCTTCGCGCTGGCGTGCCTGTGGTCATCTCGAGGCCGCCTGTCCTGACCTCAAGCACGTTGAGACGTGGTCACCTTTTCCTGCGGGGCCACTTCGGCATCCCTCGACCCCGAGAACGAGCGGGCATAGTGCGCTCGGAAGTACGAGAGCCCCGTGTCTTGTTCTGCACGGAGCTCTCGTGCCCCTGTCAGTCTCGTCGACTGCCGGAGCCAACCTCCGAATATACCGCGACGAACTCCTGGAAGACGTCGTTGTCCCAACCAACCGGGCTCCCGGACAGGGCTGGCACAAGGCGGTCGAGGGAGCAATGCAATTCCACGAGGTAACCGCGCTCGATCGCCATGTCAATGTCAGGCACGGAGTACGTCGCGAGTAGCCGCGTGCCGTGATCGGTGGCTTCCAGCTCCCAGCGCATCCAGGAGCCAGGGCTTGTGTGTTTGTGTTCGAGCAGGTTCGGCGGATCGAGCCGCGTGATCTCGAACTTCATCGTGGGGAAGTCCAGGTCCGGCCAGTCTAAGACGATACTCCCGCCTTCGCGAAGGTCGACGGTGATCGCCGCCCAGACCTCCTCGATGGTGAAGGTGAGGTGGCGCGGTGCGTTCTAGATGGCGCTCCAGGCTGTCGAGCCGAATGACCACTCCAGCCGGTAGGGCTCCAACCATTCGTCCAACTCCATCAACGGCTCTGGCTGGAGCCGGTAGAGCCGCCGTTGCGCGTCGCGCCGGACCTCGACCAGTCCGACGTCGCGTAGCACTTTGAGGTGTCGGGAGACGCCGGGCTGGTGCATTCCGACGATATCGACTAGGTCACCGACCGAACGCTCGTCGTCGCGAATGGCGTCGAGGAGGCGTCGTCGAGTTGGCTCGGCGATGGCCTCCAGTACGGCGGTCGATGTCATGAGAACAACACATGTTATTGCTTATACGCAAACGTATTAAATGCCCCATGTCCGTGTATACAGTCGGAAGTTTGTTCCTCAAGTGTCATGCCTGCGACATGCGCTAGTGCTTCTCGATGATGACCGCCCACCTGGCCAGGGTCAGGATCTCGTCGTCCGTGAGGACCAGCCTGTTGCGCTCGGCCCCCTGGGTGTCCACGGTCTGGGTGGACTGGTTACCACCCACCGCGTAGATCATCTTCTTTTCCTTGCGCCCCAGTTTCTTGGTCAGGATGGGGTCCAGGTGGGGTTCGGCCAGGCGGGGCTTGAACACGCGGTACTCGTCCGGGTCCACCGCACCCTGCACCACGGTTTCGCCCAGGCCCCAGGCGGCGTCGATCACGACGACATCCGGGAAGCCCGTGTCCGTGTCCAGGGAGAACATGACCCCGGAGCCGGCACGGTCGGACTGGACCATCTTCTGCACGCCCACGGACAGGGCGACCTCCAGGTGGTCGAAGCCGCGTTCGCGCCGGTAGTTGATCGCCCGGTCCGTGAACAGGGAGGCGTAGCAGCGTTTGCAGGCCGCGAGCAGGTCCTCCGGACCGGTGATGTTGAGGTCGGTCTCCTGTTGGCCTGCGAAGCTGGCCTCCGGGAGGTCCTCCGCCGTCGCACTGCTGCGCACGGCCACGGAGGCCGCCTCAACACCGTCCCTGCGGCACATCTCGGCGTAGGCCTCACGGATCGCGTGGGCAATCTCCTCCGGGAACTCGCCGTGGCGCAGGGCGCGGCGGACGGCCGTGCCCACCTGCTCCAAGGTGCGTTCCCCCGTGTCCAGTGCCTGGGTCTCTTCCGCCAGGATGTCCTTGAGGTTGTTGTGCCTGATGAACTCGCGGTACGCGTGGGCGGTGGTGGCGAAACCACCGGGAACTTTCACGTCTTCTTCGGCGAGGCTGCGGATCATTTCACCCAGGGAGGCGTTCTTGCCTCCGACCTGGGGGATGTCGGTGTACTTGAGGTCTTCGAACCACAGGACAAATGCTTCACTCGTCATTTCTCACACCTCCAGCATGGCTGCGACGAGCAGGTGATCAAGAAACTTCCGGTGGACTCGTGCGTCGTTGCGATCGAGTCTCCGAGTGAGGGGCTGGGCGGCCGATGTGGGACTTGGGTGACGTCTACCGACTGTGGTTCCCGACCCCGCGGCGACTGGTTACATGGTCCTCTCCCATCCACGTGGGATTCCCATGACCTACCGGCGGTGATCCCACGCCGGGCTCTTGGCCCACCTCGAGGCTAGCACCGAAAAGCCCCGGTCAGCCCCGTGATTCCGCGGTTCTATCACCCCATCCGGAACACCCTGTTCTCGGTCGCGTCCACGCAGAAGGCGCGGTAACCGGGCAGTTGGGCGAACCAGTCCAAGCCGCAGCGGTCGGCAACCATCAGCCCGGTGGAGAGAATCTCACACCACCCCGCATCGGGGCCCCACACCGTGGTCTGGCGGGCACCGTGACCTGTCCACCGCGGCTCCCCGATCGACGACGACGCGGATGTCCGCGAAGACGTCGGAGGGATCGAGGGCCCGGATGATGGAACCACGATGTGTTCGCCCCGCTCCGAGAATCCCGAGGTGGCTGCGGCGCCGTCGGTCAGGTCGAAGGAATGCACCAGCGTGAGGCGATCCTCCGGGTGCGGTACCCCGACGCGCCATGCGGTACCGACATCGGCCAGGCCCCGGACGGTCAGGTCACCGGCGGCATTCACGCACACGTGGCGCAGTCCATGCGTGACCAGCCGGTCGGCCACCGTCTGGGCCGCCCAGCCCTTGACGTACCCGGACGGATCGAAGCCGCCGTCAACGGCCCACGGGTCGAAAGCACCCTCCGTGAGCTCACGGCCCCGCTCGCATGCCTCGATCACGGTGAGCAGGAGGGCGACGTCGTCGTCCTCGGCGGAGGATTCCAGCTCGGCGCGGCTCAGTTCTCCCGACCGGTACCGGCTGACGAGGGAGTCCGGGCGGCACGTCGAGAACACGCGATCAATGCGGTGCAGGTGGGCGGTGGCCTCGCCGAGCGCAGCAGCGATCGCGTCCTCGGCAGGCCAGGTGCTGTCCACGTCGCGCAGGTCGATGGTGACAACTGTTCCCCAGACCTCCACGCTGTCGCGGAGGCTCCGGCAGGCTGGTGCGGTCAGGGCGGCGGTAGTCACATCACACTCCTGCCTGGTCCAAGGCGGACTGCAGCGACTGTGTGAAGCCCTGGGAGGTGTAGGAGGCGCCCGCGATCGTGGAGACGTCGGCAGACTGCGCCTGAAGCGCCTCGTCCGTGAGCAGCGGCATGGCGCGCTGGTTGATCTGCACGGACTTCCCCTCGTTGGCCGGGTAGTCCAGCCATGTGATGTCGGTGACGGTGCCGCTGCCGTCCACGGTCACCTCCACTTGAACCGGACCATACCGGGTCTGCACGGCATCGCCCGTGTAGGTCTGGCTGGCGGAGGTGGTCTCGGAGGACACGGCCCCCGTCCCGGCGGAAGTTGCTGAGGTCCCGGAGCCCGAAGATCCCGAGGACCCGGTACCGGCCGTCGTCATGCTGCCGGTGGTGGCCACCGACTGGGCCAAAGGTGTCTGGTCGGCGACCAGAGAAAGGGCGCTCGGGTTGAACACGAGCGTGGAGAGCACGCCCGCGGTGGCCGCCGCTCCGACCGCCGCGATACGGCTTGCCTTCTGCACCTTGGAAGTTGTCATGGAAGCTGTCCTCACATTTCGAAGAGTTCGGTGTGAATGCGGTCTGGTGTGGCGCCCAGTGCGCGCAGACCGGCCTGGATTTCGTCCGTCAGGCCCACGGGTCCGCACATGTAGATCTCGGCGTTGCGAACGTCACCCAGCAGGGTGTGCAGCCGCCAGGAGTCCAGGGGCTGTTCATGGCGGTGGCCGGGCAGGAACATGAGCCGGATCCACCCGGCGTCGTGCAGGTCGGTGAGTTCGTGCAGGAGCGGGGCCCGGTCGTGGACGGAGGTTCGGTACACGACGTCGACTGGAACGCCCCGGCCTGCGAATGTCCTGGCCAGTGGTACCAGCGGTGCGATCCCAACGCCGCCACCGAAAAGCACCACCCGCTCCGAGCCGAACTGCACGGGCGTGAGCACACCGTGCGGGCCTTCGACCAGGACCCTGGTGCCGGGCCTGACGTGCCGGAGCCTTGCAGTTCCCGTTCCCACCTCCGCGACGGTGATGCGGATCAGGTCCCCGCCCGGGAGCGCGGAAAGCGAGTAGGGGTGGGCCTGCCATACGAGCCCCGGGGACAGGAAACGGAAGGACATGAACTGCCCGGGCTCCATTCCCAGCGCGTCCAGCCCGCGGCCGCGCATCCAGACCGAGTAGACCCCCGGGGACTCGTACACCACTGCCTCCACGCGCAAGCCGTGTTCGGCAGAGCGGATCAGCGGCAGGGCCACTCGGTAGGTCAGCACCAGGACCCCGACGACGACGTACACCCCGATCCACAGCGCTTTGGCGACACCGATCATGAACGGACCGCCCGCGGTGACCTGGTGGAAGAACGCCAGCAGGATACCGAGGTAGAGCGTGAGGTGCACGGTCCACCACAGACCGCGTGGCAGCAGCCCCCGGACTTTGGACCAGGAGGTCACCCCGCCAACCAGGAAGATCAGGGAGCCCAGGAGCGCCAGGACCAGGTCGCCGTCGGAGACGACGAAGGAAATGGCCGCCCGGAGCCGGTTGTCCGTAGCGGCCGCCGCCACGGACAACACCGAGGCCGCGATGTGCACGGCGATCAACACCAGCGACCAGGGACCCAGGACTTTGTGCCAGGCAATCAGACCGTCCCGGCCGAAGGCCCTGTCCAATGCCGGAATCTGTGCGGCCAGAAGCACCAAGCACAGGATGCCCAGGGTCCCGACCGCCGCCGTGACGATGGAAACCGTATCCAGGATGCCGGAGAGCGTGAGCATGATGGGAAAGAGCGACTCGACGGTCAGTGCCATGACCGTTCCCCCGATGAGGGCCATGAGGGCAAGGGCCAAGGTGGCCACGGACTGGCGATGACCGCGCAAGGCGAACATGGACCGGCGGAAAGCTGCGGCATCGCGAGCTTGCTGCCCCGCTACCGAGGTGACGGGGACGTTGCGGATGGGCTCGTCCTGCGAACTGATGATGGGTTCCTGTACGGACATGGCAGTAGTACAAGCCCGGTTCCTATGACGAGAGTCTGAAGAACCCTGTGCCGGACCTGTGCAACTCCCCTCCGCCAGCGCGAGATGGGGATCTGGTCGCCCATCACGCGTGATGGGCGACCAGATCCCCATTTCGGCGGGTGGTTGCGACGACGTCGGGCCCGGCCTGTAAGGTGTGTCGGCCGGGCCTCTGCCGCTACTGCAGCAAGGTCTTGTCGTCCAGGGCAGCACCCTTGAGCTGGGTGAACCTGTGCAGCAGGTCCTCCGGGGTCATGCGCTGCTTCTCCTCCGGGGAGGCGTCCAGGATGATCCGGCCCTCGTGCATCATGATCAGCCGGTTCCCCACGTCCAGGGCCTGGTTCATGTTGTGGGTGACCATCAACGTGGTCAGCCCCTGGGCCTGGACCACCTGTTTGGTCAAACGGGTCACCAGCTCGGCGCGCTGCGGGTCCAGCGCGGCCGTGTGCTCGTCCAGCAAGAGCACCTTGGGCTTGGAGAACGTGGCCATGAGCAGGCTCAATGCCTGCCGCTGGCCGCCCGAGAGCAGTCCCACCTTGGTCTTGAGCCGGTTTTCGAGGCCGAGTTCCAGCACCTTGAGTTCCTCGGCGAAGCGTTCCCGCTTGGACCCGGTGACCGCCCGGGCCAGCCCGCGGACGGCACCGCGGCGATCGGCCAGGGACAGGTTCTCCTCGACCGTGAGGTTGGGGGCGGTACCCGCCATGGGGTCCTGGAAGACCCGGCCCACCCGAGCAGCTCGTTTGTGTTCGGGTTGCTTGGAGATCTCCTTGCCGTCGATCAACACCTGGCCGCGGTCCTGCGGGATCCTCCCGGCAATGGTGTTCAGGATGGTCGATTTGCCCGCACCGTTGGAGCCGATGACCGTCACGAAGTCGCCTTCGCGCAGGTCCAGCGAGACGTCCACGAGCGCCTTGCGTTCGTTGACGGTTCCGGGGAAGAAGGTCTTGGAGACGTTTTCGATCTTCAACATGCTCAGTTCTCCTTCCCTGCGGTGCTACCCGTGGCGTCGGTGGCGTGTGGACTGTCCGGAGCCGCTCCGGCCGGAACACCGAGGACCCGCTGGGCCTCGGTCTTGGTGGCCATCTCGCCCTCAGCGGCAGCCTCTGCGCCGTCGGAGGTGAGCGTGGCCGCACCACCGCCGATCCCCAGGCCGTGGCGCCACTTGGCGATCTTGCGGAATCCGGACCACTGCGGCAGCAACAGTGCCGCGATCACCAGCAGGGCGGAGAGCAGCTTCATGTCGTTGGGGTTCAGCCCGGCGTTGAGGGCGAACTGGATGGCCAGGCGGTACAGGACGGCACCGAGAACCACGGCCAAGGTGGCCTGGAAGACCACACCGTTGCCGAAGATCGCCTGCCCCACGATCACCGAGGCCAGACCCACCAGGATCAGGCCGATGCCCATCTGGATGTCCACGAATCCCTGGTACTGGGCCACCAGCGCGCCGGCCACGCCCATCAGTCCGTTGGAGATCATGAGCCCGTAGATCTTCTGCCGGTCCGTGGAAACCGCGAAGGACTTGATCATCTGTTCGTTGTCACCGGTGGCCTGCAGGGCCAGGCCGGTGTCCGTGTGCAGGTACCAGTCGATGACCAGTTTGAACAGGATGGCCACCACGGCCAACAGCACGATCGACAGGACTCCACGGTCCACGTAGTCGTAGAGGAGCGTGAGCAGCGTGTTTTCCCGCAGGAGGGGAACGTTGGCAGCGCCCATGATGCGCAGGTTGATCGAGTAGAGCCCGATCATGGTCAAAATGCCGGCCAGCAGGCCGTTGATGTTGCCCTTGGTGTGCAGCAAGCCGGTGATCAGACCGGCGATCGTGCCCACCACGAATGCGAGAGCCGTGGCCAGGAATGGGTTGATGCCGTTGACGATCAGCACACCGGCCGTGCCCGCCCCCGTGGTGAAGGAGCCGTCGACCGTCAGGTCGGGGAAATTGAGTACTCGGAAGGTCAGGTAAACGCCCAGGGCCACGATCGCGTAGATCAGGCCGAGTTCGATTGCAGTAATCATCTGTCCTCGTCAGGAGATGGTGGGGACCGCGCGCTGGGATTGCCCGCGTCGGGTGGATGGAAGTGAGCGGGGTTCGGTGGGGTGCCGGGCCGCCGTCGTCGTCACTGTGGGTCACGACGACGGCGGGCCCGACCACTCAGGGGGTCAGCCCTCTTCGCCTGCAGACGCCGGGTCCTGGGGCTCGACGTCCTCGCCGACCACCACGTCGGCGCGGTCCAGGACCTCCTGCGGGATTTCGATGCCCTGGGCCTTGGCGGCCTCCGGGTTGACGTGGAGTTGCAGCTCCGTCTGCTCCTCGACCGGCATGCTGGCGGGGTCGGCGTCCTCCTTGAGGATCTTGATCGCCATCTCACCGGCCTGCTTGCCCAGTGACTCGTAATCGATGCCGTAGGTGGCCACGGCACCGCGGGACACCGAATCGCCCTCGGAGGCCAGGATCGGGACCTGCTTCTCCTCGCCGTACTGGATCACGGTCTCCAGTGCGGACACCACCACGTTGTCGGTGGGGACGTACACGGCGTCCACGTCCAGGGACTGGAGGCCCTGCTGGACCTCGGAGGAGTTGCTGACGGTGGCCTCCTTGATCTCAAGGTCCAGTTCCTTGGCGGCCTCCTTGGCGGCGTCCACCTGGACCTGCGAGTTGGCCTCACCCGAGGAGTAGACGATGCCGACGGTCTTGACGTCCGGATCGATCTCCTTCAGCAGCTCGAGCTGTTCCTTGACGGGGTTCATGTCCGAGGTGCCGGTGACGTTCCCGCCCGGCTCCTCCCACGAATCCACCAATCCAGCTTCCTGGGGATCGGTCACGGCGGTGAACACGATCGGCTTGTCCTGGATGGACTGGGCTGCGGCCTGGGCGGTGGGCGTGGCGATCGCCAGGATCAGGTCCTTGTCGTCATTGGCGAAGGTTCCCGCGATGTTGGAGGCCGTGGCCTGCTCCCCCTGCGCGTTCTGCTCGTCCCACTCGACCTCCATACCTTCTTCCTCGAAGGCGGATTTGAAGCCTTCGGGGGCTGCGTCCAGGGACGGGTGGGACACGATCTGGGTGACGCCGATCTTGTAGGTTTCGCCGTCACCTCCCCCGCCGCCGCCCTCACCGCACGCGGTGAGTGCCAGGGCTGCGACGCCGGTGAGTGCGGTGATCTGCATGAGGTGGTGCCGTCGGGACATGGATCCTCCTTGGTGGTGCGAGCGTGATCCACAGGGTGGCCAGTGACTCGACGACGGAAGCTCCCCCACCAGCCCGACGGCGCCCCGGAGTGTGGGTGGGGACCGCGGGCCGTTGCGGCGAGGACGTCCTTGTCTCACCGCAGCGTTTGGTGTCTTCCGCACTGCACGTAGGCCTGTTGACCAGGGGATTTACCTACCTGCGAGTGTGACCTGTATCACGTGATTGTGAGTCTAGCATCGTATACGACCGCGTGGTCGGTAATTTGGTTGCGACCATCGCTTTCAGGAGGCCGCCACGGACGTCCACTTCAGAACCTCGTCGCCAACGGACCTCCACCGGTCACTTCTGGACCTGGTCTCGAAGGTCACCGGCTTCTCCTCGCCCCGGCTCGTCCACTCCTGCCCAACGTGCGGGAGCTCGGACCACGGGCAGCCCTTCGTCCTGACTGACTCGGGGCGCCTCTACGTGTCTCTGTCGCGTCCGCGAATGGGTGCCGTCGGCGTCGTCGCTCTGTGTGCGGAGGGCCAGGTGGGGATCGACATCGAGGCCGCCGGCAGCGCGGCGTTCGTTGGGTTCGACGACGTCGCCCTCCACCCCGCGGAGCACTGCACCACCGACGAGGAACGCACCCGCCTCTGGGTGCGCAAGGAAGCCATCCTGAAGGCCCACGGCACGGGGCTGGTGACCGATCCGCGGGAGCTCCGGCTGGACGATGACGGGACGGTCCTGGAGGGCCCGCCCGCCACGGTGATCGACCTGGACATGGGCCCCGGGTGGACCTGCGCGGTGGCCGTCACTCCCCCGGGACCGATCAAGACTGTCCTCGTCTGAGACCCCACACCACGCGCAACGCGGTCAGCCGCGGGCAGGCACTTCCGGCAGCGCGGGCACCTGGGTGCGGTGCAACCACGCATTGAGCAGCGCGTCCATTTCGGCATCGCGGTTGCCGGCCCATCGCAGGCAGTGCGCCTCGAAGTCGTCGGTGGTCACCGTGCCGCCCGCATGCTCGCGGGTCCAGCTGCGGAGCAGGTCGAAGAACGCGGTGTCCCCCAGCAACGCCCGGACGGCGTGCAGGGTCAACGCCCCGCGTTTGTAGACCCAGTCGTCGAACATGGCCTCCATGCCCGGATCGGCCAGGGTGCATCCGTCGGGTGTGGGGCCCAGCGCGGCATGATGCTCGGCTGCGCGCACCTGCACTCCGGCGCCTCCGCCCGAGGCGTGGCGATGATCCGACCACAGCCATTCCGCGTAGCAGGCGAAGCCTTCGTGCAGCCAGATGTCGCTGAGCCGCTGGGCGGTGACGCTGTTACCGAACCACTGATGGGCCAGTTCGTGGGCCACCAGGCGCTCGTTGTCCCACTCGGGCGCCACGTGATTCCGACCGAAGCTGCTCAGGCCTTGGGCTTCCAGCGGGATTTCCAGGTCGTCGTCAACGATCACGGCGCGGTACTCCGCGAAGGGATACGGGCCGAACAGATCGGCGAAGAAATCCACCATCTTGCCCTGGTCCTCGAACGCGGTCCCGTCACCGACGTCGAGACCCTTGGGATGCACGACTTCCACCGGAACCGAGGCCTTCCGCTCATGGACCGTGTACGGACCGATCTGCACTGTCGCCAGGTACGGCGCCATGGGTCGGTCCATGACGTACGTCCAGGTGGTGGTCGCACCGCTGCGTGTGGAGTCGGTCAGAGTTCCGTTGGCCACCACGTGGTACTCCGGTTCGGTGGTGACCTCGATGCGATACGTGGCCTTGTCCGCGGCGTCGTCGTTGCACGGGAACCAGCTCGGGGCACCGTGCGGCTGGGAGCCGACCATGGATCCGTCGGTGAGTTCCTCCCACCCGGACGTGCCGTGAACTCCGGGCACGGGGCGGGGCTTGCCGGAGACCCGGAACTCGAGCAGGAAGCGGTTGCCGGGCACCCGGTCCCCGACCTCGACGACGACCCGCTGCCCCCGGTGCCGGTACTTGGCGGGCCGCCCGTCCAGGAAGACCTTGTGGACGCGCAACCCGTGGAGGTCGACGTCGATCCGGTTGGTGGGTTCCGCGATCTCGACGTAAAGCTGCGCCTTTTCCTCGAGACGGTTCCCCGCAACCTTGTACGTGAGCTTGAGGTCGTAGTGCGTGACCCGGTAGCGGGTGTCGCCGTGCCCGCGCAGGTACGGGTCGGGGATCGTCATGGGGCTCCGATCGAGGATCGTCGATGAGTGGGTGTGCGTGGGGTGGGTGTTGAGGGTTCGGCGGGAAGTCTAATCCTGCTGTGCTTCGTCCAGTTCATCCAGCCACGGCCCGATGGGGTTGCCGACCCACCGGGTCTTGTCCGGGGCCGACTCGCCACGCATGACCAGGGAGCCGGGACCGACCGTGGCGTAGCGGCCCAGGGTGGCCGCGGGCAGGATGACCGAGTTGGGGCCCAGCGTGGCCCCCGGGCCCAGCCGGACGGTGTCCATGGCCAGCACGCGGTCGTGGAACAGGTGCGTCTGGACCACGCAGCCACGGTTGACGGTGGCCGCGGTGCCCAGCTCGATCAGGTCGTGTTCGGGCAGCCAGTAGGTTTCGCTCCACACCCCGCTGCCGATCCTGGCACCCATCGCCTTGAAGTAGAGGTTGAGCAATGCGGTACCGGGTACGTGGCGCAGCAGCCACGGGACGGCCACGGCCTCCACGAACGCATCGGCCAGTTCCCCGCGCCACACGAACCCGGACCACAGGGGGTGCTCGGACGGCTTCCACCGCCCCACGAGCACCCACTTGGCCAGCACCGCGCAGAGCACCGCCAGCAGACCACAGACCAGGAGCACGACGCCGGACAGCCCGGCCGCCGCACCGAGGTTCCACACGACAGCGACGAGCGTCAGTGCCACGAAGGCGAACAGATACAGGTACAGGTGGGCCAGCAGCGCCAGGACACGGCAGGTCTCGATCACCCCGCGCAGCACCCGCAGCCCGGTGGAGGGCTCGTAGGTCCGGGAGGAGTCGACGTCGCTGTGCGTACGGCGCAGCTTCTCCGGCGGTGATCCCACCCACGAGGAGCCTGCCTTGGCCTTCTTCCGCCGCGGCGCGGCGGAGAGCACGGCCACCAAGGACTCCTTGGGCACCTTCCGCCCCGGCGCGGTCATGCCGGAGTTCCCGACGAACGCCCCGCGCCCGATCTTGACCCGTTCGATCCGCAGCCAGCCGCCGCCGAGTTCGTAGCCGCCGATCAGGGTGTCGTCGGCCAGGAAGGCACGTGCACCCACGCGGGTCAGGCTGGGGATCATGAGCACGGTGGAGGCCTCGGCGTCGCGGCCCACCTGGGCGCCCAGCGCCCGGAGCCACCACGTGGTGGCCATCCCGGCGTACAGCGGGAACAACCACGTACGTGCCTCGTCCATGAGTCGGAGCGTCGTCCACGCCTGGAGCGCCTGTCTCCCCTGGACGGGGTGCGGGCCACCCTCCAGGCCGATCGCGCACAAGCGCACGAGCACCAGAATCATGACAGCGAGCGCGGCGTAGCCGGCCAGTCCGGCGAGCGGCAGCCACAGAGCCGCCGTCGTTATCGCCTCACCCAGGGTGTCGGTGCCGTTCAGCGGCAGCCACAGCACCACCAGACCCACCATCACGGCCAGCAACGGGAGCACGGCGATGACCAGTCCGGAGACCATGTAGAGGGCCGTGAACACCGGCCGGGACTTGGGGCGCGGGCCCCACGGTCCACGTGCATCACCCACGGGGGCCGCGGGGCAGCCCGACCAGCGCTGCTGCGCACCCACCGGCCCGAACACGGTGGAGCCGGGCGCAATTTCGGCGTCGTTGCCGATGCGGGCTCCGGGGACCAGCGTGGAGCGGGCACCCACGCGGGCGCGCTTGCCCACCTCGATCTCGCCCACGTGGACGGTGGCGCCGTCGATCCAGTAGCCCTGCATGTCGACCTCGGGCTCCACGGAGGCCCCGTTACCGAGTGTGAGGAAGCCGGTGATGGGTGGCATGGCGTGCAGGTCGACGTCGCGACCCAGCCTGCATCCCAGCCAGCGGGCGTACCAGCGGACCATGCCTGCCACGCCGATCTGCCCGACTCCCATTTCCTCGGCGAAGCGTTCGGCGAACCACAGCCGCAGGTGCGTTCGTCCGCCGCGGCGGTAGGCCCCCGGCTTCAGGCCCTTCAGCACCAGGCGGGCGACGCCGGCGGCCGTGGCCAGGCGACCGAGCGGGAAGACCAAGATCACCCACAGGAGTCCGAGGACCCACCACGGTGCGAGCCCCACGGCCTCGGCCGGGACGGACCACCCGAGCAGATCGGCGACACGCACGCCCAGTGCCAGCCACAGGAGCAGCCGCAGCCCGCCGATGGTTCGTAGGCCCACCAGCGCCGCCAGCTGGACGGCCTGCGTGGACCGACGCACCGGCCGGACCCGCTCGTTGAGCCGCCCCACGGGGGTGTCCAGCGTGTCCAGCCAGGCCGCGAACTCCCCGATCCGGGGGTGTTCGTACACGTCGGCCACGGTCGCGTTGACGTGGCGTTCGCGCACGCGCGCCACGATCTGGGCGGCGGTCAGCGACCCGCCACCCAGGGCGAAGAAGTCCTCGTCGGGTCCGGCGGGCCGGGATCCCAGTACGTCGTTCCAGATCTCGGCCAGCCACGTCGCCGTCTCCCCCAGGTCCGCGGAGGCGGCGGCGCCGTCGTCGGGAAGGGGCCACGGGAGTGCGTCACGGTCGATCTTGCCGCTGGTGCGCGTGGGGAGGTCGTCGATGACGGCCAGGCGCGGAACCAGGGCGGCGGGCATGTCCGCGCGCAGTCGTTCCAGGCACGCGGCACGGTCGAAGGCGTCGTCCACCGTGAGGTACCCGACGATCAGCGAGTTGCCGCTGCCCGTCTTGCGGACCGCGGCCGCCGCGCCCACCACGCCGGGGAGGGCCAGGAGGGAGGCGTCGATCTCCCCCAGCTCGATGCGCCGTCCACCGACCTTGACCTGGTCGTCCGCGCGGCCCTTGAACAGGAGCCCGGCGGGGTCGTTGACCACCACGTCGCCCGAGCGGTAGGCGCGCTGCCAGCCGAGCGTGGGCATGGGCGCGTACTTCTCGGCGTCCTTCTCCGGGTCCAGGTAGCGCGCGAGGCCCACCCCGCCGATGATCAGCTCGCCGCTCTCGCCCTCAGGTACGGGCTGCCCGTCGCCGTCCACGACGGCCAGGTCCCAGCCGTCGAGCGGGAGGCCGATGCGAACCGGGGGCTCTCCGGTCAGTTGCGCGGCGCAGGCGACGACGGTCGCCTCCGTGGGTCCGTAGGTGTTCCAGACCTCGCGCTCGGCGTTGGCCAGGCGGGCGCCGATCTCGGGCGGGCAGGCCTCGCCACCCAGGATCAGCAAGCGCACGGCCTTCAGGGCCTCGGCGGGCCACAGGGAGACCAGGGTAGGGACCGTTGAGACCACCGTGACCGCGTTGGCCACCAGCCACGGCCCCAGGTCCATGCCGGAGCGCACCAGCGAGCGCGGCGCGGGGATCAGGCAGCCGCCGTGGGCCCAGGCCAGCCACATCTCCTCGCAGCTGGCGTCGAAGGCCACCGAGAGGCCGGCCATGACCCGGTCGCCGGGCCCGATGGGCCGTCGTTGCAGGAAGAGCCGGGACTCGGCATCCACGAACGCGGCGGCGCTGCGGTGGCTGACCGCCACACCTTTGGGCTTGCCCGTGGAGCCGGAGGTGAAGATGACCCAGCAGTCGTCGTCCAACGACGGCGGCGTGGGTTCAGCGGGTGGGCGCGGCTCCGGGAGTCGGCTGGTGACGATCAGATCGGCGGTGATGACCGCGGCCACCGCGGCTTCCGAGAACACGGTCCGGGCACGCTCGTCGGGGTCGTCGGCGTCTACGGGGACGTACCCGGCGCCGGCCAGGAGGATGCCCATGATGGCGAGGTACAGGTCCGCCGTGCCGGAGGGCACGCGGACGCCGACCTTGTCCCCGGCGCCGATCCCGAGGGCCGAGAGTTCGGCGGCGACCTCTCCGGCGGCCTCGTGGAACTCGTCGTAGGTCAGGTGCGCTTCCCCCGCTTCGAGCGCGGGGGCGGAACCGTGGCGTTCGACCGTTTCCAGGAAGACGTCCACCAGGGTGCGTGGTGTGGGGGCGCGGTCTCCGGCGAGCAGGGGGCTCCGGACACCGATGTGTGGCGAGTCAGTCGGCGAATCTGTCACATAGGGATTCTGTCAAAACCCGGGCTGCGGAAAGGCGGACGCGCCATGTCCTGCGGGTTACGAGGGGGAAGCACGGAACGTTTGCATGTTTTCTTGATTCATTCCAGAAACCGGGGCACGATGGTGACCATGAGCACAGTCCAGGCGGAGGAGCACCGCGAGCGCGAGATGTTGCGGGGCGTGGGGCTCCGCGTCACGCAACCACGTGTGGCCGTGCTCGGTGCACTGCGGAGGCATCCGCACGCGGACGCTTCCGCCATCCTGGGCGCGGTCCGGCAGGCCGTTCCGTCCGTGTCCCACCAGGCGGTCTACGACTGTCTGCACGCGCTGACAGAATCCGGCCTGGTCCGTTCCATTCAGCCCGCCGGCTCCCCCGCCCGGTACGAGATCCGCCGGAACGACAACCACCACCACCTGGTCTGCCGCGGTTGCGGTGAAGTGGTGGACATTCCCTGCCAGACCGGCTCAGCACCGTGCCTGCACACCGACGACGACCACGGTTACGCGATCGACGAGGCCGAGGTCTATTTCTGGGGCCTGTGCCCGGCCTGCCAAGCGGGCCACGCCACACGCCCCACCGAGTTTCCCACCCAGTCACACAGAGATCGAGAGGATCAGAAGTGAGCGACGACCAGAAGCAGTTCCCCCACGGTGACGACACCACGACGATCGGTGAGATGACCGAGACGGCGGCCACCGGCCTCCCGCAGGAGCCGGTCCAGGAGTCCTCCGAGGGCAAGTGCCCGGTGGCCCACGGCGCCTCGCTGCCCCACCCGACGTCGGGCGATGCCAACCAGCAGTGGTGGCCGAACCGCCTGAACCTGAAGATCCTGGCCAAGGAGCAGCCGGTCATCAACCCGCATGACCCGGACTTCGACTACGGCGCGGCTTTCGAGGCGCTGGATCTCAACGAGGTCAAGCAGTACATCGGCGAGGTGCTGACCACCTCCAAGGACTGGTGGCCCGCCGACTTCGGCAACTACGGCCCCTTCATCATCCGCATGGCCTGGCACGGTGCGGGTACTTACCGTTCCATGGACGGCCGCGGCGGCGCCGGCACCGGTCAGCAGCGATTCGCCCCGCTGAACTCCTGGCCGGACAACGCCTCCCTGGACAAGGCCCGGCGTCTGCTGTGGCCGGTCAAGAAGAAGTACGGCCAGTCCCTGTCCTGGGCCGACCTGTTCGTGCTCGCGGGCAACGTGGCACACGAGATCATGGGCATGCCCACCTTCGGTTTCTCCGGCGGTCGTGTGGATGCCTACGAGCCCGAGGACGACGTCTACTGGGGCCCGGAGACCGAGTGGACCAACGGCGGCGCCGAGCGCTACAAGGGTGAGCGCGACCTGGACAACCCGCTGGCCGCCGTCGAAATGGGTCTGATCTACGTCAACCCGGAGGGCCCGGAGGGTGAGCCGGATCCGAAGAAGTCCGCGATCGACATCCGCGAGACCTTCGGCCGTATGGGCATGAACGACGAGGAGACCGTGGCGCTGATCGGTGGCGGTCACACCTTCGGCAAGACCCACGGTGCGTCCACGGTTCCGGAACACGTGGGTCCGGAGCCCGAGGCTGCCCCGTTGGAGCAGATGGGTCTGGGCTGGAAGAACTCCTACGGCTCGGGTGCCGGTCGCGATGCGATCACCTCCGGCCTGGAGGTCACCTGGACCTACCACCCGACCCGCTGGGACAACGAGTTCTTCCACATCCTCTACGCCTACGAGTGGGAGCTGTTCCACTCCCCCGCCGGCGCGCAGCAGTGGCGTCCGGTCAACGGCGGCGGTTCGGACATGGTGCCGGAGGCCGACGGCAACGGCCGCCGCGAGCCGCGCATGCTGACCTCCGACCTGGCACTGCGTGAGGACCCGGAGTACGACAAGATTTCGCGCCGATTCAAGGACGACTTCGCCGCGTTCCAGGACGCCTACGCCCGCGCGTGGTTCAAGCTGACCCACCGCGACATGGGCCCGATCTCCCGCCACCTGGGCGCGGAGGTTCCCACCGAGGAACTGGTGTGGATGGACCCGATCCCCGCACCCGCTTCCGTGCCCGGTGATTCCGAGGTTGCCGCGATCAAGGATGCCGTGGCCGCTGCCGGGCTGTCCGTGACCGACGTGGTCAAGACCGCCTGGGCCGCTGCCTCCACCTTCCGTCACTCGGACTTCCGCGGTGGCGCCAACGGTGGCCGCATCCGCCTGGAGCCGCAGCGTTCGTGGGAGGTCAACGAGCCGTCCGTGACCGGGCCGGTGATTTCCGCTCTGGAGACCATTGCGTCCGATCACGGTGTGTCCTTTGCGGACACGGTGGTGATCGCGGGCAACTGGGCCGTGGAGAAGGCTGCTGCCGATGGTGGTGTTTCGGTGTCCGTGCCGTTCACGGCCGGGCGCGGGGATGCTACGCAGGAGCAGACGGACGTGGACGGTCAGAACTTCCTGGAGCCCAAGGTCGACGGCTTCCGCAACTACGATCCGCGCGGGAACAAGGAGTTCCCGGCCGAGTTCGCGCTCATCGACCGGGCCAACCTGCTGGGCCTCTCCGCCCCGGAGATGACCGTTCTGGTGGCCGGCCTGCGTGTGCTGGGGGCCGTTCACGGCGGGTCTTCCGACGGTGTGTTCACCGATCGCGTGGGTGTGCTGTCCAACGACTTCCTGGTGGCGCTGACGGACATCGACACCCAGTGGGAGAAGGTGGCCGAGGGCCACTACCGCGGTGTGACCGCCGATGGTCGCGAGTGGACCGGCACCCGCAACGACCTGGTGTTCGGTTCGAACTCGGAGCTGCGGACCGTGGCTGAGGTGTACGCGGCGGACGACGCGAACGAGAAGTTCGTTCGCGACTTTGTTGCCGCGTGGGCGAAGGTCATGGATGCGGATCGGTTCGACGTGAAGTGATCTGATTGGTCAAGTGAATGTGAGTGGCGCCCGCTTCGGCGGGCGCCACTGGTGTTTCGGAGCGGAGGACCGCGTCATCCCATTGACCTCTGGACGGTTGAGGGTCGCACTGGGGCTGCCCTAGCACCACCGGCGGCCGGGTTCAGATGTCGACTGACAGCCCGCCCGAACCCCAAGCAACGCACAGCCCGATGGACCAATCATCAAGGACGACTGGCGTTGACGGAGTGCCAACATGGAAGCTGCCCCGCGGCAACGCTTCGGCCAATCGCTCGCTTTAGACTCATAATATGGTCAACTCGACCGGCTCCTGGCCCGGTTGTCCGCCCTGCTTCTTCTCGCGGGTCATGGTGGTCGTTCCAGCAAGTACGCTTCTTACGCCTTACACTATCGATTAGACATGCTGTGAAACTTGGCTACTCAGACGCCTCTCAAAACTTACTTGACGGCCCGTAAACATCCGATATGTCTTTTTCATTGAAGAAGCGGCAATTCTTAAGCCAAACAAACGTTTCATGACCGCAGGTCAGCAGGTCGTTCAGGCTGCGATCATGGAGTGGGCGCTGCGGCTTCGACAAGGAACGACTGGAATATATGCTGACAAATTCTCAAGCCAGGTGAAAAAGCTTCGCGCGTCTGAAACAATATTTGGCGTAGGCTGACGTCAACCTCAGTTTGCACCGATAAGCGGCAGGAGGCACCATGGGCACCGACGGAGGTGTCGTGGCACTATACGGTTTCCGTTACCAGATGTTGCGCACGATGGAACGTCTGCTCGACATGTATTCCCATGATCGTGACGGCGACTGGGCAATCGAGATCGAACATGCAACCCACGAAAGCGTCGACTACGCGGAGTACCGTGGTGGCCGACTCGCACGCGTTGTCCAGGTTAAAGCTTCCCGCCCAGGCAGCACTACCCGCTTGTGGGCATCCGAGATGCAAGGCATTCTCACGAAGCTTGCGGTAGCTTTCCCCGCGGCCGAACAAGTCGTACTCGAGTCAAACCGTCACGGCGGCTGGAAGAATATCGCCACAGTCTTGAATCAGCAGCCGAGCACGGCGGCGCCACAACTGGTGGCTTGGCATGATCCCCGTGATCTGGCGGCGGTCGAGGCTGACGTAGTCACCCGAATCGTCCACGCTCGCATGAGAGAAAGAGTCTCATCTGCCCCCGAGGTGGCTGGTGCCCTGGCATGCCTCCTTGAAGCTCGTCTGTGGCAGACCGCCACTCTTGACACAGCAAACCTAGCAGCCGGTCAACGCCAACTCACGAGCGGAGACGTTGAAGCGCTGCTCGGTACGCCAGACCGCGACCTTGAGCAAGCCCTGGGAGAAGTATCTTGGAGTACACGGTGGCACCTGCCCCATGGTCTGTGGATCGACCGCAATGCAGCCCTGTCCTTTCTTGACCGCCACCTGACATCTCAATACCTGGATACACGCAATGTAGCATGTGCTGTACTCACCGGATTTGGCGGCCTCGGGAAATCGACATGCGCAGCTAGGTTCGCCACTCTCCACGCCGACCAATACGCCATGGTTATCTGGTTGACGGCGTCCAGTCCCCAGCGCCTCATCGATGAAGTCAAAGAACTTCTGAGCCATCAATACGACGCCCTCACTGTCGCCAGCTGGGACGACTACGCCACTCGCACTGCGCTGCTGTCCTGGCTTGAGAGCACGCCCCGCAGCTGGCTGCTCATCTTTGATGACGTTGACCACGTCGACACAATTCGGGACTGGATCCCCCAAGTGGGCTACGGTCACACCCTCGTTACCTCCCGTGACGCTGCTTGGCCTGCTAGCCATGCCCCCTCTCTGGAACTTGGCATACTCACCGAACCCGAAATGAAGGATCTGGTCACCCGGCGTTTGGGAGACATCGAGATAACCAAGGACGGCTTGCTTCGCCTCGCCCAGCTTACTGACCAATGGGCCCTGGCCGTCGACATGGTCTTGGCCTGGCTGTCACGCACCGGGCGCAACCTCGCCGACCTTGGCGACTATGAACCCCACGAAGCCCGTCAGCGCATCTTGGAGAAAGACGACTTGCTCCCCGCGGGCTATCCCGCCCCCGTCCTGCACGTCATCCTTGACACCCTCGCGCACGTTCAAGACGACAACCCCGCCGCCTACCGACTGCTCAGTGACGTCATCGCCTACGGTGCTACAGCAGTCCCCAGCTCCCTGGTCGCAAGCGATGCTTTCCAAGGCGTCGCTACCACCTTCAACGACGTCATTGCGTGCGACGATCTCATCACCGAACTGCGTCACTTGTCCCTGATCCAACCAGCCACCCTCGAAGACCCTCGTCTAGGCCAATACCGACATCGTCTCGACGTCCACGGCCTTATTGCCGACATGATCACTCTGCTCGAACCGCATGACCCGGAGCGCTGGCTCCACCTGACTGAACGGCTCAGCCTGCTCATCGAGACCTGCAACCAGCAACAGGACATCCCCCTCGCGCTTTCTCTAGCCCCCGTCATCACAGCCATCGACGACGCGGTCAAGTCCGGCGCCACAGCAGACCAGCACTACCTCACGCTACTCGGCAACACCGCAAACATCTGGGCCGTTGCCGGCAACTACCCTGTCGCGGTCTATCGACTAGTGCGCGAACGTACCCTGGCCCAAAGTATCGCTACCTATCAGCCTGACCAGGTGAACATCTTCACCTGGCTTGCGACCCTCGCCACCGGCCAACTCGTGTCCATCCTGATGACCATCGACCGGCCCGAAGAGGCCGTGTCCCTAGCGGAAGAGATCTCTCCCGACCTAGAACGTTTTATGGGCTACGCAAAACCCTCGTCGCTCAACAAACTTGTCGAAGGCATCCTCGACGCCATGGAAGCCGTGCGTCATGACCATCTGAAACCAAGAGCTGCCGCAGTAAGGTCCCTCCTTGAGAATGAGCAGCTTTCGGTCCGTCCCAGCCCAGTGCGCGCCATCGAACTCGCGCTACGAAACGACGACTTCGTGACCGCACTCGGCATCGCTAACGTAACTCTACAGTTCACCACCCTGCCGGTGGACCGCATTGAGCTGCTATGCCGTCGCGCTGAAGCCCTTGCCACCAGCGATGTTAATGAGAGTGACGCAACTCTGCGCGAAGCTATTGCCTGCGCACACGAAAATGAAGTCGACCCCCACCGCGCCACCGACCTTGCTCTCAACACCCTGCACCAACGTGTCGTGCATATCCTGAACCGCCCGATTACCGCCGATTCCAGCCAACTCCAGTATTACCGCGGCTGGTTCGACATCCTGGACGACCTCGTTCCATTGCCCGAAAGGCCGTTGGAACAAGCCAAGATCTGCACCGCCCACCTGTGGCGGGGGTTGATCAACGACCCAAGCGTCCCAGCCACGGACGCGCAGCAGCTGCCCCAACTGCTGCAGGCTGCGCGCGCGAGCGAGTCATCAACAGAAGAACTCATCGGTCTACACAGTGCCGCAAACCAGAGCCTTTTCATCCACGACTATCTCCTCCTACCGCATGTCGTTCAAGCCACTGCCATAGCGAGAATAGGCAACACTGTCCTGCTCGGACTCGCCACAGAAGACGAAGCCACTGTAGCCACGGCCTGCATGAAGGCGCACTTAAACCGCTGCTATAGCTTCTCAGCCACTCGCTACAGCACCAGGGCATTGGTCAAGACCCCTGGCGCGGCGATCTTCCTAGACCTCACAGGATGCGATCCCTTCTCGCGCATCTCAGGCCCCGCCACTATTGGCATCGTTCCCGACTACGTCGTCGGCCAAAGCAAGTCGATCCACTCTGACCACATCTTCCGTCTCGGGCAGACCGCAGATTTGCGCCCCGACCCCATCACCGTCGAGATCTACGCCCGAAGACCTACTGCCCCAGATAATGGCACTGAGTGACCGGGCCAGTCGTACAACACACAAAGGTAGCGATTTGAATCGCGGACATGAAGAATGAACTGGTTTCAAAGGGCGTGAGGAACGAATCGGTGACAACTGATCGTTAGCGCTCAGGGGCGCTGGCGGGGAGGATGTCATCATGCCTGGTCCCTATCCCAGAGAGTTCCGCGAGGATGTCGTCGCGGTCGCCCGGCGTCGTGAGAGCGGCGTCACCATCAAACAGATCGCCACGGATTTCGGTATCAGCGAAGCGACGTTGCAGAACTGGCTCCGCCAGGCCGACGTCGAGGACGGCAACCGTCCCGGTCAGACCGCGGCGGATGCGGCGGAAGCTCGTGAGTTGAAGAAGCGGATCCGCCTGCTCGAGCAGGAGAACGAGGTGCTCAGGAGGGCTGCGGCGTATCTGTCGCAGGCGAATCTGCGCCTTGGTGGTTCCCCAAAATGACATACCCGCTCGTTGCTGAGCTCGCCGGATCGGGGATCCCGTGACGGTGTCGTGCCGGGTCCTCAAGCTCGCCAGACAGCCCTACTACCGCTGGCGGAACGATCCTGTGCAGAACGCTGACGTTCTCCGGGCGTATCGGATCAACGCGTTGCATGACGCGCACCATGACGACCCGACGTTCGGATACCGATACCTGGCAGACGAGGCTCGGCGGGCCGGGTGGCGGATGAGCAGGCGGACGGCGTGGAAGCTGTGCTCGCAGGCCGGGATCCTCTCGTCCGCGCAACGCCGACGGCGCGGGAAGGGCAAGAAGGCCGGCCCGCCGGTGTTCGACGATCACGTGCAGCGGGTTTTCCGTGCTGATGCCCCGAACCGGCTCTGGCTCACGGACATCACGGAGCATTGGACCAGCGAGGGCAAGCTTTACTGCTGCGCGGTCAAGGACGTGTGCTCCCGGAGGATCGTGGGCTACTCCATGGGCTCGAGGATGAGCGCCAGACTCGCCGTGGACGCCCTGGTCAGCGCTGTCTCCAGACGAGGCTCGGTGACCGGATGCATCGTGCACTCGGATCGCGGCAGCCAGTTCTTGGCCGCCTCCTTCGTGAAGGCAATCGAGGCGCATCACCTGATCGGTTCGATGGGTCGGGTCGGTGCCGCCGGGGACAACGCAGCGATGGAATCGTTCTTCTCGCTGCTGCAGAAAAACGTCCTGGACCGACGCTGCTGGGACACTCGTGAGGAACTGCGTATCGCGATCATCACGTGGATCGAACGGACCTACCACCGCCGTCGGCGACAGGTCGGTCTCGGCCGATTGACCCCTATCGAATACGAAGCCATCATGGCCCCGACCGTCAGCCTGGCGGCCTGAACCCGACCGTCACCTATCCGTGCAGCAGACCCCTTCAGCCGGCACCGGTCGTGCGCGGCCCCGCGGCGAGCGCCGGGGTCCGCGCGCCAACGCACTCGCTCGCTAGCGCACCATCCTGAGCTCGCGCAGGTCTGACAGTCGTGGGTCCACCGTCTCGGTCCCGTCCGCGCGGAAGCCATTGCGCTCGTAGAACCGGATGGCGCGCGCATTGGCCGCGGCGAAGCCCACGATCCGTCCGGCCACCTCAGCGACGCGCACCGCGCTCCGGCCGGCTTCATCGCGCAGCAGATCGTCCCACATGGTGCGACGACGCCACTGCGCCGTCTCGTTGTAGAAACGCTCCGGGAGCATGCCCGCGTACGTCTCACGCCAGGAACGCACGTGGACGGCCGCGAGGGCGGGAGCGTCGTCGGGCTCGGGGAGACGGATGGTGAAGGCGGGCCGTGTCATGGGTCGGACCTCTCGAGGGGCGCTGCCTCACGACCGAGGATCAGGCACAGTCCGGCCTCGAACCGCGGAGCGCTGTCAGTGGTGGGCAGCCCCATGGCCTCGCGGGTCTGCTGAGCGGTGACGGAGCCCAGTATGAACCGGACCAGGGTCAGGGCCGTATTCTCGGCGGTCCGCTGCGTGAGACCCGTGGCGGACAGGGCCGCGACGAGTAGCGGAACCGGCGGCAGGTCGAGCGGATCGAGGGCGTGGGCCACGCCGACGACCTCCGCGCCGTCGCGCACCGCGAGGATCAGCCGACGGAACTCCGCGGCAACCCGAGCGGGGTCGAGGTGGCCGGGCTCGGTGCGGCCGTCATCGGAGTGCCCCGGACCCGCCCCGTCGTGACCGGCCGAGCGGGCGGCGCGGGGAATGGCGTCGTCGTGCACCGCGCGGTCGGCGGCGAGCGGTGCGACCATGCGCTGGGCGAGCACCGCCAGCAACTCCTGCTTGTTGGCCACGTGCCAGTAGAGGGCGCCGGGCTGGACCTCGAGCTCCTTGGCGAGGCGGCGCATGGAGAGATCACCCAGGCCGTAGCTCTGCAGGATGTGCCACGCGGCATCCACCACGTCATCGCGGTTCAGGGCCACGGTGCTCCTCTCGGGGTGCTCGGTCGGGTGCTGCGTGTGACTCTACCGATCGGCCGGTGCGGCGCGGGGCGGGCGTTGGAGATTTGACTTTCTTGAACGACGTTCAATAATTGAACAATGTTCAAGAACCCTGCCGAGCTGGCCGAGCGCGTCCTCGCCGGCGACCCAGTGACCCCGGACGAAGCCCTCGAGCTGCTGCACACCGACGACCCCGGCATGCTGGACCTCGTGGCCGCCGCCGCACGGCTGCGCCGCGAACACTTCGGGATGACCGTGAAGGTGAACTACCTGGTCAACCTGAAGTCCGGGCTGTGCGCCGAGGACTGCGGCTACTGCTCCCAGCGCCTGAACGCCGGGACAGACATCCTCAAGTACTCGTGGCTGAGCCCCGAAAAGGCGGTGGAGCAGGCCGAGTACGGCATCCGCGGTGGTGCGAGCCGCGTGTGCCTCGTGGCGAGCGGTCGCGGCCCGTCCAACCGTGAGGTGAGCAACGTGAGCCGCACGGTCGAGGCGCTGAAGGAGCAGCACCCGGATGTGGAGGTCTGCGCATGCCTGGGCCTGCTCAAGGACGGCCAGGCGGAGACACTGAGCGGCGCGGGGGTGGACGCCTACAACCACAACCTCAACACCGCCGAGTCCCACTACGAGTCCATCTGCTCCACCCACACCTACCAGGACCGTGTGGACACCGTGGAGCGCGCGAAGGACGCCGGGCTCTCCCCGTGCTCCGGGCTGATCGTGGGCATGCGGGAGACGGACGAGCAGCTCGTTGAGGCGCTCTTCGCCCTGCGGGACCTGGGCTCGGATTCCGTGCCGGTGAACTTCCTCATGCCCTTCGACGGCACGCCCCTGGCAGGCACGTGGCAGCTGAGCCCGCAGAAGTGCCTGAAGATCCTCTCCGTGGTGCGCTTCGTGTGCCCGGACAAGGAGATCCGCATGGCCGGTGGCCGCGAGATGCACCTGCGCTCGCTGCAGCCGCTCGCCCTTCACGTGGTCAATTCCCTGTTCCTGGGCGACTACCTCACCTCCGAAGGGCAGGCGGCCAAGGCGGACCTGGACATGATCGCGGACGCCGGCTTCACCGTCCTTGGCGCGGGGCCAGACCTTTCCCGTGAGCACGACGCCGCGGCGCCCGCCCACGCCTCGAGCGGTGCGGCTCCCGAGCAGGCTGCGGCGGGCCAGGCCGGTCAGACGGGCTCGGCAGGCCCGGCGAGCACGCCCTGCGGGTCCACGTGCGGAACCGGTGGAGCTGCCGGTCCCGATGCCACCTCGGGCGGCGGTCCGGCCCCCTTCGACCCGGTCTATTCCGACCAGGGTGTCGACGCCGCGCTGCCCTCGACCGCCCAGGGCCCGGTCCCTACTCGGTCAGCTGCCCCGGTCTCCGCGGCGCTCGCCGCCCTGTTGAGCTCGGGCGACGGGCCCGAACGCGACGAGAACGACACCCGGGTGAGGATCGAGCTGAGCCCGACCGTGCGGCGTCGTGGTGCGGGAACCTCGGTGGCGCCGAATGCCTGAACCGGCACCGCAGATCACGCACGACACCGCGCCCCCCGAGAGCAGCGGGGAGGCTTCTTGCCCCGCCGCGGGTGCCGTGGCAGAGACGGCAGAACAGGGTGACGACGCCGTGGAGCCCACCCGCCTCGCCGCTCGTGACCGCGGGCTGCTCTGGCACCCCTACGCACCGCTGGACGGACCCGCACCCCACGCGGTGCTGGCCGCGGAGGGCGTGACCCTGACCCTGGAGACTCCTGAGGGGGACCGGATCCGGGCAATCGATGGCATGGCCTCGTGGTGGTGCGCCGTGCACGGCTACCGCAACCCGGAACTGGACCGCGCCGCCGTGGACCAGATCACCGAGTTCTCCCACGTGATGTTCGGGGGGGGCTCACGCACCGCCCGGCCGTAGAACTCGCGGAGCTGCTGGTGGAGGTCACCCCGCCCGAGCTGCAGCACGTGTTCTTCGCAGACTCGGGCTCCGTGAGCGTGGAGGTCGCGCTGAAGCTCGCAGTGCAGTACCAGGCGGCCCTCGGACGACCCGAGCGCCGTCGCATCCTGACCGTGCGCGGCGGCTACCACGGGGACACCACTGGCGCCATGAGCGTGTGCGACCCCGAGGGCGGGATGCACGCCGAATTCTCCGGGCTGGTGGCGGAGCAGCTGTTCGTGGCACCGCCTCCCGCGGCGCACCCCCGGCGTAGGTCCGGGTACGAGGATCCCGAGGGGTTGCGGTCCCCGGAGAACCTCGGTGCGGCGGCCTCGGGCACCGCTGGTTTCGTACCTTCCGGGGACACCGAGGGGCCAGGTGGGAGCGGCGCGCAGGGTGCGGGAGCGCCGTCGTCGTCCGGGGCCGTGGACTGGGACGCCGACGACGCCGCCGTTGAGGCGTGGATCGCGGACGTGCGCAAAGTCGCCCGCGCCCACTGGGATGAGCTCGCCGGGATCATCGTGGAACCCGTGCTGCAGGGCGCGGGCGGGATGCGCACGTACGACCCGCGGTGCCTGCGGGTGCTGCGAGAGCTGGCGGACGAGCTGGACCTGGTGTTCATCGTGGATGAGATCGCCACGGGCTTCGGACGCACCGGGAAGAGGTTCGCCAGTGAGTGGGCGGACGTGGTCCCGGACGTAATGTGCGTGGGCAAGGCCCTGACCGGCGGGTATATGTCCCTAGCCGCGGTGCTCGTCTCCGCGGCCGTGGGGGGAGGTGATCACCGGGTCTGAGCAGCGCGCGCTCATGCACGGGCCCACGTTCATGGCCAACCCGCTGGCGTGCGCCGTGGCCCTCCAGTCGGTGCGTATGCTCCGCAAGACATGGTCAGAGAACGTGGCACGGCTTTCTGCGGCCCTGAGCGAGATTCTTCCTGTCGCGTTGACCTTTCGGTGGTCAAGGACGTGCGGGTGATCGGTGGGGTGGGCGTCGTCGAGTTCCACGAGGCACCGGACCCGGTACCGGTCACGTGCGCGGCGCTGGATCAGGGGGTGTGGTTCCGCCCCATCGGGAGGCTGCTCTACACCATGCCGCCGTACGTGTGCTCCGACGAGGAGGTCCGCACCATTGCCTACGCCCTGCTCCGAGCAGCGCAGGAGGTGGAGCTCACGAGCACGGGCCGGGGTGCCACGCCGCACGGGGCGGGCGCATGACGGCCCACCGCCCGGACGCATTCACGACGGCGCCCGCACCCGCGCACTCGATCGTGGGTTTCCGCATGGCCCCGCCAGGGGTAACGCGCCAGTTCCGGAGCATCCGGACGTTTCCGCTCCGACCGCTGCGGGCCCCCTCGACGACTGGCTCCGCGACCGGCGGCAAACGGCGCGATGAGGCCGGACTGCGGCGTCGGCTGCGGGCGCTGCCCGGGGCGTGCGTGGACCTCGCCTCGAACGACTACCTGGGGCTGTCCCGGGATCCGCGCGTGGTCACGGCGGCGCGCGAGGCACTGGACGCCCACGGCACGGGATCCCGCGCATCGCACCTCGTCACAGGGACATTGGGGATCCACGCGCGGCTGGAGCGGGAGCTGTGCGCGCTCACCGGCCAGCCCGCGGCGCTGGTGTTCTCGAGCGGCTACGCCGCCAACACGGGGGTGCTCACGGCACTGGGAGATGCGGACACGCTCATCGTCTCGGATGCCCACGCACATGCGTCGCTGGTGGACGGGGCGCGACTGTCTCGTTCCCCGGTGCGGATCGCGCGGCACTCGGACGTGGCCCACGTGGCGCGGCTACTGGCCGAGCGCTCGGAGGCACGCGCCATCGTGGTGGTGGAATCGGTCTACTCGGTGTGGGGAGACCACGCGCCACTCCAGGAGCTCGCGGAGATATGCCGGGCGTGGAATGCCCTCCTGCTCGTGGACGAGGCACACGGCATCGGCGTGGCCGGCCGGGGGCGGGGGCTCGTGCACGAACACGGTCTTGCAGGATCCCCGGGCGTGAGGAACGAACTGATGACAGATTCGGTTTAGGCCGCGAGTGTGAGCGGCTCGGTTAGTTTCGCTTCGAACTCGATGGGCGTCAACCCGCCGAGCGTGTCCTGCGCTCGCTGCCGGTGATACTTCCGCTCGATCCAGACCACGATGGCCAGACGCAGCTCCTGGCGTGTGGCCCACCGTTGCTGGTTCAGCACGTTCGTCTGCAGCAGTGACCAGAACGATTCCATCGCGGCGTTATCTCCGGCTGCGCCGACTCTGCCCATCGAGCCGACCATGTCGTGGCGGCGCAGTTCCCGGGCCATGGCACGGCTGCGGAACTGGCAGCCCCTGTCAGCGTGCAGGATGCACCCGGCGACCTCACCGCGGCGGGCGCCAGCGTTGCGGACGGCGTCGACGGCGAGCTTCGCGGTCATCCGGTCCGAGATCGAGTAGCCGACGATGCGATTCGAGAACACGTCCTTGATCGCTCAGCAGTAAAGCTTGCCCTCGCTGGTCCAGTGCTCCGTGATATCCGTCAGCCAGAGCCGGTTCGGCTCGTCGGCGCGGAAGACCCGCTGGACATGGTCGTCGAACACCGGCGGGCCGGCCTTCTTGCCCTTCCCGCGCCGTCGGCGTTGCGCAGACGAGAGGATCCCGGCCTGCGAGCACAGCTTCCACGCCGTCCGCCGACTCATCCGCCACCCGGCCCGCCGAGCCTCGTCTGCCAGGTATCGGTATCCGAACGTCGGGTCGTCATCGTGGGCATCCCGCAGTGCGTTGATGCGGTGCGCACGGAGGAGGTCCGCGTCTCGGACGGGAGCGTTGCGCCACCGGTAGTAGGGCTGTCTGGCGAGCTTGAGGACCCGGCACGACACCGTCACGGGAATCCCCGCGTCGGCGAGCTCAGCAACGAGCGGGTATGTCATTTTGGGGAACCACCAAGGCGCAGATTCGCCTGCGACAGATACGCCGCAGTCTGACCAGGACGGTTGCCGTCCTCGACGTCGGCCTGGCGGAGCCAGTTCTGCAACGTCGCTTCGCTGATACCGAAATCCGTGGCGATCTGTTTGATGGTGACGCCGCTCTCGCGACGCCGAGCGACCGCGACGACATCCTCGCGGAACTCTCTGGGATAAGGACCAGGCATGATGACATCCTCCCCGCCAGCGCCCCTAAGCGCTAACGATCAGTTGTCACCGATTCGTTCCTCACGCCCCAACGAAACCTGGCAGTCCGACTTCACCCACTACCGACTCACCCGCCCCGACGGCCAACCCGGCCCAGACGTCGAGATCATCACCTGGCTTGACGACTGCACCCGCTACGCCCTACACGTAACGGCGCACCCCCGGGTGACCACCCCGATCGTGGTCGCCACGTTCCGCGAAGCCCTTGCAGACCACGGGACCCCCGCGTCCACACTCACCGACAACGGCATGGTCTACACCCTCAGACTGGCCGGCCACGGCCGCCAGGACGGCAAGAACTCCTTCGAGGCCGAACTGTCCCCATCGACACATCGTGCAGAAGAACTCCCGGCCTGGCCACCCCACCACCTGCGGCAAGGTCGAGCGGTTCCAGCAGACGATGAAGAAGTGGCTGCGCGCCCAACCCGTGCAGCCAGCCACCACCACCGAGCTCCAGACGCTTCTCGACCTCTTCGTCGCCGAATACAACCACCGACGACCGCACCGCGCCACTCCCGCGACACTCTACGACTCGATGCCCAAGGCGCATCCCGGCCCGGCCGCCGGCCCCATCACCCACAAGCGAGTCCGGCACGACCGCGTCGACAAGGCCGGGTCAGTCACCCTGCGACACAACAGCCGACTCCACCACATCGGCATCGGACGAACCCACGCCGGAACCTGCGTCATCCTGCTCGTCCAAGACCTCCAGATCCGCGTCCTCAACGCAACCACCGGCGAACTCCTCCGCGAGCTGACCCTCGACCCCACACGCGACTACCAGCCCACCGGAACACCCAAAGGCCCCACTCGACGACCCCTGAAATGAACAACACCCGGACCTGCAAACGCAGGTCCGGGTGTCGCCGATGTCCTGAGACATCACAAACGTCGGGATGACAGGATTTGAACCTGCGACCCCTTGACCCCCAGTCAAGTGCGCTACCAAGCTGCGCCACATCCCGTGGACGGCGAACCGCCCAACATGTGCTCCACAAGGCGGTCAGACCGCCCCGAGCACCCGCCATACATTACCCCAACGGCCCGGCGATTTCACATCGCCGGGCCGTCAGCGGACCGCAGAGATCAAGCGGAGGGTTCGATCTCCACCACCAGGTCCCCACCGTCAACCGGCGAGGGCCCGGTGACCACCACGCGCTTGACCGTGCCGCCCACGGGCGTGGTCACGGAGGCTTCCATCTTCATGGCCTCGATCGTCGCCACGCGGTCGCCCGCAGACACCGAGTCCCCCTCGGTAACGGTGGCAATGATCGACCCCGCGAACGGTGCCGCCACGTGCCCGGGCTTGGAGGAATCCGCCTTCTCCGCCTCCACGTGATCCGTGGCCACGGACGTGTCGCGGATCTCCAGCATGCGCATCTGACCGTTCAGGGTGACCATCACGGTGCGCATGCCCTTGTCGTCGGCCGGGCCGATGGCCTGCAGCATGACCAGCAGACGCACGCCCTTGCCCAGGGAGATCACGTGCTCACGGTCCGGCATCAACCCGTACAGGAAGTCACGCGTGTGCAGCACGGAGACGTCGCCGTAGTCCTTCTGCTTGGACTCGAAATCGGCCGTGGGTCCTGGGAACAGCAGGCGGTTGAGCGTGGCTCGCCGAACAGCGGACTCGCCGGAAAGACCAGAGAGGTCCTCGTCGGACAGCTCGGCCACGGAGGGCTTCTCGTGCCGCCCTTCCAAAGCACGAGACCGGAACGGCTCCGGCCATCCGGCCGGCGGAGTACCCAGCTCCCCGTTGAGGAACCCGATCACCGAATCCGGGATGTCGAACTTCTGCGGGTTCGCCTCGAACTCGGCCGGATCCACGTTCATGCCCACCAGCTGCAGGGCCAGGTCACCGACCACCTTGGACGACGGCGTCACCTTCACCAGGTGCCCCAGCATCTTGTCCGCGGCGTAGTACATGTCCTCGACCTGCTCGAACCTCTCACCCAGCCCCAGCGCGATGGCCTGCTGGCGCAGGTTGGAGAGCTGCCCGCCCGGAATCTCGTGCCGGTACACGCGCCCGGTCGGCCCGGACAGCCCGGATTCGAACGGCTTGTAGATCCCGCGGATGATCTCCCAGTACGGCTCCATGTCGCACACGGCCTGCAGGGACAGTCCCGTGTCCCGCTCGGTGTGCGCCAGCGCGGCCACCAGCGCCGACGCCGAAGGCTGCGACGTCGTACCCGCCATGGTCGCCGTCGCAACGTCCACCGCATCCACCCCGGCATCGATCGCGGCCAGCAGGGTCCCGATCTGGCCACCCGCGGTGTCGTGGGTGTGCAGGTGAACCGGCAGGTCAAAACGCTCGCGCAGCGCGGTCACCAGACGACGCGCGGCCTCCGGACGCAGCAGACCCGCCATGTCCTTGATCGCCAGGATGTGCGCCCCGGCGTCCACGCACTGCTGCGCCAGATCCAGGTAGTAGTCCAGCGTGTAGACCTTCTCCTCCGGGTCCAGCAGGTCAGAGGTGTAGCACAGCGCCACCTCCGCCACCGCGGTCCCGGTCTTCCGCACGGCAGAAATCGCGGGCGCCATCTGGGAGACGTCGTTGAGGGCGTCGAAGATGCGGAAGATGTCGATCCCGGTCTCCGCGGCCTCCTTCACAAAGGCATCCGTGACCTCCGTGGGATACGGCGTGTACCCCACGGTGTTCCGGCCGCGCAGCAGCATCTGCAGCGGAATGTTCGGCATCGCTTCGCGCAGGTACCGCAGCCGCTCCCACGGGTCCTCACCCAGGAACCGCAGGGCGACGTCGTAGGTCGCCCCGCCCCAGGCCTCCATGGAGAACAACTGCGGCAGGGTGTGCGCGTAGGCGGGAGCCGAAGCCAGCAGGTCACGGGTGCGGATGCGGGTGGCCAGCAGCGACTGGTGCGCGTCACGCATGGTCGTGTCCGTGACGGCGACGGCGGTCTGCGCGCGCAACTTGGCCGCAAAACCCTCGGGGCCCTCGTCCAGGAGGACCTTGCGCCAGCCGTCCGGCGGGGTGTGTTCGCCCGGTCCGTCGAAGGGGGAACGGTCCGGGTCCTCGACCTTGTCACCGGGGTACCGCGGCAACTTGGTGCGCGGGTCGATGCCCTCGATGCGCTCACCGTTGGGCTTGTTGACCGTGACCTCGGCCAGGTAGGTCAACGCGCGGGTACCGCGGTCAGCGGTTCCGCGGGCTTCCAACAGCTCCGGTCGGCGCTCGATGAAGTCCGTGGTCACGTTGCCCGCCAGGAACTCCGGGTCCTCCAGCACGGACTGCAGGAACGGGATGTTGGTGGCCACACCGCGGATGCGGAACTCGGCCAGCGCACGACGGGCGCGGTGCACGGCAGTCTCGTAGTCACGGCCACGGCAGGTCAGCTTGACCAGCATGGAGTCGAAGTGCGGGGAGATCTCAGCGCCCGCGTACAGGGTGCCGCCGTCGAGCCTGACCCCGGCGCCACCGGCCGAACGGTAGGCGGTGACCTTTCCGACGTCGGGCCGGAACCCGTTGGCCGGGTCCTCCGTGGTGATGCGGCACTGCATGGCGAACCCGCGAACGCCCAGTTCCTCCTGGCGGATGCCGATCTGCTCCAGGGTCTCCCCCGCGGCAATGCGCATCTGGGCCTGGACCAGGTCCACGTCCGTGACTTCCTCGGTCACGGTGTGCTCCACCTGGATGCGGGGGTTCATCTCGATGAACACGTGCTCACCGGCCCGCTCGCCCACCGTGTCCAGCAGGAACTCGACCGTACCGGCGTTGACGTAGCCCAGTTCGCGGGCGAACTTCACGGCGTCGCGGTGCAGGGCCTCACGGACCTCCGGGTCCAGGTTGGGCGCCGGTGCGATCTCCACGACCTTCTGGTGGCGGCGCTGCAACGAGCAGTCGCGCTCGAACAGGTGCACGGTCTCCCCCGTGGCGTCGGCCAGGATCTGCACCTCGATATGACGCGGGCGCAGCACGGCCTGCTCCAGGAACACGGTGGGATCACCGAACGCAGTGCCGGCCTCCCGCATGGCGGCGTCCAGCGCATCCGGCAGTTCCTCCGGCGTCTCCACGCGACGCATTCCGCGCCCGCCACCACCGGCCACGGCCTTGACGAAGATAGGGAACCCGATGTCCCCGGCGGCCGCGATCAGTTCCTCCGGGTCCGACGACGGCTCCGAGTCCTTCAGCGTGGGAATGCCCGCCTTCTTGGCTGCCTTGAGTGCTGCGACCTTGTTGCCGGCCAGGTCCAGCACGTCTGCGGCGGGGCCGATGAAGGTGATGCCGTTCTCCGCACAGGCCTTGGCCAGGCCGGGGTTCTCGGAGAGGAAACCGTAGCCCGGGTACACAGCGTCCGCACCGGATTCCTTGGCCACGCGGATGATTTCGTCCACATCCAGGTACGCCTTGACGGGGTGACCCTCCGTGCCGATCCGGTAGGCCTCGTCAGCCTTCTGCCGGTGAATCGAGTTGCGGTCCTCCAGCGGGTACACACCCACCGTCTTGGCGCCGAGCTCATAGGCGGCTCGGAAGGCGCGGACGGCGATTTCACCGCGGTTGGCCACCAGGATCTTCTTGAACACAGGCACTCCTTCTATACGGGACCGGTCCGGGCGTCGTCGTGGTTGAACGAACCCCAAGGTCCCTGACGCAGTTTCATGCGGTCATCCGGTCCACTCATCGTCGAGTGGGGACGGCAGTGGCACCAGCTTACGGTGACACCTATCTATTTGTGCGGTGTCACACCAAACTCAGCCCTCTGGGTACTTCATACCAGCATGACGTGTCCCGGGTGTAACCGCGCGCACCCGTGGACGCCGGAGACCCCGCTTGTTAGATTCCGGGCATGCGCGTTGTGGTAGTTGGCGGAGGCATTGGAGGCCTGGCCCTGGCCCAAGGGCTCACCCTTCGCGGTATCCACACAGACGTGTTGGAACGCGATACCAATCTCACTCGGACGGGCGGTTACAAGCTCCATTTGGGGCCAATGGCTGTCCGCGCTCTGCACCAACTTCTGCCACCCGAACGCATGGCCGATTTGAGGGCTGCATCCGTTCGCACTGAGGCATTCGAGCTGGCAGTACGCAACCAGCGGGGGCAGCTACTGCTCACAGCCGGGGAAGTTGAAACGGGCGAGTCCTTGGACATCGATCGCATCACACTGCGACGGATCTTGGCCGAGGGCCTGGAACCTCACCTTCTCACTGACCGAGCTGCCACGTCCTACGACCTCACGCGACGTCAAGTGACCGTTCACACGCGTCAGGGCCAGGTCCACCATGCAGACGTGCTGGTGATCGCCAATGGCGCGCACTCCACCCTGATCCAACAACTGTCCGGCGGTATCACCAACAGGCCAACAGGTCTGGTGGGGATCGCTGGTCGCACGGCAACATCCGCGCTGACCCACACTTCCCACGGCCTGCTGCGTGAACGTCCCTCTCTGGCTGTCGGCCCCGGCGGGGTGGGCCTCTTCACGTCCTGGCATGCACCGCAAATCTCCTACGGCCGGACTGGGCTCACCGAAGGCCCGCCTGAACCTGTGGTCATCTGGGGGATGATCGCCACTGAGGAGCAACTCCCGAGCGACTTTCGAGACCTACCGAGCCCCCACCTGGCTGAACTCGCAGCGGAACTGTTGGGCCGGCGTCGTTGGCTACGGGATCTTCAGCAACTACCTCAGCGCTCGAACCCGCAATCCGTGGGTGCGTTCCGCTTCCTGGCAGCCGACCCTCTGAACGTTGCCACTTGGGCACCTGGGCCGGTCACAGCCCTGGGCGACGCCGCCCATGCCATGCCTCCCACAGGTGGGCAGGGGGCGGCCACCGCCATCCGCGACGCCGCGCACCTGACCGCAGAACTGGCACGGGCCGCTGACGGTGAGGTCACAATCGCTGAAGCCACTGCATCATTCCAGCGCACCATGCTCGGCTACGCGCCCCAGGCCGTCCGGGACTCCCTGGAGCCCGTGCGGTGGATCAAGGCCTCAGCGCACCCGGTCGCTCGGGTGGCGCTGACGGGACTGCTCCCCGCGTCCGGGTACGCCTCGGCCGCGGTGAGGCGCTTCCGGCGGTGAGAGCGGTACGCCCTCCCACGCTGTCAAGATCATGCGTTGGTGCACTCTCTGGGCAGGATTCTGGACTGCTGCATGTCTTGGGCGGTCAGTGGTCTTGAGTGTCTGCCCGCCAGCGGTGGCCTCTGTCGACGAGCCAGGTGAACCAGCAACACCGCCGCACCCAGCCAGGCCACCCAGCCAATGGCTTCGACCGGCCAGGAGACAGAGGATGAGGAAGCCACCGACTGCGTGAAGAACACCCGAATGCTGTTTAGCGCTCCGTGCGCCACCACGGCCGCCCACACGGAGCCCGTGAGCTGGCGCAGTGCCAGCAAGAACGGCGCCCAGGACATGATGGCCAGCAGATAAGCCGCAGCCCGCTGCCAATCACCGTCCACAACAATCAACGGCACTGCGGGCAGGTGCCAGAAAGCCCATGCCACGGCGGACACCGTTGCTGCCGCAGCAAAGGGGTAGCGGGCGGTTCGCGTGGCGAGCCATCCCCGCCAGCCCAGCTCTTCGCCGATGGCAAAAGCGGATTGCAGGACCAGGAACGGCACCACTGCAATCCCTGCGGGCACGATCATCTCCAGAGGGCGCACCTGCCATTCGCCCACCGTCAGCCCGGCAATCAACTGGGCCGCACTGATCACAGCCACGGCGCTCACACCGATTCCCACACCTGCCCATGACCAGCGCATCGCGAACGCAGTGGTGAAGGTGCCCGGGCGCATGACGGCCCAGAAGATCAGCGCTGTCAGAAAGGGTGTCAGTTGGGCCACGGGCACCACCAGGCCTGCGATGTCACCGGGAATCACCCCCAGCAGCGCCGGTGCTGCCGCAGCCACACACAGCAAACTGGCCACCAGCACGTACGCCGTGATCTCCACGGCACCACCACGGCGGATCTGTGGATCCCGCATGTCCTCACCAGCTTCCCGGTCATCTCAGCAACGCTCGTACATTGCTGAGATTAGGAAGGTGCTGGCAGCCGCGGCGTCGGCTGAAATGACGAAAAGGGGACCGCGCGGCGTCGTCCTTGCAGCGCCGCCGAGATCATGCGTTGGTGAACTTGACGCGCAAAAGGTGCACTTTCTGATGATCTCGGCAACCTGGACCAAAAAACGACGACGGCGCCCCCTCCCGCGCGCCCCTGACATCAGAGGGGTGGGAGGAGGCGCCGTCGTGGTGAAGGCTGGAAGCCTCAGCGCTTGTTGCGCGGACGCCGCTCCCGGACGCGCATGGCGACCTCGATCGGGGTGCCTTCGAAGCCGAAGGTCTCCCGCAGGCGGCGGGTGATGAAGCGGCGGTAGCCCGGATCCAGGAACCCGGTGGTGAAGAGCACGAACTTGGGTGGCCGCGCCGAAGCCTGCGTGCCGAACAGGATGCGGGGCTGTTTTCCGCCGCGCAGCGGGTGCGGGTGGGCGGCAACGAGTTCACCCAGGAACGCGTTGAGGCGCCCGGTGGGGATGCGGGTGTCCCAGGACTCCAGGGACTTCTCCAGGGCCGGGACCAGCTTGTCCTTGTGCCAGCCGGTCTTGGCGGAGATGTTCACGCGGGGCGCCCAGGCCACGTGGGCCAGGTCCTTCTCGATCTCCCGGTCCAGGTAGTAGCGGCGCTCCTCGTCCAGCAGGTCCCACTTGTTGAAGGCCAGGACCAGGGCACGGCCGGAGTCGATGGCCATCTGCAGGATGCGAACATCCTGCTCCGCCAGGGGCTCGGAGACGTCCAGAAGCACCACGGCCACCTCGGTGCGTTCCAGCGCGGACTGGGTGCGCAGCGAGGCGTAGTAGTCCGCGCCCTGCTGCATGTGCACGCGGCGGCGGATACCGGCCGTATCCACAAAGCGCCAGGGGCGGCCACCCAGCTCGACCATCTCGTCCACCGGGTCGCGGGTGGTGCCGGCCAACTCGTTGACCACCACACGCTCGGCCCCGGCCAACTTGTTGAGCAGGGAGGACTTGCCCACGTTCGGACGGCCGATCAGCGCCACGCGGCGCGGACCGCCGATCACCTCAGGCTCGGCCACCTGGGAGAACTCGGGCAGGATCTCGAACAGGGCGTCCAGCAGGTCACCCGCGCCCTTGCCGTGCAGCGCGGAGACCGGGTACGGCTCCCCCATACCCAGGGACCACAGCTCGGTGGCCTGCAGTTCCAGCGCCCGTGAATCGCACTTGTTGGCCACCAGGATCACGGGACGCCCGGAACGGCGCAGCATCTTCACGATGGCCTCGTCCGTGGCGGTCACCCCCACCACGGTGTCCAGGACCAGCAGCACGGCATCCGCGCGCTGCACGGCCAGTTCCGCCTGGTCAGCCACGGTCTTGTCGATCCCGCGGGCATCCGACTCCCAACCGCCGGTGTCCACCATGGTGAACGGGCGGCCGAGCCACTCGGCGCTGTAGGACACGCGGTCGCGGGTCACGCCGGGAACGTCCTCCACCACGGCTTCGCGGCGGCCGATCACGCGGTTGACCAGGGTCGACTTGCCCACGTTGGGGCGACCCACCACGGCGACGACGGGTGCGGGCTTGCGGGTCAGGGCTGCGAGTTCGTCGTCGTCCCAGTCGCCCAGGAGAGCCAGGTCCTCGTCGTCGAGGTCGTAGTCCTCCAGACCGGCACGGAGGGCGTCGGCGCGCTGGTCGGCCTCGTCGTCGTCGATGGCGCTGAGGCGCTCGACGACGTCGTCGTCATCGCCTCCCAGCACGGACTCGACGTAGGGATCCACCGGGCGCTGCCACGGTTCAAGGTTGGGGGTGGGGTTCTCGGTCATCGAGGACCCTCCTCTCACTAAGACTTTTACGAAAAGTGTGGGGCCTGCAATCAGGCAAGTTCGGGAACGGCGCGCAGGACCAGGTCCATGACGGCCTGCACGGACTGCTCCAGGTTCAGCTCGGAGTTGTCCAGGGTGGTCACGCCGTCGGCGGCGGTGGAGAAGTTGACCACGGTGGAGTCCTTGGCATCCCGCCCGACCACTTGCTGCCGCAAGGCGTCGGCGTTCTGCGATCCACCCAGCTGGGCGCCGCGGCGGTTCATGCGCGCCTGTTCGGAGGCCACCAGCAGGATGCGGACCTCAGCGTCCGGGGCCACCACGGTGGTGATGTCCCGGCCCTCTGCCACGATGCGGCGGCCAGAGTCCTCGATCACCTGCCGCTGCCGGTCCACCAGGACCTCACGAGCGGCGGGGACGGTGGCCACCGAGGACACGTGGGAGGTCACCTCGGGCGTGCGGATCGCCTCCGTCACGTCGGTCTCCCCCACGCGCACGGTCTGGCGGTCCGGGTCCGTAGAAATCTCCACGGGGGCGTTGCGGGCGGCGTCGACGACGGCAGCCGGGTTACTCAGGTCCACGCCCTGGTCCAGGGCCCACCACGCGACGGCCCGGTACATCGCCCCGGTGTCCAGGTAGCCGAGGTCCAAGCGGCGGGCGATCTCCTTGGAGACCGTGGACTTCCCGGAACCCGAGGGCCCGTCGATCGCCACGACAACCTGCACTGGATCCGTCACTGGACCACCTTCCATCCGTTTGCGGTGAGAGCTTCCACGAGTTCGTCCCGGCGGTTGGGCTCCACCGACACTTCTGCCAGACCCACCGGTTGCCCGGGTGAATGGTCCAGGCGCAAGTCTTCCAGGTTGATGCCGATCTCCCCGATGAACGTGAGCAGGTGCGCGATGGTCCCGGGGATGTCGTCCACCAGGACCGTCAGCTGTGCGAAGGCCTTGGGCGCGCCGCCGTGTTTGCCCGGAATGCGTGCCTGCCCCGCGTTGCCTTCGGCGATCAGCTGGGCCACGTCCAGGCGCGCACCCGGGGCGGTGGGTGCTTCCAGCGTGGTGATCAGGCGTTCCAGGTCCTCGCGCACCCCGTGCAGCGCCGGGACCAGGGAGGACGCATTGGCGCTGAGGATCTGCACCCACAGGCCCGGGTCCGATCCGGCGATCCGCGTGGTGTCTCGCAGCCCCTGACCCGCCAGGGCCAGGTGGTGCAGGGCGGTGTCCTGCAGGCGGGAGGCCAGCAAGGAGGACATGACCTGCGGCAGGTGGGAAATCAGGGCCACGGTGTCGTCGTGTTCCTGCGCGGACATTTCGGTGACCGTGGCACCCAGTTCCACGGCGAGCGCCTTCACCAGCCGGCGGGTGGACGGAGCTGTCTGCTCGGCCGAGCACAGGACCCACGGCATGGAGGTGAACAGCTCACCGCGTGCGGCCACCGGCCCGGACTTCTCCCGCCCGGCCATGGGGTGCGAGCCCACGTAGCGGGCCAGATCGGCTCCGGCCTCTTCCAGCCCACGCAGCACGGCACCCTTGACGGAGGCCACGTCCGTGACGACGGCGTGCGGGAACTCCCGCAGCGCTGCCGCCACCAGGTCCACCGTGACATCCGGCGGGGTGGCCACGACCACCAGCTGCGGGTCGCCCATCTGCCCCGGCCAGGCGCGTTCGCTCAGGCCCGCGCCGATGTCCTCCCCCACGGCTTCCGCCGTCGGTGAGGCGTCCCGCAGCCAGGTGTCGACTCCCAGGTTGCGCAGTCCCAGGCCGATCGAGGCGCCCAACAGCCCGGCGCCGACGATCAGGACCGTGCCCACGGGGGCGTTGGTCGCCGTCGTCGCTGATTCGGGTACCGAGGATTCAGGCTCCGTCGATTCCGTCAGGGAATCCGCGTCCCGCCCTGCGTCAGCGACCACGTCAGCTGCTCAGTCCGACGGAGGCGAGCAGGTGCCCCACCTCGGTCTTGGACAGGTCGCGGACCACGCCCTGCTTCTGGTTGCCGATGCGGATCGGTCCCACCTGGGTGCGGACCAGCCGCTCCACGGGGTGCCCCACGGCGTCGAAGAGGCGACGCACAATGCGGTTGCGACCCGAGTGCAGGACGACCTCCACCAGGATGTGCCCCGGGACGGAGTCGACCAGGCGGAAGGAGTCGACCTTGGCGATGCCGTCGTCGAGCATGATCCCTTCCTTCATCTGATCGCCCACGCCCTTCTCCATGGGGCCGCGGACCTGCACCAGGTAGGTCTTGGGGACCTCGTAGGAGGGGTGGGTGAGGCGGTTGGTGAGTTCGCCGTCGTTGGTCAGCAGCAGCAGACCTTCGGTCTCGATGTCCAGGCGCCCCACGTGGAAGATGCGGTGCTGGTGACGGTGTGGCACCAGGAAGTCGGAGATGCATTGGCGGCCCTCCTGGTCTTCCATGGTGGAGACCACGCCTTCGGGCTTGTTGAACGCGTAGTAGACCAGTTTGTCGTCCAGCTGGATGGGCAGGCCGTCCACGGTGATCTCCGCGGTCTTGGGGTCCACGCGCACGCCGAGTTCGGTGACCACCTCACCGTCCACGGTCACGCGCCCCTCGGAGATCATCTCCTCGCACACGCGCCGGGACGCGACTCCCGCGTTGGCCAGCAGCTTCTGCAGGCGCACGCCCTCGGCATCGTGGACCTCGAGGCGGTCCACGGGCGGGTTCTTGGGACGACGACGACGGTGCGGTCCGTAGATCGCCACCTTGTCCGGCATCTTGCGGCCGTAGCGATCGGTGTTCGCGTAGGGACGGTCACCGCTCTGCTGGCCGCCGCGCTGCGGTCCCTTGCCTGCGGGGGCCTTGCCCGCCGGGGCCTTGGCGTTGCGGCCGGGACCGGACTTGCCCGGACCACTCTTGCCGGGGGCGGTGAACTTGCCCTGGCCGGACTTCCCGGAGCCGCCCGGGCCTGCCTTCCCCGCGGGGCCGCGGGAACCGGGCTTGCCACCCGGACGTCCGGCACTTCCGCCGGCGCGGTTGCCCGCTCCCGCACCGGAACGACCACCGGCTCCGCCGCCGGGGCGTCCCTGTCCGCGGCCGGATCCGGCCTGACCTGGGCGTCCGCCGCGGTTGTTGTTCTGTCTGTTCTCAGCCATGTCTCACTGTCCTGTTCAGGTCTGTGGTGGAGTTCGCGCGGGGGATGGCTCATCCGCACCGCGTGGGGCGCCGTCGTCGTGAATGACTTTCCGCACGATCCCGCCAGGGGACGGGGATTGCGGGGCGCAGCAAAGCCCCAAGTCTACCGCGAGCCACCCTCCAGCGCCCGACCACACCGTTAGCTGTCGATCACACCTCGCATACGCGGTGTGGTCGCAATGGCCGGTGGGGTTGGCGGGGAAAGGGGCACGGGAAAAGGTGCGCGGGGCGCGGGCGGGAAGGGCGGGGCGGGAAGGGGGCGGCGGGCCTAGCCCTGGAACTCGTCCAGCTGGTCGACGCCGGGCAGGTGCGGGGAGATCTGCGGGAGCTCCTCCAGGGAGTCCAACCCGAGCTTCTCCAGGAAGTACGGGGTGGTCGCGTACAGCAACGCGCCGCTGATCGGGTCCCGGTCCACCTCAGCCAGCAATCCTCGCGCCACCAGGGTGCGGATCACGCCGTCCACGTTCACGCCGCGGATCGCGGACACCCGGGCGCGGCTCACGGGTTGCCGGTACGCGACGACCGCCAGCGTCTCCATCGCCGCCTGGCTCAGCCGGGAGGTCTGTCCCTCCAGGACGAAGGCCTGGACCAGGGGGGCGAATTCGGCGCGGGAGTAGAACCGCCAGCCACCGCCCACCTTGCGCAGTTCGAAGCCGCGCGGGACGCCGCCGGCCGGGCCCACGCCGTCGTACTCGGCACGCAAGGAATCCAAGGTCGCGCGGATCTCGGCCACGGGCACGGACAGCACCTCGGCCAGGTCGAAGTCGCTCACGGGCCGATCGGCCACCATGAGCACGGCCTCCAACGCAGCGGCCAGTCCCCCGGGCAAGGTGTCCGGATCCGGGACCGTCGACGGTTCGGCGCTCACGAGCCCACCTCCGCAGCAGTTTCCGGTCCGGCCGCGGCGTCGTCCTCGGGAAGCACCGGGCGGTCGTGTTCGTCGGAGAGCCGGTCGGAGGTCCAGTCCGAGTCGGCCGTCCAGGTGACCCACAGTTCGTCCAGGGGCGCCTCCTGCCGCAGCTCGACGGCGCGGTCCCGGAACAGTTCCAGAATCGCCAGGAACCGTACGACGACGACCAACACGGACTCCGCCTGCGCGATCAACGAACGAAAACCGTGCTCCGCACCGTCCTCCAAGAGCAGCCGCAACTCCTCGGCCTCCTGGCGAACCGTGACCGCGAATCCGTGCAGGTGATCGGTCCCGACCTCCGTGGGGATCTCGGCGCGGGTCTCGAACGCCTTCCGGGCGATCTCGGCGAACTGCTCGGGCGTGGTGCGCCACACCAGTTCGGGCAGCAGGGACGCGAATTCGGGGTCAAGCGGCACGGACCGGGCCTGCCGGGCGGATTCGGTGCGCATGGAATCGGCCATGAGGTGGGAGACGTCCTTGAACGCCTTGTACTGCAACAGGCGGGCGAACAGCAGGTCCCGGGCCTCCAGCAGAGCCAGGTCCTCTTCGTCGTCGACCTCCCCGCGGGGAAGCAACCGAGCGGCCTTGAGATCCAGCAGGGTCGCGGCCACCACCAGGAACTCCGAGGCCGCGTCGAGCGCCGCCGGGGAGTTCTCCAGGCGCAGCGCCCGCACGTACTCGATGAACTCGTCCGTGACCGCGGACAACGCGACGGTGGTGATGTCCAGCTCGTGCTTGCCGATCAGACCCAGGAGCACCTCGAACGGACCGGCGAAGTTCTCCAGTTCCACGGAGAACCCGGAGGACAGACCCGGCGACAGCTCACCGGAATCCACCTCGGCCACCAGTGCGGTCATCAGGGCGCGCCGCCGCGGGAGATCAGTTCCCGTGCCAACTGCCGGTAGGACTCCGCACCCGGGTGGTTGGAGGCGAAGGACAGGATCGGTTCGGCGGCCACCGTCGCGTCCGGGAACTTGACGGTGCGCTTGATGACGGTGTCGAAGACCTTGTCCCCGAAGGCCTCCACGATCCGGTCCAGCACCTCACGCGAGTGCAGGGTGCGGGAGTCGAACATGGTGGCCAGCACGCCGTCGATCACCAGCTTGGGGTTCAGACGATCCTGGACCTTCTCGATCGAGTCGACCAGCAGTGCGACGGCGCGCAGTGCGAAGAACTCGCAGATCAGCGGGATGATCACGCCGTGGGAGGCGGTCAGCGCGTTGACGGTCAGCAGGCCCAGGGAGGGCTGGCAGTCGATCAGGATGACGTCGTAGTGCTCCTCGACCTTGCGCAGCGCGGAGGCCAGGACCTGTTCTCGGGCCACCTCGGAGACCAACTGCACCTCGGCCGCGGACAGGTCGATGTTCGCGGGCATGAGGTCGATGTTCTCGACCTCCGTCTCCAGGATCACGTCCCAGGGGTCCACACCGCGTTCCATCATGACGTTGTAGATGGTCTGGTCCAGCTCGTGCGGGTTCACGCCGAATCCGGCGGACAGCGCGCCCTGCGGGTCGAAGTCCACCATGAGCACCTTGCGCCCGCATTCGGCCAGCGCGGCACCCAGGTTGATGGTCGACGTCGTCTTCCCCACGCCGCCCTTCTGGTTGACCATGGCGATGATCCGCGCAGGGCCGTGAGAGTCCAGGGGCGCAGGATCCGGGAAGGTCCGTAACGGGCGACCCGTGGGGCCGACTTTGCCCGCGCTGGCGTCGTCCAGTTCCGGGAACCGGTCCTCGCTCTTGCTGCTCACTCGCGTACTCTCCTCGGAATCTCGGAAGTCTGGTGTGTGTGCGCGGCGTCGTACCCGCGACATCACGGGTTCACCGGGGGAAGGCGGTGGCGGCAGGCGCACACGTTCCCGGCCAGACTACCGCCGGGGCCAGTTTTGCGCAGAACCGGTGAGACCGCCCCGGACCAGGGCTGAGACAAGCACCTGAACAAGCACTGACCGGTGCGTTCGCCCGCCCATCGTTGATGATGGGCGGGCGAACGCACCGGTCAGCGGGAAACCAGGGTGGGTCAGTAGACCTTCGAGCCCGGGTAGCCCTCGGTGGCCTGTTCGGCCGAGTTGGGCGAGGCGTGCGGATCTACGGCCATGCTGGACTCGTCGAAGGGCAGCTGGCCGGAGAGGACGTCACGGACGCGCTGCTTGTCGACCTGCTTGACCCAGACGCCGAGCACCAGAGTAGCCACGGCGTTGCCGGAGAAGTTGGTCAGGGCACGGGCCTCGGACATGAACCGGTCGATGCCGACCACCAGACCCACGCCGTCCACCAGATCGGCGCGGTGCGCCTGCAGGCCGGCAGCCAGGGTGGCCAGACCGGCGCCGGAGACACCGGCGGCACCCTTGGAGGCGATGATCATGAAGACCAGCAGCGTGATCTGCTCCCCCAATGCCAGGGGCGTACCCATCGCGTCGGCCACGAACAGCGAACCCATGGTCAGGTAGATCGCGGTGCCGTCCAGGTTGAAGGAGTAGCCGGTCGGAACCACGATGCCCACCACGGGCTTGGAGACGCCCAAGTGCTCCATCTTGGCAATCAACCGCGGCAGAGCGGCTTCCGAGGACGAGGTGGAGAAGATCAGCAGGTATTCGCGGGCCAGGTACTTCATGAGCGAGAAGATGTTGACCCCGCTCACGACCTTCAGCATGATCCCCAGGATCACCACGATGAACAGCACGCACGTGATGTAGAAGGCCGCCATGAGCACCACCATCGAGGTGATGGCATCCACACCGGTGGTACCAACCACGGCGGCGATCGCGCCGAAGGCACCCAGCGGGGCCAGCCACATGACCATCATGAGCAGTCGGAAGACGATCGCCTGGATGTAGGTCACGGCTTTGAGCACGGGCTTGCCGGATTCGCCCATGGCCTGCAGGGCGAAGCCGACCAACAGGGCGATGAACAGGGTCTGCAGAATATTGCCGTCGGTCAGGGCGGAAAGCAGCGTGGTGGGGATGATGCCCAGCAGGAAGCCGACCATGCCGCCTTCTTCACTGCTACCGCTGTGCGCGGCATCCGCGGTGGCCGGCACCTCGTAGGTTGCCTGACTCATGTCCAGGTTGCTGCCGGGGTGGATGATGTTTCCCACCACCAGGCCGATGGCCAGGGCGAACGTGGACATGGTCAGGAAGTACGCCAGAGCCATGCCGCCGACCTTGCCCACGGTGGCTGCCTGGGCGATCGAACCCACGCCCAGCACGATGGTGCAGAAGATCACGGGCGCGATCATCATCTTGATCAGCGCGATGAATGCCGTACCCACGGGCTTGAGCGCCACCGCGACGTCGGGGGCGACCAGACCCAGGACGGCACCGGCGATCACGGCGACGATCACGGAGATGTAGAGAAGGTGGGTGCGGTCCTTCTTCTTGGCGGGTTTGCCCTGCGACGACGGTGTCGCGTTGGCGGGCTCAGAAGCTGCGTTGGCCATGAGTTCCCCTCTTTCGCATCAGCTTGCACATCAGCATGTCGGCGCCGGTGAATTCACGGCGGATACTGGACGGGCCGGTCCCGAGGCACTCTCGCCTCAGATTCACGTCATAGAGTCCCCCGGGAACGTGACCGGCGTCGCATTACGGTCATAGTGGTCGTGATCACAAGTCAGATTGCCGTGGCCGCCCGCCGTCGCAATCCCCCGTCCCGCGAGAGGAGCACCCGCCGTGTCCCTGGCACGCCGCTTCCTGCTGATGCAGCTCCTGTTGGTGCTGGGCATCACCGTGATCGTGGCCGTCGTCCTGGTGGATCGCACCTCCTCCGACGTGGAGGCCCGGGCCCGCAGCGTCACGCGGGCCACCACGCTGACCCTCTCCGAAGACATGTGGATCGCCGAACAGGCCAAGACCGAGGACCCCCACGCCACGCTGCAGCCGTTGGCCGACGAACTCGTGGCGGATTCGGACATCGACTGGGTCACGATCATGGACACCGACGGCACCCGGTGGACCCACCCGTGGCCCGAGTACGTGGGCAAGCCCTACAGCGGGTCGATCGACGCCGCCATGGACGGCCAGATGAGCACCACCACGGAGATGGGACAGATGGGCATGTCCGCCCGCACGATCGCACCGGTGCGTGACGAGAACGGGGAGATCGTGGCCCTGGTGGCCACCGGTGTTTTGTTGGACAACATTGCCTCGGACTCCTGGGCGCAGGTCCCCCTGCTGATCGCGATCGCGGTGGTCCTGTTCCTGGCCGCCAGCGCCGTCACGGCCGGGCTCTCCCGCTACCTGTCCCGCGTCACGGGCGGTCGCCAACCGGAGGAACTGGCCGAGGCCGTGGCCGTCCAGGACGCCGTTCTGGAGCGAGCCGCGCAGGGCCTGCTGCTGGTCGACGACGGTCGCCTGGTCCTGGCCAACCCCAGAGCCCGCGAACTCCTGGACACCGACGACGACGTCCTTTCCGAACCGAGAGTCCACACCTCCACGCTGTGGCGCATGCTCGAACGACGGCGAGCGCGCGGCGTCAAGCTCGAGGACCTGAACCTGCCCGAGGAGCTCGTGGCCTTGTTGCTGGCGGAGGAGAACGTACTGGAACGCTGGGTCGTGGTCGGCGAGCACACGCTGATCATCAGCACCGCCCCGGCGTCCAAGCCCTCCAACGGCACCGTGGCCGTGGTCCGGGACCACACAGAGCTGAGCCGATTGTCGGGCCAGCTGCAGTCGACCACTCTCATGGCCGATGCCCTGCGCTCGCAGACCCACGAGCACGCCAACCGGATGCACACGGTGGTCTCCCTGCTGGAGCTGGACCGCCCGGAGGAGGCGCTGCGTTTCGCCTCCGAGGACCTGCGGCGTTCGCGCAACCTCTCCGGCGATCTCGAATCCGCCGTCACCGACCCGGTGCTGGCCGCTCTCCTCCTGGGCAAGACCTCGTCCGCACATGAACGCGGCGTCCGCCTGGACGTCAGCGTGCACGGGAATCCGCCGTCGTTGCCGTTCACCCCGGGTGAGACGGTGACCGTCGTCGGGAATCTGATCGACAACGCCGTGGACGCCCTGGTCGAGTACCGGGACACAGCGGGACCGGAGGTCAACTCGGCAGAGGCCCCGGCGGCACCCCCGACCGTGGAGGTCGAGCTGACGGAGATCGACGACGGCGGTCGCCCCGCCGCGCTGCTCACGGTCGCGGACAACGGCCCCGGCATCTCCCCGGAGCTGCAGGACACCGTCTTCCAACGCGGCTTCAGCACCAAACCGGTGGACAACGGGGACCCGAATCGTGGCGTCGGGTTGGCCCTGGTGCGCACGGTCGTGCAGCGGCACGGTGGCACCATCGAGTGTCACGACGACGGCGGGGCCGTGTTCGTGGTGACGTTGCCCCTGGTTCCCTCAGAGGAATCCCTTGAACGCACGCCCGCCCCTGCGGCCCTGGACCGCGGTCCCGAACCGAATCCGACTCGCCCGATGGAGGCCGACGCATGAACCCCGAGGTGACGCGAAACCTCGGCGGGACCGGCCCAGCCCTGCGGGTGTTGATCGTGGAGGACGAGCCGCTGACCGCCGAGTCGCACTACGAGTACGTGCGCCACACCCCCGGGTTCGAACCCGTGGGAACGGCCGGGACGGCGGCGGAGGCGTTGCGTGCCGTGGCCGGTTTGCGGAAGACCGGGCGCCCCGTGGACCTGATCCTGTTGGACGTGAACCTTCCGGATGCCACGGGCCTGGACGTTGCCCGCAGGTTGCGCGGTGCCGGGGAGAACGTGGACCTGCTCGCGGTCACGGCCCACCGGGACGTGGACACGGTCCGGGCGGCCAGCGCCCTGGGCGTGGTGGGGTACGTGATCAAGCCCTTCCTCCGGGAGGACCTGGTCCGTCGGCTCGAGGCCTACCGCGACTACCGGCAGGCCCTGGACGCCACTGGCACGATCGACCAGGTCAACCTGGACCGGGCCATGACCGCGCTGCGCTCCCCCGGTCAATCCACCACCACCCCCAAGGGGTTGGCACCGGACACCCTGCAACGGGTCCAGGAGGTCCTGGCCGGCGGGGAATGGTTGTCCGCGACCGAACTGGCCGCCCGGGCCGGCATGTCCCGGGTCACCGCTCGCCGCTACCTGGAACACCTGGCCGAACGGCATCTCGCGCAGCGGCGTCCGCGGCACGGAACCGTCGGGCGGCCGGAGATGGAGTACGGCCGCCCGACGGCATGAGCACTCAGGCTCCCGCGCGCAGCACTCCCGAAATGGCTTCCAGCACCGCCGGGTCCTCGATGGTCGACGGCACGGGAGCCTCGACGCCGTCGGCGATCTGACGCATGGTCTTGCGCAGGATCTTGCCGGAGCGGGTCTTGGGCAGTGCGTCGACCACCGCGATGTGCTTGAGGTCGGCCACGGCACCGATCTGGTTGCGCACCATGGCCACGAGTTCCTGGATCAGGCGCTCCTCGTCGATGTCCGCGCCCGCCTTGAGCACCACGTAGCCGGAGGGTCGCTGCCCCTTGAGGTCGTCGGCCACACCGATGACCGCGCACTCGGCCACCTTGGGGTGGGAGGACAGGACCTGCTCCATGTGCCCCGTGGAGAGCCGGTGGCCCGAGACGTTGATGACGTCGTCGGTGCGGCCCATGACGTAGACGTACCCGTCCTGGTCCATGAGCCCGGAGTCACCGGTCGCGTAGTACCCGTCGAAGGCACTCAGGTAGGAGTCGATGAAGCGCTGGTCATTGCCCCACAAGGTGGCCAGCGTGCCCGGGGGCAACGGCAGTTTCACCGCGATGTTGCCCTCCTCGCCACGCTGCACGGGATCTCCCAGCGGGTCCAGGATCTCCACCTGGTAGCCGGGGATCGGAACGGTCGGGGACCCGGACTTGAGTTCCAGGGCCTCCAGCCCCATGGGGTTGCCCGCGATCGCCCAGCCCGTTTCGGTCTGCCACCAGTGGTCGACGACGGGAACGTTCAGGACGCGGGAGGCCCAGCTCCACGTCTCCGGGTCCAGTCGCTCGCCGGCCACGTAGAGGGTTCGCAGGCTGGAGATGTCGTAGTCCTTGACCAGCTCGCCCTCCGGGTCCTGGCGTCGGATGGCGCGCAGCGCGGTGGGCGCGGTGAAGAACGACTTGACGTCGTGGTCCTGGATCAACCGCCAGAACGCACCGGCGTCCGGGGTGCCCACGGGCTTGCCCTCGTAGATGACCGTGGTCGCACCGGCGATCAAGGGTCCGTAGACGATGTAGGAGTGGCCCACCACCCAGCCGACGTCGGAGGCCGTGCACATGACCTCCCCGGGCGCCACGTCGTAGATGTTCTCCATGGACCAGGCCAGGGCCGTGGCGTGCCCGCCGTTGTCGCGCACCACGCCCTTGGGCGTGCCCGTGGTGCCGGAGGTGTAGAGCACGTAGAGAGGATCGGTGGCCGCCACGGGAACGCAGTCGGCCGGTTCGGCCTCCGCGACCGCACCGGCCCAGGACTTCCAGGCCACGCCGCTGGAAGAACTGTCGGCCTCCGCCTGCATCTCCTGGACGGAGTGCTCGAACCCGTCCCGCTCGTGCACGAACACGGTTCCGGGGGTGTGCTCGGCCATGCCGATCGCCTCGGCCACCGCGGGCAGGTACTCGATACGACGCTTCGGCTCCACACCACCGGAGGCCGTCACGACGGCGGTCGGCCGGCAGTCGTCGATACGCGCCGCGAGTTCCTTGGGCGCAAAGCCGCCGAACACCACCGAGTGGACAGCGCCCAACCGGGCTGTGGCAAGCATGGCGATCGCGGCCTGGGGAATCATGGGCAGGTAGATCAGGACGCGGTCGCCCTTGCCCACACCAGCCCCTGCGAGCACGCCCGCGAACGCGGCGACCTTTTCCTGCAGCTGCGCGTAGGTGATCTTCTCCTGGAAGCCGAGCACGGCGGAGTCGTAGATGATCGCGGTGCGGTCCCCGTGGCCGGCTTGCACGTGGCGGTCCACGGCGTTGTGGCAGGTGTTGAGCACACCGTCCGGGAACCAGCGATAGATCGGGGCGTTGGAGTCGTCGAGTGCCTTGGTGGGTGCGGTCTCCCAGTCGACGCGCTGCGCGGCATCCAGCCAGAACCCCTCGTGGTCTTGGACGCTGCGGGCGAATTCGGTCGCGTAGGTGCCGTCGCCGGGCAACGAACCGAGGTCCCCGGCTGCGCGCGGCTCCGTGGTGTCCTGAGTGGGTTCTTCGTGCTGGCTCATGGCCGGTTCCTTTCGCTGCGGTCTCGGACTCGGTACCCCTTGTACTCGGGTGCCCGTACCGGTCTTCGTCACTCGTCCGTCACTGATGGCCACACTAGTGACCCCGGTCACGCACCACCACCCCTATGTATACATTTTTCCAAGTTTCTTCGAGCATTTTGCGGCAGATGCTGTGAATTGCGCGATCTATGTATACATTAGGCGCAACGGCTACGAGAGGAGGGTCACCGTGCGAGCCAGCCAACGCGTGTACGAACAACTGCGCAGCGAGATTCTCGACGGCGTCCTTCCCCCCGGTCAGGTGCTCGGTGAGGTCGAGCAGTCCCAACGGTTCGGCATCTCCCGCACCCCCGTGCGTGAGGCCATCGGCCGCTTGGCCGCAGAAGGCCTGGCCGAACAGCAGGGTGGCCGCGGCGTCGTCGTCTCCGAAGTCACGGTGGACGACATCGCGCCCCTGTTCGAGGTGCGGGAAGCCCTGGACATCCAAGCGGCCCGGCTGGCGGCCCTGCGCTGCGACCCCGCCGAGTTCGCGGCGCTGGCCGACCGGCTCGAGGAGGTCGCGGGCCTTTTCGACTCCTCCCAGCACAGCACTGACCAGGATCCGCCCGCCACGTACTACGAGCTCGTGGAGCAGATGGATCGCGCCATCGACGCCGCGGCCGCCAACCCATGGCTGGACGCGGCGTCGTCGACCGTGCGTATGCAGCTGGCCCGCGTGCGGCGCCTGGCAGCCCATGACCCTTCGCGCCTGGCAGCCGCGGCGCGGGAACACGAACAGATCGCCCGCGCCATTTCCACCGGCTCCACCCAGTTGGCCGAAGCGGCGGTCCGTCTGCACCTGAACAACGCCCTGAACTCGGCGCTCACCCGAGCACCGCTCAGTGGCCAGCGCGAAGCAAGCCTGCCGGAAGCAAGCCACACAGAAACAAGCCCGCGGGAAGCACCCGCCCGTACCTGACACCGGGCAACCGCCCGAATCCCAGCAAGTGGCCCGGCGCCGTCGGGCAGAACCACGAGAGGACACTCCATGACCGTCAACCACTCCGTCCGAGTCCACCCGTCATCGGACAACCTGGCCAAGGACGACCAGTTGGCATGGAAGGTCGCCGAGGTGGCGGCGGACCCCGTGGAGGTCACGCCGGAGGTCACCGACATGGTGATCAACCGCGTCCTGGACAACGCCTCCGTGGCCATCGCCTCCCTCAACCGCGGGCCGATTGTCTCCGCACGTGACCAGGCGCTGACGCACAAGCCCGGCCCCGGCGGGACCGGTGCGGGCGTGTTCGGCGTGGATGCCGCCCAGACCAAGGTCTCCCCCGAATGGGCTGCCTGGGCCAACGGCGTGGCCGTCCGCGAGCTGGACTACCACGACACCTTCCTGGCCGCCGAGTACTCCCACCCCGGTGACAACATCCCGCCGATCCTGGCCGTGGCCCAGCACGCGGGGTCCAACGGCCGGGACCTGGTCCGCGGTCTGGCCACCGGCTACGAGATCCAGGTGGATCTGGTCAAGGCGATCTGCCTGCACAAGCACAAGATCGACCACGTGGCGCACCTGGGCCCCTCCGCTGCCGCGGGCATCGGCACCCTGCTGGGGCTGGACAAGGACACGATCTTCCACGCCATCGGCCAGGCGCTGCACACCACCACCGCCACCCGGCAGTCCCGCAAGGGCGAGATCTCCACCTGGAAGGCCCACGCCCCGGCGTTCGCCGGCAAGATGGCCGTCGAGGCCGTGGACCGTGCGATGCGCGGCCAGACCTCCCCCACCCCCATCTGGGAGGGCGAGGACGGTGTGATCGCCTGGATGCTGGACGGCAAGGACGCCGCCTACGAGGTCCCCCTGCCCGCCCCGGGCGAGGCCAAGCGCGCCATCCTGGACTCCTACACCAAGGAGCACTCGGCCGAGTACCAGGCCCAGGCCTGGATCGACCTGGCCCGCAAGCTGCACTCCCAGCACCCGGAGATTGCCGATCCGGCCAACGTGGAGCGCATCGTGCTGCACACCTCCCACCACACGCACTACGTGATCGGTTCGGGCGCGAACGATCCCCAGAAGTACGACCCCAAGGCCACCCGCGAGACCCTGGACCACTCGATCCCCTACATCTTCACGGTGGCCCTGCAGGACGGGTCCTGGCATCACGTGGACTCCTACGCCCCCGAGCGTGCGGGCCGTCCGGACACCGTCGAGCTGTGGCACAAGATCACCACGGAGGAGGACGCCGAGTGGACCCGCCGGTACCACTCGCTGGACATCTCCGAGAAGGCCTTCGGCGGCCGCGCGGAGATCGTGCTCAAGGACGGCTCCACGATCGTCGACGAGATCGCCGTGGCCGACGCCCACCCGCTGGGTGCCCGCCCGTTCGCCCGGGAGCAGTACCTCACCAAGCTGCGCACCCTGGCCGACGGCCTGGTCGCAGACATTGAACTGGAGCGGTTCATCCAGGCCGCCGAGAGCCTGCCCGAGTTGGGCGCCGGGGACCTGGACGCACTCAACGTGACCGCCGCCGTCGAACTCAAGACCGGCACGAAGGGGATCTTCTGATGCTGTACTCACACGTCACACCCGAGGCCAAGCGCCTCAAGTTCCGCGAATTGCTCGCCGAGGACCGTTGTGTCCAGTTCCCGGGCACCTTCACCCCGCTGGCCACCAAGGTCATCCAGGACAAGGGTTTCGACGGCGTCTACATCTCCGGTGGCGTGCTGGCCAACGAACTCGGGCTTCCCGACGTCGGCCTGACCACCCTCACGGAAGTGGCCCAGCGCGGCGCCCAGATCGCCCGGTCCACGGACCTGCCCACCCTGATCGACGCGGACACGGGATTCGGTGAGCCGATGAACGTGGCCCGCACCATCCAGGAACTCGAGAACGCCGGCGTCTCTGGATGCCACATCGAGGACCAGTTCAACCCCAAGCGCTGCGGCCACCTGGACGGCAAGTCCGTGGTGGACCTGGAGACCGCCGTCAAGCGCATCCAGGCCGGGGTGCAGGCACGCCGCGACCCGAACTTCGTCATCATGGCGCGCACGGACATCCGGGCGATCGAACCTCTCGAGGTGGCGATCGAACGCGCCCAGGCCCTCGTGGAGGCCGGCGCGGACGTGATCTTCCCGGAGGCGCTGCGGGACATCTCCGAGTTCGAGGCCGTGGCCTCGGCCGTGTCCGTCCCGGTGCTGGCCAACATGACGGAGTTCGGCAAGTCCGAGCTGTTCACGGTCCAGCAGCTCCAGGACGCCGGGGTGTCCATGGTGATCTACCCGGTCTCGGCCCAGCGGGCCGCCATGGGTGCGGTCGAGCGACTGTTGGACACCATCAAGGCCGACGGCACCCAGCAGGCCGCCGTGGCCGACATGCAGACACGTGCCCGCTTGTACGAGACAGTGGACTACGACGGTTACGGCGCATTCGACAGCAATGTCTTCAACTTCGAGGTTCCCGGAGGACGATCATGAGCGAGAATACTGAGATCAAAAAGGGCCTGGCCGGTGTGGTGGCCGATGTCACCGCCGTCTCCAAGGTCAACCCCGATTCCAACTCCCTGCTCTACCGGGGTTATCCGGTGCAGGAACTGGCCGCCAACTGCTCGTTCGAGCAGGTCGCGCTGCTCATGTGGAACGGGGAGCTGCCCTCCGACGAGGAGCTGGCGGAGTTCACCGCGTTCGAGCGTGCCAATCGCGCGTTGACCCCGGAGCTCAAGGCCGTCATCGACGCCCTGCCGACCGACTGCCACCCCATGGACGTGTGCCGTACCGCGGCCTCCGTCCTGGGTGCCCAGCATCTCAAGGCCGAGGACGAGTCCCCCGAAGCAGAGCTGGAGAAGGCTCAAGCGCTGTTCGCCCAGATGCCGGCCGTGGTCTGCTACGACCAGCGCCGCCGCCACGGGCAGGAGCCGATCGAGCCCCGCGAGGACCTCAACTATTCGCAGAACTTCCTGTGGATGGCCTTCGGCGAGGAGGCCGCACCGGAGGTGGTCGAGGCCTTCAACGTCTCGATGATCCTGTACGCGGAGCACTCCTTCAACGCCTCCACGTTCACCGCCCGCGTGGTGACCTCCACGCTGTCCGACCTGCACTCGGCCGTGACCGCTGCAATTGGCGCACTCAAGGGCCCACTGCACGGCGGCGCCAACGAGGCCGTCATGCACACCTTCGAGGAACTCGGCATCCGCAAGGACGAATCCGCGGAGGAGGCCGAGGCCCGCGCCAAGGCCTGGATGGACGACGCCCTGGCCCAGAAGAAGAAGGTCATGGGATTCGGCCACCGCGTCTACAAGAACGGTGACTCCCGGGTGCCGACCATGCAGGACGCCCTGTTCCGCATGCTCGACCACTACGACCGCCCCGAGCTGCTGGGCCTCTACAACGGCCTGGCCAAGTCCATGGACGAGGCCAAGGGCATCAAGCCCAACCTGGACTACCCCGCGGGGCCGACCTACTGGCTCATGGGCTTCGACATCCCCACGTTCACCCCGATCTTCGTGTGCGCCCGCATCACCGGCTGGACCGCCCACATCATCGAGCAGCGTGCGGCGAACTCCCTGATCCGGCCCCTGTCGGCCTACAACGGTGCGGAGGAACGCCATCTGAGCTGAGCCCCTTGGCCTCCCGGCCCGTGACGTCCCTCTTCGGGAGCGACGGCGATGGGTGGCCTCCCTTGAACTGCTTCGCTTGACGTTCCACGGGAGGCCACCCATCGCCGTCGTCGTCGTTCCTGGCTGCTTGCCAGGGACTGTGACAGGGATAAGGCCCTCCCGGCGGCCCGGAAGTGGCCTTTTCCCTGTCAGAGTCTGCTGGCGGTCAGGGCCTCAGTAGGTCGGGGCCTTCGGCTGGCCCAAGTACCCCTCGTACGTCACGTACCCGCTGTTGTGGAGCGATGTGGAGGTCTTGGTCCCGACGTACCGCAGATGCCACGGCTCGTAGGCGTACCCGGTGGTGGCAGTGTGGCCCTTGGGGTAGCGGATGATGAACCCGTACTTCCAGCCGTTGTTGGCGATCCACCGGCCGGCCGGAGTGGTCTCGAAGCAGGCTTGGAGCGCGCAGGCTCCGTTCGGGTTGCCCACGTCCACGGTGAGTCCGGTCTGGTGTTCGCTGTACCCCGGCCGGGCGGAGATCAGGTCCGCCTGGGCTTGGCCGTACTGGTTCACGTACCCGTTGTAGAGCGACGACTGGGTGGAGTAGGAGCGGTATCCGCTGATCGCGGTCAGCGCCACGCCTTGTGCCGAGGCGTCACCGCGCATCCGGTCCCAGGCGTCCGCGGCAGGGTCGCGCAGGTAGATGCCGCTGGTGGCACGCAGGTCGCCCGGGACATGGGTCTTGGGGTTCAGCGGGCGCCTCTTGTTGACCAGGACGAAGACGCTGCTGGCCTGGTCGGTGCTCCGATGAGTTCGCGTGCCCCCACCGGCGGTCCACGTGATGCGGCCGCGTTCGAAGGACTGACTGCACCCTGAGGATCCACAGCCCTTGTCGGTCGTGGGGTAGCCCAGCGGCCCGCTCGCCCGCTTCTGAGCGTCCCACGCCGAGTACGTCGCACCGTTCACGGGGTGAGCGCCGTTGCCCGGGCTCCAGTAGATCCGCCCGCGTTGGAAGGGCTGCCAGCACGCCCCGTCCCGCAGTCCGCAGGCTTTGTCTGCCGTGGGGTACCCGAGGGTTCCGCCTTCGCGACCGTGCTTGAGATACGAACTCAGGGTGGCTCCGGAGACCACCTTTGCACCGGTTCTCGGTGACCACAGGATGATGGCCCTCCGGTAGCCCCGCACACACCCGCCCTGCGCCAACCCGCAGCGTTCCGCAGTGACGGGCGGCCCCATCCACCCGGACGAGCCGCCTTCAGCGGCGTGTTTGGCGTCAATCGCCGTGGCCGCTGAGGCCGATGTCTGGGAGGTGGCTGCCAGCGTCGACGACGTCAGCAGCGCCACGACCAACAGGACAAGAACCCGCCAGATGCTTCGGTGTCCCAGTGCATGTTGTGCAGTTGCCTGCGCTGCAACGCTGTGGGAGACCTGGGCGGCGGACGGCGCAGTCATGCTCATGCTCAGACACTAGATCCGTCGGGCCCAAAAATGTGCCCTCCGTCACATTGCACGTTGGTCACGATCCCGGTGCAGGTCACGGAAGAGTCGAGGCCCTGAAACCACTCACCGCGCCCGCGGGTGCGCGGTGCTCCAGACCTCCCGCAGGGAGTCGGCGGTGACCAACGTGTAGACCTGGGTGGTGGTCACGGACGCGTGGCCCAACAACTCCTGCACCACGCGAAGATCCGCCCCGCCCTCCAACAGGTGCGTGGCGAACGAATGGCGCAACGTGTGCGGGGTGACCTCCACGCCTTCCTCCGTCAGGCCAGATCGTTCGGCCGCGGCCTTGATCGTGTTCCACGCGGTCTGCCGACTGATCCGTCCGCCGCGAGCGTTCAGCAAGACGGCCGCCGTGGCCTTGCCCTTCGCCGACAACTCCGGTCGGCCACGAACCAGCCAGGCGTCCAAGGCCGCCACCGCCGGCCGCCCCAGCGGGACCATCCGCTGCTTGGATCCCTTGCCGAACAGCCGGATGAACGGGAGGCCGGGGTCCTCGCCGTCGGAGGCACCGCGGACCGCGGCGGAAAGGTCGTCGACGTCCAGACCGATCGCCTCCGAGACGCGGGCACCCGTCGAGTACATGACCTCCAACAGGGCGCGGTCCCGCAGCCCGGCAGGTGTGGAGGGGTCGGGAGCTTCCAGCAGCCGGGTTACCTCCCGCACCGAGATGGCCTTCGGGAGGCGCATGCCCGGCGTGGGCGGGGGTACTTCGGCCGCCGGGTCCGTCGTCGTCAAACCTTCCAGCGCCCAGAACCGGTGCGCTCCCCTGACCGCCACGACGACGCGCGCCGCGCTCCGGGCACTCAGACCGGCCCCAGACGGTGACCCGTCGACCGGACGCTGCAGGTGACGAACGAAGGCCGAGACGTGAGCGGCCTGGACCAACGTGGGGTCGTCAACGGGCGGAGCGACCGGCGGGTCCGCAACCTGCTGGACGAACTCCACGTATCGCGCAAGATCACGCCGGTAGGCACTGAGCGTGTTGGCGGCCAGCCCGCGCTCGACCACCAGGTGTTGGAGATAGCGATCAACGGCGCGTTCCAGCCGCGTGGGGGCAGTCACTGGTCTTGGCCGATGGCGGTCATCGCTGGTCCGGTGGGACGATCGAGCGGGTCACCACTCCCCCGGAGTGTCGGAGTTGCGGGTGAGCCGGCCAGGCTGCTGACGGGTCGCGCAGGGTGGACCACCCCGCGGCGCGGGCGGCGTGGGCCGCGAGCGCGCCGACCACCAGGTTGGGGCTGGTGACGCGGCCGTCCAGAACCGCCGCGACGACGTCGTCCAGGGGAACCCGGGCGCTGACGATCTCCGATTCCTCGTCGGAACGTTCGTGCCGCTCGCCTTCCGGGACCTCGCTCAGACCGCGGGCCAGGAACACCCGGATGGCCTCGGCCGAGGACCCGGGGCTGTTGTCGAAGTCCGCCAGGATCTGCAGATCCTCCGCCTCCAGGTCGGCTTCCTCCGCCAACTCCCGACGGGCCGTGACCTCCGGACGTTCACCCGCCACGTCCAGGATGCCCGCGGGGATCTCCCACATGGTCATCCCCACCGGGTGCCGGTACTGGCGGATCAGGTGCATACGGTCCTGGTCGTCCAGGGCCACCACTGTCACGGCACCCGGGTGGGTGATGAAGTCGCGGGTCATCCGCGGCCCTCCATCAGAGAGCTCGAACTCCTCGGACTGGACGTCCCAGATCCGACCTTCGTACACGCGCTCGGAACTCAGGACGCGCCGCGGGTCCACGGCGTCGGCAAGCTCCTGGGCTGCCAGTTCGACGAACTCCACGGCGATCCTTCCGGGTCGGTTGGTATGCGGTCGGTTAGTTGGCGGTCGGATGACGGTTACGGACGCCGAGCCGGTTCCGGCCCGCAGCGATCAGGCCTGGGCGGGTTCCTCGGCGCGAGAGGCCTGCCGGTCCAGGGCCGCCTTGACCAGACCGTCGAACAACGGGTGCGGGCGGGTCGGGCGGGAGAGGTACTCCGGGTGCGCCTGCGTGGACACGTAGTAGGGGTGCACCTCCGCGGGCAGCTCCACGAACTCGACCAGCGTCCCGTCCGGCGAGGTACCGCCGAAGACCAGGCCGGCGTCCTCGAGCTGCTGCCGGTAGGCGTTGTTGACCTCGTAGCGGTGACGGTGGCGTTCCTGGACCTCGGTCGCACCGTAGGTCGCAGCGACCACGGACCCTTCCTTGAGGGCGGCCGGGTACAGGCCCAGGCGCATGGTCCCGCCCAGGTCGCCCGCGCCCTCCACGAAGGCCTTCTGTTCCTCCATGGTGGCGATCACGGGCGTGGTGGTGTCCGGGTCGAACTCCGTGGAGGAAGCCTCCGGCAGCCCGGCAACGTTGCGCGCGTACTCCATGACCATGCACTGCAGACCCAGGCACAGGCCGATGGTCGGCAGGCCGGTGGTTCGGGCGAACTTCAGGGCGCCGAGCTTGCCCTCCAGACCGCGGATGCCGAAGCCACCCGGGACACAGATGGCATCCACGTCACCGAGTTCGCGAGCAGCGCCTTCCGGTGTCGCACAGAGGTCGGAGGCAACCCACTTGAGCTTGACCCTGGCGTTGTTGGCGAACCCGCCGGCACGTAGGGCCTCCGAGACGGACAGGTAGGCGTCCGGGAGGTCGATGTACTTGCCGACCAGACCCACGGTCACGTGGTTCGCCGGCTCGTGTACGGCGGAGAGCAGGCGGTCCCACTGCTGGAAGTCCGCGTCCTCGGAGGGAATGCCGAACCAGTCCAGGATGTAGGAATCCAGGTTCTGCGAGTGCAGCGTCTTGGGGATGTTGTAGATCGACGGCGCATCGGCGCAGGAGATCACAGCATCCACGTCGACGTCGCAGGAGTCGCCGACCTTCTTGCGCATCCCGTCCGGGACCTCACGATCGCAGCGCAGGACCAGGGCGTCCGGCTGGATGCCCAGGTTCCGCAGCGCGGCAACCGAGTGCTGGGTCGGCTTGGTCTTGAGTTCCCCGGAGGGGCCGATGAACGGGATCAGGGAGACGTGCAGGTAGAACACGTTCTTGCGCCCGATGTCGCGGCGGACCTGGCGGGCGGCCTCGATGAACGGCTGGGACTCGATGTCGCCGACCGTGCCGCCGATCTCGGTGATGATGATGTCCGGCGCCTCTTCACCCTCCGGCACGTTGTCCGCGTGCCAGCGCATCCGGGTCTTGAGTTCGTCGGTGATGTGCGGGATGACCTGCACGGTCTGTCCCAGGTACTCGCCGCGGCGTTCCTTCGCGATGACCGCGGAGTACACCTGGCCGGTGGTCACGTTGGAGGAGGCGTCCAGGTTCTCGTCCAGGAACCGTTCGTAGTGCCCGATGTCCAGGTCGGTTTCGGCGCCGTCGTCGGTCACGAAGACTTCACCGTGCTGGAAGGGGTTCATGGTGCCCGGATCCACGTTGAGGTAGGGATCGAGCTTCTGCATGGTGACATTGAGGCCACGGGCCTTGAGGATCATGCCCAGTGAGGAGGCTGTGAGTCCCTTGCCCAGGGAGGAGGCGACACCTCCCGTGACGAAAATCTGTCGGGTGACCTTCGCGGGAGCGGGGGTCTCGGACTGCGTCTGGCCTGCCGTCGAGGCGGCGTCGTATGCGTTCACCACGGGATTCGAGCCTATCACTGGAGGGAGGGGATCAGGAGGGGAAATACGTCAGGAGCCGTGTGACTCCGGTAGCACCGCGTTGTTGAGCAGTTCCTGGGCGTGTTCGCGTGCGGCCCGGGAGTCCTCATGGCCCGCGAGCATGCGCGCCAGTTCGACGACGCGTTCGTCATTGTCCAGGACGCGGACGTCGGAGACGGTCGAGTCCGAGCTCTTGGACACCAGGATGTGTTCGTCGGCGAATGCGGCGACCTGCGGCAGGTGGGTGACCACCAGCACCTGGACGTGCTGGGCCAGCATCTTGAGGCGGCGGCCGATCTCCACGGCGGCCTTGCCGCCCACCCCGGAGTCGACCTCGTCGAACACGAACGTGGGCACGGGATCGACGGCGGCCAGCACGACTTCCAGCGCGAGCATGAGCCGGGAGAGTTCACCGCCGGAGGCGCCCTTGCCCAACGGGCGCGGGGTGGCCTCCGCGTGGGGACGCAGCAGGAACTCCACGCGGTCGCGGCCGTTGCGGTCGAAGGACTCCGTAGGTTCGACCTCCACGACCAGTGCCGCGTTCGGCATGGCCAGGGCCCCCAGTTCCGCACGCACGGAGGTGCACAGTGCTTCTGCGGCGGCGCGTCGGCGATCGGTCAGTGCGAGCGCCTGTGCAGTCAGTTCGCGTTCGAGTTCCTCGAGCCGTTCGGCGAGTTCTTCCTCGCGGTGCGGGTCCTCGACCAGTGTCTCGAGTCGTTCGCGCGCGGTGCGGGCGAACTCGAGGACTTCGGTGATGTCGGCACCGTAGGTGCGGGTCAAGGACCGCAGTGCGGCTCGGCGGGACTCGACCTCGGCCAGCCGCGCCGGTCCGTCCTCGTCCAACCCCGCGGCGTACCCGGACAGGTCCCCCGCGACGTCGTTGACCAGGATGGACAGTTCCCTGACGCGTTTGGCCAGGTCTTCGAGTTCCGGATCCGCGTCCGACTCCTGGTCCAGCGCGTTCTGCGCCGCTGCGACCAGGACGACGGCGGCCGGTGCGTCCGGCTCGGCGTCGTCCCCGTTGAGGGCCGCGTGCGCGGTGGTCGCGGCCGTGCGCAAGGACTCGAGGTGGGTCAGTTTCTGCGATTCGGCATCCAGCTCGACGTCTTCGCCGGGCTGGGGTTCCACGGCGTCGATCTCTTCGAGCGCGACCTGCAGACTCTGTGCTTCGAGCGCGCGTTCGCGAACCTTTTCCCGGATCTCGCGCAGTTCGGCACGCGTGGTTTCGAACTCCTGGAGGGTCTGGCGATAGGTGCCCAAGAGCTGCGGGAAGTCGCCCGAGGCGTGCACAGTGGCGTAGGTGTCCAGGGCGTGCCGCTGCGCGGCCGCGGAGGTCAACCGCAGCTGGTCGGACTGGCCGTGGACCGCCACCAAGGTCTCGCCGATCTCCCCCAGCCGGGCGACGGGAGCGCCCCGGCCACCCACGTGGGCGCGTGATCGTCCGGCCGCCGCGACCGTGCGGCTCAGCTGGAGGGTTGCCGTGCCGTTCTCACCGGGCTCCCGGTCGACGTCGCCGCCAGCGTCCTCGACCAGCGCGACGGCGGCGTGGTCGGCGGGCACCGTGACCACGGCTTCGGCCAGCGCCTTGTCCGCCCCCGTACGCACGGCCCCCGCATCGGCACGATGCCCCAGGAGCATGTCCAGGGCGGTGACCACCATGGTCTTGCCCGCGCCGGTTTCGCCAGAGAGGATGCTCAGGCCCGGCCCCAGCGGCAGGACGGCGTCGGTGATGACGCCCAGGTCGCGGATGTGGATCTCCTCGATCACGAGGGGTCCCCGTCCTGTCCGCTTTCCTTCCCGCTCCGGTGGTCGGCGTCGTCGAACGGGTCCTGTGCGATCTCGCGGCCCACAGGGATGCGTTGACCCTCGACGGGTTGGGTGCCGTACGTCGGCTGGACGATGGGCAAGGTGGTGGTGGGCGGAGCGGCGTCCTCGGACGGGGTGCGCGGACCGCGCCAACCGACCGTGGGCAGCTCGAACTTCCGCACCAGACGTTCCGAGAACGGGGTCAGGTGCATGCGTGCCAGGGTCACTGGCCGCGGCGAGCGCGTGACCTCGATCCGGGACCCGGGCGGGAGGTCGACCGTGCGTCGCCCGTCGCACCACAGCACACCGCGGGCATCCGTCCGGGTCAGAACCTCCACAGCCATGGTCGAGGACGGTGCGACGACCAGCGGACGGGAGAACAGGGCGTGCGCAGACAGGGGCACCATCAGCAGGGCTTCCACCTCCGGCCAGACGACCGGGCCGCCGGCGGAGAACGCGTAGGCGGTGGAACCGGTGGGCGTGGCCAAGATGACTCCGTCGCAGCCGAAGCTGGAGATGGGTCGCTGGTCGATCTCGGTGACGACCTCGAGCATCTTCTCCCGGTCGCCTTTTTCGATCGAGGCCTCGTTCAGGGCCCAGGTGTGCAGCACCTTCTTGCCGTCCTGCCACACCACCACGTCCAGGGCCATGCGGTTCTCCACCGTGTAGCGGCCGTCGACCACGGCTTCCACGGTCTCGGCCAAACCCGATCGTTCGGATTCGGCCAGGAACCCGACGTGCCCCAGGTTGACGCCCAGCAACGGGACGTCGACGTCGCGAATGATCTCTGCGGCGCGCAGGATGGAGCCGTCGCCGCCCAGCACCATGACGAGTTCCAGTTCCCGCAGCGCACAGTCCGTGGGCAGCAGGTCCACCGGAGGCATGGCCTGCCCGTTCGTCGCATCGGCCAGGGCCCGGCTATCGTCCTCGGTCAGGACCGGCCGTAGACCGGCGTCATGCAATTGCTGAACGGTCTGTTCGGCGGCGATGCGCGCTTCAGCGCGGCCCATGTGGGCGAGCACCAGGACGCGACGGGGGCCCGCAACCTGGTCACCGGTCACGTCAGTAGTCATGCGTTCCAGCCTACGTGTTCGGGAGGACACCGTGGGTTCAGGCGCCGTCGTCCGGCCTGCGGAGCCACAGGAAGAACTCCCGGTTCCCGTCCTGTCCGGGCAGTGGGGAGAGGACACGCCCGTGCTCCTCCAGCCCCGTAGCGCGTGCCGCGGTCACCACGGTCTCGACGGCCTCGAGCCGCTGGTGCTCGCTGGTCACCACGCCCGTGCGGCCCAACCGTTCCGCGCCGACCTCGAACTGTGGCTTGACCATCAGGATCAGGTCACCGCCAGGCTCTGTGGCCTCCGCCAGCGGTTCGACCACCAGGGTGAGGGAGATGAAGGAGAGGTCGCACACCGTGAGCTGAGCCGGGCCGCCGATCTGCTCGGGTGTCAGGTACCGGACGTTGAGGCCCTCGTACACGTGGACCCGGTCGTCCCGGCGCAGGGAGTCGACCAGTTGACCGTGACCGACGTCGACCGCGACCACGTGGTCCGCCCCTCGGCGCAGCAGGACGTCCGTGAATCCGCCCGTCGAGGCCCCTGCGTCCAGGCACCGGCGGCCCTCCACACGGACGTCGGGGAACGCGTCCAGCGCACCGGCCAGTTTGTGCCCGGCGCGGCTCACGTACTCGGGTTCGGCACCGGGAGCCACGGTGACCTGGGATTCCGGGCCCACCTTGGCGGAGGCCTTGCGCACGACGACGCCGTCGACGCTCACCCGTCCCTCGTCCAGCCAGCCGGCCGCCTGCGTCCGCGAGCGGGCCAGACCGCGGTCCACCAGGGCGCGGTCCAGGCGCACGGAATCCGCGGAACTCAATCCCGAGGCCCCGGCGTGGAGCTGGCGGGCACGGCGTTCACGGGTGCGTCGAGAACCTCCGTCAGACGTGCGTGGGCTTCCTGATAGAGCCGCGCATGCTCCGCCACGGGACTGGCCGCGACCTGCTCCAGCTCCGTCAGCGCGCGGTCCACGGCGGTGTGCCCCGTGCGGGTGAACTCGCCCTGAGCCGCCTCCGCCGACGTCACGCCCTCACTCACGCGTGCTCCCACACGACGCGTGGCGACGTCGGTTCATCAGCTTGCGGGTTCAGCTCCCACCACGCCGCAAAAGCCGCTCGCCACGCGTCCAGATCCTCCGAGTCCCCGCGCACCACCACGCTCTGGCCTTGCGCCCTGGCGCTGGCCTGCCCGCAGTCAGCGCGCACCCAGTGGCCGGAGACCTCTCCTTCGGTGCCGTCGTCACCCAGTTCCGTGCGCACCACGGGTGCGGGTTCGAACAGCTCGGCCAGGGTGTTGATGACGTGGGTGGGGCGCTGCTCCGTCACGGCGCCCAGGATCGTTTCGGGGGTGTCCACGCCGGTCAGCACGGCGATCGTCGCGAATCCGGCGCGGTTGCCGCCCTGAATGTCTGTGTCGAGTCGATCGCCGATGACCACGGGGCGCACGGCACCCACCCGTTTGGCGCCGTCGAGAAAAATCGGTGCTTCCGGCTTGCCCGCCACCAGAGGAGTGCGCTTGGTCGCCGAGGCGACAGCCGCCACCAACGTCCCGTTGCCGGGGGCAATGCCCCGGGCCTGCGGAATGGAGCCGTCGGTGTTGGTGGCGACCCAGAGCACGTTCGGATCGGCGAGGACGAAAGCGGCTTCGGCCAGGTCCTTCCACGCGATCCCGGGATCGAATCCTTGCACCACGGCCTGGGGAGCATCATCCTCCGACCACACGGGTTCCAGGCCCGCGTCGGCGACGATCTGTGCCAGAGCGCGGGAACCCGTGATCATGACCTTCGATCCGGGGGCCAGTTTCTCCGCCAGGACGCCTGCGCCGGCCTGGGCGGAGCTGATGACCTCCGCACCCGTGGTCTGGACGCCAAGGTCGCTCAGGTGTTGTGCCACGTGGTCCACGGACCGGGAGGCGTTGTTCGTCACGAAGATCACCGGGAACCCCTGGGCCTTGACGGCCTCCAGGGCTTCCGGCGCCCCCGGGATGGCGTCCGGACCCGCGTAGACCACACCGTCCAGATCGGAGAGAACCGCGTCGAAAGCGTCGATCAGCCGGTCACCGGTCACCGTCGGGTCCCTCCGTGGCCTCTGGCTCTGCGGTCTCCGGTTCAGCGTCGACGTCGGTCTCCGGCTCGGAGACCGACTCCGCCTTGCCCTCAGGGCCCGTCTCGCCCTCCGGATCCGGCTCCTCCTCGGGGTTCGTCTCGCCCTCGGGATCGGCAAGGGCCACGCCCTCCTCGGGTTCCGCTTCGGGTTCGTCACCGGCCAGGTCGAAGATTTCCGGTTCGCTGAACTGGCCCAGGCCCAAGGCGGCTTCGGCCACAACGGCCTGCCGTTCCCAACCCTGGGCTTCGCGTTCCCTGCCCACACCGCGCAGTGCTTCGCCGTAGGCCCGGAACAGCCGTGGGCTGTAGGAGAAGCCGCGGTTGCGGTCCAGCTGCGGGATCTCCAAGGCCTTGAGCGACCCCTCCAGATCCCCCTGGTCCCGTCGGATACCGGCGACGACGATCGCGAGCTCCACCTTGGCGTTGGCGTCCAGGTTCTCGACCGCTTCCGAGGTGGCCAGTTCGAGCGCCTTGTCGGGCTTCCCCAGTGCCCGCTCGCAGTCGACCATGAGCGGGAGGTGCACGTCGTCTCCGGTCATGCGGCGGTAGGTACGGAACTCCTTGAGAGCTTCGTGGTACTCGCCGCACTCGTAGGCCGCGACGGCGGCAGCCTCACGCGCAGCCGCCACGCGTCCAGCTCGGCTCACTGCGTAGCGTGCGTGTTCCAGGGCGAACTCCGGCGCGTCGTAGAGGTAACGCCCCACCATGACCAGGTGCTTGGCAACGCCCTCGGCGTTCGTGGCCTCCAACGAGCGGATCTGGTGCAAGGTCGCGCGATCCAGTTCCTCGCCGGTCACGTCCTCGTCCAATTCGGGCGCGACCAGGCGCGGTTTACGGTCTGCGTCGTCCCGGAAGCGGTCCTGCGTCCGTCGGTCCTCCCGCTGCGACCCCCGGAACTCGCCACGGCGGTCGTCGCGGCGATCGCCCCTGCGGTCGTCACGGCGGCTGTCGCGGCGGTCCCCACCTCGGTTGTCACGCCGGTCATCCCGCCGCTCACCCGCACGACCCTCGCGCCAGGCACCCCGTCGGTCGTCGCGCCGGTCGCCGCTGCGCTCGTCACGCCGGTTGTCGCGACGGTCGCCGCTGCGGTCGCTCCGTGCATCGTGCCGACGGTCATCTCGTTCGTCGCGGCGTCCGAAGCGGTCCGTGCGCTGTTCCTCGCGGCGCCCCGACTCCCACCTGTTTCGTGCGTCGGGTCGGCCGCCGTCACGCCCACCCTGGCGCGGCTGCCACCGGTCACCACCTTCGCGACGTCCGCTTCCGGCAGGACGCCCCGCCCGCTGATCATCACGACGGTCGCCGCGCGCGCCCCGGTCCTCCCGGCCGGCGTCGCCGCGGTCGTTCCGACGGCCGTCCCCCCGGTCGTTCCAGCGGTCGTTGCGACGCTCCTTCGAACGCCCTTCGCCCCGCTGGCCACCACGGTTGTCACGACCGCCGCTTCCGCCGTATCCACGTCCTTCACGCCGGTCCCCGCCGCCGTCGCGGGATCCGTAGCCACGTCCTTCTCCGCGCTCGGAACGTCGGCCACCAGCGCGGTCGTCAGACCGGCCCCCTTGCCGAGATCCCCGGTAACCTCCACGACGATCTTCGGAGGACCGGCCGCCCTGACCGGGTCGGCCGCCGCGACGGTCATCGCGGCCGCTTGAGCCACCAGACCGGTCCCGACCTCCAGCATTACGATCTTGAGATCCCTCGGAAGGGGAATCGGACATGTCACTCCTCATCGCGCCACTCATCCGTGGTGCTTGACCCTCTATGTGCACAAAGCTTGTGAGCCGCCGTCGCTCCTTGGGAGGTGCGGCATCCGCAGCAGTCTACTAGCCACCGCCCCGACGCTGGCCGCGCGGCGGCCGGCACCACGTGTCAGGTCATGAACTGGCAAGCTGTTTTGCATCACTCCCCGGCGGCGCGGATGATCTACGCATGCTCAAGCGCATTTTCGCACCACTGCTGCCGCGGGTGATCGCGGCCATCATCCTCGGAGTCTTGTGTGGACTCTTCTTCCCCGAATGGCTTGCACGGGTCTTCACCACGTTCAACGGCCTCTTCAGCAACTTCCTCGGGTTCATCATCCCCGTGCTGATCCTGGCGCTCGTGGCACCGGCCATCGCCGATCTGGGACGCGGAGCCGGGCGATGGCTGCTGATAACAGCGGTCATCGCCTACGTGTCGACGATCGTTGCAGGCTTCACCGCGTTCGGAACGGCCATGGCTCTCTTCCCAACCCTCCTCGGCGAACGCAGTGTCGGCAGCTTCACCGATCCATCCGAGAACGCCCTCACGCCGTATTTCGAAGTCGCCATGGCTCCGCCCATGGAGATCATGACTGCACTGCTGCTCGCGTTCTGCATCGGCGTCGGCATCACCCTGATCAAGGGCGACACCCTGCACCGGGGCCTGGAAGAACTGCGCAACATCATTATGAAGATCGTGATCTCCGTGATCATCCCGATGTTGCCGATCTACATCTTCGGCTCTTTCCTGGGGCTGACCATGAATGGTCAGATCGGCACGGTCATCAACACGTTCCTCAAGGTCGTGATCGTGGCCTTCGCGCTCACGATCCTCTACCTGTTGCTCCAGTACTCGGTGGCAGGTGCCGTGGCCGGACGCAATCCGCTCAAGCTGCTCCGCAACATGCTGCCGGCCTACTTCACGGCACTGGGCACCTCCTCCTCCGCCGCAACCATCCCCGTGACGCTGCAGTGCACGATCAAGAACGGGGTGCGCGAGGACGTCGCGGGCTTCACGGTTCCCCTGTGTGCGACCATCCACCTGGCGGGTTCCACGCTCAAGATCGTGCTGTTCAGCGTGGCCGTCATGATGTTCATGGGACGTGAGATCGACCCCGGCACGTACATCGGATTCATCTTCATGCTCGGCATTACCATGGTGGCCGCTCCGGGTGTCCCTGGTGGCGCGATCATGGCCGCCGTCGGCATCCTCAGCACCATGCTCGGGTTCGACGAGACCATGGTGTCGATCATGATCGCCACCTACGTCGCCATCGACTCCTTCGGCACCGCCTGCAACGTCACCGGCGACGGCGCCATCGCTGTGGCGGTCAACAAGCTCTACGGCGACCGTGAGAGCACCCTCGAGGCAGCCCAGGAGCCCACACCGCAGGCCTCCTGAGCGTCCGCACTGTCCACAAACGACGAACGCCCCCGGTCACCAATGACCGGGGGCGTTCGTCATGCCGAAGCCACTCGAGCGGGCTCCACTCCCCCCTTCCCATGCCCATCACCAGACAGACGCAGAAGGCAGGGAGCGGGGGATCGAGAAGGTCATGAACGGCCCGCAGGGCCTACACAAGAGTCCGGACCTGGACGCTCCACATCGGCATGATGCATGGTGACACCGACACGGAAACGCTCGCGAAACCACATCAGGGAATCATCTACGATTTCAAGGCATGCAAAAGGGAGGGGTTCTTCCACGCGCGGTACGGAGAACCCCTCCCGTTGAATAGCAAATTCTTCAAGAGAAATGGCGGAAAGCCCCGACGGGTGGGTGGGGCTTTCCGTGTGGTGTGGTGTTGTTGCGGCGGTGTCTTACTCTCCCACACCCTTACGAGTGCAGTACCATCAGCGCTATGGGCCTTAGCTTCCGGGTTCGGGATGGGACCGGGCGTTTCCCCCATGCTATGACCACCGCAAAACCATTACTGGTCACCACAAGAACCTATGCTGTTATACCAGACACACAGTGCTGGTGTCCTGCGAACCCTCACCCCCGGGGGTGTTGTTCGGGGACCGTATAGTGGACGCGAGCACACACTCCTTGTTCACCACCACCAGGACTGGTAACCCAGCCACACGCGGTGTTGTGATGTGTGTTGTGTGTAGATCTTCGGTGTATTAGTACCAGTCAGCTCCACAACTCTTCAGTCGTTGCTTCCACATCTGGCCTATCAACCCAGTCATCTCCTGGGCACCTTCACCAACAAGATTGGATGGAAATCTCATCTCGAAGCAAGCTTCCCGCTTAGATGCTTTCAGCGGTTATCTCTCCCGAACGTAGCCAATCAGCGATGCTCCTGGCGGAACAACTGACACACCAGAGGTTCGTCCGTCCCGGTCCTCTCGTACTAAGGACAGACCTTCTCAAATTTCCAACGCGCGCAGCGGATAGGGACCGAACTGTCTCACGACGTTCTGAACCCAGCTCGCGTGCCGCTTTAATGGGCGAACAGCCCAACCCTTGGGACCAACTCCAGCCCCAGGATGCGACGAGCCGACATCGAGGTGCCAAACCATGCCGTCGATATGGACTCTTGGGCAAGATCAGCCTGTTATCCCCGAGGTACCTTTTATCCGTTGAGCGACGGCCATTCCACAATGTACCGCCGGATCACTAGTCCCGACTTTCGTCCCTGCTCGAGCCGTCACTCTCACAGTCAAGCTCCCTTGTGCACTTACACTCAACACCTGATTGCCAACCAGGCTGAGGGAACCTTTGGGCGCCTCCGTTACTCTTTAGGAGGCAACCGCCCCAGTTAAACTACCCATCAGGCACTGTCCCTGACCCGGATCACGGGCCGAAGTTAGACATCCAGAGCGACCAGAGTGGTATTTCAACAACGACTCCACCAACACTAGCGTGCCAGTCTCACAGTCTCCCACCTATCCTACACAAGCCGCACCAAACACCAATACCAAACTATAGTAAAGGTCACGGGGTCTTTCCGTCCTGCTGCGCGTAACGAGCATCTTTACTCGTACTGCAATTTCGCCGAGTTCATGGTTGAGACAGTAGGGAAGTCGTTACTCCATTCGTGCAGGTCGGAACTTACCCGACAAGGAATTTCGCTACCTTAGGATGGTTATAGTTACCACCGCCGTTTACTGGGGCTTAAATTCTCCGCTTCGACAAACGTCTAACGAGTCCTCTTAACCTTCCAGCACCGGGCAGGAGTCAGTCCGTATACATCGTCTTACGACTTCGCACGGACCTGTGTTTTTGATAAACAGTCGCTTCCCCCTGGTCTCTGCGACCCCTACACGCCTCCACACCGCACGGGTGCTTCACGCTCAGGGCCCCCCTTCTCCCGAAGTTACGGGGGCATTTTGCCGAGTTCCTTAACCATGATTCTCTCGAACGCCTTAGTATTCTCTACCTGATCACCTGTGTCGGTTTAGGGTACGGGCGGCTAGAACCTCACGTCGATGCTTTTCTCGGCAGCATAGGATCACCGAATCCCCCACCAAAGGGGTCCCATCACGTCTCAGGCATCACGACCCACGCATTTAACAATGGGTCACCCTACACGCTTAGACCAGGACAACCATCGCCTGGCTCGGCTACCTTCCTGCGTCACACCTGTTAACACGCTTACCTCCCCGGATCAGGTCCCACGCCACACACCACAACAACACACCAACACAAAGGCCAGCGCATTGAAACGGGTGCGCGGGGTGGTTAGTATCCCCAGCTCGATATGGGCGGTTCTTCGCCGGTACGGGAATATCAACCCGTTGTCCATCGACTACGCCTGTCGGCCTCGCCTTAGGTCCCGACTCACCCAGGGCAGATTAGCTTGACCCTGGAACCCTTGATCATCCGGCGGACGGGTTTCTCACCCGTCATTCGCTACTCATGCCTGCATTCTCACTCGAACGGGTTCCACCACTCGGTTACCCGGCGACTTCACCACCCGCTCGACGCTCCCCTACCCAACACACACCCCATTACAGGATCACGCGTGTATTGCCACGACTTCGGCGGTGTACTTGAGCCCCGCTACATTGTCGGCGCGGAATCACTTGACCAGTGAGCTATTACGCACTCTTTCAAGGATGGCTGCTTCTAAGCCAACCTCCTGGTTGTCTAAGCAACTCCACATCCTTTCCCACTTAGCACACGCTTAGGGGCCTTAGTCGGTGGTCTGGGCTGTTTCCCTCTCGACCATGAAGCTTATCCCCCACGGTCTCACTGCCACGCTCTCACTTCACCGGCATTCGGAGTTTGGTTGACGTCAGTAACCCTGTGGGGCCCATCAGCCATCCAGTAGCTCTACCTCCGGGAAGAAACACGCAACGCTGCACCTAAATGCATTTCGGGGAGAACCAGCTATCACGAAGTTTGATTGGCCTTTCACCCCTACCCACAGCTCATCCCCTCCATTTTCAACTGAAGTGGGTTCGGTCCTCCACACGCTCTTACACGCGCTTCAACCTGGCCATGGGTAGATCACTTCGCTTCGGGTCTAGATCACGCCACTGCAACGCCCTCTTCAGACTCGCTTTCGCTACGGCTACCCCACACGGGTTAACCTCGCGACATGACACTAACTCGCAGGCTCATTCTTCAAAAGGCACGCCATCACCCCACACCCCACAAGGGCCAAGGCTCTGACGGCTTGTAAGCACACGGTTTCAGGTACTCTTTCACTCCCCTCCCGGGGTACTTTTCACCTTTCCCTCACGGTACTGGTCCGCTATCGGTCATTAGGTAGTATTCAGGCTTACCAGGTGGTCCTGGCAGATTCACACGAGATTCCACGAGCCCCGTGCTACTCGGGAATACGCCACACGCGGCAGACAGCAGTTTCGTCTACGGGACTCACACCCTCTACGGCACACCACTCAACGATGATTCGACTACCACCCCGCACTCACGCACCCAGGTCGACAGCCCTGAGAACAACGCATCCCACAACCCCGCTGATGCAACCCCTGCCAGGTATCACACACCAACGGTTTAGCCTCATCCGCTTTCGCTCGCCACTACTCACGGAATCACAATTGTTTTCTCTTCCTGCGGGTACTGAGATGTTTCACTTCCCCGCGTTCCCCCCTACACCCTATGAATTCAGATGCAGGTCGCCACCCTCACAGATGACGGGGTTTCCCCATTCGGACATCCTCGGATCACAGCTCGTTTATCAACTCCCCGAGGCTTATCGCAGATTACCACGTCCTTCATCGGCTCCTAATGCCAAGGCATCCACCGTGCGCCCTTAACAATCTACAAACAGACACACAAAAAAATCAGCACCCACACACACCACACACCACCCACAAACCGGGGCAGCACACGACACATGCGGGCACAAAGATGTTCTTACAAATCACATAAAGAACAAGATGCTCGCGTCCACTATACAGTTCTCAAACAACACACCCACCACCACAGACCACCCAACACACGCCAGGCACCCCATGATGAGAGTCACCAGAAACAACCACCCCACACACCCCACCACCACCACACCACTCACCACAACAAGGGCAAGCAGCACAGCACATGGTCGCCGGGCCGGCGGGGCCCTGTTGCTCCAGGACCCAACAGTGTTCCGCTCCCCACCCCTCAGACACCAGCAAACCCCCACACACTGTGAGAACACCACCAGCACCCATGAAGCAGGCACCACCCCCACCCCCACCAACACACAGCCAGCAGGACACCCACCAACACAGTCAGCACAAGCCAACACGGTCAACAGGAAGAGATGATGGTTTGTTGACATTCCACCCATGAACACACACCACAACCAGCCCCGAACCCACAACAGGGACGACACTGATGGTCACCACACGGTGACACCGGATGTGAATGCTCCTTAGAAAGGAGGTGATCCAGCCGCACCTTCCGGTACGGCTACCTTGTTACGACTTAGTCCCAATCGCTCGTCCCACCTTCGACGGCTCCCCCCACAAGGGTTAGGCCACCG
>NZ_RKMF01000005.1 GCF_003797835.1 Kocuria soli
ACCAGTGAGGCCGAACGAGAAGCCGCCTACACGCGGTGGCTCCATCACTACAATCACCACAGACCCCACACCGGCATCGGCGGCCAAACACCCTCACAACGCGTTCACAACGTCACGGGGAAGTACAGCTAGCTATGAGCACAGCGTCGTGACGAACGTCGCCGACTCGGTACGCAGTCGACGTCAGGCGGAGGCGGTCAGGCAACAGAAGCGTGTTCGTGGTTTTAATGCGCTGTTCGCGACGGAGTCGATCGAAGCGGCGCGAATCTACTACAACCACTTCCAGCTGCAGATGCAGCAGCTGCCGCCCGAGAAGCGCCTGAAGATCGGGCTGATCTTCAGTTACGGCGCGAACGAGGCGGAGGCCGACGGCATCCTGGACGACGAGGCCTTCGACACCGACTCGCTCACAAGCGACTCCCGCTCGTTCCTGGAAGACGCAATCCAGGACTACAACGACATGTTCGGTACCACCTACGACACGAGCGCGGACCGGTTCCAGAACTACTACAAGGACCTGTCGCAGCGGATGAAGAACCGCGAGATTGACCTGGTCATCGTTGTGAACATGTTCCTGACCGGCTTCGACGCCACGACGCTCAACACCCTGTTCGTGGACAAGAATCTGCGTGCACACGGTCTGATCCAGGCCTACTCGCGGACGAACCGCATTCTCAACTCGGTCAAGACCTACGGCAACATCGTCGCCTTCCGGCACCTCGAGGCGGAGACCAACCACGCTTTGGAGCTGTTCGGAAACAAGGACGCCAAAGGTGTGGTGCTGCTCAAGCCGTACGGCGATTACTACGGGGACTACGCCGACAAGGTGACGCAGCTGCTGACTGCATTCCCATTGGGTGCCCAGATCGTGGGTGAGCAGGCACAAAAGGACTTCATCCAGCTCTTCGGTCAGATCCTGCGCCTGCGCAACATCCTGACCTCGTTCGATGAGTTCGCCGACAATGACCCGCTCACCGAGCGACAGCGGCAGGACTACACGAGCATCTACCTGCGACTGCGGGACGAGTTCACCCGCGATCGTGACGGTGACAAGGAACGCATCAATGACGACGTCGTCTTCGAGATCGAGCTGGTCAAGCAGGTCGAGATCAACGTCGACTACATCCTGATGCTCGTTGACAAGCTACGCACGGAAAAGGGCGACGGCGACGACAAGGAGATCCGTGCCGAGATCTCTCGGTCGGTCGACGCCAGCCCGAGCCTGCGCAGCAAACGCGACCTGGTCGAAGACTTCGTCGCGTCTGTCTCGCTGGACCGCGGGGTTGACGACCAATGGGAGGCGTTCGTCGCGGCCAGACGCGACGCGGAGCTCACAGCGATCATCGACGCCGAGGGTCTCAAGCCGGACGAGGCCCGCGACTTCGTGGATGCGGCGTTCCGCGACGGTCAACTGCGAGCTGCGGGCACCGAGATCACTCGCATCCTGCCGCCCACGTCACGGTTCAACCGCGCGGCCGGTCACGGCGAGAAGAAGAAGCGCGTGGTCGAGGCACTGACCACGTTCTTCGAACGCTACTTCGGGCTCGGAGGTCGTTGAGCCGATCTGTGCGTCCCGTTCCGGGGCGGGGCGGAAGATCTCTGCTTGGAGGGTTGCCTGCCTGCTCTGCGTTGGGGGGGCAGCTCAGCCCAGGTGCTCGCGCAGCCCCGGCGCTGCGGCCAGCAGCTCCACGGTCTCGGCCATCTTGTAACGCTCGTCCAGGATGGTCAGGAGGTTGGCCGCAGATAGCTTTGGGCCATTCCTTCCACTGCGTTCGCAGATCGCGACTACCGCCCTACAGGACTGCATGAGATGCGCACGGACGGTGTCATAGGCGAAGTCACGCGGGGGGATCGCTCGGATGGGGGTGGGCAACAGCGACCTGGGGAAGTCCTTGAGGTTCTCGGTGACGATCACCTCGGCGCCGCACATCACTGCGGTCGCCAGCACATGCTCATCATCAGGGTCCGGCAGACCATAGCTGCCTTCCAATGGCTCCCACTCGGTGACCAGGGCGTCGTCGAAGGCACTTGACATCTGGTTGATGAGGCGCTGAGCCGATCGCTCCGCGTCGTCGACGGCCACACCTCGCTCGACGAGCTTCGCGGCCTCATGGTATTCGAGCTCACCGAGGATCGCGGTGCTCCACTTGGGAGAGTACGTTCTCTCGGCAGCCAGCGACAGCAGGAAGTCCCGCTGCAGGCTGGGCCAGAGCACGCTCGTATCAAGCACGGCGGAGAACACGCCACCAGCCTATTTCAATCAGCGTTCGACGCTCGGCGCTTGGCGGCCACCGCCTTGCGGGCACGGCGTAAGTCGGCCAAGGTCTGATCGATGTCATGAGTTTCATCGACGTCGACCGAGAGCGCGTTGATGGCCGCGTACTGTGCTTGTCGCCGTTGCTCGCGGTACTCGAGCACGTCGGGCAGGGCGATCCGACGGTGTGTGCCGGAGCGTGTGTAGGGCAGTCGTCCCTCATCGAGGGCTTTGATGAGAGTGGGGCGGCTGATGCCCAGAAGATCGGCGGCTTGCTGAGTGGTCAGGACCTGCGAAGTCGGCGAAACCGTCACGGACAGGCCCTTGCGCATGGCATCCACGACGTGAAGCAGAGCCTCGTAGACCTCTTTGGGGAGTTCAACGGGATCGTCGTCGAGTCCACCGACCAGGTAGTGGCGGGGTCGCGGGTTCAGAGCTTCCTCAGCGGTGAGCGCGTCGTAGAAGCGTCCGAGCTGCTGCTCGTCGCCGGCGGAGTAGGTCGACGGGGCGAGGGTCCTGTGCGCGGACATGGCCGACTCCTTAACTGCAGTAGGCGCAAATGGCTTGCGGTTGCTTCGAATAGTCTAGTCGTGGACGCTCCGTGCGCACAAGCAGCAGACCTACTCTCATAGGGAGCACACCGCGATGTGCTGTCCGCCCGACTGTGCGGAGCCGTCGCACCTCCTGCCCCACCGCTTAGCTCTCACCGGGCTGCGAGATCACACCCCAGGACGTGCGGACTCACCGCTTTTGTGGGGGCTGGGCAGCAGAGTGGGAAGTGAACGACGACGGACCAACAGCGTACGATCGTCGGACATGGGGGAACCGCACGGGGGAACCAGAAGGAGAATCATGAGCCTGCTCGAGAGCATCAACGGTCCCAGGGACCTCGACGCCCTGACACAGCAGGAACTGGAAGAACTGGCCGGTGAGATCCGCGATTTCCTGGTCACCAACGTCTCGGCCACGGGAGGCCATCTTGGCCCGAACCTGGGTGTGGTCGAACTGACGCTTGCCATCCACCGGGTCTTCGACTCGCCCAAGGACCCCGTGGTCTTCGACACCGGTCACCAGTCCTACGTGCACAAGCTCCTGACCGGACGTCAGGATTTCACCACCCTCCGCCAACAGGGCGGCCTGGCCGGTTACCCGGACCGCGCGGAGTCCGAGCACGACGTCGTCGAGTCCTCCCACGCGTCCTCCTCCCTGTCCTGGGCGGACGGCATCTCCCGGGCCTTCGCCATGACCGGTCAGGAGGATCGCACTGTCGTCGTCGTCGTGGGTGACGGTGCCATGACGGGTGGCATGACCTGGGAGGCCGCGAACAACATCGCCGGGGACCCGGACCGCAAGGTCGTGATCGTGGTCAACGACAACGGGCGCTCCTACGCGCCGACCGTCGGCGGCCTGGCCCGGCAACTGCACAACCTCAAGGCCGACGTCCAACAGGGCGTGGACGCGGTGCGCACGGACCGCCGTTACGAGGAACTGCTCACTTCCGTCAAGGACGGTCTGAAGAACGCCGGCCCGATCGGTCAGGCCGCCTACCGTGGCCTGCACGGCATGAAAGTGGGTATCAAGGACGTCGTGGTCCCACACGGACTGTTCGCTGACCTCGGCATGAAGTACGTGGGTCCGGTGGACGGCCACGACCAGGGGGCCATGGAGCACGCCCTGCGCAACGCCAAGAATTTCGGCGGCCCCGTGATCGTGCACGCCATCACGGAGAAGGGGCACGGCTACGCCCCGGCGTTGGCCGACGAGGCGGACATGTTCCACGCCGTCGGCACGATCGACCCGGAAACCGGGCAGCCCGTGACCCCGAGCTCCGGACGGTCCTGGACCGCGGTGTTCCGGGACGAGATCGCGGCGATCGCCGACGAGCGCGACGACGTCGTGGGCGTCACCGGGGCCATGCTGATCCCCGTGGGGCTGCAGAAGATGCAGGCCGCGCATCCGGAGCGTGTGGTGGACGTGGGGATCGCCGAACAACACGCCTTGACCATGTCGGCAGGTATGGCCTTCGGCGGACTGCACCCCGTGGTGGCCCTGTACGCGACCTTCCTCAACCGTGGATTCGACCAGCTGCTCATGGACGTGGCCCTGCACAAGGCCGGTGTGACCCTGGTCCTGGACCGGTCCGGTGTCACCGGACCGGACGGCCCCAGCCACCACGGCATGTGGGACCTGGCCCTGCTGCAGATCGTCCCGGGTCTGCACCTGGCGGCCCCGCGGGATGAGGCGAGCCTGCAGGAGGAGCTGCGCGAAGCCGTGGCCGTGGACGATGCCCCCACGGTGATCCGTTACCCCAAGGGCAACGTGGGCCCGGAGATTCCCGCCGTGGAGCGACTCTCCGACGGCGTCGACGTCCTGTTGCGCACCGGAAGCGGCCTGGAGGTCCCGGATCACGACCGGGACGTCCTGCTGGTGTCGGTCGGTGCCATGGCCCAGACCTGTCTGGAGACCGCCCAACGGCTCGAGGCGCACGGGGTGACCTCCACCGTGGTGGACCCGCGCTGGGTCCTGCCCGTGCCGCAGTCCCTGGTGCAGTTGGCCGCCCGCCACCGGATCGTCGTGGTGGTCGAGGACGGGGTGCGTTCCGGGGGGATCGGCTCACTCGTCCGGCAGCGACTGCGGGAGGCGGGTGTGGACACCGCGCTCAACGAGGTCGGCCTGCCCACGGAGTTCCTGACCCACGCCTCGCGCGGGCAGATTCTGGACCGTGTGGGTTTGACCGCCCAGCGCATTGCACAGGACACGCTGTCCTCCGTCCTGGGCACCAAGGTTCCGTACGCGCGCCGCGTGGACGACGAGGCGACTCGGGTGGCTGCCCGATCAGGGGCTGGTCGATCCGCTGCAACCGAGGAGACCGAGGCAACCGGATCGGCCGACGAATAGCTCCTCGTTGTCGGCTCCGTCACATATCAGTAGGCTTAGTTGAGGATTGCGGACAGAGTGTCCGTCCAAGTGCAATGAGGAGGCCATCGTGTTGAAGAAGGCTGCATTCGTGGTGGGATTCGGTGCCGGGTTCCTGGTCGGGTCCTACATGGGACGCGAACCGTTCGAAAAGGTCCAGGCCAAGGTGACGGGCGTGGTCGAGGACCCCGAGGTCCGTCGCAAGGTTCAGGAGGGGACGCACAAGGCGACCTCGACCGTCAAGGAGCAGGCCCCCGTCGTGGGCGAGCGCGCCGCCGACGCCGCCAAGTCCGCCACAGCCAAGGCCAAGGACAAGGTCAGCGGTGGGCGTTCGAACACCACCGACGACTCGGAGGGGACCGCCAACCTGGAGGGTTCGACCCGGCCCGTGCCGGGCTCCACCAGCTGAGTTCCGCTCGCCGGGTTCAGCCTTTGGTTTTCAACGGATGAACGGGCGACTCCGTGCCTGAGTAGGGGCGGTGGTCCGTGGAAGGACCCACGGACCACCGCCCCTTCTTCGTGCTCCCGAGGATGTCCTGGACGCGCCGTCGTCAGCCGTGGGCGGGACCCGGTGCGTCCCGTTCCACGCGGAGCCAGGCGTCGATGAGCGCGGGGGCACATAGCTGGATCTGCCAGTGGCGCGCACCGATTTCCTCCAGGGCGTGGGCCACGGCCTCTTGTGATGTCGAGTGCGGGGGGTCCCAGGCGAAGCGCCGAAGGTGTTCCGGGACCAACAGGTTTTCGGTGGGCATGCCGTGTTGTTCGGCCAGGTCGGCCACCACTGGTTTGAACACCTTGAGCCGGGCGGCGGCGTCCGGGCGTTTGGTGTCCCACGCCTTGACCGGCGGCAGGGCATCCGAGGCCACGGTGTACGGCACGAGGTCCTGGGCGTTCCGGGCCTCCTGGAGCGCAGTGAGCCACCGCGGGGCCTCCCTGGACGCGGCGCGACCGTGGAACCCCGGCGTCTTGAGCAGCTGGGGCACGGTGCGCGGCATGGTGGTGGCCGCAGCGACGAGCGCCGAATCCGGCAGCAGACGGCCGGGGGAGATGTCCCGGTTGCGTGCCAGATCCTCCCGTGCCAGCCAGAGGTTGCGCACGGCGGTGAGTTGACGTCGGTTGCGAACTTTGGTGATGCCGGAGGTCCTTCGCCAAGGATCCTTGCGTGGGGCAGCGGGCGGGGCGGAGCGAACGGCTTCGAACTCCTCGAGGGCCCAGTCCAGCTTGCCCTGCTCGCGCAACACGTCTTCCACGGCCCAGCGCAGCTGCACCAGCACCTCGACGTCCAGCGCAGCGTAGGTCAGCCACGGTTCGGGCAGGGGCCGCTTGGACCAGTCAACGGCTGAGTGTTCTTTGGCCAGAGTGAACCCCAGCAGCTCCTCGGTTTCCGCGGCCAGGCCCACGCGGCGCAGGCCCGCGAGCCGCCCTCCGAGTTCGGTGTCGAAGAGCCGGTCGGGGTGCATTTCCAGGTCCCTCAGACACGGGAGATCCTGGGTGGCCGCGTGCAGCACCCACTCGACCCCGCTCAGGGCTTCGTCCACGACGGCGAGCGACCCGACGGCCTCCGGGTCGATCAGGATCGTCCCCGCACCTTCGCGGCGAATCTGGACGAGGAACGCTCGTTGCCCGTAGCGGAAGCCGCTGGCTCGCTCGGTGTCGATCGCAACGGGCCCGTGGCCGTCGTGGAGTTCCGCTGCTGCCCGTTCGACCTGCGACCGGGAGTCGAGGACCCGTGGGAGCCCGTCGGAGGGGCGGTCCAGGTGGACTGTGGTGGGAACCGTGTAGTCCTCGAAACCCGGAACCACGATCGCCGTCGCACCGGTCGCCTTCGGCACTGCGGGCGCACCGCCCCGTTCGGACGGGCCACCCCGGTCGGGGTGATCTCCGTCCTTCGTGTGCCGCGAAGTGCTCCGGGTGCTCAATGGTCGGTCAATTCCTCGTGCTCGTTGCAGATTGTGGTGGTGGCAGGTGGCGGTCCGTGTCGCCGGCTCGTTGCGCAGCCAGGCTCAGGGCTCGGGCACCCGGGACGACGGGGCAGGGGGCGCCGGTTCTCCCGCCCTAACGTCCGGTGAGACTCACGACGCCGTCCGTCACGGGTGGGAGGCCGCCGAACGTGCAGACCATGTCTGCCCAGGCCTCGAGGTGTTTGCCGAAGTCCTCGTCGGCCGGCGTCCAGGAGGCGCGGAGTTCGACGTCGATGTCCTCGCCCGTGTCGGCCAATTGGCCGAACCCTTCGGCCAGGACACGGGAAGCGGTCCCGCCCTCCCGGGTGTATCCGGCCCCGTTGCGGTCCAATGCTTCGAGCAGCCAGCTCCAGGCCACGGAAGCGAGCAGTTGGTCGTGTCCGAGGTCGCGCTCGACCTGAGCCTTGACGTAGGTGACGATGCGGAAGGAGCCGCCCCATTCGTTCTTGCGGCTGGGGTCGTAGCTCAGGATGAACCGGCCGGTGGCGAGTTCCCCGGGTTCCCGTCGTCCGATGGCTGCCGTTGCGTCCGCGACGGTTGCGGAGAAGGCGACGGCGTCGCTCGGGCCCATGGGGACGGGGATTTCGGTCAGCTCGATCTCGGGCCGACACTGAGCACCGCGCAAGGACGCCGTGGCCGATCGGAATCGGCTCGGCCTCCCGTGTAGATCAGTCACCGCGCTCACGCCTAACAGGGTAGGGCGATCGGTCCGTCGGCTCACGAGGGCACGCCGCCGCGTCCGTCGTCGATCTGTCCGAGTCGTGGCACACGGCGCGGTCGGTCACGGGTGGAGCGCCGGGCTCACCCTTGCTTGGGAGCAAGGCGCATGGACACGGAGTTGATGCAGTAGCGCAGGTCGGTGGGGGTCTGGTAACCCTCCCCGGAGAAGACGTGGCCCAGGTGGGAGTCGCAGGCCGCGCAACGGACCTCCACGCGCTTCATTCCCAAGGAGGTGTCCTCGATGTAACGCACCCGGTCCTCGGCCAAGGGCTCGTAGAAGGACGGCCACCCGCAATGGGAGCCGAACTTCGTCTCGGACCGGAACAACTCGGCGCCGCAGGCCCGGCAGGAGTACACACCGTCGGTCTCCGTGTCCCAGTACTCACCCGTGAAGGGGCGTTCCGTGCCGCCCTCCCGGAGCACATGGAACTCCATGGGGGTCAGCAACTGCTTCCAGTCGGCCTCGCTGCGCTGGACGCCGGGCTGTTCGTGATCGGTTGAATCCGTCATGGCATCGGTCCTTCCTGAGCTGCCTCGGATCATGAGGCGTGGTCAATGCATGGTGGCCTGTGCCACCGGTGAGGACAACCAATCCCGGCGGCCAGTTATGCCGTCCGGCCACGGGCGACCCGTGCCAGTATGGGCTCATGGTCTTGCCGAGATCCCCTCTGTCGTCATGGTCCGCGGGTCCCACCCAGTCGGGGGTGTTCAGGAACCCCGTCGTCTCCGGGGCGGCACCCGCCCCGCAGGGTTGGAAGCGCGGTGCCGTGATCGGAGCGGCCGCCGTGGCCGGTGCGGCGTCCTTGACCTTCGGGTTGTCCTCGGCCGTCGCCGCCTACCTTGCGCGTCAGGTGGTCGTACCTCCCCGGTACCGGTCGGAGGACCTCACGATCTTCAACTACACGCCGCAGACGCCCACCTCCGAAAACACTGACGAGCCCGGCGACCAATCAGGCGGGTCCGACGCCGCATCCCGCGCCCCGGACGAGGCCGAACCCTCGCGGACGACGGGGGTGGGTGAGGTCATGCTCGCCGCGACCGTGGAAACCACCGTGGACGGCGTCTACAGCCTGCGTTTCCACGGCGGCGCCGGACACGCGCGGATCGGCGCCATCCGCTCCTGGGCACCGGCCACCGGCAGGGTCGTGCGGGAAGTCGAGGAGATCTACAGCGGTGACCTCTCGACGGCCACCAAGGGGTGGTGGTCCGGGACCGTCTACCCCGACCCCGCGCGCGCGGGGTTCCCGTACGAGGACGTCGAGATTCCCATCGAGGTGGGGCCGGCGCCTGCTTGGGTGGTGCCCGTGGACGGGCGCCCTACGCCGCCGGGAGAACGACCCAGAATGCTCGAGGGCCCGTGGGCGATCATGGTGCACGGACGTGGGGCCCAGCGGATGGAGGGCCTGCGTGCGTTGAAGACCGCGCGTGACCTGGGGATGACCTCCATGCTGATCTCCTACCGCAACGACCGAGAGGCCCCGTCCTCCCTGGACAACCGCTACGGGTTGGGTTTCACGGAGTGGAAGGACGTCCAGGTCGCCATTTCCTACGCCAAGTCCCGCGGAGCCACGGACATCGTCTTGTTCGGCTGGTCCATGGGCGGGGCGATCTGCCTGCAGACCGCGGACCTGTCCTTCTACCGTGACGACATCGCCGCCATGGTCCTGACCGGACCCGTGGTCGACTGGTTCACCCTGTTCACCCATCACACGGCCAGCCGGAAGCTGCCCGCCCAGATCGGCAACCTGTCCTCCGGTCTGATCAGTTCCCACAAGGGCCGGTACCTGACGGGCCTTGCCACCCCCGTGGACCTGGCGAGCCTGGACTGGGTCACCCGCTACAAGGAACTCCGCACCCCCACGTTGATCCTGCACTCCAAGGACGACGAGTTCGTCCCCGACAGCGCGGGCCGGGAACTGGCGCGGATCTCCCCGTTCGTGGACTTCGTGGCCTTCCGGCGTGCGCGCCACACCAAGGAGTGGAACGTCGACCCCCACCGGTGGGAGGACGCCGTCGCCAAGTGGCTACCGGGCCGTTTGCCGGAGTGAATGCTGCATTGAATGTGGCGGCGCTCAGGCACTCAGGGCTGCGGTCTTCGCGTTCAGCACGGACACCAGATCCTGCGGGGTGACCTCGACGTCCAGGCCCCGGCGTCCGCCGGAGACGTAGACGGTGGCGTGGTGCATCGCCGACTCGTCGATCACCGTGGGGGAGGGGAGCTTCTGTCCGAACGGCGAGATGCCTCCGATGACATATCCCGTCCTGCGCTGGGCGACGGCGGGGTCGGCGAGCACGGCCTTCTTCCAGCCGAAGGCGGCCGCCGCGGCTTTCATGGCCACCCGGTGATCCACGGGGAGCACGACGACGCCCAGCGCCTTGCCGTCGGCTTCGGCCACCAAGAGCGTCTTGAACACCCGCTCGGCGGACACACCGAGAGCTTGTGCGGCTTCGGCCCCGTAATCCGTCACGTCGTCGTCGTGCTCGTAGGCCGCCTCCTGGAAGGCGACGCCGCGGTCGTGCAGGAACCGCAGAGCCGGCGTCGCCTCGGAAGCGGTGCTGCCGTTGCCGTGCTTGGACTTCTTGCCCACTGTCCGTGGCCCTTTCCGATCCGGTAGCTGTCCGCTGCGTGTGTGTCCTCAGGCGCGGCGCAGTTGCCCGACCTGTCGACGGATGCGCTCGAGCATCGCGGACATCCCGCGCATGCGCAGGGGGGACACCAGTTCCGTCAGGGCGAAACGTTCGGTCAGGTCCGCCGGCAGGTCCCGGATCTGCGCTGCGGAGAGGCCGTCCAGGCCCTCGTGGAGGATGGAGGCGAAGCCTCGGGTGGTCGGTGCCTCCGGCGGGGCGGAGAAGAACAGCCGGACAGGGGTGTCGTCGGTGCCCGTCTCCGTCTGGTTCTCCCACTCGACCGTGAGGAACAAAGGGGACTGGCACTCGACCACTTGTTCCAGAGCCTCCGGGTGTTCCCCGTAGCGTTCGGGCAACTCGGGGAGTTGCCGGGAGAACTCGAGCAACAGCTGCAGGCGGTCCGTTGCCGGGACGGCCTGGAAGTCCTCGACCAGCTCGGCCAGTGACTCCGGCAGGCCCTCGGTCTGCGCTTCCGTTCCGGGGTTCATCGGCGGTTCTCCGGGGCTGCGCCGCGTTCGGAGCCCGACACGATCGGGACGCGCACGGAGTTGCCCCATTCGGTCCAGGAGCCGTCGTAGTTACGCACGCTGTCGAACCCGAGGAGGTGTTCGAGCACGAACCACGTGTGGGCGGAGCGTTCACCGATCCGGCAGTAGGCGATCACCGGGTCGGAGGGGTCCAGTCCCACCTCGTCCAGGTAGATGGCCTCCAGGTCGGGGCGTGCCTTGAACGTGGAGTCTTCGGCGGCGGCACGTGCCCAGGGGACGGAGGCCGCCGTCGGGATGTGGCCGCCGCGCAGGACACCCTCCTGCGGATATTCAGCCATGTGGGTGCGCTGGCCCGTGTACTCGGGTTCGGAGCGCACGTCGATCAGGGGCACGGAGCCCAGGGCGTCGAGCACCTCCGGCTGGTAGGCGCGGATCCGGGAATCGTCCCGCTCGACCACGGGGTACTCGCTCGCGGGTCGGGGAGTGACGGCGGTGGTGAGTTCGCGGCCTTCGGCCACCCACTTGTCGCGGCCACCGTCCATGAGCCGGACGTCTTCGTGACCGAAGAGCGTGAAGACCCACAGGGCGTAGGCGGCCCACCAGTTGGACTTGTCGCCGTAGACCACGATCGTGTCCTCGCGGGAGATGCCCTTGCGGGACATGAGCTCGGAGAACTGCTGGCCGTCCAGGTAGTCGCGCACGTCCGGGAGGTTCAGGTCCGTGTGCCAGTCCACCTTCACCGCGCCGGGCAGGTGGCCGGTTTCGTAGAGCAGTACGTCCTCATCGGACTCGATCACGACGACGCCGGGGTCGGCACCGTGCTCGGCGACCCAGCTGGTCGACACGAGCCGTTCCGGGTGGGCGTACTGGGCGAACTTGGCGTCGGTGGTGTCCACATCCACGGACATGGTGCTGGCCTCATTTCCTGTGACGATTCCGAACGGTGCCAACACTATCGCCGTGGCCACCGCGGCGGGGCCCACCGGGGCGCTGTGCGCGAGGGGCGAACCCGGTGCGCGTGGGCGGTACCCGTGGGGCGGGTAAGCTCTGTCACGTTCCCCGTTCTCGACTCCCGCCGTCGACGTGTTCCGAACGTGTCGCCCCGTGTGCAGAAGGCACCGGTCGAGCCCCGGGCAGAAAGAGGTACCCCGCGTGAGCCCGCAGTTCCAGCGTCTGGTCGACCGTCGCCCGGCACTGTCCGCAGATGAGCTGCTGGACGGTTTCAGGCCCTCCGAGCGGTTCGGTGAAGTCTCCTTCGACACCTACCGCCCGGATCCCGCCCAACCGTCGCAGGCACAGGCCGTCGCAGAACTGCAGCGGTTCGCCGGGAGCGTGTCCGGTCCAGGTTCCGGTGGCAAGGGCGGCGGGTTCTTCTCCAGGATGTTCGGGGGTTCCTCCGGCGCTGCCAAGGGTTCCAAGCAGGGCATCTACCTCGACGGCGGATTCGGCGTCGGCAAGACACACCTGTTGGCCTCCCTGTGGCACGCGGTTCCCGGCCCCAAGGCCTTCGGCACGTTCGTCGAGTACACCAACCTCGTAGGTGCGCTGACCTTCCCCAAGACCGTTCAAGCCCTGAGCCAGTACACCCTGGTGTGCATCGACGAGTTCGAACTCGACGACCCGGGGGACACGGTCCTCATGTCTCGGCTCATGCGCGAACTCTCCGACGCCGGGGTCAAGCTCGCGGCGACCTCGAACACGTTGCCGGGTTCCTTGGGGGAGGGGCGTTTCGCGGCCGCGGACTTCCAGCGGGAGATCCAGGTGCTTGCGGACCAGTTCGAGGTCCTTCGCATCGACGGCGAGGACTTCCGGCACCGAGGCCTTCCCGAAGCGCCGGCGTCCATCGCCGACGAAGCGATCGAGGCGACGGTCGAGCAGCGCTTCGACGGCAAGGTGGTTGCGATGGACGAGTTCAGTGAGCTCGTGGAGCACCTCAGCGTGGTGCACCCCTCCCGTTACCGCCATCTCATCAAGGACCTGGAGGGCATCGTGTGGCGCAACGTCCACACCGTCGATCAGCAGGCGCTCGCCCTGCGGCTGGTGGTGCTGGCGGACCGGTTGTACGACCGCGACCTGCCCATCGTGGCGTCGGGGACCTCCTTCGACGAGGTCTTCACTCCCGAGATGATGGCCGGTGGGTATCAGAAGAAGTACTACCGGGCCGTTTCCCGGTTGACGGCTCTGGCCCGGGAGGGCATGTCGGACAGAGCCTGACCGACCTCACGTGCCCACCCGGGCGCGCGAGCTTGGAATGACGGACATGAGGAAGGCCCCCACCAGATGGTGAGGGCCTTCCTCATGGAGTTCGGTGGGCCATGGCCCGTGCCGAACGCGTCAGAAGATCAGTTCTCCTGGGAGTCGCCGTTCAGCGAGTCCTTGGCCTGGTTGATCTGATCCTCGTACTGACCGCCGGACTTGTCGTTGGCAAAGTCTGCGCCCTTGTCCACAGCTTCCGGGTTGTCGGCAGCTGCGTCCTTGGCCTTGTCTGCAAATCCTCCGAGATCCCCCATGGGACTCTCCTCTCGGGTCGGAATCGTTCGGACAGGACTCACTCTGCTTGACCCGGAACCAGTTGTCCAGAACATTTTTCGCAGATGGCACCCGTGTACGCTCACGGCAAAATTGCCGCTGAATACATGTAAACGTCCTGGTCAGCAGTGGTAGTGAGCAACTTTCTGCTGAGGAGTGCTCTGTCTGGGAGGGGGCAGGGGCGGAGACATGAACATGCAGAAGGCCCGACTGGAATATCCCGGTCGGGCCTTCTGCATGTGGTGCGCGATACTGGGATCGAACCAGTGACCTCTTCCGTGTCAGGGAAGCGCGCTACCGCTGCGCCAATCGCGCTCACCGCGAGTTCACCAGCAACTCGTGAGCTTGGTGGGTTCACCGAGGTGGAGACGGGATTCGAACCCGCGTAGACGGCTTTGCAGGCCGCTGCCTAACCACTCGGCCACCCCACCGGGACCTGTGTCCTGACGGACTTGGCCTGAGAAAACGACACCAAAGTGCCGTTTTCTCAGAGCGGTTGACGGGAGTCGAACCCGCGACCCTCACCATGGCAAGGTGATGCTCTACCAGCTGAGCTACAACCGCATTGTGAACCTGGATCCCGCTGCCGGGGCCAACGTTCGATCGGAAACTCTAGCACAGCTTTTGACCTCCCCGGTTGCCCGGTGGTCGGCCGTTGCGGCGCTGTCCTTTCCGACGGCAGAGACTTTAGGGGACCGAATCACACCAGTGCAAATCGGCGTCGGGTCCACGATCCTGGGCCATCCTGGTGCGGCGCAGGCACGGCCTGCGGGCCGTGTCCCGTGGCGATTGGCACGGTGGGGCACAACTGCGCTATGGTTTCCAGGTCGCAAGCGCGATTGGCGCAGTGGTAGCGCGCTTCGTTCACACCGAAGAGGTCACTGGTTCGAACCCAGTATCGCGCACAATCACGTTCGAGACCTCGGACTCGAACGACTGGCACAAGAGCCCCTCCCCGGAGATCACCTGGGGCGGGGCTCTTGTCGTTCACCCGGTTCCGCCTTGCCCTCGACAGGCAGGGATGCAGCGTTGGAGAGGCGATGACCCAACCCAGATTGGCCAAACAGACCGATCACGGCCGCATGTACGCGCGGTCGATCGGCGCAGCGGCCACAGTTCCTTCCATCACCACCGTGATCGGGCGCGCCGCCGTTGACCTCGGTGGGTGGCACGGGTGGTTGGCCGCCCAGGCGGTCGTGGAGGACGATCGGCTGGCCGGTTCGCTCGGGTCGCCGTCGCGGTTGCGAACCGTCGCGCGGGAAGCGGCGGGGGCGGCCGAGCGCTACCGGGACCAGGCCGCTCTGCGCGGGGACCGCGTCCACGACTACTGCGAACAGGTCGCCTTGCGCACCATGGGACTGCCGCACGACGTGGACCGTGCCCGGAAGACCCTGGTCGAGCACCGGGAAGAGGCCTACGTGGTGCGGTTCGACGAGTGGTGGGACCTGTACTCCCCGGAACCGCTCGGCGCGGAAGTCACCGTCTGGAACCACAGCGTCGGCTACGCGGGAACCTTGGACCTGGTGGCCCGGATCGCCGGCAAGGTCTGTCTGATCGACTACAAGACCAAAGCGACCGAGCGGAACGGGCGCGTGAAGGCGCTGGACCCCAAAGTGGTGACCCAGCTGGTCGCCGGTCTGAAGGCCGAGGAACAGCTCGTGGATGCCCAGTCCGGCGAATGGGAGCCGTGGAAGTACGGCGACGCCGATCTCCTCCTGGGGGTCGCCGTCGGCCCCACGGAGGTCGTCGCGCAACAGGCCGTGCCGGAGGTGTTGGAGGCGCACTGGCACAAGTTCTGTGCACTGCACAGGGTGTGGACCCACGAAACGCGGTTGGCCGCCACTCCCACCCAGCTGCGGCCGGTGCCACCGCCGCCCGTACGCGCTGAAACCGGCGGCCTAGACTGAGACCTGGTCCCTGCGAGGTGCGAACGATCCCGACCATGTCACTCGGCGCGGCTGGAACTTCCGCAGCACACCTTCCCACGTCCCGAACAACCCTCAGGAGAGCCCGGATTCCATGGCAGTGCGCCCGATCCGTACCATCGGCGACCCGGTCCTACGTTCCGTGGCGGACCCCGTCCGCCACTTCGACACCCCCGAACGCCCAGAGCTCCGCAAACTGGTCGACGACATGTTCGAGACCATGCATGACGTCGAAGGCGTTGGGCTGGCGGCGCCGCAGATCGGCGTCGGTCTGCGGATCTTCGTGTACGACGTCGAGGGCTGTTCCGGGCACGTGATCAACCCGGAGATCAACGTCGGTACGCAGCCTCAGGACGGATCCGAGGGGTGCCTGTCGGTGCCCGGCATGGGCCACCCCACGCCGCGGGCCGAGCACGCGACCGTGCACGGGTACGACGTCGACGGCGCCCCCGTGACCGTCGAAGGGCACGGCCTGTTGGCACGGTGCCTGCAGCACGAAACCGACCACTTGAACGGCATGCTGTACGTCGACCGGTTGCGGGGCGAGGCCAAGAAGGAAGCCATGCGGACCATCCGCAATCGTGAGTACTCCGCCGTCGTCTCGGACGTCCACGGCAAGAGGTCCTCGACGATCGTGTCGGGACGTGGATCGAGCTTCGGCGCAACGGTCACCGGCCCGCAGAGCCCCGCCGGGGGAGTCCGATGAAGATCCTCTACGCCGGTACCCCGGACGTTGCCGTGCCACCGCTGCGCCACCTGACCGAGCAGCCGGATTTGGACGTCGTCGCGGTCCTGACCCGTACCGACGCCCCCAAGGGCCGGAAGAAGACCCTGACCCCGTCGCCGGTCGCCGACGCCGCGACTGAACTCGGTATCCCCGTGATCAAGGCCAACCGAGTGGACGACACCATCACGGAGCAGATCCGTGCAACCGGTGCCGAGGCGGCGGCCGTGGTGGCCTACGGCGCACTGCTGCGGCGGGCAGCTCTTGACGCCGTACCCCTGGGGTGGGTCAATCTCCACTTCTCGTTGCTGCCGGCCTGGCGCGGGGCGGCCCCCGTGCAACGCGCCCTCATGGCGGGGGAGATGACCGCGGGCGCCACCACCTTCGTGCTGGACGAGGGCATGGACACCGGGCCCGTCCTGCGCACACTGACCGACCCTGTCCGTGACGACGACGTGGCCGGCACGGTCCTGACCCGGCTCGCCCACCTGGGGGCACCGGTCCTGGCCGATTCCCTGCGCGACCTCTCCGCGGGCGTGCAAACAGCCCCCCAGACGGGCGAATCGTCTCTTGCCCCGAAGCTGACCGGGGCGGACGGACGCATCGACTGGCAGGCCCCCGCCGATCGGATTTCCGCTCTGGTGCGGGCGGTGACCCCGGAACCCGGGGCCTGGACCGAGCTGGAGGGGCAGCGGTTCAAGATCACGGGACGTGTCGTCGAACGCGCGGACCAGCCTGGCTGGAGTTCCGGCCAGGTCCGGTTGCACGACCGGGCAGTCCTGGTGGGAACGGGAACACACCCCGTGGAACTCACCGAGGTCCAGCCCTCGGGGAAGAAGAGCATGCAGGCCGGCGACTGGGGCCGAGGACACCTGGCCCAGCACGGCGTCGGAGAAGTGAGGTTCACGTGAGTCAGGAACGACGCAACCCGGGCCGGACGGGCGGCAACCGAGGCTCCGACGGGCGACGGGGCGGGGACCGCGACCGCCGCGACGAGCGCGGTCGCCAACGCAACCGCCGGTCTGTGGGCCAACGGAAGTTCTCCGCCTCGGCCCCCTCACAACGCACCCGCGCCACGGACCCGGCACGCCTGGCGGCTTTCCGAACCCTGCGCGCAGTGACCTCCGACGACGCCTACGGCAACCTGGTTCTGCCCGAACAGATCCGACGCCTGGGCCTGAACAAGCGCGACGCCGCCCTGGCCACCGAGCTCGCCTACGGGGCACTGCGGCAGCAGGGCACCTGGGACGCCGTCCTGGCACGGTGCGTCGACCGTCCGCTGGCCAAGATCGACCCGCCGGTCCTGGACGCCCTGCGCCTGGGCACGCACCAGCTGCTGGCCATGCGGATCCCCGACCACGCCGCCATCGACCAGACCGTCGGACTGACCCGGGCCGAAATCGGAGCCGGGCCGTCGGGCCTGGTGAACGCCGTGCTGCGCAAGGTCATGGCGAAGGACCTGGAGTCCTGGCTCACGGAACTGACCCAGGGGCAGGGGGAGATCGATCGGCTCTCCGTCGAGACCTCGCACCCCGCGTGGATCGTCCGGGCGCTCAAGCAGGCGCTCGCGATTCACGGTCGCCCCGCCAGCGAGCTGCCAGAGCTGCTGCGCGCGGACAACGAGGCTCCGAAGGTCCACCTGGTCGCTCTCCCCGGGCTGGCGGATCTCTCGGGTGCTCTCGAGCAAGGTGCCATCCCCAGTCCGCTGGTCCCGGGAGCCGCCGTCAGTGGCGGCGGCGACCTCCACCGCCTGGCCGACGTCCAGGACGGGACCGTCAGGGTTCAGGACTCCGGCTCCCAGCTCGTGGCCCGGTCCATGGTCGCGGCGGAACCTGTGCAATCCGGTGAACGGTGGCTCGACCTGTGCGCCGGACCCGGCGGCAAAGCTGCACTGCTGGCAGCGGAGGCGGCCCGTCACGGCGCCCATCTGCTCGCGAATGAAGTCGCGGAACACCGGGCGGGCCTGGTTCGGCAGGCGCTCGAGACCGTCCCCGAGCAGGCGTGGAGCATCCGCGTCGGTGACGGTCGGGAGATCACGGCCGAGGACGCACAGAACTCGACCGGCCAGACCGGATTCGACCGCATCCTGGTGGATGCCCCGTGCACAGGGCTCGGTGCGCTGCGCCGTCGTCCGGAGTCCAGGTGGCGGCGCACGCCCCAGGACCTTGCCGAGCTCACGGTCCTCCAGACCCAGCTGCTCGCCACCGCGGCGGACGCCCTCAAACCGGGTGGTTTGCTCGTCTACGCGACCTGTTCGCCGCACGCCGCCGAAACCGCCGTCGCCGTCGACGACCTGTTGCGCACCCGGACTGACCTCACGCTGGTCGATGCAGGACCTGCCGCACGCGCGGCAGCCCTGCCCGGCGCCCTGGACGGTGAAGCTGATCCGACCAAGGCCTACGCGGGGCCCAACTCCGGACGTGCCGATGCCGGGGCGACGACCCTCCAACTGTGGCCGCACGTTCACGGCACGGATGCCATGTTCGTGGCCCACTTCCGCAAGCGCCCCGTAGCCAAGACTGACCAGGCCTGAGTCACCCGACCCGACCCATCTGACCGCGAGCCCGCCCGGGTTCACGGAACACGAACTGAGGAGGCACCGTGTCCCGCTGCTGCATCAACCCCTCCATCCTGTCGGCCGACTTCGCCAACCTGCAGACGGAACTGGCCAAGATCGCCACGGCGGACGCCGCCCACGTGGACGTGATGGACAACCACTTCGTCCCCAACCTGACCTTGGGCCTACCGGTGGTCGAACGGTTGCAGCAGATCTCACCCGTGCCCCTGGACGTGCATCTCATGATCCAGGATCCGGACCGGTGGGCTCCCGGATTTGCCGAGGCAGGCTGCGACTCCGTGACCTTCCACGCAGAAGCTGCGACGGCCCCGGTTCGTCTGGCCCGGGAGCTGCGTGCCAGGAACGCCAAGGCCGGCCTGGCGGTACGGCCCGCCACGCCGATCGAGCCGTACCTGGATCTGCTTCCCGAGATCGACATGCTGCTGGTGATGACCGTCGAACCCGGGTTCGGTGGACAGAAGTTTCTCGACGTGACCCTGCCCAAGATCCGGCGGGCTGCCGAAGCGATCCGAGCAGGTGGGGGCCAGGTGGCCCTGCAGGTTGACGGTGGGATCACCGAGGAAACCATTGTCCGCGCGGCGGAAGCCGGTGCGGACGTCTTCGTGGTCGGCTCCGCGGTGTACGGCAAGGAGGACCCCGCGGCGGCGATCGAGGGACTGCGCGCCGCGGTCGCCCACGTGTCATAATCGGCAGCACGACACGACGTGCTCCGAGATCGGTGAAATTCCGAGCCGGCGGTGACAGCCCGCTAACCGAGCACCAGGTTCGATCAGTTCGCTGACCCGAGCCCACGGTGCTTCGGCCTGACCGGTGAAATTCCGGTGCCGACAGAAAAGTCTGGACGGGAGGAGCACAGGTGGACGCCGGATTCGGCGTGCCACCTCTTTCTCCCATGCCACGAGTCTCTTCGCCGCCGGTCGTCCTGCCGGTGGGCCCACCGGTGACCAGTACCAACGGGTGGCCCCCGCAGACCGGTGAGGAGATCGGACGTGGAGCTCTTGCGATGGCTGTTCGATGCGCAGTTGCACATCGGGGACAGCTTCGTCCTGTGGCGGGAGGTCCTCGGCAACGTCTTCGGGTTGCTCTCCGCCCTGGGCGGTATGCGGCGGAAGCTGTGGGCCTGGCCGGTGGGCATCATCGGCAATCTCCTGTTGCTGACCGTGTTCCTGGGCGTCGTCTTCGGCTCGCCCAACCCCGTGAACCTCCTGGGGCAGGTCGGCCGGCAGGTCATGTTCATCGCCGTCGCCGTGTACGGGTGGCTGCGCTGGCGACAGAGCCGGGGCGATGCCGGTGCTGCCGTCACCCCGCGATGGGCGACCCCCAAGGAACGGATCCTTCTGATCGGACTGCTCGTGCTGGGAACCGCGGCGCTGACCCCCGTCTTCCGGGCGCTTGGATCGTACGAACCCGTGTGGGCGGACGCCTGGATCTTCGTCGGCTCCGTCCTGGCCACCTGGGGCATGGCGCGTGAATGGACCGAGTTCTGGCTGGTGTGGGTGGCCGTGGACATCGTGGGAGTTCCCCTGCTGCTCAGCGCCGGGTACTGGGCCTCGGCAGCCATGTACGTGTTCTACGGGGCGTTCACGCTCACGGGATTCTTCATCTGGTGGCGGGTCCAGCGTGTCGACGGCGCCCGCGCGGCTGCGACTCCGGACGGGGCACCGAGGACCGGGTCGGTGGTGTCGGTCGAAACGGCCTTCCCCGATGTCTCGGTCTCCGTGACGCCCGCCAGGCCCGGGGCCGTGGACCCTGTCGCCGGAACCTCGGACGGGGGAAGGCCATGACCACGGATTCGGACACGATGTTCACCGCGGCGGAGACCGAGGCGATGGACCTTGCCCTGGCCGCGGCACTTCGCGGGCACCGGGGCGCCAACCCCCTGGTGGGGGCGGCAATTCTGGGGGAGGACGGTCGAGTCCTGCACGTCGGTCACCACCGTGGCGCGGGCACCCCGCACGCCGAGGTCGACGCGATCGATCAGGCTCTGGACGCGGGCACGGACCTGACCCGCTGCACCATGGTCGTGACCTTGGAGCCCTGCAATCACACGGGCCGCACCGGGCCGTGCGCGGAAGCCGTCGTCGAGGCCGGAATCCCTCGCCTTGTCCACGCCGTGGCCGATCCCACGGAGAACGCCTCCGGTGGAGCCGCGCGGCTGCATGCTGCCGGGGTCCAGGTGCACAGCGGCCTGCGAGGGGAACGTGCCGAGCAGCTCAATCATCGGTGGGCCCGGGCACAGGGGGAGTCGCGCCCGTACGTGACCGTGAAGACTGCCCAGACCCTGGACGCACGGATTGCCGCCGCGGACGGGACCAGCACCTGGATCACCAACGAGGAATCCCGCGCCCACGCCCACGGCGTCCGCGCCCGGGTGGACGCCATCGTGGTGGGGACGACGACGGTTCTCACCGATGACCCGCGACTCACCGTCAGGACACCGGCCGGCGACCAGGCCCGCGGTGACCAGAACACCAGTTCCCCCCTTCGGGTGGTCATGGGGCACCGTGACGTGCCCACGGCCGCCCGTGTACGCGGCGCGGACGGTCGTTTCCGGCACCTGCGCACGCACGACCCGGCCGTCCTCCTGACGGAGCTGTATGAGGAAGGCGTGCGGCACGTTCTCGTGGAGGGCGGCGCCACCGTCGTCGGGGCCTTCCTGGCAGCCGACCTGGCCGACGAGGTCCTGGTCTACCAAGCCCCGTTGATCCTCGGCGCCGGGCGCCCCTCCTACCCGGACCTCGGCATCCAGACCCTGTCGGAGGCCCTGAAGTTCCTGCCCGACGAATCCGACGGGGGCAGCCTTCGACGTCTCGGCTCGGACGTGCTGTGGCACCTTCAGCCCGTCCCCGAGGCCAGAACACCCATGACGTGATCGCGCTGCCTGGCGTCGACGCGGCACGTCACGTCCAGACCCCATGTCAGTTCACAGAAGAGTTCACAGAAGAGTTCACAGAAGATGCAGGAGACACCATGTTCACGGGAATCGTGGCCGGGACCGGCACCGTCATCGCCGTGCAGCCCAGTGCACACGGAACCACCGAGGGCACCACTCGGATCCGCATTCAGGCGGGAGAGATCGTCCAGGATCTGCCCGTGGGTGGTTCCCTGGCCGTCGACGGCGTGTGTCTGACGGGCGGGACGGACCGGCCTGCGGACGGCGTCTTCGAAGCGGACGTGATGGGGGAGACCTTGGCCCGCACCACTCTGGGGGAGCTCGCGGCCGGCGCGGTTGTGAACCTGGAACGCTGTCTGCCCGCCGACGGTCGGCTGGACGGTCACGTGGTCCAGGGCCACGTCGATGCCACGGGTCAGATCGTGGCGCGCACGAACCACAGCGACTGGGAAGTGGTGCGCATCGGCGTGCCCGCTGATCTGGCGCCGTTGCTCGCGGAAAAGGGGGCAATTGCGGTGGACGGGGTGTCCCTGACCGTGACGGCCGTGAGTGCCCCGGAGGCCACCGAACACTGGTTCGAGATCGGCCTCATCCCCGCCACGCTGGCCACCACGGGGCTGGGGACCAAGACCACCGGCGCACGGGTGAACCTGGAAGCCGATGTCATGGCCAAGTACGCGGCCCGCCTCGCGGCCTTCCAACCGTGGACCGCGCCCCGGAACGGAGAGACCCGATGAACACCTCGGCCGGTTCGCCGACCAACACCGTGAACGACGACGGGACACCCATTGTCCTGGCCAGCATCGAGACCGCCGTGGCGGCGATCGCTGCGGGGGGAGCCGTCGTCGTCGTCGACGACGAGGACCGGGAGAACGAAGGCGACCTGGTCTTCGCCGCCGAATTCGCGACCCCTGAACTCACCGGGTTCACGGTTCGTCACACCTCCGGTGTGCTGTGCGTCCCCATGACCGAAGCGCGGGCAGACGCCCTGGGCTTACCGCCTATGACGGCTGTGAACGAGGACTCCAAGGGGACCGCGTACACCGTGACCTGCGATGCGCGGATTGGCGTCAGCACGGGCATCAGCGCGGCCGACCGCGCACGGACCGCCCGAGTCCTGGCCGCCGCGCAGAGCGGGCCGGAGAGCGTCACCCGACCCGGACACATGCTTCCGCTACGCGCAGTCGACGGCGGCGTCCGGCAACGCCCAGGACACACCGAGGCCGCCGTGGAGCTCTGCGCCCTGGCGGGCCTGCAGAAGGTTGGGGTGATCGCCGAACTCGTCCACGACGACGGTTCCATGATGCGCCTCCCCGCATTGCACAGGTTCGCGAGGGAGCACGGTCTCCCGCTCCTGAGCATCGAGGACCTCGTGGCCTGGGTGGGAGGTCAGGAAAGTGCTCCCCGCGGCGGCAAGGCCCGACCGGTGCTTGCCGTGTCGGAGGACGTGGTGATCCCCATGCCGGAGGGCCGCTTCTTGGTTCGTGGCTGGCAGGTCGAAGACCCGGACGGCACCACCGCGGGAGAGCACCTGAGTCTGACCGCGCTCGACCCGGCAACGGACCTTCCCTTGACGGGCCAGGACGCACCGCTGGTCCGTCTGCATTCGGAGTGCCTCACGGGAGACGTCTTCGGGTCCTACCGCTGTGACTGCGGTGCCCAACTGCACCAGGCACTGAGCAAGCTGGCCCACGAGGGAGGGACGCTCGTCTACGTCCGGCGGCACGAAGGCCGTGGCATCGGCCTGGTCAACAAACTGCGGGCCTACCGCCTCCAGGACGGGGGAGCAGACACCGTGGAAGCCAATGAACTGCTGGGTCTTCCCGCCGATGCCCGGGACTGGGGCGCGGCGGCCACGATTCTGCACGAACTGGGCCTGAACCGCGTGCGGCTGCTGACCAACAACCCCGCCAAGCAGACCGCGTTGACCGACCTGGGCATCGAGGTCACCGCACTTGTTCCCAATGAAGTGCCGGCCCGTGCGGAGAACCACACGTACCTGGTCACCAAACGTGACCGCATGCGCCATCGACTGCTGCACATCGACGACGCAACCCATCCGGTCGTCGCACCCGGCAGTAAAGCACCATCCACCTCGAACCCAACGGAGAGAACCCCATGAGCGGACACGGCGCACCCCAGAGCAAGCTCCAGCAGCTGTCCACGGACGACTTGAGCGTGGCCGTCGTCGCCTCGAGCTGGCACGACGAGATCATGAACGGCCTCCTGGACGGCGCGGCCCGCGCACTGCGTGACGCAAGGATCGACGACGCAGTGACCGTCCGAGTGCCGGGCTCCTTCGAGTTGCCGGTTGCCGCCGCACGGTTGGCGCAGAAGTACGACGCAGTGGTGGCTCTGGGGGTCGTGATTCGAGGCGGAACGCCTCATTTCGACTACGTCTGCCAGGCGGCAACCCTCGGTCTCACGGACGTGGCGACACGCTCCGGGGTCCCCATCGGTTTCGGCGTGCTCACGTGCGACACGGAAGAGCAGGGCATCGACCGTGCCGGACTGCCCGGGTCCAGCGAGGACAAGGGATACGAAGCGACCGCGGCAGCGATCGAAACCGCGCTGACCCTCAAAGCCCTGGGGGCATGATCAGGTCCTGACATGCAAGGGCGGGCCACCGAATGGATCGGTGGCCCGCCCTTGCACGCGTCTCAGAGCTCGTCGTCCTCGGCCTCTGGCTGCCAGCGGTTGAAGTCCAGGGTCAGGTACAGCGCGAGCGCAGGGGAGTTGTCCTCACGGATCCGCAGGCTCACACGGTCATGACCGGAGTCCTTGAGCGCGGCGGCCGACTGCCGCACGAGCCGCTCCGCCAACCCCTTCCGTCGGTGGGCGCTGTGCGTGAACAGCTCGAAGATGTAGGGCGCGTCCGGCAGACCCTCGCCCGCGCGGCGCTGGACGACCAACGACGCCGCCACGATCTCGCCGTTGTCATCCTCGACCACCGGTGAAGCCTCCGGGAGGAACGGGCCGTACTCACCATCGAACAGCCCCTGGACGATGTCCTTGGCCTGGTCCAGGGTGTCCACGCCGCCGCCGTTGGCGCTGTCGAGTCCCACGGCTTCATAAGCCGAGTAGAACAGCTGAGCCAGCGCGTCGCGATCCTCGGGCGAGGCCGGACGGGAAATGTGATCGGCTGTGTCCGCACGCGGGACGACGTCAGCGGTGCGCGCGATCAGGATGATGGTTCCGGTCATGAGAGCCCTCCGTGCGTGGATGTGCGGTGAATCGAGGCGAGCGTCCGATGAGGGCCGCTGGGTGCTGCTTCCTTGTAAGCGTACTCACTGGGTGGTGTGCATCCAGCGCCCGTGGCAGATCGTTTCACGGTCGTTGTGGACCGGCCACGGCCTTCGATCTGCGGGCCACCGGAGGAGGAACGGAAAAGGGCCCCGGCGACAATGTCGTCGCCGGGGCCCTTCACCTCAACGGAAGCGAAACCTCAGTGGCCGCTGCTGGAACTACCAGCCGATTCCAGCTCGTGCACGTCGTGGGCGTGCTCGTGGTGGGCGGCGTCGAGTTCGGCGGGGGTCACGGGTGCCACGCGGTCTTCGAAGAACAGGCGGGAGAGGCGTCCGCGGAGCTTCTCGGATCCGGTGACCTTGCCCTTGGCGTCCTGCTGGGCGGGCAGGACCTGGTTGTCCTCGAAGGCCACCAGCTTGTAGCGGCGGTATTCGTCCAGGGGCTCGTGGACTTCGATGAACTCACCATGGGGCAGCTGCTGGACCCGTCCGGTCTCGCGACCGTGCAGGACGATCTCGCGGTCCTTGCGCTGCAGCGCAAGGCACACGCGGCGGGTGATGATGAACGCGATGATCGGTCCGAAGAAGAACAGGAACCGCAGCAGGTAGATCACATCGTTGACCGCCAGATGGAAGTGCGTGGCGATCAGGTCACCGGTGGCGGCGATCATCAGGACGCCGTAGTAGACCATCGCGGCCACACCCAGACCCGTGCGGGCCGGTGCGTTACGCGGGCGGTCCAGGATGTTGTGGACCCGGTTGTCCTTGGTGACCCACCGCTCGATCCACGGCCAGGTGAACATCCCGATGATGAACACCGTGAGCGCCACGATCGGCAGCAGGATCGCCATGGGCAGCGTCACCAGACCGAAGAGGTCCCACTCCCACGTGAACGGCCAATTGCCCGGCATGATACGCAGGGCACCGTCGGTCCAGAGCATGTACCAGTCGGGCTGGGAGCCTGCCTGGACGGGTGAGGGGTCGTAGGGGCCGTAGTTCCAGATCGCGTTGATCTGCACGGTCGCCGCGATGGCTGCCAGCACGCCGAAGACGATGAAGAAGAAGCCACCGGCCTTGGCCGCGTAGACCGGGCCGACGGGGAAGCCGACCACGTTGTTCTCGGTGCGTCCCGGGCCGGGGAACTGGGTGTGCTTGTGGACCACGACCATGAACAGGTGGACCACGACCAGGGCCAGGATGATCATCGGGACGATGAACACGTGCACGATGTACAGCCGCCCGATGATCCCGTGGCCTGGGAACTCCCCACCGAAGATCAACATGGAGATGTACGCGCCGACCAAGGGCACGGAGCGGGCCAAGCCGTCCACGATGCGTAGGCCGTTGCCGGAGAGGACGTCGTCGGGCAGGGAGTAGCCGGAGAACCCGGCGACCAGGGCCATGACGAACAGCAGGCAGCCCACGACCCAGTTCAACTCGCGCGGGCGGCGGAAGGCACCGGTGAAGAAGATGCGGGCCATGTGGACCATGATCGCCACGGAGAACAGCAGGGCTGCCCAGTGGTGCAGCTGGCGCAGGAACAGGCCACCGCGGATGTCGAAGGAGATGTTCAGCGAGGACGCGTAGGCCGCGGACATCTCAACACCCTGCATGGGCACGTAAGAACCGGTGTACTCGGTGGTGACCATGGTGGGGTCGAACCAGAAGGCCAGGAAGGTCCCGGAGAGCAGCAGGATGATGAAGCAGTAGAGGGCGACTTCACCGAACATGAAGGACCAGTGGTCCGGGAAGATCTTGCGCCCGAACTCCTTGATGATCGGCGACAGACCCACACGGGTGTCCACGAAGTTGGCGATCTTGCCGACGTTCGTGTCCGCCTGGTACTCGGCAGTGTTGCCCTGCGTCGTGGTGGAAGCAGACATCAGTTACCGTTCTCCTCTTCCATCTCGTTGACGGCGATCACGCGCTGCGAGTAGGTCGGGCCGACAGGCTCCGTGAAGTCACTCCGGGCGACCAGGTAGCCCTCGTCGTCGACCTGGATGGGCAGCTGGGGCAATGGGCGGGAGGCGGGTCCGAAGACGACCTCGCACTCGTTGGCCAGGTCGAAGGTCGATTGGTGGCACGGGCACAGGAGGTGGTGGGTGTGCTGCTCGTAAAGTGCAATCGGGCAGCCGACGTGGGTGCAGACCTTCGAGTAGGCGAAGATTCCATCGACGTTCCAGTCCTCGCGTCCCGGAGTCACTGTCACGATGTCCGGGTCCAGACGCATGAGCAGGACCACTGCCTTGGCCTTCTGATCGAGGTAGCCCTCCTCGTGGCCCAGGTCCATGAGGTTCTCCGGGAGCACGTGGAACGTGGAGCCCAGGGTGACGTCCGAAGCCTTGATGGGCGTGCCGGAGGGGTCACGGACAAGGCGAACGCCTTGGTCCCACAAGGTGTGACGCAGCGGGGTCAGGTTCAGCGGCCCCAAGTCTTTGAGCAGGCCGACGAACGGCAGGGGAGCCAGGACGGCCGCACCGATGAGGGTGTTGCGGATCAGCGGACGGCGCTTGATGCCGGACTCGTCCAGGATCGTGCCGACAATCTGTTCCGCCTCGGCGCGCTGGTCCTCGGTCACGACGTCGTGCCGCTCCTCAACCAGCTCGTGGTCCGGCATGAGCGTACGAGCCCAGTGCACGACGCCGACGCCGATGCCGAGCATGCCGAGGGCGATGCCGCCACCGAGCAGGAGGTTCTGCAGGCGCAACGCCGCGGTCGGAGCGCTGTCCGTCACCGAGTAGATGTCACCGTCCACGCGGACACCGAAGTAGCCCACGAAGAAGAGGATCGAGCCGATGATCGAAATGGCGAACAGCAACGCCACCTGGCGCTCGGCTCGCTTGGCCGCGCCGGAGTCGACGTCGGTGGTGCGCGGACGGTGCGGGGGCAGACCCGGGTCCTGGAAAACCGCCTGTTCGTCCGCGCTGCGGTCGAGCAGGTTTCCCTTCTTCCCCTGGGGAAGGCCGTCACGGTGGTCAGCCATGTGGTCCCTCTTCTTCTCTAGTTCGAAATGTGGTGCTTGGTGCCGGGTACCGGCATTACTGCGTGAGTGAGCTGGGCGCCCGGATCAAGCCGACCGAGAGGTGAGCCAGACGGCAAACCCGATGATGATCAGCAACCCGATGGTCCAGATGAACAGGCCTTCCGAAACAGGCCCGAGGGAGCCCAGACCAAAACCACCGGGATCCGTGTTGTTCTCCATGGTCTTCAGGTAGGTGATCACATCCCGCTTCTCGTCGGGAGTGATGTTGGCGTCGTTGAAGACGGGCATGTTCTGCGGGCCCGTCTGCATGGCCTCGTAGATTTGCTTCTCGTCCACGCCCATCAGCGACGGCGCGTACTTGCCGCGGGTCAGGGCGCCACCGGCACCGGCGGCGTTGTGGCACATGGCGCAGTTGGCAAGGAACACCTTGGCGCCGTTGGCGGCGTCGCCCTGGCTGACGTCAAGGCTCTCCTCGTCCGGGACCTCCGGGCCGGCACCCAGGGAAGCGACGTAGGCGGCCAGCTGGCGGGTCTGTTCCTCGTTGAACTGTGCCGGCTTGACCTGTGCCTGGGGGCCCTGCATCTGCATGGGCATACGGCCGGTGCTGACCTGGAAGTCGACCGAGGCCGCGCCAACTCCGACCAGGGACGGGCCCGAGTCGGAGCCTTCGCCGTTCATGCCGTGGCAGGTGGAGCAGTTGGAGATGAACAACTTGCTGCCCTCGTCAACGTCCGACGCGGTGTAGTTTTCAGCGGCCTTGGCCTGGTTGGTGGTCGTGGCGACAGCGTAGAGACCACCGGTCAGGAGGAGGGCACACACGAGCAGTGCCAGCAGAGCCAAAGGGTGGCGTCGCTTCTGTGAGAGAGCCTTCACGTCAGAAGTTCCTTAAAGGTCGGGCGGGGCGGGGCTGTGTGGTGCGGTGGTTATCGCAGGAAGTACACGATGATGAACAGCGCGATCCAGATGACGTCCACGAAGTGCCAGTAGTAGGACACGACGATGGCGGACGTGGCTTCGAAGTGGCCGAAGCGCTTGGCCAGGAAGGCGCGGCCGATGATGATCAGGAACGCGATCAGACCGGCGGTCACGTGGAGGGCGTGGAACCCGGTGGTGATGTAGAACGCCGACCCGTAGGCGTGGGCGGGGATCGTCACACCGTGCGAAATGAGCTCCGCGTACTCGTAGGCCTGCACGGAGACGAAGATCGCGCCCATGAAGAACGTGAGGATGAACCACTCGACCATGCCCCACTTGGCGACCTGCAGCAGTCCGCCGGTGCGGCGCGGCTGCAGCCGTTCGGCGGCGAACACGCCGAACTGGCAGGTCACGGAGGAAAGGACCAGCACCGTGGTGTTGGCCAATGCCATGGGCACGTTCAGTTTGGCGGCTTCTTCGGTCCACAGCTCCGGCTGCGTTGCGCGAAGCGTGAAGTACATGGCGAACAAGCCCGCAAAGAACATGAGCTCCGAGGCCAGCCACACAATGGTCCCCACCGCGGTGAGGTTGGGGCGGTTGATGGCCGGGGCGGGCTGCCGCGCTGCTGGGGCATGGGTTGCTGTCGTCACGAACGACATTATGTCGCCAAACTGTCGCCCGGACCAACCTAGACACCCCGGACGTGCCGTCCAGTTCCACCTGAATCCGACTGCGTTACGGGAAATCACAAGGGATCCGGCCCGAGTCTTTGCTCAGAATCCTCCGGCAACTGAGCGCATCCGAACGGTGAATCCACTCAGAAGTCGCGCTCGGGGCCGGCCCGCGGACAACGATAGAGTGCTCCACGTGACTTCCAACCACGTTTCGTCGTCAGAGCCCCACCGCGCCCTGGACTGGCCCCAGATGACCACGGATCTGATCGCAGGCAAGGACCTGACACCGGAGCAGACATATGCGGCCATGGACGCCGTGATGTCCGGCGAGGTCTCGGAAGTGACCCTGGCCGGTTTCCTCGTGGCACTCAGGGCCAAGGGTGAAACCGTGGGTGAACTGCGTGGGCTGGCCGATGCCATGGTCGAGCACGCGCGTCCCATCGCCGTCCAGGGCCCTGCCGTGGACATCGTGGGGACGGGAGGCGACCGGCTGCGGTCGGTCAACATCTCCACCATGGCGGCCCTGGTCGCTGCAGCGGCCGGCGCGAAGGTGGTCAAGCACGGCAACCGCGCGTCGTCGTCGAAGTCGGGTTCCGCCGACTGCCTCGAGGCCCTGGGCGTCCAGCTGGACATGCCCGTGGACATGGTTGCCTCCTGCGCGGAGAACGTGGGTATCACCTTCTGCTTCGCCCAGACCTTTCACCCGTCCATGAAGTACGCCGCGGGGGCCCGGAAGCAACTGGGAGTGGCCACAGCGTTCAACTTCCTGGGACCGATCACCAATCCCGCCAAGGTCGAGGCGTCTGCGATCGGTGTTGCGGATCGCGCATTGGCGCCCATGATGGCGGGCGTCTTCGCCGAGCGTGGCGATCGCGCACTGGTTTTTCGGGGGGAGGACGGTTTGGACGAATTGACCGTCACGGGAACCTCCGACATCTGGGAGGTCCGTGACGGCGAGATTCAGGAGCACGTTCTGGATCCGCTGGAACTGGGCATGCCCCGGGCCACGGTGGAAGACCTGCGTGGTCAAGACGCGGAATACAACGCCCAGGTCGCGCGCCGAGTGCTGGCGGGGGAGACGGGGCCGGTGCGCAACGCCGTCCTGTTGAACGCAGCGGCCGCGTTGGTCGCACTTGACCCCAGTGGAGAGGCACCCTTTGCGGAGCGGTTCCGTGCCGGCGTCACACGAGCGGCCGATGCCATCGACTCGGGTGCTGCCGAACAGCTGCTGCGGCGGTGGATCGAGCACTCGCGATCGACCGCGAGCTGAGTCGGTTGACGGCCTGGGGTTGGGGTACTCGCCCCTCAGTCCATCCCCAGCGCGAAGGCATCGTCCAGGTCGTGCTTGCTGTAGGTGCGGAACGCGATCTGCGTGACCGTTTCGACCACTCCCTCGACCTTCGACAGGCGATCGGCGATGACGTCCGACAACGCATCGTGTTCCCGGACCCTGACCATGGCGATCAGGTCCCACTCGCCGGTCACGGAATAGACCTCGGAAATGCCCTTGAGTTCTGAGATCTTCTCGGCGACCTCCGGGATTCGGGAGGCATCCGTTCGAATCATGACGATCGCGGTGAGCATGGGGCTCCTTCGTGAGGGGGCGTCGGGCCACCGACAGGTGAGCGTCCCGGGCACGCAGGGGTTCGCGTGCCCGGGCTGGGTTCGATTCCCACTCTAGCCCGCGGTATCGCTGACGGTCACGGTGGGCAGGGCGTCGTCAGTCCTGCGGCCGCCCGGGCTGTCGACGGCGGAGGATCAGCCAGGCGATCACGCGCCAGCCCACCAGGAAGATCAACAACACGGTGGCCGCCACGAACACGAAGGACATGGCCACGCCCTCACCGGTGACCGCCCGTAGGGTCATCCCGCCGGCCACGGTGACCAGCCAGAGCATCAGACCCGAGAGGATCGAGACACCGGGGCGTCCTGCCACCGCGATCAGGAACCACCCGACGGCCGTTGCGGCCAGGAACGGCCAGGCCGTGTCCAGGAAGCCCCACGCGCTTTCACCGTGTGACGCCCTGCCGACAGCGGCGAACACACAGACCAGAAGCACATCGATCAAGATCCACGCCACCACGGAGGCTCGTACGTTCTTGACGGGAAGCTCCTCGCCCGTGGCTTGGGGAGTCGGTTCCGGGATCATGTGGTGCTGCCTTTCCGTGCGGACCGGTGCCGCAGACGGCCTGCGGTGTCCAAGGGCGTAGGAGTCGGTGGATGAAGCGGCCGTCACGATCTCCTGCGTGATGTGGTGCTCCTGGTGTCAATTTTACGTGACCCGTTGGCAGGCCCTGATTCGTGGATAGGGTGTAACGCATGGAGACTGCATTTCAGGCCAATCCCGTGCACACCGTCGGCGAACTGCCCAGCGTAGGGTCCTCCGCACCGTCTTTCGACCTGGTGGGTTCCGACCTCTCTCCGGTCGCCTCCCAGGACCTTGCCGGGCGTCGCCTGGTCCTCAACATCTTCCCGAGCGTGGACACCGGTGTCTGCGCCGCATCCGTGCGCAGGTTCAACGAACTGGCAGCCGGGCTGGAGAACACAACCGTACTGTGCGTGTCCGCAGATCTGCCGTTCGCGCACGCCCGGTTCTGCGGGGCGGAGGGCATCGAGAACGTCGTGAGTGCTTCGAGCTTCCGCTCGAGCTTCGGTCAGGACTGGGGGGTTCGGATGACGGACGGGCCGCTCGAAGGGCTTCTGGCGCGTTCCGTCGTCGTCCTGGACGCCGACGGGAACGTCGTCCACACGCAGCTCGTCCCGGAAATCACGGAAGAGCCCGACTACGACGCCGCCGTGGCCGCCCTGAAGTGACCCGCTGGGTCAGGATGAATCCCGAATTCGTATGTTCCATTGCCCGACCGGTGTCCACCCGGACACCGGTCGGACCTGTTCGTGGAGGAAATGACGTGGATGCAGCATTGGCGGTCCGTGACCTGACGCTCAGTGCCCGGAATCCGGCGATCATCGTCCCTGTGATGCCGCAGCATCGTTCCGACGTCGCCGGTGAGTGTGCCGCGGCGGTGGCCGTGGGCGCCCAGGTGGTCGAATGGCGGGTCGACGCCTTGCAGGACCTTGATGCAACGACTGGGGGGCCGGCCGAACCGGACCTGGACCTGCTGGTCGACACGGCAGACGAACTGCGGTCGGTGCTGGGTGAGGTGCCGTTGCTCTTTACTGTGCGAACAACGGCAGAGGGCGGCCATGGCCCCAGTGACCAGCGGTACGTCAGGCTCCTGGAAGCCGTGATCAGGGCGGGCGCGGCGGATCTTGTCGACGTCGAGTACCGCAGGGATGGGGCGGCCGACCTGTTCGAATTGGCGGGCCGACACGGAGTGCCGGTCGTGGCCAGCTATCACGACTTCTCGGGTACCCCGTCCGCGGAGGAAATCGAGGGGATCCTGGCGGCCCAGGAAGCCATGGGGGCAGCGATCGCCAAGGTCGCGGTGATGCCCCGGAACCAGGCCGACGTCGCCACGCTGCTCCTGGCCACCGCCCGCCGGGCCGAGTCCGCCGCCGTACCCCTCATCACCATGTCGATGGCCGGAACCGGTGCAATCTCACGCATGGCCGGTCATTTGTTCGGTTCCTGCGGGAGCTTCGGGACCGTGGGCCAGGCGTCTGCTCCGGGCCAGATTCCGGTTGCGGACCTCACGGAACTCATGGAGCGGGTCACTGCCGCTTCGCGTCAGAGCTGACCGACGGGGCACCGCCGGGCTTGAGAGCGTCCACCAGGGACACGATCAGCGCCAGGATGATCACCACGCCGATCAACACGTAGGTGGTGTCAGCCGCCTTGTGGGCGCCCTGCGGAAGTACGTGGAAGTACACGCCCGTCATCGCCGCCGTTCCGACGGCGGTTCCGATCCGCTGCCCGGTCTGGGTGATGGCTGCCGCCGTGCCGCCGTCGGAGACCGGAACCTCTCGAAGCGTGAGGGTCTGATTGGGGCTGGTGACCATGCCACCGCCGATGCCGATCGGCGTCATGACCGCGCCCAACAGCCACAGCGGGGCCGTTTGGTCGGCCACCAGCGGAGTCATCAGCACCGTGGCACCCAGGCCGACGAGCATGATGACCAGTCCGATCACGACGGTCCAACGACCGATGGTGACCACCAGACGTCCCCCTACTTGAGCCGCGATGGCCGTGCAGACGGCTGCCGGGACGGTGAGCAGGCTTGCCGTGAGTGCCGATTGTCGGAAACCCTGCTGAACCAGCTGCGCCTGGATGACCCAGATGGAGGTCGAGGCCATGAAGTAGATACCGATCATCAGGGAGCCCAGCGTGAAGCTGCGGATCCGGAACAACCGCAGGTCGACCATCGGTTGCCGACCCGCTTGTTGGTAGCGGCGCTCCCACCGGACCCACAGCCAGACCGAAGCCCCTCCCAGGGGCAGGAGCAACCATGCCCAGGGCTCGTCCGAGGCCAGCATGAACGGCAACATGATCAGGAGGACTGCCAGGCCCAGGATGACGGCACCCACGGGATCGAGGTCCAGCTTCCGCGTCGACCGAGGTGCCGGGCGCAGATCCATCCAGCGCAACGCCAGGACCGTGATGGCCGCGCCGACCGGGACGTTGATCGCCAGGGTTGTACGCCACCCGATCGCGGCCGGGAACATTCCCAGGAGGAAGCCGCCGATGACCGGTCCCACGGCCACGGCCACTCCGACCACGCCGCCGAAGGCGGCGAAGGCCTGGGCTCGCTCGCGCCCCTGGTAGTGCTGCTGGATCAAACCGGCGACCTGCGGATTGACCATCCCAGAGGCCACGCCCATGACCAACCGGGCGATGTTCAGCCAGAAGATGTCCGGAGCCAGGGCTGCGGCCAGGGACGACACCGTGAACAACGCGATGCCACCCACGAAGATCCGCTCCCGCCCCAGGAGATCCCCGCTCCTGCCTGCGGCCACCAGGACGATGCCGAAGGACAGTGCGTATCCGGAGAGGACCCACTGCAGGCCCGTGTCCGAGGCGCCGAGGCCGCGCTGGATCGAGGGCAGCGTGACATTGACAATGCTGACAGCCATCAACGCCATGAACAGCGAGCCCAGCAGCAGGGTCAGAATTCGACCGCGGCGTGGATCCGGGGTGGGGTCTGGTCGCTGTTCCGGGGCTGAAGTCACCCACGCGATGCTACGCCCACGGGTCAGTGCTCACAGACCGACGTTCAAAAACTGGAGGGCATTGCGGTCGGGTGAGTAGACGCAAAAGCCGCTGGCCCCCGGACGCTTTGGTGTCCGGGGGCCAGCGGGGCGAACGACGACGCCTTCGTCAGGCGCCATAGGCCCTCTGCACGCCTTGACGGTCGAGGTCAGAGAAGCTCAGGCTCTGGGATCCACCGTTGCACTGGGGGTAGTGCATGATCGACACCGAGTCGTACGGGGTCAACGGGCTCCAGTTGTTGTCCTCGAAGCAGGTTCCGGCCTCCGGACGGGTGTGCTCGTGGCGGAAGCCCAGCACGTGTCCGAGTTCGTGAGCCAGGATCGCGTCCTGCTGCCACCCGGAGGAGTAGAACTGGTCGGCGACGAGCACGTTGCGCTGGGACTTGGGGGAGTCCGGGAAGAAGGCACGGGCGATGTACCCGGTCTCGGAGGTGGGCTCGACCGAGAACACGACGTTGTTGTTGGACGTGTTGCAGTCGCCGTCCTCGGAGGACACGTACGTGAAGTCGATGCCCGACGAGGCGTCCTCCCACATGGCGGCGCCACCTTCCATGGCGTTGACGACGGTCGACTTCTGGCTTCCGAAGTCGTCCGAGACGCAATAGGTCAGGTCCTGTGCCTCAGATGCCGACCACAGGGTCTGGTTGCCGTACACGTCCGTGTTGGCGATCAGATCACCTGTGCCTCCCGAGGATTCCTCAGCCACGGGCCCCGACGGGAGGGATTCGTAGAAGGAGAACAGAGAGGCGGTGTCGGACACCGGGATGTCACCGTCGACGATGTACTGACCGTCGGCGGAGCGGTAGGTGTCAGCCTGGAACTGTTCCCAGGTCGGCTTCTGTCCGGTGGATGCGGAGTCGTCTTCCTGTGCGACGGCCGCCGGTGCGATGCTGAACACCATTGCTCCGGCTGCAACCGCGGCGCCAAATCGGTGGAGGGTTTTCATGGGAGAGTCCTTTCGCCCGGATGAATGATTCATCCGAATATTCTTCGGCACGGCGGGCCCAATACTTCGGGAGATCCAGGGGTTCGGATTCGTCCCGGGGTGGTATCGCCATGTTGGGATAAAGGGCGTTCTGACTAGTCGAAACAGCTTCACCGTAACGGTTTGGCAACGATGAAATAAACCCGTCACAAGGGGTGACGGGTCAATGGATCCGAAATGGGGGCGGTGTTCGTGGGAAGTTTTCCGCTTAGTCCGCGGCAGGGCGCGGATCTCTCTGTTGAGTCATGAGTTGCGTAAAGATGCGAAGTAAAATGCACATGCAACAACAATGGATGCAGATGGGACAAAACGGTGGTTTTTTATCGCAAGCGGTCGGTGATGAGGGGGCGCAGCGCCTTCGGGAGCTTCTCCACCACCAACCGGTAGGCGTCCTCGACCATCTCTTCCACCAGTCGGGCGGTCACGGATTCGTGGCCGGCCGCGGAGACCCAATGCTTCTTGTTCATGTGGTAGCCGGGGCTGATCGACGGGTACTGCTGGCGCAGTGCGAAGGAATCCTCCGGTTCGCACTTAAAGGTGATGATGGGCTCGCCCGTGACATCCGTACACATCAGGAAGACCTTCCCCCGGACCTTGAAGACCTCGTGCTCCGGGCCAAAAGGGTACGACTTGTCCGCGCCCGGTAGTTCGAGCGCAGTGCGTCGAGCGCGATCTTGAATGGCGTGACCGTCCATGCCGCCAGGGTAGTGACTCGATTCTGTGGTTCACATCCAGGACACAGCTTCCGCATGTCGTCGACATGGAAAAGCCCGCGAATCTCGAACCATGACGAATCACGAGCAGAACACCAGCCCGATCACCTTCTCCGCCACGGACCAGAACACAGGTTCCACACTCTCGAATCGTACGGGCGGGACCGCGAAGCCCACGCTTCGGAACCGGCTACGGACCGGGGCAGCCGGTTTGGTGCTTGCCGCCATGCTGGCCACCACCGCGTGCAGCACCGCGAATTCCGTGGAGGCCACTTCTGAGACCTCCTCCACCGGCTCAAGTGCCTCTTCGAGCACAGCAACCGAGACGACCACAAGCAGTGACCAGAGTGGCACCGGGAGCGCCGCCGAGGTCCAGGCCCTGGCCGAAGCGTTCGCGGACACGCTGGATGACGAGCAGCGAGCACAGCTCTACCAGGACTACAGCTTCGACAATGCGTCCAACTGGTCGAACTTCCCCCAGCAACTCCTGCAGAACGGGATGGGCGGCATGGGCGCGCCGGGGGAACAGGACGCGAGCGCCGGGTCGTCGTCGGAGTCCTCCTCCACCTCCTCGTCCAGTTCCTCAAGTGGTCGTGTGGGACTGGACCTCGGTTCGCTGAACGAGGAGCAACGCTCTGCCCTCGAGGAGCTGATGAAGGCCGCGATGGGCTCGGAGGACAACGAGGGCTATGACGAGGTCATGTCGATCCTTGCTGCCGACGACTACCTGGCCGAGCAGAACGCGTCCAGCACGGAGTACGGATCGGACAACTACTACATCGCCTTCCTGGGCGAGCCCACGGACTCCGGCACCTGGGAGTTGCAGTTCGGTGGACACCACCTCGCGGTCTCCAACACCTACACCGACGGGGAACTGGTCAGTGCGACGCCGTCGTTCCGCGGTACCGAACCCACCGGCGAGTTCACCTACGACGGCGAAACCTACGATCCGCTGACCCAGGAGACGCACGCGTTCACGGCGTTGCTGGACTCCCTGACCGACGAACAACGGGCGGAGGCGGAGATCGACCAGTCGAACCTCCTGCTGGGCCCGGGGTCGGACTGGCAGTTCCCGGAGGAGGCCGAGGGCATCAAGGTCTCGGAGCTCACGGATGAGCAGAAGCAGCTGGTCCTGGACGCCATTGCCACCTACGTGGACGATCTGCCGGAGGAGCAGGCGGCCGAGTACATGCAGCGGTACGAGGCGGAGTTGGACGACACCTACATCTCCTTCTCGGGCAACAGCGACTTCGCCAGCGTGGGGGACTACGTGCGGATCGACGGGCCCAGCGTGTGGATCGAGCTGGCGATGCAGAACGGGGTGGCCACCTCGACCCCGCACATCCACTCGGTGTGGCGCGATTCCGAGACCGACTACGCGGGGCTCACTGCCGAGGAGGAGACGGACACTTCCCAGTCCTGACGCTAGCCTGGGGGTCATGGCATCGACCACCGGTTCTACACCCCCCGACAGCGGCATCCACATCCAGCGCGTGGGGGAGGGCGAGAAGAACCTCGTCTTCCTCCACGGCTTGATGGGGCGGGGGAAGAACTTCGCGCGCTTCGCCAAGGAACTCTCCGAGGAATGCACCGTCCTGCTGGTCGACCTTCCCAACCACGGTGCCTCGGCCTGGACGGAATCGGTCGATTATCCGAACCTGGCCGCGGCCGTTTCCAAGGCGATCAACGAAGAACTGGGCAACCAGCCCTACTACCTCGTGGGTCACTCCATGGGGGGCAAGGTGGCCATGACCATGGCCCTCACGCAGCCCGAGCTGATCCTCAAGCTCATGGTCGTGGACATCTCACCGGTCAAGAGCTGGAACAGCGGGGGAGAGTTCCCGCACCTGCTGGGCAGTCTCCTGTCCGTGGACCTCAACCAGGTGGCGAACCGGGCGGAGGTCGAGCAGAAACTCAAGGACCCGATCCCTCACCCCACCGTCAGGGGATTCCTGATGCAGAACCTCCGGTACTCGGGCGGTGGCTTCGGGTGGCAACCGAACCTGGAACTGCTCTACGACAGCCTGGACACCATCGGGGGTTTTCCCGAATTCACGACGACGTACGACCGCCCGGTCATGTGGGTGGCCGGTGGTGAATCGCAGTACGTCAAGGACGAGTACCGGCCGGTCATGCAGAAGCTGTTTCCGCAGGTCCGCAAGATCACAGTCAAGGGCGCCGGGCACTGGGTGCACTCCCAGAAGCCGGAGGAGTTCACGGAGCTGTTGCGGCACTTCCTCAGCTGAGAGCGTGTTCCGTCACCTCCGGCGCGCGGCCTAGGGTGACGTCATGGACATGCGGATACAGCTCGGTGACATCACGACCGTGGCCGTCGACGCCGTCGTCAACGCTGCCAACTCCACCCTCATGGGTGGAGGAGGAGTGGACGGAGCCATCCATCGGGCTGGTGGTGACACGATCCTGGCCGAGTGCAAGCAGTTGAGGGCGGAGGCCTGGCCCCATGGACTGCCGACCGGCCGTGCGGTGGCCACCACGGCGGGGGATCTGTCTGCGCGCTGGGTCATTCACACCGTGGGGCCTGTGTACTCAACCACGGATGACCGTTCCGAACTCTTGGCGTCCTGCTATCGGGAATCGTTGCGTGTGGCCGCCGAGCTCGGCGCGCAAACCGTTGCTTTCCCGACCATCTCGGCCGGAATCTACGGGTGGCCCCTGGAAGACGCCACGCGGATCGCCGTCGACACCGTGCAGGACATGACCGACGAGGTGGGGGAGCAGGTCCGTGAAGTCCTGTTCGTGGCGTTCAGCGAAGCGGCAGAGGATGCGTATCGGCGACATCTGGCGGGGTGCTGACGGCACCATCCCGCAACGGTGTCCTCTTGCCTGTCACATCTGGGCTTTGGCCTGCGTCAAGTGGATGACGGTGCACGGAGCGCCGCTGGAAGGAGCTCGGAAGATGCCTCGACTGAACATGCGGAAGACCCACAAACTCGGTATGGCTGCAGTGCTTGGGCTGGAGGGATACACCCGAACACGCCTGCCGAGTGAACTCAATGAACTGATCAAGTTGCGGACGTCATTGCTTAACGGTTGTCAGTTCTGTATCGCCATGCACTCCGAGGATCTGAGGCGGGCAGGGGAGACGCAGGAGCGCCTGGCGGCATTGGAGCAGGATGATCCCGGGGAGCTGTTCGACCCCCGTGAGCGCGCTGCACTGGCACTGACCGATGCGGTGACTCGCCTGGGTGAAGGCGGCGTGTCAGATGACGTCTGGGATAGAGCGGGGGAGTTCTTCTCCTCGACGCAGCTTGGGGACCTGGTGCTGGCGATTGCGACGATCAACGTGTGGAACCGGATCGGGATTGCAACCAGGCTTGAAGCATGAGCTCCCGTTCGAGGATGTCAGAGGACGTGTGGTTGGCAGAGCGCCCGCGCCTGCTGTCCCTGGCGTACCGAATCCTGGGGAGCTGGCACGACGCCGAGGATGTCGTCTCACAGGTGTGGTTGCGAAGTGCTGACCGCACAGACGTGGCCAATGCGCCAGCTTGGCTGACCACGGTCACCACCCGTCTTGCCATCGACCAGGGGCGTCGGCTCAAAGCACTCCGGGAGGAGTACATCGGGCCGTGGCTTCCTGAGCCCGTCGCTACCGAACTCCTGCCGGAGGAGTCGGCCGTTCAGCGCGAGAGCCTTCACCTTGGTTTGTTGCGCCTGATGGAGGAGCTTTCGCCCGAGGACCGTGCCGTCGTTGTACTGAGGGAGGCTTTCGATGTGCCTTACGCAGAAATTGCCGACTGTGTGGGGAAGTCGCTTCAGGCCTGCCGACAGGTTGTCTCTCGAGCAAAACAGCGGCTCCCGCGTGTGACTCATGCTCCTGAACGCGATGAACGACTCATGGCCGCACTCGTCACTGCACTCGCGGCGGGAGACATGGCGGCAGCGGTGGAGCTTCTGAGTGAAGGGTGCGTGCTGTGGACCGATTCCGGCGGAGCCACCAAGGCTGCGCGTCGCCCGGTGATCGGCGCGGACAAAGTGGCGCGCTTCCTGATCGGCGTCTCCGCCGCAGTACCAGGGAGCTCGGCCGATCCCGTAAATGTCAACGGAGCTCCGGCCTTCCGCCTGAAGTGGCCGGGTGGTACGCGCATCGTGGTGCTCGAACATGACGGGGAGAATATTTCGGGCATGCAGATCCATTCGAACCCGCACAAACTGGAATTCGCCCTGTAGCCGACGGGGACGAGTCGGGGGCGACGATCAACCCTGATGCGCAGCCACCTCAAGGCCGAAGCTGACGTCGCACCGCGTCGGTGGTCCACATCCAGAAGGCGTGGCCGAAGAACTCCGAGAGGTGTTCGCTCATCGGACGCTTCCACGGGGCGGGGACGGTATGCGTCAATGACATCAAGACGACGTGGGTCGCACCCCACACAAAGATCCCGTAGCCCGTTCCGCGGCCGAAGGTGATCTTGGGCCAGCGTTGGGCCACCAGGTCGTACGTGACGGCAGTGCCCACGGAGAACGCAAAATGAGCGCCCAGACTAACCACCGGAACGTCGTGACCGGCCACCGTGACAGCGTGGTGAGTGAACTCGGGGGAGAAGCCGACCTGTTCCAACAAGGTCTGCGGCGGATCGGTGGCTTCCCGCTCCGGCGTGCGCGGCGGGAAGGGGACCTCCCAGCCCAACCTCGCGAAGCCACCGGCCACCCCGGATGCAGCCCCGACGAATACGGTTGTGGCCCAGGAACGAGAGCGACGGGGACTTCGATGCATGGGCTTCTCCTGGTCCGTTGCGTTGTCGACACGGGTATTCGTCGTCGTTGGCTGCTTGGAACCTTCGGCAGATGGGGTTGTCCCGCGCCACTGATGTGATCGGTGGCGTCGACGCGTGGCTCGCGGCCGGTTTGCCCACGACGACTGTGGCACCGGGGACTGGGTCGGAGAGCGGCGAACGGATTGCGTGATTCCCGGCCACCGGGCACCAGAAGGGGCGCACTCTCTGCGCCACTTTACATAATGTACATTATCGGCGAAGTGTTCACTGACCTTCTGAGTGAGGCGTTCAGGCCCTAGTCTGGTCCGCATGGCCGCTTCCAGTGTTGATCTACCCGCGCCGACCGCGGCGTCGGCTCGGGACGTACGCGGCATCCATCAACTACGCCGCCAGCTCGAAGATTGGCTCTCGAGCCGCGGCGTCAACCAATGGTCCGCCGGCCAGCTGTCCGAGAACTCCATACGGAATCAGGTCGCCAGCGACCTGTGGCGCGTCGCGAAAACCGACGACGGCGAGATCATCGGTGCCTTCCGGATTCAGGACCAAGACCCTTCGTTCTGGCCCGAGAATCCCGCGGATTCCGTATTCCTGCATGCCCTGATGGTGGATCGATCATGGGCAGGCTGCGGACTCGGCACGCACCTCGTGGAGTTCGCGTCTCATGAAGCTCGGGAAGCCGGCGCCCAGTGGTTACGACTGGACTGCGCGGCCGAGAACAAGCGCCTGCGATCGTACTACCGGCACCTCGGGTTCCAGGAAGTTCGAGACCAGGACGTGGACGGGCTGTTCATCGTCACACTCATGCAGAAAGCGCTCTGACCACGGCGGATCCGAGCGAGTCGGTCGTCGCGGATCCGCCCATGTCAGGGGTCAACTCCCCCGTTGCAAGCGTGGATTCGATCGCTTCGAGAACGGCTGCCGCTGCATCGCGTTCGCCGAGGTGATCGAGCATGAGGCTTGCGCTCCAGATCTGACCGATCGGATTGGCGATCCCCTGTCCGGCAATGTCCGGCGCGGAGCCGTGAACGGGTTCGAACAGGCTCGGGAACGTCCCTTCCGGGTTGATGTTGGCGCTCGGTGCAATACCGATGGTTCCCGTGCACGCCGGGCCGAGGTCCGAGAGGATGTCGCCGAACAGGTTGCTGGCTACGACGATGTCGAACCAGTCCGGGTGCATCACAAAGTTCGCCGTGAGAATGTCGATGTGATAACTGTCAACATCAACCTCAGGGTACGACGATTGCATGGCTTTCACGCGTTCGTCCCAATACGGCATTGTGATCGAGATGCCATTGCTCTTGGTTGCCGACGTCAGGTGTTTCTCGGGTCGGTCCTGCGCCAGGTTGAATGCGTACTTGAGAATCCGATCCACGCCGGTGCGGGTCATGACCGTTTCCTGGATGACCGTCTCACGTTCCGTGCCTTCGAACATTTTTCCACCGATGGACGAGTACTCCCCTTCGGTGTTCTCGCGCACCACCAGGAAATCAACATCGCCGGGTTCACGCCCCGCCAACGGGCTGGCGACCCCGGGCATGAGTTTCACGGGTCGGAGGTTGACGTACTGGTCGAAATGCCTCCGGAACTGGAGCAGACTCCCCCACAATGACACATGATCGGGCACCACATCCGGCAGTCCGACGGCGCCGAAGAACAGGGCGTCGAATCCCTCGAGCTGTTCGAACCAGTCGTCCGGGAGCATTTTCCCGTGTTGCTGGTAATACTCGGCGCACGCGAAATCGAAATATTCCAAGTTCAGGTTGAAGTCGAAAAGTTGTGATGCCGCTTCAAGGGCTCGTACTCCCTCTGGCATGACTTCTTTGCCGATGCCGTCTCCAGGAATCACCGCGATGTCGTACGTCTTGGTCATGCCTTGTCTCGATTCTCGCTCGGCGGGCGATGCGCGATGAGGGGATGTGCTTCGCCGGTGGGCATCCGGTGCGTGAAAGACGTGCGCTGCCTCACGCACCGGTGGTCTGCCCAGATCCTACGGGGTCACCGGCTGTTCTCTCGACCCGCATCAAGCGCTACGGTTGAACCGACAGTCGGCGCGCGAAGCGACGACACCGCCGTCCACTCACGGGAATGCCGTTCCGAGGTCGAACGGCGCAGGAAGGTCGCGGTCATGAGCAAGGAGCTCGAGTTCATCAAGGGCGTGGACAAACTCCATGCCTTCTACACCGAGAACGTCCGAATGCTGGCTCACGCCTACGACATCGACGAGGCGACTGCGGCTCGGCTGTTGGACCGCTATGACTACCGGAACGTGGCGCGCAGCATTCTGCGACCGCCACGCGTCGACATCTTGGGCGAGATCACGGGCGACTCCCCTGGTGAGCGTCTCGAGTGACCTGGGGCTCGTAGCTTGCCTCGGTGAAGTGCCGACTGAAATCTGCCGGAGTGTGCTCAGCCAGATGAGTTGCGCGTCGTCGGGCCTTCTCCGAGGCGTTGGCCGGCAGGCGTAGGTCGATGAGTACGACGGCGACGCCGTGCTCGGCTTCCAGCGCAGCGCGCATGATCTGAGTGGGATCCGGTGTGCCGGTGTTCAGGTTTTCCCGGCTGGGCAACTCCCCCGTGCACACCAGGACCAGTTTTCCGTCCAGGTGCGGTTCGGGTTTCATGTGCCACGCCATGATGGCGGGCAGTTTCGCCTGGGCCGAGGACAGGGCCAGCACTCCGCCGGCCAGGCCCGTGGCGCCCGCTCCGAGGGTGGATGCCAGGATCGTTGTCAGGATTCGCACGGCATCACCTCCGGGTCGTCACGTCATGGCCTGCGCCCCCGTTGTGGGCGCGTCGCATCATTCTAGGAAAGTGAACGCGCCATGAACAGGGGGTGTCCGATGGGTTTGATCTCATCCCCACGTCACAACTTGGCATCTCATGCGCGCGCCGGTGTGACGACACGAACAGTCGAATGATTACAATGGCAAACGTATGCATCGCAAGGTGACGGACAGGTGGGAGGGCTGGGAACACCGTGCTGGACTGGGTTCTGACCAATGGATGGGCTGCGTGGCTGATCATCGCGCTGTTGCTGGGCGTGATCGAGGTGCTGACCCTGGACCTCACGTTCCTGATGCTCTCGGGCGGAGCGCTGGCGGCAGCTGCACAGTCCGGAGTCACAGGCGGAAACGTGGTCCTGGAAGTGATCACCTTTGTCGTGGTCGCCGTACTCCTGTTGTTCGCCCTCCGACCCCGCCTGCTGCGCCGACTCCACCGTGGACCGGGTGCAGATGCGCTCTCCAACACCGACCGTCTTCCCGGCCAGCCTTGCGTGGTGCTCGAGCAGGTCAGCGAGCAGACCGGCCTGGTCCGCCTGGACGGAGACGTTTGGACGGCGCGCTCCGTGTCAGGCACCGTCTATCCGGTGGACCAGGCGGTGTTCGTGCAGCGCGTCGAGGGTGCGACCGTCGTGGTCACCCACAACAATCCGCGCCCCACCGGTGGTGTCCAGAACTGACCGACGAGTCCTGTGGGGCGAGACCCGGGCGCCGGGTGAGACCCGTACGACCGACCGAACCGAAGTGAACTACCCGACGAAATGAGGACGGACCATGGTCATCACGATCTTGCTCCTGGTACTGGTGATCCTGGCGGTGGTGACACTGCTCAAAGCGGTGCGCATCATCCCCCAGGCGCGTGCCGGGATCGTCGAACGATTGGGCAAGTACCAAGCCACCTTGAACCCCGGGCTACACGTCCTGGTGCCGTTCATCGACCGGCTCTTGCCGTTGATCGACCTTCGCGAACAGGTGGTCTCCTTCCCGTCCCAGTCGGTCATCACGGAGGACAACCTGGTGGTCGGGATCGACACGGTCGTCTACTTCCAGGTGACCGACCCGCGTGCGGCGACCTACGAGATCACCAACTACATCCACGCGGTGGACGAACTGACATCGGCCACCCTGCGTAACGTCGTCGGTGGTCTGAACCTTGAAGAGACGCTGACCTCCCGCGACAAGATCAACGCCGAACTGCGCGGCGTCCTGGACAACACCACGGGCCGATGGGGCCTGCGGGTCTCCCGTGTGGACATCAAGGAGATCACTCCCCCGCCGTCGATCCAGGATTCGATGGAGAAGCAGATGCGTGCCGAGCGCGATCGCCGCGCCGCCATTCTCACCGCTGAAGGCCAGAAGCAGTCCCAGATCCTCACGGCCGAGGGTGAGCGGCAGGCCGCTGTGCTCTCCGCAGAAGGTGACGCGAAGGCCGCGATCCTCCGCGCCGACGGTGAAGCACAGGCCATTCAGAAGGTCTTCGATTCGATCCACCGGGCCAAGCCCACCCAGAAGCTGCTGGCGTACCAGTACATCCAGACGCTGCCGAAGGTGGCCGAGGGCTCGGCCAACAAGGTCTGGATGATTCCCGCGGAACTGGGCGATGCCTTGCGCGGCGTCGGAGAGTTCCTGGGCAAGCCGGACCAGGGGCGCGACTGGGGCGACGTCATGGCGGAAGAGGACCAGGCCGAGGACGAAGCTCGCGCGGCCGCCAAGGCCGAGGGCGGCATCGTGAGGTCGGAGACCGTGAAGGTCACCGACGAGGACCTCAAGCCCTCCACCGCACTCAGGGACCCGGACGCCTTCACGGTTCCCGAACCGGAGACGATCGACCCGAACGCCCCGGTCGATCTGGACGCGCCTCTGCCGGGCACCGATTCGGGTGCGCAGCGGCAATCGCCGTTCACGGACGAGCACCAACAGTCCTACGGCATTGTCCCTGGCCAGCACAACGACGGGTCGGCAGGCCAGCGGTGACCGACCGTTCCCAGCGGTCCCGTCCAGCCATGGGCGGGACCGGGCCGGGAACAAACGGGAACACCGATCCGTTGAGCCAGGACGGTGGGGTGGGTGCGTTCAGGCACCCGGTAGGATGGCCCGCCGAAGAAGTTTCGTATGTGTCTTCCACTGACAGGAGTTGCACCTGATGAGTGACCGCAGCCTGCGAGGTATGCGTCTGGGCTCACAGTCCATGGAGTCCGAGGCCGGTGTCGAGCCGGCTCCGCGGCAGCGCGTCGAATACCGCACCCAGGACGGCGAGCAGGTCTTCGTGACTTTCGCTTCCGAGGCCGAGATCCCTTCGGTCTGGGTCTCCAAGTCGGGCAAGGAAGCGGTGATCGTCAACGGCGAGAAGCCCGAGAACCCGAACGAGAAGCACCAGCGCACCCACTGGGACATGTTGATGGAACGGCGCAGCACGGAGGAACTGGAAGAGATCCTGGAACAGCGCCTGCAGTTCTACCGGGAGCAGCACGCCATCTGAGCGTGCGAGATCGGCTACTACGACGGGGCCCGGACCACCACTTGGTGGTCCGGGCCCCGTCGTCGTGGCCGGTTGTGGGTGCTGTGTCTCAGCGACCCACGAGAGCGTTGAACTTGTCCCGGAGCACGCGGGCGCGGGCGGTGGTCCCCCACTTGGCCACGTTGATCACGGCTTCCTTGGTGATGTCGCCGCTCATCTTGGACACGCCTTCAGCGCGTTCGACGAACGTGATGGGAACCTCCACGACCTTGAGCCCGGCCAGCTCGGTCCGCCAGCCCAGGTCGATCTGGAAGCAGTAGCCGCGGGAGGTCACGGAATCCAGGTCGATGGCCTTGAGGGTCGACGCGCGGAACGCACGGTAGCCCGCGGTGATGTCCTGGATGTTGGAACCCAGGAAGAAGCGTGCGTAGATGCCGCCGCCGCGTGAGATGAACTGCCGGTACCACGGCCAGTTCACGGTGGAGCCGCCGGGGACGTAGCGGGAACCGATGGCCAGGTCCGCACCGTCTTCCACGGCCTGCAGCAGCTTGGGCAGTTCCTCGGGCTGGTGCGAGCAGTCAGCATCCATCTCGACCAGGATCTCGTAGTCGTTGTCCATGCCCCACTTGAATCCGGCGATGTACGCCTGGCCCAGGCCGTTCTTCTCCTTGCGGTGCAGGACGTGGATCTGCGGATCGGCTGCGGCCATGGCATCGGCCAGGTCCCCCGTACCGTCGGGGCTGTTGTCGTCGACCACCAGGACGTCGCCCTGGGGTACGGAACGACGGAGGCGGTCCATGACAGTCGGCAGGGACTCACGCTCGTTGTAGGTGGGAATGATGATGAGGGACCGCACGCGGTTTGCTTCCTTTCACCGACAGACTCGGGAGGATCAGGGCAGGCTTCCGATACCACTGGACGAACCGGGTGCCTTCGGCCCGGCCCAGATCCGCACGAAACGGCTCTGGACAGTTTTCCAGGGGCGCCCGGCCCGGCCGGCAGCAGGCTGCCAGTTTATCGACGGGCCCGAGGCAGACAAATAACTAGAGGTCACTTTGCCACGAGTTGGCACGGCCTCCGGTGACGACAGGCCGGGTGTTCAGCGGGCGTACAGTTCGCGACCTTCGGCCACGGTGCTCATGCACACGGGCAGGGACTCGTCCTCCAGGGCGGGCAGCAGTGGTGTGCGAGCCCTTGGGTCGGTGCTCCACGAGGCACCGGTGCCACTGGCGGCCTGCACCATGAGCGCCTCGACCTGCCACCGCGAGTAGGTCGCCGGTGCCCCGGGAACCAATTGGCCGGCCAGGGGGCCACCCTGCCCCAGCGCGCGCCATGCTCCACGGGTGGCTGCCGTGAAGGCCGCCCTGGCGGAGATCCTCTGTTCGGGCTCCGGGTGATTCACCAGAGACTTCACGGCATCCCACGGGTCCAGTGGAGTGTGACCGCCGCCCAATGCCACGGGAATCCCTCGGCGGTAGTACTCGGCGGCAAGCGGCGTGGTCGCGGGGTCCATGCACACCGAGAAACCGAACCCGTCCAAAGCATCGAGCACCGCCTGGATCTCGGCGGCCGTGAGTTCCTTTGCGAACTCCAGACGCAACCCCGAGGCGTTGACGGCGTGCACGCCGAGCTTCTCCCGAGCCGCTTCCAAGGCCGTCCGGAGGACCGGTCCCGTGCCCGGACGGTCCACCACGAGTGCTGGACGGAGTGAGTCGGTGATGCAGGCGGTCAGGAACCCTTCGAGGTCGGCTTCGGAAGCATCCCCTGTCACGGCGCGCCACCCCACTGAACCAGTGGAAGGAACGGCATCGGTCGAGGCGGTTCCGGCACCGATGTCGGTGAGCCCGGCCGTGGGCCACCGCAGGATGGTCAGTTCCCGGTCTCCGGTGTCGACGGCGCGGGTACCGACGGGGCTCGCATCGGTGCTGTTCGACTGGGCCGGGTCGGCAGCGGAGCGGGAGACGCATGCGACGTCGACGGCGACCGCGATCCCCCAGCCGGCCAAACCGCTCGCCTGCTCGGAGGCCTCGAGCGTCACCGCGGAATCCACGAAGGCGGGGGTGACCAGGTCACCGTCCAGGTCGATGACCTCCATGCGGTTATCCGCCAGGGAGTCCGCTGCCTGTTCGGATCCCACCCAGACCACCTGCGATCCTTCGACGATCATGGCCGAAGCGAACGGGTCCGCCGTCGAATAGACGGAGCCGTTGCGGAGAAGGACAGGGCGGGCGGCGGAATCAGCGCTGTTCATGAAGGTCTTTCGTTGCGGGTGGACGGGTGGACAGATGGTCAGGAGTTCGGGGCATGACACACGGCGTGGTGAAGCCCGTGACGGTCAGGCCTGCGATCGAGTCATGCGCAGGGTCATTCGGAGGGTTCGTCCAACACGGACTGGACCACCACGCCCCGGTGGATGAGTTCGACGGCGCGTTGACACGCCGTGCGGAGATTGCGATCCAGCGAGGAGATGGAGGCGATCTGGTCCAGGAGGTCGATCACCTGCTTGGCCCAGCGGACGAAGTCCCCGGCGGCCAACTCCGTATCCTCGATCGTCAGGTGCAGGGAAGCTCCCCGAGCCCACCGGTACATGGGGCCCACGAGTCCCAGTTCCGGCTCCGCCGTGGTCTTGACCTTGTGCTGCTCCTCCAGGTCCGTGAGTTCGGACCACAATGCGACCACGGAACTCGCGGCACGTTCGATCTCGGCAGTGGGCAATTTGGGGCGGATCCCGGCGTCCTCGCGTTTCGCCTGGTAGACCATGACGGTTGCGGCCGCGGCGACCGCCGCCGGGTCCAGTTCGTCCAGGACGCCGTCACGCAGGGTCAACGCGAGCAGCAGATCGCGGTCACCGTAGATGTGGCGAAGCTGCTCCCCCGCGGGCGTGGGGACCAGCCTCCCGTCGTCGTGGCGGTCCAGGTAACCGAGTGCGTACAACACACCGCAGATCCGGTCGAAGGTCACGGCCACCGCGTTCGTACGGTTCTGCAACTGGCGGAGGAGCCCGTCCGTGTCCTTGCGGAGCCGGGACCACCGCTCGGCCCATCGCGCGTGGTGTTCCCGGTCGCTGCAGCCGTGGCAGGGGTGCTCCCGCAGGCGCCGTCGGAGGTCGGTGATGCGGGCCTCGGCACCGGAATCCCCGCGGGCGAAATGGATGGTGGAGGACCGCCGACGGGATTCCCCTCCCTCACCGGAGGAAGTGCCGCGTGCCGGCCGTCCTTCCTGCAGCGCCGTGCGCATCCAGCCGGCGATGGACTTGCGGTCCTTCGTGCCGTCCGTGCGCAGACGGTTCGGCAGTTTGACGAAGGACACGGGCGTCAGCGGGCCGTCGAGGTCCTGGGCGCCCAGACGACGCAGATTGGCGTCATAGGTGACCACCACGGGGCGGGGTTCCTCGGCCCGCGGGTCCGTGGCCACCACGACGGCGTAGCCGCGGTTGCGTCCGTGGGGGATGTCCACCACGTCCCCGGGTCGCAGATCGGACAGGGACTGGCCCGCCTGGCTGCGGCGAGCCACGGAACGCGACTTCTCCGCGGCCTTCTCCGCGTCTTTCAGGTCCCGGCGCAGCTGGGCGTACTCGGTGAAGTCGCCGAGGTGGCAGGTCATGGACCGTTCGTAGCCGGCCAGGGCCTCCTCGTTGGAGCGGACCCTGCGTGCCAGGCCCACGACCGAGCGGTCAGCCTGGAACTGGGCGAAGGAGGATTCCAGGATGGACCGTGAACGATCCGCTCCGAACCGCGCGATGAGGTTGACCGACATGTTGTAGGTCGGCCGGAAACTCGAGATCAGTGGGTAGGTCCGTTTGGAGGCCAACCCCGCCACCATGCGAGGGTCCAGCCCAGGACGCCACAGGACGACGGCGTGACCTTCCACGTCGATCCCGCGACGACCGGCCCGTCCCGTCAACTGGGTGTACTCCCCCGGTGTGATGTCCACCCTGGATTCACCGTTGAACTTGTCCAGCCGCTCGAGGACCACCGATCGGGCAGGCATGTTGATACCCAGGGCGAGGGTCTCCGTGGCGAAGACGGCCTTGACCAGGCCCTGCACGAACAGTTGCTCGACCACTTCCTTGAACAGCGGCAACAGGCCGGCGTGGTGGGCGGCGATGCCGTGCTCCAGCCCGTTGCGCCACTCGTAGAACCCGAGCACGTCCAGATCGGAGGCGTCCAGGGCCGAGGCCGCCTCGGCCACGACCGCACGGATGGTTTGGCGTTCCTGATCGGTGGTGAGCCACAAGTCCGCAGCCAGGCACTGCTTCACCGCGTCGTCGCACCCGGCGCGGGAGAAGATGAAGGTGATGGCTGGTAGGAGCCCCTCGGACTGCAGGCGGCGGATCATCTGCGGCCGCGAGATCCGATGATTGTTCCCCAACCGCCCGGCGACCCCGGACCCCTGGCTCCCCCACCGACCGCCGCCACGGGACTCGTACCCGTGGGATTCGTAGCGATGACCACCGCGGTTCCTGCCGCCGCCGCGTCGGCCCCGGCCACCGTTGGCGAAGCGCTCGCGGGACCGCCCCCCACGCGAGCCACTGCCCGGGGGCTGGCTGCGCGCCAGGTGGAGCAGTTCCGGATTGACCGCCGGGCCGTCGTCGTTGCCGTTGTCCCGGGAACGACGACGCCGGTCCACAGCGTGCTCCACCGTGGAGTCGTCCACGAACAGGTCCATGAGTTCGGTGCCCACCTGCACGTGCTGCCACAGTGGCACGGGACGATGCTCGGAGACGATCACCTCCGTGCTCCCGCGCACGGTGTCCAACCAGTCACCGAACTCCTCGGCGTTGGACACGGTGGCCGACAGGCAGGCCATCTGCACGTGGGCGGGGAGGTGGATGATGACTTCTTCCCACACCGCGCCGCGGAACCGGTCGGCCAGGTAGTGCACCTCGTCCATGACCACGAATCCGAGGTTCTCCAGAGTGGAGGACCCCGCGTAGAGCATGTTGCGCAGCACCTCGGTGGTCATCACCACCACGTCGGCCTCGGAATTCACGGCGGTGTCGCCCGTGAGGAGTCCGACCTTGTCGGAGCCGAAACGCCGGGAGAAGTCGTGGTACTTCTGGTTGCTCAGGGCCTTGATGGGCGTGGTGTAGAAGGCCTTCTGGCCTCGCGCCAACGCCAGGTGTACGGCGAACTCGCCCACGATGGTCTTGCCCGCACCGGTCGGTGCAGCCACCAGAACCCCGTGTCCTGACTCCAAGGCTCGGCATCCTTGGTCTTGGAAGTCGTCCATCTGGAAGTCGAGAGTGGCCGCGAACCTGGCACGTTCCGTCCTGGCCTCCGCGTTGCGTTGCTTGGCTGCCAAGTAGCGCTCAGAGGGTGACGACATGCCTCAACCCTACGCGCTGGTGCCCGCAGACCGAGCCAGGGCGTCACTCCCCGGCATCCACCTGGATGCCGCGCAATTCCTGCTCGCTGGTGGCCTTGACGGCCGAGCGGTCGTAGGTGGCTTCCTGCTTGGCGCGCTTCTTGGCACGACGACGATCGTTGAGCAGGCAGACACCCACGGCAAGGAAGAACAAGACCATCAATGGTGCAGAGATGTAGAACATCACCATCATGTCCGGGCCCGGGGCCACGACCGCCGCGAGGAGCAGGACGAAGATCACGACCCAGCGCCAGGACCTCAGCAGGGTTTTGCCGGGCAGGACGCCGATCATGTTCAGTCCCACCAGCAGGACCGGAAGGACACAGGCCAAGCCGATGGCCAGCACAAGTTGCAGGACGAACCGGACGTACTGCACGGCATCGATCACGTTGGCCGTGTTGTCCGGGTTGAAGGCGGTCAGGGCGAAGACGGCGCTCGGCAGGGTGGCAATACCCAGGGCGCAGCCGCCCAGGAACAACGGCACAGCGGCAATCACGAAGGCGTACGCGTACCGCTTCTCGTTCTTGTGCAGTGCAGGGGTGATGAAGGCCCACAACTGGTAGAGCCACACCGGGCTGGCCAGGATGAGTCCCAGGATGACGGAGACCTCCACCATCACGCTGAACGGGCCGCCGACTCCCCCGAAGTTCAGGACGGCTTCGCGGGTGTCCTGTTCGTTGAGCGCCTTGATGGGTGCCGAGAGCCACTCCATGAACGGGAAGTACAGGAAGAAGCCCCCGACCATCCCGATCACCGTGGCCACGGCGGAGATGATGAGTCGGTTACGGAACTCCCGCAGATGCTCGGTCAGTGCCATCTGAGCCTGCGGGTTGTTCCGCCGTCCGCGCTTCTTGCGGGCTGCCTTCTGGGCGCTCGTTCCGCCGTTGTCGCCGGGCGGAGTCGTGCGGGTCTTTTCAGTCATCAAGGAATGGTCCTGTCAGGCGAACTCACCCGGACGGTGTGTGGACCGGTCCGGGTGAGTTCGAGAGTGTGGCATAAAGGGTCAGCGTGCCGTGCCGTCCGTGTCAGGGGCCCCCGTGGAGTTCGTCCCCTGAGCGTTGGTGGTGCCCGCCGAGTTCGCGCTCGTGGACGTGGACCCCGTGGAGTCAGAGTTCACGGTCTCGCCGTTGACCACGGTGGAGTCCTTGTCGTCGTCCTTCATCTCGCGGACCTCGGACTTGAAGATGCGCATGGACTGACCCAGGCTGCGCGCCATCCCCGGCAGCTTCGGCGCACCGAAGAGCAGGACGATGACCAGCAGGATCATGATGACAACCATGGGGTTGTCGAAAAGTCGACCGAACATGATGTTCCTTTCGGTGTCACCGAGAGAAGTCAGAGACCCTCTGCGGCTGGCCCAGCGATCGGCGTCGTGCCGAACGGCGTTGGGATCGGGCCGTGCGTCGTTCTTGTTTGCCACTACGGTACTGCCTCCGGGCTTCGGGCCAGGGCGTGTACACGTCCGAACGGCGTGGCCGGGGTGGCAAGTCGCCTCCCCCGTCCGTGGCGGCTTCGAGCTGTTCGTTGATCGAGTCACCGAAGTCGCCCAGGTCGTGAAGTGCCCTGGAGACCTGCCGCCACAGGCGCAGGGCGAGCAGCGACAGAAATGCGGCGCTGAGAAGGACTACGACGGTCCACAACAGCACCCACATCCACCAGGACATGGCCATCAGTCTAGCGGCGCCGTGTCCGCGCCATCGCCGATCCGGTATCCGGCCAGAGCAGTGTTCACCCAGAGTTGCCCGCGAGCCACGTGGAAGCCCGGCTGGACGATGCCCACCTGACCGCCGAAGCGGGTGAGCAGGGAGAACGCAAGCTCCTCCGTGGTGAAGGAGATCTCGGCCGCCTCGAACTCCACCGGTGTCCCCGCCCCCGAGGGGCGGGCACGGCGGCCCGGCTCTTCGGTTGCACCCGTGTCCGCGGACAGTGCGTTGACGCGGGGCAGCTGGACCTGAGCGGTGCGGCTCGCGCGGTACTGGTCGGCGATCCACCTGGCCCGGCGGTCCGTGACCAAGACGATGTCTGTCTCCGCCGACGTCACGGTCGCCACGTCGGTGCGTACTGCTGCGACATCCTGGTGCGGCTCGGCGGGGCCGACGACGGCCGCGGAGCGGATCCGGTCCAGGCGGAAGTCCCGGAAGTCCTTGGCGCGTTCGCACCAGGCCATGACGTACCAGTGGTTGTTGGCGGAAACCAACCGCACGGGGTCGATCTCACGGTCGGTGACCTCGTCGCGGGAGGCGACGATGTAGTTGATCCGCAGCCGTTGTTCGGCGTCGATTGCATCGCGAACGGTTGCCGAGACGGCGGCGGCGTCCGTGTGCTCGGTTGCCTCCTCGGCGGTGGCGTCGCCTTGCACCGGCGTTTCGGGGCGATCGCCGGTGTGACGAGCCCGGGCCGTTGCCTCGGCGAGCGCCAGGAACGAGTCATCCGGGCGGGCCCCCACGGCATCGGCCAGTGCGGCGGGCTCCCCCGCTGCTTCAGCCACCTTCCGCAGTGCGGATTCAATAGCGGGGGTGTGCTCGCCCGGCAAGGAACGCAGGGTCTGTAACCCCACCAGGAGCGCCGCGGCTTCCGGCTGGGTCAGCCGCACGGGAGAGGAGATCTCCTCGGCGTTGGACACGGTCACGGAGCCTTCGTCCCAGGAGGCCTCGATGAGTTGGTCGGGAGTGTGGCCGGGGCGCCCGCACACGAACAACGTGGTGAGGTCCTCGACCACCTGATCCGTGCTCGCCTCCACGTGGGTGGCGACCTCCGAGAGTTCCACGCCCTGGTGCGCGTAGACGTACCGGACGATCTCGAGCATGCGGGCGAGTCGTTCGGCACTCGAGTTGGAGGCCCGGCGGGGCCTGCGGGAGACCCTTGTCCAGTCCACCTCCACGCCGGCCACCCGTTGCTGGAAGGCTGCGGCCGCTTCCAGGCGTCGCAGGACACTGCCGCGGACCCGGGCCTGCAGCGACACCGGGGCCTCGGGACGCGCGTCGTCGTCCTCGGGGACCACGGCGTCGGGTCCGACGGCGGCGATCTCCGCGGCCACCCGTTCCGGCTCGGTCACGGGAATGACGAGTCGATCCCACGGCTTCCCGTCCGGGGCGGTGCGGCGCCCGGGTAGGACGCCGGAGGCCATGCGGCGCAGCATCTGGGCCCGGCCCGGGGCCACGTCCACGGTCATGGAACCGAGTTCCGGGGCGGCTTCCATGGCGTCCAACCGCTCGTTCATGGAGAACTTCTCGGGGGGCACGAACGTGTGGGTGGTGGATCGGACGTCGGAGACGATGCGGGAGAGCCGGAACGTGCGTTCGGCCTGGCGATCGAGGTCCCAGCCGATCACGTACCAAGAGCCGAACCGGGAGCCGACGCCCCAAGGTTCCAGACGCCGCGTGGACAGTTCGTCCGTGGAGGCCGCCAGGTAGTCGAAACGCACCTGACGGTGTTTGAGCACGGCGTCCATCAACGGGGCGAAGGCCGGCTCCTGGACGCTGATGGTGGGCTGGACCAGAGGAGCATCCTCGTCGTCCCCGGCCGCGGGTTCCAACACGGGCTCGAGCTTCCGCAACGCCCGCCGGGCGGTGGTGCCCAGGGAAGTTTCCGTCCAGGCATTGGCCGCCAGCGCCAGGACCGCGGTTTCCTCCGCGGTGAAGCGCAACGCGGGCAGCGCGAAGGAACCCCTGGCGATCCGGTAACGGAATCCGGAATCCTCCTCGAAGAACGCGTCCTCCGGGACTTCCTCGATGGGGAAACCGAGCGCGCGCAGCTCCTGCTTGTCACGTTCGAAAGCGCGTTCGAAGGCGGCGTCCGACGGCATGGCGGTGTAGTCGGGCACGGCCGCACGCAATTCGGCACGGGTGTAACCCCGCTCCCGGTAGAGCAGGGCGAAAATCAGGTTCAGACGGCGCTCGGATGCGCGTCGTTGCTGGTCAACGGGCACCTAGGGGGCCTGCGGTCTCGATGAGGCGGGTCAGCGCACGTCGACCAGGTCGACGACGAAGATCAGGGACTCGTTGGGCCCGATCACCCCACCCGCACCGCGTGCGCCGTAGGCCATCTCCGACGGGATCTCCAGGCGACGTCGACCGCCGACGCGCATGCCGAGCAGGCCCTGGTCCCAGCCCTGGATGACCTGTCCCACGCCGACCGTGAAGTCCAGCGGCTGGTTGCGGTTCCAGGAGGAATCGAACTCTTCACCGCCGGAGAAGGTCACGCCCACGTAGTGGCAGGAGACCTGCTTGCCGGGTTCGGCCACGGCGCCCTTGCCTTCGATCAGGTCCACGATCTTCAGTTCGGTCGGGGCATCGCCTTCCGGGAAGTCGACCTCGGGCTTGGTGCGGTCAAGGTTGCGCTGTCCAAAGGACACGGGTTCCTCCTGATGTGGTGCTGCGTGGTGCGGATGGGACGTCGTTGCGGCGCTCATGCACCGCTGGGTGGTGGCGTGGTACCCACGCCGTGCTCATTCCGTGGCCGAGGCACTGGGGGACGCATCGGCGGCGGCCGGTGTGTCCGAGGCGCCCAGAATGTCGACCACGAAGACCAAATCGCCTTCTGGTGCTCCGGTATTCCCGGATTCCTCGATTTCTTCCTTGGAACCGTACGCCTTGTCGGAGGAGACGGAGATGATCACACGCGAACCGGCCTTCTTACCGACCAGACCCTCGGACCAACCTTCGATCACACCGTCCAGGGGGAAGGCCGTCGGTTGGCCGCGTTCGTAGGACGAGTCGAAGACCTCGCCGTCCTCCCACCGGGCCCCGACGTAGTTGACCGCAACCGTCTGGCCTTCCTTGACCTCGGCACCGTCACCTTCGATCAGGTATTCGGAGGTCACGTCCTTGGGCGCGTCCCCCTCAGGCTTGGCGATTTCCGGGGTGCCGTCCTCTGTTTCCGTCACGGCCGGCAAGCCCTCTGGGGTGGGCTGCATCTCCCCCTCGATCTCGGACGGGATCACCTCGCGCACGGAGTAGCGGGTGGTGCTCTCGGTGGTCTGTCCGGCACCGGCGTCGGAGGTTGTGGTGACGTCCACGGTGGTGCCGACACGGGCCTTGCTGAGCTGGTCGTAGAGGAAGGAGTCCTCCTCCCGCATGGAGTCGTCGAGGGTGACCACGGACGGAGTGGCGTCGGCCGCCTCCCCGTCCTGGACCGGGGCACTTGTCATGAGCAGGGTGTCGCCGTCGTTGACCTCCTGCCCGTCGCCCTCGTTGACCGTGGAAGAAGTGGGATCCGGAAGGGGCTCAGGCTCGGGCGTGTCTTCGGCTGCGAGGATGTCGACGACGAACAGGAGGTCACCGGTCGGGTATCCGGAGTCCGCACCCAGCTCCTCCTCCGTGCCGTAGGCCTTGTCGGCGGGGACGGAAAGGATCACGCGCGAGCCGACCTTCTTGCCCACGAGCCCCTCGGACCACCCTTCGATCGAGGTGTCCAGGGGCAGCGCTGCGGGGGTTCCGGAGTCCCACGTGGACTCGAACGGCTTGCCGTCCTCCCACCGCGCGCCCACGTAGTCGACCACCACGGTCTGGCCTTCCTTGACCTCCGCACCGTCGCCGTCGATGAGGTTCTCCGCGACCAGGTCCTTCGGGGCCTCCTCGTCCATGTCACCGATCTCGGGAACGCCCTCGTCGTTCTCCGTGACCTCGGGCAGCCCCTCCGGGGAATCCTTCATCTCCCCGTCGATCTCGCTGGGGATCTTCTCCACGATCTCGTAGACCTCCACGGAGGTGGACTCGTCGCCCTCCTGCCCGGAGTTGCCGGCTGTCGACGGGGAGGAGTAGGCCAGGATCCCCCCGACCTTCATACCGCCCGTCAGGGCTTCGTAGAGCTCGGGCAGCTGGTCCTTCATCTCGGAATTGACCTTGAGCACCTGACCGGCACCCGAGGAGTACGACTCCCCCAGCTCTTCGCCGTCGGAGCCCCGGTAGAGGGCCGCCTGGACCAGCAGGGTCGAACCGTCCTCGATCTCCTCGCCGTCACCTTCGCGCAGGACCTTCGTCTGGTTCTCGTCCACCTCGACGGGCGTGTCGAACGTGACTTCGGGGACCTCGCCGTCGGCGGGGTCGTTGCTGAGCTCGACCGAGTTGAATCCGCCGCTCGTACAGGCCGTGAGCAGAACGGCTGCTCCGATGGCGGTGCCGGTCCTCAGCAATGCCTTACGCACGTGGTCCTCCAGTTGCGCCCAACGGCGCGGGGTTGCGATGGATGGTCGCTGCGGCTGATGGGCAGCAACCGGCGGGTGTCAGTGGCAAGGGTAGCCTCGTGCCCTGGGTGCTGGCTGAAGCGCACCGCGGACCCCGCCGATCATTGGGCGAGCTCCCAGGTGGCTCCGAGCCACCGGCAAGCCCACCCGTGGTCAGTTGTCGTTGCGGCGGGCCTCGGCGTCGGCGACGGCGGAGCGTTCGGCAAGGTGCTGGGCGTCCCGGCTCGCACGGCGCGCCTTCTTGGCGGTCACCTCGCGCTCCCCGAGTGCCACCGGGGTCCAGGCCTGCAGGTCCTCTTCCGTGTAATCGGACTTCGAGGCGCGTCGCTTGGGGGCCAGACGGGGCGATCCGTCTGCCAACCGACGGGCGGTGATCAGGAAGCCCGTGTGCGCGACCATGCGGTGGTCCGGGCGCACGGCCAGCCCCTCCACATGCCAGCCACGGACCATGGTTTCGTGTGCGTCGGGCTCGGTGTAGCGGCCGTCGGCCCGCATGGCCTCGGCCGTGCGGGAAAGCTGCGTCACGGTCGCGACGTAGCAGATCACCACGCCGCCGGGTGCGAGCGCTTCGGCCACCGCATCCAGGCATTCCCAGGGGGCCAGCATGTCCAGCACCACCCGGTCCACCGTCCCGGGCTGTTCGGTGCGGCCCAGTTCCTCCGCCAGATCACCGATCGACAACTGCCACGCGGGGTGCTCACCGCCGAACATGGTTGCGATGTTCCCGGCGGCCACCTCCGCGAACTCGTCGCGTCGTTCGAAGGAATGCACGTGGCCCCCGTCGCCCACGGCCCGCAACAGGGCGATCGTGAGGGCCCCCGAGCCGACGCCGGCTTCGACCACGCGTGCACCCGGGAAGATGTCCCCCATGGTCACGATCTGCCCGGCGTCCTTGGGATAGACGACCGCAGCCCCCCGTGGCATGGACAGGACGAAATCCTTCATGAGCGGTCGCAGTGCCAGGTACTGGATCCCCACCGAGTTCTGCACCACCGTTCCCTCGGGCTGCCCGATCAACAGCTCGTGCGGGAGGACTCCCTTGTGGGTCTGATACTCGGCCCCGGCGGTGAGCGTGATCGTGGTGAGGCGGCCCTTCTCGTCCGTGAGCTGGATCCGCTCCCCTTCCCGCATGGCACCGCGGCGGTTGACGGCACCCGTGGGGCCCGCCGGGGTGGTCGAGTTCGGTGAGGGTTGGGGTTGGGTCATGTGCTCGCTTTCCACGAATGGTCCGGATTCTCGGCGCGCGGAGAACGCATCGCTCACCGGGCCGGAACGCAGACCATTGTGACACCGCACGGGAACGAATCGGTGCCCTCACCACGCGCGGCCCGGTTCAGGGGATGAGTCCCGCACCCCGCAGGACATCGTTCAGACGCGCCGCCCTCAACACACCCAGGGGCGTCCCGTCGTCGTCCACGACCACGAAAGTGCTCAGGTGAGCTCCCGCCGTGACCTCCAGGAGGTGGATCCCCGAGAGCCCCGGCCGGATCGAGGCCGAGCGCGGTAGCGGATCCGTGATCGTGGACAGGACGGCTCCGGCGCGTTCGGCGGGGGGCACACTCGTGACCTGCGCCGGTGTCGCAACGCCCGTGGGCAGGCCCGCATGGTCCAGGGCAACGACGGCGACCGGGCCCAGCGGCACAGCGGTCCCCGCACGGTTGTCGAAGGATTCGCGCAGCAATGCCTCCACCTTGTCAAGTGACGTCGTGCCCGGCACCGCGATGGCGGGTTCCATGAGCTGGCCAGCCCGGACCCCCTCCATGGCCTGGGCGGCGCGGGACCGGCGCAGCCCAGCCGAAGCGCCGGAGAACAGCATCCACGCAAGCATCACGGCGAGCACGACGACGGGCAGCGACTGCCACAGGCCCGTGAGTGCCACGGCGACAACAATCGCCAGCGCGATGAGCCTTCCGGCCCAGGCCGCGACGGTGGTGCCCACGTGTTGACGTCCCGTGAGGCCCCAGGCCACTGCCTCCAGGGCGCGTCCACCGTCCAGGGGCAGGCCCGGGATCAGGTTGAACACACCGACGAACAGGTTGGCCCACGAGGTCATCTCGATCAGGACGATCCCGACCTCGGCGACGGTTGAGAGGCCCTGCATGGGCAGCAGGCCAAGTGCCAGCCATCCGCCGAAGCCGATCACCAGGTTGGCCACCGGGCCCAGGACCGACACCACGAAGGAGGCGCCCCAGGACTGCTGCGTGGTGCCGAAACTCGTGTGGCCGCCCATCAGGGACAGGACAATGTGGGAGACCAGCCAACCGAAGGCACGCGCGGCCCAGGCGTGGGCAAGTTCGTGCAGAAGGACCGATACCGCCAGCAGCAAGCAGAAGACGCCGGCAAGCACGTAGGCCCAGGCACCGATCTGCGGCACGGTGCGTCGCAGGACCGGTGTGTAGAGGAGCACCACGACGATCACGATCAAGAACCAGGAACGGTCCAGGAAGACCGGGAAGCCGCCCAGGCGCCCGAGGCGCAGAGAACCCGTCCGGGGGGCGGCTGGATCGTCCTCCCGGGGTAGGGGGCCCGCAGGGGTCACCGGTGCCGTGCTCCATCGTCACCGAGCTGATCCGATGGTTTCGGGTGAGCGTCGGTGTGCCGGACCTCCCCGATCCACCGGCTCAGGGTGGACAGCGTGACACCGGCCAGCGATTCCGGAGTGACGTGCGCGACCGACACCGCTTCGGGCGACAGGGGCGCCATGTTGGGCACCCCCACCACGACGGCGCCGGCGGCCCGGGCCGACCGCAATCCGGTCAGGGAGTCCTCGATCGCGATCATGTTGTGGACGGTGGCTCCCGGCCGTCCCTTTTCGGAGTACAGGGCCGCCAGCCGCCGAGCTGCGAAGACGTAGGGGGCCGGATCCGGCTTTGCAGGCAGTCCCAGGTCGCCCGTGACGGTCACGTCGAACAACGGTTCCGAAATGCCGTGGCCCTGGGCCAGTGCGGTCAGCCGCGTGCTCACGGCACCGGCCAGCGCGGAGCTGCTGTTGGTGACCAGAGCCAGCGGAACTCCTGCGGACCGGGCTTCGACCAACAGCTCCAGGGCACCGGGCCGTACCGGGAGGTCGGCTGCAATGGCCTCCAGGACGCGGGATTCGAGCTCCGCGCCGATCTGCTCCGCGGTGAGCTGCAAACCCTTGCCGCGCATGTAGGCGGCCGTTTCCGGCAGGGCGAAGCCCAGCATGTGCATGGAGTCCTCCGTGGACCACGGCACCCCGTGGTCCGCCATGAGCGCAGCCTCCGCCGTGAACCAGTGTCCTTCGGTGTCCACCAGGGTCCCGTCCATGTCGCACAGCAGGGCGTCGGGCAAGGATGTGCCGACGGAGGAACCGATCTCGACCGAGGAAGCGGTGGGTCCGGGGGTGCCCTGCTCGGGGCCGGAGGTAGCCATGGCAGGGATCCTATCCGTGCGGACCCGGCCCCGGGCAGTGCTCCCGGCCGGGTCCGCGTAGAGTGAGAAAGGTGAGTGGATCCGATCAGAACAACACACCGTCCGCCTCGGACCCCGGCGGCGGACCCCAGCCCGGGCCGTTCGGCGTCGTCCGCGAGGGGGGTTCCTCGGAACGGGTCCGCGTCCTCGTGGCCGCATTCGAAGGCTGGAACGACGCCGGGGACGCCGCCACGGACACCGTCAAGTTCCTGCGGGAGAACTACTCGGCGCGGGAAATCTTCGAGGTCTCTCCGGACGAGTACTACGACTATCAGTACTCCCGCCCGCAGATGACCCGCTCGGCCACGGGTGAACCCAAGCTCGTGTGGCCCAGCACCAAGCTCTCGGCAGCCTCCGTGGAGGGCACGAATCTCGACCTGGTCCTGCTGCACGGGTGGGAGCCGTCCTACCGGTGGCGCGGGTTCTGCGCAGAGATTCTGGAGCAGGCGGCGCGGATGGACGTGGACTTCATCGTCATGGTCGGTGCCCTGCTCGCCGATGTCCCCCACACCCGGCCCATTCCCGTGTCGATCACTTCGGACACGGAGGAGCTGCAGGACGAACTGGACGTGACCGGTTCGGAGTACGAGGGCCCCAGCGGCATCGTGGGTGTGCTGTCCCACCTGGCGGCCGTGTCCGGCATTCCGACCGTGAGTCTGTGGGCCGCCGTTCCGCACTACGTGGCGCAGCCCCCCTCCCCCAAGGCCCAGTTGGCTCTCATGCGGCGCCTCGAAGACCTGCTGACCCTCAGCTTCCCGCTCGAGGAGCTCGAGGAGGACGCCGAGGCCTGGGAGCGCGGTGTCAACGAACTGGCCGAGGACGACCCCGAGATTGCGGCGTACGTCGCCAAACTCGAGGAGGCCAAGGACACGACGGACCTCCCGGAAGCCAGTGGCGACGCCATCGCGCAGGAGTTCGAACGCTTCCTGCGACGTCGCGAGCAGGATTGAGAACCGCCCGGCACCAAAGAGGGGTGCCGGGCGGCTTTCAGGACCGCGCTTTCCAGGGCAGGGCCTTCCAGAACAGGGCCTTCCACGAACGAGGGGCCCGGGTGGGGATCAGAGCGTGATGCCCAGACGAGCTTCGACCGCCGCCCGTGCCAGGGCGTCGCCGTTGCCGGGGGCACCGGCGATGGCTGCCTGCGCCCATTCGTCGACCGCTGCGAGCGCGGCGGGGGTGTCCAGATCGGTGGCCAGCGCGGTCCGCAGCTTCTCCAGCGCGACGTCGAAGGACCTGGCGGGCGCCAGATCGGCGGCCTGCCGCCACAGTGCCAGACGCTTGCGCGCCGTCTCCAAGAGTTCGTCCGTCCAGAACCAGTCGGTGCGGTAGTGCTGGGACATGATGGCCAGGCGGATCGCGTTGGGGTCCTCACCCTGCGCGCGTAGCTTGGAGACCAGCACCAGATTACCCAGCGACTTGGACATCTTCTCCCCGTCCAGGCCCACCATGCCGGTGTGCATGAAGCTGCGCGCCATGGGGTGCCCGGAGATGGACCAGCTGTGTCCGGCCCCCATTTCGTGATGCGGGAAGACCAGGTCGGACCCGCCGCCCTGCACCGTGAACGGAGCGGGAAGGTGGCGCAGCGAGATCAACGAGCACTCGATGTGCCAGCCCGGGCGCCCCCGGCCGAGGTCGCCACCGTCCCATGACGGTTCCCCGGGTCGTTCGACTCGCCACAACAGGGGGTCCAGGGGGTCCCGCTTGCCGTCCCGCTGCGGGTCGCCCCCGCGTTCAGCGAACAGGTGAAGCATGTCTTCCCGGCTCAGGTTCGAAATCTGGCCCAGGTGCCACGACCCGGGGCAGGCACCGGTTCCGCCGTCGTCGGGACCGCACGGTGCGGCCAGCTCCGAGAGCGGGGTGTCAGGGGTGTTCTGGTCCTCCGTCAGGGCGCTCGCGGCGGCGACGTCGAAGTAGACGTCACCGTCCGGCTCCCCCGCCGCGCCCGGAACACGATATGCAAGCCCACGGGCCAGAAGGTCTTCGACGGCGGGCACGATCCACTCGACGGACTCCGTGGCCCCCACGTAGTGCGCCGGCGGAAGCACGTTCAAGGCCGTCATGTCGGTGCGGAACAGCTGGATCTGGTCGGCGGCGAGGTCCCGCCAGTCGATCCCGTCACGTTCAGCCCGCTCGAGGAGGGGGTCGTCAACGTCGGTCACGTTCTGCACGTAGTCGACCGGCATGTCGGCGTCCAACCAGGCGCGGTGGAGGACGTCGAACGCGACGTAGGTGGCCGCGTGTCCCATGTGCGTGGCGTCGTACGGGGTGATGCCGCAGACGTAAAGACTCGCGCGCTCCTGCCGGGGCAACTGCTCGACCCGCTGGGTGCGCGTGTCGAAAACTGTGGGAACGGGGGCACGGCCCGGAAGTTCGGGGGCAGGGCGTGCGGACCAGGACTGCATGGGCACCTCGGATCGAAAGGGAAGCTCTTCTGGCTGCGGGGGGATGGAGAGGGACGACGTCAGGCTGCGCCGACGGCCGCGGGCACGGCGGAGATCACGCCGAAGCCCAGCAGGACGAACAGCACGATACCCAGCCCGATCCGGTACCAGACGAACAGGGCATAGGACCGACTGGAGATGTAGCCCATGAACCAGCCGATGATCACGTAGGCGATGACGAACGCGACGACCGTGGCCACCAGCGTCTGAGGCATCGAGTACGCCGCCGGCGAGGGGTCGGTGATCTCGGAGGCTAGCTTGTAGAGCCCGGAGGCGAACACGGCGGGAATGGCCAGCAGGAAGGCGTAACGGGCGGCGTCTTCACGCTTGTAGCCCATGAGCAGTCCCGCGGTGATGGTGCCGCCCGAGCGTGAGACACCCGGGATCAGGGCCAACGCCTGGGCGAAACCGTAGATCAGACCGTGCTTCACGGACAGGTTCTCCAGCGTCCGGACCTGCTTGCCGACCTTGTCCGCGATGCCCAGGAAGACACCGAAGACGATCAACATGGTGGCCGTGACCCAGAGGCTGCGGAACGACGTGTCGATCCAGTCCTCGAGCAGGAGGCCCAGCACGGAGATCGGCAGTGAACCGACGATGATCAACCAGCCCATGCGCGCGTCGGGGTCCGAGCGGTCCACCTTGCCGACCAGGGACAGGGCCCAGTGCTTGATGATCCGCACGATGTCGCGCCAGAAGTAGATCACCACGGCGGTCTCCGTACCCAGCTGCGTGATCGCGGTGAACGCCGCGCCGGGGTCGCCGCTTCCGGGTAGGAATTCACCGACGATGCGCAGGTGGGCAGACGAAGAAACCGGAAGGAACTCCGTCAGACCTTGCACCAGGCCAAGAATGATTGTTGATAGCCAGTCCACCCGGCCACCTTAGAGCACGAAGTCAGAGCGACGGCCGTGCACGTCCTGCGTGGTGCCTCACAGTTGGGCCGACAAGTTGCCCCGAGAATCATCCGAGTCGTCGTCCGAATCCTCGGAGTCCTGGTCGTCCAGGTCGTCGTAGTCGTCCTCGTCCAACAGCGAGGTGTCGTCGTCGTCCTCGTCGAGGTCTTCGAACGCGGCGTCCTCATCGTCCTCGGCGAACACCGTGAGCGGCGTGACCTCGTCGAAGTTGTCGTACAGTGCCTCTTCATAGACGTCGAAGGCGTCGGCAATCGCCACGTAGGCGCTGTCGACGGCGGGGTCCTGGTCGCTGCGACGGTTGGAGAGTGCAGCGAGGTGCTCTTCAAGGGCGGAGACGAGGGACTGCAGTGCGACGCGCGGATCGGTGCTCATGGTCCTGACGTTACCCGTCCGCGGTCAGAATGGACAGAACCAGGGAGTGAGATGAGAGAGCAAATCGCCCAGAGCACCGCCCGGATCAGCGTGGACCCGGACCAGCGCTTCGAATACCTGGTTCTGACCGTGGCCGCCGGCGAACGTGTGTCCGACGCGCGGGCCCGGTTGGTCGAGCACGCGGAGTACGGGAAGTGGGAACTCACGCGTTCCGTCCACCTCTACGGAGGGACCCGCAAGTACTGGATGCGCCGGCGCGTGATGCGCGTTCAGCGGACGTTGTGAGCGCGCGGTCCCGTCAGTAGTTCGTCAGCAAGGTGTGGAGGACGTCCGCACCGAACTCCAAGGAGTCCACGGGGACGCGCTCGTCGACACCGTGGAACATGGCCGGGAAGTCGAGTTCCTCCGGCAGACGCAACGGGACGAACCCGTACCCCGTGATTCCCAGAGGATCCAGTGACTTGTTGTCAGTCCCGGCCGACAGCATGTAGGGCAGGACGACGGCCTCCGGGTCGTGAACCTCCAAGGCGTCGACCATGGCGTCCACGACCGTCCCGGAGAACGGGACCTCCAGGCCGATCTGGTCGGACTCGAATTCGATACGGACCTTCTCCCCCGCCAACTCCTGCAGCTTGGTCAGGACCAGCTCGCGTTGCTCCGGCAGGTACCGGACGTCCAGCCCGGCCTCGGCCGAACCGGGGATCACGTTGGTCTTGTACCCGCCCGTGAGCATGGTCGGGTTGGCCGTGTTCTGCAGCGTCGCCCCGACGAACCGCGCCACGGAGCCGAGTTCCTTCAAGAGCCGCTGCGGGTTCTGCGGATCGAATTCCACCCCGGTCAGCTCCGTGACCGCGTCGAGGAACTGACGCGTGGTCTTGGTGAGTTCGATCGGCCACTGGTGCTCGCCGATGTTGGCCATGGCGCGGGACAACGTGGTGACGGGGTTGTCGGTGTTGACCTGGGACCCGTGGCCGGCGGTCCCCTCGGCGTGCAGCCGCAGCCACATGAGGCCCTTCTCCGCGGTCTGCAGCAGGTACGCGCGGCGCCCGCCGATCGATGCGGAGTACCCGCCCACTTCACTGATCGCGTCCGTCACGCCGTCGAAGAGTTCGGGATGGTTCTCGACGACCCACTTGGACCCGTACTCCATCCCCGCTTCCTCGTCGGCGAAGAACCCGATCACGATGTCGCGGCGGGGCCGCTGACCGGTGCGTTGCATGTGCCGGACCGTGGACAGCATCATCGCGTCCATGTCCTTCATGTCCACGGCCCCGCGGCCCCAGATCATGCCGTCCTTGAGCTCGGCGGCGAACGGGTCCACGGACCAGTCCTCCGCCATGGCCGGGACGACGTCGAGATGGCCGTGGACCAGGAGCCCGTTCGCGCTCGGATCAGTGCCCGGGATCCGAGCGAAGACGTTGGCGCGCCCGGGAGCGGATTCCAGGAGCGTGGTCTCCAGCCCGACCTCTTCCAGTAGCCCCGCGGCGTACTCCGCGGCGCGGCGCTCGCCCTTGGAATCCCCGCTGCCGTAGTTGGAGGTGTCGATGCGAATGAGGTTTCGGGCGATCTCCACGGCCTCGTCGTGGGCGGTGGGGTTTGCCTCGGTGCTCATGCGCTGCTCCTCGTCGCGGATGTCGGGTCACGGGTCCGGCCATGCTAACGCGGTCGGCCCGAACCCCATCTTGGGGACATAGCACGTAACTGTAGGCACTATGGGGGATAAAACCGTTATGCTGACACGAGCGTGCCTCGCATCGACGCAGATGAGAGCACGGACCCCGGTAACAAGCCAGCCCCGCCTGGCCCCCAGGAGAAACCGTGAACGACCGCCTTGAATCCCCCGACCCGGGTCAGTACGCACAGACCGGGCAGGTGCCGCATCGCCGTGGCACCGTCGCTGTGGACACCACTGACGCGTTGCCCACCGTGGAGATCACCACGGGTTGGTTCGCGGGCCTGCGCCGTCGTCCCCGCTGGAGCATGACCGTGCACGACGCCGACGGCGCCCTGGTCACCCGACAGTGCCACCCCAGTTACCGGGAAGCCCTGGACGCCGCATTCACCGTGTGCCGCGACCTCGGGTACGGATCCTCCGTGCACGGGCTCGCCGCCTGAACCCCGACACCCAACATGTTCGGGGGCCCGTCCGCGGACGGGCCCCCCGAACTTTCCCCACAGATCATCGGACCTCAGATCATCGGACCACAGATCATCGGATCACAGATCATCGGACCTCGGGTGGAGAGAACCATCAGATGATGGGCGGCGCCGGGGGCTCCTCCTGACGTGACGCGGCCACGGCCTGGAGATCGGCCAACATGGCATCCGCCCCGTCGTCCTGGGTGAGGAACGGGTCACGCAGCGTGACGATCTGCTGGGTGGGCCCGTTGATCTTCACGTTGACCCAGTCGATCGTCGAATGCTTTCCCGCCTCGATGGCCGCTCGCACCAGTGCGCCACGGATCTTGGCCCGGGTCTCGGGCGGTTGATCGGTGGCCTGCTCGGCCTCCGACCCGTCGGTGCCGGGAAGCCTGGCGGCCATCCCCCGCTCCTCCAGGATGCGGAACAGTCCGCGGCCCGGTGCGATGTCGTGATAGGCCAGGTCCATCTGGGCCACCCGCGGCGCGGAATAGTCCGCGCCGTTGCGGGCCACCCAAGAATCCAACAGCTTCTTCTTGATCGCCCAGTCGATCTCCGTGTCGATCGCAGTCAGGTCCTGGGACTCGACGGCGGTCAGGGTGCGTTCCCAGAGATCCAGGACCCACTCCACGCGGTCATGATGTGCGCCGTTGGCCTGCACGAACCGCTGCACCGTCTCCAGGTACTCCCGCTGCAGGTCCAGCGCGGAGCGTTTGGAACCGTCGGATAGCTCGATCGGAGTGGTGCCCGTCAGATCGTGGGAGATCTGCCGCAGGGCCAGTGCAGGGTCCACAAGCGTGCGGTCGTTCATGGCGTTGCCGGCTTCGACCATGCGCAGCATGAGATCCGTGGCGCCCAGCCGCAGGGCGGTCGTTGTCGTGGACATCGTGGAATCGCCCACGATCACGTGCAGGCGTCGGAAGCGTTCCGAGTCCGCGTGCGGTTCGTCGCGTGTGTTGATCAGCGGACGGGCACGGGTGGTCGACGACGACGAGTCCTCCCAGATGTGATCGGCGCGCTGGGAGAACGAATAGGACGGCTCCCCCGCGTTCTGCGTGAAGCTGCGCTGACCGAAGGCCACGGGGCCCGTGGGATGGACCCGTCCGGCGCCCGCGATGAGCTGGCGGGTGACCAGGAACGGGATGAGGTGGGCGATCAGCCGTGCGAACCGGGTGGTCCGGGCGATCATGTAGTTCTCGTGGGAACCAAAGGAGTTGCCCGCCGAATCCACGTTGTTCTTGAACAGGTAGACCGATCCCCCGGTGCGCTCCGCCGCGAGCTTCGCTTTGAGCTTCCGGCGCATGTCGTCCACGATCAGCTCACCGGCGCGGTCGTGGGCCACGGCGTCGTCGATCGAGGCACACTCCGCCGTCGCGTACTCGGGGTGTGAGCCGACGTCCAGGTAGAGCCGGGCCCCGTTGGGGAGGAACACGTTGGAGGACCGTCCCCACTCGACGATGGGGCGAAAGAGCAGACGCGCGGTGTCGTCCGGGGTCATGGGGGTGCCGTCGGGAACGCGGTGAACGATCCCGAACTCGGTCTCTAGACCCATGATCCTGCGATCCATGGGTTACTGGCCGCCCTTCTGCACGAAGCCCTTGACGAACTCCTCGGCGTTGGCCTCCAGGACGGCGTCGATGTCGGCCAACAGGTCGTCAGCCTGGGTGGCCTGCGCCTGGGCCGCAGCGGACGGGCCGCTCGGCGCGGGAGTGGGGGCGGAATCGGGAAGCGGGGCGTCCTCTTCCCGCTTGGATCCGGAGGAGGAAATGCGTTCCTGGGCCATGGTCAATCTCCTGATGTGTCGTCTGTGGCGGCGCCGGAGGCAACCACCCATTCGGGATGAACGTGTTCGAAGCGGCGGATGAAGTCCTCCACGGAGTCGGCCGCCCACCAGTCCCGGGTCTCCTCCCGCGTGAGCGCGGTGGGTTCGGGCCAGATCATGCGGGCTCCCCGGCGTACGCCCGGGAACTGAACCGCCGCGGTGTCCCATCCGGCGGCGATCACGTCGTCGGGGAACGCGGCCACCAGCCGTCCACGGAAGTCCGCCCGGGTGTCCGGTGGCGGTGCCCAGGCCGCGGCGGCGATCTGGTCCGCGGAGAACAAGGTCCGGATGCGTCCGGCGGCGGCCAGCCGGTGGTAAAGACCCTTGTCGGGGTTGACGTCGTGGTACTGCAGGTCGATCGCCGCGAGCTGGGGTGCGGTCCAGCCGAGGTTGCCCCGTTGCCGGTAGGACTCCAGGACCTGGAGCTTGGCCACCCAGTCCAGTCGGTCGGCCAGAGAACCGGGATCGGTCTCGAGGGCGTCCAGGACCTCTCGCCACAGCTGGAGAATCTCGGCCGTGTCCTGGTCCGGAGACGGCCCTTCGAGTTCCTCGGATGCTTCCAGGAACAGCCGCTGGATCTGCACGCCGGTGAGGGATCCTCCGTCCTTGAGCGGCACGGTGGCCTGCAGGCTCGGATCGTGGCTGATGGTGTGCATGGCGGCCACGGGGTCGTAGAGCTCGATCGCGGGAACCGCCTTGTTCTCCACGAGCCGCAGGACCAGCGACGTCGTGCCGAACTTGAGCAATTCGGACACGTGCGAAAGGTTGGCGTCGCCGACGATCACGTGTAGGCGACGGTACCGGGACTCATCGGCGTGTGGCTCGTCGCGGGTGTTGACGATGGGGCGTCGCACCGTGGTCTCGAGCCCGACCAGCCGCTCGAAGAAGTCGGCCCGCTGACTGATCTGGAACCCCGGTGTCCTGCCGTCCTGCCCGATGCCCACGCGACCCGCGCCGCACACGACCTGGCGGGAGGCGAAGAACGGCAGCAGGGCCGAGTTCAGCCGGTCCAGGTTGGTCTCCCGTGGGATGAGGTAGTTCTCGTGGGAACCGTAGGAGGCCGACTTCCCGTCCGTGTTGTTCTTGTAGAGATGGATCGGTGCCAGGCCGGTGTTCTCCACGGAGTCCTGGAGGGTCTTCACCACGGTGGCTGCCACGGCGTCACCGGCCAGGTCGTAGAGCACGGCGTCCCGGGGCGTCATGACCTCGGGTGAGGAGTACTCCGGGTGGGAGTGGTCCACGTACAACCGTGCGCCGTTGGGCAGCACCGTGTTCATCACGATCCGGGCCGCGTAGTCCTCCCACAGCCCCTGCTCCGCCAGCGCCTCGGCCGCAATCTCCTCACTGGTCAGCACCGGAGCGGAGTCCGTCAGCTGGGTGGGATGGGCCTGGGCACGGTCCATGGTGAAGCCGCGGGCGTCCTGCAGCGGTGCTTCCGAGCTGTAGTCGAAGTCCGGGACGGAGTCCCCCGTGGCTCCCAGCTCTCGTCGCACCAGTGCGGCGTAGGCGGTGACCACGCGGGTGGACAGGACCGTGGCGTTGGCCTTCGGGTTGTTGGGTTCGAGGACGCCGAACTCCGTTTCGGCGCCCATGACCCGGCGGACGCTCACGAATCGGTCCGATCGTCCGTGGCGGAGGTCACGACGGCGTCGTCGGGACGGGGGCCGCGGTGCATGACGATGCGCAGGTCCGCGATGGTGTCGCCCCGGCGCCCCGAAATGCGTGCCCAGTCGTCCGGGTCCGAGGTGTCCGGGAGGTCCTGCTGCTCCATGAACTCCTGGGCGACGGCGTTGCGCACGTGCTGCCGGGTGATACCGCGGACCTGCTTGGTCAGGAGGTCCTTGATGGCCTGTTTCTTGGCGCGGTCCACGATGTTGCGGATCACCGCACCGGAGACGAAGTCCGAGAACCACAAGGTTTCGCGCTTGCCGTCCTTGTACGTGATCTCCAGGAAGCGCGTGGCGTCGGTCTGCGCGTACATCGCCTCGACCCCGTCGTCGATCAGGGCTTCGATCGCGGCTTCACGCGACCCGGCACTGATGATCTCCTCCTGGTGCAGGGGCAGGTCGGGCGTGAGGTACAGGGCGAAGATCTGTCGGGCGCCCTCGGCATCCGGGCGGTCGATGCGGATCTTGACGTCCAGACGACCCGGGCGCAGCACGGCGGGGTCGATCATGTCCTCGCGGTTGGTCGCCCCCACGATGATCACGTTGTCGAGCTTCTCCACTCCGTCGATCTCCGTGAGCAGCTGCGGGACGATCGTGGTCTCCACGTCGGAGGAGAGTCCCGAGCCGCGGGTACGGAACAGGGAATCCATCTCGTCGAAGAAGACCACGACCGGAATGCCGGCGGCTGCCTGCTCGCGGGCGCGGGTGAAGATCTGGCGGATCTGGCGTTCCGTCTCCCCCACGAACTTGTCGAGCAGTTCGGGGCCCTTGATGTTGAGGAAGTACCCCTTGGCCTGGTCACGCCCCGACTTCTCCGCGGCACGTTCGGCCAGCGAGCGCGCCACGGCCTTGGCGATCATGGTCTTGCCGTTGCCGGGAGGGCCGTACAGCAGGATGCCCTTGGGCGGGGCCAGCTTGTGCTGGCGGTACAGCTCGGGGTGGACGAACGGGAGTTCGACGGCGTCCTGGATCTGCTCGATCTCCTCCCCGAGTCCGCCGATGTCCTGGTACCGGACGTTGGGGACTTCCTCGAGGACGAGTTCCTCCATGCCGGTCCGGTTCACGATTTCCAGGGCGAACCCGTTGCGGTGGTCGATGGTGACCGTCTGGCCCGGCTGCGGCGGGTTCTTGCGCAGGGCCCCGGACAGGCGCAGCACGCGTTCTTCGTCCGAGCGCCCCACGGTGACCACGCGGGCGGCGTCGACGACCTCGCGCACCGTGGCCAGTTCTCCGGTGGGTTCGTAGCCCAGGACGGAGACGACGACGGAGCGTTCGTCCACCAGGATCTGGCGCCCCGGTTCCAGGGCGCCCTGTGGAACCAACGGGGAGACGGGGCAGCGGACGTTGCGGCCGGAGACCACGACGTCTGCACTGAGGTCCTTGGTCCCGGCAGAGTCCCCGGCGGGGATCGTGCGAATGAGCGTGGCGACCGACAACGGGAGCTCGAGGTCGTGCTCCAGGGCCTTCTTGAGCCGGGTGATCTGGTCGCGGGCTCCTTCGAGTGCGGTGCGCAGCTTCTGGTTCTGCTGCCCGGCGGAGGAGAGCTGCCGGTCCAGGTTGCGCTTCTCGTCGCGCACGATGGCCACCTGGCGATGGGCGGTCGCCAACTGCTGCGTGAAGTGGTCCGATCCCTGTGCGGGCCCGGGGTTCGTCCCTGCCTCTGAAGGTGTGTTCTGGCCGCTGGATGTGGTGTCGGTCATCGTCGTCGTCAATCCTGATCCCGCCCGGCGTGGGGCACTCGCGTACCCTCCCACTGTATGCCCGCGGTGGGCGATGTCACCTCTGAGGCGCTCGCAGGACCCGCGCAGGGTCGGGGCGACGACGTGCGTCGGGTGTGCACAATGGCCGGTGGAAGCAGCCGAAAGGAGCCATAGAAGGGTGACGACGCGAGTGCCTGCCGGGGGCTTTGCCGCCGGTTCCGCTCAGTACCGCCGCATTCTGTCGGTGTTGGCGCTCGGGGGGTTGGCCAACTTCGCCCTGATCTACTTCGTCCAGCCGTTGCTTCCCCAGTTCGCCAGGTCCTTCGAGGTGCCCGAGGGGGTAACGGGGGCGGCGCTGTCCGCGGCGACGGTGGCGATGATGGTTGGGCTGCTGCTGGCCGGACCCTTGGGAGACGTGATCGGCAGGGTCTGGGTCATGGCCGGATCCTTGGCGGTCTCCGGTGTGTTCACCATCGCCTGCGCCATGGCGCCCACCTGGGAGGTCTTCCTGACCTTCCGCGCCGTCTCAGGCCTGGCGCTGGCCGGCCTTCCTGCCATGGCACTCGCCTACCTGCGCGAGAAGCTGGACAACGCCGCCCACCCCAAGGCCAATGCGCTCTACATCGCGGGCACGGCCATGGGAGGCGCACTGGGACGGCTGGCGCCAGGGCCACTGTCCGAGCTGGGAGGGTGGCAGGTTTCCGCGTACGTGCTCGGCGTCCTGTCCGTGGTGATCGGCGCAGTGGTGGCCTTCGCGCTCCCCCTGGACCGACCGGGTGGCACGGACATTCGTCTGCACGACGTGCTGTTCGGGACCTTCGGGGTGCTCAGGAACACGCAGGTGGCGTTGCTGTGCGCCCTGGGCTTGGCCGCGATGGCAGTGTTCGTGGGGGCCTACAACGCGGTGTCTCTGCGCCTGGAAGCGCCCCCGTTCTCGATGGGCAGCGAATCCGCCGTGGTGTACCTGGCCTATCCCGTCGGCATTCTCGCCCCGGCGGTGTTCCGACGGGTCGCGGACCGGGTGGGGCGGGCGCTCGTCGTGGTCCTGGGTCTGGTGGCCATGGGGGCCGTCGTCGGGGTGACCACCCCCGTGTCCGTGGCCGGGGTGCTGATCGGACTGGGTATGTTGACGTTCGCGTTCATGGGCACCCACGCGATTCTGAGCGGGTGGGTCGTGGACCGTGCGCACCGCCTGGGACTGAGCGCGGCCAAGGCCTCGAGTGCCTACCTGGTGTTCTACTACGCCGGATCCAGCCTGTCCGGGACCCTGTCCACGCACCTGTGGAGTGCGTTCGGATGGGGGTCCGTGGTGGTGTGGTCGGCGGGCGTCGTCGTGGCCGGCCTGCTGTGCGCGGTCAGCGTCATGCTGCTCCAACGGCGCGGCTGAACGTCACTGAGGCATCCCGCCGGGAGCTACGACATCGCACCTCTGGGGATCACTCGAGAACGAAGACGTCGATCTCCACGCGGTCCTGGAGTCGACGTCCGGTGCCGACCAGGATTCGTTCCGCCAGCCATCCCCAGCGTGGTCCCGGGGATTCCAGACGCGGCGTGCAGCGGAAGTAGATCCGTTCGGGATCCACGGCCTCGCCACGAACCAAACGGGCGATGTCCTCGGCACTGCCGGTACGGATGCCCCAGTTCGTGATGTAGAGCCGCTCACCGGCGTCGGACTTCAAGACGTACTTGGCCTCGAGGTGGGTGGTGGTCTCGTCGATCAGGAGCTGGAAATCAGCCCCCACCGGGTCGATGACGCCGTTCAACTCCGGACCGGTGGCCGTGCCCCCGGTGATGGGGATGACCCTCCGGTACCCCTCCGCCGTGGGGCCCACCTCGAGCGGCATGCCGACGGACACGGACAGCGTGGTCAGGAAGGACAGTGCGGGTGCCTGTGGCGTACTCATGTACCGGTTCTACCACTGCCGCTCAGGGATCGGCCGTGCGGTGTTCCGAACGGCACAGGGGATCTAGGGCTGTCCGGCACGGCGTACTCAGAGACACTAAGTAGCTTTAGCGGTATGAGTCAGAATGTCGGCGCCGGGCCTCGCACCGTCCTGGTCATCAGCGATCCTGGGCTCCCCACCCGCAGACTCGAGAGACTCCAGGGTCGCTTGGAATCCCGTCTGGGCATCCTGTACCACTGCGACGTCCACGTGATCACCAGGACCGAGACCATCCGACTGCGTCCCGACAACACGTTGGACGTCACGGCTGCCGGGCGCCTTGCCGACGAGTACGACGCCGTGGACGCCGTGCTCCTGCTGACTGAGATCCCACGGCATTCGGGCGAAGACCCGCTGGTGGCAGAAGTCGTTCCCGAGTACAACGTCGGGGTGATCTCCTGCCCCACTTTGGGGGCGGTGGCCACCAAGAGTCGGATTCTGACGGTCCTGCTGGACTGCCTCACCCGGCTCATGCCACTCGACCATCCGAAGGACGGGTCGACGGTGGCGGCCGGACTCGGTCCCGGTCGCAAAGTCGGCTTGCGGTGGACCCGCTGGCGCCAGGATTCCGGAGGCCACCTCGCACTGCGCGCAGACCGGCTCCTGGGCTCCGCGCGGACCGTCATGGGCATGACCGTGGCCAACGACCCGTGGCGGACCGCTCCCCGGCTGTCGAGCGCGCTCGCGGCCGCAGCCGCCACGGGTGCCTTCGGAATCTTCTACAGCTCGATCTGGCAGATGGCCGAGTACCTGTCCACGGCACGTCTGCTGTCCATCGGCGCCGTGGCGGTCGCCGTCATGATCACGTGGTTGATCGTCAGCAACGGCCTGTGGGACAAGCCGGTCCACGAACGGCTGACCCGCGTGGTGGTGCTGTACAACTTCTCCACCGTGCTGACCTTGCTGGTCTGCGTGGTCGCGCTCTACCTGGCGTTGGTGGTGATGATCTTCGCCGGCGGCCTGATCATCATCGATCCGGGATTCATGTCGACGCTGTTGGCCAGTTCGGACGTGCAGCTGACCAACTACCTGGACATCGCGTGGCTCAGTGCGGCCATGGGGGTCGTGGCGGGTGGCCTGGGGTCCAGCTTCGACAGTCGGACGGATCTGAAGAAGCTCACCCACGGGCAGCGTGAGAGACAGCGCCGCTACGCGACCGACGACGACCCGCAGGAAGCCTGACCCGATCGACGCCAAGCGGTGTCGTCGGTGCCGGATGCGTAGTCCGGCTGAGCCGAGTGGTCGACAACCCTGCCGCGCATGACAAAACCCCCGAACCCATGAGGGTTCGGGGGTTTCACATGTCGTGAGACATCACAAGTGTGCGCGGAGGGGGACTTGAACCCCCACCCTCTAATACGAGGACTAGCACCTCAAGCTAGCGCGTCTGCCTATTCCGCCACCCGCGCAGGTGACCGGACGGACCTTCACGGGCATCAAATAACCGCGTCAGCCGCCGAGCAACGACGACGACTTTAGCACAGACCGGCCGTCCAGGTGTTCACCGCGAGGGTGGGCTGAGCGGCAGTGCCGGTGTCCGTTCCCCCGCGGTCAGGACGGTCAGGGAAGGACCGAGCGATACACCTCAAGGGTGCGTTCGGCGATGGACTCCCAGGAGAAGTGTTCCTCGGCCCGCTGTCTGCCCGCTTCACCCATGCGGCGCGCGCGCTCCGGGTCGGAAATCACCTCGGTCAGGGCGGCGGCGAAGTCGTTGACGAACTTGTCGGGATCCAGCGGGGTGCCGGATCCGTCGTCGACCTGCTCGATCTCCACCAACCGGCCCGTCTCGCCGTCGACCACGACCTCCGGGATGCCACCGGTGGCGGTGGCCACCACGGCGGCCCCGCACGCCATGGCCTCCAGGTTGACGATCCCGAGGGGTTCGTAGATCGAGGGGCAGGCGAAGGCCGTGGCGTGGGACAGGATCTGGATGACCTCCCGGCGCGGGAGCATCTGCTCGATGAGGACCACGCCGTCACGGGTGGCCTTGAGCTCGTCGATCAGACCGTTGACCTCGGCGGCCAGCTCGGGGGTGTCTGCCGCACCGGCGCACAGCACGAGTTGGACCTCCGGCGGCAGCTGCAGTGCGGCACGCAGCAGGAACGGCACACCCTTCTGCCGGGTCACGCGGCCCACGAAGACCACGGACGGCTTGGCGGGGTCAATGCCGTGGGCTTCCAGGACGTCGGTACCTTCGTCCCGATTCCACTGCGCGACGTCGATGCCGTTGTGCACGACCTGGACCTTGGCCGGGTCGATCTCCGGGTAGCAGCGCAGGATGTCGTTGCGCATTCCGTCCGAGACGGCGATGACCGCAGCGGCGTTGAGGTACGCGGTCTTCTCCACGAACGAGGAGATGGCGTACCCGCCGCCGAGCTGCTCGGCCTTCCACGGCCGCAACGGTTCAAGCGAGTGGGCGGAGATCACGTGCGGGATGCCGTGCATGAGGGAGGCCAGGTGACCGGCCATGTTGGCGTACCACGTGTGCGAATGCACCAGATCCGCTCCCCCGATGTCGCCCACCATGCCCAGGTCCGTGCCCAAGGTCTCGATCGTCGCGTTCTGACCGCGAAGGTCTCCGGGGACCCGGTAGGCCTGGACATGGGCTCCGTGGAAATCCGGTTCACGGGGTTCCCCGAAGCAGCGGACATTCAGCTCGACCAGCGGCGCCAGGACACGCGAGAGCTCGGCGACGTGAACGCCGGCACCCCCGTAGATCGCCGGTGGGAACTCCTTGGACACGATGTCGATACGCACGTGATCGAGACTACAGTCCGGGCTCTCTGGCACCCACTCCGGCCGCTAATTTCTGAAACCTTTGCGACGCTTGCCGAAATCTGACCGCGCCAACTTCCCAGAACGGCCCGATTCACGATTGAGTGGACTCTGTATCGTGGCGATCCGACGAATCGGCCGCCGACGGCATCGGGCCCCCGCCCGGATTCAAGACGACGACGTCTGGAGAGGTTGAACATGGCACGCGAAAAGGTGCTGGCAATTGTTCTGGCCGGTGGCGAAGGCAAGCGCCTGATGCCCCTGACCGAGGACCGTGCCAAGCCCGCCGTCCCCTTCGGTGGCACCTACCGGTTGATCGACTTTGCACTCTCGAACCTGGTGAACTCCAGGTACCTGCAGATCGTGGTCCTGACCCAGTACAAGTCCCACTCCCTGGACCGGCACCTGTCCGAAACCTGGCGGTTGTCGACGCTGCTGGGCAACTACATCGCCTCGGTGCCCGCGCAGCAGCGCCACGGCAAGGACTGGTTCCTGGGGTCGGCCAACGCGATCTTCCAGTCGATGAACCTGATCGACGACGCCCGTCCGGACATCGTGGTGGTCGTGGGCGCCGATCACGTCTACCGCATGGACTTTTCCCAGATGGTCGACTTCCACATCGCCTCCGGCGCCAAGGCGACGGTGGCCGGTGTTCGCCAGCCGCTCGAGCTGGTCAAGTCCTTCGGTGTGATCGAAACGGACCCGAACGATCCCACCAAGATCACCCAGTTCGTGGAGAAGCCGGACTCGACCCGTCCCCTGGAGGATGACCCGACCCAGTTCCTGGCGTCCATGGGCAACTACGTGTTCTCCACCGACGCCCTGGTCGAGGCGCTGCGTCAGGACGAGGCCCGCGAGGACACCGACCACGACATGGGCGGCGACATCATGCCGTACTTCGCCGACCGCGGTGAAGCCGTGGTCTACGACTTCACGAACAACGACGTGCCCGGGTCCACCGATCGTGACCGCCAATACTGGCGCGACGTCGGCACCTTGGATTCGTACTACGACTCCCACATGGACCTGTTGCGCCCCATGCCCGTGTTCAACCTCTACAACGAGGCCTGGCCGCTCTACACCCACCAGGTCACCGCACCGCCCGCCAAGCTGGTCCGCGGCCCGTACCAGGAGGGTGGCGTGGCAACGGACTCGATCCTGTCCCCCGGTGTGATCGTGGCGGGCAGCCGGGTCCAGGAGTCGGTGCTCTCCCCCAACGTCTTCGTGGGCAACCACGCCCGGGTGGACAAGTCCGTGCTCCTGCAGGGTGTGCGGGTGGAGGAGGACGCCGTCGTGGAACGCTGCATCGTGGACAAGAACGTCGTGGTTCCGCCCGGAGTCCGGGTGGGCGTCAGCGCCGAAGAGGACCGTGCCCGTGGTCTCCACGTGACCGACTCGGGCATCACGGTGATCCCCAAGAACTACAAGTTCGAGTAGGCACGCGACCCCACGCACTATGGGGCGGCGGTGTGCAACGCGGAAGGGCCCGGTCCACGGCGGTGGACGGGCCCTTCCGTCGTCGTCGCTGGTCGTTCGTAGACTGTGCGCGTGCCTCACTACGACCTGACCCGCGTTGACGCAGCCCGTCGCTCCCGTGACCTGACCCTGCTGGGTGCCGAAGTCCAACTGGACCTCACGGGCGCCTCCGACCCCGACATGTCGACCTTCCCGGTGACCGCTCGATGGGAGTTCGAAGTCGCCAACGGAGTCGAGGCCACGTTCCTGGACTTCATCGGCGAGGTGGACTCCCTGGAGGTCAACGGCCAGCCGCGGACCGGGGCCGACCTGAAACAGTGCGTGTCGGAGGGGCGGATCGAGCTCTCGGGTCTTCAACCGACGAACACCGTGACCGTCCGTGGTCGCGGCCGGTACTCGCGGTCCGGTGAGGGAATGCATCGGTACGTGGACCCGGAGGACGGTGCCACCTACCTCTACACGCAGTACGAACCGACCGACGCGCGTCGTGTGGTCCCCTGCTTCGACCAGCCCGATCTGCGTGCCCCCTGGCGGTTCACGGTCGACGCCCCGGCCGGGTGGTCGGTTTCGTCCAACGCGGCAGATGTACGCATCAGTCCCCTTCCGGCCGCGTCGGGTCACGCGGCAGCGGCGCGTCACGAGTTCTCCGCCACGGCCGCCATCCCGAGCTACCTGACCACTGTCCTGGCCGGGCCCTACCACCGGGTCACGGGCACGTGGGAATCTTCGGTGCCTGGACGCGATCAGCGGCTGCCGTTGACCCTGTGGTGCCGGGCCAGCATGGCGCCGCACCTTCCGGCCGAGGAACTGTTCGAGCTGACCAGGCAAGGACTGGACTTCTACACCGGCCTGTTCGACCTCGACTTCCCGTTCGACTCCTACGAACAGGCATTCGTCCCCGAGTACAACCTGGGTGCCATGGAGAACCCCGGGTTGGTCACCTTCACCGAGGACTACCTGTTCCCCGACGGCCCCACCCACCAACAGCGCGCGGCCCGGGCCAACACGGTCCTGCACGAGATGGCGCACATGTACTTCGGCGATCTGGTGACCATCCGCTGGTGGGAGGACCTGTGGCTCAAGGAGTCCTTCGCGGAGTACATGGGGGCATACGCCTCGGCCGAGGCCACGGAGTTCACGAGCGCCTGGGCGGGATTCGCGGTGCGCCGCAAGGCCTGGGCCTACCGGCAGGACGCGCTGAGCACGACTCACCCGATCCTCGCCGACATTCCGGACGTGGCCGCCGCCCGGCAGAACTTCGACGGCATCACCTACGCCAAGGGTGCCGCAGCGCTCAAGCAGCTGGTGGCCTTCGTCGGGCAGGACGCATTCTTCGCGGCGTGCCGGGCGTACTTCCGACGGCACGCCTGGGGATCAGCCGATCTGTCCGACTTCCTGGCCGCGCTCGAGGAGGCCTCCCACCAGGACACACGGGCCTGGGCCCGGCACTGGCTAGACACGACGGGCGCCACCCGGGTCGACGTCACGGTCACCCGAGGGGACACAGGTTTGGACTCTCCGATCGAATCGGTCGTGCTGGTGCCTCGCGGGACCCCGCAGGACCCGGCCTCCGCCCGACCACACCAGCTGGCCATCGGCCTCTACGGCACCGATCGCATTTCCACGCCCTCGGATTCAGCGAGCGATGCCGTCGCGTCCTTGGCGACTGCCTGGGCGCGCACCCGGCGGGTCCTGGTGGAGATACCGGCGGGTCATCAGCCGGGCGACCCGCTGCCGGTCCCGGCGTTGACCGGCGCGCACGGCCTGGTCCTGGTCAACGACGACGACCTGGACTACGCCGAGTACCGGCTGGATGCCGGGCAGGCAGAGCACTTGATGGAGCACCTGGGACACCTCCCGGATCCCATGGCGCGCTCCGTGGCCTGGGCACAGCTGTGGTCGGCCGTGCGCTCCGGGGAGGTGGACCCCGGAGACTTCCTCACCGCTGTCCTGCAGCACATCTTCCAGGAAGAGGAATCGGTGGTCTTCGAGACCGTCCTGGACCGTGCACTGGAAGTCCTGGACGACCATCTCCCTGTGACCCGTCGAGCCCGTCACAGCACCGACCTGACGCGAGCCGTCGTCACCCAGCTGGAGTCCGCCCCGCCCGGATCCGACCGGCAGAGCGCTCTGGCCCGAGTGTTCGGGCACCTCCTGGTTCATGATCGGACCTTCTCCGCCTGGGCCGGTGATCTGCTGGCCGGCTCCGTGGCACTTCCGGATCTGCGGCTCGGGCCCACCCTCCGTTGGCGTCTGCTCACGGGGCTGGTGGCCTCGGGCCACGCCGATGACACCTGTATCCGCTCGGAGTCGGATCGCGACAGTTCCAGGCCCGCGCAGATCGGGCGGGCCCGCGCGGAAGCGGCCAGGCCCACGGCCGAAGCCAAACAGGAGGCATGGGACCGTGTCCTGGGCCCGGACCTCACCAACGACCTGCTCAGCGCCACCGCGGCGGGATTCCAGCTGGGCGACGACGACCTTCTGGCTCCCTTCCGCGCTCGGTACTTCGAAGTCATCCAGGAGCAGTGGGCAAGTCGGTCGATCGGCATGGCCACCCGAGTGGTCGCGGGCCTGTATCCCCGGACCGCACCGGACCCTGCCGCGGGCGTCGAGAACGATGCCGTTCTGCAAGCCACGGAGGAATGGCTCACCACCCACTCGGACGCACCAGCAGCGCTCCTGCGTGTGGTCCGAGAGCAAGCCGACGAACGCCGACGTCGACTCACCATCCAGGCGCGCGCAAGGCCCGCGTAACGGGCCGTCGCCCACCCGGCCCACCGCGGCCACAATCCGCGGAAATGCATGTAATCCGTGAAAGACTGTTCTGCGTCCGGACTCGTCCGGACACCAACGTCCCGTGGCTGGCCAGCGGGCCACGCTTCCCCATCTCTCAGGCCTAAGGGAGACCATGACCACCTATGCCCTGAACGACCGCGGTTCTCTGGAGATCGTGACGGAGAACTTCTACGACGCGGAGATCCTGCGCGTGTTCGGTTCGTTGCCGTACGGGATGGTGGAGACTTTTGCCGGGACCGCAACCCTGGTTCCCGAACCTGACAATCCGTTCGATTCACAGACCATTTCCGTGCGCGTGGACGACAACCAGGTGGGGCACCTCGCCAAGGACGACGCCGTCCGGTACTGGCCGGCCGTGACTCGCGTGGTGGCATCCGGATACGCCGCGACGGCGCCCGTGATCATCAAGGCATCGCTGGTGGATGCCGACGGGACTCCGGAAGTCGATGCGTCGGCACGCGTGCAGCTTTCCCCTCCGGACCTGCTGTTTCCCGTCAACTCACCCCCGCAGCGCTCGACCGTGCTCCCCCAGGGCCCTTCGATCAAGGTGCTCGACGAACAGGACCACGCCGCCTACCTCCACGCGATTCTGCCCAAGTCCGGAGAAGCCCGGCTGTTCCTGACCCTTGAGGTCAACCAGGTCCGGACCGCCCACGGTGAACACGTGGACATCGTGGAGGTGCTGCACGAACGTCAGGTGGTCGGGCGCTTCTCCACTCAGCTCTCGGAACAGTTCATTCCGGTCATCCGCCATGCCTTCGAACACAACCTGCTGACAGCGGCCTGGGGCACCATCCGGGGATCGGCTTACGAGGTCTCGCTGACCGTTCAGGCGGCTCGCCCCGAGGCGATCGACGCGGCCTGGTTCGAAGAGCTGCCGCGGGTGGGCGACGAGTTGGTGCCCGAAGCGGATGACTACGAGATTCCCAATGCCTACGTGCCGACCGACGCCGAGCGCGGGAAGAACTCCCGGAAGTGGCGCAAGGGCATGGCTGCCTCCGGGCATCCCGTGGCCCCCGCCCGGTCGACCGGCAACACCCACACGGGGTCGACGTCCACGGCCGGGTCAAGTGCGTGGGCGGCATCGGACGCGACCTGGACCCGACGCAGCCGGGCAACGGTGTGGGTGCTTCTGGCAGCCACCGTGCTGTTGGTGCTGGCGGCCGTGCTCTTCCTGGGGCGTGAGCCGCTGGTGTCCGCCCTGGCGCTGATCGTGGCCGCCGCCACGGGCGGGATGGCGGCGTACCTGCGCTCTTTGTTCGGGCCCCTCAAGTCCCCCACGACCAAGGTCTCCACACCGGGGAACACTACCTCCACCTCGGCGAACACCACCTCCACTCCGGCGGAGATCCCCGCCGAGCGCGACGATTCCTGACCCCGACCGACAGACAGGGCTGACACGGATGACTGACAGAGACGGATGATCTCCAGGCGAGAACGACTTCTTCAGATCCTCGAAGTGCTCTCGAAGCACGGCTTCGGGTTCGCGCTGGGTGGGCTCAAGCCCGAGTGGCGTTCGTACCTGGGCAAGGTTCGTCTGATCGATCCTCAGAAGATCCAGCCTCAGCCGGAGCACCTGCGGTTGGCTCTGGAGGAACTCGGCCCGACGTTCGTCAAGTTGGGGCAGTTGGCCTCCACCCGTCCCGACCTGCTCCCGCCGGCGTACGCCGCAGAACTGGCGCTCCTGCAGGATTCCTCCCCTCCCATCCCACCCGACGTGATCCGCGAGATGCTGGGCGAGGAACCCGAATCAGCGGCCGAGGAGATCCTGCAACACATCGACCCGGTGCCGTTGGCGACGGGTTCGATCGGTCAGGCGCACCTGGCTACCTTCCGCGGCGCCGAGGTCGTGGTCAAGATTCGGCGGCCGAACATCGTCGGCGAGGTGAACCGGGATCTGGAGATCCTGCGTGAGCTTGCCGTCCTGCTCACCAGGTACTGGCCGGGAGTCCAGTACCAGGACCTCATCGGGCTGGTCGACGAGTTCGCGGCCTCCATGCGTGACGAGATGGACTACCTCACGGAAGCCCGCAACACGGAGCGCATGCGGGAGATCTTCGGCGCCCACCCTTCCGTGATCGTCCCGGAGGTGTTCTGGGAGGCGACGTCCACGCGCATCCTGACCACCGAGCGCATGACCGGGCTCAAGATCAGCGACATCGCAGCGCTCGACGACGCCGGACTCGACCGCCACGAGGTGGCCGTGACCGCCACGGACGCGTTGTGCAAGATGATCTTCGAGGACGGGTTCTTCCACGCCGATCCGCATCCGGGCAACCTGTTCGTCCAACCGGACGGGTCGATCGCCATGATCGATTTCGGCATGGTGGGAACGCTGTCCGAGGAGTTCCGTGACTCACTGGTCACACTGATGATGGGTGTGGTCCAGGGCAACGTCCGCCGGGCTGCAAGCGGATTGTTGGCCCTGACGGAGACTTCCGGGGAACAGCTTGACCGCGCCAAGCTCGAGCGCGACATCGAAGCGATGCTGCGGCGATACGCCAACCGGCCGCTCCAGGAAGTGCGGATCGGCGCCCTCATGACGGATCTGGTGGCCACCCTGCGCCGCCACCGGCTCCGGTTGCCCCGCCAATCCGCACTGTTCCTGCGCATGGTTCTGACGGCGGAAGCCATCGGGACAAGCCTGGACCCGGAGTTCGACCTGGTTGCGGTCATGCAGCCGTACGCTCAACGGTTCGTGCTCAAGCGTCTGTCCCCGGACGCGTTGGTGGGCCGGGTCCGTGACCTCTTGCAGGACGCCGTGCAGATGGGGGCCGAGGCGCCGGACGTGATGCGCCGCGTGCTCACGGTGCTCGAACACGGAGGGTTCGACGTCCACCTGCGCGGTGACGAACTGCAGCCGCTGCTCGACCAGACCGAGAAGATCGGACATCAACTCATTGCGGGTGCCGTGATCGCTGCCACCGTCAACGGGATGTCCCACGTGGTCGCCTCCGACCCGGACCGATTCAGCGGGCTCCGCATTCCCCTGCTCGTCGGTGGAACCGGCACCATCGGGGTGCTCTCCGGCTACCTCGCGGTTTCGACGGCGGCTCCGCGCACCCGTCGACTGGTCGCAGGACTGCGTGCGCGTCGTCGTCGAACCAGCTGAGCCGACAGGCCCCGGCAAGCCAATCTCGAGCGGGTCACACACCGATTATTTGCAGTCTAATGAATACATCTCTCCCGTGACGACCGTAAACTCACTGCGTAGCTGCCTGCCGCCCCAACGGCACGCAGTCCGTTATTCAAGCGACTCGGCCGTGCACTGCCCGCCGGCCGACGAGGAGAGCCGTATGAGTCAACTACGGCGCGGTGAAGCCCTGCTCGCCCGTGTCGACGCCGAGGTGCGGTTTGAAGGGGCCGACGGGCCCGTCACCCCGGAGGACGCCGTCCTGGAAAGGACCCGCCACGGAATGCTGGGGTTGATGAACCGCAGTTTGGTCCGTCTTGCCAAGGAGGACGGACTCGAAGACCATCTGCCCGAACTCCGGATCAGTTACCGTTCGACGACCCCGGGCACCTACATGATCGACATGGACCTCATGGACCCCCGCCCCCCGTTGACCCGGGCGATCGCACCCGTGCCTGCAGCCAAACGCGACCAGATGGCCCGGTGGGTCCGGTGGGGTGCTGAATTGGTGTCCGTGACCGTGCAGATCCTCCCGCTGATCCTGGTGGCAACCAAGGTCCGCATCAGTTCGGAGCCCGATGCGGACGGCTTTTCCACCATGGTGATCGACGACCGCCGTACCGTCCGGGTCCCCGGGTTCATCTCGAACTTGTTCGACGGGACGCCGGAGGCAGCCGCGACCCATAGGGCCTTGCTGGCCACGTTGTATGACCCCGGGTTGCGCTCACTCGTGCTCGTGAATGACCCGTCGGACCCAGCGAGGCGAATGGAGACCGTCGTGGATCTGCCTGAAGGGTTCCATCACATTCTGGCGGCCGCAGACTTCCACAGCATCGATGCCATGATCGAGATGGACGACGTCCCCCTGCGGGAGATGCTGACTCGCACAACCCGGCGCCAGGCCTTCAGCACGGGTATTGCGGGGATGGGGCGGCCGAACTAAGCCGATGTCAGGGGGCCGCCCTCGACGAACCGGATCACGTCGTCGGCGGCCGGCACCACGAATTCGACCCTGCGTTCGGGTGCGTTGGGCTCCAGGCCGATGACGATCGACGCCACGCCCTCCTCTCGCACGGCCACGAACAACTCCCGCAGTACCCGTTGGATGTAGGGGTCGCCCAAGGCTTCGGCAACTGCATTGGGCAAGCGAAGACGCTGCGGCCCAAGCGAACTCAACAGATCGCTCAGTCCGGGCGTGGACGTGGGAACACTGCGGGGCGACTTGCTCTCGATCACAAACGATGCCGCGTGGGCCAGGAGTACCGCGTCGCGCAGGGCCGTTCCGGCAGCCACGGGCCATGCGGCTTTCGCCGGCCTGGCGGGGAACCTGGAGAGCCGTCCCAGTGTCGGCAATATGTGTCGCGCGCGGCGCAGGTCGGGAGGTTCGATCGTGAACACGACGGAGCCGTTCTGGGACTCGATGAACGAGATCGCAAAGGGAGGACGCGCACCGTCGGCGGAGACCGAGGACTCGTAGAAGTGACCCACGAGAACCTTGAGGGAGCTGTACGTACGACGCAACACGTCCCGGTTGACCATCACATTGTGGCCGGTGGCATCCTGGATCTTGAGCTGGATCGTTGAGTAACCGACGGACTGACTGAGCTTCATGAGGTGACCATTGGGCTTGTACGGATCGATGGTTGTGCGGTCTCGTGGCGGTCCGGCGCACGGTCGCAAGGTGACCTCAGTATGACGGCGCAGGTGCCTGCCCCTGCGATCATCGGAGGTCGATCTCCTGAAGAGGCAGACGTGCCCGGACGATCCACCGTCCGTCTATCGGACCACTCATCAGCTCCCCGCCGAAGACCGACACACGTTCACGGAGACCGAGAAGCCCGAATCCTCCGGTGCTCAGCACGGCCTCCGGGGTGGTCTTCTCACGACGACGGGTGCGGGCGAGGGCATTGGACACTTCGACTTCCGCTCGGGCATCCGTTCCGGATTCCCCCGTGATCTCCACGCGGATCCGCACCGGCCCGGACGTGGATCCGTGCCGGATGATGTTCGCGCACGCTTCCTGGACCACTCGCTGACATGCGGAGCGCACGGAGGTCGCGACGCGCTCCCACCCCGTGCCCTCCCGCACCTCGATGTCTTCGAAGCCGGAGTCCTTGAGGGACTGGACACTACTGGTGAGCACAGAGGACATGGTGGGAGTGGGTGGGGCCAGGCCACCGGAGCGTGGGCCTTGGGCGCCGTCGTCGTTCGCGGAAACCCGTGTGGCGGAGATGCCCACGGGTTCTTCCCGCAGGATGCTCACCAGGCGCCGCAGGTCCGCGATGGTTCCGCTGGCACCGGTGGCGATGTCTCGCAGGGCCGTGCGCTGGAGTTCAGGGTCCTCGGAGAGCAGTCCGGCGTTGGCACGCAGGGCCGTGGCCGTCACGTCATGGGCCACGAGGTCGTGAAGCTCGCGGGCAAGGTCCTGGCGCTCGGCCGTGCGGACCATGGCGGCCTCATGCTCCAAGCGGGCGATGGTGCGCGCGGACAGGAGGGTCCGGCACCTGAAGAAGCGAATGGTGAAACCCAGGAGAGCCGCGAAGCCGACTAAAACCGACAAAGCAAGGGCCTCGGCCCACGTGTTCGGGTCCCGGACGAACGTTCCCAGACCCAGTGCAGCCAGCCACTGAGTGGCAACGACAGTGGTGCCAACGCCCCACCGGAGCCACATGCAAAGAATCAGGGTACAGGCCACGCCCGGGACAATCACCGTGAAGGTTGATTGTGTGACCAGCGCCATAGCATAGGCGAACGTCATGGTTGCCGTCCCCAACCGTGGGCCGATGAGCGTGGCGATCAGGGGAATGTAGGACCCTGCCACGATTGCGAGCAGTTCGAGCCACGGGGTGCCGCCGGTCATGGAAAAGAACTGCAGATCGCTGGTCAACCGCATCAGGTCGAAGAGGCCGAGGATCCCGACCAGAACACTGGCCACGATGCGTAGGAAGCCTGGGACCGGCAACGGGTCCGTGACGCGTAATTCAGGCCAACGGCGATGAATTACGGCCAACGGACCCGTTGAGGCAGATACTGTCCTCACGTCACCTGCTGCAGCGGCCGAAAGCCTGGCACAGGAGGCTCACAAAGACCCCCGGCTCGGCCTCCACCACGGACGAGGAGGTTGTAGGGGACGGGGTGGCACCGATGGACGGTGCGATGGCAGCGGTGGCCAGGCCACCGCTGATGAACAACGATCCAGCAACTGCGGCCGCGGCTGCGGCCTTCCGGGAACGGTTGAGAATGGACATCGGTAACTCCTGCTCGAGTGGGAGACTTGACTCGCGTGCGGGTCTCGCAGGGACTGTTCCTACTGGTCAGCACCCTGTGCGCACGCCCTAAGGATATTCTGGTGATGGAGAAAAACACCCGCTTGACCTGCGTTTGTGTCACGGGCTAGGCAAATATCTCGAAACCCGTCGGTGAGGGCGTGAAAATGGAGGCACATCTGGAGCGGCAGACCCGGGCATCCAGGACTCAGTACCGGGTCCTGATCGCCGATGACGAGGCGGTGGTCAGGGAGACGCTGTCGGTCTACGTCGGTAGTGCCGATGACATGGAGGTGGTGGGAACCGCTTCGGATGGACGCGGAGCGGTGCAGATGGCCGAGAGCCTCCGCCCGGACATTGTCCTGATGGACATCCAGATGCCCCGTGTGGACGGTGTGGAGGCCACGGCGGAACTTCTGCGGGTGTTGCCCAGGACCCGGGTGGTCATGATCACCACGTTCACGACCGCCGACGCCGTCGTGCCGGCTCTGCGCGCCGGCGCCCTGGGGTACGTCCTCAAGTCCGATCCCCCGGAGCGGATTCTGACGACCGTGCGGCGCGCAGTCTCGGGCCGGGCCGAACTCTCCCCCACCGCGTTGGACGCCGTTGTGGGGCACCTGAGGGACTCCGACAAACGCGACGAACTGCCGCCCGCCGTCACCCTGACTGCACGGGAGGCGGAAGTCCTGCGGCAGTTGGCCACAGGTTGCCGGAACAAGGAGATTGCGGAAACTTTGGGCATCACGGAAAAGTCCGTGAAATTACACGTAACGCATCTGGTCAACAAGTTTGGCGTCCGTGACCGGTTGCAGTTGGTTATTTCTGCCCACAGGGCCGGCATGGTCGAATTGTGACGAACCCGCGGCAGTCTGCGGCATGTAGGGTTGCTTGTGCTTCATGACAGCCCCGTCTCTCGACCGATTTGCTGAATTCAGCGGAGGAAAGAGATCTCCATGACCTTGACGATCATGCCCATCTACGGAACTCGACCGGAAGCCATCAAAATGGCCCCGATCGTGAAGGCCCTGCAGGAGTCGAGTTCGTTCGATTGCGTGGTGACCGTGACAGGGCAGCACCGCGAAATGCTGGATCAGGTCAACGAGATCTTCGACATCACGCCCGATCACGACCTCAACATCATCCAGCCACGGCAGACGCTCAACGGTGTGCTCACCCGGACTGTCGAAGGCCTTGACGCGATCTTTGAAGAGTCTGCACCGGATGCGGTGATCGTTCAGGGTGACACGACGACGTCGACGGCCGGCGCGATCGCCGCCTTCTACCGGGGTATCCCGGTCATTCACGCCGAAGCCGGGTTGAGGTCCTTCGATCTGTTCTCCCCCTTCCCCGAGGAAGCCAACCGGAGGATCACCTCGCAGATCACCAGCCTGCACCTGGCGCCCACGGACATCTCCAAGCGAAACCTCCAGGCGGAGTCGATCAACGGCGACGACGTCGTGGTCACGGGCAACACCGTGATCGACGCCCTGCATCACACGGTGGCAAAAGCGTTGCCTTTCACCGATCCGCAGCTCGAGGAGATCGCCCAGCGGTCGGGCAAGACGCTCCTGGTGACCACGCACCGTCGTGAGAACCAAGGAGAGGCCATGCGCGGCGTGGGGCGGGCGTTGGCGCGGATCGCCGACGCCGAACCGGACCTGACCATCGTCCTGCCGGCCCACCGGAACCCGGTCGTTCGCGAAGCCGTGCTTCCCGCCATTGAAGGCAAGCCCAACGTTCACGTCACCGAACCCCTGGCCTACGGCGAGTTCACCCGCATGCTGTCCGTGGCCGACGTGGTCCTCACGGACTCCGGTGGGGTGCAGGAGGAGGCGCCGTCGCTGGGGAAGCCCGTATTGGTCATGCGCGAGAACACGGAACGTCCGGAGGCCGTGACCGCCGGAACGGTCAAGCTCATCGGAACGGACGAGGAGCGGATCGTCGAGGAGGTCGACACGCTCCTGCACAACCATGCGATCTACGACGCCATGGCCAATGCGGTGAATCCCTACGGCGACGGCAAAGCGGCGGCGCGTACCATTGCAGCCATCGAGAAGATGTTCGACCTGGGCGACCGGTTGGAGGACTTCAACCCGGGGGTCAGTGGATAAGGGGTAGTCGTGCATCCGAAGACCTACGCGTACGGGTTCTGTCTGGCGCCGGCCGGTCTGGCGAAAAACCTGCCGCCCAGCTTTCGAAGACTGCCCTTGAGCCGTGGGTTCGAGCTGCACTACGACTCCAGACGCCCGCTTCAGCGAGCCGAAGCTGAGGACGGCACCATCGTGCTGGTCCACGGGCGAGCGTATTACCTCGGTGAGGACACCGACGAGAACCTGAGCCGCACAAAAGACGCAGCCGCTCGTTTGGCCGACGCCTTGAACGATTCGGAATCGGCGTTCCTCGAGTGCTTGGACCTGATGGCGGGCCGCCATCTGATCCTGGTGGTGAGTCGGACCGGACTATGGATCTATCACGATGCAGTTGGGTCCCGTTCCGTGTACTACATGGCGGGAGGCGGCGGAGCAGCTTCTCATGCTCATCTCCTGGCATCCACTTTCGGTCTGAAACCATCCGGAGTGGTAAAGGCCTCGCACACCTGGGATCTTTCCCCATTCACGGGTGGAAAAGCATTACCTCCCAACCACCGGATCGAGGTCCTGTCCGGCCAGGTTGAGCGCCATTGGCCCTTCCGACCGAACCCATGGATTGCCCGCTCCGAGGAAGACCGCCTGGTACGGGTGCAGCAGCTGTGGCAACGTCAGATGGAACTCGTGGCGCGAGGGGTGACGCCCCTGCGCTTTGCGCTGAGTGGAGGTGCCGATTCCCGGTGTGTCCTTGCGCTGTCCCTGCCCTGGATGTCGGCGATCCCCTGCTTCACCTACGGGGGTAGTCCTGCGGCAGATGACGGCGAGGACCATGCCCTCAACGGTGATGTCCGATTGGTCCGGCCCTTGGTGGATCTACTGGGATTGGATCATCGGGTCATCTACCGTGCCGACAAGAGTGTTCGTCCGCTGACTCCGGAAGAATCTCTGGCCTGCGACCGTAACAGCCTCGGCGTGCACGGCCGCTGGCTCTTGCCGCACTACCTGACCAACTTTTCGGAACCGGACCTGCTGGTCGTGCGCGGCAATGCCTTCGAGATAGCGCAGCACAAATGGGCTGCTCCCGAAGACACGGATGTTGTGGCCGCGGTCAGGTCGAGGTTGGTCAAACGCGCGACAGCGACCGGCGTCCAGATTCCGAAGGAGAGCCTTGCAGATCACTTCGACCGGTCCTTGGAGACCTATCTCCTCTCCTCTGACCTGCACGGGTATCTTCCCAGCGACCTGACGCACTGGGAATACCGCAACGGTCGCTGGGCCAGCGAGGTCTACAACGAAATCGATCTGGCGTTCGACACGCACGTGCCGATCGGTGCACGTGCAATCTTGGAGCCTTTGTTGGCGTTCAGCCGACGGCAACGCGCGGAGTCGTACGCGTTCGGGGAACTGATCAATTCCACTGTCCCCGTGCTGAACTTCTTCGGCATGAGTGACACCAGGAACCTCTACGAAGTGGCGCGGGACACCCGCTTGTCCGCCGGCAGTTTGGCAACCGAGCACCCTGGACCGGCCCGTCCTGCGGCGTCGGTGGTCCCCAGCGCGGCAGTCACGGAGGAGCCGTGGCCCATGGATCACCCGTTGATCGTCCGTGACCCCTCCGGGCGAGAGCATGCCGTGGCGGTGCCGGAGGACATGAAATCCTGGTCCGCGTACGTCCCCTTGGAAAACTTCATTGCCGGAACCCAGGTGCACCGCACCGTGCATGTTTGCACGGAGAACGGGGACCTCTTCTTCGACATGCACAAGACCTGGTCCGGGGACGGCAAGGACCGCTCCTTCTCCTACAGCGTGACGGTCGATGACCGCGTGGTGCTGACCCTCCCCGGGGCGTACCGCGTCGGGCGAATTCCCATCGCGGTACACGATGTTCGATGCGGCCAACGGATCCGGTTGTGCATAACGGTTCACAAAGCTCGGGACAGGCTGTCTTGGCAGAACGCTACCCGGATCCAACTGTCCCACCTGCGCTTCGACCCTGGAGGTATCGGCGGTGGAACACCCACAGGCACGGCACCTTGCCTGCCCGATGTCGACTCGCTGAGGGACGACGAGGGGCTCGGTACGGTTCCCATGCCAACCACCGATAAAATGGGTTGACATGAACTGGTTGAAGGCCGTTGAATCCGCGCTAACCGTCGCGCTCGACGACGTTGCAGCGCTGACGGCCGAGTCTTTCCCCTTGGACGAGCCTGTCAGGGTGGATGTCGCCTTACCCGAGTCAATACTTCCCCTGCTCGTCGTGCGCCGGGACAGTCCTCGACTCGTGATCCTGCACAACGGTGCGGTCGACCTGGAACGTTCCGAGGGTCGGCCGATCTTCCAGCGTTCTTCCTGGTGGCCGGACATCCAGGCCAGCCAGATCTTCGTGTGTGACCCCGGTACGGTGGGACCGGAAGCCATCTCGCTCAACTGGTTGCAGGCCGGTCCCCCTGTGTGGCCTGCGCACCTGACCACCAAGGTCATCCTCTTGCTGGCCAAGTCCCTCGGCGCCCCGCGGCCGGAGCAGCGGACCTACTTCGGGTCTTCGGCCGGTGGATTTGGCGCTTTGGCTTGCCTGGCCTACGACGTCCGAGCCCGAGCAATCGTGAACAACGCCCAGTTCGACTGGACGCGGTGGTACCCCCACCAGGTCCGTGATGTCCTGACGCGGCGGTTTCCGGGGCATCTGGCCGCTGACGTCCGGAGAAAATGGCCCTATCGGACGAATGTTCTTCGCCATTTGTCGAGGGGGCGGGTTCCGCTCCAGATCGACTTTTGGGTGAACCTGGCGAGCCAGTACGACCGGGACATTCAAATGCCCATTTGGGTGGACTTCCTGAAGAAAAGTCCATTGGTGGCTGGTAACTCGACATTGCACACGTATTTTGATGAGGAGTCCGGTCACAATCCCTTGTCGCGGGAGAAGACCCTCGAATTGCTGAACGGGTGAATCCGACGACGTGGCCCCGTAAGTGATTCCGGAGATCTGAATTCGAAGGGCTCCAGGCGAACTGACAGGAGCAACCTTTCAAGACGTGAGTTGCTGATACACGGAGGTCATGATCTCTGCGTACTTGTCGTTGTCGACGGGCTTGTGTCCGTCTCCTAGGTACAAGTCCACCCGGTTGACTGTCGTGCCAACGCCCATGTCTTCCAGGGCCTCAAGGAGTGGGAGTTCATGGTTGGCCACGTGGATTCGGTCTCCGGAGTTGCTCACGTAGGTCAGGGACTGTCCCAACGTGCCGGTCGTCCGGCACCGGTGGGCCACGCTCACGCGCGCGAGCTCGTCGTCACGCGTTGGGTCTGACCGGTCTCCGAAGGCTGCTTCAAAGGCCCGCCGCGCATGCGCAGCAGAGTAGCGTCGAATGTCAGTTTGTGGGTTGAAGACGACCGCGTGCGCTTCGGGCATCTGAGCGGCCACTTGCATAGCAGCGAACCCCCCACCGGAATTGCCCTGAAGGACTACGTGCTCTGTTCCCCACGTCGCGGCGGCCCCACGGATCACGTCAACCATCGCGGTCGTGAGGTCCCAGAATCCGGCCCCCAGATACCACCCGAGTCGCATTTGAGCGTCGAGATCGAGCGTTGCGTCGCTGAAACCAAGAATCGGGCCCATGGCCAGGCTCCGTTGGAGGGCAACTCTTTGAAAGAGTGGCAATCTGGACTTGGTTCGGTTTATGGCTCCGTGGAAAAGGACCGTCAATGTGTTCCCCGGGTACGGTTCCACAAGTGTCGGAAGGACCAGCGGTCCGAATTCCACGGTGTGGAGACCGGCCTGATTCAAAGTTGTGGTGTGATTCCAACCCCCGAGGTGAGTCTTGATCGGAAGGTCGTAGTAGGTGGGGCGCCACGTCTCGTCCTGAGCCCAGTTGATCAACGGGGCCCGATTCGCAACCATCGCGGCAGACCGCCCGCTCCTGGCCTGCCGAAGATCACTCAGGCAAGCTTCAAGGCCGAGGTCGAAGTCACCGCCCGGTAGCTCGGGCCGGAGTTCGGATTCGAGTTCGTCTGCGAAGGCCTGTCGCTCAGCGGAGTCGAGGTGGGCCGCGTCCGCACGTGCCCGTGCGAGTCTCTCGAGCACGCTGGCGTGTTCCTCACGAGTGAGCTGGCGTGCGGGGCCAGTGGCGTGTCCGGCTGACGCGGGACGGCCCGGAACGGCAGAAGCTGGAGCAGGGGCTAGATCCAGCGCAGCCGCGGCGTCCTCCGTCGAGGCCGGGCCCGAGAGAACACGGACGTCGCGGTCACGAATCACCATGGTTTCCGCGGAGAATCCGTTGTCCACGGTCAGCCCGAGGACTCCCGCCGGTAGACCTTTGACAGTAGAGAACTTCGGTGCCGTCTTCTGACCCGCTGAAAGGACGGTGACGAATCGGAAGGACTTTCCGTGCTTGGTCATCTCGACAACTGGCGCGGGCACACTCTGCTTCCAGGCGGTTGCAATACGACCTTCCGGTAGCCACGGTGCCGTGTTGCGAATGATGGACGTGTCGGCCTTGGTCCCAGAGGCATAGAGCGCGGCGGATTTCTCCCCGCTGCTCAACGCCACGACATTCTTTGTGGACTCGGCCTCCACGCCCGCACCCAGTTGCCAGCGCTGAACTGCGACGACGTCACGATCAGCGCGCACAGTGTCCACCACAACGAGGTACTCCCCACTGGTGGAGAACAAGACTCTGCGCGTCAGGTCTACGTCTGCGTAGCCCTGGTCAGCGACCGTGATGTCCCAGTGGCTGTCGGCCTCTTGATGGGCCAGGAGCGCCACGTCTGCGTTCCGGTCACGGTGCTCGTCCGGGAGATACACCAGGCTGTGACTGGAGTGCGCGATGACGTACTTCCGGATCGGGTCCTCGTGCGTGTAGGAGTACTTCCCTGGATCCGTGATCCAGTTGACTCCCCCGGCGGCGAATGTCAGGGATCCGCCGTCCGGGTGGCCATGGACCTTGAAGCGTCCGAACGGCATCGAGAAGAACGTCTCCTCTGCCATGTCCCGTTCAAACTCCCCCCACCCACTGCGGCCGAAGGCATACCCGTCGCGGTAGAGCTTGAACAATTCCTGGGGTGGTTCTCCCTCGCTGCCCTGAGATGTCACATAGCGACATGCTGGGTGGTCCACACCGTCGGCCGAACCACCATCGGTGTCCCCGATCGGGACGAACAAGCCGTCGGGACGTGTCGCATGTGCAAGGGCCACTGGCGTGGCCTCCAGGGATTCGGCACCCGCCGGGTAATCCAGCCCGGCCAACTCCAGCCGAGCGAGCAGCCGCTGCCACCAGATGTAGTTGTTGCGGTGGTATGCGATGGCACCTTCTGCGTTGATGCCTTCTGCATCCCATTGTTCTCGTAAGAGTTGCCCGATCCGCTCGACCGCCAACTCTGTCCAGTCGTGTCGGCCCAGGGCGATGCCGCACAGGAGCAGACCTTCGTGTTGGTGCAGGGCATGATTGGAATGGCCCAGATGCCTGGGGTCGGCGATCCAGGCTCCGTGTTCGGTGATCGTCTTCTCCAGAACGGGGAGGGAGTCCGGAAACAGCTCACTGATCATGGGCACGCCGAGGACGAGATGCGTGGCGCGGATCCCGTCGACCATGTTGGCCCAAGCCGCTATGCATTTGGACCTTCCAGGCGGATTGTTCCGTGCCCAGTCGGTCGCATGGCGGAGCCACAGCTCGGCAGCGGGGACGTCGCCGGCCCGTCCCGCTTGGGCAAGGGGCGCCATCCAGCGCAGCATGTGCAACTGATGGATCCAGTTCTTGTCGTTGAACGGGTCTTCGGTCCATGTCAGGTGCTTCGGCATTGACCAGGTCGGGTGGGGCCTGAGAGTCAGTTCGCCACGCAGCAGGGCACTGGAGAATTGGTTCTTCCTGGCCGGAGCCGTGATCTGCTGCGAAATCGCAGCGATGTCCAATGCCAACTGTCACACCTTTCATTGCCCGCCCGGTCATTGACCGGTGGCGGGGTCGGTTATCCGCGCTCAAGGTCCTGGAACGGACGACGATACTCATGCGCGGTCCGAAATCCGGCTTCGCTCCAGGCCGGTGAGTCCCAGGACTCGGTCAAGGCCATGTCCAGAGTGTGCACGATGAGTTCCTTGGGTGGGGCCTTGTGGCCATCTCCCCAGTCGCCCAGCATGAATCGCACATCTGGATTCTCGCGGGTGGCTTCGATGAAAGGTACGAAGTGCGGTGCAACGTGGTCGGCGTCGCCGGCGTTCTGCATGTACACCACTCGGTTGGGCGACCCTTGCGCATAGAGGGACACGAGGTCGGTGCAGGGCGGGACGCGCGCCAGGTCCGCTGGGATGTCCACACCTGAGGTTTTCCAGCAGATTTTCAACCAGCGGCGGACCAATCCGGTGTTGTAGTTCCGCAGATCGGTCTGCGGGTTGGAAACAACCGCGATGCTTCCGGGGAGACGGTGTCCGTTGACCAGGCTCGCGAAGGCCCGTGCGGACCCGCCGTACAAGACCGTGCGGGCACGCGGTGCGGCGCTTTGGTAGTGGGCGATGATGCGGGGCAGCACCTCGGCCAACGGTTGTCGCACGCTTCCCGTGTACCGGGCAAGAAAGACTTCCGGCGCCAACGCCGTCGACGGGTCGGAGAAGTGCAGGCCGTTCGTGTTCAAGGTTCGACTGATACCGAACCCGGTGAACCTTGGTGCCAAAGAATCCTTGGGTACCGCCGCAGTGAAGAACACCGTGAGGTTCTCGCTACCGCGTGCGATGTAGCGGAAGTCGAGCGGAACGGGCTGCAGGTTGATTCGGATCACCCTGGACTGTCGATCATCCCGGGCAAGGAATTCCTCCAGGCTGCCGTAGATCACATCGGGTTCGTGGTGCGGGTCCAGGGCAACCATCAGACGTCACTGCTTCCAAGGTCGGGCCGCGTGTCGTCCGTCAAGGAATGGTTCTGGTCGTATGAAACATGCGCAGGATTCTGGTGGCCTTCCTCGCTTTCGAAGACGAACTCGGTGCGAGTACGTGCCTCCCCTTGGAACTCACCCGTCCAACGGACGGACCATGCCGGTTCAGTTCTTCGGTCCTCGCGGGATCGGACCCCTTCCACCTCTTCCCAGGTGTCGCCTATGCGGTTGGTGCGGACGGTGAGTTCTTCGTCAAGACCAGATATGCGCTTGAGGTGCAATGGTCCACCCCACTTCATGGACCTGATTCCGAGACCCTTCCCTTGCGCGTCCTCGCCTTGCATCCCCTGCTCGTCCGTGATCTCGAGGCCGCCGTCGAGCAAGAACCAGGAATGCAGCGTGTGGCGCTCATCGTCCTGTGTCACGACGTGGTCCTCGATGACGAGCCGACGGCCCGGATGGTACGTGACGGTTCGTTCAGATTCCCATCCGTCGTGGGGCACCGCAGTCACGATCCGGTATCCGCCGTCGTCAAGACGATCGAAGGAGACCAGCCCGGATCCGTACGGCGCACGACGGCGGTCATGGAGCCTCGAGTCGACACTCACGGTTGAATGGGCAGCGCAGGATTCCATGTACTGGCGAATAGGATCTGAGTAATAGAAGCCGTTGCTGCGCAATGGCGAGTCCTGCGGCAGCAGATCGCCATAGCGGTATCGGCCCCCGTCCACCAGAATTTCCTGGCCGTCTTCGAACCACACCAGGCTTTGATCGTCACAGTGCTTATGCGTCCGGGAGTGGAATCCCGCCGTGACAGCCAGGTAGCTCGCATTTCTCCCCTCCTGCTCATCGGCATTGAGCCGACGCACGATCGCATAGCCCGTCTCCGGGAGGACCAAGGCGTCGTCGGTCGGGGCGACACCGCGGGCACCCTTGGACAGGACCCAGTCCGTTGTTGCCGACGAGGACGTGTCGGTGGCGTCCAGACGGCCTTGGGCAGAGTCCCCCAACTGAAGCACCTGGCCTTGCGGCAGGATCATCCAGCCCAGAGCGTCGGCGGCCTTCCCAATGCGGCTCACAACCTCGGGATCCTGTACGGCACCGAGGCTTATGGCGCCCTCGAAGGAGTTCAAGAGCATCCGGTGGTACTCCGGGGAATGCTCGGCGTGGCCGCCGTCGGACAGGAACTGTGTGGCCGTCATGATGCGAAGTCGGGAATCGCCCTGAGCCTTGAGGGCTTTCATTCCCGGAAGTTGCGGAAATGCCCGGGACAGGACCACCTGGCTGACGGCCGAGTAGTACCCGTGATTGTTCCGGGGGTTGAAGGAATCGGGACGCCAATGGGCATCGCGCTGACGCAGTGTCGACGCCACCAATGTGTTGAAGTCGGAATCGGAGACCGCAGAGGACCCTGCCACGGCGCGGATCAGCCCCTGCAAAGCCACGGATCGGTACGCCAAGGCCATGTCGTACCACGCCATGGTGGATGGATCGATGACCGGGAAGTACGTTGCCCACCGCAAAGCCCGTTGAACCGCCCACTCGAGATAGTGTGCGCTGCCAGTCTCTTCCCAGGCTTCAAGGACTGGTGTGAGGAACTCCCAGCTGTGCAGGTACATCTGCAACGTCCGGTCAAGTTCCTCGACCTGGAGCCAGTCGAAGTCTTCCGGGATGGCAATGGCCGGGAATCCGTGATTGGACCAGCCGTCCGCAATGATCTCGTCGGCGGTCCGGACGGGGTCGTACTGCGGCTGGCCCGTATGGACGGTGAGATACCGAAGTGCCTCATGACGGCTGAGATTGCGCAGATCATTGCGCAGCGCAAGCGCATCGTATGGCTCGGAGAGTGGATCATCGGCGGGCCTGAACGGCAGAAACCCGACGTTCTCGTACGGAGCGTCGTAGAGGTCTGCAATGGCCGCCCAGGACCGTGCTTGGCGTACCCACTCCGCCCCCTTGACCGACATGGCCAGGCGCCTTTCAGGATCATTCAGCAGTTCGTTGAGCACCTGCGCCAGGTCGGCCGGGTCACCTGCAGTGAAAGTTGCGGCAGCTCCGCTCTGGTCGGCGATTTCCCGTAGGGCATCGACGTCGGAGACCACAACGGCCCGGCCCGTGGAAAAGGCTTCGAAGGGTTTGAGGGGTGTGACCAGGCGGCACACGGTCCGGTCCTTGCGTGGCACCACGAAGAGGTCGATCAAGCTGTAGTAGTTGAGAACGCTCTCGTGCGGGACCCGTCCCGTGAAGATCACACGATCCGCGACGCCCAGGTTCTTGGCCAGGTGCTCCAGTGAAGACCGCACCGGTCCGTCTCCGACGAGCAGTAACCATGTCTCCGGTTGTTCTTGTAGGACGGTTCGGAATGCAGTGAGCAGCGTGTCAATGCCCTCGTACTCGACCACGGACGTGATGTACCCGATCACCGGGGCCTCAGGCGGAATCCCCAGTTCGGCCTTGAGTGTCAGGTCCGGTTCGATAACCGGGAACTCGTCCGGCTGGACGCCGTTGGGGGTCACGGAGACCTTGGCGGCTTCCTCACCGCGCTCGACGATGTGGTCCTTCATGACCTCGGCGAGCGTGGTCACCCGGTCCGAAAGCGCCCGAGCAGCATCCTCCCGCGCGCGGCGCAGCGTGTAGGCCTCGGGCAGACCGTAGCGGTCGTAGTCGCGAGTCAGGTCTCGGCCCGACTTGGTCTCGATGCGGGAGAGCCACGATTCTTCCCAGAACCCGCGGCTCTCGTAGACCACAGGGAGTCCGAAGGCCTGGGCCACCGGGTGGGCGATCATGTGATTCACGAAATCCGAATGGCAGTGCAGCACGCTTGGGCGCACGCGCGCCACCAACTCGGACAATTCTCGGACGTTCAGTTCCAACCATTCGTCCCACGGCAGGGTTCCGCGCGGTTGCCCTTCGGGTAGGTGATAGGTCACCCCGTCCAGAAGCACTTCGGGTTCTTCGACGGCCTCGGGGACACCCCCGGCCTGCCGGAAGGCGTGGACGTCGTAACCCTTCTGCACCTGCGCTTGGGCAAGGTAGTGCGTGCGTAGGGTGTAGCCGGTTTGAGTCTCCGGAATGGCCTTTCCGACGACGTGCAGCACACGACCGGCCACAGGCTCGAAAGATTCCGGGGGCTCACAGTTCAGAGTGATCTCACCGCGCATCATGGCGATTTCCGAGGTTCGGATCTCGATGGTCCGGCGGTCCTTGTCGCTGCCCGTCACCGTGAGCACGCTGTTGAGCAATTCCAGGCTGCGGAGCCAGTAACCGCGTGAGTAGAGGTCCTTGGCCAGGTGACGTCGCTGGGCGAGCGTCAGCGGGATCGCGTCGGTCTTGTGGCGCCACTGCTCGTAGACGTACAGCGGATCCTGGATGTACGGCAGGTACTGGGCGAAGTCTGCTCCCCCGAGGATCGTGCGACGTGGGACATCGGGCGGCAACAGCGGCAGGATGGCGGCGACCAGCTTGAGTTCACGTTCCAGATCGTCCTGGTGGACCTTGGCCAGTTGCTTGACCTTCTTGGAGGTCGACGCCAGTTTCTGCTCGACGTCTTCGACACCCCTGTTCTCGACAGCGGTGGCCTCGGCCTGACGGGCGCTCACGAGCGCGAGTCTCTGCTCGAGTGCGTCCAGCCGTGTCCGTAGCACCGCCGCCTCGAAGTCGGATTTGATTTCGGGCACTTCAACCCCCTTGTAGACAGGGTCCTGTTCGACGGTCACACCGTCCTGGTCGATGGTGATGCCCCAGATCTGACCGGCCCGCTGGACCCTGAGCCAGGCGGTATCGGCCTTCACCCGGCTCGAAACCACCGACCAAGGATCCTGGGTCGACTCACCGAGCACCGTGGTGAAGAAGCCCCGGCGGGCCTTCTGCTCCACGTGGAAGCCTGCGGCCTTGTTCTTCTTGCCCCAGCGGCCCGAGACCCAATTCTCGGGTCGGCCGTCCTCCGCATAGGACACCTTGGGTCGGGCACCACCGGCCAGCCAGTTGACCGTGAACCGGCGGCCGTCAGCGGTCTGCAGTTCCAACGCTTGGTCTCGATAGCGTGGTTTGACCCCTGAGTCCGTGTGCCAGAGCTGTCTGGCCACCACCTCGTCAGTGCTGTCGAAGACATCCGTGACCACCATGAGGTCCAGAGCCGGCAGATAGACGATCCGGCGGGTGAGTCGCACGCCGTCGTAGTTCGAGTCCACCACGGTCATGTCGTGCACGGTGTCCGTGAAGTCCACCGATTGCAGGGTCACGTGCCCTTCGCGGTCGTAGTCCTTGCCGTCGATCACGACGAGGTTGTGGCCTGCCCGGGAACGGAGATACCGGCGGAACGGGTCCTTGGGCTCGTACATGTACGACCCGGGATCGGTGATCCAGTCGAAGCCGTTGGCGAAGAAGGTCAGACCGCCCCTGTCCTCGTGGTGGTGGGCCGAATAGGCCCTGCCGAACCGAAGGCTGTAGTGACTGTGTTCTGCGAAGGATCCGTCCTGCTCACCCCAGCCCGAGCGTCCCATGACGTAGCCATTTGAGGCGGCAACGGCAGTAGCGGCCGGTGGCATGCCTGCAGTTCCCTGGCTGGCCACGTACTCGAGTTCCGGGAACCCCATATCCGTGACCTCACGGAGGTGAGTGTCCCCGATCGGCACCATCGTTCCATCGGGTCTCGTGGCGTGCGCCAGGAACGTAGCGGCCTGAGCGAGTTGGGCGGCAACGGACTCAGGAACCCTTCCCCCTTCCTGGGCGACACGGTCCCACGTCTTCTGCCACCACGAGATGTTCATCCGGTGGTAGTCGATCGAGCCTTCGTCGTTGGCACCGTTCTCGTCGAAAGACACCTCGAAGAGACGGGCCAATCGACCGATGCTCAGGTCGCGCCACTTGTCATGTCGCAGAAAGCTCGAGAGCACGAACAGTCCAATGTTCTGGTGCAGGGCGTGATTGGCGTGGGACTGGTGCTCCTCGTCGGCCAGCCATTCGCCGTGGGTCTCGAGCGCACCGAGGAGCACGCCCCGTTCCTCGTCGGTCTTGGCCAGCGGCCAGCCAAACACCAGTTCCTGGGCCCGCAGGCCGTCTGCCATGTCCACCCAAGAAAACTGGGAGGCCGGCGCATCGGGATGGTTGTGCTCGATCCAGGACCGCACCGTGGCAAGCCAGAACTGGCGGGCCTCCTCCGAACCGTCTGTCGCGGAATGGCGTACGGGTGAGAGCCAGCGCAGAGCGTGGAACTGGAACTGCCAGTTGCGTGAGCCGAAGGGGTCGGCCGACCAGTCGTCGTAGCCATCGGTCTTCCACACAGCGTGCGGGGCCAGCTGCAAGGAGCCGGACATGACCTTGGCAGCCCGATCGTCGTTGTTGTCCCGGCGTTCGAACCCGGCTCCCACACACTGCCGCGTGCAGACGTCCTCGTTGACGTCGTAGCGCTGTAGCAGATCCTGGATCGTGCCGCTGTCGGTGTCTGTCATGGAGAACCTATCCCGCAGGGGTCGACGCGCGTCGGCCTCCGAGCTGATCGTAGATATCGGACACGATGCCTGCCACGCCGGACCATTGGCGGTTTTCAACCACCCAGGTGCGGCCGCGTTCGGCGAGATCCTGGCGTTGCTGCGGGTCATTCAGCAGCTGCTCCAGGACCCGTACCAGGTCGTCGGTGTCACCCTTGCGGTGCAACAGGCCGTTGACACCGGGTGTGATGATTTCGGCCAGGGCCGCGACGTCCGAGGCGACCACGGCCTTCTGCATGGCCAGGGCCTCAAACGGCTTGAGTGGCGAGACCATCTCGCAGACCGGAAGCGGGAGTCGCGGGAACGGGGCAATGTCCACCAGCGAGTAATACCGCTCGACGTCCTGGTGAGGTACCCGGCCTGTGAACCGCACCAAGCCCTCCAGTCCTCGCTCCTGGACGATCCCCTGGAACTTCTCCAACTCCGCACCGTCGCCCACGATCAGCACGGCGAAGTCGTCGCGGTTTCGGCCCAGGATCTCCGCGGCGTCGATCAGCAGACCGAGACCCTCGTAGTCCAGAACCGATCCCACGTAGCCGATCACTGTCTTGCCCTGCAGACCCAGCTCAGCCTCCAGACCGGAGTCGCGGTCCTGAGGCTGGAACCGGTCTCCGTTGACGGCGTTGGGCACCACCGTGATCTTGTCGCCGTCCACCCCGCGGCTGATGAGTTCGTCCTTGAGCGCCTGGGTGATGGCCAGGACGTGGGTGGCCTCGGCTGCGGCGTCGGCCTCCATACGGGCCATGAACTTGTACATGCCACCCTGTGCCCACTCGGGATCGCGTGATCCTCGGGTGACTTCCCAGAGCCCGCGCACTTCGTAAATGGACGGAATCCCCAGGCGATTGGCGGTGGCCACGGCGGCCAGTCCGTTCCAGTGGTTGGAGGCCGCGTGCAGGATCGCGGGGCGCTCGGACCGCGCCGTCCTCTCCAGAGCGCGGGAGTAGCGCTCCACGTAGGAGGTGATGGGGCTCTTCTTCTCGATTCCCGCGGTGATGCTGAGCCGGTGGTACGGGACACCGTCCACCACGTCGGTCTCCGGAATGGGACCGAGTTCGGCCATGCCCGGCATGTCGTACGGATACCCGAGTCGGGTCACGCCGCGAACGTCCCAGCCCTGGTCCCGCAGTCCGGTCAGAAGACCGTGCGTTCGGGTGCTGTAGCCGGCGGAGTGATACGGCAAGGAGTTGTGCAGCAGGTAGAAGATCCGATCCCCCACCGCGTCGTATGCACTGCGGTCCCGACGATGCGGGAACGGAAAACCTTGCTTGGCCAGCTGATAGTTGGACGGGGTCGAGTTCTTCCGCAACCGTTCGTCGTGCTGCCGTGCCCAACCGTCCTCCGGCTCCAGACGACGGTACTCCGCCAGCAACCGCCGGGCACCTGGCAACCGGTTGTCCCTCAGATCACGACGGATCGCCAGACGTAGGGACCAACGGGACACGGCCCGGTCCGGCAACTGGTGCATGAGTTCGATGGCCCGGGTCCGCCGCCCTCGTTGCAGACTGAACAGCAGCTTGGCAAGGACGTACTCGTCCTCCGACAACCACGCGGGCTTGGGATAGTCCCAGGCGGCCTCCGGCTCAAGGGCCTGTTCCACGACGGCGCGGGTGATGCGGTCGGGGCTTTCGGCAAGGATCGGCAAGGCCGCGTCCAATGACGACGGGATGACGAAGTCCAGTGAACGCCGGTGCTGGTCCGGACGCTGCTCAAGTGCTGCCACCAGTGCGTCATACGCCTCGAGAACGGCCGGCATACGTTCCTTGTCGCCGGTGCCGGCGTCGACCAACAACTCCAGGGCGTCCAGGTTGGCCGGGTCCTCCGCCAACGCGTTCTTGAGGGCTTCGAAGGCTGCCCCGTAGTTGCGCGACTCCATGAGCCGGAGTGCGTACAGTTGCCAGGCCGTCGAATCGTGCGGCTGATCCAACAGCAACCGACGGAGATGGTCGACCGCCTCGGCAGAGTTTCCACCGTCACGGGCCTCCGCGGAACGTCCGAGGGCTTGTGCCCGCACACTAGCCGCGCGTTCGGCCTCCCGTTCACGGTCGGCCTCGAGCTCTGCGGCCACCCGTTCGGCGAGCGTCTCGGCCGCCAGGCTCGCGTCGGCGTCGGGGGCGGAAGTAGCCTGCACCTCGAGTCCGGAGGGGGTCAACCACTGAGCCGTGGTCCGACGCAGGTGCCAGAGTCGACGTCGTGCGTCGTCGTACATGGGGGGTGCCATGGTGGGGTCCTTGTCCTAACCGGCGGGGAGGGGGTGGTACGGAGGGGCAAAGAAAGGCGGTGGGGTGCGGGCTTGGTGCCCGCACCCCACGGGCTCAGCGCCAGAGGCCCTTCGTGTCGACGACGGCCTTGCCTGCCAGGGCCGTCGCGGGAAGATCCTTGAACTCGTCGTGGTCCACGAGCAACAGCACGACGTCGGCGCGTTCGATTGCGTCGCGGTATTCCGCGAACTCGACGTTGGCCAGTCCCTCGAGTGCCTTCGGGAGGGCCTGGACATTGGGCTCGACGGCGAGCACGGTGGCATCGGGCGTGGAGCCGGCAAGCTCCTTGGTGATGTCCAGTGCCGGAGACTCGCGCAGGTCGTCGATGTTGGCCTTGAACGCGAGTCCGAGGGCCGCGACCACGGGCGAAGCCTTGTGGGACACAGCGTCCCTGACTTTGTTGATCACCCAGTGGGGCTTGCCGTCGTTGACTTCACGGGCGGTCCGGATGAGGTTCGAGTTCTCGCGGTCGGAGGAGACGATGAACCACGGGTCGACGGCGATGCAGTGGCCACCCACGCCGGGGCCCGGCTGCAGGATGTTCACCCGGGGGTGGTGGTTGGCTAGCTCTATGAGCTCCCAGACGTCGATCCCGAGCTTGTCCGAAATCAGGGAGAGCTCGTTGGCGAAGGCGATGTTGACATCGCGGAAGGAGTTCTCCGTGAGTTTGGCCATCTCGGCCGTGACGTCGTCGGTCTCCAGGAGCTCGCCCTTGCAGAACGTCTCGTACACCGCCCGTCCGCGCTTGGCGGCTTCCGGGGTCATGCCGCCGATGATGCGGTCGTTGGTGATCAGTTCCTCCATCGCGCGCCCCGGAAGGATGCGCTCCGGGCAGTAGGCCAGGTGGATGAGCTTCTTGTCGCCCTGCGCCGCTTCCTCCGGATCGACCGTGAGATCGGGGCGGGCGCTGGTGAGCACCTCGGCGAGCTTCCGGGTGGTCAGCGGAGGCGAGGTCGACTCCAGGATCACGAGTTCATCGCCCTGCAGCAACGGAGCGATGTTGGCGGCTGCGGCCTCGATGAAGGAGGTGTCGCCCTCGTAGTTCTCCTTGAACGGAGTGGGAACCGCGATCACGTAGGCGTCCCCCGACTGCATGTCCGTGTGCGCGGTGAGGCTCCCGGAATCGACGGCCTTCTTGAGTTCCTCCTCCAAACCCGGCTCCACGATGGTGACCTCACCGCGAGACACACGGTCCACGACGGATTGATTCACGTCGACGCCGCGGACCTGCACGCCACTGTTGGCCAGGGTCACGGCCGTGGGAAGGCCGATGTAACCGAGGCCGACGAAAACGACTGTCTGGAGATTCTGCGCCATGGAAGGTTTTCCTTAGGGGTAGACGTTCATGACTGATCTTGACCGGCGGCCGAGATCACGGGCGGGTTGCCGGGGAAGCTATTGAAGGCAGAAAGCAATAGCAATGAATGCAGAACGCTTTGTCGTCATAATCTCACGTGCTCCTGCCAATCCCCCATGGAAACGACCACCCCGGTTGAGACGACGTGTTGGTCCGTAACATTCCAGGTGTGACCGTGCCCTCCGCGGAACTGGCGGAAATTGAATCGATCGGTTGCATAGATCCGGAGCCCGGAATTGGCCACGGAGTCCAGGAAAGCGCTGTCCTCGCCCGTCGTTCTGGATTCGAACGGGTGTTGTTCGAAGACTTCGCGGCGGGCCATCAGCGTGGGTCCCAGGACGAAATCCGTCCACCGGTGCTCCCGCTCGGCAAATCGCAGCAACGTCACGTTGTAAGACTCGACGTACATGAAGCTCGCCTGTTTGCCCACGACGTCTGCACCCGTGACCCGGAGCATGGCCAACTGGTCGCGGAGGTAGTTCGGTCCGTACCAGTCGTCGTCGTCCATCTTCGTTATGACCTCGCCGGTGGCGGCGGCCACTCCCGCGTTGAAGCACTCCCCCAGCGTCCAGTCTTCCGGGGCGTCGACGATCCTGAGCTTCTCGATCCCGTAGGCCGTGGCCATGTCCGTCAGCGACTGCTCGCCGGCGCCGGTGTCCGCACCGAATCCGTGGCAGACCACCACGAGTTCAAGATCAACGCCGATCTGCGCGCCGATGGTCTGCAGCGCAACAGGGAGGTTCTTGGGACGGTTGGTGCACAGGACCGCGGAAACCGTGGGGTCGGACGGCAGCCAGGGCTTGCCGTCGGGTCGGGTTCCCAGCGCCGCGCTCAGCACCTCGGCGGCGCGATGCGTGTAGGTGTGGTGCGCCCAGATCCGCCTCTGCCCCAGCCGAACGGTCCGCGCGGCCAACTCGGGACTGCGGACGAGGGTCCGGATGACGTCTGCCGCGGAGGACCGGTCGGTCACCACGGGGAGTTCCTCCTGGGGGAAGTACTCCCCCACGGCTGCGGAGGGGGTGGACACCACGGGAGTCCCGCGGGAGATGATCTCGAAGATCCGACGCGCGCACATCGACGGCGAATCCACCACGGAGTTCACGTTCAGGAACACCTTGTACGCCTGATAGGCCGTCAGCATCTGGCGGTAGTTCAGGGAACCCACGACCCGACGGTCCAGGGGCGGGGGGAACTGGTACCTCTCGTCGTCGCCGAGGTAGCGGGAGAAGATCTCCAGCCCGCGGTTCATGCGGAAGGAGACGTCGTCGGCCCCACCCAGCAGCAGGTCCATCTGCTCGCGGCGTTCAGGGTACTTGTGGGCGAAGTACATGCCGCCGAAGGCAACGTCCCGCTCGTGGAACCCGTGCGCCGGGCGGGCCGGTGAGTGGATGGCCGGCTGCGCGGCGAACGGGAGTACGGCCACCCGGTCGTGGCCAAGGGCCTCCCGGTAGGCGGGGATCAGGTTGACGTCGGAGGTGAACACGTGGTCGAAGAGATTGGCACATTCCAGGAAGTCCTCGTAGTGCGGCGGATCTTCCTTGTTCCAGAACACCGTGGGGATTCCACGGCGCCGGAACTCGGCCACCAGTTCCTTGAACGGTTCCTTGACCCCACTGGCGCCGGTGAGCTGGTACTGCCACTGGTCGTTGTTGCCGTGCCAGGCCGACTCCACAAACAGTAGGTCCGGTTGGGTTTCCTCCAGCTGAGTGCGCCAGCCCGTGCGGGTCAACGGCACCTGCTGCCATTCGTACCCGAAGGCCTGCGCGGAGAACCCGTCCAGGATGGTGGCCACGACGACGTCCTCATAGGGTCGCCGCCACGCTTCCGGAAGCGGTGCCTCCGGGAAGCTGAGCCCGGTGCCGCCGGAGGCGGTGGCCTGGGCCGTGGTGTTCGGAAGACGACGACGGCGCAAGTGCTTGCGTAACTGTTGCACGCCGCCTTCGCGCAGGTGCCACATGGCGGTGCGAGCGCCCTGAGTCAGCCCCTGGGCCTTGCCGCCGAGCCCGGCAGCGGGTCTGCCCGGCGTGTTCGGGGAGGATGAGGAATCGACCGGTTCCAGGGTCACCGGTGCGCCCCCACCCAGGTCGGCGGCTGGTACTCGGCGGCGCGTTCGTCGCGGTAGGAGCGGGCGCTCAGCAGGTTCCCGGCGGCCAGCATCTTCATGTACTCGTCGTAGCGGTCCACGACTTCGTCGGTGTCGCCGTCCATGACCACCTCGCCGTCGTCGAGCCAGACGACCCGGGTGCAGAGTTGGCGGATTTCGCTCATCGAGTGGGAGACGAAGAGGACGCAGCCGGCGTTCTCACGGATCTCGTGCATTCGCGCCTGGCCCCGGGCTTGGAACTGGGCGTCACCCGTGCTGAGCGCTTCGTCCAGGATCAGCACGTGCGGGTTGGTGGCGGTGGCCACGGCGAAACGCAGACGGGCCGCCATGCCGGAGGAGTAGGCCTTCATCGGCCAGTGCAGAGCCTTGCCCAGGGCCGCGATCTCCACCAAGTCGTCGAAGACCTCGTCCACCTGCCGCGGATTCATGCCCTGGGCCAGGCAGCCCAGGCGGATGTTGCGGTCACCGGACAGTGCCGGGACCAGGGCCACGTTGACGCCGAGCTTGGCCGGGCGGTCCACGGCCCACACGCGGCCGCGGGTTGCGTTCATCTGCCCGGCGACGATGTTCATCAGCGTCGACTTGCCCGAACCGTTCCTGCCGATGAAGCCGACGAACTCGCCCTGTTCGATCAGCAGGCGCACGTCCGTGAGTGCCTGGTTGTTCACGATGGGCGGTCGACCCAAGGCCTTGCGGAGCACCCTACGGGGCCCACTGACCTGGTCCTCCGCGTCGGAACCCGTGCTGGTGACCGTGTAGACCATGGTGACGTCGTCGATGACCACGGCCGGTCGGACGTCGGTGATCGCCGGCATCTGCTGCGTGCCGTTCTCCGCGACGACGGGCAGCGCCGCCGTCTCGGTGACGTCGGGCACCTCGCCCGTCCCCTGCAGAGGGTCGAGCGGGAGCGGTTCAGCGGCGCTCATTGGCATAGCTTTCTTCGTTGGTCCAAAACACGATCAGCCCGATCAGCCAGACGCCTCCGGCCCACACCACCAGCAGTGCCCACTGGCCGAGAGACGGAACGACGTCGTACAGCAGGATGTCGCGGGTCATCTGGAGAATTTGGTACAGCGGGTTGAGGTGGAACAGGGCCAGGATGGTCGGGTCGTCCGTGAACCGTGAAGGGTCGTAGAACAGCCCGGAACCGTACATCCACAGCCGGGTGACCACCGAGAGGATGTTTCCGACGTCGGGAATCTTGTGGACCAACGGAGCGAAAAGCATTCCCAAGCCCCAGTTGAACACTGATTGAAGAATGAAGATGGGAATGATCAACAACCAGTGCAGGCCCACGGGTTCGCTCGGCGGAATCGCCAGGACCAGAAGCACCATGGCAATCAGGACGTACACCTGGCTCAGGGCCTGACGCACCGTGATGGCCAGGGGAAGTGCTGCCCGGGGGAAGGAGAATCCCCGGATCAGGTTCTGTCCCGTGGCGATCGAACGAGCTCCCGTCACGAACGAGCGTGTCGTGTAGAAGAACATCATGAAGCCGATGACCACATAGCCGGTGAAGTTCTCGATCCCGCGGCTGGTCTGCAGCAGCAGGCCGAAGATGAGGTAGAACGTCAAGCCGAACAGAATCGGGTTGAGGACCAGCCACATCTTCCCCAGCAGGGTGTGGTCCTGGCTCACGGCCAGTCGCACACGCGCGTCGTAGAGCACGAAGTGGCGTGATCCCCACAGGCTCACCAGGTACTCGAGCAGGGGCGGGCGGGCACCGACGGCCACGAGGCGGGAGGTGTCAAAACTGACCCGCTGGTTGGAGCTGTGGGCGACCGCCTGGGTCAGGCCCTCCCAGGGCGGTGCGTCCGGAGCGGTGAACTTGGTCTTGGCCTTGGTGGGCCGGGAACGTCGCGTCTCACCGGCGTACGCGGAGGAAGCGTCATCCTGTTGGGTGCTCACGGTGTCCTCCTCGTTCGCGAGATGCTGCCGATGTCAGTTGGTCGTACCGTCCGATGGTGCCCGCAGCCACGGCCGACCAGGTCCGATCGCGGAGCACCGCATCCCGACCAGCCCGACCGAGTCTATGCGCCAGCCCCCGATCCGCCCACAATTGCAGGACCGCGTCGGCCAGCTCGGCCGGGTTCTCCGGGGGCACCAGCAGTCCCGTGACGCCGTGGCGGACGGTCTCCTGGATGGCCGGCAGTCGGGAGGCGACCACGGGAATCGCGCTGGCTCCGGCTTCCACGATCTTGAGCGGGGTGACGGCCCTGGTGACTGCTCGGTCGCGTCGAGGCACGACGAACACGTCCAGGGCACGCTGCCAGTCCTTGGCTTCGGCCTTGGTCACTCGGCCGGTGAAGACCACCCGGTCGGCAACGCCGAGTTGACGGGCCAGTTCCTGGAGGCCCGGACGGGCCGTGCCCTCCCCCACGATCACCGTTGTGATGCCCTCGGGCCATCGCGCGGTGGCGCGGATCAGGTCATCCAGTCCCTCGTAGTCGACCACGCTGGTCACTGTTCCGACCAGGAATCCCGCGTCCGGAACGGACCAGCGGTCGGTGCTCAGGCGACGTCGCACATCGGCCACCGGCTCGGGCTCCGCCTCGTATTCGGGACCCACGGCATTGGGCGCCAGTCGGACGTCACCGACGCGCACGGCGCCATGGGTGATCTCCTCGATGCGTTCGGCCATGGCACCACCCAGGGCGGCGACGTCGTCCGCCTGGCGCAGCACCTGCGCCTCACGACCGGTGAAGCTCAGGTACCGTTCGGAGGCCTCCGCGGCCGCCGGACGCCGGGAGGCCCAGGTGTCGGCCAGTTGCCCGCGGACTTCATAGACCCACGGGATGCCGAGCACCCGTGCGACCTCGCCGACCACCATGGCATTGACGAAATGCGTTGTGGTGTGCAGGACAGCCGGGCGCGTGAGCAGGCAACGGACCATGAGCTCCCGAGCGAACAGGTCCAGCCGCCCGGTGGCGGTCTCCGGCAACCGACCGGGGTTGATCCGGTGGTACGTGACACCGTCGATCACGTCCTGGTCGCGAGCCTGGATCCGACCCACCTGTACCGGGTAACCCGGGCGGGTCATCGCATGTACGTCCCATCCGGCGCGCGCTTGAGCGGAAAGCAACGCGTGGGATCGTAGGGCGTACCCGCTGGAGGTGTGCGGGACGGAATTGGTCAGCACGTGCAGCACGGTCTGCGGTTGTGGCTGGTACGTGCCGGCCAACTGATTCTCGTCCGAGCCCAGGAAACTGCGGAGGTCAGGGGCTGTGCCGTGGAACTGCGCGCGTTCGTCCACCAGGCGCAGAAGTTGTCGTTTCTCGGCGCGAGTGGCTCGTCCGGAGAGCCACCCACGTTGGAGATTCTCGACCGCGGACCCCATGTCGCCCAGGTACCAGTCCCGACGCGCCAACGTTCCTGCCGACCGGCGCAGTCCCCCGGGAAGTTCCGCGGTGAGCCTGAAAGCGTGGTCCACGGCGTCCACGGCCTGGGCGACTTCTGCCAGCCGACGACGCCGTTGGTGGTCGCGCCGTAGCACCGCGGGTTCGCGCACAGCCCGGTCGAAGAGCTCCTCGAGTTCGTCGTCACGACCTCTGATGTGCAGACCGAGGCCACCCATTCCCGGTGCCCACGGGTGCGCGGCGGCCAGTGGCCGAGCCAGGCGGTAGGACAAGGAGGACGGGAGCCGACGGGACACCTGCAGACCGAAGACCACGGGATCCGTGCCGACATGCTCCAAAGCGGTCGAAAGGACCAAGCGGAGGTGTCGGCCCCAGTGGATCTTGCCGACAGGCTCGGCGGAGAGTGTCATGAAGCGGACTCGCGGTGCTCGTCGGGGTTCTGCTCATTCGGCTTCCGGCCCTCGTTGGCGGGCTGCAGATCGTGGTCGCCGGGCGTGGCGCCGAGCAGGTCGGTCAACAGGTCGTCGTACTGATCGGCCAGATCTTTGTAATCGGCATGGGCACTCACCCACCGTCGGCCGGCGTCATCAACCGCCAACAGCCCACGGTCCTCAGCCAGACGACGCCAGAGCTGGGCGATCTCCTCGGCTGTCCCGCCGACGATGTGACCCGTGCCGGCCGCTTCGAGGATACGGGCGGCCTCTCCCTTGACCACACCTGTGATGTGGCGGCCGACCGCCATGACCTCGTACGTCTTGGACGGAATGGTCGCCTCGAAGGAGCGCCAGTCATCCCGTAGCGAGATCACCAGCGAGTCTGCTGCCTCGTAATGAGCGAAGACCTCGTCCCGGAACACGGGATCGAGGAAACGCACATCCACTCCCCGCGATTGTGCGTAGGCCTTGAGGATCGCCTTCTGCGACCCCTGACCGACCATGGTCAGTCGCATGTCCTCTCCGACCAGGCGGGCGGCGTCGATGAGTCGTTCGAGTCGCTGGCTCTCACCGTGGTTGCCGAGGTAGAGCACCTCCAGGCGGGACCGGAGCGGGACGGGGGGTAAAGCGGGGGTACGGGAGAGCATCACGCCGTTGCGCACGGTCGCAACCGACGTGACCCCACGCTCCCGCAAGGTTTCGGCAAAGCCCTCCGTGACGGTCACGACCAGGTCGGCGTGATTCTGGACGAACTCCACGGCCCAGTTGATCACCGACTGGGCCAGGCCCAGCGCCACCCCGGAATCCGTGACCAGGTTCGGCCAGGCGTCACGCATTTCCACGACCAGCGGTACCCGGCGCAATTTGGCAGCGGCCCAGGCGGCTGCCATCAGGGGAAGCGAGGGTGCGGTGATCACCACGACGTCGGGCCTGGGGCAGGTCAAGGCACGCACGCAGCTTCCCGCTGCGGTGAAGAGCTGGTCCAAGAGTTTGGAGAGCCGGTCGTCACGGCCCGTGATGAAGGGAACGCGGAGAATCCGTTCACCCAACGGGCCAGTCTGGCGACGCAGCACCCGGCCGCGCGTCGTCGGCGAGTAATCGGGCCCGAAGCTGTAATGCGCGACGGGGGCGACGACGGTGAGTGCCCACCCGCGATTCCGAAGATGGCGGGTGAGTGCCTGCCAGCGCCGCTGCGGAGGGGAATGCTCGGGCCAGTAGGAGTGGGTGAGGAGGAGGACGTTCATGGGGGCAGATGGTCCTGGGGCTCCCGCGTCGGCCCCGGAGGACCGCGCGGCAGCCTTACAGGCCGCTCCCGTCGTTGTCCTTGTTCTGTTCGTAGTACTCGTCCAGGGTGCCGTCGTCCATGGCGTCCCCGATCTCCTTCATGGCGTCGTAATCGGGCAGGACGACCGACTGGCCGTCGTCCGAGGTCCCGACGCCGTTGGTGTGGACGGTGAACATGTGGATGTCGGAGCTGCTGGTGCCGACCATCTCCGGGACCAGACCGCGGATGTAGCCGGAATCGAGTCCTTCGGAAACCGTGAGGTACGGAGAGATCTCGTCCACGGTGTCCTGGATACGGCTGGGGTTGGTCAACGTCGAGGAATCCAGGAAGCGGTCCAGCAGCGCGCGGATGTAGGCCCGCTGGTTCTCCACGCGCGTGTAGTCGCTGTCCGTGAAGGCGTGGCGCTCACGCACGAACTTGAGCGCTTCCTCGCCGTCCATATCCATGGGGCCCTGGGTGAAGGTGGTGCCGTCATCCGTGCTGAACGTCTGCGGCACGTCCACGGTCACGCCACCCAGAGCGTCGGTCAGACCCTCGAAGCCCTCGAAGTCCACCGACATGACTTCGTCCACGCGCGTGCCGAACAGCCCTTCGACGGTTTCGACCATGAGCGGCATCCCGCCGTTCTGGAACGCGGAGTTGATCTTGGACTCACCCACCCCGGGAATGTCCACCCAGGTGTCACGCATGATGGACATGACGTAGACCTCACCGCCGTCCGGTGGGATGTGCAACAGCATGATGGAGTCGGCGCGCTCACCCGCACGGCCTTGCTCACCGCCGCCCTCGGGCCGTTGGTCGGAGCCGAGCAGGAGGATGGTGGTGCCGTCCGAGTCCGCCGGCCGGTCACCCTCGGGAAAAGCCGAAGCGGAGGGCAAGGCGGTGACATTGTCATCGAAGCTGCGGCTGAGGTTGTTGACGTACAGGAAGACCGCGGTGACCACGCCGACCAGGACGACCAGGAAGAAGATCAGAAAACCCAGGAGCACCTTGCGACCGCGTCGCTTGGGACGTGCACCGTCCCCCGCCTCGGACGATCCCCCGGAGGAATTCTCGGAGGCGTCACCGAACAGGTCGTCTTGGATGTCACGGGCCACTGGCACGTCCTTTGGTCACGGGAATGGCATGTTGTCGGCCGCTCGGCGGACAACGAACTACTCAGCGCAAGATTGTCCCATCATAGGGCTTCGGCCGTGATCACGGACACGGACCCGGGGGCGGTCGTCGTCGTCACATCCGTGTCACCAGGTTCCACCCCGGGGACCTGCGGCTGCAATCGCGGGGGCAGCAGGGGTAGTCCGTATCCGTCAACGGAAGGGCGTCCGGGCTCCACGGGGGTCACCGCACCACGGACGTCCATGGCCACCCCGTCGCCGTCGACCGTTGTGGGCGCATTCGTGGATGTGACCGGATGTGACGGCTCGCCCCCGTCGAAAAGGGTGGTGGCCGGGTAGTTCTCGGTCCAGTCGTCGCCGCTCAGGGTGCTCACGTTCGCCGCGCTGATGCCCTTGGGCAACTTAACGGTCACGGGCAGCTCCTCGGCCGTGGCGGGATCACGGAAATCCACGACGACGACGGACGTGGTGCCGTCCTCCTGCTCAATGGCGTAAGCGGTCACCTCCTCGCCCTTCGAACCCTCGGTGGGCTTACCCTTTCCGACCGCGATCTGCGTCTCCTGGAACTGCCCCGCAGGGAGGCCGCCGACCAGTGCCAGAGCCAGGCCGTTTGTCCGGGGCACGAAGGCCTCCCCCGGCTTCTGTAGCGTTCCGGAGGAGCAGAGCACCGACATGGGGGCGCCGCCGTTGCACGGTTCCACCGAGGAGTGGAAGCCGATCCGGTCCACGCCCAATTCCTGGGCGCGCATCACGTAGTCGGCGCTGTAGAGGGCGGCGGCCTGGGTGGTCGTGATGTCGTTGCTGCCGGCGCACGCGGAGACAGAGGTCTCCATGACCCAGGTGTTCATGTCGGCCTCGTCAGCCAGCCTGACCGCTCGACCCAGGAGGATGTCCACGCGCTGACGGGTTTCGGCGGACACGGTGTTCTGGAGAGTGGGGGCGCTGTTGGCCCGGTACACAGGATCGCCCAGACCGTCGCACTCGGAGAGCGGGTACTGGTGAACCGCCAGGGTGGAGTTGTCGACCTCGGCACCGATCACCGCGCGCCACCAGTCCATGTCGTAGGTCCCGGGGCCGACGATGTTCGCGTCAGGGACTTCCTTCCTGATGGCCTTGACGTAGTCCTCCCACACCCCGATGAACTTCTCTTCGTCCCAGGAGGCGTCCTTGATGTTGCGATCGTTGTCCGCACCCAGGTAGTAGCCGTTGGGCTCGTTGCCGATCATGATCCCGGTCAGTCGGTCGCCGAAGGCTTCCTCGGCGTGCGCGGCCACGGAGGCGGCGCGCTCGGGGTCCTCGTCGGCCAGGTTGACGCCGATGATCACCGAGGCGTCGGTGACTTCGGCGAGGCCCGCCACACGCTCCAGGTCCTCCGGGGTGACCGTGGTGATCTCCTCGTCCGGACGCAAGGGCCAGTCATCCGGTGGCGTCTCCCCCGCATCGGTGAAGAAGAACCGGCGGTCGACGGCATTCCCGCCGAATCGCAGGGTGGGCTGATCCATGGAGGACAGGATCCTGACCAGATCGGGATTGTCCTTGCTGATCCGTTCGTCGGCCAGTTCGGTGGACTCGAGGGACAGGCCAGCGCCGGCCTGTTCGTAGTCCTCGCCCGTGTCCTTGTCGGAGACCTCGACCGTCACGCCCCCGGAAGAGGAACGGGGCGCGGTAGCCGTGGGGGTTGCTCCTTCCCCGCGGTTGCGTTGCTCGGCGATCCAGCCCAGTGGGTCTTCCGGCGGGGCTTCTAACGGCCAGGGGTCGGTGGACTCGGGGTTCGGCGCGGCGGTGGAGGAAGCTGACGTGGAGGGCGAACCCTGGCTCTGGGGATCCTCGGTGGAGTCGGGGCCACAGCCGGTCAGAATCAACAGTGTGGCCAGCGTCGTGCCGAGCGCGGTCTTGGGCACAGACCTGGGCCGGGAGGGAACGTGGTGTGGGGGGCGCATCGCGCTCAGTGTATCGGTGGGGCTGCTGGTGGCGCCCCTGTCGGTCAGGCTGGGTGGACGAACGACGGCGGTCGTCACCGTGCGTACACGGGACAACCGCCGTCGAGATCAGGTCCGGACGGATTGAGCCGTCCGACCGGTCGGAGCTGAAGCGCCCCGGGCTGCGATCAGTTGGACTTGCCGAAGTTCTTGAAGCGAGCGTTGAAGCGCTCGACGCGGCCGGCGGAGTCCATGATCCGCTGCTTGCCGGTGTAGAACGGGTGCGACTCGGAGGAGATTTCCACCTCGATGACGGGGTACTCGTTGCCGTCCTCCCACGTCTCGGTCTTCTCCGAGGTGGCGGTCGAGCGGGTCAGGAAGGTCTTGCCGGAGGCGAGATCGCGGAACAGGACCGGGTGGTAATCCGGGTGGATGTCGTTCTTCATGAGCGTGTGAATCCTTGGCTCTTGGGTGACTGGATTTTGCCAGGCACGATGACGCTGGGTTGCGGGTGTCCGGGTCGGTCACTGCGGAGCTTCGAATCCGATGCCCATCGAGTGGGCATCGGCGAGTGCGCAGGAGCGGGACACCAGCGCACCATCGTACAGCAGGGCGTTCCGCCATGTCCCGGGAGGACGGTTTGCGGACGGGCGCGTCTCGTCGAGTTTCCGTGACGTTACCCACGGCGACCACCGGTTTCGTAGAGTGAAGTGGTGCGTCTCACCGGCGCGCTGGTTCGGCTCCCCCCGGCTCCTCCTTGCCTGACCAGCGACGACGTTGCACCGACGTCGTGGTGAGCGTTCGCTGTTCCCTCGCTCCCCTTGAAGGACATACCTCCATGCGCTCTGCCCCGCCGCCCTCGAACCGTCGCCGACCAAAGGCCCCTCTGGCCACGTCAGCCCTCGCCATGGTGCTGACCCTCCTTCTGGCCCCGGCTGCGGGGACCACTGCGGCCGGAGCCACCGAGCAATCGGAACCGGGGCCCACGTCCCCGGACGGAACCGGAACCGAGGACCAGGCCCCCGCCGCCGCTCAGGCGGCGGCGGACGCGGCAACCGATGTCCCCGCAGTCGCCGATCCCGGGGAGGTCCCCGAGGAGACGCCTCGCCTCATGGTCAAGTTCACCGAACCCTCGGACGAACAGGGCAGCAAGGAGGCTCTGGTGGCGGAGGCCGCCGCGTCCGCCGGGGTGGCCGATGAGGCCGGACTGGCCGAGGCGGAGACTCCCACCACCGTGAACACCCTCGACGACGGCACCGACGTGCTGGCCTTCGATGAAGCACTGACCGCTGAAGAACAGGCCGACGTCATCCACGAGCTCGAGGCCGATCCCCGCGTCGAGTACGCCGAACCGGACCGGCTGGCCGTTGCTTCCGCTACGCCCGCAACCAATGACCCGCTGCTGAACCAACAGTTCGGGCTGCTCGGACGCAACGTTCCGGCGGCATGGTCCACCAGCACCGGAGCGGGGCAAACCGTGGCCGTGATCGACACCGGCCTGGCTTCGCACCCGGACCTCCGGGGCAAGACCGTTCCCGGTCGGGACATGGTGTCCAACTGGCCGGACACCTTCGCGATCGACGGCGACGGCCGCGACGCCGATCCCTCGGATCCAGGCGATCGCCCTGGTGTCTCCGGCTGCTCCGCGACCTGGCACGGCACCCACGTTGCGGGCATTGCGGCGGCCGGCACGAACAACGGAATCGGCATGGCAGGTGTGGCCAGGGACGCCAAGATCATGCCCGTACGCGTCCTGGGTTTCTGCACCTACGGCTACGAGTCAGACATTGCCGCGGGCATCCGGTGGGCGGCCGGCGCGACGATCGACGGCACCACGGCGGCAGCACCCGCCACGGTCATCAACATGTCCCTGAACCTGGAGGGACGGTGCAGCGCCACCATGCAGGGCGCCATCGACTACGCGACCAACCGCAGCATCCCCGTCGTGGTGTCCGCCGGCAACGCCAACAAGGACGCGGCCAACTACCCACCGGCCAACTGCACCAACGTCATCGCGGTCGGTGCAGCCGACCAGAACGGCGCCCGGACCGTGTATTCGAACTGGGGCCCCGCCGTCGACGTCCTGGCACCGGGCGGCACATCGACCGTGCCCGTCATCTCGACCATGAACTCGGGGAGCACCACGTACGCCACGGCAAACTACGGACACAAGTACGGGACCTCCATGGCCGCCCCGTTCGTCGCCGGGACCGTGGCCCTCATGAAGCAGGCAGATCCGTCGCTCACCCCGGCGCAGATCGAGTCGACGCTCAAGTCGACGTCGACCGGTCAACTGGGCTCGCGCCAAGTGGCGCCGGCGCGCGCGGTGGCCTCCGTGGCCCCCGAACCGCCGTTCCGGGACGTCTCCCTCAGCAACCAGTTCGCCACCGAGATCTCCTGGGTCAAGGACCGCGGCTACCTGAAGGGATGGCCCGACGGCACGTTCCGGCCCCTCACCAAGATCGACCGTGACGCGATGGCGGCAGTGGCCTACCGGATGAAGGGCTCCCCCGCCTTCACCCCGCCCAAGACCTCGCCCTACAAGGACGTGCCGACCACGCACCAGTTCTACAAGGAGATCACCTGGGCTCGGTCCAACGGGATTCTGACGGGATGGCCGGACGGCACGTTCCGCCCCCAGAACGACATCACCCGGGATGCCACGGCGGCGATCTTCTACCTGATGGCGGGATCACCGGCCTACACGGCGCCGTCGACCTCCCGGTTCACGGACCTGCACCCCGGTCAGCAGTTCTACAAGGAAGTCCACTGGTTGGCCTCCCGTGGTATCACCACGGGGTGGCCGGACGGCACGTTCCGGCCGCTGAACACCACCAACCGGGATGCCATGGCGGCGTTCATCTACCGCTACTACAACTGAGGGCCACCCCCACCTGAGTCCGCTCACTCTGGTGCGGTACCCCGGGATGGTGGGCCTCGGCGGCCCACCATCCCCATGTGGAACTCGTTGTACCGGTCCCCGTGCACTCCCACGCGGTTGGCCAGGTCGTCCAGATCGGCCTTCTCATCAGCCGAGAGGGCGACCTGGGTGGCCCCGGCGTTCTCCTGGATCCTCTCGGTCCGGCGCGTGCCCGGGATCGGTACGATCCACGGCTGCTGGGCCAGCAGCCAGGCCAGCGCCACCTGCCCCGGGGAGACCCCCTTGAGTTCGGCCAGGTGGGACACATGATCGACCAGCGCCTGGTTGGCCGTCAGGTTCGCTTCGTCGAACCGCGGGATCGTCGAGCGGATGTCTCCCTCCGCCAAGGGCGTGTCCGTGGAGACCGTGCCGGTCAGGAAGCCCTTGCCGAGCGGGCTGAACGGGACGAACCCGATGCCGAGTTCGGCGAGGGTCGGCAGGACTTCGGCCTCCGGGTCGCGGGTCCACAGTGAGTACTCGCTCTGGACCGCAGTCACGGGGTGGACCGTGTGGGCTGCACAGATTGTTGCGGCGGAGGGCTCCGAAAGCCCGAAGTGCTTGACCTTGCCCGCCTGGACCAACTCCCCCACGGCCCCGGCCACGTCCTCAATGGGCACGTCGGGGTCCACGCGGTGCTGGTAGAAGAGGTCGATCCGATCCGTGCGTAGCCGCTTGAGGGATTCGTCGGCGACCTGACGGATCTGCTCCAGTCGGCTGTTGAGTCCCTTGACCTGCCTGTCCTGGATGTCCCACCCGAACTTGGTGGCGATCACGACCTGGTCGCGCAGCGGTTCGAGGGCTTCCCCCACCAGTTCCTCGTTGACGTACGGGCCGTACACCTCGGCCGTGTCGAAGAAGGTGACACCGGCGTCGACGGCGGAGCGCAGCACCGCGATCATGTCCTCCCGGCTCCCCGGGTTGGGTCCGTAGCTCTGGGACATGCCCATGGCCCCGAGGCCGACTGCTGAGACTTCCAGTCCTTGTCCAAGTGTTCTGGTGTGCACGGTCAGACCTCCTTGACGTCGGCGTGCACCCCAGGCTACGACGGCAGGCGCCGGTCAGCGTGGCCCTCACGGTGCCTAGATCAACTCCGGCGTCGGGAGCGCAGGAGCGCAACCATGAGCGCCAATCCCCAGAGCAGGAACAGGGGATCCCACAACCAGGCGTGGCCAATCATTGCGTTACGGTCGTAGCCGCCGACCGGATCCACGATGCCCGCGAGAACAGCGCCACCCGCGATCGTGTTGAGACCGCCCCACAGGATGAGGACCACTGCGCCCAACCAACACAGACCGCGGCTGACCAGCGCACCTGGCCAATGCTTGACCGCCAGCCATACGGGTACCACGGCGGCCAAGAGCTTGACGACGGCGACCGGGTACAGGAGCCCCAGACGGTCACCGAAGCTGTTGATGATGCGCTCACCGAGGGTCCACAAGAGCCATTCGCCACCCGATGCCCAATAGAAACTCGCAGCGGAGTGGAGGACCCCCGCCGCCGCTGCAGCAATTGCCCAGGCCAAACCTTGCGGCCTCGGGCGGCGGCTGTCGGCGGGGTCATGCGTCCAGGAGCGTGAGGCGGACCATGGCGTGTGCCTTACGTTGTAAGTCATCCTTACACTGTACGTGACACTGCCGGCTGGCGTCGGCAGCGATTGAAGGGAGAGCCCATGGTTCGTGTTCGCGAGCCCCTGACCCGTACGGCCGTCCTGGAAAGGGCGATCCGGCTCATTGACCACGAGGGCCCGGGCGCGGTGACCATGAGGAGGCTGGCGGCCGAACTCGGTGTCGAGGCGATGTCGCTCTACCACCACGTGAAGAACAAGCAGGACATCCTCGACGGCATGGCCGCGCTGCTGATTTCCCGGATGCCGACACTCACCTCAGCGGATGATGCGTCTTGGCGTGAGATCTTGCACGATGTCTGCTGGTCCTATCGGAACCTCATGACGGCACACCCGAATGTGTTCGCGGCACAAGGTGGAGGGCGCCCGCTCATCTCCGGAGAGGACCAGCTGGCAGCTCAACGCATCATCGAGGTTCTCGAACGGGCGGGGTTTCCGCTGGAGATCGCACTGGATCTGTTCCAGGTCGGTTCCTCCTTCACGCGCGGATTCGCGCTCTCCGACGTCGCCTACCGGGACTCGGAGCGCACTGTGCCCGACGAGTGGGATTCTGACCGCGCGTTCGACCGTGGATTGACCGCCATCATGGACGGATTTGCCCGCTGGTTGGACTAGGGGACGCCGTCGACGAGCGCTGTGGTCACCGCGTTGCGTAGAAGGCCACAGCAGACGATGCCGCGACGTTGAGGGAGTCCACCCCGTGCATCATGGGGATCGTGACTCTCCGATCCAGCCGGCGGTCCGCGCGGTCGGTGAGGCCGCGGCCTTCGGTTCCGAAGATCAGGGCCAGGCGTTCGTGTTCCTCAGTCACCAGGTCGTCCAGGGTGATGGCGCCCTCCCCCAGGGTCATGCCCGCCACCACGTAACCGGCTTCCTGGAGCACGTTCAGCCCGGCGGGCCAGGGGTTGATGCGGGTCCAGGGGATCTGGAACACCGTGCCCATCGACACGCGGATGGACCGCCGGGAGAGCGGGTCGGCACAGCGAGGGGTCACCAGGACGGCGTGCACGCCCAGGGCGGCTGCCGAACGAAACACGGCACCCACGTTGGTCGGGTGTTCTAAAATTTGCGCTCGCGATGGCTGCACCTGGAGCAATCTCTGCTACCTGTTGAGCTCCAAATGGAGCATCGGATACGGTCGCCCATCTCCGTCGAGCTTGTCGCGGCCCACCTGCGCGAATCCTCGGTTGAGGTATACGCCGCAGGCTCCGGAATTCTGTTCATTCACGTCGACTCCGGTCACTCCGGATTCGATGATGGCTTCATTTAACAGGTCCCTGTCCGACGGTATCGACCCGTCCACCTGCGAGGGCCGGCTCATGCTCAACCTGATGGCGACGTTCACCGAGTCCGAGCGGGAGCTCATCCAGGAGCGCGTCCAGGCCGGTATCGATGCACCGAAGGCGCGCGGAGTGAGGATCGGACGACCCGCTCCCGATCCGGACAAGGTCGCGCGGAACCTCCGGACCGTCCAGCACCTCATCGATAGCGAGGGCCTCGGCGTCGTCGAAGCAGCGAGAACCGTGGCTGGTCGAAGGCGACGTACTACAGGCACGAGGCGGCGGCGGCATAGCTCTGGCGGAGGGGCCGTGCTATGCTCGGACCATCACGATCAGCCCGTTGCCGCAAGGCGCGGGCTGATTTTCTTTGTAGGAGGGTCATGGTCGAGCACAGCAAGCCATGGCTGCCGGTGGAAGGGCAAGTCGACCGCCTGGTCGAGCACGGGCTCGACGTCGGCGACCGAGAGCATGCTGCGCGGGTGCTGGAGGCGATCGGCTACTACCGGCTCACCGGCTACCTGTACCCGTTCCGCGAGTCCGAAGAGTTCGTCGATGATGAGGGCCGCACCCGCATCCGCGTGCTCAGCGACTTCCGTCAGGGAACGCGCCTCGCCCACGCCGAGGAGATCATCGACTTCGACCGTCAGCTGCGCATGCTCGTCCTGGACGGTTTGGAGCGGATCGAGGTCGCGGTGCGCATGCGCATGGGCTACGTGCTCGGGCGGTCGGCCATCTTCGCCTACGAGGATCCGTCCCTCTTCATGAGCGCCTTCACCGCCGATGGCACTGACATCCGTGATCCGACGCCGAGCAAGCACGTGCAGTGGCTGCAGCGTGTCCGCGACCGGCAGGCCGGCTCCGACGAGCAGTTCGTCGAGCACTTCCGCACGAAGTACGACGACCGAATGCCGGTGTGGGCGCTCACGGAGATCCTGGAGCTCGGGCACCTCTCCGTCCTCTACCGCGGGATGAACCAGAAAGACGCCGAGGAGATCGCTCGCGCTTTCGGCGTCCCGGGCAAGAAGATGATGACCAGCTGGCTCGCAAGCCTCAACTACGTCCGGAACGTCGCAGCCCACCACGCACGACTGTTCAACCGGAAGCTCCAGAACGCGCCGTCGCGGCCCAAGATCGGCCAGATCCCCTCGCTCGATCACCTGAGACGATCCGAGAACGCCAAGCAGGTCTACGGCACCTACAACGCCCTCGCCGTCATCGCCTACCTGCTGCCGTCAATCGACGACCGCTCAACCTGGCCAGCACAGCTCGCAACGCTGCTCCGCCGATTCCCGACCACCGAGGCGCTCACGATCCAGTCCTTGGGCGCGCCCAAGGACTGGGGGTCGCTCACGCTCTGGCAGTCCTGAGTCGACGCAGTCCCAGGAACCCCGTCTCGGTTGGACGCCCGACGAGACCGACTTACGAAACCGAAGTCCCTGCAAGAGGGATGGGACCTCGTCGCGTCCCGAGAAGGTGATGCCTCCGGGACGACATTGCCTCGTCAGGCGTTGCAATGAAGCTCGAGAATGCTTGTCTATGGGTTTCGACCGCGCTTCGGACTCGACGGGCGGGGCGGACATGAGCGGCGAGGGTTCGCGCGAGCACGCCGTCGAGCGCGTGGGTGCCGCGGCGGCGCTGAGACCGTTCACTGTTCCGCGGAGTCGTTCATCGCCGCGTCGATCGCGTGGAGCGTGCGGACGGTGGCCAGCACGTCCTGTGCCGGCAGGCCGATCGCCGACAGCAAGTCGCGGTACATGCCCCGCACGGTCGCCACTGAGCGCTCTGCCTCTCCGGTGAGGTGCAGGCAGACGGCCCGACGGTCCGAGGGATCGGGACGCCGTTCGACCTGCCCCTTCTTCACCAGCCCTCGCAGCGCGGTGCTGGCGTTGCTCGAGGTCAGAGAGAGGGTGCTGGCCAGCGCCGAGGGAGCCACGCCGGGATGGGCGTCGATGTGCAGCAGCACGAGGCACTCCAGCGCCGTCAGCGGCGCGACGCGCTCGTCCTGGAGCGGATAGGCCCGCAGCTTCCGCCCGACGTGCAGCACCGCGTCGGCCAGCTGCACCAGCGGATCGGTGCTGCTCGGAGCGTCCTGACTCATCGTGCCTCCCTCGACGACATGAAGCTATGCTAGCATAGCGTTGTTTTTATAGATATGTTTGCAGAGGGAGAGGCCTAGCGGATGACGGACACGTGCACGGAGCAGCGGACAGGCACCGGCCCCGCCGCGGCAGCCGGCAAGACGATCGGCGGCGGGTTGCTGTTCACCCTGGCACTGATGATGGGCCTGGCCTCGTTCGGCATCGATCTGTACCTTCCCGCCTTCCCGGCCATGACCCGCGAGCTGTCGACCTCGGCCACCGGGGTACAGCTCTCGCTCACGGCGTTCCTCATCGGAGCCGGTGCCGGCCAGCTCGTGTTCGGGCCGTGGTCGGACCGGGCCGGACGGTTGCTGCCGCTGCTCTTCGGCGCGGTGCTCTTCGTCGCAGCCAGTCTCACTGCGGTCGTCGCGGGGACGATCGAGTTGCTGGTCTCGGCTCGTCTGTTGCAGGGCTTAGCCGGTGCGGCGGGCATGGTCATCGGGCGCGCCATCATCCTCGACCGCGCCAGCGGCGCGGCGGCCGCACGTGCACTGAGCCTGATGATGCTCATCGGCGGCGTGGCCCCGATCATCGCCCCGATCGTCGGCGGGGCGCTGGCCGAGCCGATCGGGTGGCGAGGCCTGCTGGGCATCGTCGCCGGCCTCGGCATGCTCGCCCTGGTGTGCGCTCTCGCCTTCGTCCGCGAATCTCTGCCCCGTGACATCCGTGCCCAACGAGCGGAGAGCGCTGAGCCGGGCCGGTGGAAGGGCTTGCTCTCGCGGGCCTATCTCGGCAACCTCGCCGCCTACGCCTTCGGCATGGCGATCATGATGGCCTACATCTCCGCCTCACCGTTCGTCTACCAGGACATGATCGGACTGAGCAGCGCGGCCTACGGCATCGCGTTCGCCGTCAACGCCGTCGGCATGATGGCCGCCACGACCGTTGCGGCCCGGCTCGCGGGACGGTTCTCCCTGCGCGCCCTCACCCGCACCGGCCTGATCATCAGCCTGGCCGCCGTCGCCGTGATCGTCGCCCTCTCCCTGTCCAGTGCAAACGCGGTCTGGCTGATGGTGCCGCTGTTTCTCGCGATCGCACCGCTGGGACTGGTCTTCGGCAACGCCACGGCCCTGGCCATGTCCGCCGTGCCCTCTGCCGCGACCGGCTCGGGATCGGCGATCCTCGGCGCGGTGCAGTTCGCCCTGGCCGGCGTCGTCGCCGGGCTCGTCGGCATCGCCGGGGAGAGCACTGCAGTCCCGCTGGGCCTCGTCATGCTCGGCTGCGCGCTCATCGCCCTCGGCGGCTTGATCCTCGCCCAGCCTCGCTCGCGTGACGCGCAGACCACCTGAACCACCGACCCTGTCATCATCCAGATCGACCAGAAGGAGACACAGATCATGACCCGCATCCACGTCCTCGGCGGCACCGGATACGCCGGCACCCACCTCGTCCGCGAAGCCACCCAGCGCGGCCACCAGGCCGTCTCGTACAGCCGCAGCCTGCCCGACGCGCCGGTCGAGGGAGTCGACTACCGCACCGGCGACGTCCTCGATGATGCCTTCCTTGCATCGGCGTTCGCCGACGCCGACGTCGTCGTCTCGGCACTGTCCCCCCGCGGCCCCATCGGCGACGAGCACACCTTCCGCGAGCTCGTTGCCACCGCCGCCGAAATCGCCGCCGACACCGGCGTACGCTTCGGCATGATCGGCGGCGCGGGCTCCTTGTTGACCGAACCGGGCGGAAGCCGTTACGTCGACGAGCCGGACTTCATCGAGGAGGCCCGGCCGGAGTCACTGATCCTGGCCTCGGTCCTCGACGACCTGACCGCGAACACCGACGAGAGGCTCGACTGGTTCTTCGTCAGCCCTGCCGCGGAGTTCGGAGCCCACGCTCCCGGAACTGCTCGAGGCCACTACCGCCTCGGCGGGGACGTTCTGCTGCGCGATGCGGACGGCGTCTCGGCGATCTCCGGGGCCGACCTCGCACTGGCGATCGTCGACGAGATCGAGCGCCCGGCTCACCGTCAGACGCGCTTTACCGTCGCCTATTGAGCGATCGCGGCCGTGCCCCTCGCCGGGCGGCGGCGCGACGGCGACGCCGTGCTCCCGCAGCCTGGCGGCCGGCTTGGGCCTCCCTGCATCGCCTCGCCGCGACGCCGCCGGCCACGACCGCACCGACCTCTCCACCTCGCGGCCCCCGCACGCCCGAGCACCTGGCACAGAACGTCAAGGCCGCCGACTTCGCCCTCGACGAGGCCACCCTGGACCGGATCGACGCCCTCACTGCCCCCGGCGTCGACGTCGATCCGCAGAACCGCTACGAGATCCCCGTCCCCGCCCTGACCGACGCCCGGCTGCGCCGCCGCTGACGGCTCAATGGGGCCGGCCCCATCGATCAGGATATTGATGGGGCCGCTGGTCTCGTCGAACGCGAGGTCACACCGGCGGTCCCGCCGCAGGTCACGTACCGCATCACCGCGACGGGCAGGGGCATGGACGACGTGTTCGCGGCGATCGAGCGGTGGGGAAACGAACATCGGTGACAGCGGGTCAGCTTCGGCCTGCGACGAATTTATGCGGCGCGGGCCTTCAGAAGTGGACACGCCGGCTATGGCCGCTGTAGCCATAACCTTGAGTTCGACGCTCACCTCGTCGCGTAGAAAACCACCGCCGAGGCCGCCGCGACGTTCAACGAGTCAACTCCGCCCATCATCGGGATCGTGACTCTTCTGTCGAGCCGCTGCTCAGTCGCCTGAGTCAACCCAGGACCCTCGGAGCCGAAGACGAGAGCGAGCTTCTCATGATCTTCAGCGACCAGCTCGTCCAAAGTGATCGCACCCTCCCGCAGCGTCATGCCTGCGACGACGAACCCTGCATCCTGGAGGGTGTTAATACTCTCTGGCCAGGACTCAATCCTTGTCCATGGGACCTGGAAGACCGTACCCATCGACACCCGGATGGCTCGCCGGTACAGCGGGTCAGCACAGCGAGGGGTCACGAGTACCGCATCAACACCCATCGCGGCGGCAGAACGAATTAGAGCACCAACATTCGTGTGGTCCACCAGGTCCTCGAGGATCGCGATCCGCGGACGGTCCGGCAGGCTCGCCCGCAAGTGACCCAGTTCCAACGGCTCCGGCCGTTGCATGGCGGCCAACGCACCGCGATGGAGGTGGAACCCCGTCACAGCTTCCAAAACGTCCTCACCGCCCACGAACAGCGGCACGTCCGGGTGCGCGTCGATCACGTCGGCCAGATCGGTGACCCACTTCTCCGCCATGAAGAAGGACCGTGGGCGGTGGCCCGCCTCCAGCGCGCGACGCAGCACCTTGGAGGACTCCGCCAGGTACATGCCGCGTTCGGGCTCGAGCTTGCGGCGCAGTGCGACATCTGTCAGGGAGGTGTAGTCGGCCACCCGTGGATCGTCGGGATCGGTCAGCCGCAGGAGCTGCGGGAACCGTGCCTCGAGAGCGCCGTCGTCGTTGATGGTCACAGAAGCTGCCTCACCATGTTGGCCAGGGCGACCACACCCAGGATCACGATCACCGTGCGCAGGGCCACGGGTGACAAGCGCTGCCCGATCTTGGCCCCCATCCAAGACCCGACGGTCGACGAGACCGCGATCAGCAGCACCACCCACCAGTCGATACGGTCGGCGGCGAAGATGATGTAGGAAATGGCGGCCACGATGTTGACCACGGCCACCAACACGGTCTTGACCGCATTGGCCGACTGCATGGAGGCCAGGAGAAAGACACCCAGGATCCCCAGCAGCAACACTCCTTGGGCGGCCACGAAATAGCCCCCGTACACACCGGCCAAAAACACCAGGACGTACAGGATGAACGGCTGCGACCCCCGGTCCGGGTCAACTGAACCCGGATCCTCTCCACGGGTGCGCGCAAGCTCCGCCGCACGTTCTGCCTGCCGGTCCTTCCGCGCTCGGACGGCCGCCTGCAGTCGTGGCTGGAAGACCACGAACGCCAACGCCACCACGATCAGCACGGGGGCCACGTAGGCGAAGACCTGTTCGGGCAACAACATCAACAGCGCGGCCCCGACCACACCACCCAGTACAGAGCACGGCACCAGTTTGAGGAGAGTGTGCTCCACGCCCTTGAGCTTGCTGCGGTAGCCCCACGCGCCGGTCAGGTTTCCGGCGATCAACCCCATGGCGTTGGACATGGTCGCGGTGACGGGGGGAACACCCATAGTCACCAGGACGGGGAAAGTGACCAGCGTCCCGGAACCCACGATCGTGTTGATCAGACCGGCCCAGAGACCGGCAAGCAGAATCAGCGCAACCTGCCACCACTCGAAGTGGAAGCCGGCGAGCGCGTCAGTGAACCATTCCACCTAGCGCCGGTCAGTCCTGCCGGAACGCAGCGAAGCGCTGGCCGACGCGCACGAGCTTGAGGGGAAGTCCGTAGGTCTCGGAGAGCACCTCGGGAGTCATGACCTCCCCGACGGGACCGGCGGCCACCACAGATCCCTCACGCATGAGCAGGGCGTGGGTGAAGCCCGGCGGCACCTCTTCCAGGTGGTGCGTGACCATCACGACGGCGGGCGCGGTCGGTGAGGCAGCCAGTTCGTTGAGGCGCTCCACCAGGTCTTCGCGGCCACCGACGTCCAGACCAGCGGCCGGCTCGTCGAGCAGCAGGAGTTCCGGATCGGTCATGAGAGCGCGAGCGATCAGCACTCGCTTGCGTTCGCCGGAGGAGAGGGAGCCGAACTTGCGGTCGACCAACTTCTGGAGGTCCCAGTCGCGGATGAGCTGGTGCGCACGCTGTTCGTCGTCGGAGTCGTACTGCTCGCGCCACCGGCCTGCCACGCCCCAGGCGGCGGTGACCACGGTGTCCAACACGGTCTCGCTCGCGGGAATCTGATCGGCCAGGGGCGCGGAGGTGAGCCCGATGCGCGGCCGCAGTTCGAAGACGTCCACCCGGCCGAGGGTTTCGTCAAGGATCTCCACGGCACCGCGGGTGGGATGCAGACGCGCCGCCGCAATGGAAAGCATGGTGGACTTCCCCGCCCCGTTGGGGCCCAGGACCACCCACCGTTCACTGGCGTTGACCGACCAGGACACCTGGTCCAGCAACTTCTTGTTGCCGCGGACGAGATCGACATCGGTCATGGTTAGAACGGTGCTCATGCGACCAACTCTAGTCGCCACCCAACCCCGTTCAGCCCGTGGCGGAGGCCGCGAGTCGGCGGCCCGGTTGAATTCGCGCTCACCGGAGCGGACGATAGACTCCGCCCCATGACCGACGAACTCGCCGTGATCGCCCTGTCCAAGACTCCCCAGCCCGAGGACGTCGAAGAGATCCTGGCAGAGATCGAGGACTCGGGAGCCACCGTCGAGCAGCACGGCCGCGTCCGGGTGACCTCGACCGCCTCCGGCGGAGGCGACGAATCCGAAGCCACCGGGTACTCCGCCATGACCGCCCGCGTGACGGGCGCGGACCTGGAAAACCTGCGTACGCGGCTACGTCCGGATCCCATGGGATTCCGCTGGCACAGTGTCGACGTGAACGTCATCCCCGGGCACCTCTTCGATCCCGAGGTCAAGAAGATGGTCATCATGGACGTGGACTCCACGCTGATCCAGCAGGAGGTCATCGAGCTGCTCGCCGCCCACGTGGGCAGGGAACAGGAAGTCGCCGAGGTCACCGAGCGCGCCATGCGCGGGGAGATCGACTTCGCCCAGTCGCTGCACGAACGCGTGGCGGTTCTCCAGGGGCTTCCGGAGAGCGTGATCGACGAGGTTGTGGCCCAGGTCCGTCCCAGTGTGGGCGCACGGGTTCTCATCGAAACCTTCCATCGCGCCGGTCACACCGTGGCCGCGGTCTCCGGTGGTTTCAACCAGGTGCTCGCCCCCCTGGCCGAGAAGCTCGGGCTGGACCACTACTTGGCCAACCAGCTCGAGATCGAGGACGGGCACCTGACCGGGCGCGTGACCGGCGCCGTCGTGGAGGCCGAAATCAAGGCACGGATGCTGGAGGAATGGGCCATCAACGACGGCGTCCGTCCCGAACAGGTCATTGCCGTGGGTGACGGTGCGAATGACCTCAAGATGCTGGCCCGGGCCGGGTTGGGGATCTCCTTCAACGGGAAGCAGGTCCTGCGGGAAGCCGCAGACGCGCAAATCAATCTGCCGAACCTCGACTCGGTGCGGTTCTTCGCCGACCTCTGAGTTCCGGAACCACGCCCCCCGTCGTCCTGGCGGCCGTGTTCAATGCCGAGAGGCCCGCTCGTCACAGGACGAGCGGGCCTCTCGGCCTCTGGCGGGTGCGGGCGCGACGGCCCGTGGCGGTCAGCCGACGGGCTGAGCGGCACCGCCGTCGGCAGGGAAGTCACCGGAACCGCCGGCCAGCTCCACGTGCCCCGTGGGGACGTCGGCGGTCACCATCTTGGCGATTTCCGTGGCGAACTCGTTGACGGACAGCAGTTTGCCGGCGGCCTCGCGTCGGGCTTCCAGAGCCCCCGGCTGCGCGCGGTTGAGCAGCGTGGCGGTCACCGTGCCTTCGATCATGTCCCCGGACACCACCACGAAGTCCACTCCGCGCTCGGTCATCTCGGGGATCCGTGACGTCAGCTGGTCCTCCCCCGCGCGCTTGGACTTGGCGACCTCCACGTAGGCGTCCATGGTCTCCACCTCGCGGATGAAGTGCGCCTGGTGGCTGGTCACGAACACCACGCGGCCGCCGTCGGACAGGTGCTTGAGGGCGGCGGTCAGGGCGGCGTCCTGGGCGTCGCGGTTCAGCCGCATGGCGTAGTCCTCGCCGAGGTCTGACTCCATGCCGCCGGAGGCGTTGAGGATCAGGACGTCCAGGGAACCGAAGGTGTCCACGGCCTGCTTGAACAGGTTCTCCACGGATTCGGTGTCGGTCAGGTCGGCACCCACCGCAATGCCCTTGCCGCCCGCCTCTTCGATCTCCTTGATGACCTTGTTGGCGCGCGGCGCCTTCTGTCGGTAGTTGACGACGACGTTGGCGCCCTCGCCCGCCAGGATCTTGGCGGTGTCGGCGCCCACGCCGCGGGAGGATCCGGTGATGACGACGGTCTTGCCTGCCACGGAATTCATGAACAGCTCTCCTTGCAATCGAGGGGGTTTTTCGACTGTGTGCGTTGGTGGTTTCGGGGTGCGGCGGTGTGGGTCACAGGCCCATGCCGAGGCCGCCGTCCACGCGGATCACGGTCCCGTTGACGTACCCGGCCCCGGGCGAGGCCAACCACTGAACGGCGCTGGCGACCTCGGCAGGATCGCCGAATCGCCCGGCGGGGATGCTGGCCATGTAGTCGGCCGTGACGTCCTCCGGCAGCTCCGCCGTCATGTCCGTGGTGATGTAACCCGGGGCGACCACGTTGGCGGTGACGTTCCGAGCGCCCAGCTCACGGGTGATGGCCCGCGCCATGCCGATCAGGCCGGCCTTGGAGGAGGCGTAGTTGGCCTGGCCGGGCGCACCCATGACCCCCACCACGGAGGAGATGAACACGATCCGACCGCGCTTGAGTTTGAGGAAGCCCTTGGTCGCGCGCTTGGCCACACGAAAGGCGCCGACCAGGTTGGTGTCAAGCACGGACGTGAAGTCGTCCTCGGTCATGCGCATGAGCAGGGTGTCCTTGGTGACCCCGGCGTTGGCGACCAGGACCTCCACGGGCCCCCAGGTACTTTCGATCTCCTTGAACGCTGCGTCCACGGACTCCGTGGAGCTCACGTCGCACCGCACGGCATCAACGCCCTGGGGTGCATCTCCGGTGCGGTGGGTGATGATCACCCGGTCGCCCTGCGCGCGGAAGGCATCGGCGATGCACTTGCCGATCCCGCGGTTGCCACCGGTGACCAGAACGACGCGAGGTTCTGCGGACTCGGAAGTTGCATCTGCCATGAGAGATGGTTGCCTTTCGATCAACGATGTCTGCAGTGCACCAGCGCCGCTGCGGGCTGCTGATGACCGGCTCAGACTACCCGCGAAACCGTCGGGACACCTTGGGCACGCCCAACCACGCAGGCCCGGCAGGCTTGTGTGAATCGTCGACCACCCATGCGCGATCAACGGTTGGGCGCCGCTTGAGACAGGTGCACAATGGAGGTCTGGCGTCCGGGGACCCGACGCCCATGAAAGGGAAGAGGTGGCTGCGTGGCGCATCGTTACCTCACCACCACGGACCTGGCCGACATGCAGCGAGCCGCCCGATCCGCCGCTCCAGTCGGCACCGGTGACTTCCGGGGAACCCGGGACAAAGCGGCCGGGGGTCCCACCGTCCACTCCATCACGTCCACGCCGGAGGGACGGTCGAAGGACATGGGGCGGCGGATGAAGGTCTACACAATCCAGATGGCTTTGCGCGTGGCCTGTTTCTTCGGGTTCGTGCTGGTGGACAACTGGTGGTGGCGGATCGTCTGCGTGCTCGGCATGGTCCTGTTCCCGTGGTCGGCAGTTCTCCTGGCCAATGCCGGTGCCGATAAGTCCGAACGGGAGTCCAGCTACCTGGGACCGGAGCCCGTGCCGATGCTCACGACCACACCCGAACCTGCGTCCGCTAACGCGGCCGAGGACTCCTGGGAAGACACGCGGGACGACAATGGCGAGTCCTCGAGTGAGGAGAGCGCCGCGGCGCACGGGCCGAGCGTCGTCGAAGGTCAGTGGAGCGAACACCCGGGAACGAACCCCGAGCGATAGGCTGGCTACCGGCCGTCAGGGCTGGATCAGCCCGAGTCGCCCCGTAGCGCCGGGTCAATTCGAAGTCAGTACGTCAGGAGCACCAGTTCCCCATGCCATTCGACCTCTTGGGTTCTCTGTCCCGGGGTGAAGACCACCCGTACGGAGAGTCCGAAAGTCATCAGGACGAGCGGCAAGTGGCCGCAGCCGGAGATGGCCAGAATGTGGATGCCGTCCAGTGCTCGCGCCGCGGTTGCAGGGACGCTGCGTCTTGGCTGTTGGAGTGGAACAACCCCAGGGTGCACACCCCTGACCGCCGCAAGACCTGGGCGGCCTGCGACGAGCACCGTGAGCACCTGGCGGCGTTCCTGACCGAGCGCGGCTTCCTCAAAGCCGTGCGCCCGCTCGAGCCGGAGTCCTCCACTGTCGCGAAGGAACAGAGCGGGGACCAGTCACCTGAGAGCCGGCCAACCGGAGACCAACAGTGAGGCGCAACATCGCGGCCTACGCGTTCCTCCTCTCTGGGCGTTGGATCGCCTGGTTCCTTCTGTGCTGTGTGGCCGCCGTGCTCTGCCTGTACCTGGGCAACTGGCAGATGGGCCGAGCGGACGCGATGACCGAACGCAACGACCTCATCACCGAGAACTACCAGGCCGAGCCCATCACCGGTCAGGCCGCGGTCACGGCCTTCACCGACACCGACCCCGGCCAACGGTGGCATCCGGTTGAACTGCGCGGCAGCTACCTGCCGGACGAGACCCTGTTGGTCCGCAACCGCGCCCACGACGGCGTGATCGGCTACGAAGTCCTGGTCCCGTTCAGGACCGCGCGGGGCACGACCGTGGTGCTGGATCGCGGCTGGATCGAAACCTCGGACTCGGGAAACGGGACTTCCAGCCGGGTGCCGGCCCCTCCCACGGGCGAGGTCACGGTCACCGCTCGCCTGCAACCGCCCGAGTCAACCGTCGCTCGGGACTCCCCCGACGGGCAGGTGGCCTCCATCTCGCTGGAGTCGATCGCGGACGTCTCGGGGCTGGACGTCGCCACGGGTGCCTACGGGCAGGTGGCCGACGAGGACCCTGCACCGCAGTCGGCCCCCGAACCGTTCTCGGAACCCGATCTGGACTACGGACCGAACCTCTCGTACGCGCTGCAATGGGACGCCTTCTCCGTCCTGGTGTTCGTGGCCTACGCCTTCTCCGCCCGGCAGAAGGCCCGCAACGATGCCTGGGACCGCGAGTACGCGGCCCAGATCGAGGCCGAACTCAGCCAGTACTACGACGACGACGGCAACTTCAGGTCCCGCGGCGACGGCATGACGGAGGAGGACGTGGTCCGACGTCTGGAGATGGTCGACGACATGCCGGCGCACCTGCGGGACATCATGCGGCCCAAACGCGTCAAGCGAACCTACGCGGTGCGTGACGCCGAGGAAGAGGACGCCCTGCTCGACGCCCACGGCGAACGAGGCTGAAACATGACTGTCGAGCCCGCCCAGCCCAACCTCGTCTTGGCCGTCGGACCGGACCGGTTCGAGGTGAAGGCCTCCGGACCCGAACTCTACGGGGCTCTGCGTCATCTCTGGGTGCGCTGCCTCGCGCCCGGACAACCCGCGAGGTATTCCAACGGGAACTCCACCAGCGACTTACCCGATCACTCCGGAGGGAACGGGCGGGTGGACGGGAACGGGGCCGGAAATGGGTACGGCTCGGGTCAGGTTCTCTTGGAGAGCGAGGTCGGGGTGTCCCGCGTGACCAACGACGTCATCACGGCGCGACGCGGCCTGAGCATCGTGTTTCACGCCGCGGGCCTGGCGGATCGGGAGTCGGGATGCAGCGTGGCGCTCGTGGCCCCGAGCGGGACGGGCAAGACCACGGCCGCCCTGACCCTGTGCGACGAGTTCGGCTACCTCACGGACGAGGCGCTGGTGGTGGATCCGTCCACCGATGAGATCACGGCCTACCCTAAACCACTGGCAGTCCTGCCCCCGGACGGCACCAGGCCGAAGCACCTGGTGTCCCCCGACGACCTGGCACTCGAAATCGCCCCTCCCCACCCCGTCCTGACTGCGTTGCTCGTCCTCGACCGCGTCACCGCCGGCGATGGACAGGTCGAAGCGTCGGAACAACCGTTGGTCGAGCGGTTGACGCTGGAAAAGGCGCTCGCCGCCCTGGTCCCGCAGACCTCGGCACTCACGGCACTGCCCCGTGGCTTACGCGCCCTGTGCTCGCTCATCGATCGCGCGGGCGGGGTCCACCGCATTCGGTACACGACCACGGAACAGCTGCGTCCCGTGGTCCGTGACCTCCTGACGGGTCAGGACAAGGGGGCAGGCACCCGCGGGCACCCGTGGGAGCCCTACGACGTCGACCCGCCGAGGACCAGCCATACACCGGTGGAATCCGCGCTCCCGGTGCGCGTTCCGACCGCGTCGTCACGTCCAAGGGCGACGGGCGAGCCGGCCGCCGTTCAGCGAGCACCCGTGGACGACGCCGTCGTGATCGACGAACGGTATCTGGCCCTGCTGTGCGGTCAGCGGTTTGCGGTGGTGCAGGGACTCGGGTGGGCCCTGTGGGAGCAGGCCGCCGAACCGGTTGCCGGGGAAACCCTGGTGGACCGATTTGCCACCGATCCGGAGGCACCCGAGGACGCCGCCGACCGGGTGCGGTGGGCACTGGACGAACTTCTGCAACAAGGCGTGTTGACCGCGGTGCCCTGAACGCTGTGCTGGGCGAGGCCCGACAGCTCAGCCACGCCGCACGCGCCTCCTGCCGGGTGGGGAACGGGATCAGGCCAGGGAGATCAGGTCCCGGTACTCCTGCGACCACAGGTCTTCGATGCCGTCCGGCAGCATGACCACCCGCTCGGGATCGAGCGCCTCGACCGCACCCTCGTCGTGGGAGACCAGGACCACCGCACCCTCGTAGTTGCGCAGCGCAGCCAGGATTTCCTCGCGGGAGGCGGGGTCCAGGTTGTTCGTCGGCTCGTCCAGCAGGAGGACGTTGGCCGAGGAAGCAACCAGGGTCGCCAAGGCCAGGCGGGTCTTCTCACCACCGGAGAGGACGCCCGCCGGCTTGTCGACGTCGTCACCCTGGAACAGGAAGGAGCCCAGAATGGTGCGTGCCTGGGTGTCGGCCAGGTCGGGCGCAGCCGTCTTCATGTTCTGCAGGACGGTGCGGTCGGTGTCCAGTGTGTCGTGTTCCTGCGCGAAGTAGCCCAGTTTCAGGCCGTGACCGGCCTCGACCACACCGGAATCAGGGTCCGTGACGCCGGCCAGCATGCGCAGCAGCGTGGTCTTGCCCGCACCGTTCAGGCCCAGGATCACCACCCGGGAACCGCGGTCGATCGCAAGGTCGACGTCCGTGAAGATCTCCAACGAGCCGTAGGCCTTGGACAGGCCTTGGCCGCGCAGGGGGGTCTTTCCGCAGGCGGCCGGAGCAGGGAAGCGGATCGCGGCGACCTTGTCGGCCACCCGCTCTCCCTCGACCCCCGCCATGAGCCGCTCGGCGCGCTTGATCATCTGCTGGGCCGCCACGGCCTTCGTCGCCTTGGCACGCATCTTCTCGGCCTGGGACATCAAGGCCGAGGCCTTCTTCTCCGCGTTGGCGTACTCGCGCTTCCGGCGGTGTTCGTCCTGTTCACGCTGGAGCTTGTAGTGCTTCCAGTCCATGTTGTAGATGTCCACGACGGCGCGGTTGGCGTCCAGGTAGAAGACCTTGTTGACCACCATCTCCATGAGTTCGACGTCGTGCGAGATGACCAGCAGACCGCCGGCGTAGTTCTTGAGGAAGTCCCGCAGCCACGTCACCGAGTCGGCGTCCAGGTGGTTGGTCGGCTCGTCCAACAGCATGGTGTCCGCATCGGCGAACAGGATCCGCGCCAGTTCCACACGGCGCCGCTGACCACCCGAGAGGGTGCGCAGCGGCTGGTTGAGCACGCGTTCCGGAAGGTCCAGGTTGGCCGTGATGGTGGCGGCCTCCGACTCGGCGGCGTATCCACCACCGGCCACGAACTCCGCCTCCAGGCGGGCGTAGCGCTTCATGGCCTTCTCCCGGACCGCGTCATTGGGGTTGGCCATGTCTTCCTCGGCCACGCGCATCCGGGCAATGACCTCGGCCAGCCCGCGGGCGGAGAAGATACGGTCCCGAGCCAGCTGCTCCATGTCCTCCACCTTGGGATCCTGCGGGAGGTACCCGATGGTGCCGGTGCGCGTCACGGTGCCGTCGGCGGGGAGTGTCTGACCCGCCAGGACCTTGGTCATCGTGGTCTTGCCTGCGCCGTTGCGACCAACCAGTCCGATCTTGTCCCCGCGCTGGACCCGGAAGTTGACCTGGTCCATGAGCAGGCGTGCGCCTGCTCGCAGTTCAAGGTTGGACACGGTGATCACGGAGAGTTTGCCTTTCGCAGTACGCCCCTCCGCCATTCGGAGGACCGAGACAGTCTAGCGGCGCGTCACAGGGCCTGCAGTGTCCCCAAGCACTCCTCTGCCCAGTCGATCTCGGCCTGGGAACGGGCGCAGACTCCCCGGTAGGCCATGAGCTTGAACTCCACGACGCGGCGGGCCTCGGCGTCGTCGTACGTTTCCAGACGACGACGAAGGGTCGGGTGCGTGCGCCGGGTGATCTCCTCGATCTGCTCCTCGGCCATCTGAAGCACGCGCGAGTGATGTTCGATGTGTTCCTGGAAGTGCTGCCGGGCGGTGGCCGGGTCGGTCCATTCGAGGTACGCGGTACGAAGGCGTACCGGGTCCCTCTCCAAGGTGTACGTCAAGGGCGAGGCGACCCAGTCACCCAGTGCGGCCTTCCCGTCCTCGGTGACCGTGTACTCGGTCTTGGTGGTGCCTTTGCTTCCCCAGGGCACGGGGCGGGTGGACAGCAGACCGTCGGCCTCCATCTTGCGGAGTTCGGGGTAGATCTGCGAGTCCGAGGCGTACCAGATGTTGCCCACGGAGCCCGCGAAGCGCTTGGCGGCGTCGTATCCGGTCATCGGGCCGGCCGTGATCAAAGCGAGCAGGGCACTGCGCAGGCTCATGTGGCTCCTTGTACGGGAAAAGGTGCGAGAAAAGGTGCGAGAAATGGTGCGGGTCAGGATGAGGCGAAAAATGCTGGTTCTGCCGTTGAGGCAGGTCCTGCCATACAACCACGGAATCCCTGAGCACCGAGCGCGTTCGAAACGCGCGGCAACTGTTGCCAATAACTAAGCGCTTAGTTATTGTGTGAGCAGCCTCACAGTCTGATCTCGGACTGGTCGCCTCGTCCTTCAAGGAGGTCCCCGTGTCCATCACGACCGAGCAGAACGCAACCCAAGCCCCCGCCCCCGGCGTCACCGCCGATGTCTCTGAGAGCATCGCGGAACACACCACGCCGGAGCAGATCACCACGGCCAAGATCTTCCCCTACCCGCTGAACGCGTGGTGGGTGGCAGCCTGGGATCACGAAGTCACCTCCAAGGCCCTGCTGTCCCGGACCGTGGCCGACAAGTCCCTGGCCCTCTACCGCACGGAGGCCGGCGCCCCCGTGGCCCTGGCCGATGCCTGCTGGCACCGGCTCGCTCCCCTTTCGCAGGGCAAGCTCGTGGGCAACGATCAGGTCCAGTGCCCCTATCACGGCCTGCGGTTCAACCCGGCGGGACGATGCACGTTCATGCCCGCCCAGGACACGGTGAACCCCTCCGCGCGGGTTCCCTCCTACCCCGTCGTCGAACGTGATCGCTACGTCTGGGTCTGGCTCGGCGATCCTGAACTCGCGGATCCGGAGACCATCCCGGACATGCATCAGATGTCGAGTGAGGAATGGGCCGGCGACGGCGAGACCATCGCTGCCGAGTGCAATTACCAGTTGATCCTGGACAACCTCATGGACCTCACCCACGAGGAGTTCGTCCACTCGTCGTCGATCGGCCAGGATGAACTGTCCGAGTCCGACTTCGAGGTCACCCATGACGGCAACACGGTCACCGTGTCCCGCTGGATGTACAACCTGGATCCCCCGCCCTTCTGGCTCAAGAACATGCGGGACAAGTTCCCCGGGTTCTCGGGGAAGGTCGACCGCTGGCAGATCATCCACTACAGCTACCCGGGCACCATCTGCATCGACGTCGGCGTCGCCAAGGCAGGAACCGGGGCCCCGGAAGGCGATCGTTCCCAGGGAGTCAACGGCTACGTGATGAACACGATCACTCCGGAGACCAAGCGGACCAGCCACTACTTCTGGGCCTTCATGCGCAACTACCGGCTGGAGAGTCAGCTCATCACCACGCAACTGCGCAACGGGGTGCACGGGGTCTTCGGTGAGGACGAGACCATGCTCAAGGCTCAGCAGACGGCCATCGAAGCAAATCCGGACCACGAGTTCTACAGCCTCAACATCGACGCCGGAGGCATGTGGGTGCGGCGGATCCTCGAAAAGGCCTTGCGCGCCGAGGGCCGTGAGCAGGCGTGAACGCTTCCCAGCGCCCCGAATCCCGTACCGGCCATCCACGGCCTGCCCCGCAGCGCGGAAGGAGCTGACGACATGGCGGAATCACGGAACCGACGCTGGCAGAGGGCCACTGTCGCCGAGGCCGTCGACGTCGCTGACCGGATCATGCGGATCGTCCTCGCCCCGGAGCATCCCCGCAAGGTTCGAGCCGGCGAGCACATCGACCTCGAACTCGAACTGAACGGCCGGACCGAGATGCGGTCGTACTCGCTGGTCGAGGCGAACGACGACGGGTCGCGGCTGGCGATCACGGTGTTCCACACCCCGCACTCCCGCGGCGGGTCCGAGTACATGCACACCCTGGGGGTGGGCGACGTCCTGCGGATCACCGAGCCACTGCAGGACTTCCCGCTACGAGTGGGTGCTCCGCAGTACGTGCTCCTGGCCGGAGGAATCGGCATCACCGCGATCCTCGGAATGGCGCGCGTCCTGAAGGCGGTCAGGGCCGACTACCGGGTGATCTACGTGGGGCGCTCCCGTTCGGCCATGGCGTATCTCGACCAGGTGCGCGAGGAGCACGGTGACCGGGCCCGGATCCACGTGGACGACGAAGGCACGTCGCTCGACGCCGCCTCCGTCGTCGCCGAGCTGGCTCCCGGGACGGAGCTCTACATGTGCGGCCCCATCCGCCTCATGGATGCCGTCCGCCGTGCCTGGATCGAACGCGACCTGGAGATCTCCGACCTCCGCTTCGAGACCTTCGGCAGCTCCGGATGGTTTGATCCCGAGGAGTTCGAGGTGGAGATCCCGCGGCTGGGAGTGAACACGACGGTCGGGCGCGACGAATCGTTGCTCGAAGCCCTGGAGCGCGCGGGCGTGGAGATGATGTTCGACTGCCGCAAGGGTGAATGCGGGCTGTGCCAGGTCACGGTCCAGGAGATCCGTGGCGAGGTCGACCACAGGGACGTCTTCTTCTCGGAAGCCCAGAAGAGCGTCCGCCCGGCGGCCAAGTTGTGCAGTTGCGTTTCCCGCGTGGCCACGGAGCAGACCGACGACGCCGCCGCGGCCTCCGGTACCATTTCATCCTCCTCCCCCGTGGAAACGACGCATCCCGTTCCGCGCCTGCGCATCGACGTCAGCTGACGACAGTCCGAGCGGCCAATCGGTCGCCACGAGCCCCCAGTGAAGGACCCGACATGAATCTGCGCGAAGCCATCGACACCCGGCCCATGGTCGGATATCAGTGGGTGGTGGTGGGGCTCTGCACCCTCCTCAACGCCTTGGACGGATACGACGTCCTGGCCATGGCCTTCACGGCGAATGCGGTGACCCAGGAATTCGGCCTGACGGGATCCCAGCTGGGTGTGTTGCTCAGCGCGGGGCTGCTCGGCATGGCGGTCGGGTCCTTGGTTCTGGGACCACTGGCCGACCGGTTCGGACGCCGCCCGGTACTGATTGCGGCGCTGCTCATCAACGCCGTGGGTCTGTTCCTCTCCGTCACGGCGGGTTCCGTGTGGCTGCTCGGGCTCTGGCGCGTGGTCACCGGGCTGGGAGTCGGCGGCATTCTGGCAAGTGCCACGGTGTTGACCAGCGAATACGCCAACCGCTCTCGCCGCGGCATGGCCGTGAGCATCTTCACCGCGGGATACGGCCTGGGTGCCGCCCTCGGTGGTCTGGGCGCGGCTGAACTCATCCCAAGTTTCGGGTGGCGTTCGGTGTTCCTGGTCGGTGGCCTGCTGACCTTGGCGGCCACCGCCGCCGTCGTCGCACTGTTGCCGGAATCCGTCGACTACCTGAGTACGGGTCGTGGCGCGAGTGCGGATCGCAAGGCTCGCGTGGTGGCCCGTCGGTTGAAACTGGAGGACTCCGCCGGGGTGGCCTCTGCCGCTGATTCGAGGTCCCCGGGCGCAGAGCGGGACATGGCGCGTGCGGTCGTGGGGGAACCCGCAGACGGTGGAAAGCCCCGTGACACCGTGTTCAGCCAGCGCTACCTGGTGCAGAGCCTCCTGCTGTGGGTGTCGTTCTTCGTGATCATGTTCGGCTTCTACTTCGCGAACACCTGGACCCCTCGCTTGTTGGTCGAATCCGGGATGTCCGAACAGCAGGGCATCGTCGGTGGTCTCCTGCTGACCCTCGGTGGCACCTTCGGTTCTCTGCTCTACGGCTTGCTGACCACGCGGATCAGTGAGAAGGGCGTGCTGATCGCGTTCGTTGTCCTGAGCTCGGTCTTCCTGGTCGTTTTCATCACCACCACGTCCATGGCGCTCGTGGCCTTTGCCAGCGGTGTGGTGGTGGGCATGCTCGTCAACGGGTGCATTGCCGGCATGTACACGCTGGCGCCCATGACCTACGAGCCGCACCTGCGCACCACGGGCGTCGGATGGGGTATCGGTATCGGGCGTGCGGGGGCGATCCTCGCGCCGATCACCGTCGGCGCGTTGCTGGACGCGGGATGGACTCCGGTCCAGCTCTACATCGGGGTCGCGGCGATCATGCTCCTGTCGGCGTTGGCACTGCTGCGGCTGCGGGCCGGCAGCTCCACGCGAAAGACGGTCGCGGCGTGATTCGCACCAGACTTGAACAGTGTTTAAGATACCGTCATGCCTACTTCACCTAGCGTCGGCCCCACGCCTGCTTCTGCCACCTCGGACCCGTCCCGCTCCCCGGGTGACCACCGCAGGGGGGCCTCCGGATTCGACGTCGCACTCGTCGGGGTCTTTGCCGCGTTCTGCGCGGTGATGTCCGTGCTTCCCGCCATCCCGGTCGGTCCGGTGGCGGTGCCCATCACGCTGCAGACCCTGGCCGTGTACCTCACTGGGCTCGTGCTGGGTGGACGGCGAGGTGGCGCGGCCGTGCTGCTGTACGTCCTCGTGGGCGTGGCCGGACTGCCCGTGTTCGCGGGATTCCGCGGTGGACCAGGGGTGCTGGCCGGCCCGTCTGCCGGATACATCGTGGGTTTTGCGGTCGCAGGCTTCCTGACGGGCGCGATCGCCTACCGAGTCCTTCGGCGTAGCCATGGATCCGGGGCGCGACTGCTCGGACTGCTGTTGGCGGCAGTCGTCGGTGGGTTCCTCGTCACGCGCTTGCTCGGGGTCCCGGGACTGGCCCTCAACGGAGGTCTCACCCTGCGCGATGCGTTCCTGGCCGACCTGATCTACTGGCCGGGAGACCTGGTCAAGTGCGTGGCTGCGGCCTTGGTGGCTGCCGCCGTTCACCGGGCCTTTCCGCGATTGGCGGCTCGTCGTTGATCTTCGGGCTTGGCCGCTCGAGGGATTCTGTGGAAGAGCGTCCCGGCTTGGACGCCAACGTCGATCGGACGGTGGGCGTCCTTCTGCAGGACCTCCACGTCCGGGTGCCTGGCGTCGACGGCCGGACCGGTGAAACCCCGATCCTCGAGGGCGTGACCGCCTCCCTCCGCGAGCCTCGCACCGCGGTTCTGGGCCTCAACGGGTCGGGCAAGTCCACCCTGCTCAGAGTTCTCAACGGGCTGATGCGGCCCAGCAGCGGCAGGATCAACGTACACGGGATCGACGTCGTCGCCTCCCCACGGCGTGCGCGGCGCGCCGTGGGATTCGTCTTCACGGACCCCACGGCGCAGTTGCTCATGCCCACGCCCCTGGAGGACGTCGAACTGTCCTTGCGGGACGAACTGGGCGATCCTGGTCGGCGGCGGCAACGAGCTATGGACTTGCTTGAGGAGATGGGGCTGGGACACCGGATGCACCATTCGGTGTACGATCTCTCCGGTGGACAGCGGCAGCTTGCCGCGCTGACCTCCGTGCTGGCCGTCGATCCGTCACTGCTGGTGCTCGACGAACCCACCACGCTGCTCGACCACCGCAATCGCGCCCGGTTCCTGGAACTCCTCGGTGACCTCCCCCAGCAGGTGGTCTTCTCGACGCACGATCTGGCTCTGGCGGCCGCCGCGGACCGGGTACTCGTGGTTCACGGGGGCCGGCTCGTGGCGGACGGCGGTCCCGAGCTGGTGGACCGATACGGGGCATGGTGCGTGGACGGCTTCCCTGGTGAGGGCACGCAGAACGACGACGGGGCGGCGGGCGCGTGACGGGCCGCCGAGAGATCTTCGGGTCCTACCGTCCCGGCGACACCTGGCTGCACCGGCTGCCACCGTGGGCGAAGACCGTGTCCGTGGTGGTGCTCTTCGTCGTCCTCTTCCTACCCCTGGAGCGCTCGGTACTCCCCAGAGATCAGGAATCGTGGCACCAGGCGGCCGGATGGGGCAAGCCGTTGGTCTGCCTCCTGGTCGTGATGGCGCTGGGCATGACGGCGGGGATCCGTTGGCGCAGTTGGTGGGAGACGGTGCGTCCCGCCCTGCCCGTGTTCCTCCTGCTGGCGCTGTACCACCTGCTCATGGGTACGGGAGCCCGAGGGGCAGGCGTTCTGCTGACCGTCGTGGCGGCGATGATCGCCACGCGAGTTCTGCTGGAAACCACGCCGCAAGCCGTGTTGTTGGACGGGGTGGTCAGGTTCCTGAGCCCACTTCGGCTGCTCGGTGTCGACCCCGCAAGGGTGGGACTGGCGTTGCAGATCATGATGCGCTCGGTCCCTTTTCTCATGGGTGTCACCAGTGACGTCCGGGAAGCCGCAGCGGCCCGCGGAGTGCGGGCGGGGCCGGTTCGACTCGCCACCCCCGTCGTCGTCGCCGCTGTCGCACACGCCCAACGCACGGGTGAGGCGCTGGTGGCGCGCGGCCTGGAATGACGACGGCGAACACCTCATCGTTGCCTGAAAGCACACTAGGATGCAGCTATGAGCTTTGAAGGTGGAGGGCGTTTGGACACGTCCCGCGTCCAAACGGGTGGTTCGGGTGGCGGCGGTGGCCGCGGCATGGTCGTCGGAGGCGGGCTCGGTGGATTGCTCCTGACGATCGTCCTGGGTCTGATCTTCGGCCAACCGGTTGTGGGCGGTCTGGACGGTGCGCTGAACCAGTCGACGTACGACGAGTACTCCACCGGTTCCGGCAATGACGCCGCAGCGCAGAATGAGCTGGCCGAGAAGTGCCAGACCAGCGAAGACGCGAACTCCCAGACGGACTGTCGTGTGGTGGCGACGGCGAACAGCCTGGACGCCATGTGGTCGACCTACCTGCCGGAGAGCGCGGGCGTTCAGTACAACATGCCGGGCCTGGTCCTGTTCAGCGGCTCCGAGTACTCCCCGTGCGGGACGGCCTCCTCCGCCACCGGTCCGTTCTACTGCCCGTCCAACCAGACCGTGTACCTGGACTCGTCCTTCTACTCCACTCTCCAGAGCGATTTCGGTGCCGAGGGTGGGCCGCTGGCCGAGGAGTACGTCCTGGCCCACGAATTCGGCCACCACATCCAGTACCAGCTCGGTTACCTGGGGGCAGCCAGCCAGGACCAGCAGGGTGAGGACTCGGGCGCGGTGCGCGTGGAGTTGCAGGCGGACTGCTACGCCGGTGTGTGGGCCAACCGCGCATCGAGCGACGACTTCACGGGTGGCGTCAACCTGGAGAAGCTGACCGAAGACGATCTACGCTCCGCGTTGTCCACTGCCGAAGCCATCGGTGACGACCACATCCAGCAGACCACCTCCGGTCGGGTCAACCCGGAGGCCTTCACACACGGCACGTCTGATCAGCGCGTTGCCTGGTTCATGGCCGGGTCCAACGACGGCGACATCGCGAAGTGCGACACCTTCTCCGCCGGGAACCTGGACGATCCCGCCTCGATCCGCGGCTGAGGCAGACGGGCCCGGAGCTGCGAACGGAACCGGGTCGGGGCGTCGTCGTCCGGGATCATGCCTCACCCGACCATGCCTCACCGGTGGAGGCCTGTTGAACGCTTGAACTAGGCTCGACTTGTCTTGATCGGACAACGACGTCAGGAGAAAGCGTCCATGAAGTTCCTGTGCCGCATGCAGGTCCAGTTCCCCGAGTCCATGTCGGCCGAAGAGGTTGCGCAGAAGCAGGCCCAGGAGAAGGAGTACTCCCAGGCTCTCCAGCGCTCGGGTGAGTTCGAGGCGATCTACCGCGTGGTGGGCAAGTACGCCAACGTCTCCATTTTCGACGTCGAGTCCAACGACCGCTTGCACGAGATCCTCTCGGGCTTCCCGATGTTCCCGTACATGAGCATCGAGACCACTCCCCTGAGCAAGCACCCGAACTCGATCCGCTGAGTGACGCACAAAACCCCCGCCGAGTGTCCGTTTCCGGTCGCCTCAAGGTGTCTGAGGCGACCAGAAACGGACACTCGGCGGGGGTTTCCTCCGCGAGGCGGATCAGATGTTGAAGCCCAGGGCCCGCATCTGGTCGCGGCCGTCCTCCGTGATGCGCTCCATGCCCCAAGGGGGCATCCATACCCAGTTGACGCGCCATTCATCGACCAGCGTGCCGATGTTCTGCTCGACCTGCTCCTCGATCACGTCCTGCAACGGGCAGGCCGCGGTGGTGAGGGTCATGTCGAGCTTGAGGGCCCCGTCGTCCATGTAGGACGCGCCGTACAAGAGCCCCAGGTCCACGATGTTGACCCCGAGCTCGGGGTCGATCACGTTCTTGAGCGCTTCCTCGATCTCCTCGATCTGCGGAGCACCCTGCGGAATGTCAGTGGTCTCGGTCATGACGGTTCCTTACCGGCCGGCGGCGGCGGCCACGTACTTGTCGTAGCCCTCTTCCTCGAGCTTGACGGCCAACTCCGGGCCGCCCTGTTCCACGATGCGCCCGTCATTGAACACGTGGACGTAATCGGGCTTGATGTAGCGCAGGATCCGGTTGTAGTGCGTGATGAGCATGACGCCCATGTCGTTGGATTCCTTGGCGCGGTTCACGCCCTCGGACACCACCCGGAGGGCATCGACGTCCAGGCCGGAGTCCGTCTCGTCCAGCAGCGCCATCTTGGGCTTGAGCAGTTCGAGCTGCATGATCTCCATGCGCTTCTTCTCACCGCCGGAGAAGCCTTCGTTGACGTTGCGCTGGATCATGGCCGGGTCCATCTTCAGCTGCTCCGCGACGGCCTTGACGTCCTTGGTCCAGGTCCGCAGGGACGGTGCTTCGCCGTCCACGGCGGTCTTGGCCGAGCGCAGGAAGTTGGAGGTGGTCACGCCGGGGATCTCCACCGGGTACTGCATGGCCAGGAACAGGCCGGCTCGGGCGCGCTCGTCCACGGACATGTCCAGGACGTTCTCCCCGTCCAGGGTCACGGAACCGGAGTCCACGCGGAACTTGGGGTGACCGGCGATGGTCGAAGCAAGGGTGGACTTGCCGGAGCCGTTGGGGCCCATGATCGCGTGCACCTCACCGGAGTTGATGGTGATGTTCACGCCCTTGAGGATCTGCTTGCTGTTCTCGTCGTCGAGCAGGACCGATGCTTGCAAGTCCTTGATTTCCAAAGTGCTCAATGTGTCTCCTGAAGTGCTTCGAAAGGTGGTGTGGGCCCTCGGTCCGTGACCGGGGCTCAGTGATCGGCGTTGGACAGTTCAGCTTCGACGACGTCGCGCAGACGCGCCTCGATGCCCTCGTCCTCGATCTGCTGGAGAATCTCGAAGAGGAAGCCGCGAACCACCAGGCGGCGGGCCTCCACCTCCGGGATACCGCGCGACATGAGGTAGTACAGGTGCTCGGAATCGAGCTGGCCGGTGGTCGACGCGTGGCCGGCACCGGCGATCAGCCCGGTCTCGATCTCGAGGTTGGGGATGGAGTCCATCCGTGGCCCGTCGTTGAGAATCAGGTTGCGGTTGAGTTCGTAGGTGTCCGTGCCCTCTGCCTCGGGGCGGATCAGGACATCACCGACCCACACGCCGTGCGCCCCGCGACCCTGCAACGCCGACTTGTAGGTCACGCGCGAGACGCAGTTCGGCTGCGAGTGGTCCACGAACAGGCGCGACTCGAGGTGCTGGTCGTCGTCGACGAAGGTCAGACCGTACATCTCGACCTCGGCACCTGGCCCGGTGTAGCGCACGGCCGGGGTCACGCGGACGGTGTCGCCGCCGAGGTTGACGGAGACGTGCTTGAACCGGGCGTCCCGTCCGAGCTTGCCGTGCTGGGCCGAAGCGTGGGCGGTGCCCTGGTCCTGCCACTCCTGCAAGGTCACCACGGTCAGGTTCGCGGAGTCCCCCACCAGGAACTCGATGTTCTGGCTCACGACGGCGGTACCGCTGTGATGCAGGACGATCCGCGCCTTCGAGAACGCCTGGGCGTCCACGATCAGGTGCTGAGCGGCGGGGTCCGTGTGGGACCCCTTGATCTCGACCAGGACGGTGTCCGCGATCTCGGCTTCCCGGGGAACGGTGATCACCGTGGCCTCGCGGAAGTGTGCCCACGCGTTGGCCGACAGCCGGTCCTCGGGAATGCCGGCGGAGCCGACGCGGGCGTCGTCGCGACCCACGGTCTCCACCCTGACCAGATCCGAACCGGAAACGGTCACGGCCGGAGCTTCTGCCGTCAGTTCGTCCGAGTGCAGGCCCTTGAGGCGCTTGAGCGGGGTGAAGCGGAAGTCCTCCTCACGGCCCGTCAGCTCGGGAAAGTCCGCCAGGTCGTAGGACGCGGTGCGCTCGGCGCGGGAGTTGCCGGCGGGCTTCTTGGCGCCCTTCGGCAAGGCGACCTCGACCTCGCGCTCGTCCGTCGCGGTGCTGTGCTCGGTGGCCAGCTTCTCGCCCTCCTGGGTCATGCCCGGAATGGCGATGCGTGCCTCGTCGGTGCGGACACCTTCGACCAGATCCTCCTCGGCGGTGGTGGTGCCGGGGGCGGTGTTCGTGGCGGTGTTGGACATGTCAGCCAACGGATCCCTCCATCTGCAGTTCGATCAAGCGGTTGAGCTCCAGCGCGTATTCCATGGGCAGCTCGCGGGCAATCGGCTCCACGAAGCCGCGCACGATCATGGCCATGGCCTCTTCCTCGGCGATGCCGCGCTGCATGAGGTAGAACAGCTGCTCCTCGGACACGCGAGACACCGTGGCCTCGTGGCCCATGGACACGTCGTCCTCGCGGATGTCGACGTACGGGTAGGTGTCGGAGCGGGAGACGGTGTCGACCAGAAGGGCGTCGCAGACCACGTTGGACTTGGCGTTCTTGGCGCCTTCGCGGACCTGCACCAGCCCGCGGTAGGCCGAGCGGCCACCGTTACGGGCCACGGACTTGGACACGATCGACGACGACGTGTTGGGGGCGATGTGCACCATCTTGGAACCGGTGTCCTGGTGCTGCCCCTCTCCCGCGAAGGCGATCGAGAGGGTCTCACCCTTGGCGTGCTCCCCGGTCATGTAGACCGCCGGGTACTTCTGGGTGACCTTGGAGCCGATGTTGCCGTCGATCCACTCCATGGTGGCGCCCTCGTGCGCGATCGCGCGCTTGGTCACCAGGTTGTAGACGTTGTTGGACCAGTTCTGGATGGTCGTGTAACGAACGCGGGCGTTCTTCTTGACCACGATCTCGACCACCGCGGAGTGCAGCGAATCGGTCTTGTAGATCGGGGCCGTGCAGCCTTCGATGTAGTGGACGTAGGAGTCCTCGTCGGCGATGATCAGCGTCCGCTCGAACTGACCCATGTTCTCGGTGTTGATGCGGAAGTAGGCCTGCAGCGGGATCTCCACGTGAACGCCCTTGGGGACGTAGACGAACGATCCACCGGACCAGACGGCGGTGTTGAGAGCACCGAACTTGTTGTCCCCGACGGGGATCACGGTGCCGAAGTACTCCTCGAAGAACTCGGGGTGTTCGCGCAGCGCGGTGTCGGTGTCCATGAAGATCACGCCCTGCTCCTCCAGGTCCTCACGGATCTGGTGGTACACGACCTCGGACTCGTACTGTGCGGCCACACCGGCCACCAGGCGGGAGCGCTCCGCCTCCGGAATGCCAAGCTTCTCGTAGGTGTCACGGATGTCCCCGGGCAGGTCCTCCCAGGACTGCGCCTGCTTCTCGGAGGCACGGACGAAGTACTTGATGTTGTCGAAGTCGATGTCCGACAGGTCCGCACCCCAGGTGGGCATGGGCTTGCGGTCAAAGAACTTGAGCGCCTTGAGCCGCATGTTGAGCATCCACTCAGGCTCGTTCTTCTTGGCCGAGATGTCGCGGACCACGTCCTCGTTCAGGCCGCGTCGAGCGGAAGCACCCGCGACGTCGGGGTCGGCCCAGCCGTATTCGTAGTTCCCGATCCCCTCCAGCTCAGGGTTCTTCTCCAGAATGTCGCTGATGACGGTGTCATTCGCGTTCGTCACGTCAGTCATGACGGCCTCCTCTTGTCGAGCAGTGTGTCGGGTGGTTCAGGTCGGCAACGGGCTGGGGCCCGCGCTCACACCGTGGTCGGTCGGTTGGTCTTCTGACCTGCCGCGGGACGCGACAGGGGAACATGTGTGTTGCAGACGTGGGCCCCGGCAGCGAGGGTCGACAGTCGACGGATGTCGACATCGAGCAGGGAGCTGATCATTCGGGTCTCGGCATCGCAGAACTCCGGGTGCCTGGTGGCGATTTCCTGCAGCGGGCAGTGGCCTTGGCACAGTTGGGCGGACAGCACCTTGTGTCGTGCAGGCCCGACCTTGACGATGGTCGCAGAGGCTGCGTACCCGTCGGCCGACAACAACTGGGCCAAGACATCCAGGCGCTCTGCGACGTCGTCGCCCGCGGCTTCCACGGTGGGCCGGTAGCGCCGCTCCATCCGCTGGAACTGCGCCGCCACGAACTCCCGCAGCGCCGTCTCTCCCCCGAGGTCCCGGATGGCACCGAGCGCGTCCGCGGCGATCCCGAGGTAGTCGTTGCCGATCCGCTCATGGCCTTCGGGAGCCACGACGTAGCGACGTGCGGGTCGCCCGGCACCCGCACCGTGACGGCGGACCATGGTCACCTCGATGAAGCGGTCACGTTCGAGGGCATCGAGATGCCGGCGGATGGCAGCGGGCGTGAGGTCGAGCAGTCGCCCGAGGTCGCGGGCCGAAACGGGGCCGTGCTCCAGAACTGTGTTGAGCACCCTGGATCGGGTGTTGGACTCCGCGGACTCCTCAAGGTTGAGCGGGGTACGGACGGAACCTGAATCGGTGTCGGTCATGACTTCCCTCCCTCTGCTTACCTCGGCCTGGGTTCTGGTGGTCTCAGCGGCATGTTCGCCGGAATGCCTCGGCGGAAGCTCCTGCGCGCTTGGCTGGCCACGTGGCGTGACGCCGCAGGGTTCTGCTGCACGTCGTCGTCACGAACGCTCCGACACCGAGACCTTGCCCGGGTGCTTCGCTGCACCCCTGAAATACACAACCAAAGTATGACGCAATTGATTCCGTGTGCCTAGCAAGGGTGACCTCACCTGGGATGCGCGACAGCGCCACGCTTAATGTGACTGGTTCAGAATAACTCAGTGTGTCGGGTCCGTGACCGGGCTGGTCGTGACGGCAGCCGGGTCTGCGGTGAGGGCAAACGCCTTCTCCACCGCGAAGGCGACGACGGCCACCAGCGTGGCGGAACCCACCAGGTGCAGGCAGACCGCCACGATCGGCAGTCCGTTGAAGTACTGGTAGAAGCCGACCGCGGCCTGGAACACGAGTACGCACAGCACCGTGGCGTAGGCGTTCCAGATCGGTCGAGGCCACCCGTTCCTGCCCACGATCCTGCCCGCGATCAGGGACAGGACGAGGAGTGCCACCAGCACGTAGACCGGCAGCGCATGGGCGCGCGCAATGACGACGGCGTCGAAGGCGTGCCGGGCGATCTCACCGGAATCCCCGGAGTGGGGCCCCGTACCGGTGACAAGAGTTCCCAGGTACACGATCAACAGTGTGAGGAACGCCATGCCCAGGGCTGTGGCTCGGATGATTCCCCTGGCGTGTCGTGCCTGGCCGGGTTGTTCCTTGGCGTCCACTTCAGGCAGCCCGGCTCGCCGGCAGCGGTTCACGAGGATTGCGGAGAGGTAGATCATGGCCGCCGAGAGCATGAAGTGAATGCCAACGATCCAGGGATTCAGGCCCGTACGGACGGTAATTCCACCGACCACGGCCTGCAGGGGGATACCGAGTCCGAGCACCAGGGTCAAGCGGAAGAGATCCGGGCGTTCCTTGCGCATGCGGATCACGGCAAGGAAGGCAGCGATCGCCACGAGGGTCAGCACGAACGTGAGTAGCCGGTTACCGAATTCGATCGCACCGTGGATGCCCATCGCAGCGGTAGAGGTCCAGGAGTCGTCCGTGCATCGCGGCCACGTGGGGCATCCCAGTCCGGAACCCGTCAGGCGGACCAGGCCGCCGGTCAGGATCAGCAGTGAGTTGGCGAGCAGTGAGGCCCATGCGGTGGCACGTACCCACCCGTCCACCTGCGTGCGGAACAGGAAGTCACTGATCTTCCGTCGAACGTCCTTGGCCTCCCTGCCGCCCTTCACCGGCTTGGTCCCTGTGCCTGGTTCACCACGCGACGTGTCGTCGGCGGGAGTCGAAGCGGGGTCGGTCGGTGCGAAGCTCACGTGGTCACGTCCAGAACGGAATTTGGAGGGAGAAAGGGAAAAGATGTCTCCGTCAGTCTAGCTCCACCGGAACCACCGGGCCGTTGCGGCCCACGCAGCGACCGCCCAGACAGCAAGGATCAGGAGCGGTCCCGCGAGACCCGCGGACGCTCCCGGCACGAGCACAGCCCGCAGGGCGTCTCCCAACGCAGCCGAGGGCAACAGGGCCACGACGGGTGCAACCCACTCCGGAAGCGCCGCGGCCGGTGCCAAGGTACCCCCGGCGACCGCCAACAAGACCCAGAGGAGATTGACGACAGCCAACGTGGCTTCGGCGCGCAGCGTTCCGGCCGCCAGCATTCCCAGTCCGGTGAAGGCAACGGCCCCGAGCACCAGGACGGCCAACGCCGCCAGAACCCCCGGCAGGGACGGATGCCAACCGAGGACCATGGCGACGACGCCGATGAGCAAGCACTGAAATCCCAGGACCAGTAGGATCGCGCCCAGCTTCCCCGCCACCAAACCGCTGCGACCCAAGGGCGTGGTGGCCAGCTGGCGGAGCACCCCGTACCGCCGGTCGAAACCCGTCTGGATGCCCTGACCGGAGAAGGCGTTCGAGATCACGCTCAGGGCCAGGACGCCGGGAACCGCGTAATCGATGCGGGTGGTGCCCGGTAGCAGGACCGTGTCCAGCAGGTCCATCTTCGTGAGGGCGACCAGGGCGATCACGGGAAGGATCACCAACAGGAGCAGCTGCTCACCGTTGCGCAGCATGGTGAGCGCTTCGTACTTGGTCTGGCTCGCCACGCGTCGAGGCATGGGGGCCGCCCCGGCCGCTCTCGCATGACCAGCTACTGCGCTTCGTGCGTGGTGTTGTTCCTTTGTGGTCATCGGATCTCCCGTCCGGCAATTGCCAGGAACACGTCTTCAAGGGTCCGGGGCTGCAGGGTCATCGACGTCGGCAGCTCGCCCGTGTCCGCCAGCCACGATGTGATGTGGGCCAAGACTTCAGGACGGATGTCACCGGTCACCGTGACCCGGTCGTCTTCGAGGGTCACGTTCAGCCCGATGGATCTCCCGAATGAACTGACTCCGGTTGGCGGCTCCTCGGACTCAGATGTGGACCGGCCCGACGAGACCGGTGGAGCCGACTCCCAGGCCCTCCGCTGGCCCGCCGTCAATCCGATGCGCAGCGCGCCGGGGCGTCCGCCGTCATCCCCGGCGATGAGTTCCGCCACAGTCCCCGAGGCACGCACCGTGCCTCGGGCCACGATGACGACGTGGTCGGCCAGACGCTGGGCGTCGTCCAGGAGGTGCGTGGTCAAGACCACCGCGGTGCCCTGTTCGCGCAACTGGGCGATCAGTTCGAAGACCACGGTTCTGGACTGTGGGTCAAGGCCGGCCGACGGTTCGTCCAGGAAGACGATCTCCGGGTTCCCGGCGAGGGCGGCGGCCAGCGCCACGCGCTGACGCTGCCCGCCCGAGAGACGACGTAGCGGGGTCCGGGCAAAGGAATGGATGCCGAGTCGGTCCATGAGCCCGGACATGTCCGCGGGCTGCCGGTACATGGAACTCACGTGCCGTAGGAACTCTCCGGGTCGGGCGGACTGCGGCAGGCCGCCGTCCTGGAGCATGACACCCGCCCGGGACCGGAGCAGAGGTCCCGCGTTCCAGGGGTCCTCCCCCAGCAGTCGGACAGTGCCTCCGGTGGGCTTGAGCAGGCCCTGCGCGCATTCCAGCGTGGTGGTCTTCCCGGCACCGTTGGGACCCAACAAAGCCGTAACCTGGCCGTGGGCCGCGACGAAACTCAGTCCGTTGACGGCCCGCACGGCGTGGTGCCCCCGACCGTGGGAGACGTTGAACTCCATCGAGAGGGCGCGTACTTCCAGCGCGGGCAGCTGCTGGTCGGCATCCGTTGGGGTCAGGGGGTGGTCCATCGGCACTCGGTCAGTCTAGGTTCTGCCGACCGACTAATCGGTCATGGCGTGCCGGACCACGCGCACGGCAGCTTCGATCCGTTGCCTGCTCTGCGTGGTCACCGGGTGCAGCGGACGCCGCGGCGCCGAGGTGCGAACCCCGCACACGTCGTTGAGGGCATAGATCGAACTCAGGGGACGTTCCCAGCGCAACACTTCGATCAGGGGACGCAGTGCCTCCTGCCAGCGCCGGACCGCGTCCTCATCTCCTGTGACCGCGGCGGTCCGGAAAGCTGTGAACTCCCGCGGCAGCGCGGCGGCCAATCCGGTGTGCCATGCGGCGCTCGCGATTGCGTCGTCGACGATCAGGTGCGCACTGGCCACACCGTAGGTGGTTCCTGGGTCACAGAGTTCGTCGAAGAGGTGCCGCCGGTTCTGCAGAGCACGCGCGGAGTCGGCGGTGTCCTTGAAGGCCACCACGTTCTCCAGCCGGGTGAGCTCAGCGGCCAGGTCCACGGGGTACACGAACCCCGTGGTGGCGGGATTGTTGTCCAGGCACAGCGGCAAGCTCACCGAGGAGGCCACGGTCTCCACCTGATCGGCAATCTCCGGCGACCGGAGTGCCACGTAGGACAGCGGGTTCACCACCAAGCCGTCGGCACCCGCGTTCTCCGCGTCCCAACCGAGTTCAAGGACACGTTGAGTGGTCAGGGCGGAGATGCCGACGCCCACGGGCACGCCGGAGCCCTTGGCGGCGGCCACGGCGGTGCGCACGACATTGCCACGTTCCTGGTGATCGAGGTACGCGAAGGACCCCGCCGTACCCAGGACGCAGATCGCTTCCACACCGGAATCGGCCAGACGTTCGATCTGCTCGGCGAAGGTGACCAGATCGATCGCCCCGCCGGGAAAGAACGGAGTCACGGGGTAGGCGACCAGGCCGGAGAACTGCATGGTCAGCATGATGTGCCCTGCACTGTGGTCACAGGATGGGGCCGCCGATGAAGGGGTCCACGGCCACGGACACGAAGACCAGCGTCAAGTAGGTGATGGAGCTGTGGAACACCCGCATGGCCTGCTTGTCCGTGGGCTCCCCGGCGTTGGCGGTGTGGAGCAGGCGGTGGCACTGGTAGGCGAACCATGCCCCGGCGGCCAGGCACACGGAGGCGTAGAACCACCCGGCGCCGCCCACGGGCACCAGCAGCAGGGAGCAGATCACGGTGGCCCACGCGTAGAGGACCACCTGGGACGCGACCTTGCCCGCCGGGGAAATGGCACCCAGCATGGGGATTCCCGCGCGCGAGTAGTCATCCGCGTACTTCATGGACAGCGGCCAGTAGTGCGGTGGAGTCCACAGGAACACGACGGCGAACAGCACCATCGCGGGCCACGCCACCGTGCCGGTCACCGCGGCCCAGGCAATGACCACGGGCATGCAGCCGGCGACTCCACCCCAGACGATGTTCTGGGGTGTGCGGCGCTTGAGAATGATCGAGTAGAAGACGGCGTAGAGGAAGATCGCCAACGCCGTCAGGACCGCCGACAGGACGTTGACGAACACCAGGAACCAGGCCACGGAGACGATCGCGACCACCCAGGCGAACACGAGAGCCTCGCGGTCCCCCACGACCCGCGTGACCAGCGGGCGCTTGGAGGTGCGCTTCATGAGCCGGTCCGACTCGCGGTCGATGTAGGAGTTGAAGGCTCCGGCCGCGCCGGCGGACAGGGTTCCGCCGATCAGGGTGTTGAGGATCAACCAGAAACTGGGCATCCCCTGCTGAGCGAAGATCATGGTCGGCACGGTTGCAATCAGCAACAGCTCCACGATCCGGAGCTTCATGAGCTGCAGGTACGCACGGACACGCTCGGTCAGGGTCGTGGAGCGAGGAACACCGGCCGCCGGGCTGTGGCCGGGCCCGCTGTCGGGTACCACGGCATGCTCCGAGGCCTGCGCTGAGCTCACGTGTTCGCTCTCCCTGAGTAGTTGCTGTCGACCGCTCCGCCCGCCCGAGGTCATGAGCGTGACACCCGAAAACGTGGGGTTCGCACGGCACGAACGGAGACTTTCCTGCCACTCTACCGCCCGCCCGCCCGGAACGAAGAACCCTCGCGACAGAAGCGAGAACCGCGCACCGTCCGTGATCGGCGGTGATTATGCCGGGGGCGCAATGATGACGAAACCGGCCGTCGGCGTGTGCTCAGGCCTGCCCGGTTGACCTAGGCTGAACCACGGACAGCCCCGCGTGTCGCCGGTGTCTCGAACTCAGGTGCCACGCGCGTATCGCCTTAGGAAAGGACACCGTGCCCGTGCCACACGCTGAGCAGCTCACCTGGACCGATTTGGATCGCCGTGCCGTTGACACCGTGCGGGTCCTGGCCGCGGACGCCGTCGAGAAGGTGGGCTCAGGTCACCCCGGCACGGCCATGAGCCTGGCGCCGGCCGCGTACCTCCTCTTCCAGAAGGTCATGCGCCACGACCCCACGGACGACCGCTGGACCGGCCGCGACCGGTTCATCCTCTCCCCCGGGCACACGTCCCTGACGCTCTACCTCGAACTCTTCCTGGGCGGCTTCGGGCTCGAGATGGGTGACATCGAATCGTTGCGCACATTCGAGTCCAGGACACCGGGCCACCCCGAATACCGCCACACCAAGGGCGTCGAGATCACCACCGGGCCGCTCGGCCAGGGCCTGGCCTCCGCCGTCGGCTTCGCCTACGGACAGCGTTACACCCGCGGGCTCTTCGACCCCGAGGCTGCTCACGGCGAATCCCCTTTCGATCACCACGTGTTCGTGATCGCCTCCGACGGCGACCTTCAGGAAGGCGTGACCTCCGAGGCGTCGTCGCTGGCGGGGCACCAGGAACTGGGGAATCTGGTGGTGATCTACGACCAGAACCAGATCTCGATCGAGGACGACACCGACGTCGCCTTCACCGAGGACGTCGCCAAGCGCTACGAGGCCTACGGCTGGCACGTGCAAACCGTGGACTGGACCAACGGCGGTGACGGGGAGTACGTGGAGGACGTTCAGGCCCTCTACGACGCGATCCAGGCCGCAAAGGCCGAGACCGGTAAGCCGTCGTTGATCTCACTGCGCACGATCATCGGCTGGCCTGCTCCGAACAAGCAGAACACCGGTGGAATCCACGGGTCCAAGTTGGGTGCCGAGGAATTGGCCGCCACGAAGGAGGTCCTGGGCTTCGACCCCGAGGCGCACTTCGCCATCGACGACGAGGTCCTGGCCCACACCCGTGAACTCGTCCAGCGCGGTGCTGCGGATCGTGCCGAGTGGGAGGAGTCCTTCAAGGCCTGGCGCGAGGCCAATCCGGAGCGCGCAAAGCTCTACGACCGGTTGCGTGACGAACAGATGCCGGAGAACTACGCGGCGGTCTTCCCGACCTTCGAACCGGGCAAGGACGTTGCCACGCGGTCTGCCTCCGGCAAGGTCATCAACGCCATCGCCGACACCTTCCCCGAGCTGTGGGGCGGTTCCGCGGACCTGGCAGGTTCGAACAACACGACCATCGAGTCGGCGGCGTCGTTCATCCCCGCCGAGCGTTCCACGTCCAAGTGGTCCGGCAACCCGTACGGACGGGTGCTGCACTTCGGCATCCGCGAGCACGCGGCGGCTTCGATCGTCAACGGCATCACGATGTCCACCCAGACGCGCGCCTTCTCGGGCACGTTCCTGATCTTCTCGGACTACCAGCGTCCCGCGGTCCGCCTCGGTGCACTCATGGGCGTCCCGTCGATCTACGTCTGGACGCACGACTCCATCGGTCTGGGTGAGGACGGCCCCACACACCAGCCCGTCGAACAGCTCTCGGCCTTGCGCGCAATCCCGGCGCTGGACGTGGTTCGACCGGCCGATGCGAACGAGGTCTCCGTCGTCTGGCGCACCATCCTGGAAGGGCGGGAACGGCCTGCGGGCATCGCGCTGACGCGCCAGAACGTGCCCACGTTCCGTCGTGAGGACATCGACGACGACGGCCAGGGTGAGAAGTTCGCGTCAGCCGAAGGAGCTGCCCGGGGCGGGTACGTCCTGGCCGATTCGGAAGGCACCCCGGACGTGGTGCTGATCGGTACCGGCTCCGAGGTCCAGCTGGCCGTGGCCGCCCGCGAACAACTGGCGGCCGAAGGGATCAAGGCACGCGTGGTTTCCATGCCCTGCCGTGAGTGGTTCGACGCCCAGGATGCGCAGTACCGCGAGTCCGTGATTCCGTCCGGGGTCCGGGCGCGCGTGACGGTCGAGGCCGGCTCGGCGATGTCCTGGTACGACCTGTTGGGGTCCTACGGCCGTGCCGTCGCGCTGGATCACTTCGGCGCCTCCGCCGCGTACGAGAAGCTGTACGAAGAATTCGGGATCACCGCCGAGGAAGTCACGGCCGCGGCGCGCGATTCGATCGCCGCCGTCGCCACCGACCGCGCGTGAACCCCACGAGGACCGCCAAGACTTGGCCCACCGCCCCCGGACCGGGCCGACCGCAGCTAGCACGTTAGGAACTGAGGATGACCACCTCCACCAAGAAGCTCTCCGAGGCCGGAGTCTCCATCTGGCTCGACGACCTCTCCCGTGAACGTTTGACCAGCGGGAACCTCCAACAGCTCATCGACGAGAAGGATGTCGTCGGTGTGACCACGAACCCGACGATCTTCGCGGGTGCGCTGTCCAACGGCGCCGCCTACGCGGAGCAGGTCAAGGAACTGGCCGCCGAAGGCGTCGACGTCGACGAAGCGGTTTTCCGCATCACCACCGACGACGTCCGGGACGCCTGCGACGTCTTCGCCTCGATCGCCGAGGCCACACAGGGCGTGGACGGACGCGTCTCGATCGAGGTCGATCCCCGTCTGGCCAACGACCCCGAGGCAACGGCCACCATGGCGCGTCGCCTGGCCGAAACCATCGACCGGCCCAACGTCCACATCAAGATCCCCGCAACCGAGGCCGGACTGCCGTCGATCACCGAGACCCTCGCCGAAGGTGTGTCGGTGAACGTGACGTTGATCTTTTCGCTCGAGCGGTACCGCGCCGTCATCAACGCCTACATGGCGGGACTCGAGAAGGCACTCGAGAACGGCAAGGACCTCTCCACCATCCACTCGGTGGCCTCGTTCTTCGTGTCGCGCGTGGATTCCGAAGTGGACAAGCAGCTCGAGGCCGTCGGCACCGACGAGGCCCTCTCCCTCAAGTCCAAGGCCGGGTTGGCCAACGCCCGACTGGCCTACCAGGTGTACGAGGAAGCCATCGGTACGGAGCGGTGGAAGCGTCTGGAGTCCGCCGGAGCGAACGTCCAGCGTCCCTTGTGGGCCTCGACCGGCACGAAGGACCCGGCCCTGCCGGCCACGCTTTACGTCGACGGACTGGTGGCACCCAACACGGTGAACACCATGCCGGAGAAGACCCTGGATGCGACCGCCACGGACGCCGAGATCACGGGTGACACGATCACCGGCACGTACGCGGAGTCGAACGCCCACCTGGATCGTCTCGCCGCCCTGGGCATCGACTACAACGACGTCGTGGCCAAACTCGAGTCCGAGGGCGTGGAGAAGTTCGAGGCCTCCTGGGCCGAACTGCTCGAAACGGTGCAGACCGCACTGGACCAGGCACGCTGACACGGCGGCGGGCGTCGTGGGCCCACCCGGGCCCCGCGGCGCCCGTCACCATCTGCCGCCCGCAAACTCACCCATCACCCAAGAGGCGCACCAGAGACGTGCGCACAGAGAGGACGTCATGAGTTCACTGTCCGTCATGCTCACCGGTGCGGCACGCGAAGCCGCTGAACGTCACGTTCCGACCCTCGTCCAGGAGAAATTCGCCTCCAGGCTCTTCGCCAAGGACCACACCATGTGGGGCGCGGCGGCCGAGGACGAAGCCGGAAAGCGTCTCGGCTGGGTGGATGCGGCCGAGGTGTCGCGGCCCCTGGTGGCCCAGATCAACGAGCTCCGAGATTCTTTCGCGGCTGAAGGCGTGGACCGATTCGTCCTGGCCGGCATGGGTGGCTCCTCGTTGGCCCCGGAGGTCATCACCAGGACCGCGGGGGTCGAACTGTTCGTCCTGGACTCGACGGACCCCGTCATGGTGCAGGCGGCCCTGTCCAAGGACATCGCGCGCACCGCCGCGGTCATCTCCTCCAAGTCGGGATCCACGGTCGAGACCGACTCCGCGCGTCGTGCCTTCGAGAAAGCCTTTGCCGACGCCGGTATCGACGCCGCACGCCGCATGGTCGTTGTAACCGATCCGGGATCGCCGTTCGACGAGTCCTCCCGTGCCGCCGGGTACCGGGCTGTGTTCACGGCTGACCCCACCGTGGGTGGGCGGTTCTCGGCCATGACGGCTTTCGGGCTGGTTCCCTCCGGTCTGGCGGGCGTGGACCTGGACGCGCTGCTGGACGAGGTGGACGAGGCCGCGGAGGCTCTGCGCGAGGATGATCCGGACAACCTCGGCTTGTTGCTGGGCGCGGCCATGGGCGGCACGTCGCCCCTGCGCGACAAGCTGCTGATCCAGGATCTGGGCTCCGGCATCGTCGGCTTCGCCGACTGGGCCGAACAGCTCATTGCTGAGTCCACGGGCAAGGACGGAACGGGTATTCTCCCCGTGGTCGTGGCTCAGGACGTTCCTGAACTCAAGGCACCCGTGGCCTCGGACGTGCTGCCGGCGTTCCTGGTTCCGGTGGATGCGGACACGGTGCCCGACGGTGACGCCGTCGCAGTGGCGGGGTCACTGGGTGGCCAGATGCTGCTCTGGGAGGTTGCAACCGCGGTGGCGGGCAAGCTGATGGGGATCAACCCGTTCGATCAGCCCGACGTGGAGTCGGCCAAGTCCGCAACGCGCGCGGTCCTGGCGGACAAGCCGGAGCAGACCGCCGCGGACCTGGTGGACGGCTCCGTGGAGATCCGTGGCGACGCCGGACTGCTGGGCGAGGCACAGAACCTGACGGAGGCCCTGGAAGCCCTCCTGCAGCGGCTTCCCGCCGACGGCTACCTGGCTGTGCAGGCGTACTTCGATCGTCTGACCTGGGCGGAGCTCGAAGAGGCGCGGCCGCTTCTGGCGAAGGCCACCAGGCGACCTACGACCTTCGGCTGGGGACCCCGGTTCCTGCACTCGACGGGTCAGTTCCACAAGGGCGGCCCGGGCGTGGGTGTGTTCCTCCAGATCACGGCAGAGTCGGACACCGATCTGGAGATCCCCGGCATCCCCTTCACCTTCGGGGAACTGATCTCCGCCCAGGCCGACGGCGACGCGCAGGTGCTCTCCGAACACGGGCGCCCGGTGCTGCGCTTGCGTCTGAAGGACCGCGAGACCGGCGTCTCCCAGGTGCTCGACGTCCTACACGCACTCGCCCAGTCCTGAACGTGAGGACCGTCGCGGGGGGGGGGGGGGGGGGGGCCCCCCACCCCCCCCCCCCCGCGACCCCTCGCCAGGACTAGGATGTTCCCTTCAGGAATGCCAAACCGGCGGGTGCTCGCCCGTCCCGATGAGGGGCGCCGACGCCACCGGCCCATCCGGGTCTGAAGCCTGACCAGAGGAGTTTCGTGCCAACCTCGAATGTGCACACCAATCCGTTGCGAGACGATCGTGACAAGCGCCTCGTCCGAGTCGCTGCGCCGTCGGCGCTCGTCCTGTTCGGCGTCACCGGAGACCTGGCTCGCAAGAAGCTGCTGCCGGCCATGTACGACCTCGTCAATCGTGGTCTTCTGCCGCCCTCCTTCTCCCTCGTGGGATTCGGGCGTCGGCCGTGGAGCAAGACGGACTTCCAGGACTACGTGCGCGAGGCCGTGACCGCCAACGCCAGGACCGAGTTCCAGGAAGCCGTGTGGGAGCAGTTCGCCGAAGGCCTCCGCTTCGTGCAGGGCGAGTTCGACGACACGGAGGCCTACAGCAACCTGCAGGACGTGCTGCGTGAACTCGATCAGGAGCGCGGCACGAGCGGGAACCACGCGTTCTACCTCTCAATCCCGCCCAAGGCCTTCGAGGTCGTGTGTCACCAGCTGGCTGAGAACGGCCTGGCCGAGCACGAGAATGCTTCAGGTTGGCGTCGTGTGGTGATCGAGAAGCCCTTCGGCCACGACCTCGCTTCCGCGCAGGAACTCAACGAGATCGTGGAGTCCGTGTTCTCCCGGGACGCGATCTTCCGTATCGACCACTACCTGGGCAAGGAGACGGTGCAGAACATCCTGGCGTTGCGCTTTGCCAACACGATGTTCGAACCGCTGTGGAACGCCAACTACGTGGACCACGTGCAGATCACCATGGCCGAGGACATCGGCATCGGAACCCGCGCCGGGTACTACGACGGCGTTGGCGCGGCCCGGGACGTCATCCAGAACCACCTCCTGCAGCTGCTCGCCCTGACGGCGATGGAGGAGCCCTTCGACTTCACCGCACGGGCCCTGAGAGCAGAGAAGGCCAAGGTGCTGGACGCCGTCCAGCTTCCGGAGGATCTGGGGCAGGCCTCGGCCCTGGGCCAGTACCGGGGCGGCCTGCAGGGCGGTTTGGAGGTCCGATCCTTCTTCGAGGAGGACGACATCCCCGAGGACTCCCGCACGGAGACCTACGCCGCCCTGCGCCTCGAGGTCTACAACCGGCGGTGGGCGGGCGTCCCGTTCTACCTACGCGCCGGAAAGCGCCTGGGTCGCCGCGTCACGGAGATCGCCGTGGTCTTCAAGGACAGCCCAGACCGTTTGTTCCCGTTGCACGACACGGACGAGTTCGGCAACAACGCGATCGTGATCCGCATCCAGCCCGACGAGGGCGTGACCATCCGCTTCGCGTCCAAGGTGCCGGGCACTCAGTCCGAAATCCGGGACGTGACCATGGACTTCGGCTACGGGCACGCCTTCACCGAGTCATCGCCTGAAGCCTACGAGCGACTGATCCTCGACGTCCTGCTGGGCGAACCCCCGCTGTTCCCCCACCACGAAGAGGTCGAGCTGTCCTGGAAGATCCTCGACCCCTTCGAGGAGTACTGGGCCGAGAACCAGATCCAACCCGAAGGGTACGACCCCGGTTCCTGGGGTCCCGAGTCCGCGGACCGCCTGATGCAACGAGATGGAAGGACGTGGCGCCGGCCATGATCGTGACGCTTGAGAACACGACCACTTCCGACATCGACAAGCAGCTGCACCGACTTCGTGACGAAGGTGGTGTAGTCACCCTCGGTCGTGTGTTGACCCTGGTCATCATGGCGGAGGCCGGTCATTCGGAACGCGCCCTGGACGCCGCCGTCGTGGCCTCCCACGAGCACCCGTGCCGCATCATCATGCACGTGTCGCACTCGGCCTCGGAGGAGACTCGTCTGGATGCCCAGCTGAGGATCGGCGGCGACGCCGGAGCCTCCGAGGTCGTTGTCCTGCACGGGTACGGTGCATTGGCGGAACCCTCCGAAATGCTGGTTTCCGCCCTGCTGTTGCCAGACGCACCCATCGTGGCATGGTGGCCGCATCGGGTTCCGAACAAGCCGTCCGACTCCTCGATCGGCAAGATCGCGCACCGGCGCATCACGGACTCCTCCAACTCGGACGACGTCTGCGCCACCCTGGTGCACCTTGCCCAGCAGTACGCTCCCGGGGACACGGACATCTCTTGGACCCGTCTCACGCATTGGCGGGTGCAGCTCGCTGCGGCCCTGGACCAGGCTGAACCCGGGCCGGTCAAGGAGGTGGTGGTGACCGGCGCGGCCGATTCCTCCCGCGTGCACCTCCTCGGTGCGTGGCTGGGCGGGCGGCTCTCGGCTCCGGTGCGCTTCGAGCACCCTGGACAGAGTGAGCACGGGCTGAGCAGCGTGAGGTTGGTTCGCGACAACGGGGACATTGTGCTGGAACGGCCAGGTCATTCCTTGGCGCGTTTGACCCAGCCTGGCCAGCCTGATCAAAGGGTTGCAATCCCCCACCGTGAGCTCAGTACCTGCTTGGCGGAGGAACTCCGCCAGTTGGATCCTGACGAGGTCTACGGCGAGGTGTTGGCTTCCGCCGTGCACGTGCTCCCGTGCGGAGTCTGTGGTGAAGGCGTGACCTCCGAGTCGGAGGACTCCGCGGGAACGGACGCCGATTCCGCTGCCGCAACGCCGGAGACCAACCCGGCGTCATGACCCTGCTGGTCGAGACCGAGAGCACCGCGGATCTCCTGGCGGAGCACGTGGCCGCCCGCATCAATGAGGTCTTGGTCGAGGCACAGGAGCGTCGAGGCCGTGCGTCCGTCGTGCTCACGGGCGGCTCCATGGGCGTTTCCACGATCCGCGCCCTGGCCGGGGCGACCCGGACCGCGGAGTACGTTCCGGACTGGTCCGAGGTCGACATCTGGTGGGCCGACGAACAGTTCCTGCCCGAGGGGCACCCGGAACGCAACATCCAACAGGCGGCCGACGCTGCCGAACCATTTGCGTTGATGACCGAGCTGCCACCCGAGAACGTGCACGTGATCGGTGCCTCCGACCGGTTCGAGAACGCAGAGGCCGCCGCCGCGGACTACGTGGCTGAACTCGAGACGGCGGCACGCGCCGAGGGCAGCCCGACGGGCCTTCCGTGGTTCGACATCGCGTTGTTGGGTGTGGGTTCCGACGGGCACGTGGCCTCCATTTTCCCGCACCAAGCGGACGCTGCCATGCAGGAGGCGACCGTGATTGCCGTGTACGACTCCCCCGAGTCACCACCGACGCGTGTGTCCATGACGCTCCCCCTGATCTCGACCGCAGAGCACGTCTGGTTCGTCGCGTCCGGAAGTGAGAAGGCCGAGGCGATCGGGCGCCTCCTGGGTGGCACGCCGGACGAAGGGACGTCGGCCGAAGAGACCCAGGCCGGCGAGATGGTCGGCCGTGTCTCCACGGTGCTGTTCACGACGCCCGAGACGCTCTCCGCGGGGTCTCAAATCCACTGCGCGTAACTCCTCGACACCTGACGGGACTCGACGGCCCGTCGCACCACGAAAACCGGCGGGACCGGAACCACTGTAGGTTCCGGCCCCGCCGTTTCAACCCCTCACGGGGTCGGAAGAGAATGCTTGAAGTCCTGCGGCGAGCTCACAGCCCCGGCACGGCCGGGGTGGCGGGCGCAAACCGCATGGTCAGGGCATACCCGATGATGCACGCTGCCCACACCACGATCACCGTGGTGGTCAGACGAACCAGGTTCTTCTGCGCCACACCGGAGGTGTTGAGCGACTGCGTCATGCCGCCGCCGAACATGTCCGACAGGCCTCCACCCTTGCCCTTGTTCAGGAGGATGAGGACCACGGCCATCAAGCTGGTGATCACGATCGTGGCCAGCAGGATGTTTTGCAGAATCGTCATGGTTCATTGCCTCGCAGAATGCGTCGGAGGTTGTGACCTGGTTCAGTCCGTCACCAGGTGCTGCTCGAACTTCGCAATGTTAGCAAACTCCTCCGGATCCAGGCTGGCGCCGCCAACCAGGGCGCCGTCGACGTCCTTGCCCTTGAGGATCGCCCCGACGTTGCCGGACTTGACCGAGCCGCCGTAGAGCACCCGAACCTTGTCCGCGGTCTCCTGGCCGTACTGCTCGGCGAGGTCCTTGCGGATCGCGTCGGCCATTTCCTGCGCGTCCTCCGGTCCGGCGACTTCACCGGTGCCGATGGCCCACACGGGCTCGTAGGCCACGACGACATTGCCCACCTCCTCGGCGGCCAGGCCTTCGAGGGAGCCGCGCAGCTGCGCCAGCGTGAAGTTCACGTGCTCCCCGGCCTTGCGCGATTCGAGACCCTCACCGACGCACAGGACGGGCACCAGGTCGTGACGGAAGGCGGCCTGGATCTTGGCCAGGCACTGCTGGTCCGACTCACCGTGGATGGTACGCCGTTCCGAGTGGCCGACCAACACGTAGGTGCAGCCGAGCTTGTTCAGGAACTCGCCGGAGATGTCGCCCGTGTAGGCCCCGGAGTCCTGGTCGGACAGGTCCTGACCGCCGTAGACGACCTTGAGGTCGTCGCCGTCGACGATGGTCTGGACCGAGCGGATGTCCGTGAACGGCGGGAACACGGCGACCTCGACGCGCCCGAAGTCGTGCTTGGCGTCCTGGAGGGTCCAGGCGAGCTTCTGCAGCAGGGCCACGCCCTGCTGGTGGTCCATGTTCATCTTCCAGTTGCCCGCGATCAGCGGGGTGCGGTCGAACTGGCCGTTGGTCTGTGACGTCATGGGGGTGTTGCTCCTTCGTGAGACGGGAGAGACGTGCGGAAAAGGTGGGTTTCGGTCAGCCGATGACGGAGACGCCCGGCAGGTCCTTGCCTTCGATGAACTCCAGGGACGCGCCACCACCGGTGGAGATGTGCCCGAACTGGTCGTCGGAGAAGCCCAGGGTGCGCACGGCGGCAGCGGAGTCGCCGCCACCGATCACGGACATGCCCGAGCCGTTGGCCAGAGCTTCTGCGACTGCCTTGGTGCCACCGGCGAAGGCTTCCATCTCGAACACGCCTACCGGGCCGTTCCAGAAGATGGTCTTGGCCGCCGAGATCTCCTCCGCGAAGGACTTCGCGGAGTCGGGGCCGATGTCCAGGCCCATGCCGGATGCGCCCAGCTCGCCACCCTCGATGTCCTCGACCGGGCGGACCTCGTTCTTGGCGTCGGCCTTGAACTCGGCGGCGTAGACGACGTCGGTAGGCAGCACGATCTCGGTGCCTTCCGCCGGGGCCTTCTCCAGGTAGCCCTTCACGGTTTCAACCTGGTCATCCTCGACCAGAGACCCACCGATCGAGTAGCCCTGCGCCTTGAGGAACGTGAAGACCATTCCGCCGCCGATCAGCAGCTTGTCGGCCTTGCCGATCAGGTTCTCGATGACCGCGAGCTTGTCGGAGACCTTGGAGCCACCCATGACCACGATGAACGGACGCTCGGGGTTGGAGATGACCTTGGTCAGAACGTCCACCTCGGTCTTGACCAGATCCCCCAGGTAGGCGGGCAGGATCTTGGCGACGTCGTACACGGACGCGTGCTTGCGGTGGACGGCGCCGAAGGCATCACCCACGAATGCACCGTTCGAACCGGTGAGTGCAGCGAGTTCCTTGGCGAGTTCGGTGCGCTCCTCCTCGACCTTCGAGGTCTCCCGCGCATCGAAGCGCACGTTCTCCACGACCAGGACCTGTCCGTCGGTCAGGGCAGCGGCCTTGGCCTGGGCGTCGGGGCCGGTGACGTCCGTGGCGGTCACGACGTCGAGGTCGGAGAGCTCGGCGAGCTTCGCCGCGGCGGGTGCGATCGAGTACTTGGGGTTCGGCTCACCCTTGGGACGCCCGAGGTGAGCGGTGACGATCACGCGCGCTCCGGCGTCGGAGAGCTTCTGGATCACGGGCAGCGAGGCGCGGACACGGCCGTCGTCGGTGACGGTGGATCCGTCGAGCGGAACGTTGAGGTCGGAACGCACCAGGACGGTACGGCCGGCAACACCTTCGTTGAGGAGATCGTCCAGAGACTTGGCCATGGGAGCAGATCCTTTCGATGGGGACTCACTGGTGCCAGTGGGCCGTGCCCGGTTCGCGAGGCGGGAGCTCGCGGTGGGCGATGGGTGGGGTGAGTAAAGCCGGTGGATACGACTGACGCGCGGGGTGCGCACAGCGGTGCTGCGCACACCCCGCGCGTCAGTCGTGGGTGTCACCGTGAATCACGGGCCGCATTCGGGGTCAGTACCCCTCCGGCCGGATTCGACGGCGACGGAACCGCGGGATCAGAACTTGGATGCGACGTAGTTGACCAGGGAGACCAAGCGGGAGGTGTAGCCCCACTCGTTGTCGTACCAGGCGATGACCTTGACCTGGTTGTCGATGACCTTGGTCAGCGGTGCGTCGAAGACGGTCGAGACCGGGTAGCCCTCGATGTCCTTGGAGACGATCGGGTCCTCGGTGTACTCGATGATGCCCTTCATGTCGCCCTCGGCAGCTTCCTTGAGTGCCGCGTTGACGGACTCGACGGAAACTTCCTGCTCGGCCTCGAAGGTCAGGTCGACCATGGAACCGGTCGGGGTGGGGACGCGGACGGCGAATCCGTCCAGCTTGCCCTTGAGTTCGGGGAGCACCAGGCCGACGGCGGCTGCGGCACCCGTGGTGGTCGGGACCATGTTGAGGGCCGCGGCGCGCGAACGACGGAGGTCGCTGTGCGGGGCGTCCTGCAGGCGCTGATCGGCGGTGTACGCGTGGATGGTGGTCATCAGACCGGCCTTGATGCCGAACTTGTCGTTGAGCACCTTGGCCAGCGGGGCCAGGCAGTTGGTGGTGCAGGAGGCGCCGGAGATCAGGTTCATGCTCGCGGCGTCGTAGTCCTTCTCGTTCACGCCGTACACGAACGTTCCGTCAACCTCCTTGCCGGGGGCGGAGAGGATGACCTTCTTGGCGCCGGCGTCGAGGTGAGCCTGCATCTGCGGGCCCTTGGCGAAGCGACCGGTGGACTCGATCACGATGTCCACACCCAGATCGCCCCAGGGCAGCTTGGTGGGGTCGGGCTCGGCCAGGAACTTGACTTCCTTGCCGTCCACGGTCATGGCGTCGCCGTTGAGGGCGACCTCGCCCGGGTAGCGGCCGTTGATGGAGTCGTACTTGAGCAGGTGAACCAGGGTCTCCGGATCGGTGAGGTCGTTCACCGCCACGATCTCGATGCCTTCGCCCTGCTGCTGCACGGCGCGGAAGAAGCTGCGTCCGATGCGGCCGAAACCGTTAATGCCAACCTTGATGGTCACTTCGATCGATCTCCTATGTCTTCGGTGACGTCGTTCGACAAGTGCGTTGCCAGTCTGCCCGGCACGCCATGTGAACGACACCTGATGGTCGGAAGTTGCCGTGTTGTTTCGTGAGGGATCGCAACTGATCGTCCATCCCCCGTCCGGTGACCCCGTGGGTTGCCCGGACCGTCACAACCTGCAACTCACCGCTGGGAACTAGTCTAAACGGAGGATGGGCAGTGCGCCAGAGAAACGCGAGGTTACACAGAATGAACTCGGCAAAACACAACCAAACCCACATGGTCGCACTGTTTCCGAGAAGTGTGTTCGCTCTCAGCGGGCACCTGGGCGGGTCAGTTGCGGGGAAGCATGTCGGTCGAGACATTCGCCTCTGTCCCGGGGACGCCCAGTTCCTCGGCGCGGCGATCGGCCATGGCCAGCAAACGGCGGATCCGGCCCGCGATCGCATCCTTGGTCAGGATGGGATCGGAGAGGCGGCCGAGTTCGTCCAAGCTGGCCTGCTTGTTGGCCAGTCGCAGTTCGCCGGCGGCGCGTAGGTGATCCGGCACGTCGTCACCCAACAGTTCCAACGCGCGTTCGACCCGAGCCCCGGCGGCCACCGCGGCCTGCGCTGATCGACGCAGGTTCGCGTCGTCGAAGTTCGCCAGCCGGTTGGCCGTCGCGCGGACCTCCTTGCGCATACGGCGGTCCTCCCAGGTCAGGAGAGTCTCGTGTGCGCCCATGCGGGTGAGAAGGGTTGCGATCGCGTCGCCGTCGCGGATCACCACGCGATCGCCGCCGCGGACCTCCCGGGCCTTGGCAATGACGTCCAACCGTCTGGCTGCACCCACCAGCGCCAGGGCAGCCTCCGGGCCCGGGCAGGTGAATTCCATGGCGGCCGAGCGGCCCGGTTCGGTCAGGGAGCCGTGGGAGAGGAAAGCCCCGCGCAGAACGGCCTCGGCGTCCCCGATGGTGCCGTTGACCACGATCGGCGGCAGGCCACGGACCGGGCGTCCGTGGGAATCGAGCAAACCGGTACGGCGCGCCAGGGCCTCGCCGTCGCGCACCACACGCAGGACGTAGTGGTTACCGCGCCGCAACCCTCCCCCGCTGATGACGCCGAGTTCACACACGTGGCCGAACTCTTCGATGATCGTTGCCCGCAGCCGCCGCGCCACGGCCGCGGAGTCGAGTTCGACTTCGACCACGATCCGGCCCGAAACGATGTGGAGGCCGCCGCAGAACCGCAGAACCGTCGAGAGTTCAGCTCGACGCTCGGAGGCCTTCTTGGTCTCCAGCCGGGCAAGCTCATCCTTGACCGATGCCGTCAGGGACATCTGCATCCTTTCCGCAAGGTGTTCGCGTGCGTTCCACGGGGTTGGAACATGCTCGAGTGGAGCATGACTGAACCCCATCGGATGCTGAACAGGGTACCCCGACGTGCTCGCGGGCGTTTTTAGACGGAACCCAGCACTTCCTGGTATGCGGCGGCCAGCTTGAAGGACGAATGCACCCGTTCGCCTCTGGCACGGCGCAGGTCGGCGAAGTGTACGGAGGCGCCCATCCGGGAGGCGACGGCCTCCAGATGGCTCTGGTCCTCGACCGCTGAGGGATCAGCAATCACCGAATCGATCCGGAGGTTCGGCGCGTGTTCGTGCAGGACCTCGAGCTCCTGGGCGCTGGTCTTTCCCTCGGTCTCCGTGTCCCGGGAAAGATTCATGGTGATGACTCGCTGGCCCTCCGTGGTTTCCAGGGCCTGACGCAGTTCGGGCAGCAGCAGATGAGGCAGAACCGAGGTGTGCCACGAGCCCGGTCCGAGAATGACCGCGTCGGCTGCCTCGACGGCGTCCAGGGCCTGCTTGCACACCACCGCTCCCGGCGGCTTGAGCCGGACGTTGCGGACGTAGGGTTCCTTGGCCAGGGCCACCTGCCCGCTGACCGTGCGGAATCCCTGATCGACGGAGTCGTCGGCCACGTCCCCTTCGATGACGAGCGGGGTGACGGACATGGGAAGGACCTGGCCCTGGGCGCCCAGCAGGGCGCCGGCCCACCGCAGGCCCGCGACCGGATCCCCCAACAATTCCCACAGGGTCACGATCAGAAGGTTCCCCAGTGCGTGCCCGTCCAACGACGACGGCCGGTGCGGCAAGGAACCGAACCGGTGCTGCATGACGTCACGCCAGGTCAGCCCCCAGTCCGAGTCGTCACACAGGGCCGACAGTGCCATTCTCAGATCCCCCGGCGGCAGCACGGCGAGCTCCTCGCGCAGGCGGCCGGAGGACCCGCCGTCGTCGGCCACGGTCACGACGGCGGTCAGGTGGTTCGTCAGGAGTCGCAGGGCCGAGAGCGAGGCCGAGAGCCCGTGTCCGCCGCCCAGGGCGACCACGGCCTTTCCGGAGCTCCGCCGAGGTCTGGCAGGTGCGTCGTCGTTCGAACCCCGTGATTGGTCCTGGCGACCCGCGAAGGGTCCGGGCGGAAGGTCCGGTCGCATCGGCCCGCCCGCAGCCGGAAAGCCTGTGGGAGCCCCCGAAACCGGGGACGGTCGGTGTTGGTCGGTCATGTCAGTCCCGCGTCACTCGCGCCCGATGTCCCGGTGCTCCACGTTGACGGTCACGCGTGGGAACTTGGAGAGGCGCCGTGCCACGTCCTCGGTCACGGCCACCGACCGGTGCTTGCCCCCCGTGCAGCCGATAGCGATGGTGGCGTAGTGCTTGTTCTCCGTCCGGTAGCCCTCGAAGACGGGCTCCAACATGGACGTGAAGCGCTCCACGAAGGTGCGCGCCCCGTCCTCCTTGAACACGTAGTCGCGGACTTCGATGTCCTTGCCCGTCCTGGGACGCAACGCCGGAACCCAGTGGGGGTTCGGAATGAAGCGAACGTCGGCAACGTAGTTCGCGTCGGCCGGTACGCCGTACTTGAAACCGAAACTCATCACCGTCAGGCGTAGGACAACAGGCCCGTCGGTGGTGTAGAGATCCGCGACGGCCTTGGACAATGCGTGCACGTTGTAGGACGAGGTGTCCAACACGATGTCCGCGGATTCCTTGAGGTCCTTGAGCAGTCCCCGTTCCGCGGCAATTCCGTCCAAGATCCGTCCGCCAGCCTGCAGCGGGTGGGGACGACGCTGGTGCTCGTAGCGCGCCACCAGCACCTCGTCGGAGGCGTCCAGGAACAACACGGAGAAGTCCACGCCGCTGGCCTCCATGGCGGCCAAGGTCTCCTTCATGTCGTTGAACAACGCCTTGCCGCGCACGTCGATGACGACGGCCAGACGCGGAATCGCCTCGGGAGTCCGGGACACCAGGTCCGCGAGGGTCTGCAGCATCTGGGGTGGCAGGTTGTCCACCACGTACCAACCCTGGTCTTCGAGGGCGTTGGCTGCCGTGGACCGGCCCGCTCCCGACATGCCCGTGACCACGAGCAGTTCTGACTTGCGTTCCGGCTGGGGGACGTTGTCACCACCGCGGGGCGGTTCGGCGGACTGGAGGCGCGAGAACGGGTCGTCGTGCGTGGGTGGCTGCGTCATCTCTGTCTCTCGGCCGATCACTCGTGGAACGCGATCGGGGCGCCCGAACAGTCGCGCCGATCTTGCTTCAAGCCTATCGGGCGGGGTGGCCTAGTCGAGGATTTCCCCGGTGGCCGTATTGACGGTGAGTCCCCCGGTGGGGTCATCCTGCCCGGTCGTGGCGGCTGGTTCCTGCAGTGCCGCCGCCACCTTGGCAGCCAGGGCTGCACCGAACCCCGGAACTTCCTGGATCTCTTCGACGCGGGCCGCGCGGAGCTTCTTGGCGGACCCGAAGTGCTTGAGCAGCGCCTTCTGTTTGGCCGGCCCGACGCCCGGGAGGTCGTCGAGCACCGAGGAGATCATGGAGCGACCGCGTTTGGCCCGGTGGAACGTGATGGCGAACCGGTGCGCTTCATCGCGGATCCGCTGCATCAGGTACAGCGCTTCGGAGGCCCGTGGCAGGATCACGGGGAACTCGTCATCCGGCAGCCAGACCTCTTCCAGGCGCTTGGCCAACCCGACCACCGCGACGTCCACGACTCCCAGGTCCTCCAGGGCCCGGGCAGCCGCGGCCACCTGGGGCGGTCCGCCATCGACGACGACGAGGTTGGGCGGGTACGCGAACCGCTTGCGTGCCGCGGGGTCGGCGTCCAGGTCCTCCGGCGACAGGGCCCCGGTCCGTGTACCGGCTTCGGCCGTCTCGGCCTGCTGCGCCAGGTGGCGGCTGAACCGTCGATGGATGACGTCGTACATGGACGCGGTGTCATCGCGAGCCGCGTCCCCCGTGATCGAGAACTTCCGGTACTCGGACTTACGTGCCAACCCGTCCTCGAACACCACCATGGACGCCACAACGTCCGTGCCCTGGACGTGGGAGATGTCGTAGCACTCGATCCGCATGAGGGCTTCGGGAAGGTCCAACGCCTCCTGCAGCTGTTGCAATGAGGCCGAACGCGTGGTGATGTCACCGGCCCGCCGGGACTTGTGGAGGGCGAGGGCCTGGCGGGCGTTCTCCCGCACCGTTTCCATGAGCTGGGCCTTCTCACCGCGCTGCGGAAGGCCGATCGACACCCGGGACCCGCGCAGCCCGCTGAGCCAGTCCTCGAGCTGGTCGGCGTTCTCGACGGGTTCGGAGACCAGCACACTGCGGGGCACCTGGTTCTCACGGTAGGTCAGTTCCTCGGACCAAGGCCGGTGGTGGGAGCCGCGCTCCTCGCGACGCGCGTGGGCGCGCAGTTCGTCACCGGAGGCCCCGTCGGCGGTGCGTTCTCCGTAGACCTGTTGAAGCAACGCTTCGAGCAGGTGGGCGCCGTCGGTCTCCTCGACCTTCTCCGTGACCCACCCGCGTTGGCCGCGAATACGACCGCCGCGGACGTGGAAGACCTGGACGGCTGCTTCGAGTTCGTCGTCGGCCAGGGCGAAGAAGTCGGCGTCCACGGCGTCCGAGAGCACGACGGCGTTGCGTTCGAAGGCCTTGCGCAAAGCCTCCACATCGTCACGGCGCGCGGCGGCAGTCTCGAAGTCCTGCACCGCGGCCGCAGCGCGCATCCGGTCCTCGAGCTCCTTGATGAACGGTTCCGGGTGCCCGGACATGAAGCGACACAGGTCATCGGCCAGGGCTCGGTGGTCCTCGACGGAGATCTCCCCCACGCACGGCGCCGAGCACTTTCCGATGTAACCCAGCAGGCACGGGCGCCCCGACCGCTCGGCCCTCCGGTAGACACCGGGGGCGCAGGAGCGCACGGGGAACACACGTAGGACGGCGTCCAGGGTCTCGCGGATGGCCCATGCCTGCGAATAGGGACCGAAGTACCGGGTCCCCTTCTTCTTGGTGCCGCGGGTGACCAATGCGCGGGGCACGTCCTCGCCCATGGTCACTGCGAGGTACGGGTAGGACTTGTCGTCCCGGTAGTCGATGTTGAAACGCGGTTGGAACTGCTTGATCCACGTGTACTCGAGCTGCAGGGACTCCAGTTCGGAGCCGACAACCACCCATTCCACACCCGCGGCGGTCGTGACCATGGTGCGCGTCTTGGGCGCCAGCGTGTGCAGTGGCGCGAAATAGGAGGAGACCCGGTTCCGCAGGTTCTTGGCCTTGCCCACGTAGATCACGCGCCCCGCGGCGTCCCGGAAACGATAGACCCCGGGATCCGTGGGGATCTCCCCGCGTGCGGGGCGGTAGATCGACGGGTCAGCCACGGGCGGCGTCTCGCTCCACCGACGGCGGGACGTTGTAACCGTCCGCGCGTTCCTGGCCGGAGAGTGCGGCGATCGCGTCCATGACCCGGTCCACCACCTCGCGTCGTTGAGCCCCGGTCTGACGCCCGTCGACCCGCTGGACCTCGAGCGGCGTGCCGATGTGCAACTCGAACTTGCGGGGCCGGATGATCCGGGACCCGGGCTTCTGGAGCCGTTCGGTCCCCTTGAGCGCGACGGGGACGACGGGCGCTCCCGTGGACAGGGCAGAAAAGGCCACCCCGGTGCGGCCACGGTACAGGCGACCGTCACGGGAACGGGTGCCTTCCGGGAACACGCCGAACACGCCGCCTTGACCCAACAGTTTCAGCGCAGGTTCCAGCGCCGCGACGGATTCCGACTGCCGGGACCGGTCGACGGGGATCAGCCCGAGGACGTCGTAGACGAAGGTCATCACCTTGCCCTTGATCCCGGGCGCATTCGCCAGGGAGGCCTTGGTGATGAATCCGACCCTCCGCGGCATGAGCGCGGAGAGGATGATCCCGTCCAGGAAGGACAGATGGTTGGAGGCCACGATCACCGGGCCGGTGGCCGGGAAATTTTCCTCCCCCGTGATCACCGGGCGGCAGGTGACGCGAAACAGGGTGGCGACCGCTTCCTGTGCCAGCCGGTAGAGCTTCACCGTGCCCCCTCGAAAATCTCCTTGAGGAACATGCCCGTGTGGCTGGCGGGATTCTGTGCCACGTCCTCCGGCGTTCCTTCCGCGACCACCAGGCCACCGCCCGATCCGCCGTCGGGGCCCATGTCGATGACCCAGTCGGCCGTCTTGATGACGTCCAGGTTGTGTTCGATCGTCATCACGGAGTTCCCCTTGTCCACCAGACCCTGCAGAACCTTCAACAGTTTGTTGATGTCCTCGAAGTGCAGTCCCGTGGTGGGTTCGTCGAGGACGTAGATGGTGTCGCCGTGAGAGCGCCGTTGGAGTTCCGCCGCGAGCTTGACCCGCTGGGCCTCTCCCCCGGACAGCGTGGTCGCGGGCTGGCCGAGCCGGACGTACCCGAGACCGACGTCGACCAGGGTGTCGAGGTGACGGGCGATGGCCGTGTAGGCCGAGAAGAACTCGGCGGCCTCCTCGATCGGCATGTCGAGGACCTCGGCGATGGACTTGCCCTTGTAGTGCACGTCCAGGGTCTCGCGGTTGTACCGGGCACCCTTGCAGACTTCACAGGGAACGTAGACGTCCGGCAGGAAGTTCATCTCGATCTTCAGGGTGCCGTCGCCGGAGCAGGCCTCGCAGCGGCCACCCTTGACGTTGAACGAGAACCGCCCCGGCTGGTAGCCCCGGATCTTCGCCTCGGGAGTGTCCGCGAAGAGCTTGCGGATCCGGTCGAACACGCCGGAGTAGGTGGCGGGATTGGACCGGGGGGTTCGGCCGATGGGCGACTGGTCCACGTGCACGATCTTCTTGAGCTGCTCCACGCCCTCGATGCGCTTGTGCCTGCCCGGGACCTGCTTGGCGCCGTTGAGTTCGTTGGCGAGCTTCGTGTAGAGGATCTCGTTGACCAGCGACGACTTTCCGGAGCCGGACACACCGGTCACCGCCGTGAACACTCCCAGGGGGAAGGTCACGTCGATGTTCTGGAGGTTGTTCTCCTGGGCCCCCACGACGCGCAGGACTCGCTCGGGGTCCACGGGTCGCCGGGTGGCCGGGACGTCGATCGCCTTGCGGCCGGACAGGTAGTCGGAGGTGATCGAGTCCTTGTTGGCCAGCAGCTCCTGGTACCCGCCGGAATGCACCACCCGGCCACCGCGCTCACCGGCGCCGGGGCCGACGTCGACGATCCAGTCCGCCTCGCGGATGGTGTCCTCGTCGTGCTCGACGACGATCAGGGTGTTCCCCATGTCTCTGAGCTTGGTCAACGTCTGGATCAGACGCCTGTTGTCACGCTGGTGCAACCCGATCGACGGCTCGTCCAGGACGTAGAGGACGCCCACCAGACCAGCCCCGATCTGGGTGGCCAGTCGGATGCGCTGGGCTTCACCGCCGGAAAGGGTCGCGGAGGCCCGTTCCAGATTCAGGTAGTCGAGCCCGACGTCCAGGAGGAAGGTCAGCCGCGCTTCGATCTCCTTGAGCACCTGCTCCGCGATGCGCGTTTCGCGTTCGGTCAGTTCGAGGCCCTGAAAGAAGGCCAGGGACTCCCGCATGGGCAGAGCCGTGGCCTGGGCGATCGACAGCCCGCCGACGGTCACCCCCAGCATGGTCGGGTTCAGCCGTTGTCCCTGGCAGGCCGGACAAGGCACCTGCCGCATGTACTGCTCGTAGCGGTCCTTGGCGTTCTCGGACTCGGTCTCCTCGTGCTTGCGGCGGATGTAGGTGTAGACACCTTCGAAGCCCTGGGTGTACCGGCGCTCCCGGCCCCACCGGTTCCGGTAGGAGACGGTGACCTTGTAGTCCTTGCCTTCCAGCAGGGCCTTTCGTCCCGCCGCGGGGAGGTCCTTCCAAGGGGTCACCAGGTCGAAGTCGAGTTCCTCGCCGAGCCCCGCCATGAGCCGGTTCCAGTAATCGCTCGTGGACTTGCCGAGAGACCAGGGCTGGATCGCACCCTCCACCAGACTCAGGTCGGGATCCGGGACCACCAGGTGCTCGTCCACCTCGAGGCGGGTGCCGATGCCGTCGCATTCGGGGCACGCGCCGAAGGGAGCGTTGAAGGAGAAGGCGCGCGGTTCGATCTCGTCGGTGCCCAAGGGGTGTTCGTTGGGGCAGGCGAGGTTCTCGGAGAAGGTCTGTCGTTGGTCGATGCCCTCCGGGGCGTCCTCGCCGTCGCGCAGCACGAGCTCTACCACCACCCGACCATCGGCCAGGCCGAGCGCGGTCTCGATGGAATCCGTCAGGCGGCGTTCCATCCCGTCCTTGATGACCAGACGGTCCACGACGACGTCGATGTCGTGTTTGTACTGCTTCTTGAGCTTGGGCGGGTCGTCCAGGGTCACCTGCTCACCGTCGACGACGGCACGGGAGTACCCCTGCTGTGTCAGGCTCGCGAAAAGGTCGGCGAATTCACCCTTCCGGCGCCGCACCACGGGTGCCAGCACCTGGAACCGGGTCCTTTCCGGCATGGTCAGCAGACGGTCCACGATCTGTTGCGGGGTCTGCTTGGTGATGGGCTCCCCGCACACGGGACAGTGGGGATGCCCGATCCGCGCCCACAGCAGGCGCATGTAGTCGTAGATCTCCGTGATGGTGCCCACCGTGGAGCGGGGGTTCTTGGAGGTCGACTTCTGATCGATCGACACGGCCGGAGACAGGCCTTCGATGAAGTCCACGTCCGGTTTGTCCACGCGTCCCAGGAACATGCGCGCGTAGGAGGACAGGGACTCGACGTACCGGCGCTGTCCCTCCGCGAAGATGGTGTCGAATGCCAGGGAGGACTTGCCGGAACCGGAAAGCCCGGTGAAGACCACCATGGCGTCACGCGGGATGGTGAGGTCGACGTCGTGAAGGTTGTGTTCACGGGCGCCCTGCACGACGATCTCGGTCAGATCGGTGGGGGCTGTCGCTTGTGCTTCAGGCACGGTGAGCATGGGGGCAAGACTCTGTTCGGGCACGCCGTGCAGTTTATCGCCCGGCTCCGACAGCCTGGCTCACGTGCGCCCCGGGAAAAGTGCCCGCGGTCCAGTTGACGGGGCTGTTCACCGCCGTCGTTCGCTAGATGCGATCACGCCTGTAGGCCAGGACCAGCCAGGCGATGTTGGTCACCACACCGGCCAGGGGCACTACCCCCAGCCTCCAGTTCCACAGGAGCCCGGTGGCCGCCGACAGCGCGAAGACCACCGCGCCCAGGACGCACAGGCCCGCCATGAAGTGCAGCAGGAACGGCACCTTCTTCCACCACAGCGCCAACGGGATTCCGTAGAGCAGGCCGAGCCCGCCGATCGTCGACCAGCCGGGGCCCGGAGTGAGCTCGAAACCGAGTGACGGGTCAGAGGCAACGGCCTTCACCTCCGGATCGTGTGTCTGCACCCAAATGGTGGCCAGCAGGAGCACGTAGGACCCGACGGTCAGCAGAAGCAATCGACCGGGGCGCTTGCGTTCCCACGTCTGATCCGCGGGGGGAAGGAATCCGGGCATGATGACTGGATACCACGATGAGGTCACGAGCGGGTGACCCAAGGTGAACGAAGCCTGCTAACAGTCTTAGAATCGTGGGCATGTTCGTCACCGACACGCAGAGTGTTGATCTGGCCGAGGTCACGATTCGTTCCATCCAGGTCAGCGACATGCAGAACAACGTGTACCTGCTGACCTCAAAGACCCACGGCACGCAGGTACTCATCGACGCCGCCGACGATCCCCGTGCCATCGCCGGGTTGGTCGGCGCCGGCTGCGGCGACTGCACGCTGTCGGGCAGCCTGCAGATGATCATCACCACGCACTCCCACTGGGACCACGTCCGGGCCCTGGCCGAGGTGAAGTCCCGCTCCGAGGCGGTTACGGCCTGCGGTACCGCCGACGCTGACGCCATCGATGTGTCCATGGACGTGACCTTGGACAACGGGGACGTCGCGGAGTTCGACGGGTTCGACCTGGAAGTCATCGGGCTGCGCGGACACACCCCGGGTTCCATCGCTCTGGTCTACCGGGACCCGTCGGGTCCCGTGCGGATCTTCACCGGCGACTCACTGTTCCCCGGGGGCGTGGGCCGCACGGAGACCGACGCGAACTTCCAGAGTCTCTACCAGGACGTGGTGACGCGCATTTTCGACCGGTTCGACGACGACACCGTCATCTACCCGGGTCATGGCGCGCCCACCACCCTGGGAGCTGAGCGGCCGCACCTCGAGGAGTGGCGCGAACGCGGCTGGTAATCGCCCGAGGGTAGGTTGCCACGGCCGCGGACGCCTCCGCATGGCGCCCCTGGCTGTCTGCGGCCGCGGCTAGTCTGGTGGCGATGTCACTTCTGGAAGTTCTCACCCCCGGCCTGTCCTCCCCCGGACGGCACTATCTCCGCGGGGACTTCGCCCGTAATCCCCTCACCGCGGACGAAATCTTCGAAGGCTTCGTCGGCTGGTCCGCCGGACGGGGTCTCGAGTTGTACCCGCACCAGGAAGAAGCAGTCCTGGAAGTGGCCAACGGCGCCAACGTGATCCTGGCGACCCCCACGGGTTCCGGCAAGTCCATGGTGGCGTTGGCCGCCCACTTCACCGGCTTGGCCCAGGGCCAACGCTCCTACTACACGGCGCCGATCAAGGCCCTCGTGTCGGAGAAGTTCTTCGCGCTGTGTGAGGCCTTCGGGGCCGAGAACGTCGGCATGGTCACCGGAGATTCGGCGGTGAATCCGGACGCGCCCATCGTGTGTTGCACGGCCGAGATCTTGGCGAACATCGCCCTGCGGGAGGGTCCGGGAGCGGATCTGGGGCCGGTGGTCATGGACGAGTTCCATTTCTTCGCGGACCCGCAGCGCGGCTGGGCGTGGCAGGTCCCGCTGGTCGAACTCCCCCAGGCACAGTTCCTCCTGATGTCGGCCACCCTCGGGGACACGTCCGCCATCCGCAAGCGCCTGACCGAGGCCACGGGGCGAGAAACCGCCGTCGTCGACGACGCCGAACGGCCGGTCCCCCTGAGCTACTACTACTCCGAACTGCCCGTCCACGAGCAGATCGACGAATTGGTCTCCACCCATCAGGCCCCGGTGTACGTGGTGCACTTCTCCCAGCTCCAGGCCATGGACCAGGCGCAGTCGCTCATGAGCGTCAACGTCCTGAGCAAGGAGGAGAAGGAACGGGTGTCGGAGGTCATCGCCGACTTCAAATTCGCCGCCGGCTTCGGCAAGACCCTCAATCGTCTGGTCCGGCACGGCATCGGTGTGCACCACGCCGGAATGCTCCCCAAGTACCGGCGACTGGTGGAACAGCTCGCCCAGGAGGGCCTGCTCAAAGTCATCTGCGGCACGGACACCCTGGGTGTGGGGATCAACGTGCCGATCCGCACCGTCCTGATCACCGCGTTGTCGAAGTTCGACGGGCAACGCACCCGGCGGTTGCAGTCCCGGGAGTTCCATCAGATCGCGGGACGTGCGGGGCGCGCAGGGTTCGACACGCAGGGCACCGTCGTCGTGCAGGCCCCAGAACACGACATCGAGAACAACCGCGCCATGGAGAAGGCCCGTCGTAAACACGGCAACGACGAGAAGAAGCTGCGGCAGGTTCCCAAGAAGAAGCCGCCCCAGGGCTTCGTGTCCTGGTCGCGCAAGACCTTCGACGCCCTGATCGCCTCCGAACCCGAGCCGTTGCGCTCGGGATTCTCGGTCACGCACGCCATGCTGCTCAACCTGCTGCAACGCCCGTGGGACCCGGTGGCCGCCGCCCGGCACCTGTTCGAAGGCCTGGACGGGACTGTGGCTGACCGCCGTCGGTGGGTTCGGGAGTCACTGGGGATCCTGCGGGAGCTGCGCGCCACGGGCGTCGTCGAGCGGCTCACGGAGCCGGACGACGACGGACGTCGGTACCGCCTGACCGTCGAACTGCAGGAGAACTTCGCACTGAACAACGCGCTGGCTCCCTTCGCACTTGCCGCCTTGACCCTCCTGGACCCCGAGGCCGAGAACCACGAACTCGACGCCGTGTCCGTGATCGAGTCCACGCTCGAGCGCCCGCGTCAGGTCCTGGCGATGCAGGAGAAGAAGGCCAAGACCGAGGCACTGGCCCAGATGAAGGCCGACGGCCTCGAGTACAACGAGCGCATGCGTGAATTGGACGACATCACGTATGCGATGCCGCTGCGCGAGCTGCTGGAGCAGGCCTTCGAGACCTACCGCAGCTCCGCGCCCTGGCTCGCCGAACACGAGCTCACGCCCAAGTCCGTGGTCAGGGACATGTTCGAACGCGCGATGACCTTCGGACAGTACGTCCAGTTCTACGGACTCACCCGCTCCGAGGGAATCCTCCTGCGCTATCTGACCGATGCTTACCGCGCGCTGCGTCAGACCGTGCCGATCGAGCAACGGACGGAGGCGCTGGAGGACATCATTGAATGGCTGGGCGAAACCATCCGCCAGACGGACAACTCCTTGCTGGACGAGTGGGAGAAGTTGACCCGTGGTGAAGAGTCCCCGGCCGGGACCACCCAGGACTCCCTGGCCGAGCTCATGGAGGAACAGGCCCCGGCCATCACGAACAACCCGCGGGCGTTCCGGATCATGGTCCGCAACGCCATGTTCCAACGCGTGGAGCTGTTCGCCCAGGAGAAGGACAAGACCTTGGGCGCCCTGGACGGCGACGCCGGCTGGGACCGTGACCGCTGGGCGGAGGCCATGGACGAGTACTTCAACGAGTACGACGACATCTTCACCGATGCCCAGGCACGAGGGCCGGCGCTGATCCGCATCGACGAGGCCCCCGAAGGTCTGTCCGGGTTCTGGACCGTGCAACAGGTCTTCGACGATCCCGAGGGCAACCACGACTTCGGGATCAATGCGCGGATCGATCTGAAGACCTCCGACGAGGACGGTTTCCCCGCCGTCGTCGTGGACAACGTCGGGCCCATCACCAACACCGGGCGTTCGTAACGTACATGCACTGAAAGGTGCATAATCTCAGATAATGCATCATGGAGCGCATAAGGAGGTTCCGTGCCGTACGTCCTCACCGTCGACCGACATCACTCGCAGCGCCAACCCGGTGCCCTGGACATGCCCGCCCACCGGAGTCGCTTGGAATCAAGCCACCCCACGCCGCTGCTGAGCTGGCAGATCTCCGCCGGCGACGAGCTCCAGGCCTTGTACGCCGACCCCGGGCCCGTCGTGGAGGCTGCACTGCACCTGGCCGAGTCCGGGGAATGGCACGTGGGCCTGGGGGTCGGCACCGTCGACACTCCCCTGCCCGGCAGCGTCAACGAGGCGACCGGGAGTGCCTTCGTCCACGCGCGCGAAGCGGTGGAGGCGGCCAAGACCTCCGCCTCCGACACCGCGATCCGCGGTGTTGAGGAGGACCTGCGATCGCAGCAGGCCGACGCCCTCCTGGCGCTGCTGGCCTCCACCCGACGACGACGCACGGCCACGGCTCAGCAGGCCGCGGAACTCGCCGATCGCGGTATGACGCAGCAAAGGATCGCCGACGAGCTCGGCATCAAGCAGTCATCGGTGTCCAGGCGGCTGGCCACGGCCCTGTGGCACGAGGAACGATCCGTGCGCGAGGTGCTGGTCGAACTGCTCCGTGAGGCGGACGAGGTGAATCTGGTTGACTCCTGAACCGCAGAAGAACCAATCCCCCAATCCGCAGGCCGGTCTCCGCACCAACCACCCGGCGGGCGTCGGTTCCTCGACCGCACCCGGGCCGCGTGGTTCACTCACCGGCTGGCGCGGAACCTTGACCGTCTGGCTCCCGGTGGTGCTTCTGGCGGCCGTCCTCACGTCATGGGTGATCACCGGAGCCGTACCCCTGTGGTGCCTGGCGCCGGCCCTCACCGTCGCCTTCGGACTCTCGGGCGATCCCGTGACCCGACTCGTCCTGCACCTGGCCCGGGACCTCGAGGCCCAGCGCCGGGCGCGATGGGACCTCATGACCTCCAAGGACCGGCGGCCACAGGAGACCGCCCTCGCCACGGAGGCGGAGCCCCCAGGCTTGCCGCTGCGCGGAGGCCTGGTCATCGGCGTGCTCGAACGCGTGGCGGTCGTCGTGAGTCTAGCCATGGGGTACCCGAGTGGCCTGGCCGTCGTCGTGGCCGTCAAGGGCCTGGCGCGGTACGGCGAGTTCACCAATGCCCATCAGCGGGAACAGTTCATCATCGGGACGTTGGCCTCCCTGCTGTGGGCCGCTGCCGGTGCCGGACTGATCGTCCTCTTCGGCTGAACGCCGCACCCCGCACTCATGACAACGGCCTCGGCCCGTCACGTGATCACGTGACGGGCCGAGGCCGCTGTGCGGCACCAGGCTCAGCGCATCCGGTTGGGTCCAACCCGTGGGATTCGCAGCCAGGGACGAATCACTCCTTGGTGACGGGAGCCTCCGGCTCCGGTGCCTCACCGGTGCGCTCGAAGTGTTCGTGCTTGCCACGCGCCCGGTCGAGCAGGTCGCGGAACTCGTCCTCCTCCTCGATCAGTTCGTCCCGGTACTTCTGCGGAATGTTCGGCATCCCGGACGCCAGCTTGGCACCCTTCGCGGCCAGGCGTTCGCGCTCGGAAGCCGGGGCGTCCTTGGGCAGCGTGACATATGCCTCCGCCACGTTGCGCAGGCCGGAAAGCACGCGCAGGGCGCGGCCCTTGGGGCTGTAGAGCGAGATGAGCACCGTCAGGACCAACACGCCGACGATCACGGACAGAGACTGGCCGATCGTGACTTCCGGCGGGAAGTGCACGGGGTGGCCACCGTTGATGAACGGCAGGTCGTTCTCGTGCAGGGCGTGCACGATCAACTTGTAGCCGATGAAGCCCAGGATGATGGCCAGGCCCCACGAGAGGTAGATGAGCCGGTCCAGCAGGCCGTCGATCAAGAAGTAGAGCTGACGCAACCCCATGAGCGAGAAGGCCACGGCCGTGAAGACCAGGTAGGTCTCCTGGGTCAGGCCGAAGATCGCGGGGATGGAGTCGAAGGCGAACAGCAGATCCGTTCCGCCGATAGCCACCATCACCAGCAGCATCGGGGTCATGGCCCGCTTGCCGTTCTCGATGGTGAACAGCTTGTCGCCGTCGTAGTAGTCCGTGGTGTGCATGAAGCGCTTGGCCAGTCGGACCATGAAGTTGTTGGCTTCGTCCTCCTCGTCCTCGTCCTTGAGCTCACCGCGGATCAGGTTGATCGCGGTCAGGATCAGGAAGAACCCGAAGATGTAGAACAGCCAGGCCAGGGCGTTCAGGGCAGCCGCACCGATGAAGATGAAAGCCGTGCGGGCAACCAACGCGAACGTGATGCCGAAGAGCAACACCTTCTGCTGGTCATTACGCGGCACCTTGAAGGAGGCCATGATGATCAGGAACACGAACAGGTTGTCGACCGACAGTGCCTTCTCCGTGATGTAGCCCGCGTAGTACTCACCGGCGAACGTGGGTCCGTAGTCCCACAGCACGAACAGACCGAACAGCAGGGCGATCCCCACGTAGATCGCCGACCAGATGGCGGCTTCCTTGATGTGCGGTTCGTGTGCCTTACGAACGTGGAAGATGTAGTCGAAGGCAAGCATGCCGACGATCACGACGATGGTGATCGTCCAAACCAAGGGTGAAACTTCCAATGAAGCGTCCTCTCCAAGTTGGGAATGGTTCGAGAACGCAAGTCTCTCCGTCGGCTTCCCCGTGTCTCACCGGTCCTCCTGGGATGACCGGGGTGGGTCCTGAAGTCCGACCGTTGTGTCCGGCGGACCCTCGTGGGCTCCGCGTGCTGACGTTCACAACGCGAGTGGATACTCCCTTACGCTGCCGAACATGCTACACGGCATGACTTCAGCCACCAGGATCTAGGCCCCCGAGGACTCCCGAACATGACGAAGTTCGCGCTTGAGATCCGTGAGTTCGTCGCGGATACGGGCCGCGAGTTCGAACTTGAGGTCGGTGGCCGCCTGGTTCATCTGGTCCGTGAGTTCCCGCACCAGGTCCTCCAGGTTCTCGGCCGGAGCGGTCTCGAGCCCCTCTTCACGCATCCGCCGTTCGGCCTGGTCCAGCACACCGCGTTCCTCCTGGCCACCGGTGGGTGCCGTCTTCCGACCCGCACCGGCCCGCATGGCCAGCAGCTCGTGGGTGTCCTCCGCCTCCCTGGCCAGTTGGTCAGTGATGTCGGCGATCTTCTTGCGCAAGGGCTGAGGATCGATTCCGTGCTCGGTGTTGTACTCGATCTGCACGTCACGACGACGATTGGTCTCGTCGATCGCGACCTGCATGGAGTCGGTGATCTTGTCGGCGTACATGTGGACCTGGCCGTTGACGTTACGGGCGGCACGGCCAATGGTCTGGATGAGCGACCGCGTCGAGCGCAAGAACCCCTCCTTGTCGGCGTCCAGGATGGACACCAGTGACACCTCCGGAAGGTCCAGACCCTCACGCAGCAGGTTGATGCCCACCAGGACGTCGAACACACCCTGCCGCAGTTCGCTCAGGAGCTCGACACGCCGCAAGGTGTCGACGTCGGAGTGCAGGTACTGCACCTTGACCCCGTGCTCCATGAGGTAGTCCGTAAGGTCCTCCGCCATGCGTTTGGTCAACGTGGTCACCAGGACGCGTTCGTCCTTCTCGACGCGCGTGTTGATCTCGTCCAGGAGGTCGTCGATCTGTCCCTTGGTGGGCTTGACCACCACTTCGGGATCCACCAGGCCTGTCGGTCGAATGATCTGTTCCACGTAACCGTCGGCCTTGCCGAGCTCGTAGTTGCCGGGTGTGGCCGACAGGTAGACCGTTTGACCGATTCGTTCCAGGAACTCGTCCCATTTCAAGGGGCGGTTGTCCATGGCAGACGGCAGCCGGAACCCGTGTTCCACCAGGGTGCGCTTGCGGGACATGTCGCCTTCGTACATGCCCCCGATCTGCGGGACCGTCACGTGGGACTCGTCGATCACCAGCAGGAAATCGTCCGGGAAGTAGTCCAACAAACAGTGTGGGGCGGAACCGGGACCGCGGCCGTCGATGTGGCGGGAGTAGTTCTCGATGCCATTGCAGTAGCCCATCTGCTGCATCATTTCGAGGTCGTAGGTCGTGCGCATCCGCAGCCGCTGAGCCTCCACCAGCTTGTTCTGGCCCTCCAAGGTCTCGAGGCGTTCGCGCAGTTCGTCCTCGATGCCGGTCACGGCCTTGGCCATGCGTTCGGCGCCTGCCACGTAGTGGGAGGCCGGGAAGACGTACATCTCGTTCTCTTCCCGGATGATCTCGCCCGTGAGCGGGTGGAGCGTGTAGATGGACTCGACCTCGTCCCCGAAGAACTCGATCCGGATCGCGTGCTCTTCGTACATCGGGATGATCTCGACCGTGTCTCCGCGGACACGGAAGGTCCCGCGGTGGAAGTCGACGTCGTTGCGGGCGTACTGCATGTTCACGAACTGCCGCAGGAGATCATCGCGGTCCATCTCCTCCCCCACCTTGAGAGTGACCATCTGCTGGATGTACTCCTCCGGCGTGCCCAGACCGTAGATGCAGGACACCGTGGACACCACGACCACGTCGCGGCGGGTCAACAGCGCATTCGTGGCCGAGTGACGGAGCCGTTCGACCTCCTCGTTGATCGAGGAGTCCTTCTCGATGAAGGTGTCCGTCTGCGGGACGTAGGCCTCCGGTTGGTAGTAGTCGTAGTAGGAGACGAAGTACTCGACGGCGTTGTTCGGCAGGAGCTCACGCAATTCGTTGGCCAACTGGGCCGCAAGAGTCTTGTTCTGGACCATCAGCAGCGTGGGACGCTGTACCGACTCGATCAGCCAAGCAGCGGTGGCGGACTTGCCCGTACCGGTGGCGCCGAGCAGGACGATGTCCTTTTCGCCGTCGTTGACCCGTTGGGTCAGTTCGGCGATCGCTTTGGGCTGGTCACCGGCGGGTGAGTATTCGGAGACGACCTCAAAGGGCGCGACGACGCGGTTGATCTCCTGTGCCAAGCTCATGGGGCCAGCCTACGCGTGGGCTCGGACACGGGACCCGGACACCAGGATTCAGCGGGGAGGATCGATGACGGACTGCTCTCCAGTTCGCAGTCGGTACTCCTGGACGACTTCGGGCTGTACAGGTCGCTCCAGTTCCGCAGCGTGTTCGGGCTCAGTACCGACGATGTGTTCGGGGGCAACGACCTCGTCCGTGAGATCACCCGAGTCAGCGCGTCGTTCGTACTCTTCAGGTGGCAATGTTCGCCGCCACTGACGGCTACGGATCGGGGCGATTTCTCCGGCGTCCTCCCGCATGGCCCGCAGCAGGGACCACATCATGAAGTAGCCCAGGACGAAGAAGGGCAGACCAATCAGAATTGCGACGTTCTGCAGAGCCGTCAAACCGGACTGCCCCGTGGCCGTGAGGAGGACGGCAGCCACGACACCGATCGACACCACCCAGAAGACGCGCTGGGCCACCGGTGCCTCCTCGTTGTACCCACTGGCCATGGAGTCCATGACCAGACCCGCAGAATCCATGGATGTGATGAAGAAGAGCACCACGACCAGGATCCCGATCGCAGAGATGAGCCAGGCCAGCGGGAAGTGACTCAAGAACTCGAACATCGCGCCGGGGATGTCACCCTCCCCCACAACCGTCTCCACCAGGCCGCCGTCGCCGTTGAACTCGATGTCGAAGACTGCGGTGCCGAAAATGCCGAACCACACCACGGAGAACAACGTGGGAAAGGCCAGCACTCCGATGACGAACTGACGTACGCTACGGCCCCTGGAAATCCGGGCGATGAAGATGCCCACGAACGGCGACCAGGTGATCGTCCAGGCCCAGTAGAAGACGGTCCAACCGTCCTGCCAGCCAGTGTTGGCCAAGGTGTCGGTCCAGAACATGAGGCCTGGGAGGGTCTGGATGTACGCACCGGTCCACTCGACCATACCCTTGAGCAACATGACCGTGGGGCCGCTGACCAGGATGAACACCAACAGCCCGATGGCGATCAGGATGTTCGCGTTGGACAGCACCTTGATACCCCGGTTAACTCCCAGAGCGGCAGACACAGAGGCCACGAGCGTCACGGCCGCGATGATCGAAATCTGGCTGATCGCTGATTCGGGGACACCGAACAGCCGTGACAGACCGGCGTTGATCTGCATCGTCCCGAGCCCGATCGACACGGAGACGCCGGTGAGTGTCCCGACCACGGCCAGGATGTCGATGAGTTGCCCGGGGCGGTCGTGGATCCGTCCCCCGAGCAGGGGCTGAAACATGGACGAGACCCGCGGTGGGAGGTTCCGCTTGTACATGAAGTAACCGAAGGCCAAAGCGGGAAGTGTGAAGATCGTCCAGGTGTGCAGGCCAAAATGGTAGAGAGTGATCGCCATAGCGTTGCGTGCGGCATCGTGGCTCTCCGGCTCCACGCCTTCGAACGGGGGCGCGGCGAAATGTGACACGGGCTCGGCCACGGCCCAGAACATGAGGATGGTCCCGATCCCCGCCGCGAAGAGCATCGCGAACCAGGCGAGGTTCGAGTGTTCGGGACGCTCGTCGTCGGCACCGAGTCGGAGCACTCCGAAGCGGCTCAGCGCGACGTAGACCAGGAAGATCAGGAACACGGAGACGCCCAGGATGTAGAACCAACCCAGGTTGGCCATGATCCATGCCGACCCGTGCGAGAAGAAGGCGTCAGCGGCGTCGGTGAACACCAGTGCCGTCAGAACGAAGACCACGACGATCGCGGCCTAGCTGAAGAAGATCGTCGCATTCGTGCGAAGCCTCAGGACATCGTGCAAGCGGTTGAGCATGGGGTCCTAGACCTACCGAAGTCGTGGCGCCACGCTCGTTCGGTAAGCGAAGTCGTCAGGAGGGTGAAGGGCAGGGGAAACACTTCCGGTGCTACGCCGCAGAACTGTCGCTTTCCCGCGGCGCGGTCCTGCCCAAGCGCCTCTTCAAGCCTAAGTGTGCTGAGTCACAGATCAATTCTCGGCCCGCCACGCCGTTCTCACCTGGAGTTTCAGCCTTGTGATTCGGTGCTCTGATCGGGCAGGAGGGCGCAGACTCGGCGTTGCCACCACTCATCCACGGCTGATCGCAACTCAGCCTCCGTTCCGTCGTTGACCAGGACGTGGTCGGCCGCTGCCCGACGTTGTTCGTCCGTGGCCTGGGCGTCGATTCGCGCGGCGGCATCCTGCTCGGACATGCCGCGGGTCTCCACCATCCGCCGGATGCGTTCGGACCGCGGGGCCTCCACCACCAGGACTTTGTCGAAGTTCCCCGCCTGCCCTGTTTCGACCAGGAGGGGGATGTCGTGCACGAACACGACGTCCTCGCCGCGTTCGGCCACGGCACGCTGGACCGTTTGCACGGACCGCTGACGTACCAACGGGTGGATCAGCGCATTGAGCCGCTCACGGGCGCCGTCGTCGGAGAACACGAGTTCCCCCAAGGCCTGACGGTCCAGTTCACCCGTCTGGGCCAACATCTTGGGCCCGAACTCCCGTGCAATCGCCACCAGACCCGGCTGACCCGGGCGCTGGAGGTCACGCACGATGGCGTCGGAATCGATCAGGACCGCACCCAGCTCGACCAACCGCGAAGCGACAGCCGATTTCCCCGCCGCGATTCCGCCCGTGAGACCAATGTGCACCATGGCACAAGCGTACCCAGGATGCATTCCTGCGGGTGCTTTCCGGGGACCTCGGCACCCTAGACTCTGGCGCATGGCCCACCAGTACACAGTGCTCGCAGACCATCGGGAACTCCGGCACGAGATCGAGATCAAGAAGTCCCGGTTCCTCACGGTGCTGCAAAGAGTCGATTCGGAACAGGATGCTACGGACCTGGTGGCCGATCTTCGCCGGGAGTTCCACGACGCCCGACACCACTGCTCCGCCTGGGTCCTGGGACCCGAGCGTCGCATCCAGCGCTCGAGCGACGACGGCGAACCATCCGGCACCGCCGGGGTCCCCATGCTCGACGCCATCACGCAGCGGCAGACGGGGCCTGACGGGGAGCCGCACACGGCGGACCTGTCCGATCTGTGCGCGGTGGTGGTCCGGTGGTTCGGCGGAACGCTGCTCGGGGCCGGAGGGCTGGTGCGTGCCTATTCGGATTCCGTGTCCCAGGCGCTGGACCGGGCGGCGCTGGTGCAACGCGCCCGAATGGCCGTCTTCGAGTTGCCGGCACCGTTGAGCCTTGCCCCGAGGTGGGAGAACCACCTGCGAGCCGCTGCCTTCACCGTGCAGGAATCACGCTGGGCTGCCGACAGCGCCGTGCTGAGCGTCGCGGTGCAGGACTCGGAGGCGGCTCTGGATCATCTGGGACTTCATGTCGCAAGGCTGACCGCGGGACGCGCTGCGCCCACCCGCGTGGGCACGCGGTGGGTGGACCTTCCGTCTGCTTGAGCCGAGTGAGCAGTTCGATCGCCCCTGGGCGCCTCAGTAGCGATCGAACCGCGCACTCGACGCCGCCCGGAGCCGGACAGGGGAAAGCCCCCGCACCCTGTGGGTGCGGGGGCTTTCGAGCCAGCCTGATCTGGTGATCAGTTGCCGGTGAGCTTCTCGCGCAAAGCAGCCAGTGCCTCGTCGGAGGCCAGGGTGCCCTCGTCCTCGGCCGGAGCCTCGGAGGAGTACGAGGTCGGAGCGGCGGACGGTGCAACACCGGCACCGGCCACAGCGGCCTCCGCGTCCTCGTTGAGGTGACGGCGCACCTGCTCCTTGTGGGCCTCCCAGCGGGTCTGGGCATCCGCGTACTGCTGCTCCCAAGCGGCGCGCTGGTCCTCGAAACCTTCGATCCACTCGTTGGTCTCGGGGTCGAAGCCCTCGGGGTACTTGTAGTTGCCCTCGTCGTCGTACTCGGCAGCCATGCCGTACTGAGCGGGATCGAACTCGGTGGACTCGGGGTCCACGCCTTCGTTCGCCTGCTTGAGCGACAGGGAGATACGACGGCGGTCCAGGTCGATGTCGATGACCTTCACGAAGAGGTCCTCGTTGACGTCGACGACCTGGTCGGCCAGATCCACGTGGCGCTGAGCCAGCTCGGAGATGTGCACCAAGCCCTCGATGCCGTCCTCGACGCGCACGAACGCACCGAAGGGAACCAGCTTGGTGACCTTGCCGGGAACGACCTGGCCCAGAGCGTGGGTGCGGGCGAACAGCTGCCACGGGTCTTCCTGGGTCGCCTTGAGCGACAGGGAGACACGCTCGCGGTCCATGTCGACGTCCAGGACCTCGACCTTGACCTCCTGGCCGACCTCGACGACCTCGCCCGGGTGGTCGATGTGCTTCCAGGACAGCTCGGAGACGTGCACCAAGCCGTCGACGCCGCCCAGGTCCACGAACGCACCGAAGTTGACGATCGAGGAGACGTGGCCGGAACGAACCTGGCCCTTCTCGAGCTTGTTGAGGAAGTCGGAGCGCACCTCGGACTGGGTCTGCTCGAGCCAGGCACGGCGGGAAAGGACCACGTTGTTGCGGTTCTTGTCCAGCTCGATGATCTTGGCCTCGAGCTTCTGGCCGATGTAGGGGGCCAGGTCGCGCACGCGGCGCATCTCGACCAGCGAGGCGGGGAGGAAGCCGCGCAGCCCGATGTCGATGATCAGACCACCCTTGACAACCTCGATGACGGTGCCGGTGACGACGCCGTCTTCTTCCTTGACCTTCTCGATGTCGCCCCAGGCGCGCTCGTACTGGGCGCGCTTCTTGGACAGGATGAGACGGCCTTCCTTGTCCTCCTTGGTGAGGACCAGGGCTTCGACCTCGTCGCCCACAGCAACGACTTCATCGGGATCGATGTCGTGCTTGATGGACAGCTCGCGGGACGGGATGACACCTTCGGTCTTGTAGCCGATGTCGAGGAGGACCTCGTCACGGTCAACCTTGACAACAGTGCCTTCCACCAGATCGCCGTCGTTGAAGTACTTGATGGTCGCATCGACGGCGGCGAGGAAATCCTCTTCCGTTCCGATGTCGTTGACGGCAACCTGCGGGGTGGTGGTGGTCATGTAGTAGGGACTCCGATGGAATTGTTAGTGGTCAGTGAAGCGTCCGCGCGGCGGAAACCGTCAGAGGCTTCAAAGTTTGTGGACTACGTGCGCAGAGCACACGCCCGTATATTTTAGGCACCCGTGAGGTCTGGAATCAACAGCGAAACACTGTGACGGCCCCCGTGCGTGCGAGTGGTCTGGACGGCCTGCTGCTCCCCCGCCGTGACGGGTCGCTCTCAGTGTGCCGCGGCGTTCCAGTCCGGGCCCACGCCCACGTTCACCTCGAGCGGCACCGAGAGTTCGATGGCCGCACCCATTTCGGCACGCAGGATCTCGCTGACCGTGTCGACCTCACCGGGGGCGGCCTCCACGACGAGTTCGTCGTGGACCTGCATCAGAACCCTGGACCGCAGATCCCGGGCCTCCAGTTCGCGGTCCACCCGGATCATCGCCTTCTTGATGATGTCTGCCGCGGACCCCTGGATGGGTGCATTCAACGCCATGCGTTCGGCGGCCTGGCGGAGCTGACGGTTGTCGCTGGCCAGGTCCGGCAGGTACCGACGACGCCCGTCGATGGTTTCCGTGTAGCCCTTCTCCCTTGCCTCGTCCACGACCCCCCGCAGGAAGTCACGGACGCCGCCGAAGCGCTTGAAGTAGTCGGCCATCATGGTCCGGGCCTCGTCGACGGAGATGTTGAGCTGTTGGGACAGGCCGTAAGAACTCAGGCCGTAGACCAGCCCGTAGCTCATGGCCTTGACCTTGGAGCGCATTTCCGGGGTCACACCCTCCGGTTCCACACCGAAGACCTTGGAACCCACGTAACGGTGCAGGTCCTCTCCCGCCCGGAACGCCTCGATCAGGCCTTCGTCCTCGGAGAGATGTGCCATGACGCGCATCTCGATCTGCGAGTAGTCCGCCGTCACGAGGGCCTCGTAAGGGCCTTCGGCGTCGGAACCCGTCACGAAGGCACCTCGAATGCGCCGCCCCTCCTCCGTACGCACGGGGATGTTCTGCAGGTTCGGATCGGTCGAGGACAACCGCCCCGTGGCAGCCACGGTCTGCTGATAGTCCGTGTGGATCCGGTCGTCGTCCTTGATCGCGGTCTTGAGTCCCTGCACGATCTGCTTGAGCTTGGTCGTGTCACGCCAGCGGCGCAGTGCCAGCAGGAACTGCGCTCCCGGGGAATCCAGGTCAACCTTGGTGAGCAGCTCCTCGAGTGCGGCGGCCGAGGTGGTGTAGCCGGTCTTGATCTTCTTGGTGGGTGGCAGGCCGAGGGTGTCGAACAGCACGGTCTGCAGCTGCTTGGTGGACCCGAGCTTGATCTCGGGTTCGCCTTCCTCCCGGGGAACCAAGCTCTGGGCGGTGTCCCAGGCCTGCTGGATGGGGCCTTCGAGATCCCGGATGAGAGCGTCCACCCGATCCCGGTCGACGGCCACCCCCGTGAGTTCCATCCGCCCCAGGATCTTGGCCAACGGGAGGTCCATCTCCGCCAACAGGGCGCTCTGCCCGTCGGCCTGGAGCTTGTCCCGGAGAAACGCGGAGAGTTGGAGGCTGGCCACGGCCAACTCGGCTTCCCTGCGCACGTGTTCCGGATCAGTACCGGTGACCTCTGCGTCAGCCACGTCCAAGGACAGTTGGCCGTCAGCGTCCTGTGCGGTCCGTTCCTCGATGTCGGGGACTTCGAGGTCGAGGTGTTGGGCCAGGAGGGGTTCGAGGTCGTAGTGCCGTCGAGCCGGCTCGACCAGATAGGCCGACAAAGCGACGTCGTCCACGGCGCCTTCGAACTCCATCCCGCGCAGGGCCAGGGACTTCCACAGGTCTTTCAGTCCCACCACGACCTTCGGAGCGGACTTGTCCGCCAGCCACTGGCCCAAGGTCGAGTCCAACTCGGCATCAGCTTCCACCAGGTTCACGTGGACCGCCCGGGCGGGCTTCTCGTCCACTCCTGCGCGGGCGAGGATCAGCTCGGTGACTTCGCGGCCACCGGGCTGAGCGGCGTCGTCGTCGTGGCGCAAGGCGCGGACGGCGGTCTCCCGCTCGGCGTCGACGCCGAGCCATTCGTTCAGTTCTGCGGCGGTGACGACCGTGGGGACCTCCTCGATCCCCGACGCGGCCGCCGAAGGTCCCGCGTCCGGACCGGCGAACACGTCCAGGACCCGCCCCCGAAGCCCCGATCCGAACTCGAGGTCGTCGAACAACTGGTTGACCGCGGCCTCGTCCGGGTCAGGTAGTGCCGCGTCCACCAGGTCGAAGCCGAGATCGAGGTCGGTTTCCAGCCGGTTGAGCTTGCGGTTGCGGCGGACCAGGTCCAGGTTCTCCCGCAGCGCCTCACCCTTCTTGCCGGTGATCTTGTCGGCATGATCAAGCACGGACTCAACGTCTCCGTAGGCCTCGATCCACTTCGCGGCGAATCCCGGTCCGACCCCGGGGACGCCGGGCAGGTTGTCGGCCTGTTCACCGGTGAGGGCAGCCAGGTCCGGGTAGTTCTGGGGCGGGACCTTGTACTTCTCCATGACCGCCGCGGCGTCCATCATCTTCAGGTCCGAGGGCGTACGGCCCGGGTACACGACCGTCACGTGGTCGTCGACCATCTGGAACGCGTCCCGATCCCCCGAGAACACCAGTACCTGGAAGTCATCGGCGGCGCCCCGTTTGGCCAAAGTGGCCAGGACGTCGTCCGCCTCGTACCCGTCCTTGGTCACGACCGGTACGCCCAGTGCCTCGAGGATCGACTGGATACGCGGCACTTGCCCGTGGAAAGCCTCCGGCGTCTCGTCACGGCCGCCCTTGTAGTCCTCGTACTCCTGGGACCGCAGGGTCGGACCTTCGAGGTCGAAGGAGACCACGACGTGTGTGGGCTCGTGGTCCCGCATCATCTTGGCCATGGTGTTGAGGAAGCCGTAGACCGCTTCCGTGTGTACGCCCTCAGAGGTGACGAACGCCGGACCGTTGCCGTACTCGGCGGCCCTGGACAAGGCGAAGAACGCACGAAATGCCAGCGAATGACCGTCGATCAGCAGAAGTCGGCGGTCGGGCCGGGACACCGGTTCCGGGAGTTCGATCTCCCGCGGGTGCTCGGTCTTGGTGCCGATGACGACGGTGGTGGGCTTGGGGGTGCTCTGATCGCTCACGTGCCCATCCTAGGTGCGCGATCCGACTGCACCGTCGTCGAGAGTCCTCCCCAGCCGGGATCAGGCCACCTGGTTGAGAATGGCCTCGGCCACTTCCCGCATGGAGAGCCGACGGTCCATCGAGGTTTTCTGGATCCACCGGAACGCCTCGGGCTCGGTCAGGCCCATCTTCGTGATCAACAGCGATTTGGCCCGTTCGACCATCTTGCGGGTCTCGAACTGGTCCTTCATCTCGGAGACCTCGTCCTCGAGGGAGATGATTTCCTCGAAGCGTGACAGCGCGATCTCGATGGCCGGGACCAGGTCAGCAGCGGTGTAGGGCTTGACGACGTACGCCATGGCACCGGCTTCCCGTGCTCGCTCGATGAGCTCCTTCTGGCTGAATGCAGTCAGCAGAACGACCGGCGCAATGCGCTCCGAAGCGATGGCCTCGGCTGCGGTGATCCCGTCCAGCACAGGCATCTTGACGTCCATGAGGACCAGGTCCGGCTCGAGTTCCTTGGCCAGGTCGATGGCACGCTGGCCGTTCTCGGCCTCGCCCACGACTTCGTAACCCTCGCCCTCGAGCATCTCCACGACGTCCATCCGGATCAAGGATTCGTCCTCGGCCACCAGAACCCGGCGGCGTGAGCCGAAGGACTCCGGTGCCCCTTCGCCCTTCATCGACTCTGCCTCGGAGACGTCCACCGTGGACTCTCCGGCCTCGGCAGACGTGGCTGCTCTGTCGACGGAGTTGAGCGCACCCGCGCCGTTCTGGGCGTCCTGCGGGTCCGGTTGACCTGGGGTTTGGGTCACTGCACTTACTCCTCGCCTGCTGCTGGGGTCTGCGGCCGAGTACTGGCTGCTCTCCGTCCAGCCTACAACCGGATGTGGGGTACACTGCTGCGAGTGCTTTGCCCAAGTGGCGGAATTGGCAGACGCGCCGCACTCAAAATGCGGTTCTTAGGAGTGTGGGTTCGAGTCCCACCTTGGGCACTCTCCGATTGGCCCCTACTTCCCCGGAATGACGCGGGAGTAGGGGCCTTCTTCATTCCCCGGACGCGCATTCTGCCCACGTTCTGCCCACATTCGTCTGCGAGAAAGCGTGATCCAGAGAGGTCGCCACGGCCTCGAGATCGTCGTCGAACAGGTCCGCGTACACATCCAACGTCATCGCTGCCGAGGCGTGTCCGAGCATCCGCTGGACGGCCTTCACGTTCGCCCCAGAGGCCACGGCCAGCGACGCCGCAGTGTGGCGGAGGTCGTGGACGGTCATCTTCGGGAGGCCGGCGCGCTCCAAGGCAGCGGTGAACCATGACCTGGTGCCGCCGTCGCCGGTGAACAAGTTGGGGCGGGGCTGGAATCCGCCGGTGCGGCCGGGGAACAGCAGGTCGTCCTCGGCCTTGCCCTCGAGCTGCTCAGCGACCAGAGAGGCCAGGAACGCCGGGTACGGCACGCTGCGCTGCTTGTGGGACTTCGGCGTGCCGACCTCGAAGCGGGCGCCGGTGATCTGCACGGCGTTGCGCTCGACCCTGATCCGCCGACGGGCGGTGTCCACGTCCTTAACGCGCAGCCCGATCGCCTCGCCCCACCGCAGGCCGGTGTACCCAAGCACGAGCACGAGTGCCGGCCGGTCGGAGGCAGCGGCCAACGCGTGCAGCTGGACATGGGACAGGTAGACGTGAGCCTTCGCCACCTTCCGGGGCAGCGACACACCCTCAGCCGGGTTCGCGAGGATGCGACGGTCCCGGACTGCGCTGGCCAGGATCGACGACAGCACTCCGTGGGCACGCTTCACCGTCGTGGGCGACTTCTCCCGCGCAAGCTCCGCGACCCATGCTTCGACGGCGGAGAACCGGACATCCGAGACCGGCACCGGCCCCCACCGCGGCTCCACATGAACCCGCCAGGCGGACTCCACTGTCCGCAGCGTCGACGGCTTCAGGCTCGAACGGCTGGCAATCCACCACTCCCCCAGCTCCCCGACCGTGACACGCGTGTCCGCGGGGTCGATCCACTCCCCGCGGTCCTTGGAGACTTCGATGGTGCGGGCGAAGCGCTCGGCGTCGCGCTTTGTGGTGAAGCCGCGCTTGTCCGTCTGCCGCCGATCGGGAGTCCGGTAGCGGACCCGGTACCGCCGGCCGGTCTTCGTCTCGTAGGACTCAACCGTTGCCACGGCGCCGCTCGATCTCCATGCGCAGCTGCTCTGTCAGGGCGCGCGTCACATGCCCACGCGCCTGGGCCGTAGCCCCGGGGTCAACCTCGGCATCCCGCTCAGCTGACAGCTGCCTGCCCCAAAGCCGTCGCGCCGTCACCTGGACCACCCATACGGGGACGCCCAGCTTCGTGGCCGCCTTTCGATCGGCGGCGTCCGGTGCACCCACTGCATCCAGGGCATCCATGTCGAGATCCTGCAATCCCCATTCAGCCAAGTCGTGCATGGCGACATCGGCGGCCACGCTGGCCCGTTCTGCGAGGCCACGGAACCGCTGGCGCGCTTGAGGAGTGAGACTCAGCACCACTGGCTCCCCTGTCAGTGCGGCGTGCATGTCTGTGGGCGTGAGCCCCATGACCTCGGACACCGGCACCAGGTCTTCTGACCGCATGAGGTCGGGGACGGTGACCACTTCTCCACTGCGAGAGATGGCCGCCGCCAGCGTTAGGAGCTCGGCGATCGACACGTTCTTGCGACCCGCCTCGAGTTCGTAGACGCGTTGGGCAGCCCAGGCGAAGCCTGCGGTCCTCATGTTCTCTGCCAGCGTCTCGGCATTGATCCCCTGATCGGCGCGGATGCGGGCGACGTTCTGGCCGATGACGGCACGGATGGCCTGCGGCACAGGGTCACTAGGTGGCATGACACCAGGGTACAGGAGTTCGTTCGCTTGACATCACTGGCCGTCCCGCCTAGCGTCTTTCAGGACAACTCCATCTCGTTGTCTTGAAACTGAAGGAGACCAGCAGTGAGCGACTACAAGACCCCCGAGCAGCTCGAGCAGTGGCTCGGCATCAAGAAGGCGACCCTGGCCAACTGGCGCTACCGCGGCGTCGGCCCCGAGTTCGTGAAGGTGGGCGGCCGCCGGGTCCTCTACTCCACGGAAAGCGTGGAGGCATGGCTCAAGGCCAACACCCGGACCATCACCGGCGACGCCGCCTGACCAACCATCCACCGGGCGAAAGCTCAAGATCCGAGGGGGTCGAAATGCACACCAACATGCCCACCAGCAGGTACGCAGAGACGAAGCTGCGCGTTCGAGCACACGCTCAATGTCGGGGACTCCGGTTGTCGCGCAACAAGGTCGAGCTGGCCGCGAAGCGCCTCATGGCGTTCGAGGACGGCGTCTACACGGACACCGGGCCGAGTCCGCTGCCGTACATCGACAGCACGGGCGAGAAGGCCACGGGACGAGCCGAGTTGTGGCTCGACCAGTTGCTCAAGGAGTTCGCCCGATGATTCGCCGTCGCGGAGGCATCCCGCCTGAGCCATTCGATACCCATGACACCGGCCGGGATCACTTCACCGGCCAAGAAAAGAAGAACGACGATCGCGACCATTCCGCCAAGAACAGGATCGCGACCGCCGCTGCACCCAACACCGTCCAGGAGGACAGCATGAGCGTCACTGCCAATCCTACCCGCTTCCGCCGCACCGAGCCCGAGTGGGCGCCCGAGTACGACCCTGCGACAGGCGAGCACTTCGCTATGGGGCCGGCGATCTGGGAACCCGGCATCGACCTGTACACCGCCACCGATGCTCACCACGGGCCGCAGGCGTACGACGCTGACGGCCACTTGATCCCGGCCGGAGACCTGCTGAGGTATGCCGTGCGGCGGCTTCAGATCCATGACGTGCTGCTCCGCGCACAGCGACAGCACGATCTCGCGTCCCGGCAGGCGGCCCCGAAGTGAGCGACCTACGCGACTCTGCGCTCACCGTGCTCGCGTTCAGCGCTCTGTTCTGGCTGAACACCATCGGCGCGCACGTCCTCGTCACCTTCTAACACAACGTCCACAGCAAGCAGCCCCGCCAGGGACCAACCGGCGGGGCTGCTTCATATCCCCTCGCCCTCCACGGCGAAGAGAGGAACATCTGAATGACTACGACCAGCGTAGCGGTGCCGGGGCGCTCTGTCTCGCAGATGACGGCCGATCTGCTCGAGTCAGGCGATCCCGTCGCTGAGAACATCTACTGGACCGGCCACCGCGCCGGCGCCTCCGCTGAGCGCGCCCGCATCCAGCTGGCGGCAGCCGACTTCGGTGCCGACCTAGGCCCCTCACCCGCCCTACGGCCGCGCCTGCGGGCCGTCCCGGACCAGGGCTCCCCGGAGGCCGGCCAGGCCGTCAAGGACGCCGCAATCGCCGCCTGGCGCGCGCTGTACGCCACGGGGCAGATCCGGCAGGAGGTGGCCGCGTGACCAAGTTCGCAGAGACCCGCCCTGATCCCCTGGACGGAGCTTTCAACAGCGACTGGCTCATGGGGCAGAGCTTCCCGCCTGTCGAGTACGTCGTCCCTGGCCTGATCCCAGAGGGCCTCACTCTGCTGACTGCGGCCCCGAAGATCGGCAAGTCCTGGATGGTCCTCAGCCTCGGCTACGCCGCCGCGACCGGGGGCCTGGCCTTCGGCAAGATCCCCGTTCAGCAGCGGCCCGTGCTGTACCTCGCCCTCGAGGACGGCCAGCGTCGCTTGCAGGGCCGGCTGCGCACGATCGGCGTCCAGGACGGGCACCGACTGCTCACGATGATGACGAGCACCCCGCCGGGTGTCTCAGCGGTGGAGACCATCGCTGCGTTCCTCGAGCGCCACGCCGGCCAGCGGCCCATGGTCGTGCTCGACACCCTGGGCAAGGTCCGCGGCGTCTACACCGGCAACGACGCCTACCAGAAGGACTACGGCCAGATGTCGGCGCTCAAGGACCTCGTGGACGCCTGGCCGGGCACCTCCCTGATCGTCGTGCACCACACGAAGAAGGCGGGAACCGCGGACTTCCTGGACAGCGTTTCGGGCACTCAGGGCCTGGCCGGTGCAGCTGACTCGATCTTGGTGCTGCGCCGTGACAGGCACACGCAGTCCGCCATCCTGAACGTCACCTCTCGCGATGCTGTCGAGGGTGAGTACGCCGTCACCCTCACGGACGGGTCCTGGACGCTGGACGGCGCCGCTCAGGCCGTTCAGCAGCGTGAGGCCGTTGCTGGTCTGGGGGATCAGATGACGGAGCTCGTGAACCTCGTGGGCCGCTACCCCGAGGGCATCCGCCGGCAGGAGCTGCTCACCCTCATGCACATGGAGCCGGGGACGCTCGACACCTATCTCCGCCGAGCTGCTGAGGCTGGGCGTATCGAGAAGGCCGGCCGTGGCCGCTACACCCCTGTCAGAAGTGTCAGAAGTGTCAGTTCTGAGGAACCAGGGGCGCCCAATCTGACAGTTCTGACACAACTGACACCCACTCAGGAGGGAGCTACAGCATGAACCCTGCAACCATCCACCTGACCTGTGAGCAGTGCTCGCGCCCGGTCACCGGCACCACGGGCGCCGTCCGCGTCTACGACGACGACCTCGCCTCCGCTGAAGCAGCCCACACGGCCCACGCTGCGGCCCGTGAGGCGGCGGTGGCGATCCTGTCCCCGCTGCGCCTCGACGGGGCGGCAGACGAGTTCCTGCGCCCGCCCGCCCCCGCACGCTGGCAGGTGGAGCACGACCGCTGCGCCCCCACCGCGTCACCGGCCTACGTCATCCCCGCCTCGCACCTGGGGTCCACGCGGGACGTTCTCGCCGCGTCGATCGCCCTCATGGCGGAGCCGTGGATCGGGCGCACGGACTGGACGGAGTTCGTCCGCCGCCACTGCCTCGGCCCGGTGCCGTCGCCCACGGAGGACGAGAAGTGAGCGGCGGCCACGATCGACTGCTCCGAAAGCTCGAGGAGATCCAGCGGCAGGCCCCGCAGGCGATCCCGTGTCGCAGCAGCAACAGCACCGCCTGGATCACCGGCACCCCACAGGACACCTGGTACGCCCAGGCGCGCTGCCAGTCCTGCCCAGCCCGAATCGCCTGCGCCACGTACGCCGTCGACGCACGGGAGCCTGCCGGCGTCTGGGGCGGGCTGACTCCGAAGGAACGCGCGTCGCTGACCACTCAGCGCAGACGAGCCGAGCTCACAAAAAAGGAGGCCGCCGCGTGAGAATCCGCGCCCATCCCTGGACCTGGCGCAATCGCAGCGGCGCCACCCGCGGCGCCCTGATCGCAGCGCAGATCACCTCACAGGAGCGCCGAACCGTATTCGTCCCAGCCGTTCAACTCTTCGCCCTCGCGGACGCGCTGGTCGACATCGCCGAGTCCATCGAGAAGGAGGACACATGAGCATTCCAAACCGCCTCACCGTGAAGCCATACACCTGGACGCACGACGACGGCCGCGAAGAGCGCGGGTACATGATCCGGCGAGGGGCCGGATTCATGTTCCTCGATGACATCGCCGCATATCGCACGTGCTGCGAACTGGCCGACCTCATCGACGCCGCGAACAACGCGAACGAACAGGAGACCGACAAGTGACCGACCGCACCCGCGACGAGCTGATCGCCTCCGCCTTCGGCACCAGCACCCCCGCACCCCCACCGCCCGACCCGGCCGCGCCGCCCAACAGGCAGCCGGATCCCGCGCAAGCGTGGGCACCCGAACCCGACCTGGCCCGCGCACGGGCAGAGGCCTTTTTCAACACGCCAAAGACTTGGTGAAAGGAACCACCACCATGAGCACGTCAGCACTTACCGCAGCGCACACCGCCGCCGCCCTGGGCCTCGCGCCCCTGCCGGCGGACATCCGCCACGCCGCCGACGAGAAGCAGCAGATCACCACCCGCCGCGACGAGGTTCACCAGGCGGGCCAGACGGCACAAGTGGACTACGAACGAGCCCTCGCCGACGGCGACACCGCCAAGGCCGCGACCGCCTGGGCGAAGGTCCAGTCGCTCCGACTCGATCAGATTGGCCCGGTGTTCAGCCGCCTGACCGCAGCCGCCGACGCCCACGCCCAGGCCGCAGCCGAAGCCCACCTGGTGATGATCGCCCCCGCGGCACGGGAGGCCTTCAACAAGCACGCCGAGGCGTTCACCGCGGCGTATGACGAGCTCGGCGGCTCCCGGCTCTCCCCCGCCCAGCTGATCCGCAACGAGCGATCCGCCCAGCTCTGGCGCGACCTCACCGCCGCCGCCGAAGCCCTCGACGCCCACGCCGTGGTCATCGATGCCGCCGCGGAAGCCGGAGCCGGCCTCGACACCACGGACAGGCGAGACGAGGCCGTGGACACGATGACCCGCTACGCGTCCGGCCTGGCCCACGGATGGGCGCTCAGCGCTGTCGACCAGGGCAGCGCGAACGAGTGGATGCGCACCGGCGACCTCGCCCCGATCGCCCGCTGGCTCCGCATCCTCCACGCCCAAGGCCGCCACGGCCGCCCGGTGATCCAGGCCCTGGACCCGGACGAGCAGCGCCACGAGATCGCCCAGCTGCGCTCGATCGCACAGGCATGGGGCAACGGCGCAGGCGGCAACCTCGCAAGCATCGCCCAATACGCCCCGCACTTCTGGGCGCAGCAAAAGAACTGACCACCACCACGGCCCCCTGTCGCACACCGCGGCAGGGGGCCTTCACCCATGCCAGAAGCCCTGTGCGCCCGCCTGCGGCCCTCACAGCCCACGGGGCCAACCGGGGCCACCACGGGCACACCAGGCCCGGAGAACGGCACACAGCGCCGCCGAGAGGACACCATGCCGGGATGGACCACATCCAACAGACGGGACCGGCTCCCGAAGAACTGGCACCGACTCCGCGAACAAGTCCGCGCACGCGCAGGTGGCCAATGCGAATGGATCACCGACGGCCAAAGATGCACTTCGATCGGCAACCAGTGCGATCACATCGTGCGCGGCGACGACCACAGCCTCAGCAACCTCCAGTGGCTTTGCCGCGCCCACCACGCCGCCAAGTCCTCGAGCGAGGGAGGCAGCGCACCACGACGACCAAGCGCCATCGCACGAGCACGAGCAGCCCGCACCGAGGCGCACCCAGGACTGCTGCGACCCAAGGACTGACGGACCGCAGGCCCCGGTCCCCACTCCTCCCACCCCGCTTTGCCCCATCGCACGGCGTATAGCGCCTGCCATTGCGCGTGAGCTGAATCGTTCCGAAGGGTTTCTGACTAGGGGAAATGCTGGGTCGTTGTGGTGTTGGTGGGGTGCGTTGGGGCCTCGTAGGGGGTATTCTTGTAACAGATAATCGCCGTGATTGAGCGGCAGAACGGATGGAGGATCTACGTGGACGGACGGAAGGCGCCGAGGGCACCGGAAGGGCTGGCGACCTCGGGCAAGAAGCTCTGGAAGTCGATCGTGGACGAGCACGAGCTCGAGGAACACGAGCTGCTGACGCTGCGGGAGGCGTGCCGGGTCGCGGACCGGCTGGACACGCTGTTCTCGGAGGCGGAGGCGAACCCGGTCACGGTGCTCAATGCCCGCGGGGACCAGACGGTGCATCCCGCGCTGGTGGAGGCCAGACAGCAAGGCGCGCTGTACGTGAAGCTGATCGCGTCGCTGCGGATCCCGGACGCTGAGGACAACCAGCCGCAGCGTCGTGGTGGTGCACGTGGGGCGTACGGGCTGAGGGTGGCGGCGTCGTGAGGCGGCGGCGTGCTGTGGAGGCTCAGGAGGTGCCGGCGGCTCTGCGGGCACGGGCGGAGTCGTTCGTGGCGGCGTCGCGGGAGACGGGCGCTGAGGGCGTTTCAGGGCTGATCGCGGAGGCGCAGGCACTGGCTGATGTGGTGGCTGGGACGGTGGTGTCGTGGGATCGGCTGTTCGTCGATGACTGAGCAGTCCTGCGGGCATTGCGGGGCGTCGATGAAGCTGTACAGGGCTGGTGCCCGGTACTGCTCTGGTGCGTGTCGTGTGGCCGCGCACAGGGCACGCAAGAAGGCCGCCCAGCCGGTGTTCCCCGCGGTGATGACGGACTCTGCCCGGTGGGTGCGTCATGACGCCCAGAAGGCCCCTGTGCGGGCCGACAACGGCCGCTACGCCTCGTCCACGAACCCGGCGACGTGGACGACGTATGAGGCCGCTGTGGGCTCACGGCACGGTGTGGGGCTGGGGTGGGTGCTCGGTGAGGGCGTCGGCTGCCTGGATCTGGACTACTGCATCGGTCTGTCCGGGGCGCTGGCGCCGTGGGCACGGGAGCTCGTCGATGCTCACCGGACGGAGGCGCTGCTGATCGAGGTCTCGCAGTCCGGCCGGGGGCTGCACATCTTCCTGCCGATGGAGCCAGGCCGTGGGACGAAGGAGCGGGCCGGTGGGCGCAGGGTGGAGACGTACCCGCCGGACTCGGGCCGCTACATCGCCGTCACGGGGCAGAAGTACAGCCACGTGTAGGTTCACCACCATGTACACGACAGGTCTCGAGCGAGACAACCCTGAAGCCATAGAGATGATGCAGCGTCAGCTGGGCATCATCGACGCCATCTACGAACTCGCGATGGATCTCCGCGAGCTCACGTCTGATGGAAGTGAAATGACCGCGCTTGAATCTGCATTCACAGAATCGCCCATTTCGCTCTCGAACATTCTTGCAGGCGGGGTGCACTGTGCGTCCGAATCGCTGTTAATGCTTAAGGCAAGCCTTCAGGAAGGCACATCGACTCTCATTGGGCTTCGCGTTCTGATGCGGACCGCACTGCTGGGGGGCGCACGGGTTGGATACGTCTTCTGTCCACGCACCGAGGATGAACGGCTACGCAATGCGCGTCATGTCATGGGAGTAGAGCTTGCGAGCTTCAATCGGGCAGCCAGGGCCTTGGGGGAGATTGAGCATATCGTCTCCCTCAAGCCCTCTGAGGAAAATCTTACGCGCATCCAGGAGGCGTCCAAGAAGTTCAAGCCGCAAGATGCAGTGCGGGGCGAGAACGCGATAATTCAAGGATTTGCACAATATGTGCAACCACGCGTCACAGAGAAGGATTCAACTGTCGAACCGGAAGTATTTTCGGAGACACTCAAGTGGATCTGGCAGTCAGGGAGTGGCGTCGCACATGCCCACGCATGGCCGGCAACGGTGCCGGACGGAGAACTCCTGGCGGACCTGAGCATCGTAGTAGCTGCGGTGCATGTGGCCGTCGAGGCGGCTACCGATGGATGGACCGACCAGTTGCCCAAATGAGCGCTTTTTGGCTAGCCGAGGTTCTGCAAACGCACTCGCCTGTGAACATGCGCGTGCGCGCGGTTTCAGTCTACTCCCATCTGTGGACGGTGACCTTGCCGACTGTGCGGCCGTTCTCGACCAACTCGTGCGCCTCGCG
>NZ_RKMF01000006.1 GCF_003797835.1 Kocuria soli
GGGCGTCAAAGGTGCGTTAGCGTGAGTCACGAAGGCCTCCGTGGTGAAGATGTTGAGTGTGGTAACCCACATCTTGCCCGGAGGCCTTCATCTACCCCGCGTGTTCACAACCTGCCGGGGAAGTACACCTAGACCGGTGCCCAGCCCGAGCGCGCGATTTGGCACCGCCAGCGTCTTTCAGTAGGGTTGTACCGCTCCCGTCACGGGGGCGCTCCTGTTCCGGTGGGGAACCATCGGACGGTGTTCGGCAGATTACCCGAGCGGCCAAAGGGGGCTGACTGTAAATCAGCTGGCATTGCCTACGGGGGTTCGAATCCCTCATCTGCCACTCGCGTCCTTCAGGACCAGGTCCCGGAACCTCCACGGTTCCGGGACCTTTTTCATGGCCGTGGTTCGTGGTCATGGTCCGGCGCACCTGGCCGAGGCCGCTACGGGGCCGTGTCCACCGCCGCTTCCACCACGGGTGAACGCCGCTGACACCGACCGGCAACGTCCGTAGGGTGGCCGTATGGCTACGGTTGAAATCACCCAGGAGAACCTGCAGCAGACCATCACGGAGAACGACATCGTTCTGCTCGACTGGTGGGCAGACTGGTGCGGTCCGTGCAAGCAGTTCGCCCCCACCTTCGAAGCCGCCTCCGAGAAGCACGGCGACGTCGTCTTCGGCAAGGTCGACACGGAGGACCAGCAGATGCTCGCGGCCTCGGCACAGATCTCGTCGATTCCCACGCTCATGGCGTTCCGGGAAGGGATTCTGGTCTTCTCACAGGCCGGGGCCCTGCCGGAATCCGCGCTCGAACAGGTCGTCGACGCGGTCAAGGGTCTGAACATGGACGAAGTGCGTCAGCAGGTCGCGGAACAGCAGGCGGAATCCGCCGAATGAGCTGACCTCGGCTCCAAGCGTGTGCTCCCGGGTGTCCGTGCGGACGCCCGGGAGCACACGTCTGTCAGGCCGGGATCAGCCGACCGCTCCCGTGCCGAGCAGGGTGCCGATCGCGAAAGTCGCGGCCAGCGCCAGTGCGCCACCGACGACGAGTCGCGTTGCGGCGCGCAGACGGTGCGGGGACCCACCGAGCCGTGCCCCGAGCCACCCCGTGAGGGCCAGGGCGACCAGGACAACGCCGAAGGTGACGGGGATCGCGATCTGGGCCGGAGGAAGCAGGATCGCCAGGGTGGGCAGCATGGAGCCCACGAAGAACGCCAGTGCCGAGGCGATGGCGGCGCCCATGGGGGAGGGGATGTCCTCCTCGTCCAGGCCCAGCTCGAAATCCAGATGGGCCTTGAGAGCGTTCTTCTGAGTCAGCTCACGGGCTGCGGAACGGGCTGTGTCCCGTGACATGCCCTTTTCCTGAAGGATTTCGACGAGTTCCTCGAATTCCTCCTCGGGCATGTCCTGGAGTTCTCGGGTCTCCAGGTCGATCAATGCCTGTTGGGAGTCCTTCTGGGAGGACACCGAGACGTATTCGCCCAAGGCCATCGACAACGCTCCGGCGGACACGGCTGCCGCGGCGACCAGGAAGATCGAACCGCGGTGAGCGGTTGCGCCGGCCACGCCCACGACCGTGGCGGCGACGGAGACGATGCCGTCGTTGGCGCCCAGGACGGCGGCGCGCAGCTTGTTGAGGTGCTCGTTGTAGTTTCCGGCCTGGGGTTCGGAGTGGATGCGTTGCTGCTGGGTTCGAAAGATGTCCGGGCTGGTGTCCGGATTTCTGCTGGATGCCGGTGTCATGACTTCATTAAAGGCCCGAAATTCAGGGGTTTCCAGCCAGGAAAGGCTTGGCTGACTTCGAGAAGAGGTGGGCAGATTCAGGTGCGACGTGGCGTTGAACGCGCCGTTCGGCTCACATGTGCCGCCGGTCCTCCGGGCTGAGTCGCGGGCCCTTGGCCTGCGGGCGCCACCCCGAGAGATACAGCAGCCGCACCACACGTTGCCGGTGGCCGCTCCAGGGTTCCAGGAGTTCGAGCATCCGCGCGTCCTCGCCCCGGTGGCCGTCGAAGAACTCCGTGACGTGGTGGGCCAGGTGGTAGTCGTACACGCTCACCGAGTCCGGGTCCCCGTGCGTGATCTGCAGGGTCTGCGCGAGGGTCCACGGGCCCACCCCGGGGATGGACCCGACGGCGCGTTGCAGGTCCGGGCCCAGCGCGACCGTGTTCCACCGGTCGAGCCCGGCGGCGCGTTCGACGACGTTCTGGATGGTTCGGGATCTGGCCGGATCGACTCCGGCGCGGTGCCAGGCCCACGACGGAATCCGTCGGATCGTGGCTGCGGAGGGAAAGACCCGCATGCCCTCAGGTACCGGGCCGGGTGCGGGGTCACCGTGCGCGCGGGCCAGCCACCGCTGTGCCCGGACCGCCTCCCCGCCCGTCACGCGTTGTTCCAGGACGGCATTCACCAGGGTTTCCACCAGGCGTCCCGTCGCGATGAGGCGCACGCCCGGGTGTCGGCTCCGCGCGCGTCGAAGCGACTCGGGCAAGAGGTCCCAGGACGAGCCGTGACGAAGACCGGTCCAGTCGTCGCCCTCACCCGCCCAGCGGGGCGCCTCCGCCATGAAGGCCTCCGCACCGAGCCCCCAGGCCTGCACGTGGACGTCCCGGTTCAGCTCGGTTCCCGGCCCCACTCGGGAGAAGCGCGCGGTCAGGGGATCGTCGCCCGTGCGAGTGGTGATCCAGAGAGCGCCGTCGTGGTCGATGCGCGCCGTGGGGTGGGAATCGCCCCGGGTGAGCACCCCCATGGTCGCGCCCAGGTCCAGTGGAGTGCCCGGTGTCCACCGTCGGTCGGCGTGGGGCACGGGCAAGAACATGTCCTCATCATGGCACCGGCCACCGACGGCTCAGCGCCGTGGCCCTAGGTATTCGCGGTGTCCGCCGTCACGACTTGTGCCCAGGCAGGTGCCCCTGCGATAGGCTGGGACTATTCATTCCGGTCCATTCCCTGGATCTCCCTGGATCAATCGTGCACCGGCCGCATTGTGCCGCCGGTGGCTGGTGGGGAAACCCCACCCAGTTCTGTCGTTGCCACCTCCCGTACGTCGCTCGAGACGACGGGTTCGGCCCGCGGCCCATGACTTCGGAACCGCTCACCCGCGGGGCCGCACCGAGGGATCACCGGAGCCATGAGGATCACCGTCCAACCGCCAGCGGTTGTGTCGTGTGCTCTGTGAACCCTGAGGAGCCTGCGCTTTGACCAGCCCGAGCGACGAAACCACCACCTCCGAGAACGCTGTATCAACGGAGCCCGCGACCAACGACTCCGGGTCAGACGACCGCTCGACCGAGAACTCGGCTCCCGAAGGTGGCTCCGCGGAGACGGAGAACGCAGGTCCGACCTTTGCCGACCTCGGTATCGACGGACGGGTGCTCTCGGCACTCGAGGGCATCGGGTACGAGAAGCCCTCGCCCATCCAGGAAGCGACCATCCCGTTGCTGCTGGAAGGTCGCGACGTCGTCGGACTGGCCCAGACCGGTACCGGCAAGACGGCCGCGTTCGCCGTCCCCGCACTGTCCCGGCTGGCCGAACTCGCGGACCTCAACGGGCCCAGCACCTCGACCAAGGTCCTGGTCCTGGCACCCACACGTGAACTCGCCCTGCAGGTCGCGGAGGCCTTCAGCTCCTACGCCGTGAACCTGGAGAACTTCACCGTCCTGCCGGTCTACGGCGGGTCCTCTTACGGCCCCCAGCTCTCCGGGCTGCGCCGCGGCGCGCAGGTTGTCGTGGGCACCCCCGGGCGAGTGATCGACCACCTCAAGCGCGGGTCCCTGGACCTCGAAGACTTGCAGTACGTGGTCCTGGACGAGGCCGACGAGATGCTGCGCATGGGTTTCGCCGAGGACGTGGAGACCATCCTGTCCCAGACCCCCGTGGAGAAGCAGGTGGCCCTGTTCTCCGCGACCATGCCGCCCGCGATCCGCAAGATCGCCCAGCAGTACCTGCGCAACCCCGAAGAGATCACGGTCAAGGCCAAGACGGCCACGGCCAAGAACATCCGGCAGCGCTACCTGCAGGTCATGGGACCGCACAAGCTCGAGGCCATGACCCGCTTGCTGGAGGTCGAGGAGCACGACGGCATCATCGTGTTCGTGCGCACCAAGGCTGCCACGGAGGAAGTGGCGGAGAAGCTGCGTGCCCGTGGCCACGCAGCGGCCGCCATCAACGGTGACATCCCGCAGCAACTGCGCGAAAAGACCGTGGACCAGCTGCGTGAAGGCAAGATCGACATCCTGGTGGCCACCGACGTCGCCGCCCGAGGACTGGACGTCGAACGCATCTCCTTGGTGGTCAACTACGACATCCCCCACGACACCGAGTCCTACGTCCACCGCATCGGTCGGACCGGCCGCGCGGGGCGCACCGGTGACGCCGTGTTGTTCATGACCCCGCGCGAGAAGTACCTGCTGCGCGCGATCGAGCGCACCACCCGCCAGCCCGTGGAGCAGATGCCCATGCCCACCGTGGAGGACGTCAACGCCACGCGCCGGCAGACCTTCGCGCAGGGCATCACGGATGCCATCGAGGGCGAGGACCTCTCCCTGTTCCGAGGGCTCGTGGAGGACTACGTCTCGGAACACGACGTCGACCCCGTCGAGGTGGCCGCAGCCCTGGCCGTAATCGCCCAGGACGGTCGCCCCTTCCTGGCCGAGGAACTGCCCGAACTGCCCAAGCGCAAGGACCGCGAGCGTCGTCGTGACGACCGCGAGGGCGGCGAGCGCGGTGGCCGTTCGCGCGCACCGCGCTCCGAGGAAGGCAAGGCCACGTACTGGGTGGCCGTGGGGCACAAGCACCACGCGGCGCCGGGGGCGATCGTCGGTGCGCTGACCAACGAAGGCGGCCTGAACGGCAGCGACGTCGGCGCGATCGAGATCCGCCCGTCCTTCAGCCTGATCGGCCTCCCGGACGACCTGAGCCGGGACGACCTCCAGCGCCTGGGTGAGATCAAGATCAACGGGCAGCGGTTGGACATCCGCCTGGACCGCGGACCCAAGTCCGGTGGCGGAGCCGGCGGTGCCGGACGTCCCCGCAGCGGTGGCTACGGCGACCGTCCGCCGCGTTCGGGCGGCCGTGGATTCAAGGGCAAGCAGGGCCCCCGCCGCAACGACGGATTCGGTGAAGGTCGCGACAAGCGCAAGCCGAAGTTCAAGAAGAGTTACTGAGTGCCCCCGTTTTTGCAACGCGGAGAACCCCTGTTACAGTATTCCGCGTTGCCCCGATAGCTCAGTGGTAGAGCGCCATCTTGGTAAGATGGAGGTCCCGGGATCGATTCCCGGTCGGGGCTCTCGTGATGAGGGCCCGCGGTTCGCGTTTTCAGCGTGATCCCGCGGGTTTCCCCATCCATCCTGGCGGTGTAGCTCAGCTGGTTAGAGCGCACGACTCATAATCGTGAGGTCGACGGATCGAGCCCGTCCACCGCTACGGACCGAAAGCCCGTGATCCTTTGAAACACCAGGATCGCGGGCTTTCCTCGTGTGAGTCCGGCAGGTAGTTGACCGCACTGAGAGGAGCGCCTTGTGAGCGTGAACCCCGATGTCCTGGGCCGGACGTATCCGTCCATCGCCCCCTACCAGGTCTCCCGCGAGGCCGTCCGCGCTTTTGCCGCCGCGGTCCACGCGCAGGCGCCCGTTCACAGCGACCTCGACGCCGCACGGGCCGCCGGCCACGCCGACCTGGTGGCACCTCCCACGTTCGCGATCATCGTGGCGCAGAAGGCCGAGGCCGCGGTCGTGGCGGACCCGGAGGCCGGGATCGACTTCTCACGCGTGGTCCACGCCGACCAGCGCTTCACCCACCATCGCGCGATCGTGGCCGGCGACGAACTGACGGCCGCCACCACGGTGGACGCCGTCCGGGCCGTGGGTACGGGTGGCATGGTCACCTTCCGCACGGAAATCGTCGACCCGGAAGGGCAGCCGGTGTCCACCGCGCTGTCTTCGCTGCTCGTGAGGGGAGAGGACCAGTGAACGTGGAATTCGAGTCACTCGAGAAGGGCCAGGAAGTGGCCACCAGGACGGTCGAGCTGTCCCGTGCCGACCTGGTGCGTTACGCGGCCGCCTCCTGGGATTTCAACCCGATCCACTGGAACGAACCGTTCGCGACGTCGGTGGGGCTGCCCAACGTCATCGCCCACGGGATGCTGACCATGGGCGCGGCCATGCAGGTCGTCGTCGACTGGGCCGGGGATCCCGCGGCCGTCACCGACGTCCAGACCCGGTTCACCAAGCCCGTCGTGGTTCCCAATGCCTTCGGCGCGGAGGTCGAACCCTCGACCACGCTGAGCATCTCCGCAAAGGTCGGAGCCCTGGACCCTGAGGCCAGGACGGCCCGGATCGACCTCACGGTCACCGCCCCGGACCTCTCCGATCCCGGCGTGGCACGTGACGCGGCCCCCGCCCTCAAGGTGCTGGTCAAGGCACAGGCCCTGGTGGTCTGGCGATGACCCCGGCCCGCGGGCGCTCCTTGCGTTCGTGGACCGTCGCGGTCTTCGCGATCTATCTGGCCTCCGGGCTGGCCATCTCGGCCTGGCTGACGCGGATCCCCACGATCGCCGACTCCCTCGGCCTGGGGCCCGCGGCGTTGGGCGCCCTGCTGCTGACCCAGACCGTCGCGGCCTTCGCGTCCGTGTCGGCGTCGGGAATGATCGTTCTGCAGCTCGGAGCGCGGCGCACACTTGCGTTGTTCTCGGCCATGGTCACCGTGGGGCTGTTCGTGCTCGGCACGGGTGTGACGGTCCTTCAGTCCTTGCCGGTCACGGTCGTCGGGCTCCTGCTCTTCGGGCTCGGGTCGGCCACCTGGAACGTGGCTGCCAACGTCGAGGGGACGGCCCTGGAAGTCGGCCTCGGGCGTTCGATCATGCCGATGATGCACGGGTTCTTCTCGATCGGCACCGTGCTGGGCGCGGGGGTCGGTTCTCTGGCGGCCGCGGGGCAGGTTCCGTTGCTGTGGCACGTCGGCCTGGTCGCCTGCGTCATGTTCGCGTTCGTGTGGTTCGCGCTGCCCGCCCTCCAGGGCGACGACCGCGCCACGGACCCACACCACCGTGAGGTCCAGCCGATCACCTCGCAGATTCCCGTCATCACCGGGACACTCCCTGCGGTCCCGCCGCGATCCGACGACGACGCAGCGGGCCCGGCCGAGGGCGGATGGCCCGTCACCACCGCGGGCAGTGACGCTCCCGGGAACTCCGAGAGGAGTCCCGGGAAACCCGTGTCCGTCCTGGAAGCGTGGAAGGACCCGCGGACCGTCCTCGTCGGGATCTTCGTGCTCGGCATGGCCCTGACCGAGGGCGCGGCCAACGACTGGGTGGCGCTGGCCCTGACCGAGGGCTACGGGGCAGAGGAATCGGTGGGTGCGGTCGGATACGGCATCTTCGTGGCTGCCATGACCACGGGCCGGATGAGCGGCACCTGGCTCATCGACCGGTTCGGGCGGATCCCGGTGCTCCGGGTGGCCTGCGCCCTGGCCCTGGTGGGGCTGGCGGTGTTCGCCTTCTCGCCCTCCGTCACGGTCGGCCTGATTTCCTTGTTCCTGTGGGGCCTCGGAGCCTCGCTGGGATTCCCCGTCGGGATGTCGGCGGCCGCCGACGACCCCGTACGGTCCGCCGTCAACGTCTCCGTGGTGTCCACCATCGGCTACGGCGCCTTCCTGGGCGGCCCGCCGCTGCTCGGGCTGCTCGGCGAGGGCATCGGCGTCCGCAATGCGTTGGCCTGCGTCATGGCCTTCGTCGTCGTCTCCTTCGTGTTGATCCCGTGGCTGCGTCCGCCAAGGGCTGAGCAGCCCGTCCACAGCGGACGGGCGGGGTCCTCGGCTCGCTAGGATGGCGGGCATGACCGCCGTACACCACCCCTCACTCGCCGACCTCACCACCACCGCTGTGGGCGGCCCCGTGAACACCTACGTCCGGGCCGAGACGGAGGAGGAGATCGTCGCGGCCGTGCGTGCGGCGGACCAGACCGGTGAGCGGCTGCTGGTCGTCGGCGGTGGCTCCAATCTCCTGGCGGGTGACGCCGGGTTCGACGGCACGGTCGTGCACATCGCCTCCCAGGGCATCCAGGTGGACCACGCCTCGGACTGCGCCGGGACCCTCCTAACGGTCGCGGCCGGCCATTCGTGGGACGACGTCGTCGCGTGGACGGTCGAGAACGAACGGGTGGGGATCGAGTCCCTCTCCGGCATCCCGGGCACCACGGGCGCCACTCCCGTGCAGAACGTGGGGGCCTACGGTCAGGAGGTCTCCCAGACCATCGCGCGGGTCAGCGTCTACGACCGTGAAGCGGGGCGCCGGACGTCCTTCGCCTTCGCGGACCTGCACTTCGCCTACCGGGACTCCTACCTCAAGCGCACGACCGTGGACGGCTCGCCGCGATTCGTCGTGCTGGCGGTGCACTTCCAGTTCACCCACGGGGAACTCTCCAAGCCCGTCCGCTACGCGCAGCTGGCCCAGCACCTCGGGATCGAGCTCAACCAGCGTGCACCTCTGGCCGACGTGCGCCAGGCGGTGCTGGACCTGCGGGCCGGCAAGGGTATGGTTCTGGCCCCGCAGGACCGGGACACGTACAGCACGGGCTCGTTCTTCACCAACCCGATCGTCTCCGACGACGTGATTGACTCCCTCGTGCCCGCGAATGCCCCGCGGTTCCCCGTCGTGGATGCGTCGGGGGAGCCCGTGCAAGGCAGCACGAAGCTCTCGGCTGCGTGGCTGATCGACAACGCGGGCTTCGGCAAGGGCTTCGGCCTCCCGGGATCCCGCAACGAACGACTCGGCATCGACGGCGCCGACGTCGCAGGTGGCCGGGCGTCGCTGTCCACCAAACACACCCTGGCCCTGAGCAACCGCGGGGAGGCACGGGCCGAGGACATGGCCTCCCTGGCCCGTGTGGTCCGTGACGGTGTGCACCAAGTGTTCGGAGTCGAGCTGGTTCCCGAACCGGTGCTGGTCGGGTTGAGCCTGTGAACACCGGGGGCCGGGTGGCTCCCGATCCCGCGGATTCCGCACTGGCCGACGAACTCCGCAGGGGGCAGGACCGCAGTCACCCCGTGCGTCAGCGCATCGAACGCTTCCAGGAGTGGTCCCACAGGGGGACGCGGTGGCGACGAATGACCGTGCGGGGATCCATCACACTGATCGGCCTGCTCCTGTTCGTGGCGGGCGTGGCCATGCTCGTGCTGCCCGGCCCCGGGTGGGTGTTCATCTTCCTGGGCATCGGCGTCTGGTCCATGGAGTTCGACTGGGCTCACCGGCTCAACCAGTGGGCCCTACGCCACCTGAGCCTGTGGTGGGCCAGGTTGCGAGAAACCCCCGTGGTCCAGTGGTGGCACTGGTGCGTCTCAGGTGCCCGGGCGCGGGTGCTGCAGAACGAGGCCGGCGCGCAGCGACAGGCTCAGGGGCGGCCCGTCCGCTTCTCGGCGCGCAACGCCGGGCCGGGCCAGTGATGCAGTCAGCATGAGGCCCCCCGGATCCAGGCAACCGGATCCAGGTCCCGGTATCAGAGCGTCCCGACGGCGATCTTGAGCATGCGCCGCAGCGGTTCGGCGGCACCCCACAGCAGTTGGTCACCCACGGTGAAGGCCGAGATGTACTCGGGGCCCATCTCCAACTTGCGCACGCGCCCCACCGGAACCTCGAGTGACCCGGAGGCGGCCACCGGCGTGAGGTCCAAGGAGGAGGCTTCTTTGGTGTTGGGAACGACTTTGGCCCACTCGTTGTCACGGTCCAGGATCTGTTCGATCTCCCGCACCGGAAGGTCCTCCGTGAGCTTGATCGTGAGCGCCTGGGCGTGGGAGCGCATGGTTGCGATCCGTACGCACAGGCCGTCGATCGGGATACGGTTCTCGGCGGTGCGGCCCAGGATCTTGTTCGTCTCGTCGCCCGCCTTCTTCTCCTCGCGCGACTGGCCGTTGCCCAGGTCCGAGTCGATCCAGGGAATCAGGGAGCCGGAGAGCGGGGCACCGAACTGCGTGGTGTCCAGATCGACGGAACGCTGCTTCGCCAGGATCTTGCGGTCGATCTCCAGGATGGCGGAGGCGGGATCGGCAAGGCCCTCGGCCACCTCGGTGTGGAGGTCGCCGAACTGCTGGAGGACTTCCCGCATGTGGCGGGCGCCGCCGCCGGAGGCCGCCTGGTACGTCATCGACGTCGCCCATTCGACCAGTCCGTTGCGGAACAGGCCGCCCATGCCCATGAGCATGCAGGACACGGTGCAGTTGCCTCCGATGAAGTCCTTGACGCCGGAACCCAAACCGGCGTCGATCACGTCGCGGTTGACGGGGTCCAGGACGATGATCGAGTCGTCGTTGCCGCGCAGGGTCGATGCGGCGTCGATCCAGAGACCGTCCCATCCACGTGCGCGGAGCTGGTCGTGGACCTTGCCGGTGTAGTCACCGCCCTGGGCGGTCACGATGATCGGAAGTGCCGCCAGCGCGTCCAGGTCATAGGCGTCCTGCAACGTGCCCGCGTCGCCCAACCCGTCGATCTCGGGGGCCTTGGCGCCGGGGGAAGAGGTCGTGAAGAACACCGGTTGGATGTCGGCGAAATCGCCTTCCGTCTGCATCCGGTCCATGAGCACGGAACCGACCATGCCGCGCCAGCCGACCAGGCCGACGGTAGGGTTGGGGTTGGCGATCGAAGTCATGCGCGCCAGTCTACGGACCCCGGAGAGCACCAGCGAGGCAGGGCGTCATGATGTGATGCAGGTCGCCTCGGCCCGGAACCGGTGCCGGCGGGGTCTCAGGCCACCAGGTCGTTGTACTGCGGGAACCGCCGCAGGTAGTCCTGGACGTAGGTGCAGGTGGGGTGGATGAGCACACCGGACGCGCGGCAGCTGTCCAGGACCAGGGTGATCAACGTGCGGGCGTAACCCTGTCTGCTGAACCGTTCGTCGATGATGGTGTGCTGCAACTCGACCGTTCCGTCCAGGTGGCGTTCGACGCCCACGAAGCCGATGAACGTCGCGTCGTTCCACAGTTCCACGCGGGACTGGTCCGGGTTGTCCACGAGCCTCAAGGACGGATCCTCGCGGATCTGCGGTTCGGTGAAATCGGGGTTTCCAGTGCTCACGGTGCCTCCCGGCGTCGTGCGATCGGGTGTGGTGCACACCACCCTAGTGCCCTGCTGGGCGCACGTTCGCATACGGGCCGGTCAGTGCCGCTGCCAGGTTTCGATGTGCCATGCCGTGCCCGTGCGCGAGACCTGCCTTGCGCCGGCGGCCACCAGGTGCCACTCGGTCCCGAGCTCTGGTGCTCGGGTGTCGCCGTCGACGTCGAGATCCAGTACCGAGACCACGGCGCGGGTCACGGGGACGTCCGGATCGGCCATCGCGTGCGCGTAGAGCTGTCCGCCGCCGATGACCCAGACCAGCTCGCCCCCGGGGGCCGCTGCCGCAGCCGCCACCGCATCCGCGTAGCTGCCCACGACGACGGTGTCCGTACCCTCCACCGTCGGGTCGTCCGCCTTCTGCGCGTCACCCGGGACCGTCACGGCCTCCGGGCGGGAGGTCACGACGACGTTCGTGCGGCCGGGCAGCGGACGGAACCTGGGCGGAAAGGACTCCCAGGTCCTGCGGCCCATGATCACCGGGTGGCCCAGTGTCTGCCGCTTGAAGTGCTGGAAGTCCTCGGGCAGGTGCCAAGGCATGCTGCCGTGATCACCGATCACGCCGTCGCGGGTCTGTGCCCAGATCGCTGCGATCTCCGGGACGTGTACGCCCGCCGCGGGTTCCGAACTCACACGGCCACCGGTGCCTTGATGCCGGGATGGTGCTGGTAGTCCAGCAGCTCGATGTCCTCGTAGTCGTAGTCGAAGATCGACTCCGGGCGGCGGGTGAAACGGACCTGCGGATACGGGTACGGCTCCCGGGCCAGCTGGCGGGCCACCTGTTCCTGGTGGTTGTCGTAGACGTGAACATCGCCACCGGTCCACACGAACTCGCCCGGCAGCAGATCCGTCTGCTGGGCCACCATGAGGGTCAACAGGGCGTAGGAGGCGATGTTGAACGGAACGCCCAGGAACATGTCCGCGGAGCGCTGGTAGAGCTGGCAGGACAGCTTGGCCGGACCTTCGGCCTGCGGCTCCACCCAGAACTGGAACATCGTGTGGCAAGGGGGAAGGGCCATGTCATCGACCTCGGCCGGGTTCCACGCCGTCACGATGTGGCGGCGGGAATCGGGGTTGGTGCGGATCTGCTCCACTATCTTGGCGATCTGGTCGATGGTCCCGCCGTCAGGAGTGGGCCAGGAACGCCACTGCACGCCGTAGACGGGGCCCAGGTCCCCGTTCTCGTCGGCCCATTCGTCCCAGATGCTCACGCCGCGTTCCTGCAACCACCGCACGTTGGAGGATCCGCGGAGGAACCACAGCAGTTCGAGGGCCACCGACTTGAAGTGCACGCGCTTGGTGGTCAGCAGGGGGAAGGACTCGGAGAGGTCGTAACGGATCTGGCGGCCGAAGACCGAACGCGTTCCGGTGCCCGTCCGGTCGGACTTGTGGGTCCCGTGGGCCGCGACCTCACGCAGCAGGTCCTCGTACGGGGTGGGGATGTCGGTGGGGGATTGGGTCATTCAATGTCTCCTGCGGGGTCTCCTGCGGGCCTGTGGTTCCGGGCACGTGAGGTTGTGTGACCTGGAGTGCCGGGGTCGGTTTTGGTCAGGACTCGAACGGTTTGACGATCTCCAGCGAGACGGCTCGCTGACGGTGCCTGCGGGAGACCTGCAACACCAACATCTCCCCGGGGACCAAGTACGGGTCCTCGGTCGGCAGCATCTTGCGCAGGTTCGACGGCAGGTGACCGCGCAGCACACCCAACGCGGTCGGGAGAACCGGTCGGTGGGTGCACAAGGCCACCGGCTTGTCCTTGTCGAACAGGGTCTCCACCACGGCCGATGCCTTCTTGGGGCTGCGCTTGTGGGCCGCCTCCGTGAGCGCCGGCCGCTCCTTGACCTTCAATCCGGCCGTCTTGGCGTAGGGGGTCACCGTGGACAGACAGCGCAGCCACGGCGACGAGATCACGCGCTGCGGAGACCACACCTTGAGCAGTTGGGTCACGGCCAGGGCCTGGCGCTTGCCGGTGGCCGCCAGGGGACGGTCGCCTTCGGCACGTGACCACGACGAACGCGGCTTGGCCTTCGCATGACGCACCACGATCACGGGGCGAACGGCAAGATCCCCCGCCTGGTGCAGTTCGACGAGCCGCCGCAGCGGGATCCGGTCGGTCTCGTTCGTGAGCAGCCGCGCGGCCTCCTCCGGGGAGACCCAGCGCAGCTGATCGACTTCCTTGCCGTCGGGCCGGGGTTCGACGTACGGGGGGACCTCCGCACTCCAGTAGTACACGTGCTTACGACCGGCCTTGACCTGATACTCCGTGGTCGGCAGGGGGACCCCCAGCCGGACGTCCAGGTTGACCTCCTCCCGGACCTCGCGATGGGCGGCCTCGGGCAGGGTTTCGTCGTCGTCGAGCTTTCCCTTGGGCCAGGACCAGTCGTCGTACCGGGGGCGGTGGATCACCAGGAGTTCGATTCCACCGGCGCCCGGGCGCCAACACAGGCAGCCTGCGGCACGAACCTCGGGCACGGAGTCGGGGCCGTGTGCCGAGGTGCGGTAGGCAGATGTGGGCATGGTCTTCCCGGCATCCTTTCGTGACGGACCGGTGGTTCGGGGTCCTGGGGCTGATCGGCCGGAGTCGCGAGGTGGCACCGCGGTGCCAGCCGACCACTCGAGTTCCCGAGCCAGCACATGCTAACCCTTCGGGGCGGCGGGTGCTGGCCTCCGGTTCACGTGCGGCTGAACATCACGTCCAGGTGCCAGGGCCGGAAGCCGATGCTGCGGTACAGGTTCATCGCGGGTTCGTTGTCACCGTCCACGTAGAGCAGTACTTCGTCCAACCCCTGCTCGGCCAGATAGTGCAGGCCGGCGATGGTCAAGGACCGACCGAGGCCCAGTCCTTGACGATCGGGAGCGATGCCGACAACGTGCACCTCTCCGCGCGCGGGTTCCTTGGCGGTCGCGGGGTGGATCTTGGTCCAGTGGAATCCCGCGATGCGTTGAGGGTCGTCCAGGGGGTGAGCGATGAGGAAACCGCGGGGGTCGAACCAGCCCTCACCCTCCCGCTGTTCCAGATCTGTCAGCGTCATGCGGCCCTGCTCCGGGTGGTCGGCGAACGCGGCCGCGTTGACCTCCAGCCAGGCCGATTCGTCCTGCCCCACGTTGAACGGGCGTAACCCGAGCCCGGCCGGAAGGTCGACCGGCAGCTCGGTGGCGATGTCCTGCAGGGGGCGCAACAGTCGATGCAGCTCGCGCACGGGTTCGAATCCGAGCGTTGCCGCCACGGCGCGCGCGGCGGCGTGATCCCCGTGGGCCCAGGCCTCCACCGGACCGATCACGGGTTCGAGCGCGCGTTCCACCAGTTCGCGGCCCAGCCCAGCCCCGCGCCGATCGGGGGCCACGACCGCTTCCAGGAGAGTGGGGCCCTCCCGGTCCACCGGGGCGACGACGACTGCGGCGGCAGCCAGGGGCGTCTCCCCGGAATCGGGGGCAACGTCCTCGGAGGGGGTGTCCCCTTGCGGTGTCCGTTCCAGGGCGGTCACGGTCACCCGCTCGGGGGCCGAGCGCAGGTCCACCAGGGTCTGGTCAGAGAAGGGCGGATCCCCGTCCTGTGTTTCGGCGACCCGGGCCAGTTCGAGCACCCGGCGGGCGGTTGATTCACCGGGTGGGAGATCGCGCCACACGGGGTGGTTCGTCTCCGCGCCGGTCGGTGTCTCAGGGTGATCGGTTGTCACGCTGTGCCGCCTCTCTACAGTCGCTCGAACGTTCAACCGGGCTGCCCGGCCGTCCTACCGCTGATCGCTGAGTCGGTGCTCGGCCGAGCGGTCCGCGGCCAGGCTGTAACCCACGTTACGAACCGTCGTGATCACATGTTCGTGGTCGGGCCCGAGCTTTGAACGCAGCCGTCGCACGTGGACATCAACGGTCCTGGTGCCACCGTAGTAGTCATAGCCCCACACCTCGGACAGCAGCTGGCTCCTGGTGAAGACGCGCCCCTGGTTCTGGGCCAGGAACTTCAAGAGCTCGAACTCCTTGTACGTGAGGTTCAGGGCCTCGGTCCCCACGTGCACCGAGTACGCTGCCTCATCGATCACGATGGCACCGGCCTGGATCCGCAGGTCCTCCCCACCGTCCTCGACCGCCGCCGTTCGTGCAGAGGCCAGCCGAAGCCTGGCCTCGACCTCGGCGGGGCCCGCGGTGTCGAGGACGACGTCGTCGACCATCCAGGTCGCGGCCACGGCTGCCATGCCACCCTCCGTGAGGACCATGATCACGGCGGCCTCCAAGCCCTTGGCGCGCAGCAGCTGAGCGAGGTTGCGGGCGGAGATCAGGTCCGTGCGTCCGTCGACGATCACCACGTCGGCGGTGACGGCATCGACGGCGCCGGAGACGGTGCGCGTGGGCTGGACGGCCACGCGGTGATTGAGCAAGTCAAGAGCGGGGAGCACGGTGGAGGAAGGCACGGCGGAGTCGGTGAGCATCAGAATCTCGATCAACCGCCTGGCTCCTGTTCTCCGTCTGTCCTGCGTGTCCGCTACGGCACGGACAGGTGCTGGGGACCCGACTGCGATTATAAAACCCCGTGTTACTGACGTATTGCGCCGTGTGTCGCGGGTGCCTGGTACGGGCAGGTGAGCGTGGGCCCCTGGGATGATCTGCTGCAGTGCGGAATCCGGCTATCGTTGGCTCTCGACGTCCTCGCGGCGTCTCTGCCAGAACAACCGGTACCGGCCTACCGCGCAGTCGGAACGGCCCAGCCGCCACAACGTCCTCACCGCGGACGTCGAGCCAGGAAAGCATCCGATGCGTTACCTCCAGATCGTCGCCGTCTCCGTGCTGGCGCTGGTGATCGCCCTGGCGGCTGCCGCCATCGGCGGGGTGGCGCCGGTTGTCGTCGTGATCGCGATGAGTGTCGTGATCGGCCTGGGCTGGTCCCTGGCCGTGGGCATCCGCGCTCGCTACCGGCACAACGTCATCATCCTGGTCAGTGGCATCCTGGCTGCGCTGCTGTCCTGGCTGCAGCCCGATCAACGCCTCGTGTGGCTGCCCGCCATCGTGGGCATCGCGCTCATCGCCACCTTCCTGGCCGAACTCGTCCGCGGCGAAGGCGCCCGGCACCGGTTGGAGTCCACGATCTCCTCGGTCGTGGCCGTTCTCGCCGCGGTGTCCAGCTCGGGATGGATCGCGCTGTCCCAGTACCTGCACGCGTCGGAGGGGTCGCCCGTGGCGGCCATCGTGATCTCCGGTCTGGTGAGCTTCCTGGTGATCGGTGTGATCGGAGCACGCATGATCGCAGCAGCCCCGAAGGAGGGGCCTCGGCGGGGGATCGCATCCCTGGGCGTGACCCCGGTGGCACTGCTGGGCCCGGCCGTCTTGTTCACGTCCCAGTTCGTGGGCCTCGTGGTAGCTTGAGCCCATGCTTGCTCTAGAGATCTTCTACCTCGTCCTGCTCGTCCTGGCCGTTCTTTGCATCGCGGGCGTTGCCGCGGTCGTCCTGAAGGGTCTGTTCAAGGGTCAGAAGTAATCGTGCCGATCGAAATTCCCTCCGATCTCACGCCGGAACTCGTACCGTTCGCGTGGCTGTTGGGTGAATGGGAGGGCGACGGTTTCCTGGGCTACGGCGATGTGGACCAGCGCCCCTTCCGCCAGCACGTTCACTTCGCGCACCACGGACTTCCGTTCCTCGAATACCGCGCCGAAACGCACCTGATCGACGAAGACGGGCTGCCTGCGCGACTCATTGCGGTGGAGAACGGTTTCTGGCAACTCGAGCGGTCCTTCGAGGACGGCGACCTGGGCCCGGGTCTGCTGCCCCCCGATGTCGTCCCCGTCCTGCGTGACGCGGACTCCGTCGAGAAGTTGCGCACCGCGGACGGAGGATTCCCCGTGCTGGCCACGATCAACCGCCCCGGGGGAGTCTCCGAGCTTTACCTGGGGGAGATCAACGGGCCCCGGATCCAACTCGGCACGGACGCGGTCATGCGCTCGCCGGGCGCCAAGCAGTACACGGCCGCCACTCGAATGTTCGGCCTGGTCAACGGCGACCTTTTCTGGGCCTGGGACATGGCGGCCGAAGGGCATCCGCTGGGCACACACGCCTCCGCGGAACTCAAGAAGAAGGACTGATTGCACGTGGCCGGAGCCACCTACCGTTCCCCGATTCTCGATGCGGCCCCCGGGGCGGTGGAAGCCACGGGACCGGATGCCGGAGTGGCAGCCCACTACGGCGACCCGCTGCGGGAACAGCGGGCCCTGGCCGCCGGAGACGCGGTGGTCGACCTGTCCCACAAGGGAGTCCTGACCGTCTCGGGCCAGGATCGTCTCACGTGGCTCACCACCTTGAGTTCCCAGGTCCTCACGGGCATCGTTCCGGGAGACAGTTCCGAAACCCTTTTCCTGTCGGTGCAAGGCCGTGTGGAGGCTGCACCGCACGTTCTCGACGACGGCAGCTCCGTGTGGCTGATCGCTGAACCGGGAGAAACAGCACTGCTCAAGGACTGGCTCGAGTCCATGCGGTTCGCCTTGCGCGTGGAGGTTGCCGACCGCACTGCCGATGTCGCCGTCGTGGGGGCCACGCGCGTTCCGGAGCACCTGGCGGTTCTGTCCCGTCAACTCACCGCGAGCCCCTTTCCCGGGGCGCACCCAGACCCGGCCACCGCGCTTCCGCTGGTGTGGGACGACCCGTGGCCGGGCGTCACGAACGGTGGTTGGGGTTACGCGATCCATGACGATCACCCCGGACGGGAGAGGTCGTGGCACGAGGTGCTCGTCCCACGCCCCTTGCTCGTCGATGCCCTGACGGGCCCGGCTGCGGACGGCCTGGGACTGGCTGGCTCCTGGGCGGCCGAGGCCTTGCGCATCGAAGCCTGGCGCCCCCGTGCGTTGGTCGACGCCGATGAGCGCACGGTGCCGCACGAACTGGACTGGTTGCGAACCGCCGTGCACCTTCAGAAGGGGTGCTACAAGGGGCAGGAGACCGTGGCCCGGGTCCACAACCTGGGGCACCCTCCGCGCCGCCTGACGTTCCTGGACCTCGACGGCTCCGAGCACACCGTCCCTCCCGCCGGCTCGGAGGTCCTGGCGGGGGACCGGGTGGTGGGCCGAGTGACCGCGGCCCAGATGCACCACGAGGCCGGTCCCATCGCACTGGCTGTGCTCAAACGATCCGTCGACCCAGCTGCGCAACTCAGGGTGCGCAGCGTCCACGAAGCATCCGACGGCACCGAGGGATCGCAGGATGCCCCGGCGGAGGTCGGTGAGCAGTGGGCCGCGGCGCAGACCGTCGTCGTCCCACCCGAGGCCGGCCAGACCGTCCAGCGGGAGAAGGGCTTCCTGCGCGGTCCCCGCGGCTGATTCTCCCGTCGGTCAGCACATGGCTGCGGCCCCCGGACCGTCAAGGTCTGGGGGCCGCACCACGGGTCAGAGGGCGGTGTCAGCGTCCGAAGAGCACCTTCGCCTCGTTGTAGCGTGCCTCCGGGACCGACTTGAGCCCGTCCAGGGCCTCGGTGAAGTCAACCCGCACGACGTCGGTTCCGCGCAGGGCAACCATCTTGCCCCACTCGCCGTCGCGCACCAGGTCCACGACGCCCATGCCGAAACGCGTGGCCAGCACGCGGTCGAAGCCCGTGGGCGCTCCACCGCGTTGGATGTGGCCCAGCGTGGTGTTGCGGGTCTCGATGCCGGTCAGGCGTGCGATCTCCGCGGTCACGTACTCGCCGATGCCGCCCAGACGCGGGCGGCCGTCGGCTTCCAGGCCCTTGTCGTGCAGGACCTCGTCGAAGCCCTCGGGGATGAAGCCCTCTGCCACGACCACCAGTGGCGAACGGCCGCGTTCATGGACCTCGGAGACCCAGGCGGCCACCTGTTCCATGGGGACCCTCTGCTCCGGGATCAGCACGGCGTGCGCTCCGGCGGACATGCCCGAGTGCAGGGCGATCCAGCCGACGTGACGTCCCATGACCTCCGCGACCATGCACCGGTGGTGAGAATCGCCGGTGGTGCGCAGCCGGTCCATGGCATCGGTGGCGATCTGGACGGCCGTGTCGAAACCGAACGTGTAGTCCGTGGCCTGGAGGTCGTTGTCGATGGTCTTCGGAACACCGACCACGGGCAGCCCAGCGTCGGCCAGGCGCTTGGCTCCGGCGAGGGTTCCTTCACCGCCGATGGCGACAATGGCGTCGACACCCAGTTCCTTGATGGTCCGGGAGATGTTCTCCGGGCCGCCGTTGGGACCGTCGAAGGGGTTGGTGCGAGAGGTGCCGAGGATGGTGCCGCCCTGACGCGCCAGCCCGCGCACGGAGGTGCGGGGGATCTCCATGACGTCGCCCTCGACCACGCCGCGCCAACCGTCCAGGAAACCCACGAACTCGTAGTCGTAGGACTTGATGCCGTGCAGCACGGCACCGCGGATCACGGCGTTCAGGCCGGGGCAGTCGCCGCCGCTGGTCAACAGACCGATCTTCATGCTCACTCCTCAAGGAGATAGGGGACCGACAGTGCCGTTGCGGGGTCCGATTCAAGATCCTCGGGACTGCCGGTGAAACTGCTCCCCAGTCTAGGAGCTGACCTACGGGAAGGGGCGGCTGTTGGCAGTAGATGCCGTGAACACTGCCCGACGGGTGAGCGTTAAGTTCCGGTTCACCGGACCGTGAGACGTGGCCCACTAGGATGGAAGGGATGATCCAGGCACCCTCGCGGTGCACCCGCCGTCCCGAAGGAGTGGTTGAGATGCCCGAAGTCCCACAAGAGAACCTCCGGGAGTTCATCGACAAGCTCGTGGAACAGGGGTACACGGTTCAGGAGGGGCATTCCCCGGACCCGGACCTGATCGATCCGGGTGGATCCGCGGTCGAGACCTGGCGTGAGGGCTACCCCTATGCCGAGCGTATGTCCCGTGACGACTACGAGATGGAGAAGTACAAGCTCCAGATCGAACTGCTCAAGCTGCAGTACTGGTCCCAGGACAACAACCTGCGCCACATTCTGGTCTTCGAAGGCCGTGACGCCGCGGGCAAGGGTGGCACGATCAAGCGCTTCATGGAGCACCTCAACCCGCGTGCGGCCCGCACCGTGGCGTTGAACGCCCCGACCGAACGTGAGCGCGGACAGTGGTACTTCCAGCGCTACATCCAGCACTTCCCGACCTTCGGTGAGATGGTCATGTTCGACCGGTCCTGGTACAACCGCGGAAACGTGGAACGGGTCATGGGATTCTGCACCGACGACGAGTACGAGTCCTTCATGGAGCAGGCCCCGGTTTTCGAAAAGATGATCGTGGACTCCGGGATCCACCTGACCAAGTTCTGGTTCTCGGTCACCCAGCACGAACAGCGCACCCGGTTCGCGATCCGCCAGATCGACCCCGTGCGCCGGTGGAAGCTCTCCCCGAACGACCTCGCCTCCCTGGACCGCTGGGACGAGTACACGTTGGCCAAGGAAGAGACCTTTCGCCGCACGGACACGGATCACGCCCCGTGGATCACCATCAAGTCCAACGACAAGAAGCGCGCACGCCTCAACGCGATGCGCTATTTCCTCAACCAGTTCGACTACGAGGACAAGGACGACTCGGTGGTCTACGAACCCGACCCCCTGATCGTGCGGCGCGGTCGCGACGCCGTCGACGACTGACCCCCGCCCGAGAAACGCCGAGGCCTCCGTTTCGGCCCTGAACCTGCTGGGTTCAGGGCCGAAACGGAGGCCTCGGCACGTGGGGCCTGCGCCTCAGTGGCTGTCCGCGAACACCCAGGCGGCTGCCGCATTCACGCCGGTCACTGTGAACACCGAGGGCCACGCCCCGATCTTCTTGGCCAGCGGGTGGGAGAGGCCGAATCCGAGCAGGTACGTGGTTCCCAGGGCGGCCGTGGTGATGGGGCCACACTTACGCCACCAGTTGTGTGCGGCTGCAGCCCCGGCCGCGAAGAGGACGGCACCGCCCAACGGACGGACTCCGGTCCAGCGGGCCACACCGTAACCACCGATGAGTCCGGCCGAGACCATCGCGGCGGTCGGGATCTGTTCGTTGGCCGCCAGTGCGCCGGTGTACAGATCCGTGAGGTGCTCGGTCACCGTGGTCTCGCCGGTAGCGGAGTGAGCGGTGGCGTGGTGGTTGGTGAGGTTCTCGGACATGCTTTGGTCCTTGTCTACGTGTTCCGGATGTGCTGCCGGCGGCGTCTGCAAAGACCGCAGGCGATCTGCGCGCCGGATGCTGCTTCGAGCCCGGTGTCAGCCGAGGTCAGGTCGCTGATCCCAGGAACTCTTGGAGTCGACGGAGACCCTCGGCCAGGTCGTCGTCGCCCAGGGCGTAGGAGAGCCGGAAGTACCCCGACGGGCCGAAGGCCTCTCCGGGAACCACGGCCACCTTGGCCTGGTTCAGCACCAGTTCGGCCAGTTCGGCGGAGGTTTGCGGCACGGTCCCTCCGAAGTTCCGGCCCAGCAGGGAACGAACATCGGCGTAGGCGTAGAACGCACCCTGCGGGGTGGGGACCTCGACCCCGTCGATGGCGTTGAGGCCTTCGACGATCGTCTTCCGCCGACGGTCGAAGGCGGCCTTCATGGCCTCCACTTCGTCCATGGGCCCGGTCAGGGCTGCGATCGCCGCGCGCTGCGCGATGTTGTTGACGTTGGAGCTCAGGTGGGACTGCAAGTTGCCCGCCGCCTTGATCACGTCCTTGGGGCCGATCATCCAGCCCACGCGCCAGCCCGTCATGGCGTAGGTCTTGGCCACGCCGTTGAGCACGATCACGTTCTCACCCAGCTCGGGGCAGGCGCCCGCGATCGAGGTGAACTGCAGACCGTCGTAGACCAGGTGCTGGTAGATCTCGTCCGTGATGACCATGAGGCCCTTTTCGGCGGCCCACGCACCGAGCGCCTTGATCTCCTCGGCCGTGAACACCGCGCCCGTGGGGTTGGACGGTGAGCACAGCAGCAGCGCCTTGGTCCCGTCCGTGCGGTGCTCCTCGAGCATCTCCGGGGTCACCTTGTACCCGAGCTCTGGTCCGGCGAACACCTCCACGGGGGTGCCACCGGCCAAGCGGATGGCCTCGGGGTACGTCGTCCAGTAGGGGCTGGGCAGCAGGACCTCGTCGCCGTCGTCGACCACGGTCTGGAAGCTCTGGTAGACGGCCTGCTTGCCGCCGTTGGTCACGATGATCTGGGACGGGTCGACGTCCCAACCCGAGTCCCGGGCGGTGGCCGCGGCAATGGCTTCGCGCAGGGCGGGGAGTCCGACACCGGGGGAGTAGCGGAAGTTGGAGGGGTCCTTGAGCGCCTCGGCCGCTGCATCGACGATGTAGGCGGGGGTGGGGAAATCCGGCTCACCGGCGCCGAAACCGATCACGGGTTCCCCCGCGGCCTTGAGTTCCTTCGCCTTCGAGTCGACCGCGAGAGTGGCCGAAGGGGCGATGGCGGCGATCCGCCGGGAAATGCGCTGTGCGCTGCGATCTGAACGGTGCTCGGACATGATCGGAGCATCCTCCTCGTGACCTTCGGGGAACGGGCGGGCAAGACACCATGCTACTCACCGCCCCCGGGTGGCCACAGGTGGCTTACGGCGCCTTCCGTGCGACGGTGAGGTAAGAGCAGTTCTGCCCCGATGCGGCCCGCAATTGCGGGGTGCCGACAACTGGCCTAACATGATGGGCTGGTCCAGGACCCCACCACTGCGTGACGCCCGCGACGATCGACGCCGCGGGGCGGACGGGGGTGGTAAGGTCTTGGACCGGTGTTTGAACAGGAAACGTGGGGTCTTCAGGCCGTGCGGTTCCGGAGGACACATAGGGCAGTGGCGCAATTGGTAGCGCAGCGGTCTCCAAAACCGCAGGTTGCAGGTTCGAGTCCTGTCTGCCCTGCGTCGCACCGTCGTCGTGCGGAGTCGAATGCCCCGGTGAGTCAACACGAGCCTGGGCGGCACCGTAGGACGACGGGAAACCGACCGAAACCGAGGACGACGCGCGTAGTACCTCGAGGAGAAACCATGTCGCAGAACACAGCCACCGAACGCCCCGGCGGCGAACCGGACGAAGCCCCCCGTGGGATCTTCGGCCGGATCTTGCTGTTCTTGCGGCAGGTTTTCGGTGAACTGCGCAAGGTCCACACACCCACACGTGGTGAACTGGTGCAGTACGTGCTGGTCGTCCTGGTCTTCGTGGCCTTCATGATGGCGCTGATCTCCCTGCTGGACCTCGGGTTCGGACAGCTGGCCATGCTGGTCTTCGGCGAAGGAACGATCGGCAGCTGACCGTCGGACCGAATCGATCGGCGATCACCCGCGAGACCTGCGCACCATGCGGACTCAACCGGATGCGTGGTGCGACGTGCAAACACCGGGCACCGGGCCCACCTGAGGCCCCCGGGCCCCGAGCAGAGGAAGCAGGACACCTGACGTGACCGAGCCCCAGTCCGAGAACGACATCGAGCTGACCGCCGAGTCCCAGACCGAGCAGCCCCAGGCCGACTCGGTCGATCAGGCTGCCCAGGACGCGGCCGCTGCGGAGGCTCCCGAGGCCGCCCAGGAAGCTGACCCGGCCGAGGAACCCGTCGACCCCCGCGCGGAGTTCGCGGCAAAGCTGCGCCGCCAGGAAGGTGACTGGTTCGTCATCCACACCTACGCGGGCTACGAGAACCGCGTGAAGACCAACCTGGAGACCCGTATCCAGTCCTTGAACATGGAAGAGGACATCTTCCAGATCGAGGTCCCCATGGAAGAGGTCGTCGAGATCAAGAACGCGCAGCGCAAGACCGTGCGCCGCGTCCGCATCCCCGGCTACGTCCTGGTCCGCATGAACCTGACCGACGCTTCCTGGGGCGCCGTCCGCCACACCCCGGGTGTCACCGGCTTCGTGGGACAGGACGCCTACAACCCGAACCCGTTGACGATCAACGAAGTCGTCGACATGCTCAACCCCGTCTTCGAGACTCCGCAGACCGCACCGGCGGAGGGCGAATCGGCGGCACCCGCAGGTGCCCCCGCCGCCGCTTCTGCGCCGTCGGTCACCGTGGACTTCGAGGTCGGCGAGTCCGTGATCGTCAAGGAAGGCGCCTTCGCGACCCTCCCCGCCACGATCTCGGAGATCAAGGTCGAGTCCCAGCAGTTGGTCGTGCTCGTGTCGATCTTCGAACGCGAGACCCCCGTGACCATTGCCTTCGACCAGGTCTCCAAGATCTGATCCATCCCAAGACTTCGGTGGGGTTCCGGGACACGCTTTGCCCGGGACCCCACCGTTCGGTCACCGCGCCACGGTGACCACCCGCCGTCGTACGCTCCTGTGCGGCGGTACGTTCAGCAGAAAAGGACCATCACCATGGCTCCCAAGAAGAAGGTCTCCGGCCTGATCAAGCTGCAGATCCAGGCAGGCGCCGCCAACCCGGCCCCGCCCGTTGGCCCCGCGCTCGGTGCGCAGGGCGTCAACATCATGGAGTTCTGCAAGGCCTACAACGCGGCGACTGAGTCGCAGCGCGGCAACATCATCCCCGTGGAGATCACGGTCTACGAGGACCGTTCCTTCACCTTCATCACCAAGACCCCTCCGGCCGCTCAGCTGATCAAGAAGGCTGCCGGCATCGCCAAGGGTTCGGGCGTCCCGCACACCCAGAAGGTCGGCAAGATCACCTGGGACCAGGCTCGTGAGATCGCGACCACCAAGCAGGAAGACCTCAACGCCAACGACGTCGAGGCAGGCGCCAAGATCATCGCAGGCACCGCCCGCTCCATGGGCATCGAGGTCGAGTGATCCGGGTTCTTCCCGATCACCCAACCTCCACCCGCTGACCAACAGCAGACAAGAACACGTGGCAGGGCCGAGCGCGGTCCGTAACGACCACGACTGCACAAGGAGAAAAAGCAGATGGCTAAGCGCAGCAAGGCGTACAAGGCAGCAGCAGCCAAGATCGAAGAGGGCAAGTTCTACAGCCCCGCCGAGGCCGTTGCCCTGGTGAAGGAGATCAACTCGTCCAAGGCCGACGCGACCGTCGAGGTCGCCATGCGTCTGGGCGTGGATCCCCGCAAGGCAGACCAGATGGTTCGCGGCACCGTGAACCTGCCCAACGGCACCGGCAAGACCGCGCGCGTCGTGGTCTTCGCCCAGGGTGACAAGGCCGCAGCGGCCGAAGCCGCGGGTGCGGACTTCGTCGGCTCCGACGACCTCATCGCCAAGGTGGCCGGCGGCTGGACCGACTTCGATGCCGCCGTGGCGACCCCCGACATGATGGGCAAGGTCGGCCGACTGGGCAAGGTCCTGGGTCCCCGTAACCTCATGCCGAACCCCAAGACCGGCACCGTGACCATGGACGTGGCCAAGGCCGTCAACGACATCAAGGGCGGCAAGATCGACTTCCGCGTCGACAAGCACTCGAACCTCCACTTCATCATCGGCAAGTCCTCCTTCGAGCAGAAGGCGCTGGCCGAGAACTTCGGTGCCGCTCTGGAAGAGGTGCTTCGTCTGAAGCCGTCCTCCTCCAAGGGCCGCTACGTCACCAAGATGACCGTGGCTTCGACCTTCGGCCCCGGCGTCCCGGTTGATCCGAACGCCACCGAGGTCGTCACCGACTGAGACGTGAAGAACACATGAGCACCGGTCCGACCGGTGGTCAGGGTCAGGGCCCGATCGCACCGCGATCGGGCCCTGACCCGTCTCCGGACCGTGGTCAGCTTCCTGCGCCACTGGGCGTGCACCGGTCGCTGACCTCTTGTGATGGCGCAACGGTCGTCACCTGCCCGGTGGCTCACTAGGCTGGGGGCGCGGGCAACCCCTATGCGTGCCCCACACCGAGCTGTCCCAGTCCACCGTGAAGGAACACCGTGTTCCCCTCCGAGTCCGTCACCATCCAACAGGTGCGCATCCCCGAGACCTTCGACGACGACGCCGCACGCGTCCTCGGGGAGATCGCCGACCTGGTCCGCCGTTCCCGCGAATCCGTGTGGGGGACCAGTGACCTGGCCAATGACGCGGAAGGGATCTTCCAAGACCTGCACGACCCCTGGGAGCGTGTGGTGTTGCTCGAGGCCAGGGAGCACGGTCGGCTGGTGGGGCGGGCGGAGATCCGGCTGTCACTGATCGTGAACACCCGTAGCGCCCAGATCTTCCTGACCGTGGACCCGGATCACGAAACCGGTGGGGTGGGTACCGAGTTGTTGGCCGCCGCCGAGTCCGTGGCCCAGTCCGAGGCGCGACGCCACCTGGTGATCCACTCGGAACACCCGGGCCCGGAAGACCTCCAGGGGGACGGGCGGATCGGCTCGCCCACCGGCACCTTGCCGATCATCGACCCGGATGCGTGGATCACGGCCGCGGACGGTTCTGGGCGGTTGCCTGTCTCCAACCGTCAGACGCGGTTCGCCAAGCGGTTCGGCTACGACCTGGAGACCGTCAGCGACGTGAGCCGGATCAGGGTGCCGTTGGACCCGGCGGACCAAGAGAGGTTGACCGCCGAGGTGCTCGCCCACCGGGGCGCGGAGGACTACCGCACCCACACGTGGACGGGTGCGGCACCGGAACAGTGGCTCGAATCGCTGGCGCGACTGCACGAACGGATCCCGTCGGACTCCTTCGTGCCGCCGCCGCTGTGGGACCCGGAGCCGTGGGACGCCGCGCGGGTGCGCCGGACCGAGGAACTGCGGGCGGAGAACGGTTACGCCTCCTGCATGGCCGTCGTCGAACACATCGCCACGGGGGAGCTCGTGGGCATGACGGAACTGGTGGTCCCCAGCGGTGAGACGCACATCTGCTTCCAGGACGAGACCGTGGTGCTGAGAGAGCACCGCGGCAAGCGGCTCGGGCTGCGCCTCAAGCTGGCAAATCTGGAGGCGCTTGCACGGGAGTTCCCCGGCGCGCGAAGCATCTACGTGTGGACCCACAGCGGGAACACCCGGATGAACTGGGTCAACCGCCGGCTGGGTGCCCAACCCCTGGGCAGTTCCGCGGTGTGGTCCCGCAAGGTGGGCCTGGAATAGTCCGCGGCCGTGCGGTAGGGGGCGTGACCGGCGTCAAGTTGTGCCGCGCGTCCACGAACGTTAGAGTGAGGGCATCCAAAGACCGTCGGTCGTGGTGAGTCAAGTCTGCAGCTCAAAGGAGCTGAGCGTGAGGAACCGCCGTAAGAGCCCGTGGGGGCGTCCAACGCAGGTGACCTTGAACGTGATCGTTCGAGCTGGCTCGGAAACGAGCAGCTAGATCTCCACGCCCTGGCTCCTGCCGGGGCGTTTTTTCATGGGTCCGAACGGATGCGACCGGCCCACCAGGAAAGGAGTGCCATGGCGAACCCGGAAAAGGCCGCCGCGGTAGCAGAGCTCAAGGAGCAGTTCTCTGCTTCCACTGCTGCTGTGCTGACCGAATACCGCGGTCTCTCGGTGGCTCAGCTCAAGCAGCTGCGCCGCGCACTCGGTGAAGAAGCCGAGTACGCCGTGGTGAAGAACACGCTGGCCGGCATCGCCGCCCAGGAAGCCGGTATCGACGCATTCGAGGGCAAGCTCAGCGGCCCCTCGGCCATCGCGTTCGTCGCCGGTGACCCGGTCGCCGTCGCCAAGTCCCTGCGTGACTTCGCCAAGGAAAACCCGGAACTGATCCTCAAGGGCGGCTACATGGATGGCGCCGCGCTTGACGAAGACGGAATCAAGAAGCTCGCGGACCTCGAGTCCCGCGAGGTTCTGCTGGCCAAGGTCGCCGGTGCTGCTCAGGCATCGCTGTCCAAGGCTGCCGCGCTGTTCCAGGCCCCGCTGTCCAAGACGGTCCGTACGGCCGAGGCGCTGCGCGCCAAGGTCGAGGAGACCGGCGAGGCCGCCTGACGTTCGTACGTCACCACAAACCGCAAGACCCCAGATCTGAACCATTCATGCGCCCCGCACGGGGCAGTGAACACAGAGCCAAACCAAGAAGGAGCCAACACCATGGCCAAGCTTTCCACTGAGGAACTGATCGACGCGTTCAAGGAGCTCTCCCTGATCGAGCTCTCCGAGTTCGTCAAGGCCTTCGAGGAGACCTTCGACGTCACCGCTGCCGCTCCGGCCGCCGTTGCCGTTGCCGGTGCCCCGGCTGCCGGTGGCGACGCCGCCGCTGCTGAGGAGCAGACCGAGTTCGACGTCATCCTCGAGGCTGCCGGCGACAAGAAGATCGGCGTCATCAAGGAGGTGCGCGCCCTGACCTCCCTCGGACTGAAGGAGGCCAAGGAGCTCGTCGACGGCGCTCCCAAGCCGGTTCTGGAAGGTGCCTCCAAGGAGGACGCCGAGAAGGCCAAGGAGCAGCTCGAGGGCGCAGGCGCCACCGTCACCCTCAAGTGAGCTCCGCGGCTTGAGCCGCAACTCGTTTCGAACGAACCCCGTGCATCTCATGCGCGGGGTTCGTTCGCGTTCCACCGGGCCATACCAGAAAGTTGAGGTCAGACGAGCAGGGGCTGGACACGCCGCGTTCCTTGCCCTATCCTGGATCTTTGCGTCGTCCCTGATTTCAGCGTGCCTTCATATAGCGGTGGGCGCCCCTCGAAACGCTACAGCTCCTGCACTTCCCCTCGTCAGCTAGCCGGTCATCGGCAACCTGGACCAGACTGTAGCCTTCGACACATCGGACGGGAACCGCGCGATTCACTTGCAGATCTGTGGAAGGAATCTCATCTTGGTCGCCTCGAGCACCGATTCGTCCGTCACCGCAAACACGACAGGGAACAACACTCCCCGTCGTGTCTCTTTCGCAAAGATTCACGAGCCCCTTGAGGTCCCGAACCTCCTGGCGCTGCAGACCGACAGCTTCGACCGTCTGATCGGCAACGAGAAGTGGCAGGAGCGCCTCCGCCAGGCGCAGGAAGCCGGCCAGTCCGGCGTGCCCACCACCTCGGGCCTGTCCGACATCTTCGAAGAGATCTCCCCGATCGAGGACTTCCAGGGCACCATGTCCCTGTCCTTCACCGAACCGGAGTTCTACGACCCCAAGTACACGGTCGAAGAGTGCAAGGACCGTGACGCCACCTACTCGGCACCCTTGTACGTCAAGGCCGAGTTCATGAACAACACCACGGGTGAGATCAAGCAGCAGACCGTGTTCATGGGCGACTTCCCGCTCATGACCGACAAGGGCACGTTCGTGATCAACGGCACCGAGCGTGTCGTCGTGTCCCAGCTGGTGCGTTCCCCTGGTGCCTACTTCGAGAAGGGCCAGGACCGGACCTCGGACAAGGACATCTTCTCCGCGAAGATCATCCCGTCCCGCGGCGCCTGGTTCGAACTCGAGATCGACAAGCGTGACCAGGTCGGCGTGCGTCTGGACCGCAAGCGCAAGCAGTCCGTGACCGTGCTGCTCAAGGCGCTGGGCTGGACCGAGTCCAAGATCCTGGAGGAGTTCGGCGAATTCGACTCCATCCGCGCCACCCTGGAGAAGGACACCACGGAGACCCGCGAGGACGCTCTGCTGGACATCTACCGCAAGCTGCGCCCGGGAGAACCGCCCACGGTGGACGCTGCCCAGCAGCTGCTGGACAACATGTACTTCAACCCGAAGCGCTACGACCTCGCCAAGGTCGGTCGCTACAAGATCAACCGCAAGCTCGGCATCGACAAGGGCTTCGACGATCCGGATGCCTCCGTGCTGTCCATCGAGGACATCGTGGCGATGATCCGCTACCTCGTGACCCTGCACGCCGGGGGCGACTCCATCCAGGGTGTACGCGACGGCGAAGCGCGTGAGATCCGCATCGACGTCGACGACATCGACCACTTCGGCAACCGCCGCATTCGCGCCGTCGGTGAGCTGATCGAGAACCAGATCCGCACGGGCCTGTCCCGCATGGAGCGCGTCGTGCGTGAGCGCATGACCACGCAGGACGTCGAGGCGATCACCCCGCAGACCCTGATCAACATCCGCCCCGTGGTGGCCGCGATCAAGGAGTTCTTCGGGACCTCGCAGCTCTCGCAGTTCATGGACCAGAACAACCCGCTGGCCGGTTTGACGCACAAGCGTCGTCTCTCCGCGCTGGGCCCCGGCGGTCTCTCCCGTGACCGCGCCGGCATGGAGGTCCGTGACGTCCACCCGTCGCACTACGGCCGTATGTGCCCGATCGAGACCCCTGAAGGTTCGAACATCGGTCTGATCGGCTCGTTGGCCACCTACGCGCGGATCAACCCGTTCGGGTTCATCGAGACCCCGTACCGTCGCGTCGTCAACGGCGTGGTGACCGACGACGTCGTCTACCTGACCGCCGACGACGAGCGCGGTGCTGTGATCGCCCAGGCCAACGCACCGTTGACCGACGACCTGCGCTTCGCCGAGGACGCCGTGCTGGCCCGTGCCTCCGACGGATCCGGTGAGGCCGTGCTGGTCGAGCCCTCCGACGTCGAGTTCATGGACGTCTCCCCGCGCCAGATGGTGTCGGTGGCGACCGCCCTGATCCCGTACCTGGAGCACGACGACGCCAACCGAGCCCTCATGGGTGCCAACATGCAGCGTCAGGCCGTGCCGCTGCTGGTCACCGAGGCCCCGCTGGTCGGCACCGGCATGGAGCGCTTCGCCGCGATGGATGCCGGCGACTCCGTGCTGGCCGTCAAGCCGGGCGTGGTGACCGAGGTCGCCGCCGACCACGTGACCGTGGCCAACGACGACGGCACCACCAAGGACTATGTGGTGGGCAAGTTCGTCCGGTCCAACCCGGGCAACACCTACAACCAGCGCGTCATCGTCTCCGAGGGCGACCGGGTGGAGAACCGTACGGTCATCGCCGACGGCCCCTCGACCGACCACGGCGAACTGGCTCTGGGCAAGAACCTGCTGGTCGCCTACATGTCCTGGGAAGGCCTGAACTACGAGGATGCGATCATCCTCTCCCAGCGCATGGTCTCCGACGACGTCCTCACCTCGATCCACATCGAGGAGCACGAGATCGACGCCCGCGACACCAAGCTCGGTGCCGAGGAGATCACCCGAGATATCCCGAACGTCTCCGAGGAAGTGCTCTCGGCCCTGGACGAGCGAGGCATCATCCACATCGGTGCCGAGGTCCAGGCCGGCGACATCCTGGTCGGCAAGGTCACCCCGAAGGGTGAGACGGAACTGACCCCGGAGGAGCGCCTGCTGCGCGCCATCTTCGGCGAGAAGTCCCGCGAGGTCCGCGACACCTCCCTGAAGGTGCCCCACGGCGAGTCCGGAACCGTGATCGGCGTGCGGGTCTTCGACCGCGACGACGACGGCGACGACCTCCCGGCCGGCGTCAACCAGGTGGTCCGCGTGTACGTCGCGCAGAAGCGCAAGATCACCGACGGTGACAAGCTGGCCGGCCGTCACGGCAACAAGGGCGTGATCTCCAAGATCCTGCCCGTCGAGGACATGCCGTTCCTGGCCGACGGAACCCCGGTGGACGTCATCCTCAACCCGCTGGGCGTGCCCGGCCGTATGAACCTGGGCCAGGTGCTCGAGGTCCACACCGGCTGGCTGGCCAAGCAGGGCTGGGAGATCGAGGGCAACCCCGAGTGGCTGGATCGCCTGACCGACTTCCCGAAGTCCACGGGACAGGTCAACGTGGCCACCCCGGTGTTCGACGGCGCCCGCGAGGACGAGATCTTCGACCTCCTGGACCACTCGAACACCACCCGTGACGGTGATCGTCTGATCAACCACACGGGCAAGGCCCAGCTGTTCGACGGCCGCTCCGGCGAACCGTTCCCGGACCCGATCTCGGTCGGCTACCAGTACATCCTGAAGCTGCACCACCTGGTGGACGACAAGATCCACGCGCGCTCCACCGGCCCGTACTCGATGATCACCCAGCAGCCGCTGGGCGGTAAGGCGCAGTTCGGCGGTCAGCGTTTCGGTGAGATGGAGGTCTGGGCCCTCGAGGCTTACGGCGCCGCGTACACGCTGCAGGAGATCCTGACGGTCAAGTCGGACGACGTTCACGGTCGTGTGAAGGTCTACGAGGCCATCGTGAAGGGCGAGAACATCCCGGAGCCGGGTGTCCCCGAGTCCTTCAAGGTCCTGATCAAGGAGATGAAGTCCCTGTGCCTGAACGTCGAGGTTCTCTCGGCCGACGGACAGACCATCGAGATGCGCGATGCGGATGACGAAGTCTTCCGCGCGGCCGAAGAGCTCGGCATCGACCTGTCCCACTCCGAGCCCAGCTCGGTCGAAGAGGTCTGAGCCGCACCCGCGCCGTCGTCGTCACGGCAGCCGTCGTGAACGGCACCTGACGACGACGGCCCGGGACGGCACGAACTTCATCCACCCAAGTTTTCAAGAAGAATTCAAAGAAAGAGATCAAGGATCCTTATGTCCAACGATTCTTCGCTCAACCTCATGCGCATCGGCCTGGCCACGGCCGATCAGATCCGCAGCTGGTCCTTCGGCGAGGTCAAGAAGCCCGAGACGATCAACTACCGCACGCTCAAGCCGGAGAAGGACGGCCTGTTCTGCGAGAAGATCTTCGGCCCGACCCGCGACTGGGAATGCTACTGCGGCAAGTACAAGCGCGTGCGGTACAAGGGCATCATCTGTGAGCGCTGCGGCGTCGAGGTGACTCGCGCCAAGGTGCGTCGCGAGCGCATGGGCCACATCGAGCTGGCCGCGCCCGTGACCCACATCTGGTACTTCAAGGGCGTCCCCTCCCGCTTGGGCTACCTGCTGGACCTGGCGCCCAAGGACCTCGAGAAGGTCATCTACTTCGCCGCGTACATGATCACCAAGGTGGACGAGGAAGCTCGCCACGACGACCTGCCGAACCTGCAGGCCGCGATCGACCGTGAAAAGAAGGCCCTCGAGGACCAGCGCGACTCCGACGTCGTCGCGATCGCCGGTGACCTGGAGCAGGACCTGGCCACGGTCGAGGCCGAGGGTGGCAAGGCCGCGGAGAAGCGCAAGCTGCGCGATGCCGCCGACCGTCAGATGGCCAACGTGCGCAAGCGCGCCGACCGCGAGGTCGAAGCGCTCGAGCGTGTGTGGGACCGCTTCAAGAACCTCAAGGTCAACGACCTCGAGGGCGACGAGGCCCTGTACCGCCAGATGGTGGACCGTTACGGCATGTACTTCGAGGGCTCGATGGGCGCCGAGGCGATCAAGAAGCGCCTGGAGACCTTCGACCTGGCCGCCGAGGCCGAGGCTCTCAAGGAGGTCATCGCCACCGGCAAGGGGCAGCGCAAGTCCCGCGCCGTCAAGCGCCTCAAGGTCGTCAACGCTTTCCTGACCACGGACAACTCCCCGCTGGGCATGGTCCTGGACGCCGTCCCGGTCATCCCGCCGGAACTGCGGCCCATGGTGCAGCTCGACGGTGGCCGTTTCGCGACCTCCGACCTCAACGACCTCTACCGTCGTGTGATCAACCGCAACAACCGCCTCAAGCGACTGTTGGATCTGGGTGCCCCCGAGATCATCGTCAACAACGAGAAGCGGATGTTGCAGGAGGCAGTGGACTCCCTGTTCGACAACGGCCGTCGCGGCCGTCCGGTCACCGGGCCGGGCAACCGTGCGCTCAAGTCGCTGTCCGACATGCTCAAGGGCAAGCAGGGTCGTTTCCGTCAAAACCTGCTGGGCAAGCGCGTGGACTACTCGGGCCGTTCGGTCATCGTGGTGGGCCCGCAGCTCAAGCTGCACCAGGCCGGTCTGCCGAAGCAGATGGCCCTGGAGCTGTTCAAGCCGTTCGTGATGAAGCGCCTGGTGGATCTCAACCACGCGCAGAACATCAAGTCCGCCAAGCGGATGGTCGAGCGTTACCGCCCGCAGGTCTGGGACGTGCTGGAAGAGGTCATCACGGAGCACCCCGTGCTGCTCAACCGCGCACCCACCCTGCACCGTCTGGGCATCCAGGCCTTCGAGCCGCAGCTCGTGGAGGGCAAGGCCATCCAGCTGCACCCGCTCGTGTGCTCGGCGTTCAATGCCGACTTCGACGGTGACCAGATGGCCGTGCACCTGCCGTTGTCCCCGGAGGCCCAGGCCGAGGCCCGCATCCTGATGCTGTCCTCGAACAACATCCTGAAGCCCTCGGACGGCAAGCCGATCGCCCTGCCCTCGCAGGACATGATCATCGGCCTGTACCACCTGACCACCGAGCGCGCGGACGAGGTCGGCACGGGGACCAGCTACTCGTCGGTCGCTGAGGCCATCATGGCCTTCGACGCCCACAAGCTGCACCTCAACGCCAAGGCCAAGATCACGGTGCAGGACTTCGTGCCGTACCCGGGTTGGGTGGCGCCGGAGGGTTACGAGCAGGGCGACCCCGTCACGCTCGAAACCACCCTGGGCCGCGTGATCTTCAACCAGCAGCTGCCCGCCGAGTACCAGTGGGTCGAAGGCGTTGCGGACAAGAAGTTCCTGTCCAAGCTGGTCAACGACCTGGCCGAGACTTACCCCATGGGTGTGGTCGCCCAGACGCTGGACAACCTCAAGGACGCCGGTTTCTACTGGGCGGCCTGGTCCGGCATCACGGTGGCGATCTCGGACATCGCGACCCCGCCGGCCAAGCCCGGCATCATGGAGGGTTACGAGGCGCAGGCCGCCAAGATTCAGGGCCAGTACGACACGGGTCTGATCGACGACGACGAGCGCCGCTCCGAGCTGATCGACATCTGGACCAAGGCCACCGACGAGGTTGCCGAGGCCATGCGCGAGAACCTGGGCGAACTCAACACCATTAACCGCATGGTGTCCTCGGGTGCCCGCGGTAACTGGATGCAGGTTCGTCAGATCGCCGGTATCCGTGGCCTGGTGGCCAACCCGAAGGGCGAGATCATGCCCCGTCCGATCAAGTCCTCCTACCGTGAGGGCCTGTCGGTTCTGGAGTACTTCATCGCGACCCACGGTGCCCGTAAGGGCCTGGCCGACACCGCGCTGCGTACCGCCAACTCGGGCTACCTGACCCGACGTCTGGTGGACGTCTCCCAGGACGTCATCGTGCGTGAGGCGGACTGCGGTACCGACCGCGGCCTGACCCTCCCGTTGGCGACGACGGAGACCGGTGCCCGCGCCCTGCACGAAGAGGTCGAGAACACGGTGCACGGTCGCGTGCTGGCCGTGGACGTGGCCGACGCCAACGGTGAGGTGCTGGCCCAGGCCGGTGCTGACCTCTCGGACGCCCTGATCGCCACCCTGTACAACGCGGGTGTGGATGAGGTCCGGGTGCGTTCCGTGCTGACCTGTGAGTCCGCCGTCGGTGTGTGTGCAGCGTGCTACGGACGTTCGCTGGCCACCAACAAGCTGGTGGACATCGGCGAGGCCGTGGGCATCATCGCCGCGCAGTCGATCGGTGAGCCGGGTACCCAGCTGACCATGCGTACGTTCCACACCGGTGGTGTTGCGTCCTCCGACGGTGACATCACCCAGGGTCTGCCCCGTATCCAGGAGCTCTTCGAGGCCCGTACCCCCAAGGGGGTGGCCCCGATCTCCGAGGCAGCCGGTCGCGTGGCGATCGAGGACACCGACAAGGGTGTGCGCATCGTGGTGACCCCGGACAACGGCGACGAGGAGTTCGCCTACCCGGTGCTGCGCCGCGCCAAGATGCTGGTCGCCGACGGCGATCACGTCGAGGTCGGACAGCAGCTGGTGGCCGGTGCCGTGGATCCCAAGGAGGTCCTGCGCATCCGTGGTCGTCGTGCCGCCCAGAAGCACCTGGTGGACGAGGTCCAGGGCGTGTACCGCTCGCAGGGTGTGGGCATCCACGACAAGCACGTGGAGGTCATCGTCCGGCAGATGCTGCGCCGTAACACTGTGATCGAATCGGGTGACACCGATCTGCTCCCGGGTGAGCTCGTGGACGACGTGCGCTACCGCGAGGCCAACTTGAAGGCCGTGAGCGAGCAGCAGCGTCCGGCGTCGGGCCGTCCCGAGCTGATGGGCATCACCAAGGCCTCCTTGGCCACGGATTCGTGGCTGTCGGCTGCGTCCTTCCAGGAGACCACGCGCGTTCTGACCCAGGCCGCAATGGAGGCCAAGTCGGATCCGCTGGTGGGCCTCAAGGAGAACGTGATCATCGGTAAGTTGATCCCGGCCGGTACGGGCCTGGCCCGCTACAACAACGTCAGCGTCGAGCCGACGGAGGAGGCGAAGGCTGCGCTGTTCACCGATTCCGGTGCCTACTCGGACTTCTCCTACGCCGACGACTCGAGCTCCTTGGGCAGTGAGTTCCAGGCGATCCCGCTCGAGGACTACGACTTCGGCGCGAACTGATCCGAAGTCCCCCATGAGGAAGGGCCCCTCTCCCAGCAACGGGAGAGGGGCCCTTCCTCATGCGCAGAGGCCGCCGGATCCGGCAGAATTCCCGTCATGGCCAACTCCCCGTCGGGTGAAACCGTGATCCAACGCGTCGACAGGGTCCTGGGTGCCTTCACCAGCAGAACTCGGAGACTCACGGCGGCGCAGGTGGCCAAGCGCGCGGACCTCCCGCCCAGCACGGCCCACAGGTTGTGCGCGGAACTTGCTCGGTGCGGATGGCTGGACCGCGAGGGCGACGCGTTCGTGGTGGGCACACGCCTGTGGGAACTCTCCACCCGCTCCGCCCCGGAGTCCTCGCTCGCATCGGTGGCAACCCCCTTCATGCAGGACGTTCAGGCCGCGCTGGGGCATCACATCCACCTGGGCCGGGTGGAGGGCGGTGAAGTCCTGTTCCTCCAGCGGCTCTCCGAGCGCGGTGCCCGCGAGATCAGCTCTGCCGTGGCCGAACGGCTCCCGCTGCACGTCTCCGCGGTGGGCCTGGTGCTGCTGGCCTGGATGGACGAGGCGGAGCGCGCTTCCTACCTCGCTGAGTTGGCCGCCTCAGGAACCCATCCACCGCAGGGGAGCGTGGAGAACCTGGAGGCCGTTCTGCAGACCGCTCGCTCCGCGGGTCACGTCGTACAAACCGGCAACATCGAACACGACCGAACCGCCATCGCGGTCCCCGTCAAGGGGGCGCAAGGAAGCGTTGTCGCAGCCTTGGGTGCGGTCCTGGACCGGACCGCGGGACCGGTCGATCCCGGTGCCACGGTTCAGGTGCTCCGCGCGGCGTCACACGGCATCGAGCGGACGCTGCGGGAGGAGACTGCGCGGGAGCGAGTTGCGGGCTGACGGTCACGGATTCCGTTGAATGGGACAGGTGTGGTTGCGGCCACATCAGGGGTGGCACACTGGGCGCACATTCGTTCGCCAGGAGGACACATTCATGTCTGAGTCTCAGCCCGAATCTCGGGTCATTCGCACCCAGGTCGGCATCGTCGGGGGAGGTCCCGCCGGCCTCATGCTCTCGCACCTGCTGTCTCGGGCCGGAGTGGATTCGGTTGTCGTCGAGGTCCGGGATCCGGAGACCATTCGCAACACGCATCGCGCGGGGATCCTGGAAGCCGCCACGGTTCAGATGCTGGCGGATTCGGGTGTGGACGGGCGCGTCCTCACCGAAGGGCATGAGCATCGCGGCACCACGCTGCGATTCGACGGCCAGAACCACCACGTCGATTTCCAGGACGCCGTCGGGCAGTCGGTGTGGCTCTATCCACAGAACGAGGTGTTCTGGGACCTGGCACAGGCGCGGGAGCGCGACGGGGGCCAGGTCTTCTGGTCCGTCTCGGACACTGCGGTGCACGACGTCGACTCGGACTCTCCGCGGATCACCTTCCGGGACGCCGAGGGACAGGAGCGCGAGATCGAGGCGGGGATCGTCGTCGGCGCCGATGGCTCGCGTTCGATCTGTCGCGGGCTGATTCCCGACGGGGTCCGCACCGACAACTTCATCGAATACCCGTTCGCCTGGTTCGGCATCCTGTGTGAGGCTCCGCCGAGCTGGCCGGAGCTGATCTACACCAATTCCCCCGCAGGCTTCGCCTTGATCTCCCAGCGTTCGGACACCGTGCAGCGCATGTACTTTCAGTGCGACCCGGACACCAATCCGGAGGACTGGACCGAGGAGCAGATCTGGGCTCGCCTCCAGGAGTGCATGCAGGGGGAGGACGGCTTCCGGCTCAAGGAAGGCAAGATCTTCGACAAGACGGTGCTCAAGTTCCGGTCCTACGTGTGCGAGCCGCTGCGGTACCACAGCCTGGTCTTGGTGGGCGACGCCGGCCACACCGTTCCTCCCACGGGGGCAAAGGGCTTGAACCTGGCCTTCTGCGATGTCCGGGTCCTGGCGCCCGCACTGATCGGGCTGTTCAACGACGGTGACGACTCCCAGCTGATCGAGTACTCCGCCAAGGCCCTGGAGCGGGTCTGGAAGGCGCAGAACTTCTCTTACTGGGCGACGAACATGATGCACACCACGGAGGGGGAGAACCCGTTCGCGCAGAAGCGTCGTCGCGGGGAGCTGACTGCGATCACGGGCTCGGAGAACGGCCGGGCCTACTTCGCCGAGTCCTACACGGGCTGGCAGGACTAAAAGTGTGCGCAATGCGGACAGATGTTCGCATTGCGCTTGATCTGCGCTATCCTCGAAGAGTCGATCAGGGCCGATGGCGAGGTGTGGCAGCCGTCCCCGGTGCCCAGCAGGGCAGCAGGGGCGGGTTTTCAGGAGAAATGGTCCGCCCTGGCAGGCAATCTTGCGTGAAGCACTGCCTGGAAATTATCGAAGGAGATGATCATGGCCGAACCCGTCGTGTCCTCGGATGCCGCTGCGAACTCCCAGGCCGAGATCTCCGCGGACATGCGCGAGATTTCACGCCAGTACGCCGAGTCGGGGGTCGTGGAGACACAGCCCCGGATCGACTACGCGCCCTATCGGAGCTCGATCCTGCGTCACCCCACCAAGGATCTGCACCACGCGGATCCGGAGACCATCGAACTGTGGGCTCCCGCCTTCGGGCAGCGTGACGTCCACGCCTTGGAAGCCGATCTGACCATTCAGGGCGGCGGTGAGCCGATCGGTGAACGCATGACCGTGAAGGGCCGGGTCCTGGACGGCAACGGTCGCCCCGTGCGCAATCAACTCGTGGAGATCTGGCAGGCCAACGCTGCCGGGCGCTACATCCACAAGCGTGATCAGCATCCGGCGCCGATCGACCCCAATTTCACCGGCGTGGGTCGGTGCCTGACCGGTGACGACGGGTCCTACTCGTTCACCACCATCAAGCCCGGGCCCTACCCCTGGAAGAACCACCACAACGCGTGGCGTCCGGCGCACATCCACTTCTCGTTGTTCGGTACGGACTTCACCCAGCGGATGATCACCCAGATGTACTTCCCGGGCGATCCGCTGTTCGACCTGGACCCCATCTACCAGGCGATCGTGGACCCGAAGGCACGCGAACGCCTGGTGGCCACCTACGACCACGACACGTCCGAACACGAATGGTCCCTGGGCTACACCTGGGACATCGTGCTGACCGGTGCACACCGCACGCCCACCGAGGAGGACTCCGATGTCTGAGCAACTGGTCCCCACCCCGGGACAAACCATCGGCCCGTTCTACGGCTTCGCGCTTCCCTACGCGGGCGGCGAGAACCTCGTGGACCGCACCCACCCGAACGCGGTGCGTCTGCACGGCACGGTGTACGACGGCCACGGTGACCCCGTCCCGGACTCCATGTTGGAGATCTGGCAGGCCGATGCCGAAGGCAACGTGTCGCAGGAACCCGGGTCCCTGATCCGAGACGGGTACACCTTCACGGGCTTCGGCCGTGTGGCGGTGGACAACGTGGGGCATTACGACTTCACGACCGTCAACCCCGGTGCCTCCGAGCCCGGCAAGGCGCCGTTTATCGCCATGACGGTGTTCGCCCGCGGGCTGCTCAACCGCCTGTTCACCAGGATCTACCTCCCGGAGGACACCCAGGCACTGGCCAACGACCCGGTCCTGTCGGCCCTCCCCGAGGACCGGCGATCGACGCTGATCGCCGCACGTGAGGCGGACGGCTCGCTGCGCTTCGATATCCGTTTGCAGGGTGACGGAGAGACCGTGTTCCTGAGCTACCCCAACCATCGGGCGGACAGCTGATCATGCCCGATTACGGCCTCCTGGAGCCCGGTACCCACCACATCGCTTCTCTGACCGACGACGACGCCTTCTTGCGTTGTCTGGTCGAGGTCGAGATCGCGTGGGTCCGGGCCCAGGCGGCCGCCGGGCTGGTCTCTCCGGAACGGGCGGACGCGGTGAGCGCCGTCGCCGATCCCGAGGTGTTCTCGGCCTCTTTCGATCCAGCCGACATGGCCGCTCGTTCGGAGGGTGGCGGCAATCCCGTGATCCCGATGCTGGGTGACCTTCGGGCGGCCGTCAAGACGATCGACCCCTCCGCGCTGAAAGCCATCCATCGCGGATTGACCAGCCAGGACGTCATGGACACCGCCCTGATGCTGATGACCCGGCGAGTGCTCGATCGGATACGGGACGACCTGGACGGTGTCTGTGTCACACTCGCCCATCTGGCCGAAGAACACAGGGCCACGCCCGCCGTGGCCAGGACCCTGACCCAACACGCGCTGCCTTCGACCTTCGGGCTGCGGTGCGCGCGGTGGCTCCAAGGTCTCCTCGACGCGCGTGAGGCCCTGCTCTCCGTGACGCCGATGGTATCCGTCGGGGGTGCGGCCGGAACCCTGGCGGGCACCGCGGCTCTGCTCGCTCCGACTCAGGCCGACCGGAATGAACAGAACCAGTCCGCGGACGAAGACCTCGCGGCCGCCGTTGCAGACCTCAACGCCGCTTGGGCCAGCGAACTCGGGCTCGCACCGGCCGCGCACGTCTGGCACACGAACCGCGGTGTCGTGCTTCGGCACGCCGATGCGCTGGCGGAGACCACCGCGGCTCTGGGTGCGATCGCCAACGACGTCCTCGTGCTGTCCCGACCGGAGGTCGCGGAGCTCCGGGAGCCCACTGCCCCCGGGCGAGGGGTGTCCTCTGCCATGCCGCAGAAGCAGAACCCCGTCCTGTCCGTGCTGATCAAGCGCAGCGCTCTGAGCGCTCCCCAGCAGATGGCCCAGCTCCACCTGGCCGCTGCGGGCGTCGTCGACGAACGTCCGGACGGCGCCTGGCACGCTGAATGGCCGGTCTTCCGCACCCTGCTGCGACTTTCAGCGACGGCGGTGACCCAGTCCCGGGAACTGCTGGAGGGGCTGCAGGTGTTGCCGGAGGCGATGCTCGCCAATCTTCGCCAGGCCGGGCCCGGTGTGGTCGCCGAGCGCATTGCCGCAGTTCTGGGGCCGGTCATCACCGCGACCTCCGGAGCGGACGGCAAGGCCGCCGTGCAGCGAGCCATCGGTGACGGGGCCGGAGACGCCGATCGCACGGTTGCCCTGCTCCAGGAGCTGACCGCAGACACCGTCCTGGACGACGGCCGTGCGGTCACGCCCGACCTGCTCCGGGAACTGTGCGACCCCACCACCTACACCGGGCTGAGTACGCAGCTCGTGGATGCCGCGATTCAACGCTTCCGGCGCGCCGGCATCCAGAGTGCGTCAAGCCATCAGACGAACTAGCGAACAGGAGTACCGATGACCGTTCCGGAGATTCGGATCGTTGCCCTCTCCGACACGACCGAGGGCCAGGGATCCTCGCTGCCGATCGTCCTCATGGGGCCGTCCCTGGGAACCTCGGTGGCCCACCTGTGGGGAGCCGTGGCGGATGAACTCCGCGGTCGGGCCCGCGTGCTGGGCTGGGACCTGCCCGGACACGGAGGTCAACCTGCGGCTGCGGGGGATTTCACCATGAAGGAACTGGCAGAAGGCGTTCTGACGGCCCTGGATGTGGTGTTCGACGCGGAGGGGAGGCCGGAAACAGAACGCTCCTTCGTCTACGCGGGCTGCTCGGTCGGCGGGTGCGTCGGACAGCGGCTGCTCCTTGATGCGCCCAACCGCGTGACAGCCGCGGCGCTGGTTGCCACCGCGCAGCGCATGGGAACCCCCGAAGGGTGGTGGGAACGCGCAGAGCTCGTCGCTCAGGCGGGGACCCCCACCATGGTGATCGGCAGCGCCCAGCGCTGGTTCGCCGAAGGCTTCATCGCCAAGGACGCCCAGGCCGGAACCGGGATCTCCACGACCCTGCTGCACGACCTGCAGGATGCCGACCGGCACGGGTACGCACAGGTCTGCGGAGCGCTCGCGCAGTTCGACGTTCGCGGACAACTGGGCCAGGTCTCCGTCCCCGTGACGGTGATCGCCGGTGCCGAAGACGCAGCGGCCGCACCGGAGCAGCTCGCTGAACTGGCGGCGGCCATCCCCGGTGCACGACTGGTCCAGTACGACGGCGTCGCTCACCTCCCGCCCGCAGAGGCCCCCGATGCCGTGGCAGAGGAGATCGCTGCCCTGCTCGACGCCTCGGGAGTCGCAACGGCGGAACGGGGCGACTCATGAGCCCGCAGCCCGACCGGACGGAAGCACAGGCCCACGCCGACGGCATGCAGGTGCGCAGAGAAGTCCTCTCCGATGCGCACGTGGATCGGGCGGAAGCAGCCAAGAACGAGTTCACCTCCGACTGGCAGGACTTCATCTCCCGCTACGCCTGGGGCGAGATCTGGACCCGACCCGGTCTTGACCGACCCATGCGCAGCGCGATCACCCTCACGGCGCTGATCGCCGGTGGTCACTGGGGCGAGTTCGAGATGCACGTCCGCGCAGCCCTGCGCAACGGCCTGACCCGGGATCAGATCAAGGAGATCCTGCTGCAATCGGCCATCTACCTGTCCGTACCCGCGGCCAACAACGCCTTCTCCCACGCCCGCGACGTCTTCGACGCCCTTGACGCCGACGGGTCCCAGGCCGATGCACCGGCCACCCGTTCCCAGACCGAGGAGTCCACACGATGACCACGTCCTACGTCTACGACGCCGTCCGCACACCGTTCGCCAAGATCGGTGGTGCGTTGGCGAGCCACCGCCCCGACGACCTGGCCGCCTTGGTCATTCGAACCATGGTCGAACGTGCCCCCGCGCTGGAGACCTCCCGGATCGACGAGGTGGTCTTTGGCAACGCCAACGGTGCCGGCGAAGAGAACCGCAACGTCGCCCGCATGGCCACCCTGCTGGCAGGGCTGCCCACGTCGATCCCCGGGACCACCGTGAACCGTCTCTGCGGCTCCTCCCTGGACGCGGCCATGATCGCCTCCCGGCAGATCGAGGTGGACGAGGCGGACCTGATGCTCGTCGGTGGTGTGGAGTCCATGTCCCGAGCTCCCTGGGTCCTCCCGAAAACCGAACGCCCCTTCCCCATGCAGGATCTTCAGCTGGCCAACTCCACACTCGGGTGGCGTCTGGTCAACCCGGAGATGCCGGGGGAGTGGACCGTGTCCCTGGGGGAGGCCACCGAGCAGCTGCGGGAGAAGCACGGGATCACCCGTGAGGAACAGGACGAGTTCTCGGCCCGGTCCCACCAGCTTGCGGCGAAGGCCTGGGACGAAGGCCGCTACGACGACCTGGTGGTCCCCGTGGCTGCGAACACCAAGCGGGGCACGGACGTGCCCCGGGACGAGACGGTCCGCGCCGACTCCACGGTGGAGTCGCTCGCCGGTCTGCGGACGGTGTTCCGTGCGGCGAACGGCACCGTCACCGCCGGCAATGCGTCACCCATGAACGACGGCGCGTCCGCCGCGTGGCTCGGGTCCGAGGCCGGAGCCGACCTGCTCGGCGCCGCACCCCTGGCTCGCATCGCCGGGCGAGGGGCCGCCGCGAACGAGCCGCAGTTCTTCGGCGAAGCCCCCGTCGAGGCGGCCAACACCGCCCTGCGCAGGGCAGGCATCACCTGGGACCGGGTCGGCGCCGTCGAACTGAACGAGGCATTTGCCGCCCAGTCCCTGGCGTGCCTGCGGCAATGGGGTGTCGACCAGGACATCGTCAACGCCTGGGGCGGTGCGATCGCCATCGGTCACCCGCTCGGGGCATCGGGAACCCGTGTCCTGGGGACCCTGGCGCGCCGACTCAAGGCCGAGAACCGCAGGTGGGGAGTGGCTTCGCTGTGCATCGGTGTGGGCCAGGGCCTCGCCGTCGTGCTCGAGAACGAGGAAGCCACCGAGTGAACCACCCGGCCGCGGGCCGCACGAAGGGGCGGCCGTCGGTCCTGCACGCGCCACGGGCGCGGAGGCCCGGGCCGCATGACATGAGGACCAGAGAGGAACGGGAAGAGCATGCTGACCATCGTTGATTCCGCAGCCCAGGCAGTCGAGCCGATCACCGACGGTTCCACCGTGATGATCGGTGGTTTCGGAGTGGCCGGGCAGCCCGTGGAACTGATCGATGCCCTCATCGAACAGGGCGCCACCGATTTGACGGTCGTGAACAACAACGCCGGCAACGGGGACGTGGGACTGGCCAAACTGATCCAGCTGGGACGGGTACGCAAGATCATCTGTTCCTTCCCCCGCCAGTCGGACTCCTATCACTTCGACGCCAAGTACCACGCGGGTGAGATCGAACTGGAGGTGGTTCCGCAGGGCAACCTCGCCGAACGCATCCGCGCCGCCGGTGCGGGCATCGGCGCGTTCTACACGCCCACGGGCTACGGAACTCCGCTGGCAGAGGGCAAGGAGACCCGCGAACTCGACGGCAAGATGCAGATCCTCGAGTTCCCCATCACCGCGGACTTCTCACTCACCAAGGCCCTGACCGCCGACAAGGCGGGGAACTTGGTCTACCGGAAGACGGCGCGGAACTTCGGCCCGATCATGGCTGCCGCCGCGCGCACCTCGATCGTGCAGGTCTCGGACGTCGTCGAACGCGGAGCCCTGGACCCGGAGGTCGTGGTGACGCCGGGCATCTACGTCGACACCGTCGTCAGCATCCCGGACCCCGCCGTGGGCCACGCCTGAGCGGGCTACGCCCCGCGTCGAGCCCAAGCCTTCACAACCAGAGAGTGAGCAGACCATGACTTCCATGACCAAGGACGCCGCGCTGACCCCCGAGCAGTTGGCAGAGGTGGTGGCCGCCGACATCCCGGCCGGCGCCTACGTCAACCTGGGGATCGGCCAGCCGACGCTCGTGTCGAACTACCTGACCCCGGAGGACGACGTCACCCTGCACACCGAGAACGGGATGCTCGGCATGGGGGGAGAGGCCCATGGTGACGAGGTCGACCCCGACCTGATCAACGCAGGGAAGATTCCCGTCAAGGAGACCGACGGGTGCTCCTACTTCCACCACGCCGATTCCTTCGCGATGATGCGAGGCGGGCACCTGGACTGCTGCGTGCTCGGTGCCTTCCAGGTGGACCGCGCCGGAAACCTGGCCAACTGGCACACCGGGAAGCCGGATGCGATCCCCGCCGTCGGGGGCGCCATGGACCTGGCCACCGGAGCCAAGCAGACGTTCGTGATGATGACCCTCACCGCCAAGAACGGCCAGGCCAAGCTGGTGGAGAACTGCACCATGCCGTTGACCGGTGTGGGCTGTGTTTCCCGTGTCTACACTGATCAGGCAGTGTTCCTGATCGAAGGCGACGGACGGGTGGTCGTCCGTGAGACGTTTGGATGTGATTTCGAGGCCGTGCAAGAACTCGTCCCGTTCCCGCTCGAGCGTTCCGAATGATTTCCGACCGTCCGAAAGGTGCTGAGACCGCGACCCGCGAGGGGGGAGGGCACTACGTCCAGTCCCTCGCGCGCGGTCTGGCGGTGATCGGGGTCTTCGACGCCGAGAACCCCAGCATGACCTTGTCGGACGTCGCCCGCCGCACGGGCCTGACCCGCGCGACGGCACGCCGGTTCCTGCTGACCCTGGAAGAACTCGGCTACGTCCGCAGCGACGGACGCCAGTTCGAGCTCACCGCCAAGGTCTTGCAGCTGGGCTACTCGTACCTCTCCGCGTTGAGCCTCCCGGAGTTGGTCACACCGCACCTGCGCACACTGTCGGACCGGGTGCACGAATCCTGCTCGGTCGCCGTTCTGGACGGACCGGACATCGTCTACGTCGCCCGCGTCCAGGTGCGGCACATCATGAACGTCGCCATCTCGGTCGGCACGCGCTTCCCGGCCCACGCCACGTCCATGGGCAGGGTCCTGTTGGCCGCGATGCCCGACGACGACGCCGTGGCCCTGTGCTCGGAACAGCTCAAGTCCCCGATCTCGAGTCGCACGATCAGCACACCCCAGCAACTGATCACCCGCCTGGACGAAGTCCGCGCCCGTGGTTACGCCGTCGTGGACCAGGAGCTGGAGGCGGGGTTGCGCTCCGTCGCCGTCCCGCTCAAGGACTCGAACGGCACCACCGCGGCAGCGGTCAACGTCTCCATGCGCGTCGGGGCCAGTCCGTCGGCCGATGACCCGGTGGGGCAGATCCTGCCGCACCTGCAAGCCTGTGCGCAGGCCGTGCACGCCGATCTGGTGGCCAGCGCAGGCTAGGCAGGTGGGTCACCGTCTGGTACGGTATACGAGATTGGCTCGATCACCCGTGTGATCGCACTCCAGTGGCAATGTGGACTCCGTCCAGAGATACGCAGGTTGTATCTCGGTGCCACTTTTTTGCGTGTCCACAGACGCAGTTCTCACCTTTCCAGGTTCACCAGGACCCGGGTGGGCTCGTGTCTGACCGGCCGCCGGCGGAACGCGGGAGGGATCGAGTGGCTCGGAAGAGTCCTAGACCAAACCCGCGGCGCCGCAGACAGCGGCCCGCCACCACCAGGAGACGAAGTGCCAACAATTCAGCAGCTCGTCCGCAAGGGCCGCAGCCCCAAGGTCGTCAAGACCAAGGCTCCGGCGCTTAAGGGCAACCCCATGAAGCGTGGCGTGTGCACCCGTGTGTACACCACCACTCCCAAGAAGCCGAACTCCGCCCTCCGTAAGGTCGCCCGTGTGCGCCTCAACGGCGGCGTCGAGGTCACCGCTTACATCCCCGGCGAGGGCCACAACCTGCAGGAGCACTCGATCGTGCTCGTTCGCGGCGGTCGTGTGAAGGACCTTCCGGGTGTCCGCTACAAGATCGTTCGCGGCGCCCTCGACACCCAGGGTGTCAAGGGCCGCGGCCAGGCACGCTCCCGCTACGGCGCGAAGAAGGAGAAGAAGTAATGCCTCGTAAGGGTCCCGCTCCCAAGCGCCCGCTCGTCGTCGACCCCGTCTACGGTTCGCCGGTCGTCACGCAGCTGATCAACAAGGTCCTCCAGGACGGCAAGAAGTCCACCGCCGAGCGCATCGTCTACGGTGCCCTCGCCGGTGTCGAGCAGAAGACCGGCTCCGAGCCGGTTGCCACCCTGAAGAAGGCCCTGGAGAACGTCAAGCCCGCGCTGGAGGTTCGCTCCCGCCGTGTCGGTGGCGCCACCTACCAGGTTCCGGTTGAGGTCCGCGCCGGTCGTTCGACCGCCCTGGCCCTGCGCTGGCTGGTCGGCTACGCCAAGGTTCGCCGCGAGAACACCATGACCGAGCGTCTCATGAACGAGATCCTCGACGCCTCCAACGGCCTCGGTGCCGCGGTCAAGCGCCGCGAGGACACCCACAAGATGGCTGACTCCAACAAGGCCTTCGCCCACTACCGCTGGTAATACCAGCCCCGCTGGTACCATCGGCCCGGTTCGCCGCCTCGATTCTCGAGGGAGATTCCGCGTTGTCGCGGCGGCGAACCGTCGGCTACACCTCAGAAGGGACACACCGTGGCACTTGACGTGCTTACCGACCTCAAGAAGGTCCGCAACATCGGCATCATGGCGCACATCGATGCCGGCAAGACGACCACCACCGAGCGCATCCTGTTCTACACCGGCATCAACCACAAACTCGGCGAGACGCACGACGGCGCCTCGACGATGGACTGGATGGAGCAGGAGCAGGAACGCGGCATCACGATCACGTCCGCGGCTACCTCGTGCTACTGGCACGACAACCAGATCAACATCATCGACACCCCGGGCCACGTGGACTTCACCGTCGAGGTGGAGCGTTCGCTGCGCGTGCTCGACGGCGCCGTCGCAGTGTTCGACGGCAAGGAGGGTGTCGAGCCCCAGTCGGAGACCGTGTGGCGTCAGGCCGACAAGTACGACGTTCCCCGCATCTGCTTCGTCAACAAGATGGACAAGCTCGGCGCGGACTTCTACTTCACCGTCGACACCATCATCAACCGCCTCGGCGCCAAGCCGCTGGTTCTCCAGCTGCCCATCGGTTCCGAGTCGGACTTCGTGGGCGTCGTCGACCTGCTCACCATGAAGGCACTGGTCTGGGAGGGTGACTCCAAGGGCGACGTGTCCCTGGGCGCCTCCTACCAGACCCAGGAGATCCCGGCCGATCTGCAGGATCGCGCCGAGGAGTACCGCAACAACCTGATCGAGGACGTCGCCGAGGCCGACGACGAGCTCATGGAGAAGTACCTGGGCGGCGAAGAGCTGACCCTGGACGAGCTCAAGGCCGGCATCCGCAAGCTGACGATCAACTCCGAGGCCTACCCGGTCCTGTGCGGTTCCGCGTTCAAGAACCGCGGCGTGCAGCCCATGCTCGACGCCGTGATCGACTTCCTGCCCTCGCCGCTGGACGTCCCCGACGTCCAGGGCCACGCGGTCAACGACGAGGAAGAGGTCATGACCCGCCCCGCGGACTCGACCGCTCCGTTCTCCGCGCTGGCCTTCAAGGTCGCCACCCATCCGTTCTACGGCACCCTGACCTACACCCGCGTGTACTCGGGCAAGGCCAAGGCCGGCGAGCAGGTGCTGAACTCGACCAAGGGCAAGAAGGAGCGCATCGGCAAGCTGTTCCAGATGCACTCCAACAAGGAGAACCCGGTCGAGGAGATCCAGGCCGGCCACATCTACGCGGCCATCGGTCTGAAGGACACCACCACGGGCGACACCCTGTGCGATCAGGCGAACCCGATCGTGCTCGAGTCCATGTCCTTCCCCGCCCCCGTGATCTTCGTGGCCATCGAGCCGAAGACCAAGGGTGACCAGGAGAAGCTGTCCACGGCCATCCAGAAGCTCTCGGCGGAGGACCCCACCTTCACCGTGTCCCTGAACGACGAGACCGGCCAGACCGAGATCGGCGGCATGGGCGAGCTCCACCTGGACATCCTGGTGGACCGGATGAAGCGCGAGTTCAAGGTCGAGGCCAACGTGGGCAAGCCCCAGGTGGCCTACCGCGAGACCATCAAGAAGGCCGTCGAGAAGGTCGACTACACCCACAAGAAGCAGACCGGTGGTTCCGGTCAGTTCGCAAAGGTGCAGGTCTCCTTCGCCCCGATCGAGCTGGACGCCGAGGAGCTCTACGAGTTCGACAACGCCATCACGGGTGGCCGCGTCCCGCGCGAGTACATCCCCTCCGTGGATGCCGGCATCCAGGACGCCATGCAGTTGGGCGTGCTGGCCGGTTACCCGGTGGTCGGTGTCAAGGCCACCCTGGTCGACGGCGCCTACCACGACGTCGACTCCTCGGAAATGGCATTCAAGATCGCCGGCTCCATGGTGTTCAAGGAAGGTGCCAAGCGCGCCAACCCGGTCCTGCTGGAACCGCTCATGGCCGTCGAGGTCCGTACTCCGGAGGAGTACATGGGCGACGTCATCGGTGACCTGAACTCCCGCCGTGGTCAGATCCAGTCCATGGAGGACGTCACGGGCGTCAAGTTGGTCAAGGCCAACGTGCCGCTGTCGGAGATGTTCGGCTACATCGGCGACCTGCGTTCCAAGACCCAGGGCCGTGCCGTGTACTCGATGCAGTTCGACTCGTACTCAGAGGTCCCCAAGGCCGTCGCGGACGAGATCATCCAGAAGAACCGCGGCGAGTGACTCGCTGACGCGGCGGGTCGAGGTCATCGACCCGCCGCGTCGTCCGGGCCCGGCCCGGAACACCTCGAGGGTCCGTCCCGCCACCTGAGGCGGTGGGACCGCCCTCCACCCCCAGGAATCGATTTTCACCAATCGGTCCACCCGACTACACTTGCAGAGGTTTCTGTCCGCTGCAGCGCCTCTTGACCCCGCGCCAGCGGGCACGCAAGGTTTCCAACACGCTCCAGCATCACGTTTCTAGGAGGAACAACTATGGCGAAGGCCAAGTTCGAGCGCACCAAGCCGCACGTCAACATCGGCACCATCGGCCACGTCGACCACGGCAAGACCACGCTCACTGCCGCCATCTCCAAGGTTCTGGCCGACAAGTACCCGGACCTCAACGAGCAGCGCGATTTCGGCATGATCGACTCCGCTCCCGAGGAGCGCCAGCGCGGCATCACGATCAACATCGCGCACATCGAGTACCAGACCGAGAAGCGTCACTACGCCCACGTCGACGCCCCGGGTCACGCCGACTACGTCAAGAACATGATCACCGGTGCAGCTCAGATGGACGGCGCCATCCTGGTGGTTGCTGCAACTGACGGCCCCATGGCCCAGACCCGCGAGCACGTTCTGCTGGCCCGCCAGGTGGGCGTCCCCACCCTGCTGGTCGCGCTGAACAAGTCCGACATGGTCGATGACGAAGAGCTCCTCGACCTGGTCGAGATGGAGGTCCGCGAGCTGCTCTCCGATCAGGGCTTCGACGGCGACAACGCTCCCGTTGTCCGCGTCTCCGCTCTGAAGGCTCTCGAGGGCGACGCCGAGTGGGTCAAGTCCGTCGAGGACCTCATGGAGGCCGTTGACGAGTTCATCCCGGACCCCGTCCGCGAGACCGACAAGCCCTTCCTCATGCCCATCGAGGACGTCTTCACCATCACCGGTCGTGGCACCGTTGTGACCGGCCGTGCCGAGCGTGGCACCCTGCCGATCAACTCCGAGGTCGAGATCGTCGGCATCCGCCCGATCCAGAAGACCACCGTGACCGGTATCGAGATGTTCCACAAGCAGATGGACGAGGCGCTGGCCGGCGAGAACTGTGGCCTGCTCCTGCGTGGCCTCAAGCGCGACGACGTCGAGCGTGGCCAGGTCGTGTGCAAGCCGGGTTCCATCACTCCGCACACCAACTTCGAGGCGAACGTCTACATCCTGTCCAAGGACGAGGGTGGCCGTCACAACCCGTTCTACTCGAACTACCGTCCGCAGTTCTACTTCCGGACCACCGACGTCACCGGGGTCATCACCCTGCCGGAAGGCACCGAGATGGTCATGCCCGGTGACAACACCGAGATGACCGTTGAGCTGATCCAGCCCATCGCCATGGAGGACGGCCTCGGCTTCGCCATCCGTGAGGGTGGCCGCACCGTCGGCTCCGGCAAGGTCACCAAGATCATCAAGTGATCACTCACTGACTGATCTGGACCTCGGGCCACCGGCCCGATCCGGACACAGCACAGGGCCCCGCACCGATTCGTCGGCGCGGGGCCTTGTGCCGTGTACTGCCCGTGCATGACCTCGACCACAGGGACACGCCCGGGGTTGCGGCGGGCTCGGACGCCGTGGCAGGATAGACGCTGTTGTTCGCAAGCCGTGGCATGTCCGCGGGTGGTGATTCCCGGTTGTCATCGAGAATCCACAGCCGCCCGGACGTCACGGACGAACCCGAGAACGACCACCCCGCATTCACAACACGGCAACGGCATGCGCACGGCGCATGTACGACACGCCCGAGCGCGGGGGACGGTGCTTCGGTGGGGCGAGGAACCCGGGACACCGGATTCGGCCCACGCGAAGCGGCACTCACCGGAGTGCCACACACAAGGAGCTTCGAGCTCCGTCACAGGGAAGTACTTGAAGAAAGAGAGTCACGACGCCATGGCGGGACAGAAAATCCGCATCCGGCTGAAGTCCTATGACCACGAGGTCATTGACGTCTCGGCCCGCAAGATCGTCGAGACGGTGACCCGTGCCGGCGCAACCGTCGTCGGCCCCGTGCCGCTGCCGACCGAGAAGAACGTGTACTGCGTCATCCGCTCGCCGCACAAGTACAAGGACAGCCGCGAGCACTTCGAGATGCGTACGCACAAGCGGCTGATCGACATCGTGGACCCGACGCCGAAGGCTGTCGACTCGCTCATGCGACTCGACCTGCCGGCCGACGTCAACATCGAAATCAAGCTCTGATAAGGACCGCAGACGCAATGACTACGACTTACGAACGCCAGATGAAGGGCATTCTGGGCAAGAAGCTCGGCATGACCCAGGTCTGGGACGAGGACGGAAAGCTCGTCCCGGTCACCGTCGTGCAGGCCGACACCAACGTCGTGACTCAGCTTCGCACCGCCGACAAGGACGGCTACTCCGCCATCCAGATCGGCTACGGTCAGATCGACCCCCGCAAGGTGACCAAGCCGCTGGCCGGTCACTTCGAGAAGGCCGGTGTGACTCCCCGCCGCCACGTCGTCGAGGTCCGCACCTCCGACGCCGGCGAGTACGAGCTCGGTCAGGAACTTTCCGTTGAGCTGTTCGAGGCCGGCCAGTTGGTCGACGTCGTCGGCACGACCAAGGGCAAGGGCACCGCCGGTGTCATGAAGCGCCACGGCTTCGCCGGTGTGGGCGCCTCCCACGGTCAGCACAAGAACCACCGCAAGCCGGGTTCGATCGGTAACGCCTCCTTCGCCGCCCGCGTGTTCAAGGGAATGCGCATGGCAGGCCGGATGGGCCACGACCGACACACGACCATGAACCTCAAGGTCCAGGCCGTTGACGCCGAGAACTCCCTGCTGCTCATCAAGGGCGCCCTGCCGGGCCCCAAGGGTTCGGTCGTCCTCGTCCGCACCGCCGTGAAGGGAGCCTGATAAGCCATGGCAACAGAGACCATCAACGTGGAACTGCCCGCCGAGATCTTCGACGCCAAGACCTCCGTGCCGCTGATGCACCAGGTCGTCGTCGCCCAGCTGGCTGCCGCCCGTCAGGGCACCCACAAGACCAAGCGCCGCGGTGAGGTGTCCGGTGCCGGACGCAAGCCGTTCAAGCAGAAGGGCACCGGCCGCGCCCGTCAGGGTTCGATCCGCGCCCCGCACATGACCGGTGGCGGCATCGTGCACGGCCCCGTGCCGCGCGACTACTCGCAGCGCACCCCCAAGAAGATGAAGGCCGCCGCTCTGCGTGGCGCCCTCTCGGACCGCGCTCGCCACAACCGCATCCACGTCGTGGCCGAACTGGTCGCGGGAGAGACCCCCTCGACCAAGGCCGCCAAGGCTGCTCTGGCCGGGCTGACCGAGCGCAAGAACCTGCTCGTCGTGCTCGACCGCCAGGACGACGTCGCCGCGCTGTCGGTGCGCAACCTGGAGAACGTGCACAGCCTGTACGCCGACCAGCTCAACACCTACGACGTGCTGGTTGCCGACGACGTGGTCTTCACCAAGGCCGCCTACGACGCATTCGTCGACGCGGCTCAGACCGGCAAGAAGCAGGAGGACGCCAAGTGAGCGTGACCTACAAGGACCCGCGTGACGTCATCATCGCGCCTGTTGTCTCCGAGAAGGCCTACGGCCTGATCGACCAGGGCCAGTACACCTTCTTCGTCGCCAACGACGCGAACAAGATCGAGATCAAGCAGGCCGTCGAAGCGATCTTCGACGTCAAGGTTGCCTCGGTCAACACCGCCAACCGCGACGGCAAGCGCAAGCGCACCCGCTTCGGCTGGGGACAGCGCAACCGCACCAAGCGCGCCATCGTGACCCTCTCCGAGGGCACCATCGACATCTTCGGAGGCCAGGGCTGAACGCCCTAAGGCCACACCTATCGAGGAATTTCAAACATGGCTATTCGTAAGCACAAGCCGACGACGCCGGGCCGCCGTGGCTCGTCCGTCGCGGACTTCGCAGAGATCACCCGATCGACTCCGGAGAAGTCCTTGCTGCGCCCGCTGCCCAAGAAGGGCGGACGCAACAACCTGGGTCGCATCACCACCCGTCACAAGGGCGGTGGCCACAAGCGCCAGTACCGCGTGATCGACTTCCGTCGGCACGACAAGGACGGCGTGGACGCCAAGGTCGCTCACATCGAGTACGACCCCAACCGCACCGCACGCATCGCACTGCTGCACTACGTGGACGGCACCAAGCGCTACATCGTGGCGCCGAACCGTCTCAAGCAGGGCGACGTCGTCGAGAGCGGCCCCGGTGCCGACATCAAGCCCGGCAACAACCTGCCGCTGCGCAACATCCCCGTCGGTACCGTGATCCACGCCGTGGAACTGCGGCCCGGTGGCGGTGCCAAGCTCGCCCGTTCCGCGGGCGCCTCCGTGCAGCTGGTCGCCAAGGAAGGCAAGTACGGTCAGCTCCGTCTGCCCTCCGGTGAGATCCGCAACGTCGACGTGCGCTGCCGCGCGACGATCGGCGAGGTCGGAAACGCCGAGCAGTCCAACATCAACTGGGGCAAGGCCGGCCGCAACCGCTGGAAGGGCGTCCGCCCGACCGTGCGCGGTGTGGTCATGAACCCTGTCGACCACCCCCACGGTGGTGGCGAGGGCAAGACCTCCGGTGGCCGTCACCCCGTCAACCCGAACGGTAAGCCCGAGGGCCGTACCCGTCGCCCCAACAAGGAAAGCGACAAGCTGATCGTCCGCCGTCGCCGTACCGGCAAGAACAAGCGCTAAGGGAGCCTGAACCATGCCACGCAGCCTGAAGAAGGGCCCTTTCGTCGACCAGCACCTTTTCGTGAAGGTGGCCAAGGAGAACGAGAAGGGCACCAAGAACGTCATCAAGACGTGGTCGCGCCGCTCGATGATCATCCCCGACATGCTCGGGCACACGATCGCCGTGCACGACGGCCGTAAGCACATCCCGGTGTTCATCACCGAGTCCATGGTTGGTCACAAGCTCGGTGAGTTCGCTCCCACGCGCACTTTCCGTGGCCATGTGAAGGACGACAAGAAGGGCAAGCGCCGCTGACCCTCTCGGTCCAGCAGCGTTTAGCACTTCGTCAAGAGACGAGAAGAGGAAAGCAATGGAAGCCAAGGCATCTGCGCGGTACGTCCGCGTGACGCCGATGAAGGCCCGGCGCGTCGTCAACCTGATCCGGGGCCAGCAGGCACACGAGGCACTGGCCATCCTGAAGTTCGCCCCTCAGGGTGCTTCGGAGCCGGTGTTCAAGGTTCTGTCGTCCGCAGTGGCCAACGCCCGCCAGGCAGCCGACCGTCAGGGCCTGCCCTTCCGTGAGGAAGAGCTGGTCGTGTCCGAGGCATTCGTGGACGAGGGACCGACCATGAAGCGGTTCCGCCCGCGTGCCCAGGGCCGCGCCTACCGGATCAACAAGCGCACGAGCCACATCACCCTGGTCGTGGCCACCCCGGAGAACGAGGAGGTCCGCTAAGTGGGACAGAAGATCAACCCCAACGGTTTCCGACTGGGAATCACCACGGACCACGTCTCGCACTGGTTCGCTGATTCCACGAAGGAAGGCCAGCAGTACAAGGACTACGTCCGTGAGGACATCCAGATCCGCAAGCTGATGGACACCGGCATGGAGCGCGCCGGTATCTCGAAGGTCGAGATCGAGCGCACCCGTGACCGTGTCCGCGTCGACATCCACACCGCCCGGCCGGGCATCGTCATCGGCCGCCGCGGCGCCGAGGCTGATCGCATCCGCGGCGAGCTCGAGAAGCTCACCGGCAAGCAGATCCAGCTGAACATCCTCGAGGTCAAGAACCCCGAAGCGGATGCCCAGCTGGTTGCCCAGGGTGTCGCCGAGCAGCTGGCCTCCCGCGTGGCCTTCCGCCGCGCCATGAAGAAGGCCATCCAGTCCGCGCAGCGTGCGGGCGCCAAGGGTATTCGTATCCAGTGCGCCGGCCGTCTGGGCGGTGCGGAGATGTCCCGCTCGGAGTTCTACCGCGAAGGCCGTGTGCCCCTGCACACCCTGCGCGCGAACATCGACTACGGCTTCTTCGAGGCCAAGACCACCTTCGGCCGTATCGGCGTGAAGGTCTGGATCTACAAGGGCGATCTGACCGACAAGGAACTGGCTGCTCAGGAAGCTGCCGCTCCCTCCCGCGGCCGTGGCGGCAACGACCGTCGCGGTGGTGGCGAGCGTCGTCGTCGCAACGACCGTAATGACCGTGGTGGCCGCCGCGGGGAGCGCACCGAGCGCACCGCGGAGGCCCCTGCCGCCGAGGCCCAGGCCCCGGCGTCCAACGCAGAGGGTGGTAACTGATGCTCATCCCCCGTCGTGTGAAGTATCGCAAGCAGCACCACCCCAAGCGGAGTGGTATGGCAAAGGGCGGCACCGAGGTCACCTTCGGTGAGTGGGGCATTCAGGCCCTGACCCCGGCCTACGTCACCAACCGGCAGATCGAGGCAGCTCGTATCGCCATGACCCGCCACATCAAGCGTGGCGGCAAGGTCTGGATCAACATCTACCCGGACCGTCCCTTGACCAAGCGCCCCGCCGAAACCCGTATGGGTTCCGGTAAGGGCTCGCCCGAGTGGTGGGTCGCCAACGTCAAGCCGGGTCGCGTGATGTTCGAGCTCGGCGGTGTGTCCGACGAGGTCGCTCGCGAGGCCCTGCGCCTGGCGATCCACAAGCTCCCCATGAAGGCACGCATTGTGCGTCGCGAAGGCGGTGAATGATCAATGGCTGTTGGATCCAAGGATCTGAGCATTGAGAAGCTCGAAGAGCTCGACAACGACGCTTTGTACACCGAGCTGAAGAAGGCCAAGGAAGAGCTGTTCAACCTGCGCTTCCAGTCGGCGACCGGTCAGCTCGAGTCCAACGGCCGCCTCAAGGCCGTCAAGCGTGACATCGCCCGCATCTACACGGTTCTGCGCGAGCGCGAGCTCGGCATCCGTGCCACGAACACCACCGATGAGGATGATGCCAAGTGACCGAGCAGGCACAGAAGACCGAGGAGCGCGGCTACCGCAAGACCCGCCGTGGCTACGTCACCTCGGACAAGATGAACAAGACCGTCGTCGTTCAGCTGCAGGACAACGTCAAGCACGCCCTGTACGGCAAGGTCATGCGTCGCACCAAGAAGGTCAAGGCCCACGACGAGGAGAACTCGTGTGGGATCGGCGACCTCGTGCTGATCGCCGAGACCCGCCCGCTGTCCGCGGACAAGCACTGGCGCGTCGTCGAGATCATCGAGAAGGCCAAGTGATCCCAGCGGCCCTTCGCCGCTAGATCGCCCCGACCGGCAACGGTTCGGCAACGGCCCGTACGCTCCCGCAACGGCGGGGGAGTGCGGGCCGTTGTGCTGCTCACACAAGACTGCCCGCCCTGGGTTCGCACGACGACGTCGTGGTAAGGTTGACGTCTTGTGTGGGCAGTTCTATGCCCTCACCCCTCTGCTCTTTCGTGCCAGCGCATAATGCCCGCAACGTCCTTGCGCCTTCGGGTTGCCAGGAATCGCCGCGAGTTCAGATGCTTCTGGCACGAATAGGCCGAGCCCCTGCCGCAGCGTGCGCGTCTTACGCACGACCAGAGGTGGAGGGGAATTTATCCGACGAGCTGTTCCGCTAGGCCCGCCCCTGCTCAACCGAAGGGTGCTGGAACCGGCGTGACGACAGGAGACAACAAGTGATTCAGCAGGAGTCGCGGCTGACCGTCGCCGACAACTCGGGTGCGAAGGAAATCCTGACCATCCGCGTTCTCGGTGGATCCGGTCGCCGCTACGCAGGCATCGGTGACACCATTGTCGCCACGGTGAAGGATGCCACCCCCGGCGGCAACGTGAAGAAGGGCGACGTCGTCAAGGCCGTCGTCGTTCGCACCAAGAAGCAGCGTCGCCGTCCGGACGGTTCCTACATCCGTTTCGACGAGAACGCCGCAGTGATCCTCAAGTCCGACGGTGACCCCCGCGGCACCCGCATCTTCGGCCCCGTGGGCCGCGAGCTGCGCGACAAGAAGTTCATGAAGATCGTCTCGCTGGCACCGGAGGTGCTCTGATGCCCAAGTTCAAGATCAAGACCGGCGACCTGGTCCAGGTCATTTCCGGCAAGAAGGACAACAAGGGCAAGCAGGGCAAGGTCCTGCGTGTCATCCCCGAGACCCAGCGTGTGGTCGTCGAGGGCGTCAACGTCGTGACGCGGCACAAGCGCGCCACAATGCAGGGTGAGTCCGGCGGCATCGAAAAGGTCGAGGCCCCGATCCACATCTCCAACGTGGCCCTGGTGGACCCCGAGACCAAGAAGCCGACCAAGGTCGGTTACCGCACCGAGACCGTCGAGCGCAACGGCCGCAACAAGACCGTGCGCGTTCGCGTGTCCAAGAGCACTGGTAAGGATCTGTGATGACCGAAACCACCGCCCCCAGCTTCAAGACCAAGTTCCAGGACGTGGTCGTCCCCGCTCTGCAGGAGCAGTTCAACTACTCCAACGTCATGGAGACGCCGCGCATCGTCAAGGTCGTCGTCAACATGGGTGTGGGTGACGCCGCCAAGGACTCCAAGCTCATCGACGGCGCCGTTCGCGACCTGACCGCCATCACCGGTCAGAAGCCCGTGATCAACCGCGCCAAGAAGTCCATCGCGCAGTTCAAGCTGCGTGAGGGAATGCCCATCGGCTGCCACACCACGCTGCGTGGCGACCGCATGTGGGAGTTCCTGGACCGCCTGGTGAGCCTGGCCCTGCCGCGTATCCGCGACTTCCGCGGACTCTCGGACCGCCAGTTCGACGGCAACGGCAACTACACCTTCGGCCTCACCGAACAGTCGATGTTCCACGAAATCGATCAGGACAAGATCGACCGCGTTCGCGGTATGGACATCACCGTGGTGACCACTGCCAAGACCGACGACGAGGGCCGCGCGCTGCTCAAGGCGCTCGGTTTCCCCTTCAAGACCAACTGACGACTACGTCTCAGGTCCCACGGGTGAAGACCCGGTGGGAAACCAAGACGAGGAAGGGCACGAGCCCACATGACCATGACAGATCCTGTCGCAGACATGCTGACCCGTCTGCGCAACGCAAACTCTGCCTACCACGACACCGTGAGCATGCCGTACTCCAAGCTCAAGGGCCGGGTTGCAGAGATCCTCAAGACCGAGGGCTACATCGCCGACTGGTCGGAAGAGCCGGCCAAGGTCGGCAAGACCCTGGTCCTGACCCTCAAGTTCGGTCCGCAGCGTGAGCGTTCGATTGCCGGCGTCCGCCGTATCTCCAAGCCGGGCCTGCGCGTTTACGCCAAGTCCACCAACCTGCCGCGCGTTCTGGGCGGGCTGGGCATCGCCATCCTCTCGACCTCTTCCGGTCTGCTCACCGACAAGCAGGCTGCCAAGAAGGGCGTGGGCGGCGAGGTCCTGGCCTACGTCTGGTGATCCGGTAGCAGAGAAAGGAAGGAAGAGAACATGTCACGTATTGGACGTCTCCCCATCTCTGTGCCCGCCGGCGTCGAGGTGAAGATTGACGGCTCCCAGGTGTCCGTGAAGGGCCCCAAGGGGGAGCTGAACCACACGGTGTCCGCACCGATCGAACTGTCCCAGGAGGACGGCACGATCACGGTCACCCGTCCCAACGACGAGCGCGAGTCCCGCTCCCTGCACGGCCTGACCCGCACCCTGATCCAGAACATGATCGTGGGTGTGACCGATGGCTACAGCAAGGGTCTGGAGATCGTCGGCACCGGTTACCGCGTGCAGGCGAAGGGCCAGAACCTGGAGTTCGCTCTGGGCTACTCGCACCCGATCACCTTCGAGGCCCCCGAAGGCATCGAGTTCGCCGTCGAAGGCGCCAACAAGGTGACCGTCAAGGGCATTGACAAGCAGCAGGTCGGCCACGTGGCCGCCAAGATTCGCGGTCTGCGCGCCCCCGAGCCCTACAAGGGCAAGGGCGTCCGCTACGCGGGCGAGCAGATCCGCCGCAAGGCCGGAAAGGCAGGTAAGTGATCATGGCTCTGAGCATCAAGGGCAAGTCCAAGGCCGCACAGCGTGCGCGCCGGCACGCCCGCGTTCGCAAGTACGTCACGGGCACTGCCGAGCGTCCGCGCCTGGTCGTGACCCGTTCGACCCGGCACATGTTCGTGCAGGTCATCGACGACACCCGCGGCGTCACCGTTGCATCGGCCTCCACCATGGAAGCCGAGCTGCGTGGCTCCGAGGCTGACAAGTCCGAAAAGGCAAAGCGCGTGGGCGAACTGGTCGCCGAGCGTGCGAAGGCCGCTGGCATCGAGGCCGTCGTGTTCGACCGCGGAGGCAACAAGTACCACGGTCGAGTGGCTGCCGTCGCCGACGGCGCCCGTGAGGGAGGTCTGGCACTGTGAGCGAGCAGAACACCGAGAACACCGAGAACGTGGCAGCCGAGGCTGGCACCGAGTCCAACACCGCAGCCGGCAACGAACGTGGCGGCCGTGGTGAGCGCAACGAGCGCGGTGGCCGCAACAACGACCGCGGCGGCCGTGGTGGCCGTGGCGAGCGTGGCGGCCGTGGACGTGAGCGCGACGAGGAGAAGGACAAGTTCCTCGAGCGCGTCGTGACCATCAACCGCGTTGCCAAGGTCGTCAAGGGCGGCCGTCGCTTCAGCTTCACCGCACTGGTCGTCGTCGGCGACGGCGACGGCATGGTCGGCGTCGGCTACGGCAAGGCCAAGGAAGTTCCCGCGGCCATCTCCAAGGGAGTCGAGGAGGCGAAGAAGAACTTCTTCCGCGTCCCGCGCGTCGAGAAGCGCACCATCCCGCACCGTGTGCAGGGTGAGGCCGCTGCCGGTGTGGTCATGCTGCGTCCGGCAACCCCGGGTACCGGTGTCATCGCCGGTGGTCCGGTGCGTGCGGTCCTGGAGTGCGCGGGCATTCACGACGTTCTCTCGAAGTCCCTCGGGTCTTCCAACCAGATCAACATCGTGCACGCGACCATCGAGGCTCTTCGCCAGCTCGAGGAGCCGGCGGCTGTCGCGGCTCGTCGTGGCCTGCCCATGGACGAGGTCGTTCCCGCCCCGCTGCTGCGCGAACTCCAGCAGAAGGCAGGTGCGTGATGACGCAGAAGCGAATCCAGGCCGACGGCCGGGAGCTCAAGATCACCCAGATCCGCTCCATGGTCGGGCAGAAGCAGAACATGCGCGACACCCTTCGTTCCCTGGGCTTGAAGAAGCCCGGCAACGTCGTGGTTCGCAAAGCCGATGAGGCGACCGCGGGCATGATCAACACCGTGGCTCACCTCGTGACGGTTGAGGAGGCCTGAGCATGGCTGAGAACACTGAGAACGTCGCCGAGAACATCTCGACGGACGGCACCACCAAGGACGCCCTGAAGGTCCACCACCTCAAGCCGGCCCCCGGCGCCAAGAAGGCTCGCACCCGTGTGGGCCGTGGTGAGGGTTCCAAGGGTAAGACCGCCGGTCGCGGTACCAAGGGCACGAAGGCTCGTTACCAGGTGAAGCCCGGCTTCGCCGGTGGCCAGCTGCCGCTGCACATGCGCCTGCCCAAGCTGCGCGGGTTCACCAACCCGTTCCGCGTGGAGTACCAGGTCGTGAACCTGGACCGCCTGGGCGAGCTGTTCCCCGAGGGGGGCACCGTCGGCATAGAGGAGCTCGTGGCCAAGGGCGCGGTTCGCAAGAACCAGCCGGTCAAGGTCCTCGGCGACGGCGAGATCTCTGTGGTGGTCAACGTGACCGCCAACAAGTTCTCCACCTCCGCCGCGGAGAAGATCGCCGCCGCCGGTGGCTCCACCACCACTGCGTGATCACTGACGCGTCGTCGGGAATGTCCTGACGCGACCAAGGCCCTCACTTCCCCTCCGGGAGGTGAGGGCCTTGTCTCATACAGTGGCATTGACGGCATTGACGGCGTGCGCGGAGGCGAGACTGCAGTTTGATCGCTCCTGGCACCTTCAGCAGCGATCAAACTGCCCATTCGCCGGCGGAAACCCCGTGTGAGACTTCCCTCCCCGCGTAGATGCTGCGTTCCTTGACCGTTTCGTTAGACTTGCGGGGGCCAAGACGGCCCACTGCACGCATTGCACCGACGCCCGCTCGAGCAGCGCGCGGCCCGGCGGGTCGCCCAGGGGAGGGTTGGGGCTCATCAGCCCCGTCCGAATCCCACGCTCAACACGCGGGGCCGGCAACATGACCGGCCGGCCCACGGTCGAGACCAAGACCCTAGGAGAGATCTGTGCTCAGCGCTTTCGGTCGGGCGTTCACGACCCCCGAGCTGCGGACCAAGATTCTGTTCACCATCGGGATGATCGTGATCTACCGACTGGGTACCTTCGTTCCAGCCCCCGGCGTGGACTACGGCAACGTCCAGCAGTGTCTGGCATTGGGGAACACCTCGGGCGGGGTCTACGACCTGGTCAACCTGTTCAGCGGTGGCGCCCTCCTACAGGTCTCGATCTTCGCCCTGGGCGTGATGCCGTACATCACGGCCAGCATCATCGTGCAGTTGCTGCGCGTGGTCATCCCCAGGTTCCAGGAACTGCACGAGGAAGGTCCCCAGGGCCAGGCGAAGCTCACCCAGTACACCCGCTACCTGACCATCGGGCTGGCATTGCTCAATGCGACCACCGTGGTCTCCTTGGCCCGCAGCGGTCAGCTGCTCGCCGGTTGTCCTCTGCCCGTGATTCCGAACGACACGATCCTGACCACCTTGATCATCATCGTGACCCTCACCGCCGGTACCACGGTGATCATGTGGCTGGGTGAGCGCATCACGGACAAAGGCGTGGGCAACGGCATGTCCCTGCTGATCTTCACCTCGATCGCCGCGGGCTTCCCCACGGCACTGGGCCAGATCTTCAACACCAAGGGCTGGGGCCCCTTCTCCCTGGTCCTGCTGATCGGGCTGGTCGTGATCGTGTGCGTCGTGTTCGTGGAGCAGTCCCAGCGTCGCGTGCCCGTGCAGTACGCCAAGCGCATGGTGGGCCGACGGACCATCGGTGGATCGACGACCTACATCCCGCTCAAGGTCAACATGGCGGGCGTGATCCCGATCATCTTCGCGTCCTCGATGCTCATGCTGCCCGGGCTGGTCTCGCAGTTCGCCATGCCCACGGACGGTTCGCCGGTGCCGGCCTGGATCAACTGGGTCAACACCTACCTGGCCTCCGGGGACCATCCGGTATACATGGTGGCGTACTTCCTGCTGATCGTGTTCTTCACGTACTTCTACGTCTCGATCACGTTCAACCCGGAGGAGGTCGCCGGGAACATGAAACGCTACGGCGGATTCATCCCGGGCATCCGCGCCGGGCAGCCCACGGAGTCCTACCTGCGCTACGTCATCAACCGGATCACCCTCCCGGGTGCGCTCTACCTGGGTATCGTGTCCATGATCCCGTTGATCGCGCTGGTGCTGTTCAACGCCAACCAGAACTTCCCGTTCGGCGGACCGTCCCTGCTGATCATGGTGGGTGTCGGTCTGGACACCGTGAAGCAGATCGACGCCCAGCTCCAGCAGCGCCACTACGAGGGCCTCCTGCGCTGAGCCGCGGCTCACCGGGACACATTCACGACACGAAGCCAGAGAAGACGAGCAAGCAGGAGAGTGAACATGACCCGCATGTTGATCATCGGCCCCCCGGGCGCAGGCAAGGGCACCCAGGCGGTCCGCATTGCCGAGCGACTGGGCATCCCCGCGATCTCCACCGGAGACATCTTCCGGTTCAACATCAAGAACGGGACGGAGTTGGGCAAAGAGGCCCAGTCCTACACCGACGCCGGCAACCTGGTCCCCGATTCGGTGACCAACCGCATGGTCCGTGACCGCTTGGCCGAGGACGACGCGCAGAACGGCTTCCTCCTGGACGGGTACCCGCGCAACGCCGCGCAGGTCGAGGAACTCGACGCGATCCTCTCGGAGCGCGGTGAGAACCTGGACGTGGTGCTCAAGCTCAACGCCGAGACCGAGGAGCTCGTCCAGCGACTGCTGGGCCGCGCCGCCGAGCAGGGTCGAGCCGATGACACCGAGGACGTGATCCGGCACCGTCTGGACGTCTACGAAGAGGAGACGGCCGTCGTCGTCGACATCTACGACGCCCGCGGAATCGTGCGGGAGGTCGACGGCCTCGGCTCGATCGACGAGGTCACCGAGCGAATCGTGGCAGCCCTGGGCTGATCGGCCCAGCCACGTGCTGTTGCGTGAGGCCCCCGACCCGCGTCGGGGGCCTCACGCCTGGCCGGCCACCCGAGCCCCTCAGCGCTCACGACAACCACCCATCACCCTGTACCCACCCTGTACCGAGGAGAACCGCAGATGTTCGGTCGCCGCCGCATCGAGTACAAGTCCGATGCCCAACTGCGCACCATGGTCCGTGCCGGAGTCGTGACCTCCCGTGCCCTGGATGCCGCGGTGGCCGCCGCTCGCCCCGGGGCGAGCACGGCGGACCTCGACGCCGCTTTCCGTGAGGTCCTGGCCGCCAACGGCGCGACCTCGAACTTCCTGGGCTACTTCGGCTACCCGGCCACCGTGTGCGTGTCCGTCAACGACGAGGTCGTCCACGGGATCCCCGGTGACCGGGTGCTGCAGGAGGGCGACATCCTCTCGATCGACGGCGGCGCGATCGTGGACGGTTTCAACGGAGACTCCGCGCGCACCGTGATCCTGGGGGAGCCGAGTGAGTCGGATCGCCGCCTCTCGGAGGTGACCCGGGACGCGATGTGGCACGGCATCGCCGCCATGGCAACGGGTACTCACGTGGGGGACATCGGTGCTGCGATCGAGGACCGGGTACGGGCCCTGGCCGGGGAGAAGTACGGCATCCTGGAGGACTACGTGGGGCACGGCATCGGCTCCCAGATGCACATGGCACCCGACGTGCTGAACTACCGGTCCGGCCAGAAGTCGGCGGCCCTCAAGCCCGGGATGTGCCTGGCCATCGAACCCATGCTGGTGACCGGTGGGATCGAGACCAAGGTCCTGGAGGACGACTGGACCGTGATCACGACCGACGGCGGCCGGGCCTGCCAGTGGGAGCACTCCGTCGCCCGCCACAAGGGTGGCATCTGGGTGCTCACCGCCGAGGACGGAGGAGCCGCAGAGCTGGAACCGTTGGGCGTCACCCCCGTGCCCGTTCCGGAGCCCTGAACGGAGGGACGCCGACGACGTCGTCGGGCATCCCCGACCCCGTTCCGACCGGAACCCCTTTCGGACCCAACCTGTAGCCTCGAGACCACACACCGTGACCATTCAGGAGACACCGTGAGCGAGAACCGCACACCCCTGCCCGACCCCACCGTCGGCCCGGTGGGCTCCGACACCGCCCCCGCGAACGCTGCCGCGGACATCGAACAGGACTTCCGCAACACGGATCCCGATGCCGGCACCCCGGACACCCCGCGACCCGTTCCCGGCCAACTGGTCTTCAAGGCCGCGCGCCGGGGCAAGCCGCCGCGCCACATCGCCGACACGAACATGACCGGGCGCCGCGAGATGCTCAAGGAGATGGGGCACAAGCCCTTCCGCGCCGAGCAGCTCTCCCGGCACTACTTCGAGCGCTTCGCGGCAAAGCCTGAGGACATGACCGACCTGCCCAAGAACGGTCGCGACCAACTGGTGCACGACACCATGCCGGAACTCCTGCGAAGCGTGCGGACCTTGCACGCGGACAACGGGGACACCGTCAAGCGCGTCCACCGTCTCTACGACGGCGCACTCGTGGAGTCCGTCCTGATGCGCTACCCGAACCGGGTGACCATGTGCATCTCCTCCCAGGCAGGCTGCGGCATGAACTGCCCGTTCTGCGCCACGGGACAGGCGGGGCTCACCCGCAACCTGTCGGCGGCGGAGATCGTGGGCCAGGTGGTTGAAGGCATTCGGATGCTGCGCGACGGCGAAGTGGGACGGCGCGAGCAGGACCCGCTGCGGGTTTCGAACATCGTGTTCATGGGCATGGGGGAGGCCCTGGCCAACTACAAGGCCACCATGGAGGCGGTCCACAGGTTGATCGATCCCGCTCCCGAAGGTCTCGGCATCTCCGCACGCGGACTCACCATGTCCACGGTCGGGCTGGTGCCGGGCATGCGCAAGTTCACCCGGGAGGGGCTGCCCATCACCCTCGCCTTGTCCCTGCACGCCCCCGACGACGAACTGCGGGACGAACTCATCCCGATCAACACCCGCTGGAAGGTCGACGAGGCCCTGGACGCTGCCCGCGAGTACTTCGACGCCACGGGCCGCCGGATTTCCATCGAGTACGCGCTGATCCGAGACATCAACGACCAGGGCTGGCGGGCCGACCTGCTGGGGGAGAAGCTCAATGCGCGAGGACGGGGTTGGGTGCACGTCAACCCCATCCTGCTGAACCCCACCCCCGGGTCCAAGTGGACAGCCTCGCGCCGCGGTGTGGAACAGAACTTCGTCGAGCGTCTCCGCGCCCACGGCATTCCGACCACCGTGCGCGACACCCGCGGATCGGACATCGACGGCGCCTGCGGACAGCTGGCGGCCGCGAGCTAGCAAGGTCACACGAGCCGGGCCATCTCCCGTCTTGTCCCAGAGGGCAACCGCGCGTATTCTTGACTGCTGGTTGTCTGCGTCCTCCCATGCGCTCTGCCAGAACATCTCGACACTTCACACCGCTTGTGACCCCGTTCAGGGTTCGACGACGAGCCATGACGTGCGCGCGATGCGGGTGGAGCGGGAGGCCGCCACTAGAACCGAACCCCGCCCGGAGATCCACCGGGCACAGAAGTGAGCGGAGTACATGGCTAAAAAAGACGGAGTCATCGAGATCGAAGGCGCTGTGGTCGAAGCTCTCCCGAACGCAATGTTCCGGGTGGAGTTGGATAACGGACACATCGTTCTTGCCCACATCTCCGGAAAGATGCGCCAGCACTACATCCGAATCCTCCCCGAGGACCGGGTCGTGGTGGAGCTAAGCCCCTACGACCTCTCACGGGGTCGGATCGTCTACCGCTACAAGTGAGTTGCGGCGCAACGGGCACCCCGTTGCGTTGTCATCTCGAACAGCTAACGCGAAGGAATGCGATGAAGGTCCAGCCGAGCGTGAAGCAGATCTGCGACAAGTGCAAGGTGATTCGCCGTAACGGGCGAGTCATGGTGATCTGCGAGAACCCGCGCCACAAGCAGCGTCAGGGCTGATTCAGCCCCGATGCACAGCCCGCAACCGCGGGTGACATTGCACCGCTCCCGACCGGAGAGATTCAGGCGGGCACCCTCGGACAACAGAGGCCGAGGACCGCGGCACCGCAAGGACACCGTCCCTGCAGCCGGACCGCGGAAAGCGATGCTCCAGACCTCTGAGAACTAAGGAGAACCGCCACAATGGCTCGTCTCGCAGGCGTCGATCTGCCCCGCGAAAAGCGGATCGAAATCGCCCTTACCTACATCTACGGCGTGGGCCGCACTCGTGCGCTCGCGACTCTCGAGGCCACCGAGATCTCGGGAGACATCCGGGTCAAGGACCTCACCGATGCGCAGCTCGTCCAGCTGCGTGACTACATCGAGGGCAACTACAAGGTGGAGGGTGACCTTCGCCGTGAGGTGGCCGCCGACATCCGCCGCAAGGTCGAGATCGGCAGCTACCAGGGTCTGCGTCACCGCCGGGGTCTGCCCGTGCACGGTCAGCGCACCAAGACGAACGCCCGCACCCGTAAGGGTCCGAAGCGCACCGTCGCCGGCAAGAAGAAGTAAGTAACCGAAGATCCTTCGGCGAATCATCTCGCCCCTGGCTCAGACCAACACGGTTCAGACCACCTCGTTAGAGACCTAGCAGGAGAAGCTCAATGCCCCCAAAGACTCGTGCGACGGCCGCCCGCAAGCCGCGTCGCAAGGACAAGAAGAACATCACCTCGGGCCAAGCCCACATCAAGTCGACGTTCAACAACACCATCGTCTCCATCACCGATCCCAGCGGCGCAGTGCTGTCCTGGTCCTCGGCCGGTGAGATGGGTTTCAAGGGTTCGCGCAAGTCGACCCCTTACGCCGCTCAGATGGCCGCCGAGGCCGCTGCCAAGCGCGCCCAGGAACATGGTGTCCGCAAGGTTGACGTCTTCGTGAAGGGCCCGGGTTCGGGTCGCGAGACCGCGATTCGTTCGCTGCAGGCCACCGGCCTGGAGGTCGGCTCCATCCAGGACGTCACCCCCAGCGCCCACAACGGCTGCCGCCCGCCCAAGCGTCGTCGCGTTTGATCACTTGCACGCATCGCTGGTTGCCCCACCCAGGTAGGGGCGACCAGCGGTACGTGCATCACGCGGTTCGGGCCCGCCGGCCCCAACCCTCACACTTGAGAGTGCTCCACCACCTGCGTGCGTCATATAGCGGAGGCACGCTGAAAGGAACCATCAGTGCTCATCGCACAGCGCCCCACCCTTTCCGAAGAGGTCGTGGCCGACAACCGCTCACGGTTCTCCATCGAACCGCTCGAGCCGGGCTTCGGCTACACCCTCGGTAACTCTCTCCGTCGCACCCTGCTCTCCTCGATTCCCGGCGCTGCTGTCACCAGCATCCGGATCGACGGCGTGCTCCACGAGTTCTCGACCGTGGAAGGTGTCAAGGAGGACGTCACCGAACTCATCCTCAACATCAAGAAGCTCGCCGTCTCCTCGGAGGAGGACGAGCCGGTCGTGGCCTACCTGAACAAGCAGGGCCCGGCAGAGGTCACCGCGGCTGACATCCAGGTCCCCGCCGGTGTGGAGATCCACAACCCGGACCTGCACATCGCCACCCTGAACGCGAAGGGCAGCCTCGAACTCGAGCTGACCATCGAGCGCGGCCGCGGGTACGTGACCGCAGCCCAGAACAAGTCCGGCGACGCCGAGGTCGGCCGTATCCCGGTCGACTCGATCTACTCGCCGGTGCTCAAAGTGACCTTCCGCGTGGAGGCCACCCGTGTGGAGCAGCGGACCGACTTCGACCGCCTGATCCTGGACGTCGAGACCAAGGAAGCCATCTCGCCGCGTGACGCCGTCGCATCGGCCGGAACCACCCTGGTCGAGCTGTTCGGTCTGGCCCGCGAGCTGAACTCCGAGGCCGAAGGCATCGAGATCGGCCCGTCGCCGACCGACGCCGCGATGGCCGCCGACATGGCGCTGCCGATCGAGGACCTCGAGCTGACCGTGCGCTCCTACAACTGCCTCAAGCGCGAGGGCATCCACACCGTGGGTGAGCTCGTGACCCGCTCCGAGGCCGACCTGATGGACATCCGCAACTTCGGTGCCAAGTCCATCGACGAGGTCAAGGTCAAGCTCGTGGAGCTGGGCCTGGCCCTCAAGGACTCGCCCCCAGGTTTCGAGGCCGCCGCGCGTCCTGCGTCGATCGACGACGACAACCCGTTCGACGTCCAGCAGTAATCCTTACGACCTTCTTCTCCCGCCAAGGGGTCGCATCGACCGGGACGAACCGGGTCGAGGGCCTGAGCTGACGGGAAACACCCAGGAGACCAACCGATATGCCTACTCCCACGAAGGGCGCCCGCCTCGGCGGCAGCCCGGCACACGAGCGCCTCATGCTGCGCAACCTCTCGCAGCAGCTGTTCGAGCACAAGCGCATCACCACCACGGTGACCAAGGCCAAGCGTCTGCGTCCGCACGCCGAGCGCCTGATCACGGTCGCGAAGCGCGGTGACCTGGCCGCTCGTCGTCAGGTGCTCAAGCAGCTGACCGACAAGGCCGTGGTGCATGAGCTGTTCACCACGATCGCCTCCGCCATGGAGGACCGCCCGGGCGGCTACACCCGCATCACCAAGATCGGCAACCGCAAGGGCGACAACGCTCCCATGGCCGTGATCGAACTGGTCATGGAGCCGGTCGCCACCAAGGCCACCGTCGCCGAGGCCGAGGCCGCCACCAAAGCCCAGGCCCCCAAGGCCGTAGCCGAAGAGACCCCGGCTCCCGCGGCCGACGTCGTGAGCGATCCCTCGGCCTCCCTGGCCGAGGAGGGCGGCACAGCTGCCGTCGATCTCTCCGAGGAGACCCCGGCGGCCGTTGCACCGGCAACCGCAGGTGACACCGATGCCCAGGTCGAGACCCAGCCCGCCGAGGGCGCGGTCGAGGCCGACGAGTACGCCGGTTCCGCCAAGCCCCTCGAGTCCGGCGAGGCCCCCGAGGGCTTCACCATCAAGGGCAACAAGCAGTCCATGAAGTACCACGTGCCGGGCTCCCGTTGGTATGCGGGCACCAAGGCCGAGGTCTGGTTCGACACCAAGGCCAACGCTGAGGCTGCGGGTTACTCGCCCGCCGGCGGTGCTGCCGCCCAGAAGATGGACGGTGAGTGATCACTGCCTGAGGGCATGAGCGATCACCATTGACCGTGGCCCCCGGATCATCACGATCCGGGGGCCACGGTCCTATCCTGGTCTCCGAACCCGCAGCCGGCGCCGCCGCGCGCCCAGACACCATCCCCTGTCAGAAAGCACCCTTCCCCGTGCCTGAAAGCAACACGTCCCAGCCCTGTCCATCGCCCGGGACGGAGCGTCCCGGTCCCGATCAATCGGAACCCCGCCCCGTCCGCGTCCGCGTGGATCTCGGGTACGACGGCGGCCCCTTCGACGGGTGGGCCCGGCAACCCGGGCGCGAGACTGTACAGGGCAGCATCGAGGCCGCCCTGTCCATGCTGGTGCGGCGGCAGGTCCGGACGGTGGTCGCGGGACGAACCGATGCCGGGGTCCACGCCCGCGGCCAGGTCCTGCACTTCGACGTCACCGACCAGGAGTGGAGCCATTTGCGCGGCAACCGTGGGGAGGACGCCGCGGAGGTGATCATGCGCCGTGCCGCCGGGGTGTTGTCGCGGGTGTTGGGTTCCGAGCGGCGCCAACGCGGACTGCCCGAGGCTCCCGGGGCGATCGTGATCACGGACGTCCGACGGGCGGTGGAAGGATTCGACGCCAGGTTCTCGGCCGTGGCCAGGCGCTACACGTACCGGATCCAGGACGGATCCAGCGCGCACGACCCCCTGAGCCGGAACTCCACGTGGTGGCTGCGCGAGTCCCTGGATGTCGACGCCATGAACGCGGCGGTGCAGCCCCTGCCGGGCCTGCACGACTTCCTGAGCTTCTGCCGCCCCAGGGCCGGGGCCACGACGGTGCGTGACATCAGGGCCGTCCACGTGGAACGCGTGGCGCCGGGGGCAATCGAACTCCACATCGAGGCGGATGCCTTCTGTCACAACATGGTGCGTTCCATCGTGGGCGCGGCCGTACGCGTGGGAAAGGGGGAGCGCCCCGTGGAATGGGTCGGTCAACGCCTTGAGGAACGGGCCCGGTCCTCCGACATGCTGCTGGCACCACCGCAAGGATTGGTGCTGGAACAGGTCATGTACCCGGAGGACTGCGAGTTGGCTGCCCGCGCCGAGCAGACCCGGGCGCGACGCAGCGAAGTGAAGGCCTGACCGGCCCAACGGATCACTAAATTTCGGTACACAAATGTGAGATTCCACCCGGTGGCCCGCCCCGGGTGGAATCGCCAACGCATCTCCGGTATCTTTGACTGCTGTTGTGCATGTCCCACCTCGGTTCACGTGTACCCTGATCCGCCGCCCAGTTGCAGGGCGCACGGCGGTCTGGTGCTCCGGGGCCTGTGGACCCGGATGCTGCTCGGCCCTCACCCGAGCCCCGGTCGAAGCACACAGGACCCGATCTGAGCCCGCTCAGATCCATCGAACCGAAACGAAGGCAGATCAACGTGCGTACGTATACCCCGAAGCCCGGTGACGTCCAGCGTGACTGGTACGTCATCGACGCCAGCGACGTCGTCCTCGGTCGCCTGGCAAGCCACGCCGCAGTCTTGCTGCGCGGCAAGCACAAGGCAACCTTTGCTCCCCACGTGGACACGGGCGACTTCGTCATCATCGTCAACGCGGACAAGGTCGCCCTGACCGGCGACAAGCTGCGGAAGAAGATGGCCTACCGCCACTCGAACTACCCCGGCGGCCTGACCGCGACCTCCTATGCGGAGCTCCTGGAGAAGAACCCGGTGCGTGCCGTGGAGAAGGCCGTTCGCGGCATGCTCCCCAAGAACAAGCTTGCTGCCCAGCAGATGTCCAAGCTCAAGGTCTACGCGGGTCCCGAGCACCCGCACGCTGCGAACCAGCCCAAGACCTTCGAATTCAACCAGGTCGCCCAGTAATTCCGGGCCTTTCGAGATCGACTGAACGAGGAGACATCGTGGCTCAGAACACTGAAGAGAACTACGCCCCGGAGGGGGAGGAGCTGACCTCCTACACCTCCGAGTCCAGCGTCGGCACCGAGACCGCCGTGGCGACCGAGCGTCCCGCCCTGACCGTTCCCGGCCAGGCCACCGGCCGCCGCAAGGAAGCAGTCGCGCGTGTGCGCCTCATCCCGGGCTCAGGCAAGTGGACCATCAACGGTCGCACCCTGGAGAACTACTTCCCGAACAAGCTGCACCAGCAGGAGGTCAACGACCCCTTCAAGCTGCTGGAGCTGCAGGGCGCCTACGACGTCGTCGCGCGTATTGACGGCGGTGGCCCCTCCGGCCAGGCCGGTGCGCTGCGCCTGGGCGTGGCTCGCGCTCTGAACGAGATCGATGCCGAGCACAACCGCCCGGCACTCAAGAAGGCAGGCTTCTTGACTCGTGACGCCCGCATCATCGAGCGCAAGAAGGCAGGCCTCAAGAAGGCACGCAAGGCTCCCCAGTACTCCAAGCGCTGATCTGCGCCGCTGGTGTACGACGACGCCCCGTCGTCCACGGTTTCGTTCCGTAGACGGCGGGGCGTCGTCATGCCCGGGACATCCTGCTCCGGGCACTTACGATGTAGTTCAACAAGAAACGGTGTGCTCACCTGGGCGGTAATCTCCGGCCGGGGTCATGCCGAGGTCATGCCGAGGGGCACCGCGTACACCGCTGCGCCTGCCGCCCCGGCAAGGGGATGGACGATCGATGACACGAATTTTCGGGACCGACGGTGTTCGCGGCCTGGCGAACGAGCTGCTCACCGCCGACATGGCGTTGGACCTCGCGCAGGCTGCAGCCATCGTGCTGGGACACAATCACGCGGCGGAGGGACAACGCCCCCGTGCGGTCCTGGCGCGTGACGGACGCGCGTCCGGAGAGTTCCTGGGGGCAGCGGTGGCCGCGGGTCTCGCGGGCTCCGGTGTGGACGTCCACGACGCAGGTGTGGTGCCCACCCCCGCACTGGCCTACCTGGTGGGTGACATGGACGCCGATTTCGGCGTGATGATCTCCGCCTCCCACAACCCCGCTCCGGACAACGGCATCAAGTTCCTGGCCCACGGGGGCAAGAAGCTGCCTGACGCCGTCGAGGACAAGATCCAGGCACTCTACGAATCCCGCGACTTCCGACGCCCGACCGGTGCGGGCGTGGGTCGCATCTCCACCCTCACCGATGCTGAGGACCGCTACGTCCTGCACCTGGTGGGTGCCATCCCGCATCGGCTGGAAGGCATCAAGGTGGTCCTGGACTGCGCCCACGGAGCCGCCGCAGGGGTGTCACCGGATGCCTTCCACGACGCGGGAGCCGAACTGGTCAAGATCATCGGCTCCGAACCGGACGGACTGAACATCAACGACGGCGTGGGTTCAACCCACTTGGGTCCGCTCAAAGCGGCGGTGGTCGAGTACGGTGCCGATCTGGGTATTGCACACGACGGTGATGCCGACCGCTGCCTGGCCGTGGACGCGGAAGGCAACGAAATCGACGGCGACCAGATCATGGGGATCCTGGCGTTGTCCATGCACGAACGTGGACGGCTCGAGAAGGACACCCTGGTGGTCACCGTCATGTCCAACCTGGGACTCAAGTTGGCCCTGCGGGAGCGCGGGTTGGAGATTCGTGAGACCAAGGTGGGGGACCGCTACGTCCTGGAAGCCATGACCGAGGAGAACTACAACCTGGGTGGCGAGCAGTCAGGGCACGTGATCATGTCCGACTGGGCCACCACGGGCGACGGTCTGTTGACCGGTCTGATGTTGGCTTCTCGGGTCGCGGAGACGGGCCTCCCGCTCTCCGAACTGGGCAAGGTCATGACCCGGTTGCCGCAGATCCTGATCAACGTCAAGGGCGTGGACCGCTCGGCCACCGCCACGGACACGGGGCTGGCCCAGGCCGTCGCCGCGGCCGAAGGGCGTCTGGGGGAGACCGGCCGGGTTCTGCTCCGAGCCTCGGGCACCGAACCGGTCGTGCGTGTCATGGTCGAAGCCGCCACGGAGGAACAGGCGCGCGAGGAGGCGGAGTTCCTGGCCGGGGTGGTGGCGGACCGGCTCGCGCTGTGAGCGCCGCGTCGTCGTGAACGGCGGCCGGAACGCGGGCTGAAACCCGCGGGAATACGAAGAGGCCCTGCATCTCGGTGAGATGCAGGGCCTCTTCGAACGGAGGGTGAAAAGTGGATCAGGCGTTGGGATCCTTGTCGGCCGCAGAGCCCGGCTTGGGGGTGCCGCCGCCGGCGAGCAGGTCGCGGATCTCGGTCAGCAGAGCGACGTCGGGTTCGACCTCTTCCTCGTCGGGGGCGATGCCGAGGCGCTTGTTGCGGGCCTCGATCATCTTGTTCATCGGCATGACGACCACGAAGTACAGGGCCGCAGCGATGATCAGGAAGTTGATGATGACGGTCAGCCAGGCGCCGAAGCGCACGTAGTTCTCGCCGTCGCCGACCTGGAAGGCCAGGAACTGGTCGAAGCTCGGGAAACCGATTAGGCCCGAGATCAACGGCATGATGATGGAGTCCACCAGAGTGGTGATGACAGGTGCGAAGGCGCCGCCCATGATGACCGCAACGGCCAGGTCGACAACATTGCCCTTCATGATGAAATCTTTGAAACCCTGAAGCATGGGTCAAAGGGTAGCGGGGATTTGATGGGGGTTCCAGGATTTTATACAGGGTACGCCCGTGATTCCGAACACGATTCAGGACTCAAGAGATGTAGTCGGCGGCAGCCCCTGTGCCGTAGAACTCCTCCAGGGTTTTTGCCCCCGAGGCGTGGAACTGTTCTGCCTGGTCGCGCCCTATGTAGCGGAAGTGCCACGGTTCGTAGGCATAACCGGTGATGGATTCCTTGCCCTCCGGGAAACGCAGCACGAAACCGTATTCAAATGCATTGTCAGCAGCCCATTGGGCGGCCCGGGTCTTACTGAAACAGACTTGGAGGTCACATCCCGAGCCATCGGCAAGGTCCACCGCGAGCCCCGTCTGGTGTTCCGAATATCCGGGGCGTGCAGAAATGCGATCGGCAGTAACCTGACCATTTTGTTGAACCCAATGGTCATAGGTCGAAACCTGCGTGTCATAAGACCGGTAAGCGGAAGTCACCGACACTGTGATGTCCTCGGCGCGCATGTCCTCCAGCATGGTCTCCAGGGCTTCCGCGGCATCCCCTCGCAGTTGCTGGCCTTCGATCGCAACCAAGGGATCCGGCGTGTAGTCGGCGGGGTCCAGCGGGTTCTGCTTGTTCACGACGACGTCCAGCGAATCCGCCGTCGTGGTGTCCGCGTCCGCCGCGGCAGCTCCGGAGGGTGCGCTTGAGGCCGGTGCGCCCGCGCTCGTCGTCGTGGAGGCCGCGTCCGTGGGGGCCGATGATTCGGATGAGGTGCCGGTCCCGCATCCGACCAGCAGGAGCCCGGCCAGAGCGGCGGTCGAGACGACCCGAAACGTGTCAGCGCGCATGACGATCCTGTTCAGTTCTTGCGGACGAGCACGCGGCGGATGGAATGGTCGGAGGCCTTGGACAGAATCAGCTGGGCCCGACCGCGGGTGGGCCGGACGTTCTGCAGGAGATTGGGTTCGTTGATCCGCTTCCAGATGTCGGTGGCGGTGGCCACTGCCTCCTCATCCGACAAGCTCGCATAGCGGTGGAAGTAGGAGGCGGGGTCGGCGAAGGCACCCTGTCGGAGCGCCTGGAACCGCTCGATGTACCACCGCTCGATGTCCTGGGTGCGCGCATCGACGTAGATGCTGACGTCGAAGAAGTCGCTCAAAGCCAGGGAGGCACGGTCACCCGGGCCGATCTTGGCGGGGGCCAGGACATTGAGGCCCTCCACGATCACCACGTCCGGGCGGGTCACCACGACCTCTTCGCCCGGGACGATGTCGTAGGTGACGTGTGAATACTTGGGGGCCCGCACTTCGTCGGCCCCCGATTTGATCTCTGCCACGAACCTCAGCAGGGCGCGGCGGTCGTAGGATTCCGGGAATCCCTTGCGCTGCATGAGCCCGCGGCGTTCCAGCTCTGCGTTGGGGTGCAGGAAACCGTCCGTGGTCACCAATTGCACGCGGGGCGTGGACGGCCACCGCGCCATGAGTTCCCGCAGGAGGCGAGCCGTGGTCGACTTGCCGGCCGCCACCGAACCCGCAATGCCGATCACGAACGGTGTACGGGCGTGCTCCTGACCCAGGAACTCGTTGGTCGACGTGTTCAGGGACGTGGCAGCGGCGTCGTAGAGAGTGAGCAAGCGGGACAACGGCAGATAGACCTCGCGGACCTCTTCGACGTCCAAGTGGTCGCCGAGGCCTCGCAAGGACTCGATTTCGTCTTCGGCAAGCGGGACGTCTATCTCCGTCGACAGACGGGACCACGTGTGCCGATCCAGTTCCACGAACGGCGACGCGCGGTGTGCCCCTGGCGTTGTGCTCATCGCAGGACAGTGTAGGACAGCACGGTTCGTTGCCGTTGTCCTGGCAGTCCTTCTGGAGAGTTCTCTTGGTAGTTTCGCGGCGCCCACGGCAGTTCGTTGCCGTGAGTGTGCTACGGGTGCATCGGGACGTGAGACTATTCCCTTGCACATCCACGGTGAGCCCGTCCACGACCGCGCTGCAGCGGCCGTTCGGACCTGCCGGTGCCGGGGTGGGGGGCACCCTCCAAGACGTCGTCCTCCCCGATCATCACCACCCTTAGTCCGCCGGGGTGACGAGGAACAGCCAGGTCTTTCGAGGCAGTTGTGGTTCCTGAAGTCCCCAGCGCCTGAACGATCCGAAGAGGGACGTCTTGAGCACAGCAACCACTTCCGCCGCCGAGGCGGGGACGGTACAGAAGAAGGGCGGACTGCGCGTTGCCGTGCAGAAGTTCGGCACCTTCCTGTCCTCCATGATCATGCCGAACATCGCGGCATTCATCGCCTGGGGCCTGATCACCGCGCTGTTCATTCCGGACGGGTTCTTCCCGAACGAAAAGATCGCAACCATGGTCAGCGCCATGGTCATCTACCTGCTCCCGCTGCTGATCGCTTACACCGGTGGCAAGCTCGTCTACGACGTCCGCGGCGGCGTGGTCGGTGCCATAGCAACGATGGGCGTCATCATGGGCACCTCATCCCCGGTGTTTATCGGTGAGGACGGCGCAGCCGCACCCATGTTCCTTGGGGCCATGATCATGGGTCCGTTGGCAGCGTGGTGCATGAAGAAGCTCGACTCCCTGTGGGATGGCAAGATTCGCCCGGGCTTCGAGATGCTGGTCAACAACTTCTCGGCCGGGATCTTCGCGGCCATCGCCGCGATCGGCTCCATGTTCCTGTTGACCCCGGTCATGAACCTGTTCACCCAGGTGGCAGGTGCCATTGTGGAGTTCCTGGTCAACACCGGGTTGCTGCCCTTGACCTCTCTGATCATCGAACCGGCCAAGGTCCTGTTCCTCAACAATGCGATCAACCACGGCCTCATCACTCCGCTGGGTTCTGCCGAGTCCCTCGAACAGGGCAAGTCGATTCTGTTCCTGCTCGAAGCTAACCCCGGCCCCGGTCTGGGCATCCTGCTGGCCTACATGGTCTTCGGTCGCGGGACCGCCCGCGCCACGGCCCCCGGCGCGGCCATCATCCACTTCGTGGGCGGTATCCACGAGATCTACTTCCCGTATGTGCTCATGAAGCCGCAGCTGATCCTCGCAGCGATCGCCGGTGGCATGTCCGGCATCGCCGTGTTCCAGATCTTCCACGTCGGGCTGCGTGCGCCGGCCGCCCCCGGCTCCATCATCGCAATTCTGGCCCAGACGGCATCGGATTCCTACGTGGGCGTCATCCTGGGCGTCCTCGCAGCGGCTGCCGTCTCATTCGCCGTCGCCTCCGTGATCCTCAAGCTCTCCAAGCAGACCGAGGACAGCCTGGCCGAGGCCACCGCCAAGATGGAAGGCATGAAGGGCAAGAAGTCCTCCGTGTCCTCCGCTCTGGCAGGCGGCGCGGCGGATGCCCAGAACACCATCTCCAAGATCGTGTTCGCCTGCGACGCCGGCATGGGGTCCTCCGCCATGGGTGCCTCCGTGCTGCGCAACAAGATCAAGGACGCCGGCTTCGGATCAGACGTCTCCGTGGTCAACTCCGCGATCAACAACCTCAAGGACGAATTCGACCTGGTGGTCGTCCACGAGGATCTGCTCCACCGCGCCGAGACCCCGACGCCCTCGGCCATGCACGTGGCCGTGGACAACTTCATGGGCTCCCCGCGCTACGACGAAATCGTGGAACTGATCCGCGAGCAGCGCGACGGCGGTTCGGCGCAGGGCGCCGAGACCTCCGTGCCCGTCGCAGCAGCTGCCGGTGCGGGTACGGGCGCGGCAGCCGGTTCGGCAGGTGGGGCCGCCGCAGCTGCCCCCGAGCGCGAGGAGGCGCCGTCGTCGGCGAACGCGGCTCCGGTCGATGGCGGCAAGCAGATCCTGTCCACGGACTCGATCAAGCTCGGTGCCAGCGCAGAATCGCGCGCCGCGGCGATCGACCAGGCGGGCAACCTGCTGGTGGACACCGGTGCCGTGGACCGCGCCTACGTGGAGGCCATGCACGAACGTGAGTCCTCCGTCTCCACCTTCATGGGCAACGGCCTGGCCATCCCGCACGGGACCAATGAGGCGAAATCCGCAATCCACGATTCGGCCATGTCCTTCATCCGCTACGACCGTCCGGTCGACTGGGGAGGCCAGGAGGTCAAGTACGTGATCGGCATTGCCGGTGCGGACGGACAGCACCTGGGCCTCCTGGCAAAGATCGCCAAGATCTTCTCCAAGAAGGAATCCCTTGCTCAACTGGAGGCTGCACAGACTCCCGAGGAGATCCTCGAGATCTTTGGAAAGGTCAACGGATGAAAGCCCTACATTTCGGCGCAGGCAACATCGGCCGCGGGTTCGTCGGTGTCCTGCTCAACGAGGCGGGATACGAGCTGGTCTTCGCGGACGTCGCCGCCCCGCTCATCGACGCCTTGAACGCCCAGGAGACCTACACGGTCCACGAGGTCGGCGCGCAGCCGCGGGACATCGAGATCACCGGGTTCTCCGGGGTCAACTCGGCCGAGGACACCGATGGTTTGCTCGAGCAGATCAAGACCGCCGACGTCATCACCACCGCGGTGGGCCCGACCGTTCTCAAGATCATCGCCCCCACCCTGGCCGAGGGTCTCAAGGCGCGAGCCGAGGTCGGCGGTTCCAAGGTGGCCGTGATGGCGTGCGAGAACGCGATCAACGCGACCGACGGTCTGGCCGAGTCCATCCGGGAGACCTACCCGGAGGTCGACGGGATCGCGGTGTTCGCCAACACCGCGGTGGATCGCATCGTCCCCAACCAGGCGCCCGGACAGGGTCTGGACGTCACGGTGGAGAACTACTACGAGTGGGCCGTGGAATCCACGCCGTTCGGTGACGACGTCCCCGAGATCCCGGGTGTCACCTGGGTCGAGGACCTTGCTCCGTACATCACCCGCAAGTTGTTCACGGTCAACACCGGCCACGCGGCCACCGCGTACTTCGGCTACCAGGCCGGGATCTCCAAGATCTCGGATGCGCTGGAGAACTCCGAGGTGCACGCCAAGGTCGAAGCCGTGTTGGGGGAGACCAAGGCCCTGCTGGTCGAGAAGTTCGGCTTCGAACCCGAGGTCCAGCAGGCCTACGTGGACAAGATCCTCACGCGATTTGCCAACCCGCACCTGCCGGACACGGTGGACCGTGTGGGCCGGGCTCCGTTGCGCAAGCTCTCGCGCAACGAGCGGTTCATCGGCCCGGCGGCCGAGCTGGCCGAGCGCGGCATGGATGCGTCCGCATTGGTTTCAGCCGTTGCAGCAATCCTCGGTTTCGACGTCGCCGAAGACGCCGAGGCGCAGGAATTGCAGTCCAAGCTCGCCGCGGCCAAGGACGATCGCGCCGCGACCGACGCCCTGGTGACGGAACTGACCGGGATCGACCCGGCCCACCCGTTGTTCGGCTCGCTCAACGAGGTTTTCGGGGCTCGATGACTGGTCACTGAGACGCGCGACAGCCCCCGGCCTTCACCTGCTGGCCGGGGGCTGTTTGCTTGCATGACGTTGCCGCGGCAACCACCAGTGGATTCGGCAGCGGGAATCCACTGCGGAGGCGGCGTGGCTGGTGTGACGTCCGTACACCTGTGGTCAGCCCGGATACCGCCACTTGCTTGGGATAGGCTGACCGCATGTGTGGAATCGTTGGATATGTGGGTCTGCCTGAAACGCCGGACCGTGAACTTTTCGCCCTGGACTACGTCCTGGAGGGGCTGCGTCGCCTCGAGTACCGCGGGTACGACTCCGCCGGTGTCGCCGTCGTCGCCGACGGGAAGGTCGACTTCCGGAAGAAGGCAGGCAAGGTCTCGAGCCTCGACGTCGAGCTCGAAGTCAGCCCACTTCCCGATGCCGCCCTGGGCATCGGACACACACGCTGGGCCACCCACGGCGGCCCGACCGACGCCAACGCCCACCCGCACGTCTTGGACAACGGTCGACTGGCCGTGGTGCACAACGGCATCATCGAGAACTTTTCAGAACTCAAGAACGAGCTGGCCGCCAAGGGCTACTCGTTCGTCTCCGAGACCGACACCGAGGTCGCAGCCACCCTGCTCGGCGATTACTACAACAAGGACGCCGGCCGCGACCTGAGCAAGGCCATGCAGCTGGCCACCCAGCGGTTGGAGGGTGCCTTCACGCTCCTGGCCGTCCACGCGGACCATCCCGACCGGATCGTGGCCGCCCGCTACAACTCCCCGCTGGTGATCGGTCTGGGCAAGGACGAGAACTTCTTGGGTTCGGACGTCTCCGGATTCATCCAGCACACCAAGAGCGCCGTGGAGATGGACAACAACCAGATCGTGACCATCACGGCCACGGACTACTCCATCACCGATTTCGAAGGCAACCCGGTCGAGGGTAAGCCGTTCGAGGTCACCTGGGACGCGGCCGCCGCGGAAAAGGGCGGCTTCAACTCCTTCATGGAGAAGGAGATCCATGACCAGCCCTCGGCCGTCCACGACACCCTCCTGGGGCGCCTGGACGAAACCGGGCAGCTGACTCTCGACGAACTGCGCATTGACGAGTCGCTGCTGCGCTCGGTCGACAAGATTGTGGTCATCGCCTGCGGTACCGCCGCCTACGCGGGACACGTGGCCCGCTACGCGATCGAACACTGGTGCCGGATCCCCACCGAGGTCGAGCTGGCCCACGAGTTCCGCTACCGCGACCCGATCGTCAACGAAAAGACGCTCGTGGTGGCGCTGTCCCAGTCCGGCGAGACCATGGACACCCTCATGGCCATCCGGCACGCCCGCGAACAGGGCGCCAAGGTCATCGCGATCTGCAACACTAACGGGTCCTCGATTCCGCGTGAGTCGGACGCCAACCTCTACACCCACGCGGGTCCGGAGATCGCCGTCGCCTCCACCAAGGCGTTCCTGGCCCAGATCACCGCCGCCTACCTCCTGGGCCTGTACCTGGCCCAGCTGCGCGGCAACATGTACGCCGACGAGATCGGTGAGGTTCTGCGCGAACTGCAGGCCATGCCGGAGAAGATCCAGACCGTGATCGACGGCGCCGATGCGATCAAGGCCATGGGCACCGGAATGGGCGAGACCGAGTCGGTCCTGTTCCTAGGCCGTCACGTGGGCTTCCCCGTGGCACTCGAAGGCGCGCTCAAGCTCAAGGAGATCGCCTACATCCACGCGGAGGGCTTTGCCGCCGGTGAGCTCAAGCACGGGCCGATTGCCCTGATCGAACCCGGACAGAAGGTCTTCGTGATCGCCCCGTCCCCGCGCGGCCGCAACTCGCTGCACTCCAAGGTGGTCTCCAACATCCAGGAGATCCGCGCCCGCGGTGCAGAGACGATCGTGATCGCCGAAGAGGGCGACGAGGCCGTGGAGGCCTACGCCAACCACGTCATCCGTGTCCCGCAGTCGCCCACGCTGCTGCAGCCCCTGCTGTCCACGGTCCCGCTGCAGATCTTCGCCTGCGCCATGGCTGAGGCCAAGGGTTACGACGTCGACCAGCCGCGAAACCTGGCGAAGTCCGTGACCGTCGAGTGATCTGCGACTGACCCCGTCGCCCATGCGGTCAGGGTGGCTGCCTCAGGCGGTACCCTGGCCGCATGATCATTGGTACCGGAATCGACGTCGTGGACACCGAGCGTTTCGCCCGTCAGCTCGAACGAACTCCGCGTCTTCGTGAACGGTTGTTCGTACCGGCGGAGCGTGAACTGCCGGTGCAGTCGCTCGCGGCGCGTTTTGCCGCCAAGGAGGCCGCCGCCAAGGCACTCAAGGCGCCGCCGGGGATGATCTGGCAGCACTGCTGGGTGGAGAAGACCGAGTGGGGAGCGCCCGTGCTGCGGACCGAAGGAACGGTGGCGGCCGAAGCGGCCAAGCAGGGCATCGACCGCTGGCATCTGTCCATGTCGCACGACGGCGGGATTGCCATGGCCTACGTCGTCGCGGAGGGATTCCCGGTCGACGCGATCCCCGGCAACGAACTTTCCGCGGTTCCCACGGCATGATCCCCGCCTGGACCGGAACCACCGTCCGCGACGTCGAACGCCCGTTCCTGGACGCGGGTGACGGTGACCTGTTGATGGCCCGGGCCGCCCACGGACTGGCCTTGGCCTGCGTCCGGGTGCTGCGTGCCGAGCGTGGCCGTGTGACCGGTGCTCGTGTGGTGGTGCTCGCGGGGACCGGTAACAACGGCGGTGACGCCCTCTGGGCCGCCGCCGAACTGCGACGACGCGGCGCGGCCGTGCAGGTGATCGCCGCCGGGGATCGCCTGCACCCTGCGGGCCACGAAGCGTTGCGGGCTGCCGGCGGATCCGTCGAAACACTGGCCGATCTGGGTACTGACGCCGCGACCGACCGGTGTCTCGCGGCCGATCTGCTCCTCGACGGTCTGCTGGGCACCGGCGCCACCGGAGGCCTGCGCGGGCAGGCGGGGGAGCTTGTCGAGCGCGTGAACCGGGAACTGGACGCGGCGACCGACGACGGGGGACAAGGTCCCGTGGTCGTGGCCGTCGATCTTCCCTCGGGAGTGGAAGCCGATACCGGCGCGAGCCCGGGACCGGTTCTCGCCGCAGCCAGAACGGTCACCTTCGGCGGAACCAAGGCCGCCCACGTCCTGCCCCCGGGGCGAGGACTGAGCGGGGAGGTCGAACTCGTGACCATCGGGATCGAAGACTCCCTGCCCTGCCCCGCCGTCGTGGCGCTGGAGGACGGGGACCTGGATATCCTGTGGCCGCGGCCCGTAACCGAGGACCACAAGTACACGCGCGGAGTGGTGGGGGTCGTCGCGGGCAGCCCCGAGTACCCGGGGGCCGCGGTGCTGTGCACGCGCTCCGCGGTGGCGGCCGGTGCCGGGATGGTCCGCTACCTGGGCGACGAACACACGCGCACCCTGGTGACGTTGACCACCCCCGAGGTGGTCTCGAGCGCGGACTCACCGGACGGGGTCCACGTCCAGTCGTGGGTTGCCGGCCCGGGCGCCGTCGACGACGAACAGCGTCGACGCCTCGAGCAGATCCTGACCGCGCCCGAACCGTCGGTTCTGGACGCCGGGGCGATTGCGGCCGTCGGGCAGCACCTGGGGGACGCCCGTCTCAGTGCGCACCAGGTGCTCACCCCGCACGCGGGGGAGCTGGTCGACCTGCTCACCTGGTGCCAAGCCTGGGGGCTGGCCGCGGAGGTACCTGAACGTTGCGAGGTCGAGGACGCACCGGGCCGCTGGGCCAAGGTTGCGGCTGATGCCACCGGTGCAACGGTCCTGCTCAAAGGGGCCGTGACGGTCGTGGCCGGCCCGAGGGCGGAGACGATTCTGACCGTTGGCAACAGCAGCCCGTGGCTGGCCGCGGCCGGTTCCGGGGATTGCCTGGCCGGAATCATGGGCGCTGTGCTGGCCAACGTGGCGGGCCGACCCGAGGCCTTCGACCGCCGGGTTCGCCGCTGGCTCGCCGACGCGCCGCTGGCCGAAACGGCCCGCAATGCTCTCCGGGAAAGGTTCAAGGGCGAGGGCCGCTGGGCCTTGGTCGTGGCCTTGGCCGCGACCCTCCAGGCCCGTGCGTCATGGATCGACGGCGACGGCCCGGGCGCGAGCACACCGGAGCGGATCCGCCGTGCCCTGACCGCGAACGTGACTATTCCCTCGGCATAATTCAGGATGCTTACTTCCGGCGTGGGGGCGCGCTACGAGTAAGCTCGAATTGATTGCTGCCTGCCGTCAGGCGAGCAGTGCCTTTCTCGATCAGCTTTCCCGATGACAGGAGAACCAACACGTGACCGAAGTGTGGCCAGGGAACCCGTACCCCCTCGGGGCGACGTACGACGGGACCGGAACCAACTTTGCGCTCTTCAGCGAGGTTGCCGACAAGGTCGAACTGTGCCTGTTCGACGATGAGGACAACGAGACCCGCATCGAACTGACCGCCGTGGACGGCTACGTCTGGCACTGCTTCCTGCCGGAGGTCCAGCCCGGGCAGCGCTACGGCTACCGGGTTCACGGCCCATGGGACCCCGCCAACGGAAACCGCTGCAACCCCGCCAAGCTCCTCCTGGACCCCTACGCGAAGGCCGTGGACGGCTTTGTCCGTGAGTGGGGTCAGCCCCTGTTCTCCTACAACTTCGGTGACGAGGACTCCTTCAACCAGGACGACTCGGCCGAGCTGATGATGAAGGGCGTGGTGATCAACCCCTACTTCGACTGGGAAGGGGATCGGCCACCCAAGCAGCAGTACCACAAGTCGGTGATCTACGAAGCCCACGTCAAAGGCCTCACCGAACAACACCCCGAGGTCCCCGAGAACCTGCGCGGGACGTACGCGGGCGTGGCCCACCCCGCGGTGATCTCGCACCTCAAGAAGCTGGGCATCACGGCCATCGAGCTCATGCCGGTCCACGAGTTCGTCCAGGACTCCACGCTCCAGGAGAAGGGGCTGCGCAACTACTGGGGATACAACACGATCTCCTTCTTCGCCCCCCACCACGACTACGCGTCATCGAGCACCTTGGGGGGGCAGGTCCAGGAGTTCAAGGCGATGGTCCGTGCCCTGCACCGGGCCGAGATCGAAGTCATCCTGGACGTGGTCTACAACCACACCGCCGAGGGCAACCACATGGGTCCCACCCTCTCCATGCGGGGGATCGACAACCGGGCGTACTACCGCACGGTCGAGGACGACGCCAAGTACTACATGGACTACACGGGCACGGGGAACTCCCTGAACGTCCGACACCCGCACTCGCTGCAGCTCATCATGGACTCCCTGCGCTACTGGGTCACCGAGATGCACGTCGACGGGTTCCGTTTCGACCTGGCCTCCACCCTGGCGCGTGAGTTTTACGATGTCGACAAGCTCTCCACGTTCTTCGAACTGGTCCAGCAAGACCCGATCGTCTCCCAGGTCAAGCTGATCGCCGAGCCGTGGGACGTGGGCCCCGGTGGCTACCAGGTGGGTAACTTCCCTGCCCAGTGGACGGAGTGGAACGGCAAGTACCGCGACGTCTTGCGTGACTTCTGGCGCGGTGAGCCCTCCACTCTGGGGGAGTTCGCGTCCCGGATCACCGGTTCGGCGGACCTCTACGAGAACAGCGGCCGCCGCCCGTACGCGTCCATCAACTTCGTCACAGCACACGACGGTTTCACGCTGCGGGACCTGGTCTCCTACAACGAGAAGCACAACGACGCCAACGGTGAGGACGGCAACGACGGCGAGTCCCACAACCGATCCTGGAACTGCGGCGTCGAAGGTGCCACGGACGATCCCGAGGTGCTGGCTTGGCGTGCGCGCCAGCAGCGCAACTTCATCGCGACGCTCATGCTCTCCCAGGGCACACCCATGCTGTTGCACGGTGACGAACTGGGACGCACCCAGGGCGGCAACAACAACACCTACGCGCAGGACAACGAGATCTCCTGGATCAACTGGGAGAACGCGGACACCCCGCTCATGGAGTTCACCTCCGCGCTGATCCACCTGCGCCGCGACCACCCGACGTTCCGCCGCGGACAGTTCTTCGACGGGCGCCCAGTGGAGATGGGCGAGCTCGGCGAGGGTGACCCCATGCCGGACATCGTGTGGCTGGACAAGGACGGCACCCCGATGGCGCCGTCGGACTGGGACGAGCCTCTGGCCAGGACCCTTGGCATGTGGCTCAATGGTCACGGCATCGCGGGGGTCGACCGGCGTGGCCGTCCGATCACGGACGTGGACTTCATCGTCTGGTTCAACTCGTCCCCGGAGGACGTCGAGATCACGGTGCCCGCCGAGACCTACGGGGCCAAGTGGGAAGAGCTGCTGGACACCGCCGGTGAGCACGGCGACGGATCCGTGCTGGACCACTCCACATCCTTCACGCTCAAGGCCAAGTCCGTGGTGGTCCTGCGGCAGTACGAGGAACCGGAAGAGGAACCGGACGTGTCCGTCGCCGCCTCCGTGGCCGCGTACTCCGCCCAGGCACAGCCCGACGACTGACCCCGGTGGGTCGGCCCACGGGTCGACCCACCGAACGCCCACACCCGACAGGAGATTGCCCGACCGTGCGTACTCCCGCCTCGACCTACCGACTGCAGATCACCGAGAACTTCGACCTTGACGACGCGGCCGCTCAGATCGAGCACTTGCGGACCTTGGGGATCGACTGGCTCTACCTCTCGCCCGTCCTACGGGCCACGAAGGGGTCGACGCACGGGTACGACGTCGTGGACCCGACCCTGGTGGACCCGGACCGAGGCGGCAAGGAGGCCTTCGACCGGCTGTGCCGGGCCGCGCACGACGCCGGGATGGGTGTGCTCGTGGACGTTGTTCCCAACCACCAGGGTGTCGCCGAACCGCGGCAGAACCCGTGGTGGTGGGATCTGCTCCGGCAGGGCCAGGCCTCGTCCCACGCCGATGTTTTCGACGTGGACTGGGAGGCCTTCGACGGCAAGCTCATGATTCCCGTCCTGGGCGACGACACCGACGACGACGGCGCAACGGCCGCCGGGCAGTCGGAGAAGGCGCTCGCGGATCTGACGGTGCGCGTGGAGGACGGGGAGCCCGTCCTGGCCTACTGGGACAACGTCTATCCGCTGGCCGAGGGGACGTACACCCTGGACACGGCCGGTCAGATCGCGGATTCTCCGGCCGAGGTTCACGACCGCCAGCACTACCGGCTGGTCAACTGGCGTACGGGTGACCGGGGGCTGAACTACCGCCGGTTCTTCACCGTGACCACCCTGGCCGGTGTGCGGGTCGAGAATCCCGATGCGTTGCGGGAGTCCCACACCGAGATCAAGCGGTGGTTCGACGAGGAACTCGTGGACGGCCTGCGCATCGATCATCCCGACGGGCTGCGCGACCCCGGGCGCTACTTCACCGACCTCCAGGAGCTGACCGGCGGGGCGTACGTGCTGATCGAAAAGATCCTGGAACCCGGGGAGAAGCTGCCACACGAATGGCTGGAAACCGGCGCCACGGCGGGCACCACCGGGTACGACGCCTTGGGCACGGTGGACCGGCTCTTCGTCGACCCCGCTGGCGCCTATCCGCTGACCACGCTGGACGCGGCCTTGCGACAGGGTTCGACCGCCCAGGGCACCCAGGAGGGCAACTGGCCCCGCATGATCCACGGGACCAAGCGCGCCGTCGTGGATGGAGCCCTGCACGCCGAGGTCGAGCGACTGGCCCGGGAAGCCGAGACGGAACCCGCGCTGTCCGCTTTCTCCCACGGCCGCCTGGTGGATGCCTTGAGCGAAGTCCTCGCGAACTTCGAGGTCTACCGGACCTACCTGCCCGAGGGCGTGGAGCACCTGGAATCCGCTCTGCGCCGCGCGAGCGCTGCCCGACCTGACGTGGCCGAGGTCATCGAGGCGCTCGGCCCGATCCTGGGGGTGGGGACCGCAGAGAGCGATCTGACCCCCGTGGCCCGGCGGTTCCAGCAGACCTCCGGCATGGTCATGGCCAAGGGTGTTGAGGACGCGGCCTTCTACCGCTATTCCCGGTTGACCTCCTTGACCGAGGTCGGTGGCGACCCGTCGGTGTTCGCCGTCGAACCCGATCAGGCGCATGCGGAATTCGAACGGCGCCAGCGCGAGGAACCGCTCGCGATGACCACCCTGTCCACGCACGACACCAAACGCTCCGAGTCCGTCCGGGCCCGGATCAGCGTCCTGGCCGAAGCCGCCAAGGACTGGGCGTCCACCGTCTCTTACGTCGAGAAGCAGGCGGCCGCCGCCGGGATCGGACCCCTGGCGGACCGCACGCTCGTGAACCTGGTGCTCCAGGCCATGCTCGGGGCGTGGCCGATCGAGCGCGACCGCGCCGTCGAGTACGCACTCAAGGCCGCCCGCGAGGCGCAGACCGCGACGGCGTGGGTGGACGGCTCTGCGGAGTTCGAGGAGGAGCTCACCCGGTTCGTCGACGTCGTGCTCACGGAACCGTCCGTGCGTGGCGCCTTCGAGGGATTCGTGCGCCGGGTCGAACAGGCCGGTTACGTCAATGCCCTCGGCCAGAAACTCGTCCAGCTGACCATGCCCGGAGTCCCGGACGTGTACCAGGGGTCCGAGCAGTGGGCACCCGCCCTGGTGGACCCGGACAACCGGCGGCCCGTGGACCACGCACAGATCGCCCAGCGGCTGGCCGAGCTGGACAAGCGTCGCGACGATCCGGCAGTGCCGCGGGTCCACTCCGTCCCCGCTCTGGACGACACGGGTGACGCCAAGTTGCTGTTGGCCTCCCGGGCCCTGCGCCTGCGGCGCGATCATGCCGATCTGTTCACGGACTACACGCCGTTGACCGCCACCGGTTCCGCCGCCGAACACCTCTTCGCCTTCGACCGCGGCGGGGCCGTCTCCGTGGCCACCCGCCTGCCGCTGGGACTGGCCCGTGACGGCGGATGGGGCGACACCGTTCTGGAACTGCCCGCCGGCGCGTGGGTGGACGAACTCACCGGCGGACGGTTCGAAGGCACGGTCCGGGTCTCCGGACTCCTGGACCTGTTGCCGGTGGCACTGCTCCGCCGCGCCTGAGTGCGGCTGCGCCGACCTTCTCGCCGGGCCACCCGTACCGGATCCCCTTTACACCACGATCTTGAAAGCCTGATGATGAGCATTCCCAACACCGCCCGACCGGACAACGGCCGCGCCCATCTGGATCGCTTCGACCTCTTCGCCCCGCACGCGGCCGGCGTCGTCGTTCGGATCGATGGGGAGGAACTGGACATGGTCCCGGCCGAGACCCTCCCGGATCACCAGCCTCGCGGACTGGACCCCTCGCCGCGCTACACGCGGACCGAACGGGGCACGGCCGGTTGGTGGACTCTGCCGGATTCCGCTGCTGCGTCCGTCCCGTCCAGCACGGTCCGCTACGGCTACCTGCTGACCAAGACCAAGGACGAGGGGACGGACAAGGAACAACACTTCACGTCGGAGGTCCTGCCCGACCCGCGTTCGCCCCGCCAGCCTCAAGGCGTGCACGACCTGTCCTGCACCTTCGACCCCACCGAGTTCGAGTGGGGTGACGGGGACTGGACCGGGCGCCCCCTGGAAGGGGCCATCCTCTACGAACTGCACATCGGGACGTTCACGGAGGAAGGCACCTTCGACGCCGCGATCCAGCACCTGGACGACCTGGCCGAACTGGGCGTGGACACGATCGAACTGCTCCCGGTCAACGGCTTCAACGGCACCTACAACTGGGGCTACGACGGCGTGGCCTGGTACACGGTCCAGGAGGAGTACGGCGGGCCAGCCGGGTACCAGCGGTTCGTGGACGCCTGCCACTCACGCGGAATGGCCGTGGTGCAGGACGTGGTCTACAACCACCTGGGGCCCTCCGGGAACTACCTCCCGCAGTTCCTGGAGATCTTCACCGCCGGGAACTCGTCCTGGGGCGACCAGATCAACCTGGACGACTGGGGCTCCGACGGCGTGCGGGACCTGATCCTGGACAACGTGCGGATGTGGGTGGAGGACTACCACGTGGACGGCTTCCGCGTGGACGCCGTGCACGCGCTCAAGGACGAACGGGCCGTGCACATCCTGCAGGAGATGTCCCAGGTCGCCCACGAGACGGCCGCCCGGGCCGGGCGTTCGACGTACCTGATCGCGGAGTCCGACAAGAACGACCCCCGCATGATCCAACCCGTGGACCGGAACGGTCTGGGGATGGACGCGCAGTGGCTCGACGACTGGCATCACGCGGCGCACTGGGCGCTCACGGGCGAGGAACAGGGCTACTACGAGGACTTCGCGGGCCTGCACACGCTGGCCAAGAGCTACACGGCCGGTTACTACCACGACGGCACGTTCTCGACCTTCCGCGGGCGCTCCCACGGTCAGCCCGTGGACCCCGAGCACAACCGCCCCTGGCAGTTCGTCAGCTACATCATGAATCACGACCAGGTGGGCAACCGCGCTGCCGGTGACCGGTTCTCCCAGTACCTGACCGTGGACCAGCAGGTACTGGCCGCCGCGGTGCTGCTGACCCAGCCGTTCACCCCGATGGTGTTCATGGGGGAGGAGTGGGGTGCGTCCACCCCGTGGCCGTTCTTCACCTCCCACCCGGAGCCGGAACTCGCGGAGGCCGTGCGCACCGGACGCATCGGCGAATTCGCACGCATGGGCTGGAAGGAATCGGAGATCGCCGACCCGCAGGACCCGGAGACCTTCAGCTCCGCCGTGCTCAAGCACGACGAGCGCAACGGCGGCGGCCACGCCCGGGTCCACACCGCCTACCGGGAACTGATCGCCGTCCGGCGCTCGACCCCCGAGCTGACCGAGCAGGACTTCCGCTCGATCCGGGTCAGCGTGGACGAGGCCGCCAAGACCCTGGTGCTCTACCGGGGTGACCTGGCCCGACTCGAGGACGGCGAACCGCGTGAGGCAGTCAGCGGCGTGGCCGTGGCGTTCAACTTCGGCGACACCCCGACGTCCGTGGCAGTTGAACTGCCCACGTCGGCGCAGATGCTGTGGGCCGCCGCCCCGGTGCAGATGGCGCCCGGGGAGCTGGGTGGCGCCGTCGTCGAACTGCCCGCCTACGGAGCCGCAGTCCTGCGGGTCTGAACCGCCTCTCGACGGATCGGAGCCCGCGCGCCCCAAGGGGTGTGCGGGCTCTGTTCTGCGGTCGGGTTCTGCAGTCACGGGTGCAACTCCGCTCACTGCTGTGAGGTGGAGCACAGTTGATCCCCGAAAACCGTTGTATTTTTCAACGGTTATCCCTTAGCTTGTCGGTACCCGGGCGCAACTCCGTGCGTGTCGCCGAGAGGATCTGCCGTGCCCTCCACACCACGACGCATCACCACCACGCTGTTCGCCGCCGCGGCAGCGCTCATCCTCGCGGGCACTTCCGTGCCTGCCATGCCCGCAGCGGAAGCCACCGATGTCCCCGCGGGGGCCCAGCCCGGTGTCCTGCAGGACTGCGAGGCGCTGGCCGACTTCGCGTTCGAGAACACCGTGATCACCAGCGCCGAAACCGTGCCGAGCGGGGAACTCACCAACCGCGGTGAACCCATCGGCGAGCACTGCAAGGTCACCGGCCACATGAACGAACGGGTCAGCCCGGTCGATCAGCAGACCTACCGCATCGGATTCGAAATGCGCCTGCCCAAGGACTGGAACGGACGCTACCTCTACCAGGCCAACGGCGGGCTCGACGGCACAGTGGTCCCCGCCCTGGGCACCGTGGGAGGCGGTGAGAGCGGACTCCAGGTGGGGATGGCCGTCATCAGCTCCGACGCGGGCCACAGCTCCGCGCAGAACCCGACCTTCGGCGTCGACCCGCAGGCCCGGCTGGACTACGGCTACCAGGCCGTCGGTGCGCTGACGCCCACGGCCAAGTCACTGGTCGAAGCCGGGTACGGTCGCGGGCCGGACTACTCGTACATGACCGGCGGATCCAACGGCGGCCGTCACACCATGGTGGGAGCCTCCCGCTACGCCGATGAGTACGACGGCTTCCTGGCCGTGGCCCCGGGCTTCAACCTCCCGCAGGCTGCCGTGGCCCAGGTCTGGGGAGCCCAGCAGTGGGCCACCGTGGCCGACGGCACCGACCTGAAGACCGCGCTGACCCAGGACGAGCGTCAGGTGGTTGCCGATGCCATCCTGTCCCGCTGCGACCGACTCGACGGGCTCGAGGACGGCATGGTGCAGGCCTCAGAGCGGTGCAAGAAGGTCTTCCGCTTCGAACGCGACGTGCCAACCTGCGACGCCGAACGCGACGGCACCTGCCTGACCGCCGAGCAGAAGGACGTGGTGGCCAAGGTGTTCTCCGGGGCGGAGACCAGCACGGGGGAGTCGATCTACTCGTCCTTCCCCTATGACCCCGGACTGACACAGGCCGGGTGGGGGAACTGGAAGTTCGACGCCCCGCTGACCCGCGACTCCAGCGCCTACGGCTACATCTTCGGCACCCCGCCGGATGCCCCCGCACTGGAGACCCTGCCCGACTATGCCCTCAACCTGGACATCGACCAGGCGGCCCAGAGCATCTACCAGTCCGACGGGACCTACACCGAAAGCGCCATGGAGTTCATGACCCCGCCGGAGCTGGATCGTATGGATTCCCTCCAGGCCGAAGGTGGGAAGTTGATGGTCATCCACGGCGCTGCCGACGGCGTCTTCTCCGTCAATGACACGGCGTCCTGGTACGAGAGGCTGGACAAGGCCAACCAGAACAAGGCCGAGGACTTCGCCCGCTACTTCGAGGTTCCGGGCATGGGCCACGTCCGCGGCGGTGTGGCAACCGATCAGTACGACGCACTGGCCTCGCTGGTCGGCTGGGTCGAACAGGGATCCGCGCCCCAGCAGCTGACGGCCTGGGTGAACCCGGCCAACACCGAGCTGCCGGCGGACTGGTCCACCGAACGGTCCCGCCCGCTGTGCGTCTACCCCGCAACGGCTCGCTACCAGAGTGGGGACCCGGAGTCCGCCTCGAGCTTCCGCTGCACGGGGGACAAGCCGCAGAAGGCCGACCGCTGATCCCGGCTGCCGGTCCTGGGCCCTTGCCACGAGCACACGAACAAGTGGTGCCGTGAGGAGAACCCAGGACCGGCGCCTGGCGGCCACGGCCTGCGCGGGTGTGAAATGGAACCATGCTGATCTACGGAGAAGACACTCGCTGGACCCCGGCCGCCGACCGGTACGACAAGATGCCGTACCGGCGGCTGGGGCAGTCCGGCCTCAAACTGCCCGCGATCTCCCTCGGCCTGTGGCACAACTTCGGTGACGACAAGCCCCTGCAGTCGCAGAAGGAGATCCTGCGCCGGGCCTTCGACCTGGGTGTCACCCACTTCGACCTGGCGAACAACTACGGCCCTCCCAACGGGTCGGCCGAAGTCAATTTCGGGCGGATCCTGCGGGAGGACTTCGCGGGGCTGCGCCAGGAGCTGGTGATCTCATCCAAGGCCGGGTGGGACATGTGGCCGGGTCCCTACGGGTTCGGCGGTTCCCGCAAGTACCTGTTGGATTCGCTCGACCAGTCCCTGGAGCGCATGGGTCTGGACCGGGTGGACATCTTCTACCACCACCGCCCGGACCCGGAGACACCGCTCGAGGAAACCATGGGCGCGCTGGATCACATCGTGCGGTCGGGGCGAGCCGGCTACGTGGGGATTTCGTCCTACAGCGCCGATCTGACCGCGCGGGCGCAGCAGATCATGCGCGGTCTGGGGACACCCTTGATCATTCACCAGCCGTCGTACTCGATGCTCAACCGGTGGGTCGAGACGCCGTCGTCGAACTCCATGGGGCCCGCCCACGGGAAGAACCTGGTGCAGACGCTCACGGACCACGGGATGGGATCGATCGTGTTCACCCCGTTGGCCCAGGGGATGCTGACCGACAAGTACCTGGACGGTGTACCCGAGGACTCGCGCGCCGCGGCGTCGAAGTCCCTGAACCCCGAATGGCTGTCCGACCAGAACATCGAGCACATCCGTGGACTCAACGAGATTGCACAGGCCCGCGGACAATCCCTGGCCCAGATGGCGATCGCCTGGACCCTGCGGGAACAGGACGGCGGGCAGGTGACCTCCGCGTTGGTCGGGGCCTCCAAGGTGTCGCAGATCGAGGACTCCGTGGCGGCCGTCGAGAACCTGGAGTTCTCGGCCGAGGAACTGGCCCGCATCGACGAACTCGCCGTGGACGCGGGCGTCAACATCTGGTCGGCAGCAACGGAATCCACCGACTGACCCTCCGCCGAACCCTCGCGAAACTCGCGCATCACCCCCTGATGGGCGAGTTTCGCGAGGGTTCAGCGGCAGTGGAGGGCAGTTAGAGGCCCGCGCGGGCCAGGAGGTAGGCGGTCATCGGGGCGTAGGCGTTCGGGGGGACGTTGTCGTCCAGGGGCACGACGACGTCGATCACACCGCGCGCTTCACCCACGAACACCGCGGGGTCGTTGCAGTCGCCGACCGCGACGACCGAATACCCGCGGGTTCCCGCCGCGCCGGCCATGCCGTGATCCGTGACGACCAGATCGGGCAGCGGTGCGCTCGGATCAGCACGGTGGGCCGCTTCCAGCTGGTCCAGGACCAGGTCCATGGGCTCGGGCCGGTGCGTGTGCCGCAGGCCGCCGTACTGTTCGACCATCACGACGTCGCCCACGGCCCGGACATCACCCGTGTCCCAGGGGATCCCGCCGTCGATCGTGAGCACCTGAGCCCCCGCCTCCCGGGTGGCCTGGGCCATCGGCGCGTAGACCGCCGGCATCGCGGCCGGGTGGGCGGTCGCGAACAAGATGCGTCCGCGCTCGCGGACCACCCGCCCGAACACGTCCGCGTACCGCTCCAGCGCGGTGACGCACAATTCCGCGCTGATGGTGTCCTGACCCTGCTCGTGGGACCGATCGGGGCTGATGCCGACCTTGTCCACCATGAGTTCGAAGACCGAGTCCCAGGTGTCCTCCGGGCCGGCGGGAATGCCCATGTACTGGTGCTCGGAGCCGGCCAGGAAGTCGTGGATGTTGCGCAGGTTCGCTTCGCGCGGGGTGGCGACCTGTCCGGTGATGCGTGTGGCATCCAGATGGACCAGGAGCTCGGTACGGGTGGGGGCAGTCAGGTGAGGCGAAGACACGGGGCCAGCTTAGAACCCGCGGCCGTACGGGGATGAGGAACGGGTCACCGACGGGCCAGGTCCGGCTGTAAGCCAGGTCCCCTTCAACCCCGGTTCGCCTCACCAGGGGCCGTCGCCGACCGCAGGGCTTGGTAGAGCGCCGCGTGTGCCTCCGCGTTGGCCACCCACGAGAAGCCCCGGGCCCGCTCGGCGGCGAGGGCACCGCGACGTTCGAGTTCCGCGGGGTCCTCGGCAATCGCGACGAGCGCCTCCGCCCAGGTCTTCGGCGACCGGTCGGGCAGCAGCCAGCCGGTCTCGCCGTCGTCGACCGCGGCCCGCAGTCCGTCCACGTCCGTGGCGACCACGGGCGTCCCGCAGGCCTGGGCCTCCAGGGCCACCAACCCGAAGGTCTCCGACGACGACGGCACCGCGATCACGTCGGAGCTCCTGAAGCGCCGGGCAAGCTCCTCGACGGGAAGCGACCCCACGGTCTCCACGACGTGTCCCAGGCCGAGGCGTGCGACGCGTTCGTCGAGCTCCGCCGTGAACTCGGATGAACCGACCCCGGCCAACCAGAGCCGCGCGTCGAGCCCGGGGGCCGCCGCACGGACGAGCGCGAGGGCTTCGACCAGGATCTGCGGCCCCTTGAGCCGTTGCAGGCGACCGGCGAACCCGATGGTGAACGCGCCGTCGCGGGCGGCCGGACCACCGGGGCGGAACACCTCGACGTCCACGCCCGGCGGGATCACGCGGACCCGGTCGGGGTCGGCCGAATACAGGGAGGTGAGGTCGCGGGCTTCGGACGCGGTGTTGACCACCACCGCCTGCGACCGGTCGACGATGCGTTGTTCCCCGTCTTCGCGGATCTCCGGCTCGGGGTGCTCGTCGGTCCCTGCTCGCGCGTTCTTGGCCCGCGCCGTCGTATGGAAGGTCGTCACCGCGGGAATCTGCCATTCGGCCGCAAGATCCGTCGCGACCGCGGCCGAGAGCCAGTAGTGCCCGTGAACGACGTCGGGCACCACCAGGGCAAGGTCGGAATCCGAGTAGGCGCGGCGGAGAGCCTCCGTGATCGCGGGCAGCTCGCGGGGCAGTTCGTTCTTGCCGACCGCGGCGGTGCCGGGCAGGTGGACGGTGACCAGCCGGACCCCGGAGTCGAGGGTGGTCACCGTGATCGTGCGGTCCGGTTCCTGTTCGTTCGGATGCTCGCTCGCGCGCCACAGGGTCACCAGGTCCACCGGGTGGCCCAGCTGGACCAGGGATTCCGCGAGGTGTCGTACGTACACGTTCATGCCCCCGGCATCCCCTTGCCCGGGTTGCACGAGCGGCGAGGTGTGGAGGCATAGCAGCGCGATACGGGCCCCGGAGACATCGTGACCGATCGGCCGGGGGACAGTCGGTGTAGTCACACCCACACTGTAGGGGCACGCCCGTGGCCTGCGGACGCTCGGCCGCCCGGTGACACCGCCGCCCGGTGACACAATGGAGCGCGTGACCACCGACCTGCAGACATCATCACTTTCACGGACGGAAGCCCGGACGGATGCCCCGACGACGGCCCCCGCGCCGTCGTCGACGCCGCGGCCCCCGGCACGTCCCGAACGCTCCGCGGTGATCGACCTGGCGGCCATCCGACACAACGTCACGCACCTGAAGAGGCTGGCTGCTCCGGCCGCACTCATGGCCGTGGTCAAGGCGGACGCCTACGGTCACGGGGCCGTCCCCGTGGCCCGCGCCGCGCTCGAGGCCGGTGCCGACGCGTTGGGCGTGGCCCACGTGACGGAGGCGATGGCGCTGCGTGCCGCCGGCATCGACGCTCCGCTGCTGGCCTGGCTGCACACCGTGGACACGGACTTCGCCGCCGCGGTCGAGCACGACGTCGAACTCGCCGTGTCCGGGTGGGAACTGGAACCCATCGCGCAGGCCGCGGCCGCCGCGGGGCGGACCGCCCGCATCCACCTCAAGGTGGACACGGGGTTGGGGCGGAACGGGTTCACCATGCAGACGTGGCCCGCGGCCGTGCGCGCGGCGGCTACCGCCCAGGGGCGGGGGGACGTCGTCGTCGTAGGGATCATGACGCACCTGGGTGCCGCCGATGACCCCGGTGCCGCGGAGACGGAGGAGCAACTCACGGTCTTCGAACGCGCCGTGCAGCAGGCCAGGGAGGCTGGTCTGGATCCGAGCGTGCGTCACGTGGCGAACACCCCCGGGACCATCGACGCCGCCAACCTCCTGGATCCCGCGCGCATGCTCAACGACATGGTGCGGGTGGGTATCGGACTCTACGGAATCTCCCCGTTCGAGGACCGCACGGCGGAAGACCTCGGCCTGATCCCCGCCATGACGCTGCGCTCCACGGTCAGCAACGTCAAGGAGGTCCCCGCCGGTCAGGGCGTGTCCTACGGATTCCGGTACCGGACCCCCGAAGCGACCACGCTGGCCCTGGTCCCGCTGGGGTACGCCGACGGTGTGCCGCGCATCGGCACCGGCGGACCCGTGCACATCAATGGCGTGACCTACGCGGAGGTCGGGCGCGTGGCCATGGACCAGATCGTGGTGGATCTGGGGGAACCCGGACTGGCCACGGACACCGAGCGCAACCCGTTGGGGGCGGAAGCGGTTCTGTTCGGAGCCGACGACAACCCCTCCGTGCGCGAGTGGTCCAGGGCAGCCCAGACCATCGACTACGAAATCGTCACGCGGATCAGTCAGCGCGTGCCCCGTGAACACGTGGACACCGGCCGGGACGCAGCGCAGGCCCCCGGGTCTTCTGGGAACGCCGCCGAGACCCCAGAGGCCTGGAACCTCACCCTGCACCCGACCACCGCGCAGCAGACCCAGGAGATCGCCCGCAATCTTGCGGCGCACCTGCGGACCGGTGACCTGCTCGTCCTCACCGGTGAGCTGGGGGCGGGCAAGACCACCTTCACCCAGGGCCTCGGGGCGGGGCTCGGTGTCCGGGAGGGCATCATTTCACCGACGTTCGTCCTGGCCCGCCGCCACCCGAACGACGCCGAGGGGCCAAACCCGGGCGGTCCCGCCCTGGTGCACGTGGACGCCTACCGACTGGCCACCGCGGCGGAGGTCGACGACATCGACCTGGAGGAGACCTTGCCCACCGCCGTGACGGTCGTGGAGTGGGGGCTCGGAAAGGTCGAGCACCTGAGCGATTCTCGGCTCGAGATCACGATCGACCGCGGCGTCGGTGCCAAGGAGGAGGGGCAGGCACCCGATCTGGCCTCGGTCCTGGCCGACCTGGAAGCGGAGACCGACGACGGCGAGGACGAGCCCCGGACCGTGACCATCCGTGGCATCGGGCCGCGGTGGGTGGAAGCCGCTCCGCGGGATCTCTTGTAATTACACGCCCCTGGCCGCGGACGGCCCAGCGTCGCCCGCCCGAGGAAGGACCCACCGCACGTGTCCAAGAAGCGCACCAAGAACGCCCGTCGCGGGCGGAAGATGTCCGCGGCCCAGCAGGCCCGTCAGCGGAACTTGCACCAGGGGGCCGGCTCGGGTCCCCGGTCCGGTTCGGAATCCGCGGCGGCACCGGCCGACGGCGTGGCCGCGGCCCGGCAGCGGGCCATGAGTTCCGCCACGCACCGTTCGACCGGGACCGGTTCGGCGACCGGCGAGAACGAGCACGTGCCGCTGTTCCCACCGAGCAAACGCCCACCGGCGGACCCGAACCGAACACCGTGGGAGACCTACGCGTGCATGGTCATGGCCGCCTTGATCGTGTTCCTGCTACCGGACGTCCGCAATCCGGAGAACCCGTGGCCGCACTGGTTCAACGTCGCACCGCTGGCTTTCGGTGTCCTCGGTGGCTTGTTCGCCCTGTTGGACAAGCGACGACGGCTGGCCCTGATCTCTTCCGCGGTCGGCCTGGTCCTGTTCGTGGTGCTCATGGCGGTGCTGGCGACGCTCGGCCGTCTCTGAGTCGGATCAGGCCGACACCCTAGACTGGTGCGGTGCTCTTGCTGTGCCTTGATACCTCCGCTGCAGCCTCGGTCGCCGTCGTCGACACGACGCCCCAGGCCCCCCGCGTGCTCGCGCGCTGGGAGACCGCGGACACCCGCTCCCACGCCGAGGTCTTGACGCCCGCGGTGGAAACCACGCTGAACCAGGCCGGGATCGCGGCCGGTGAGCTGGACGGAATCCTGGTGGGCACGGGGCCGGGACCCTTCACCGGCCTGCGCGCCGGCCTGGTGACCGCGCGGACGCTGGGTTTCGTGTGGGATCTGGAACTTTTCGGAATGTGCAGCCTCGAGGCGATCGCCCACGATGTCGCCTCGCTCCCGGAGCCGGTGCGCCCGTCGGAGTTCGCCGTGGCCACCGATGCGCGCCGCCGGGAGGTCTACTGGGCCACCTACACCGTGGCCGACGGCGAGGACGCCGGCCCACGCGCCCTCGCGAGCGGCAGCCCCCGCGTGGGTGCGGCCTCGGAACTCCCCGACGTACCCGTCTACGGTCGTGGTGCCGGCCTGTACCCCGAACTCCTGGCGCACCCGGTGCTCCAAGCTGTTCCAGGGGCCCACGACACCGCTCCGCCCGTCGAATGGCAACCGCACGCGGCGTCGTTGGGACTGGCGGCGGCAGCCGCGTTGGCGGCTGACCTCGAACTGAGCGACGACACCTCGCCGCTGTACCTGCGGGAGTCCGACGCCAAGGTTCCCGGCCCGCGGAAGAAGGCCACGGCGTGAGTTCCCAGGCCGGAACCTGGCGTCTGCGCGCGGCCACGGTGGCTGATGTGGCCGACATTGAGCATCTCGAGCAGCAGATTTTTCCCGACGACGCGTGGTCCCTGGAGATGATCCTGGGGGAAGTCACCCATCCGACCCGCAGCTACTGGGTCGCCACCACGGGCACACCACCCGAGGACCGAGTGATCGGTTACGCGGGAGTCATGGTGGTGGGCGACACGGCGGACGTCCAGAACATCGCGGTGGTTCCGGGCGTTGAGGGCCGCGGCATCGGAACCGCCCTGTTGACCCGGCTCCACCAGGAGGCCGTCGACCGCGGAGCGCGTGAGGCGCTGCTGGAGGTGCGCGTGGACAACCAGCGCGCGCAGGAGCTCTACCGCCGCTTCGGATATCGCGACCTCACGGTCCGACCCCGTTACTACCCGGGGGGCGTGGACGCCCTGGTCATGCGCGCCGAGCTGACTCCGCCCCGGCCCCCGAGCACCACCGATCTGACCGGCCACATGACCACGGTCCACGCAACAACCGACCCGTCGACCACCAGCCAGAGAACCAGCCAGTCAACAAGCCAGAGAACCGAAGGCCATGACCGTGACCAGTGAATCCGTTCGGGACCCCCTGATCCTGGGCATCGAGACCTCGTGCGACGAAACCGGGGTGGGCATCGTGCGTGGACGCACCCTGCTGGCCAACACCGTGTCATCGTCCATGGATCAGCACGTCCGCTTCGGTGGCGTGATTCCTGAAATCGCCTCCCGCGCCCACCTGGAGGCCTTCGTCCCCACGCTTCAGGAGGCGCTGGAGACGGCGGGAGTGACCCTGGACGACGTCGACGCCATCGCGGTGACCGCGGGTCCCGGGCTGGCCGGGGCGCTCATGGTGGGTGTGTCGGCGGCCAAGGCCTTGGCGCTGTCGACCGGCAAGCCCCTGTACGGAATCAATCACCTGGTCGCGCACGTCTCGGTGGGCCTCCTGCACGATGGCCACGGCGACGTGACCCGCGAGCTCGTCGACGACGACGGCGCCCTGGTCCAGGGGCTCGGCGCGGTCCTGGTCTCCGGAGGGCACACCGAGATCCTGCGGGTCAGGGACCTCGCCGACGACGTCGAACTGCTGGGCGCCACGATCGACGACGCCGCGGGTGAGGCCTACGACAAGGTGGCCCGGCTGCTCGGGCTGAGCTACCCGGGCGGACCCACGATCGACCGCGCCGCCGTCGACGGCGATCCGAAGGCCTTCAAGTTCCCGCGCGGGCTGTCCAACGCCAAGTACATGGGCTCGGCTGAAAATCGCGGCAAGCGCCGCTACGACTTTTCCTTCTCCGGGCTCAAGACCGCGGTGGCCCGCGTGGTCGAGGCGCACGAGGCGGAGGGGCTGGAGGTTCCGGTGGCCGACATCGCCGCGTCCTTCCAGGAGGCCGTGGTCGACGTCATCACCCGCAAGGCCGTGCTGGCCGCCACGGAGAACGGCATCACCACGCTCCTGCTGGGCGGCGGAGTGGCCGCCAATTCCCGTCTGCGCGACCTGCTGGCCGAGCGCTGCGCCGACCACGGCATCCGCCTGGTGGTCCCGCCGTTGTCCCTGTGCACGGACAACGGGGCCATGGTCGCAGCACTCGGTTCACGACTGGTGTCCCGGGGCGTTGCTCCTACGGGGTTGGCGTTCACCGCCGACCCCGGTCTGCCGGTCACGTCGGTGAGCGTGGCTGAAGCGTAGCCGCGAGCGCTCCGACCGCTGCCCCTTGTGCCCCGCCACCTCGGCTGTGAACTACTCCCGTTCCGTCTGGTCCTGCAGGAACTGGAAGACCTCGACCTCGTCCACACCCGGGAAGGCGCCGGAGGGCATGGCCGCCAGCAGGTGCGCGTTGGCCCGGGCGGCCGGGCGGGCGTTGCCGCCCCACGCGGATTCCAGTTCGGGGGAGGGGATCCGGCAGCACGTCGGGTCCGGGCAGCGGGACACGGACCGGGAGGTGGTGTCCTTGCCTCGGAACCACCGGGCGTCGTCGAACGGCACCCCGATGGACAGCGAATACAGGCCGGAGGAATGCCCCTCGACCACGGCGGTGCACCAGTACGTCCCGTTGGGGGTGTCCGTGTACTGGTTGAAGGCGCGGAAGTGGTCGCTGACGTCGAAGACCTCCCGTGAGGTCCAGTACCGGCAGACCTGCTGGCCCTCGATCGCGCCGATGTGATCGGACGGGAAGAGCACCTCGTCGTTCTCGTAGGCCTTGTGGATGATGCCCGACTCGTGCACCTTCTGGAAGTGGCAGCGGATGCCTAAGTGCTCGGTGGCCAGGTTGGTGAACCGGTGGGCGGCTGATTCGTAGGAGACCCCGAAGACGTCGCGCAGGTCCTCGATGGCCAGATCACGGCGTTCCTTGGCGGTCCGAAGGAACCGCACGGTTTGCTTCTGCGGCATCATGAGCGCCGCGGCGAAGTAGTTGGTGTAGACCCGCTGGCGCAGGAAGTCCGAGTAGTCCTCCGGTTCGCCCTGGTTCAACACGTACGCACCGATGGCCTGCAGCAACACCGAACGGGGCTCGTGGCCGGGTGTCCCCACGCGGGAGAGGTAGAACCGCCGGTTCTTCAGGTCCGTCACCGACCGCGTGGAATGGGGCAGCCCGGAGACCAGGTGCACCGAGAACCCCAGATGCTCCGCGATGTCCGCCGCCGCGTGGTGGCTCAGTGGCCGGTCCGCGTGCCCCACGGCCTCGAGCAGCCGCTGAGCCTCCTGTTCGAGCTCCGGGTAGTGGTTGCCGCAGGCCTTCATCTCTTGCCGCAGCTCCACGTTCGCCCGCCGCGCCTCCTCGGGGGTGGCGGCCTGCTCCTCCATCCGGCGACGCAGTTCCAGCTGCAGCCCGGCGATCACTTCCAACACCTCCGTGGGCATCCGCGGGGTGATCTTGACGGTGGGCAGCTGCAGCGAGGCGTAGTGCGGGGAACGCTGGGCCTTCTCGACGGCGATCTCCAGTGCCGCGCGCCGGCTCGGGGCCTCGGTGCTCAGCAGGGCGTCCATGCTGACGCCCAGGGCCGACGCCAGATCTGAGAGCAGGCTCAACTTGGGTTCTCGCCGGCCGTTCTCGACCAGCGACAGGTGGGAGGCCGTTGCCCCGACCCGATCCGCGAGGGCGTCAAGAGTGAGGCTGCGCTGCGTGCGCAGATGCCGGAGCCGCCGCCCCAGCACCACGCCGTCCCAGGACTCGGCTGCCTCTCCGGAGTCGAGCCGGGGAGAGGGTGAGGTGCGGGCCGGGAGTGCCTGGATCGGGGGGAGTGCCATGGCAGGACTATGGCAGGTCCGCGAGGGCCTGTCCACGCGTTCCTGTCAAGAACCGGTTATCTTATGTCGTTTCACGGAAACTGAGGTCGTTCTCGCTTGAAAGACCCGCAAATCCTGCACATCTTGGAAGCCCGTCAGGTGCGGCTGTTCTTTTCTCGACGGACCCCTCGTGCGGCCCGGTCGGCGCGATCAGAGTTGTCCACACGAGCCGGGCAATCAACCGCCAGGCACTTCAGATGACGACCAACAGAGCACGAGCAACACATCACGATCGGAGCCAGATCATGGCACAGCAGCGCACCCCCGTTTCCGCCGAACACATCCAGCACGACTGGGACAACAACCCGCGGTGGCAGAACACCGAACGGACGTTCACCGCCGCCGACGTCGTGAAGCTGCGGGGTCGGGTCCAGGAGGAGAACACGCTGGCCCGCCGCGGTGCGGAGAAGCTGTGGGATCAGCTGAGCACGGAGCACAGCACGGGTGACTACACCAACGCCCTCGGCGCGTTGACCGGCAACCAGGCTGTGCAGCAGGTCAAGGCCGGCCTGCGGGCCATCTACCTCTCCGGCTGGCAGGTCGCCGCGGATGCCAACCTTTCCGGCCACACGTACCCGGACCAGTCCCTGTACCCGGCCAACTCCGTTCCTCAAGTGGTCCGTCGGATCAACAACGCGCTCCTGCGTGCGGATCAGATCGAACACGCGGAAGGCGTCCACACGGTCGAGGACTGGTTGGTGCCGATCGTCGCCGACGCCGAAGCCGGCTTCGGCGGCCCCCTCAACGCCTACGAACTCATGAAGTCCATGATCACCGCCGGGGCCTCCGGGGTGCACTGGGAGGACCAGCTGGCCTCCGAGAAGAAGTGCGGCCACCTGGGCGGCAAGGTCCTGATCCCCACCGGCCAGCACGTGCGGACCCTCAACGCGGCCCGACTGGCCGCCGACGTCGCCGACGTTCCATCGGTCATCGTGGCCCGCACAGATGCCGAGGCCGCCACGTTGATCACCTCCGACGTCGACGACCGTGACCGCGAGTTCCTGACCGGTGACCGCACCGCCGAAGGCTTCTACCAGGTCCGTAACGGGGTGGAGCCGTGCATCGCCCGCGCCAAGGCCTACGCACCCTACGCGGATCTCATCTGGATGGAGACCGGCACCCCGGACCTGAACCTGGCCCGCCGCTTTGCCGAAGCCGTCAAGTCCGAGTTCCCGGACCAGATGCTGGCGTACAACTGTTCGCCGTCGTTCAACTGGAGGAAGAACCTGGACGACGCCACGATCGCCACCTTCCAACGCGAGCTCGGTGCCATGGGTTTCACCTTCCAGTTCATCACCCTGGCCGGTTTCCACGCCCTGAACCACTCGATGTTCGACCTTGCCCGCGGGTACAAGGAACGGCAGATGTCCGCCTACGTGGAACTCCAGGAACGCGAGTTCGCCGACGAGGCGCACGGCTACACCGCGACCAAGCACCAGCGCGAGGTGGGCACCGGGTACTTCGACGCGATCTCCACCGCCCTCAACCCGGAGGGCTCGACCCTGGCGCTGGCCGGTTCGACCGAGGCCGGGCAGTTCCACTGAGCGGAGCCGCCCGTTCCGCACCGATCCCACCCGTCGCACCCAACACCAACACCACCAACACCACCCGCACCGCCCCGAACGCCCACGCACCCCCAGGAGTACGCCATGTTTGCATCGACCACCGAAGTGACCGTCAACGGCATCACGCTGCGGGGCCACCAGGTCCCTGGACAACGCAAGATCCTGACCCTGGAAGCACTTGAGTTCCTGGCCCATTTGCACCGGAAGTTCGAGTCCCGGCGTCGCGACCTGCTCGCGGACCGCCAAGAGGTCAAGGCCAAGATCTCCCGGGGGTGGACCCCGGACTACCCGGAGGAGACGCGTTCGATCCGGGAGGACGACACCTGGCAGGTGGCGCCCTTGGCCCCCGGCCTGAACTACCGCCAGGTGGAGATCACCGGCCCGGTGGACCGGAAGATGACCGTCAACGCCTTGAACTCGGGAGCCATGGGGTGGATGGCCGATTTCGAGGACTCCTCGACCCCCGCCTGGGAGAACGTGGTGGGCGGGCAGGTCAACATGTACGACGCCATCCGTCGCCAGATCGACTTCACCACCGAGGCAGGCAAGCGCTACCACCTGGACCCGGACCCCCAGGACCGGATCCCCACGATCAACGTGCGGCCCCGCGGCCTGCACCTCACGGAGGACCACGTGTTGGTGGACGGGGAACCCATCTCCGGCTCCCTCATGGACTTCGGGCTCTACTTCTTCCACAACGCCAAGGAACTGATCTCGCGCAGCAGGGGCCCCTACTTCTACCTCTCCAAGCTCGAGCACTACCGCGAGGCGCGCTGGTGGAACGACGTGTTCTGCGCCGCCCAGGACTACCTGCGGATCGACCGTGGAACCATTCGTGCCACGGTTCTCATGGAGACCATCACGGCCGCCTTCCAGATGGAGGAGATCCTCTACGAGCTGCGCGAGCACGCGGCCGGTCTCAACGCCGGACGGTGGGACTACATCTTCTCGATCATCAAGATGTTCCGGGACCGGGGGCCCGAGTTCGTGCTGCCGGACCGCGCGCAGGTCACCATGACCGCCCCCATGATGCGTGCCTACACGGACCAACTCGTCCGCGCCTGCCATCGCCGTGGGGCCTCCGCGATCGGCGGGATGGCCGCCCAGATCCCGAACCGGAAGGATCCCAAGGCGCACAAGGCCGCCCTGGAGAAGGTGCACGAGGACAAGCTGCGCGAGGCCAACGACGGCTTCGACGGCTCCTGGGTGGCCCATCCGGATCTGGTGCCGATCGCCATGGAGGCCTTCGGTGAGGTCCTGGGCACCTGCCCCCACCAGATCCGCACCCAGAAGCGCACCGACGTCACCCCGGACGCCGCCGCACTGCTCGATGTGGGCGCGACCGAAGGTGAGATCACCGAAGCCGGGATCCGGCTCAACATTGACGTCGGAATCCGGTACATGGAGTCCTGGCTGCGGGGCACGGGTGCCGCCGCCATCCACGGACTCATGGAGGACGCTGCCACCGCTGAGATCTCGCGTTCGCAGATCTGGCAGTGGATCGACGCCGGCGCCCACGCCCGCACGTCGGAAGTCGGTGACGCCCGCAAGGTCACCCGTGCCTGGGTTCAGGAGATGGTGGAAGAGGTTTTCACGGAACTGTCGCGCACCGACGGCGACCGGTTCGACGACGCCCGGGACCTGTTCGTGGCCTCCGCCCTCGCGGAGCAGTTCCCGGCCTTCCTGACCGTCCCGGCCTATGAACAGTGCCTCTCCGCAACGGCCCAGCGCCGGGAGGAGCCGACCCGGGCATTCGCAGAAGCCGCAGCCTGATCCGTCTCTCCTCCACCTACCCGCCGAGTTCGGGGTTGTTCCGCCTATTCGACCGAATAGGCGGAACAACCCCGAACTCGGCGCATGTGGCGGCGGGGAGTGTGGGGGTGGGGGAGCGGTGGTGGGGGTGGTGCTTCAGGAGGTCTGGACCTGGCGGACCACGTCCAGGGCGGTTTCGCGCAGGTCGCCGTCGTGGGCGTCAGCGATCGCTCGCTGCCGCTGGTAACCGGCGCCGTCGGCGATGATCTCCAGAACCCAGGACAGCTCGGTGGCGCACCCCAGGTCCTCGGCAATGGGAGTGAGCCGCTCGACGATCTCCGCCAGGTGGTCGGTGACGCGCGGTTCGGCCAGGGAGTTGTCCTTGATGATGATGGCGTCCAGGCCGTACCGTGCCGCCCGCCACTTGTTCTCCTTGACCAGCCAGGGACGCATCTGCTCGACCGTCCCGCCGCCGTCGAGAATCCTGGAGGTCTCCTCGACCAGGCACTGGGTGAGGGCGGCGATCGCGCCGATGTGCCGGAGGCTGGACGGGGCGTCGCAGAAACGCATCTCCACCGTCCCGAACTTGGGGACCGGACGCACGTCCAGGCGCGATTCGCTGATGTCGTCGATCACGCCGGTGGTCAACAGGTCACCCAGGTGCTGTTCGTACTCCGCCCAGTCCTTGAACGCGTAGGGGAGACCCGCGGTGGGCAGCTGCTGGAAGATCTGGGAGCGGTGGGAGGCATAGCCGGTGTCCTGCCCGTTCCAGTACGGCGAATTGGCGGACAACGCCAGCAGGTGCGGGTAGTGGGCCAGCAGTCGGTCCTGCACGGGCAGCGCCTTGTCCTGCGAGTCGACCCCCACGTGGACGTGCATTCCGTAGATGACCATTTGTCGGCCCCAGTACTGGGCGCGGTCCACCACCGTGAAGTAGCGGTCCTTGTCCACCACGGACTGTTCCTGCCACCGCGAGAACGGATGGGTGCCGGCAGAGAACACGGCCAGCCCGCGGGGCTCGGCAATGCCTCGAATCTCCCGCATGAGTTCGGCGAGCTGACCCGTGGCTTGTGAAACGGTGTCGCACACGCCCGTGACCAGTTCGACCGTGTTCTCCAGGAACTCTCCCGTGAGGGTGGGGCCCATGGCCTGGTCGTCGGCGCGATCGGGCAGCGCCTGGTGTACGGCCTTCATGACCTCTTGGCCGCGGGGCACCAGCGCACCGGTGGTGGCGTCGACCAGGGCCACTTCCCATTCCAGACCGATCGTGGACTGGGAGGAGTGCTCGAACTCGATGTGCACGGAACCTCGCTGCCGATGTGCGCCGTATGGAACGGAAGGGGAACGGGTGGGAACTGTGTGGAACGGGCGTTCACGGGTGCGGACTACGGCGTCGCAGCCCGCGGAGAACACACTCTAGTTTAGGGAGCAGGCTGCCAGTACCGGATGTCCTGTCTAGTCTGGAGGACATGCGCCGTAACCCGATTTCCCCCTCCGGCTTGGCCACCACCGTCCTCCTGACCGCAGGGCTGTTCGTGCTCCCGTCATGCGCATCGGGTGGACCCGGTGACGGTTCCTCCGGTGCCGCTTCGGCCTCCGGTGATCCGACCTCCACCACCTCGACGACGACGGGCCCATGGGCCGTCGACGCCGCAACCCAGGAGGCCGCCGAACAGGCCGTCCGGTCGATGAGCGTGGAGGAGAAGGCCGGTCAGGTCATCGTGGCGAGCTTCGACGGGTCGGACGCCGCCGCCGTCGACGCCCAGATCCAGACGATTGAGGACCTCCATCTGGGCGGTGTGATCGTCATGGGTCGCAACGTGCCGACAACGGGGGGAGCGGGTGAGACCCAGGAGGACAGCGCGCTGGGTGGTGCTCAGGGCGTGGACGTGAACGCCATGACCGAGCAGAACGCCCGGATGCAGGACGCGCTGTCCAGCGCGCACGAAGGCCAGGACTGGCCCGGCATCATCTCGGTGGACCAGGAAGGCGGTACGGTCACCCGCCTCGGAGCGCCCTTGACCCAGTGGCCGCTGACCTCGGACATCGGCGCGGCGAATGACCCCGACCTGACCAGGGAAGCGGCCGCGGGGTTGGCCTCGGAGCTCTCGGGGCTCGGCTTCACGATGAACAACGCACCGTCCGCGGACGTCACCACGCCAGGGGACGCCGTGATCCTGGACCGCTCCTACGGGTCGGTTCCGGAGAACGTGGGGGAGCAGGCCGTGGCCTCCGTCGAGGGGCACACGGGCGCGGGACTGGTGTCATCTCCCAAGCACTTCCCGGGACACGGGTCCGTGACCACCGACTCCCACGTCGGCCTGCCGGTCCAGGAGAAGTCCGTCGAGGACCTCAAGACCTCCGACTGGGTGCCCTTCCAGGCCGCGGTGGACGCCGGTGCCCCGACGGTCATGATGGGCCACATCGCGGTCTCGGAATGGGACGCAAAGATCCCCGCAACACTGCAGTCGAAGGCCTACGACGCCGTCCGCAACGACCTGGGCTTCAAGGGCGCGGTGGTGACAGATGCGCTGGACATGGGTGCACTGCATGGCATGGTCGGTCCCGGAAAGACGATCGACACCGGCGTGACCACCCCGGCCGGCGCCGCACTGCAGGCCGGCGCGGACCTGCTGCTCATGCCCGAGGACGAGGCCGTCGCCCACGCCGACATCGTCCAGGCCGTCGAATCCGGTGCCATCCCGGAGGACCGGCTCGACGAGGCCGCGACCCGGGTGGTGGCCCTGCAGATGATGCAGAAGAAGGCTGCCGAGGACCCGGAGGCCCCGGCCAGTGAACCGGGCAGCCACCAGGAGCTGGTCACCAGGATCGAGGAGGCCCAGCCCGCGCAGTGACGCGCTTGGTGAAACCGAGAAACGGACTACCGCACGGGGTCCGCGACCAGGACCACGCGGCGCTCGCCGTCGTCGGTGGCCACCCGGGTGAGGATCAGGGTGGCGCGGTTGGGCCCCTTGGGTTTGAGCTGCTTGCGCAGCTGCTCGGGGGTGACATCCGTGCCCCGCTTCTTGATCTCCAGGGTTCCCACCTGGTTGGTCTTGACCCAGGTCTTGAGCACCTTGACGGTGTGCGGCAGGACTTCCCGGATGCGGTAGGCGCGGGCGAACGGTGATGCGGTAGTGGCATCTTCCGATTCCAACCCGACCAGGTAGGCGATCCGAGGATGCAGCAATTGGGCGCCCAGGTCCGCGGCCAGTTCCTGCACCAGCCCGGCCCGGATCACCGCGCCGTCGGGTTCCCACAGGAGTTCGCCTGCGTTCGGCACCCCGCGGGGCGTCGGTTCCGATGACGCCTCTGACGTCGGTTCCGACGACGGCGACCCCTGGGATTGAGCGTCCGTGGGCCCCTGTGGAAAGTCCTCGGCGGAGGTCAACTCGTGGACCCGGCCGTCGTCGTCCATGACGGTCGCCGCGCGTCGTACGCCTTCGCGCGCCAGGGTGTTGAACCAGAGCACGACTTCGACAACGTCCCCGCGGTGGGAGACCCATTGGGCTTCGCACCCCGAGGGGATGGCGTCGTGCGGAAGGCCCGGCCCCAGCTTGACCCCCACGGGCATCCCGGTGGCGGCAAGAGCCTCGACGAAGGACAGGGGAGGGGAGAACGCTTCCGGGTCGAAGAGCCGGTGGCTCGCCGCGGATTCGGGACGGTCCGGTGTGCGCCGCGCCGGATCCAGCCACACCGCCTCGGGGCGCCCACCCGGGAGGTCGTCGAGCCCGAGGTCGAGCACGTCACCGCAGACCACGGTGGTGTCCCGGAAGTCCGCCAGATTGGCCGAGGCGACCGCTGCGGTCGTGGGATCGAGCTCCACCGCCACGACGCCGAGTCCGCGCTCGGCCAGTGCGATGGCGTCCGCGCCGATGCCACAGCCCAGATCGGCCACGTTCGCCACACCTGCCGCCGCGAATCGGCGGGCGTGAAGATCGGCCACCGCGTGGCGGGTGGCCTGTTCCAGACCCGCTCGGGTGAAGAACATCCGGGGAGCCCGATCGCCGAACTTCTCCGCGGCGGCGGTCCGAAGTCGGGACTGGGTCACGGCGGCGGCCGCCACCTCCGGATCGACCCCCTCCGCGCGCAGACGCGTCACGTGCGCAAGGGCGTCGCGTTCGCGGTACGGACCCAGCCCGTCCACCAAGGCTCGACCCTCGGGGGTCAACAGGCGCAACAGTGGTGAAGATTCCTCGACCGGGGCTGGGGCATCGGAGGCGTACGCGGAGGACACAACCACCACGCTACCGTCGGCCGGCTCCGGGCCAGCCACGGACCCACTGTCCGCTGTGAGCGTCAGGCTGGCACTCGCCTTGACCGACTGCTAAGGGGCTCTTACAGTGATCGTTGGCACTCTCCTTGCGGGGGTGCTAAGGGAATCGGGCCGATCGGCACCGCGACGACGGTTGGCACGCCCGCAGGTCCACGTCCATCCGGGATCCCCTGACCCGGCCACCTCGAGTGGCCGCGCACAGGGGGCAGCAGCCCGGGTGAGTGACCGTGACAAGCACAAGCATTCCGACGCGACTCACCCGTGAGTCCATGAAAAGGAGCCATCGTGTCGATCTCCATCAAGCCGCTCGAAGACCGCATCGTCGTTCAGGTTGTTGAAGCCGAGCAGACCACCGCTTCCGGTCTGGTCATCCCGGACACCGCCAAGGAGAAGCCCCAGGAGGGCAAGGTCCTGGCTGTCGGCCCGGGTCGTTTTGACGAGTCCGGCAACCGCCTTCCGATGGACGTCAAGGAGGGCGACGTCGTGATCTTCTCCAAGTACGGCGGAACCGAGGTCAAGTACGGCGGCCAGGAGTACCTGGTCCTCCCGGCGCGCGACGTCCTCGCCGTCGTCGAGAAGTGAGCTGAGTTCACACCGACATGGCAAAGCAACTCATTTTCAATGAGGACGCCCGTAACCATCTGAAGGCGGGCGTCGACAAACTCGCCGACACCGTCAAGGTCACCCTGGGCCCCCGCGGCCGCAACGTGGTGCTCGACAAGCAGTGGGGCGCACCCGTCATCACCAACGACGGCGTGACCATCGCCCGCGAGGTCGAGCTCGACGACGCGTACGAGAACCTGGGCGCCCAACTGGCCAAGGAAGTCGCGACCAAGACCAACGACGTCGCCGGTGACGGAACCACCACCGCAACGGTGCTGGCCCAGGCGCTGGTGACCGAAGGCCTGCGAAACGTGGCCGCCGGTGCCGCTCCCGCCCAGATCAAGAAGGGCATCGAGGCCGCGGTGGAGGCAGTGTCCCAGCGTCTGCTGGACAACGCCCGCCCCGTGGAAGGCGAACAGACCGCCAGGGTCGCCGCCATCTCCTCGCAGTCCGACGAGATCGGCGAACTGATCGCCCGTGCCTTCTCCGTGGTGGGCAAGGACGGCGTGATCACGATCGAGGACGGCTCGGGCACCGAGATCGAACTCGACGTCACCGAAGGCATGCAGTTCGACAAGGGCTACCTGTCGCCGTCGTTCGTCAAGGACGCCGAGCGCCAGGAAGCCGTCATGTCCGATGGCTACATCCTGCTCTACCAGGGCAAGATCTCCTCGGCCGCCGACATCATGCCGGTGCTCGAGAAGGTCCTGCAGGCCAAGAAGCCGCTGACGATCATCGCCGAGGACGTCGAGGGCGAAGCCCTGTCCACGCTCGTGGTCAACAAGCTGCGCGGCAACCTGGACGTCGTCGCCCTCAAGGCACCGGGCTTCGGGGACCGCCGCAAGGCGATCCTGGAGGACCTGGCCGCCCTGACCGGTGGCACCGTGGTGACCTCCGAACTGGGGATCACGCTCGAGCAGGTCACCCTGGACCAGCTCGGCACGGCCCGCACCGTGACCGTGACCAAGAACGACACCACGATCGTCGACGGCGGCGGCACCACCGAAGCCATCGAGGATCGGGTCTCCCAGATCCGGGCCCAGGTCGAGCGCACCGATTCCGAATGGGACCGGGAGAAGCTGCAGGAGCGCCTGGCGCGCCTCTCCGGCGGTGTCTCGGTCATCAAGGTGGGCGCTGCGACCGAGGTCGAGGCCAAGGAACGCAAGCACCGGATCGAAGACGCCGTGTCCTCGACCCGCGCTGCCCTGGAGCAGGGCATCGTCGCCGGCGGTGGTTCGGCTCTGGTGCACGCCTCCAAGGCTCTGGACGAGAACGATCTCGGCCTCAGCGGTGACGCCCTGGTGGCGGTGGACATCGTCCGCCGGGCCCTGCGTGAACCCTTGCGGTGGATCGCGCAGAACGCCGGTCAGGACGGCTACGTCGTCGTGTCCCGGGTCCAGGACCTGGAGCCGGGCAACGGCTACGACGCCAAGGCAGACCGGTACACCGACCTGCTGGCCGCCGGGATCATCGATCCGGTCAAGGTTACGCGTTCCGCTCTGCAGAACGCCGCTTCGATCGCCGCGCTGGTCCTGACCACGGAGACGCTGGTCACGGACAAGCCGGCCGAGTCCGACGATCACGGGCACCAGCACTGACGCCCTGACAGAACACGGGCGGCGCCCCTGAAGGGCCCCGCCAGGTGACGAGCCTCGCCCACCCGGTTACGGGTGGGCGAGGCTTTTCGCTGGTAAGTTCAAGCCGCGTGCGGTCTGGGAGCGGGCCGCTTCCGTGTCGCAACGTCGCACCAGGGCCCGGGCCGACCGCCGGGTCGCCGTGTCTGGACGAGGGGATTGAAGAGAAGCATGGGTGAAATCGGCCAGGAGCGGAAGTCGGGCCTCGACCCCGCCGCTGTGGACCAGGTGGCCCGGTACTCGGGATTCCGCCCGGAGATCCAGGGCCTGCGGGCCGTGGCCGTCTTCATGGTCGTGTCCTACCACATCTTCTTCGGCCGGGTATCCGGTGGCGTGGACATCTTCCTGCTGATCTCCGCGTTCTTCATGACGCTCTCCTTCGTGCGCAAGCTCGAAGGCGGCCGGCCTCTGCAACTGGGCCGCTACTGGTTGCACACCTTCAAGCGGCTGCTCCCCATGGCCGTGGTCACCGTTCTGGGCACCTTGGTGCTGACCGCACTGTTCTTCCCCGCCAACCGGTTCGAGGAAGTCACGCGCCAAGCCGTCTCGACGCTGACCTACACCCAGAACTGGGCCTTGGCCTTCACCCAGGTGGACTACTACGCGGTCGACCGCTCCACGGCCAGCCCCCTGCAGCACTTCTGGTCGCTGTCTGTCCAGGGACAGGTCTTTCTCACCTGGCCGCTGATCTTCGGCCTGGCCTGGTTGATCACCCGACGCACCCGGTTGCGCGTGGTCCCGGTTCTCGCCGTTCTCTTCGGGGCGGTGTTCACGGCTTCCCTGATCTTCTCCGTGATCACCACGGCCGAACAGCAGGAATTCGCCTACTTCGACACCCGCACCCGCCTCTGGGAATTCGCCCTGGGCTCCCTGCTGGCCCTGGCGATTCCGTACCTCAACCCGCCCCGCTGGTTGCGCGTCCCACTGGGGTGGGCCGGCCTGATCTCCATGATCCTGGTGGGCTTTCTGGTGGATGTCCAGGGCGCCTTCCCCGGGTGGATCGCGCTGTGGCCGCTCCTGTCGGCCGCCGCCATCATGGTCGCCGGGCAGTCCGGTTCCCCGATCGGGCTCGACCGGATCTTCGCCTCCCGGCCGCTGGTCAAACTCGGTGACGCCTCCTACGCCCTGTACCTGGTGCACTGGCCGCTGCTGATCACCTACCTGGTTCTGCGTGAGCGCCCCGTCGCGGGCCCCCGCTCGGGCGTGGTGCTCGTCCTGGTGTCACTGGGCCTGGCCATCCTGGCCACCAAGTTCATCGAAAAGCCCCTCAAGAAGTGGAAGTGGCCGGAGGCGACCAAGCCCCGACTAATCGGTGCGGTCATCTTGTGCCTGATCATCGGCCTCACCCCCGCGTTGGCCTGGCAGCAGGCCATGAACCGGCAGGTGGAGACGGCCCCGAGTGGTCCGAACACGGACAACCCCGGTGCGTATTCGCTGGCCGCCGACTACCAGCCCACGGGTAACGACGACGCCCCCACCATCCCGTTGCCCCAGCAGCTCGAGGCTCAGGCTCCCAACCGTGGACCGGCCTGCCCGGCGGAGTGGAACATCCCGGCAGAAGCACAGGGGCTGTGCACCAACGCCACGCCTGACGTGGAGAACCCTGAACAGACCCTTCTGCTGATCGGCAACTCCCACGCCGAACACTGGCTGGATGCCATTCGGCCGCTGGCCGAGGCCAACAACTGGCGCATCGTGACCTACATCAATCCGGGCTGTTACTTCACCACCGAGGAGGATCAACGCTTTGACAACTGCCGCCCGTGGCTGGCAGCAGCCGACCCGCTGATCGAGACCGTCGACCCGGACATGATCGTCACCCAGTCGACGTTCACCAATGCCGAGGGTGAGTTCTACAAGGAACCGTTCGCGCAACGGCTGCAGGAGCTGACCGACGAAGGACGTCGCGTGGTGGGGATCCGCGACATTCCGCGTTTCACGGAACCCGGTGCGGACTGTGCCCTGCAGTCCCGGACCGACGGTGCCCCGGAGTGCACCCGGGGGCATCCGATGCTCGGCCAACCGGACCCCGCTCAGCCCCTGGCTGACGCGAATCCTCTGTTCTCCGAGGTGGACCTGGTGGATCAGGTCTGCCCGGACGAGAAGTGCCCCGCGGTCATCGGCAACATGTACGTCCAGTGGGACTCAGGGCACCTGACGGTTCCGTTCACGCGCTCCTTGGCACCCGTCTTCGCCGAACGCTTCACCGCCGCAGTGGCCACGGACGGCGTCGTCGTGGAGGAACAACCGGACCTGCCCCTGGTCGAACCCGGTGAACTGGAGAAGGACCCGTCGATGGAGCCCACCGGCGGCCAATGAGCGGCGTGGCTCACTGTCTTGGGAGCCGGTGCCGCCGGGTGCCTAGAATGAGCCGAAGCCCCATCCCGCGAAAGGTGTCGTAGTGTCTGAAACCCCCGTGCCCACCGCGCTGTCCGAGGATCCGTTCGGCCTCACCGGCCTCACCTACGACGACGTGCTCCTACTGCCGGGGAACACCAACGTGATTCCTTCCGAGGCATCCACCCGGTCCCGGCTCTCGCGGCGCATCGAGTTGGAGGTGCCCCTGCTCTCCGCGGCCATGGACACCGTGACCGAGTCCAAGATGGCCATCCAGATGGCGCGTCTGGGCGGCATGGGCGTGCTGCACCGCAACCTCTCCATCCAAGACCAGGCCGACAACGTGGACCGGGTCAAGCGCAGCGAGTCCGGCATGATCACCGCTCCGGTGACCATCGGCCCGGACGCCACCATTGCGGAACTCGACCGCCTGTGCGGCTACTACAAGGTCTCCGGCCTGCCCGTGGTGGAGGACGGCGACCGGCTGGTGGGCATCATCACCAACCGGGACATCCGTTACCTGCCGGAAGGCGACTACCAGACCCGCACCGTGCGGGAGATCATGACCCCCATGCCCCTGATCACGGGCCGAGTGGGCATGCCCAAGGACGAGGCCTTCAAGCTGCTGGCCTCCAACAAGCTCGAGAAGCTCCCGCTCGTGGACGACGCCGGACGCCTCACCGGGCTCATCACCATCAAGGACTTCACCAAGGCGGAGCAGTACCCCCACGCCTCCAAGGACGCGGAGGGCCGCCTGCGGGTGGGTGCCGCCGTCGGGTTCTTCGGCGACGGCTGGGAACGCGCCATGGCCCTCGTGGAAGCCGGCGTGGACGCGCTGTTCATCGACACAGCCAACGGTCACTCGCAAGGTGTTCTGGACATGATCGCCCGCCTCAAGAAGGACTCCGCGGTGGACCACGTGGACGTCATCGGCGGCCAGGCGGCCACCCGGGCCGGCGCCCAGGCCCTGATCGACGCCGGCGCCGACGCCGTCAAGGTCGGCGTGGGGCCGGGCTCGATCTGCACCACACGCGTGATTGCCGGGGTGGGCGTGCCCCAGGTGACCGCGATCAACGAATCGGCCAAGGCAGCCATCCCGGCCGGTGTCCCGCTGATCGCCGACGGCGGTCTGCAGCACTCCGGCGACATCGGCAAGGCACTCGTGGCCGGCGCCGACTCCGTCATGGTCGGATCCCTGCTGGCGGGCACCGACGAGTCCCCCGGGGACCTGATCTTCGTGCAGGGCAAGCAGTTCAAGGCCTACCGCGGCATGGGCTCCCTGGGGGCCATGCAGACCCGGGCCGGCAACACGTCGTTCTCCAAGGACCGCTACTTCCAGGCCGACGTGGCCTCCGACGAGAAGCTGATCCCCGAAGGCATCGAGGGCCAGGTTCCGTACCGGGGCCCGCTGGCCTCCGTGCTCCACCAGCTCGACGGCGGTCTGCGGCAGACCATGTTCTACACCGGTGCCGCGACGGTCGAGGAACTCAAGTACAAGGGCAAGTTCGTGCGGATCACCCCGGCGGGGTTGAAGGAATCCCACCCGCACGACATCTCCATGACCGTCGAAGCCCCCAACTACAAGCGCTGATCCCGGCGCCGATCAGGACGAACACCGTGACCATGAACCTTGACATCGAGATCGGCCGCTCCAAGCGTGCCCGGCGTACGTACTCGCTGGACGAGATCGGGCTCGTGCCGTCCCGGCGCACCCGGGACCCGCGCGAGGTTTCGACCGGGTGGAAGATCGACGCGTACTCCTTCGACACGCCCTTCATCGGCGCACCGATGGATTCGGTGATTTCCCCGGCCACCGCGATCGCCATGGGCCGCCTGGGGGTCTTGGGCGTGCTGAACCTCGAAGGACTGTGGACCCGCTACGAGGACCCGCAGCCCATGCTGGACGAGATCGCCGACCTGGCGGCCGACGACCTGCCCGCTGCCACGCGGCGCATGCAGGCGATCTACGCCGAACCCATCCAGCCGGAACTCATCACCGAACGGTTGCGGGAGATCCGCGAGGCCGGCGTCATCGTGGCCGGGGCGCTGACCCCGCAGCGCACCCAGGAGCACTACCGGACGGTCATCGAGGCTGGCGTGGACCTGTTCGTGATCCGCGGGACCACCGTCTCGGCGGAGCACGTGTCCCAGGCCGAGGAGCCGCTGGACCTCAAGAAGTTCATCTACGACCTGGACGTGCCGGTGATCGTGGGTGGGGCGGCCGGTTACACGCCTGCACTGCACCTGATGCGCACGGGTGCCGCCGGAGTCCTGGTCGGCCTGGGTGGCGGTGCGGCCATGCGCACGGAGCAGGTCCTGGGCATCCACGCCGCGGGTGCCTCAGCGATTTCCGACGTCGCCGCGGCCCGCCGCGACTACATGGACGAGTCCGGGGGCCGGTACGTGCACGTGATCGCCGACGGCGGACTGGGCACTTCCGGATCGATCGTCAAGGCCCTCGCCATGGGCGCCGATGCGGTCATGCTCGGCACCGCGTTGGCCCGGGCGGAGGAGGCACCCGGGCAGGGGTGGCACTGGGGGGCCGAGGCCCATCACGCCGATGTTCCCCGCGGTGTGCGCACCCGGGTGGAGACCGTGGCACCCCTGGAGCAGCTCCTGCAGGGTCCGTCCCATCACGTGGACGGGACCTCCAACCTCGTCGGCTCGCTACGGCGTGCGATGGCGACCACCGGGTACACGGACCTCAAGGCGTTCCAGCGCTCGGAGGTCGTGATCCGCGGCTGACCTCGGGTCGGCCACGTCGGCCGCCAGGGATTGGGTGCCGCCCGGCGGCGATCACTAGACTGGCACGGTGCTACGGACAGCCCTCAGACCCAAATCACTCGCCGTGCTGGCGGTGTGTCTGAGCATCGCCACCGCGTTCGTGCTCCTGAGCAGGTGGCAACTCGAATCCAGCCACGACGGTCGGACGGTCTACGACCCCGCCAAGGAGGTCGTGACCGACATCGGCGATGTCGTGCCGGCCGGTGAGCCTGCGTTGGCCACCTTCGCGGACCAGGCCGTGTCCGCCACCGGGACCTATCGCCCCGATTCCACGGTGGTGATCGCGGACCGGCTGCAGAACGGGACCCGCGGTTGGTGGGTGGTCGACGCCCTCGAGGTGCAGGATTCCGCCGACCAGTGGCCCGACGCCGGGCAGGACCTCGTGATTCCCGTCGTGCGCGGGTGGGTCGAGGACCCGGAGGTAGGACTGGACACCGAACCGCCGTCGGGGGAGGTCGCCGTCGTCGGACGATTCCTCCCACCGGAAGCGCCCGTGTCCACCGAGGACCAGCCCGAAGGCGTGTACGCCTCCCTCTCACCGGCCCAGCTGACCAACGTGTGGGACGCCCCGGTCTACTCGGGGTTCGTGACGGCCGACGCGGAGTCTGCCGCGGCCGACGGGCCCCGGATCGATGCCGACGGCACGCTGCCCCAGGACGGTTCCTTGCTCAGTGGGGACCTGGAGATCGTCCGGGTGGACCAGCAGCCCACGGACACGTCCGTGAACTGGCTCAACGTGTTCTACGCCCTGGAATGGGTGGTCTTCGCGGGCTTTGCTCTGTGGATCTGGTTCCGCTCCGTCCTCGACGACCACCGGCGTGAGACCGATCCCGAGTCCTGGTTCGTCCTGGGTGGGGACGAGACCCCGTACTACTGGGACGATGAAGCGGAGCGTTACTACTACTACGACCCCGTGGCCGACACCTACTACTACTTCGACGACCAACCGAGCCGTTCCGGGTCCTCGAGCGGCTCGGGCCCCCGCACAGAAAGCGATCAGATCTGATGACCCCCTCTTCCGAGAACGCCCGGCACCAGGACGCGGATTCCGCACCCAAGCCCCGCGAGCGGACCGACGGTGTGCGCGTCCCGGTGCCGGAGGGGGCCGACCCGTCCAAGGCGGCTCGCCCCGGGAGCCCGGATTCGGCGGCGATCCGCACCCGGCGCCGGTTCGGCGGCACCGAATCCCAGATCCGCGGGGCCCTGGTGTTCTACATGGTGTGCGCCTGGGTCTCCGGTACCTTCCTGCTCCTGCTGGTCGCGGAGATGATCACCCGCTACGGCTTCGGTTACGACCTGATCGCGGGGGGAACGTGGGCGGCCACCGGGGAATCGAACTTCCTGGGGTTGCGCAACAACGACCTCATGACGATCGACGGCGGCGTCAACGTATCCACCTGGATCCTGATCGTCCACGGCTGGTTCTACGTTGTGTACCTGTTCTCCTGTTTCCGGGTCTGGTTGCTCATGCGCTGGCCGTTCCCGCAGTTGATCGTGATGGCCCTGGGTGGTGTGGTCCCGTTCCTGTCCTTCATCGTCGAACGCAAGATCCACCGCACTACGACGGCGGAGTTGGCAGCCAACCCCAAGGCAGCCAAACGTTACTGATTCACCTCCTGGTTGGTTCCCGGGCGCCCCGGAACGACTCCCGGGCAGGTTCTGTCCGACTCCGGATCCGCACTCCGGTGCCCTAGAATGACGGCCGTGACATCGCAGCCTTTTGACCCGGCCCACCTTTCCGCAGATGCCCCTGACCAGGGGCCCGTGCTCGTCGTCGACTACGGGGCTCAGTACGCCCAGCTGATCGCCCGCAGGGTCCGGGAAGCCGATGTCTATTCGGAGATCGTTCCCCACACGCTGTCCACGCAGGAGATCCTGGCCAAGAACCCGTCGGCCCTGATCCTGTCGGGCGGGCCGTCCTCGGTCTGGGCGGAAGGCGCTCCGCAGCGCGACGCCGCCCTGTTCGAAGCTGGCGTGCCCGTCCTCGGCATCTGCTACGGGTTCCAGGTCATGGCGCAGGCACTGGGCGGCACCGTCGCCAAGACCGGCGCACGCGAATACGGCTCCACGGACATTGCCGTGAACGTCACCGACGGCGCGGAGCCCACCTCGATCCTGGCGGGTACCCCGGCCACCCAGGTCGCCTGGATGAGCCACGGTGATTCCGTGACCCAGGCTCCTGAGGGCTTCGAGGTCCTGGCCTCCTCACCCGGTGCGCCCGTCGCGGCGTTCGCCGACGCCTCCCGGAAGCTGGCCGGTGTGCAGTGGCACCCGGAGGTGCGGCACTCCCGGTTCGGTCAGCAGGTCCTGCGGAACTTCCTGTTCGACGTCGCGGGACTGCAGCCCACTTGGTCCACGGAGAACATCATCGAACGCGAGGTCGCCAAGATCCGCGACCAGGTCGGCGACGGTCGCGCCATCTGCGGCTTGTCCGGGGGAGTGGACTCGGCCGTTGCCGCCGCGTTGGTGCAGCGGGCCATCGGTGACCGTCTGACCTGCGTGCTGGTGGACCACGGACTCATGCGTCAGGACGAGGTCGAACAGGTCGAGACCGAGTTCGTCGCCGCAACGGGCGTCAACCTGCACATCGCCCGCGAATCGGACCGGTTCCTGGGCGCCCTGGCGGGAGTGACCGAACCCGAGACCAAGCGCAAGATCATCGGCCGCGAGTTCATCCGCGCCTTCGAAGCCGCCGAAGCCGAGGTGCTGCTGGAAGCCAAGGCGGAAGGCGCTAAGGTGGGCTACCTGGTCCAGGGGACCCTGTACCCGGACGTCGTCGAATCCGGCGGTGGCGAGGGTGCGGCCACGATCAAGTCCCACCACAACGTGGGTGGCCTGCCCGAGGACCTCGAATTCGAACTGGTCGAGCCCTTGCGGGAACTGTTCAAGGACGAGGTCCGCGAAGTCGGCCGCCAGCTCGGGTTGCCCGAATCAATCGTCGGTCGGCAGCCGTTCCCCGGCCCCGGACTGGGCATCCGCATCATCGGTGAGGTCACCGAGCACCGTCTGGACATCCTCCGCCGCGCCGACGCCATCGCCCGCGCCGAGCTGACGGCGGCGGGTTTGGACAACGAGGTGTGGCAGATGCCCGTGGTGTTGCTCGCCGACGTCCACTCGGTCGGGGTCCAGGGCGACGGGAGGACCTACGGGCACCCCATCGTGCTGCGTCCCGTGTCCAGCGAGGACGCGATGACCGCCGATTGGTCCCGGTTGCCCACCGAGTTGCTGGCCAGGATCTCCAACCGAATCACCAACGAGGTCGAGGAGATCAACCGCGTGGTCCTCGACGTCACCTCCAAACCCCCCGGAACGATCGAATGGGAGTGATCGGTCGGGCCCCCACCGGCCGATCCCTCCCACGGGCCGAGCACCGCTGGCCCCACACGCCCTGACCGGGGCCGTGTCCGGGGCCCGCCCCAAGTGCTCGTGCCCCGCCCCCACGCCTTCACGCGTTTGACTTCATCAGGAGAAGCTTTGTCCCCCTCGTCCAACCCGTCTCCCCAACCGGGCACGGTCTCCCTCCACGCCTGGACCCGGCAGATGGATGCCTACACGGGCCCGGACACCCTGTTGGACTTCAACCAGGTGGACAACGTCTGCATTGACCTCACCGAGGCGAACTCCTCGGGGCAGGCTCAGCTGCTCATGGGGCGTCCCACCCGGTTGTCGACCATCCTGCGGGAACACCACGAGTTCAACCGCGCGGCCTCGGCTGCCCGGGCGCTGCGCACCAAGGTGCATGAACTGTCCACCCAGCACGGGTTGGACGCCGCGTACCTCGCCGCGGGAACGGCGTCGTGGCTGTACCAGGGGCCCGCCGGCCGCGGTCCCCAGGGCAGCTTCAAGGCCGGGGCGGAGAAGCGCTTCATCGCCCCGGTCCTGCTGGCCCCGGTCACGATCAAACCGCGGGCCGACCACGACGACTTTGACCTGCAGCTCGTCGGGCCCGCCCGCCTGAACCCTGCGCTGGTCAGGCGACTGCTCGAGGACCACGACGTCGACCTGAGCACCGGTGAGCTGGCCCGTCTGGCCTACGGGACCCGTCGACTGGACCCCGCCCCGGTGCTGGAAACGCTGCGGGCGGTGGCCGCTGACGTTCCCGGCATGCACGTCGAACACCGGCTGCTGATCTCGACCTTCGCCGACCTGCACGACCGCCCCGCAGACGATCGTGTCCCGGCGCGGACCGCCGTCGTCCGCGATCTGGCCAAGCTCAAGGAATCGGGGGCCGTGGTCCCGCAGATCAGCCCGATCACCGTGAACGCTGCGCCGTTGGACGAACGCGACCCGGCGGACGAGTTGCTGTTGTTGGACGCCGACCCCTCACAGCAGGAGGTCGTGGACCTGGCCACCGAGGGGAACTCCTTCGTGGTCAAGGCGGCTCCCGGCACCGGGCAGATCGCCACGGCGGTCAACACCGTCGGTGCCTTGGTCGCCGAAGGCCGGTCCGTGCTGGTGCTGGCCGAGCGCCGCTCCACCCTGGCCGACTTCCACCGTGGATTCGAGATGCTGGGGCTCAGCTCCACCGTGTTGAAGCTCGGATCGCATCTCACGGGGGAGGACGTGGCCCAGCAGCTGATCCAGGCCATCACCCGTAACGAACGGGCCACCGAGCCGGACCTGGGCGCTCTGCACGACCAGTTGCGCTCCACGCGCGCCAAGCTGTCCGGGCACATCGCCTCCCTGCACTCGCACCGCTCACGCTGGGGTGCCTCCCCGTACCAGGCCATGCAGGCCCTGGCCGATCTGACCTCCCGCACGGACGGGCCGCGGACCAAGGTGCGGTTCTCCCGCGGCGTCCTGGACGCCTCGGCCCACAGGCAGGAGATCACCCGTCAGCTCGAGCGGGCCGCCGACCTGGGGGCTTTCGAGGCCAAGGTTCTGGAAGGGCCGTGGGAAGGCGCTCGCCTGGTCAACGACGAGGAAGCCCGCCAGGCACGCCACCTGGCGCAGTCACTGCTGCTCGAACTGACCACGCTGGAAACCGGGATGCGCAAGGTCCTGGCCGTCTCCGACCTGGCACCGGCGGCGACCGTCCCGGAATGGGGGCAGCAGCTGCGGCTCCTGCAGGAGGTCCGGGACTCGCTCAAGCGCTTCACCCCGGACATCTTCGACCGTCCGGTCACCGATCTGATCGCGGCCACCGCAGGATCCTCCTGGCGCAAGGACCACGCCATCGAGATGTCAGGCCTGCAGCGCTCGCGGTTGCGCAAGGCCGCCAAGGAGTACATCCGTCCCGGGGTGCACCTCACGGATCTGCACTCGGCCCTGGTCAAGGTTCAGTCCGAACGGGACCGTTGGCGGTCCTGGTCCTCCAAGCTCGAACAGCCCGCCGTGTCCGAGGACATCGACGGCGTCGCCGCGACCCACAAGCGCTTCATGGAAGACCTGGAGGGCCTGGCGATCGCTCTGGAGGGCTCCGCCACGGGCCGTGGGCTGGTGGATCGCGACGCCAATTCCCTGAGGGAGATCCTCAACGACCTCATCGACGACGAGGAGAACCTGGCCACGATCCCCGAGCGCATCCTGCTGCTCGAGGGCCTGCGTGACCGTGGACTGGGCGAGTTCATCGACAGCCTGGTCAAGGACCGCACACCGAAGGACAAGGTGTCCGAGGAGTTCGACCTGGCCTGGTGGCAGTCGATCCTCGAAGCCATGGTCTCCGGGGACGACTTCCTCCCGATGACCGACGGGCCCTCCCTGCGCACGGCCGAGCAGCAGTTCCGCCGCGCCGACTGGACTCACATCTCCTCCGGCCCCTCCCGCCTCGAGTGGTCGCTGGCGCAGCGCTGGCACACCGCGGTCTCTTCGAACCCCGAGGCCACCGGGCAGCTCCGGGAGATGCTCCGCCACGGGTCTGCTCCGCTGCACCACGTGCTCAAGGCCTGCGAACCCCTCGTTGCCTCCTTGGTGCCCGTGTGGACCGCGAGCCCGTTGGTGCTCTCGGCCGCGTTGCCGGAAGACGTGGACGTGGACGCCGTCGTCGTCCTGGACGGGGAATCCTCACCGCTGGCCTCCGTGCTGCCCGCCGTCACGCGCTCCCGCCAGGTGATCGTGTTCGGTGACCCCGCGCTCGGCGTTCCGCGCCCGTTCACGGTGGCGCCCATGACCTCGCCGCAGCGCAACGCCCCGGCGGAGATCGATTCCGCGTACGACGCCTTGGCCCGCGTGGTTCCCGAGCAGGTACTCACCACCCTGTACCGGGACATGGCTCCCGAACTGTTCGAGCAGCTCAACGAGGATTTCTACGATTCCCGCCTGACGCGCATGCCCACGGCCGATGCCGTGATCGGTGGAAAGCCGATGCTGCAGGTCGAATACGTGCCGGACGGCGTCGGGGTCGAGACGGCCGGCAGCCAGGGGGTCCAGTCGCCCAATGCCGAGGTGCGCCGCGTGGTTCAGCTGGTCCTGCGGCACGCCTCGCGTACCCCGGACCGTTCGTTGGCCGTGGTCACCCCGAGCGCCGCGCACGCGACGCGCGTGGCACAAGGCGTCCGCGCTGTCCTGCCGCAGCGCCCCGAGTTGGCCGAGTTCTTCAAGGCCGGTACGGAGTCCTTCCGCGTGGTCGACCTGCGGCGTGCCGTGGGGCTGCAGCGTGACACCGTGATCTTCAGCCTGGGCTTCGGCCGGACCGACGACGGACGCGTGCGCCCCTACTTCGGGGAGCTTTCGGAACGATTCGGCCGCCAGAACTTCGTCCTCGGGCTGACCCGAGCCAGGCACCAGACCCTGGTGGTTTCCTCCGTCCACCCGGACGACGTCGAACCGCACACCCTGCACCAGGGTGCGCGCGACTTCCATCGCCTGCTGGCGCGACTCGAGGAGCTCGGCAACGTCCAGCAACCCGCGCAGCTGGATCCGCTGGTTCCCGCTCAGGACGAATCAACGGTCCCCGAGGAGGCCCCTGAGACGACGACGCCGGAGGCCGCCCAGCAGGAAGCCGCCGGACGGGACACCACGGAGCCGGAGGTCGAGGTGAGCGACGGGGCGTCTGAGGCAGGCGAGCCGACCACCGGTGACACGGAGTCCGAGTCCTCGGCTGACGCGGAGGGCTCCGGCGCACAGGATTCCGAGATGCAGGGCTCCGAAGTGCAGGATTCGGAGGCGGAGGACGCAGCCACCGCGCCGCGGGACGAACCCACGACTTCTCGGCCTGTGCTCTCCCTGGTGCGCAACGACGAGGCCGACGGTCCTGAAATCACCCGGCATCCCTCGTCACCGGAGGAACCGGGCGGGGAGGAACCCGCGGCGCGGGGTGTTGAAGACGACGAGCGGGAGGCCCAGCCCGAACCGGTGCGCGCGGTCGTTCACGATCCCATGGAACTCGCGGACGCCGCCGTGCACGAGGACGCCTTGGTGCAGGACCTGTCGCGTCGTCTGGTGCAGCGGGGCGCGGTGGTGCGCCACCACTTCCAGGACAAGATCGACCTGGTGGCCTGGGCCGAAACCGCGGAGTCGATGTCCGCCGGCGCTGTGGTCAACGGGCGGCGGCGCCCCGAGGGACAGCCCCTGCGCATCCCGGTGGCGGTCGAGTCCGACGGCTCCGAGGAGGCCGCCGCGATGTCCGTGCGCGAACGGTCGCGGCTGCGTCCGCAGAACCTGGAGCGAGCCGGGTGGAATTACCTCACCCTGTGGACCATCGAGGTGTTCACCGACCCGGACACGGTCGCGGACCTCATCCGTCGTTACCTGGGGCTGCCGACTCCCGGTGCCACCAAGCGTGGCCCGGTCCGGGACGACGCCGACGCGCAGGCGCCCGGGGACCAGGGGTGACCGAGGGGCCCTCCGGACAGCGCCGTCCCCGCGGGACGAGGCGTGCGACGGGTGGGCGCCCCGCAAAGCCTGCGGACCCAGGCGTCGCCCGTCGTGACTCACAGGGCGAGCCGCGGCTGCCCGGTTGGGAACCTGCTGCCGACCCGGAGTCCCCGATGGAACGGGACGGCGGTGAATCCCGCGGGGACTGGCTCAAGTCGCAACGCCCCCCGCACTGGGGCTGACTCCGGGCACAGCCCTGGGGGGCGCTGCGGACGCCGGGACGGACACCGTGGAACGGCCTCCCGGTCATTCCTCCGGTGCGACCGTCCCGGGAACCTCGGTGCCGGATGACACCAGGACCGGGACCAACTCCTCTCCGTCGCTGGCGGCGATGCGCTGTGCGGTCTGGGCATCGGCTCCGACCACCAGCAGGTCCTGTTGCGAGTCCGTGGTCGATGACGAGAGCAACCCGTCGGTCGGTTCGGTCGGGTCGGCGACCCACAGGACGGTGACGTCTCCGGCCACGACCTCCTGCGTTTGCTCGGACCCGTCCGCCGCGCCCGATCCCCCGGGGGAGGCGCTTGCGCTCGCGTCCTCCCCGTCCGCGGGTGGATCGGCGCGATCGAAGGGGCTGTCCTGCGTCCCTTGGCGAACCAGGTCAACCGTCTGCCCCGGACGCAGATGCGTGAGCGAACCGGAATCGGGAACTCTGATGGTGACCGCGGTGGTACCCGCGGGTTGGCCGTCCAGCAGATCGGGGCCGACCACGCTGGGGCCCGTGAGCGGCTGCCCCTCCACCACGGCGGTGGACAAGGTCCGACCCACCCAGTGCTCGATCGTCCCGGGGGCTGCTCCTGCGGCGGTGAGTTCCACGTCTCCGTCGGAGTCCGGTTCGGACGAGTCGCCTTCGGGCGCCAGCGTCACCGGATAGTCGACCACCTCCAGGTCTGCCTCCGTGAGGACTGCACCGGCGCCCAGGGAGTTGGCGGCAACGACGACGGGCACGGTCTCACGCTCATCGGGACTGAGCTGCATGACGGCCGCCGCCACGGCGATGCTCAGGAGCGCGGCCGCGACCAGCCGACGCCGTCGGGAGACCGCGGTGCGCAGCTGAATGGCCAGGGGATAGCGCGGGCGTTGGTGCCGGCCACGGTGACGGAGACCGTTGAAAAGCCCCGAGGAGCGCGTGGGGCGTCGGGTGGGGCCGGAGCGTTGCCGTGAACCAGCCGTGGAGGCCCGGGAGGTCCGTGAAGACTGGGGCGAGCGAGTATGACCAGGGAGCCGCATACGGGCACGCTAGGTCCGGTGCGTCGACGTTCGTCGTTCTCCACCGGCGCCCGGACCGGCACCCTTGGCCGGGGCCGGGGTCAGGACCCTGTGGAGCCGGAACCGCCAGAGGCGGCCGAAGACTTCGTGGCGGAGGACGAGCCGGAGGAACCGGAACCCGTGGCGAAACCCGCGGAGGATCCCGAGGATGCCGTCGGGGAGGATTCGGCGCTGGACTTCTTGGCCGAGGACGCCTCTGAGCTTCCCGTGGATCCACCTCCGGACGTGGCAGTGGAGTCCTTGCGGGAATCGGTTCGGTAGAAGCCGGAGCCCTTGAACACGACGCCCACGGAGTTGAACTGCTTGCGCACCTCACCCGAGCACTCGGGGCAGACCTTGATGGGATCGTCCGAGAACGACTGACGAACGTCGAACTGGTGGCCGCAGTTCTTGCACTTGTAGGCGTAGACGGGCAAGCGATGCTCCTGGGGTGTCGGTGGCCGGAATCGGGAAGTGATTCTACGCCGCGGTTTCGCGGATCCCGCGCTCGGTCAGCGCCCAGCGGAGACGGGCGTCCCACGAGTCGGTCGGGACGCCACCCGCAGGCAGCACCTCTCGATCGAAGAGGCAGGCCACACAGGGAACGGAGGAGTCCAGGGTGGCCAGGAACGTGTCGTAGTAGCCCCCGCCCATGCCCAAGCGCACACCGTTCGCGTCGACGGCCAGGGAGGGGACCAGGACGAACGCAGGATCAGCGACGACGGCGACCCGTTCGCCCGTCGGTTCCAGCAGCCCTCCGGGGCCGGTCGGTTCGAACCGCGTGGAGGGGAGCCAGCGGGACCAGGCGAGCTTCCGGCCGGGACGGGCAACGGGCAGCCATACCGGCCGTGACCGGGACAGCAGCCGTAGCCCGGGCTCCAACGGCGGCTCCTCGGAGGTCGGCAGGTATGCCAGGACGGGGCCCGATGGATGACGAAGGTCGAGTTCTGCCAGGCCCTTGCGGAAACCCCCCTCGGCCGTTTCCAGGTCCGTTGCGGAGGAGGCACGCCGCGCGGCCCGGAGGGACATGCGCAGAGTGCTCTTGCCCAGGGCCGGGGCCCCGGCCGGGTCGGGATGATCGGCGGCCGTGGGGGACACACCGTCCGAGTGGATGTTCATGAACTCGCTTCTCGTCGTCGGTCCGTCCACAGTGCGGGGGACGATCCGCGCTGTGGCCTGCGGTGCAGGTCACGCGGATGGATTCCAGAAGGGGCAGAGGACCAGAATTCCTGGTCGTCTGCACCGGTCGCTGTGGGCCGACCGGCGGCCACATGCCGAAGCCGAGCCCCCGTCAACTCGTGTTCGTCCGATAGTCTCAGCCCATGACCCAAGAGAACACGCAACACCCCGTCCGGAAGGCCGTTCTACCAGCCGCCGGGCTCGGTACACGCTTCCTCCCGGCCACGAAAGCGACTCCCAAGGAAATGCTCCCGGTGGTCGATCGCCCCGCCATTCAGTACGTCGTGCAGGAAGCCGTGGACGCCGGCCTGGACGACCTCCTGGTCATCACCGGCCGGTCCAAGCGCGCTCTCGAAGATCACTTCGACCGCATTCCCTCCCTCGAGGACCAGCTCGAGGCTTCCGGCAAGGACAAGCTGCTCGAGGCCGTTCAGCACGCCTCGGATCTTGGCGACCTCCACTACCTGCGCCAGGGTGACCCCAAGGGCCTGGGCCACGCCGTACTGCGGGCCAAGACCCACGTGGGCCACGAACCGTTCGCGGTGCTGCTGGGCGATGACCTGATCGACGAGAAGGAAACCCTGCTCGAAGACATGATCAAGGTCCAGGAGTCCACGGGCGCCACGGTCGTCGCGCTCATGGAGGTCCCGCAGGAAGCCATCAGCGCTTACGGTTGCGCCGACGTCTCCGTCGTCGAAGGCCAGGACTATGTCAAGGTCAACCGTTTGGTCGAGAAGCCCAAGCCGGAGGAAGCCCCCTCCAACCTGGCGATCATCGGTCGCTACGTCCTGCACCCGGACGTGTTCGAGGTCTTGGAGCACACCGGCCCCGGCGCCGGTGACGAGATCCAGCTGACTGACGCTCTCCAGGAACTGGCGGGGCGCGACGGCGAAGGTGGCGGCGTCTACGGTGTGGTCTTCCGCGGCCGCCGTTACGACACCGGTGACAAGCTCTCCTACCTCAAGGCCAACATCACCATTGCTTCCGAGCGCGAGGACCTGGGTCCTGAGCTGCGTGAGTGGCTGGTGGAGTTCGCCAAGGGGCTTGAGACCGCATGACCGGCCGGGCCATGTGGCCCGTGAGCCTGTCCTGGGGAGACCTGCGCCTGCGGCCTTTGCGCGCGGCCGACCGCGACGAATGGGACGCCGTGCGCTGGCGCAACCGTGAATGGCTGGCCCCCTGGGAGGCATCCCAACCCGAACCGTCCGAACGACCGCCGTCGTTCGGACGGTTCGTTCGCGAACAGAACCGGGAGGCGCGGGCCGGGCGGTGCCTGCCCTGGCTGGTCACGGAACAGGACCCGGTCACGGGCAGGTTCCGCCTGGTCGGACAGCTCACGGTCTCGTCCATCACCCGGGGTGCCTTTCAGTCGGCGACCGTGGGGTACTGGATCGACGGGCGGGAGGCTGGTCGCGGCATCGCGCCGTTGGCGGTGGCCATGGCCACCGACTTCTGTTTCGAGCACCTCGGACTGCACCGGATGCAGGTCAACATCCGCCCGGAGAACGCAGCCTCTCTGCGTGTGGTCGAGAAGCTCGGCTTCCGGGAAGAGGGGTACTTCAAGGACTACCTGCACATCGCCGGGAGTTGGGCGGACCACCGAGCCTTTGCGTTGACCGCTCCTGAAGTGCCCGCCGGGCTGGTGCGGCCCTTCACGGGAACAGACACCGGGGTCACGGTCCACCCGCGCTGAACCGCACCTCGGTGGGCCCGTCCGTTCAGTGAATATGCCGGAAGGGCCATACCGGGAAAATCCGCGCAGACACGCCTGAGCGCGGCGCATTACACGTGTGTGATTCTCGGTTAGTGTTGTCCTCGATCGCGCGGCTGGACCTTTGGTCGAGGCCTCGGATCCACTTCCCACAAACGCCGAGATCTCGAAGACAACCGGCGCGGGTACACCTGAGCTCGCGTCCGATGACCCCCAAGGAGTCAGGATATGGCCATCAGTGCGACCAAGAAGGCTGCCACCGCCTTCGAGGGCCTGAACATCAAGTGGGACCGCACCATCATTTTCATGCTTGGTTGCGCGGCCCTCTTCCTGGCCGTTGTCACGGGGATCTTGGCACCGCTGACCGCTGCGGTGACCTGGCCTTGGCCGGTGTTCCTGGTCCTGGTCGGCGCGGGCTCGATTGCAGCCCTGCGCTACTTGGCCGTGCAGGAGCGCCGCGAGCGTGCCGCAGGCACGCCCGAAGGCACCGCAGCGGACGGCGTGGTGGACACCAAGACCAACAGCGCGCGTGAGGCCGAGGACGACACCCGAGCCGGTGTGTTCAACAACGAGGAACACGTGGCGCAGGAGTCCGTACGTCGCGACCAGAAGCAGTTGGCCGATCTGGACCTCCCCGAAGACCGGGCGTTTCTGAACGATTTGCGTTTCGCGGAAGACGCCTCCGGCGTGCAGTACTCCATACCCGCGGGGGAGCCGGCGCCGGCTGAACTGCCCGAGCGGCTCAGCGAGGCCGAGATCGAGGCCGCACCAGCCTCCGCAAACGTCGCCCGCGACCTGCCGACCCATGACGAACTCGTGGCCGCTGCCAAGATGGTTGCCGAGAAGTCCGCCCAGGCCTCCGGTTCCACCTGGGAACCGGTGCCCGTGCCGAAGCCGACCTACGCCCGCACCGCCGTCGCCCACCGTGAAGCTCCCCAGGCGCTGACCGTTCCCAAGGCACCCGTTGCAGCCCGCGGTCAAAGCCTGAAGGATGCTGCCAAGGCTCCCGAGCCCGCAGCCAAGACGCCCGGCATTGATCTGGACGACGTTCTCAACCGACGCCGCGCCTGATTCCGACCTTAAGGAACCTCATGACCCCGAACGTGCAGTTGGAGGTCGAGCGCAAGTACGAAGTGCCGACCGGTGCCGAGCCGGACTGGTCCGCGCTTCCCACCCTGGTTGTGGAGCCGGAGGTGGAGAGTCGGGCGTTGGAGGCCGTGTACTTCGACACCCCGACGGACCGGCTTGCCGCTTTCGGGATCGCGTTGCGCCGTCGCAAGGGCGGCCCGGATGCAGGGTGGCATCTGAAGTTCCGGGACGAACTCGGGAAACACGAACTGCACGTACCGCTGCTCAAGTCCTCGGATCGCATGCCCGCGCAGATGAAGCAGTACGTCGCCGGAATCGCTGCGGGCCAGGACTTCACACCGTTGGCCACCTTGCGCAACGATCGCTCGGTGCTCAAGGTGATGCACGCGGACTTCGGTCAGGTGGCGGAGATCTGCGTCGACGACGTCGTGGCCACCGCCGAGCGCACCGGCGTGCAGCGGACCTGGGCTGAGTACGAGGTCGAGCTCGTCAACGGGACCTGGGCCGATGGTGAGGAGGTCTTCGCCGAGTTGGAGACCGTGCTGCTTGCGGCCGGGTTGACGCGCTCCGCGTCCACGGCCAAGATCGCCCGTGCACTGGGCGCGGAGGACGACGCCCCCGCCGTGACCGTGACGGCCCCGGAGGACTCCGATCAGTCCGGGGCTCCGACGGAGCAGGGCTCCTCGAAGAAGGCCAAGAAGAGCCAGAAGAGCCAGAAGGCCAAGAAGGGCGCCAAGACCAAGAAGAACGACAAGCCCGGAAAGAGCAAGGCAGGGACGTCCGACAAGGCATCGGCAGCAGGAGAGACGACGACCGACGCGGTCGAGGAACCCGCCGAGACACAGACGACCGCCGAGGATCAAGTCGTCGCCCTCGCCAACCATTCCGTGGCCCAGCTGCTCCACGCGGACTTCCTGCTGCGCATCGGCGACCCCACGGGGGTGCACGCGGTTCGCGTGGCTGCCCGTCGCCTGATCGCCGTGATCCAGGGCATCGGGGAGGAGCTCGCGGGAATCAACCACCCCGGACTGGCGGACCAGTTGTCCGTGTTGAGCGACCGGCTCTCGGCGGCGCGTGACGCGGAAGTCGTGCTGGAACTGTTGCCCGGCCGTGCCGCCGTCGTGGCGGAGAACGTGAGCGACGCCGGGTTGGGGCAGCTCAAGGCCATGGCCGAGGACCACCGTGAGTCCACCCGGTCGGCCGCGGTTCGTCACCTCAACGGGCGGGCCCACATGCAGTTGTTGACCGAACTCGTGTCCTGGGCCGACGGTCTTGAGCTCACGACCGAGGCTCGCGAACTCTCGGCCAAGAAGCTCGCCACACGTGCCGTCAAGCGGTGGAGCCAGGCGGTTGGGGAGGCAGAATCATCCCTGCAGGCCGAATCCGACCAGGCCGCAGAGGGCGACTCGAAGGCTGGGGGCAAGAAGACCTCGGCGGCGGTGAACGCCGTGCACGCCCACCGCAAGGCCCTGCGGAACCTGCGCTACGGGTTCGAGGGGCTGTCCGCGATCGCGGGACTGCAGCCCAAGAAGACGTGGCGCGGCCTGCTGGACAACACCCAGGACACCCAGGCCGAGCTGAGTGACATGATGGATTCGGCCGTCATGGACGACTGGTTCGCACTGGCTGCGCGGTCCCTGATCCGCACGGGTGGGGATCGTTACGTGGTCGGGCTCCTGCACGGCCAGGAACGCGCACGACTGAGTGACTACGAAGCGCGTGCGCCCGAGCTGATCGACAGGCTACTGTCGGAAGTGTCACCCGACGCCTGATCCGGTAGGAGCCCCGCATGGCAGTCTTCGAATCCACCGAACACATCGGCCATCCGGCAGACAGGGTCTTCCAGTGGCATCGGCGCCCCGGAGCGCTGACGAGGTTGAGCCCGGAATGGGCGCAGAGCGTCCTCGAGGAGTCCTACCCGCCGCTGGCCCCCGGCGCGCGCGCCCGGCTCAGGACCTCGGTCCCCGGAACCGCGGGCACCGTTCGCGTACCCTTCGTCGCCGAGCACGACGACGGCCCGACCCCTCGATCCTTCGTCGACCGTATGGTCAAGGGGCCGCTGAAGTCCTGGACACACACGCACGTGTTCGACGGGGAGCAGTCCTGTGTGGTGCGTGATCGGGTGGAGTATGAGGTGCTCCCAGGGCGCCTGGGCGGTGACAGGAACGCTCTGGGGAAGTACGCCGGGCGCTTCACCGACCGCGCCGTGCAGTCGATGCTGACCAAGACTTTTGCCGACCGCACCGCGCAGTTGCGTGCCGACCTGGACTTCCACGCGGCCTTGGCGGAACGCTCCGACCGGCGGTTGAACATCCTGATCGGCGGCGCTTCGGGGCTTGTCGGATCGCAGGTTGCCGCATTGCTGTCCACGGGCGGTCACAGTGTCCGTCGGCTGGTCCGGGGCGAACCGCAGCGCGCAGACGAAGTCCGGTGGGATCCCGCCCGGGGTCAATTGGAGGCTTCCGCCGTTGCCTGGGCGGACGTCGTCGTCCACCTGGGTGGAGCTTCGATCGCCACCCGATTCACGCCGAAGAACAAGCAGAAGATCCTGTCCTCGCGGGTGGACAGTACCGATCTGATCGTCCGTACCTGCGCGGCCCTTCCCTCCGACGAACGCCCCGAGGCCTTCGTGTGTGCCTCCGCGGTGGGTGCTTACGGTGCCGACTGCGGCGACCGGGTGCTGACGGAGGAGGAGCCCTACGGGGAAGGATTCCTGGCCGAGGTCTGCCGGGAATGGGAGGCTCGGGCCGCTGCGGTGGAGAACCTGGGGATGCGCCGGGTCTCGGTGCGGACGGGGCTGGTGCTCACGTCGCTGGGCGGTCTGCTGCGCGTCCAGCTCCCGCTCTACCTGGCGGGCATGGGCGGTCCGGTGGGCGGTGGACGCCAATGGCAGTCATGGATCTCCCTGGACGACCTGGTACGCATTTACGCCACGGTGGTGGTCGACGGCGCCGTGACCGGCCCGGTCAACGCCGTGGCTCCGCATCCGGTGCGACAGTCCCAGTTCGCCGCCGAGCTGGCGCGGACGCTGCACCGCCCCGCCGTCGTTCCGGTTCCCCGCGTTGCGCCCGCGGTGTTGCTGGGGCAAGAGGGTGCCAAGGAGTTGGCGTTGGCCAATCAACGCGTGGCACCGACTGTGCTGGAGGCCGCGGGCTTCAGCTTCCGCCACCCGGACCTGCGCGATGCGCTGACCTGGACCCTGCCGCCGCGGGGGCCGGCTGACCCGGAATCGGCGCGGGCGTGAAGGCGTGAGGCGGAACGCGATGGCCAAGCACAGCAGCAAGCGTTCACCCGATGGCAAGCGGGTGCGCCGAGTCCGGCCACGCCTGGCTCTCCGGACGCCATTCTCTACGCAGCGTTCGACGCAGCAGGAGGTGCTGCGGGGCGCGGAGAATGTGTTGGCCGAGGTGGAACGAAGCACCGGGCTGCGAGCGGTCAAGCTCGTGGACCTTCGGCGGGGAGCCCGTGGGGGATCCATGGTGGTCGTGGAGGTCGAAAGCACCAGGTCCGGTGCCGATGCCGCCCCGGATTGGTACGTGGTCGGGCTGAACGCCGAGGGGCGGGTGGTCTCCTGCACGCTGACGCAGCGGCCCTCCCTGGAATCGGGTGCAACATCGGACGCACCGTTGGACGCAATGGGGGTGGTTCACCCGGCCCTGCCCGTGGAGCTTGGTCTGCGTGCAGACCTGGCCCGCAGAGACCTCCGGACGGCGCGGGGGCTTGGTCAGGAACGGGATGACGGCGCCCACCAGGGCCAGGACACCGATCACGGTGAAGGCCGTGGTGTAGCTGGACGAACCGATCAGCCAAGACGCGATCAACGGCCCGGCAACACCGCCGATGGACCATCCCACCAGCATGAGCCGGTAGATGCCGCCGGCGTTGGTCATGCCGAAGAACTTGCCGGCGGTGGACGGCATGGTTCCGAAACCGCCGCCGTAGCACGTGTAGATCACCGCGGCCAGGACGCTCCTTGACCTATACCTATAGGGGGTATAGGTTTGATGTGATTCGTTCGAGAGAAAGGCCGGAAGACCATGGCAACCACCAGCGATTATCAGGTGACCGGGATGACCTGTGGGCACTGCGAAGCGGCAGTCCGTGAGGAAGTGTCCGGGATTGCAGGGGTGACGGGCATCGATGTCAGCGCAGAGACGGGTGAACTCACCATCACCTCGGAACAGCCGCTTGCCGACGCCGAGGTAATCTCCGCCGTGGAAGAAGCCGGGTACTCCGCAGTCCCCAGGCAGGCGTGAGACCCATGGCGACGAACCTGCGAATGACCCTGGCTGGAGCAGCAGTGGTTGGAACGATCGCACTGGTCGGCTGCGGGGACGGTGGGTCCTCCCCGCAGGGAGAGGAGTCGGCGTCGTCGAGCTCTTCGTCTGCCCACGCCGGGCACGGGGGCGCGACCGAACAGGAGTCCATGGACCATCCCATGGACGGTGGCCCGGTGCCTGCAGGAATGACCGAGGCCTCCGACCCCAAATACCCGGTGGGCAGCCACGTGACTCTGACGGCAGATCACATGGAGGGGATGGACGGAGCGTCGGCCACGATCGTGGGTGCTTATGACACCTACACCTATGCGGTGGATTACACGCCGACCTCCGGCGGCGATCCGGTCACGGACCACAAATGGGTGGTGCAGGAGGAACTCGAGGAAGCCGGTGACCAACGCTTGGCCGATGGCAGCGAAGTGACGTTGACGGCTGATCACATGGACGGGATGGAGGGTGCTCAGGCTACCATCGCTTCCTCGACGGACGAGACGGTATACGTCGTGGATTACGAAGCCGACGGCATGACCATGACCAATCACAAATGGGTGGTCGAGAGCGAGATCGAACCGGCGCACTGACCTCGAGAACGAGGTCTGACCAGTGCCGGCCCCGAGCCCACGCACGGGTTCGACTACGGCTGAAAGGCATCAGCAAGATGAACGGCGGACACGAAGGCCATTCCGGACATGCCGACCACGTCGGGCAGTTCCGGCGAATGTTCTGGATCATGCTCGCGTTGGCTGTTCCCACGGTCGGTTTCAATCACATGTTCGCCCACCTCATTGGCTACGACCTCCCCCAAGGGAGCTGGGTTTCCTGGGTTTCACCTCTCGTGGGGACCCTCATGTACTTCTGGGGTGGGCGGCCGTTCCTCTCAGGGGGCTGGAGCGAACTGAAGGCGCGCAAGCCGGGGATGATGCTGCTCATCGCCCTGGCCATCACGGTGGCTTTCGTGGCCTCCTGGGGTTCGACCCTCGGCATTCTGGGGGCGGAACTGAACTTCTGGTGGGAACTCGCCCTCCTAGTGGTCATCATGCTGCTGGGTCACTGGATCGAGATGCGGTCCTTGGCCCAGACCAGTTCGGCTCTGGATTCCCTCGCGGCATTGCTTCCGGACGAAGCCGAGAAGGTGGATGGCGACGACGTCGTCACAGTGGCCCCCTCAGACCTGCTGGTCGGGGACGTTGTGATCATCCGCCCCGGTGCGTCGGTACCGGCTGATGGGCGCATCGTGGACGGACGGGCCGCCATGGATGAGTCCATGGTCACCGGTGAGTCTCGGACCGTGCGGCGTGAGATCGGCGACGACGTCGTGGCGGGGACAGTTGCCACCGACTCCGGACTGCGGGTCGAGGTCACGGCCACCGGAGACGACACCACTTTGGCGGGAATTCAGAAACTGGTGGTCGACGCGCAGTCCTCGTCCTCGCGCGCGCAGCGGATTGCGGACAGAGCTGCCGCCCTTTTGTTCTGGTATGCCCTCGGGGCTGCCGTGATCACCGCAGCGGTCTGGTCGGTCCTGGGCACGCCGGACAGCGCGGTCGTTCGGACGATCACGGTCCTGGTGATTGCCTGTCCTCACGCCCTGGGCCTGGCCATTCCCCTGGTGGTCTCCATCGCCACCGAACGCGCTGCCCGAGGGGGAGTGTTGATCAAAGACCGGCTTGCACTGGAGTCGATGCGCACGGTGGACACCGTGCTGTTCGACAAGACCGGCACCCTCACCAAGGGGGAGCCAGCGGTGACTGGAGTCGACCCGGCCGATGACAGCGACCGCATTCTGGCTCTCGCGGCCGCGGCGGAAGAAGGAAGCGAACATCCGCTGGCCCGTGCGATCGTGGGGACTGCCGGGGCCCGCCAGCTCAAGGTACCCGCATCAGAGGGCTTTTCCTCGGCGCCAGCCGTTGGGGTCAAGGCCACGGTTGACGGTCAGGTGGTGGAGGTCGGTGGACCGCACCTCCTGGAGCAACACAATCTGCAAGAACGGGCCGTGGCGGATCAGTGGCGGGCGGAAGGCGCGATCATCCTGCACGTGGTGGTGGACGGGCAAGTGATCGGTGCGTTGCGGCTGACAGATGAGGTGCGTTCCGAGTCGAGGGACGCTGTCGATGCCCTCCATGCCGCGGGGATCCAGGTGGTCATGATCACCGGGGACGCCGAAGCCGTGGCGAACACCGTGGCGAGGGATCTGGAGATCGACCGTGTCTTCGCCGGTGTGCGACCGGAGGACAAAGCGGCCAAGGTCCAGAAGCTGCAGGGGGAAGGGCACAGGGTCGCGATGGTCGGCGACGGCGTCAACGATGCTCCCGCACTGGCCCAGGCCGACGTCGGTGTCGCCATCGGTGCCGGGACGGACGTGGCGATCGCGTCCGCGGGCGTGGTCCTGGCGTCTTCAGATCCCCGGTCCGTGCTGTCCGTGATCGAGTTGTCGCACCGCACCTACCGCAAGATGAAGCAGAACCTGTGGTGGGCTGCCGGATACAACCTGGTCGCGGTTCCGCTGGCGGCCGGTGTGCTGGCGCCGGTGGGTTTCGTCCTCCCCATGAGCGTGGGGGCGATACTGATGTCAGCCTCCACCGTCGTGGTCGCGTTGAACGCGCAGCTGTTGCGTCGCCTGGACCTGCGACCGGAGGCGAGCACGGAGTCGTTCCTGAATCGCTGACGGAAGCCGCCCTACAGGTCCCGCAGGTGTTTGGCCGGGATACCGCCGACCACGGTGTTCGGGGCGACGTCCTTTGTCACGACGGAACCCGCACCAACCACGGCGTTCTCGCCCACGGTCACTCCGGGGCAGATGGTGGCACCGGCTCCGATCCAGGCATTGCGGCCGATGTGCACGCCGGCGGTGATCACGCTGCGGCGTGCAATCGGATCGGGGTCGTGGTTCACGGACAGGATGGTCACGCGCGGGGCGATCAGGGCGTCGTCGTCAATGGTGATACCGCCCAGGTCGACGAAGAAGCAGTCGGCGTTGACGAAGGCGCGCTCGCCGATCGTGATGTGTCGGCCGAAGTCCGATCGGAAGGGGAGAGCAACGGAGGCGCTTTCCGGTATGCGCTTGCCCGTGATCTCTCCCAGCATGGTGCGGATTTCTGCGGGGGAGCGGTAGCCGGTGTTCAACTCCGCCAGGATCTTGGCGTTGTCCTGCACGATCTGGTCCACCAGGCGGAAGGACGGATGGTGGAAATCGACGAAGCCACCGGCCAGGCAGCGATCCAGGACGTCGTTGTCATCCATGGGGTCGGGGGTGGAGGTCATGAACTTCACCGTACCCAGAGGCGGGGTCGTGTAGGGAGGTGCTGCCGGTGCCTGGTTGAGGACGTTCGGGCGGGTGTTGGATGGCGGTGGAAGCCCTTGAAAGTCGTTGGCCTCGCAGAGAAGGACGGTCGCGCCGGTATGAGTACGAACGCTGAACGTGAGATCTCACGGATTCTGATCACGGGATCGGCTGACGGTTTGGGGCTGGGCGCTGCTGAGCGTGCCCTGGAGTCGGGGCACGAGGTGATCGTCGACGTGCGCAACGAAAGGCGCCGGTCAGCGGTAGAGGACCTGGTGGCCCGCGGCGCACGGGTTGTGGTCGGTGATCTCGCTGATCTGGACCAGATGCGGGAGCTGGCCGAGCAAGCCCGTGCCCTGGGGCAGGTGGATGCGGTCATTCACAACGCCGGCACCATGAACGGCTCCGCGATTCTGCCCGTCAACGTGGTGGCTCCTTACGTCCTGACAGTCTTGCTCCCGGACGCAAGGCGGCACGTGTACCTGAGCAGCAGCATGCACGTCGGTGGTCATGCCAGGTTGGAAGGCCTGGATTGGTCGGGATCGACGACGACAGCCACGTACTCCGATGCAAAGCTTCTGGTGACCACCCTCATGGCGGGGTTGGCGCGTCGTCGGCCGGAAGTCCTCTTCAATGCCGTGGATCCCGGATGGGTTCCCACACGCATGGGTGGGCCCTCCGCACCGGATGATCTGGACCTCGGGCATCTCACGCAGTTCTGGTTGGCCACCTCCGATGACGCCGAAGCGCTCACCACTGGCGGGTACTGGCACCACCAGCGCCGGGCCAAACCGCACGAAGCGGTGGCGGACGAGGAGCTCCAGGACCGGCTCATCGAGGTGCTGGGCAACAACACGGGAGTTACCCTCCCATGAGCCGCGGATGCAGACGATGTTGCGCTCACGGTCGTTGAAACCCGGGTGCCAGACACCCTCCGGACAGCGAAAAACCCGGACCCACACAGAGTTCCGGGTTGGCACTGATCTCCTGAGAGATCAATTGTGGAGCTAAGGGGAATCGAACCCCTGACCTTTTCATTGCGAACGAAACGCTCTACCAACTGAGCTATAGCCCCGTGCCGCTTGTGCAGCGCGGTCCATGGTACGCCTGCCGGGGCGAACGCCCAAAGTCGGGCGTCTAGGGTTGTGGCATGACTGAATCCACCGAGCAGACCTCGGGCCCCCTGCTGCGCGTCGGCTACGAACCCGGGATGATGCCCGGCAAGTGGTTCGACCGTTGGCGCGAGCGCCTGCCCGGGGCCGAGCTGGTGGACCAGCAACTGGACCCCGGACTGTGGCGCGAGCACCTGGGCACCGCCGTCGACGTCTGCCTGGTCCGCCTCCCCGCGCACCCCAAGCCGGGGCTCGAGGACCTCGAAGGTCTCCGCGGACACTTCCTTGCCATCCCGGCCTACACGGAACTCCAGGTGGTCGTGCTGCCCATCGATCACGAACTCACCCTCTTGGACGAGGTTCCCATCGGTGAATTGGTCGACGAGTACCTGGTCCAGGACCTCTCCGACCTCCCCGAACACCGCCCCTCACCGCACGGCGCCGGGACCGACGACGACGGCGCAGTCCGCCCACCGCTGGACGCCCGGGACGACGGCGACCTGGTCGAATACGTGGCGGCGGGCACCGGGCTAGCCGTTCTGCCCATGTCGGTTGCGCGATTCCACCATCGCAAGGACCTGACCTACCGGGTGGTCCCGGACCTGCCGGGCCGCGACGTCGTCGTCGTCTGGCCACAGGACCTGGACGAGGAGAAGGAGGCGATGGTCCAGGACCTGGTGGGGGTGGTCCGCGGACGCAAGAAGGACAGTTCGCGCGGGGAGGCCACCCACTTGGCGAGCGGGAACGCCCAGGACGGCGGCAAGGAGATGGCGGCACTCAAGAAGCGGAAGCAGTCCACCAAGGCCAAACCCGGAACGGCGAAGGCCAAGCCGGGGGAGGCGCCGTCGCGAACCGCCAAAGGAACCAGCCGCGGGGACCAGCTCAAGGGCAAACGCCTGGCGGGCGGCAAGGCGCGCCGTCCCTCCGGCGGGAGGGCGGGTGGCAGGCCCCGCCGCCCCGGTGGTCGCGGGACACGTTGACCTGACACGACGCCAAGGTCATGCTTTGCCGCAGAATCAGCGCCTCGATCAGCGGGAAAGCATGCTTTGGACGGTGAGCACCGGGTGACGACGGCGGAGGTCAGGTCTGGTCAGTGGGTGCGGCGTCCGCCGGGGGCGCGTACAGGTTTCCTCCGCCGCGGACCATGGTCTGGTTGACCAGCGGGACCGACAGTCCCGCGGCATCCAGCATCTTCTTGACCCGCACGCGCATGACCCGGCTGACCGCCCACTGCTCGGCCGGGGCGGTCTTGACGACCACTCGCACCGTCACGGACTCACCGGTCAGGGCCTCAACGCCCCAGACCTCCGGGTCACCCAGTACGAATTCACCCACCGTGGCGTCCTCCCGCAGGTTCGCGAGCGTGTTCGTGAGGCGTTCGATCATGGCGTCCAGGTCGCCGTCGTAGGGCAGCGGAATGTCCAGGACCGCGCGGGCCCAGCCCTGTGACTGATTGCCCACGCGCAGGATCTCGCCGTTGCGCACATGCCAGAGCGTGCCCTGGACATCGCGGACCTGGGTGACGCGCAAACCGACGTCCTCGACCACACCGGAGGCCTCTCCCAGGTCCACCACGTCGCCGATGCCCAGCTGGTCCTCGGCCACCATGAAGATCCCGGAGAGGTAGTCCTTGACCAGGGACTGCGCGCCGAAGGACAGCGCCACACCGGCAATGCCCGCCGATGCCAGCACGGGTGCGATGTTGAACCCGAGTTCGGAGACAATCATGAGCAATGCCACGGCCCAGATCGTCAGCGTGAGCACGGAGGCCAGTACAGACCCCACCGTTTGTGCGCGTTGGGCCTGACGCTTGCGTGCCAGTCCGGCGTCCTCGACCCACTGCGGCCGCCCGGAGTCCAGTTTCCGGATCACACGGGAGCGGGTGCCTTTCTCGATGCCGCGTGTGATTCTGCGGATAATCAGACGAATCGCAGCGGATGCGACCACGGCAATGAGTAGGATCATCAGGACCCTTGCGGGTACCCCGAGCCAGAACTCCCAGGACGCCATCTCCGGCATGGTTGTGCTCACATTCGCCAATAGGTCCATGAAGGGCACCGTAATCGGCCCGTCTCAACGCCAACTTAATACCCGCTTGCTGCCCGCGCAGTGAGCGCTGACCACCTGACCTCACACGAACCCTGTTGCCCCACCGGGCACAGCTTTCAAGGAGTGCTATGGCTGTAGCAGCCCTCACCAACCTGACCATCCAGACCTCGATGACGACGGTCCCGTCGCAGAGCGCATCGGAGGAGGCCGGTCTCAGCGGTATCGCCGGCTGGGCAGTGGACGTCATGGACGTGATTGGGGCGCCGGGGGCGGGGCTGCTCGTGGCCCTAGAGAACCTGTTTCCGCCGTTGCCCTCCGAGATCATCCTGCCGTTGGCCGGGTTCACCGCAGCCCAGGGGGGATTCACCCTGTGGGAGGCGCTGTTCTGGACCACCCTCGGTTCGGTCGTGGGAGCCATGGCCCTCTACGGACTGGGAGCATGGTTGGGGCGCCGCCGGTTGTACCGGATCGTGGATGCCATGCCGTTGGTCGACATTCACGACGTCGAAAAGACCGAGAACTGGTTCGACAAGTACGGGCCCTACACGATCTTCTTCGGCCGGATGATCCCGCTGTTCCGTTCCCTGATCTCCATCCCGGCAGGCGTCGAGCGCATGAACTTTGCCAAGTTCACGGTCCTGAGCCTGGTGGGTTCCCTCATCTGGAACACCATCTTCGTGTTGGCCGGGTGGTTCCTGGGCGAGCAGTGGCACCTGGCGGAGCAGTACGCGGGGCTGTTCTCCAACCTGGTCTACGTGCTGATCGTCGTGTTCATCGTCTGGTGGGTGGCCAAGCGCATCATCCGAAACCGCAAGGGCTTGTCCGACAACGCGCGGAAGGAATCCGTGGACGAGGTCCTGGCGCGTCGTGACCGCACGATCGCCGCCCACGCAGAGGCCAAGGCGCAGCGTAAGGCCGCCCGACACGACGCGTGACTACAACCAATCCTTGTTCTTGAACACCAGGTACAGGCCCACCCCGACCGCAAGCATCAGAGCCAGGGCGAACGGGTAACCGTAGGTCCAGCGCAACTCGGGCATGTCGTGGAAGTTCATGCCGTAGATGGACCCGATCATCGACGGCGCGAACAGGATCGCGGCCCAGGCCGAGATCTTCTTGGTCTGTTCGTTCAACTCCATCGCGGCGTCGTTCTGGCGAGCGGCGGTGAGGGTCGCGTCCAACTGCATCGCATCGTTGAGCTGTGCACGGAAGGACTCGATGCGGCTGTTGGCCACCACCACGTGGTCACGGACGTCGCGCAGCATGTGCTGCAGCTCCTCGTCCGTGTGCCATTTCTGGAAGCCCGCCTCGAACTGGTCGGCCACCAGGGGCAGCGGCGCCACCGCGCGATGGAAGAGGTTGACCTGGCGCGCGAGTTCGTAGATGCGCTGGGAAACGTCGGAGCGGCCTGAAAACAGGGCGTCTTCGATCTCGTCGATGTCTTCCTCGACCGATTCCAAGATCGGGAAGTAGTCGTCCACGACCTGGTCGATCAGAGCATAGAGAATCGCCTCGGGTCCGCGGGCCAGCAATTGGGGTTCTGACTCCACGCGGTGCCGCACCTTGCCTACGCCGGCCGTCTCTGCGTGGCGGACCGTGATCACGAAGTTGGGTCCGGTGAACACGTGGATCTCACCCAGCCGGATGGACTCCGCGGAGTCGTTGTACGTGGCGGGGCGTAGCGCGGTGAACAAGGTGGAACCGTAGCGTTCCGTCTTGGGCCGCTGATGAGCCAGAACCGTGTCCTCCACCGCGAGCTCGTGCAGGTGGAACTGTGCTTGCAGGGCAGCGATCTCGGCCTTGCCGGGGCGATAGAGCCCGATCCAGGCCATGGCACTGTGCTGATGGTGGTGGTCGGAGTCGCGGCACGGGGTGTGCGGAGCACCATATGAATGGTCGTGCGCACCCCCGTCCAGTTCGGCCAGCAGTCTGAAGGTCTCTTCGAGAGAGGTGGGGGAGGCGACCCGTTCCCCGTCCTTGTACACGGCGTTGTCCACGATGCTCACCGACCCATTATCGGGGCCGTGAGCCATTCCCGTGCAATGACCCCACCGGGCCCGCCCGTGGCTTGCTGTCGGCGGACCCATTGGCATGCTCCTTAGACTGTTCCGCATGGCTCACGAGCAGGCGGCGCAGCAGCGCCCGGAACAAACCGACAGGGGACCCCAGGCACCCCGAGGCAGCTCCGGGCACTCGGGTGGCTCCGGGACCACCATGGCTACGCGAGCCGGTGCCTACGCCGTCGTCGTGGAGGACGGGAAGATCCTGCTGTCCCGGTGGGTCCCGCGCAACCCAGCCATGCAGCCATCCTGGACCCTGCCCGGCGGAGGCATGGAGGCGCGGGAACAACCCGAGGACACCGCGGTCCGCGAAGTGTTCGAGGAGACCGGCTACACCGTGGAATTACAAGAACTCCTGGGCGTGAGCAGCTTCTACATCGACGCCGAACGCCGGGTCACCCCCGGGGACGGTCTCCTACACGCATTGCGGGTGGTCTACAGGGCCCGGGTCACGGGCGGCAGTCTCACACCCGAGGTCGACGGGTCCTCCGACGACGCCCGCTGGATCCCGATCGCCGACCTGCATCAGTACCCGCACCTGGACCTGGTGGAGGTCGGACTGACCATGGCAGGGTTGGAGGTCAACGCATGAGGCCGCAGACCGGACGCGCAGCCGGTTCCCGGCCGCCGTTGCCGGGTGTGATCGCCGCGGCGCTCGCCGCCGTGACGTTGACCCTGGCTGGGTGCGACGGCGACCAGCCCACGAACGACCCCACGGCAACGGCCGAGGCATCCGCCCCCCGCGTCGTGGTGGGAGCAGGCCCCACGAACCAGACGGAAACCGTGGCATACGCGTGGTCGAAGGCCCTCGAGGACGCCGGGATGACCGTCGAGGTGCGAGAGATCGAAGGTGGGCGCGCCGGCTACCTGAAAGCGGTGGAGGACGGGGAGATCGACGTCTTCCCCGACTACTCGGGGGATCTCTACCTGGAACTGCGCGGAAACCAGCCCCAAGGGGCGGGCACGGTGGAAGCCCAGGAACCTACCCAGTCCCCGAGCTCGACCACCGTGCCCTCCGACGAGGCGAATGGCAGTGATGAGAACATCGTGGACACCCTGGCCGACATGCTCGGCAGCGGCCAAGAGGGTGTCACGGACGGCGACGTCGAGTCCGGCGTGGACGAGCAGCTCCCGGAGACCGTGCAGATCCTGGACGCCGCACCCGCGGAGAACAAGCGCGTCCTGGCCACCACGGCGGCCACGGCTGCTCGATTGGAGGTCACCTCGATCGACGACCTCGCGGAGCACTGTGGAGACCTCACCTTCGGTGCGATCAAGGGCGAGGACCAGGCCTCCGTGACTGCCGCCGCCGTGGCAGACACCTACGAGTGCACCCCGGGTGAGGTTCGTGAGTTCGACTCGCAGGCCGATGTGGTCCAGGCGCTGCTGGAGGGTCAGATCGACGTCGCAGGGGTCCTGTCCGCGACCCCGGCGATCGAAGACAATTCGCTGGAGGTTCTCGAGGACAACCAGGAAGCACTGGTCCCGGAGCGCGTGCTGCCGGTGGCGAGCGCGGACCTGTCGGACCAGGCGGTCAGCGAGATCAACGGGATCTCCGGTCAGTTGGACACGGAGGCGCTGGTGTTGCTCACCCGGATGACGACGTCGTCGACCCCCTACACGCCCGAGGAAGCCGCGGACTACTGGTACGGAACCGTGCGACCGTAGGCAGGTTCGACGCACGACCCCGTGCGCCGCGGGCCGGTCGGGTGCGGGTACCCGGATGTATCGTGAACTCATGCCGAAGAAGGTCACTCAGTCCGAAAAGCTGTCCAACGTTCGCTACGACGTCCGGGGTCCGGTCCTGGAACAGGCCGAGAAGATGGAGGACGCGGGCCATCGCATCCTGCGCCTGAACATCGGAAATCCAGCGCCCTTCGGCTTCGAAGCACCCGATGCGGTGCTCGTGGACATGATCAAGAACCTGCCCTACGCCCAGGGTTATTCGGATTCGCGCGGGATCTTCTCGGCACGGACCGCCGTCGTGCAGTACTACCAGACCAAGGGCGTCCGGAACCTGGACGTGGATGACGTCTTCCTGGGCAACGGTGTTTCCGAGATGATCACCCTGACCCTGCAGGCCCTGTGCGACCCGGGTGACGAGATTCTGGTGCCCTCCCCGGACTACCCGCTGTGGACGGGCGCCACGACGCTCTCCGGCGGAACCGCCGTGCACTACAACTGCGTGGAAGAGGACGGGTGGAATCCCGACCTGGAGGACATCCGTTCGAAGGTCACGGACCGGACCCGCGGCATCGTGGTGATCAACCCCAACAACCCCACGGGTGCTGTGTACTCCCGGGAAACGTTGCAGGGGATCGTGGACATCGCCAAGGAGCACGAACTCGTCCTGTTCTCCGACGAGATCTACGAGAAGATCACCTACGACGACGCCGAGATGATCAACCTGGCCACACTGACCGGCGAGGACGTTCTGTGCCTGACGTTCTCCGGGCTCTCCAAGGCCTACCGGGTGGCCGGCTACCGCGCCGGGTGGGTGGCGATCACCGGACCCAGCTGGAAGGCCGAGTCCTATCTGGAGGGCATCAAGCTGCTGGCCAACATGCGCATGTGCGCCAACGTTCCGGCCCAGCACGCGATCCAGACGGCGTTGGGCGGGTACCAGTCGATCAACGATCTGATCCTGCCGGGTGGTCGCCTCAAGGCACAGCGCGATCTGGCCTACGAACGTCTCAACCAGATCGACGGCGTGACCTGCGAGCCTGCTGTCGGTGCGCTGTACCTGTTCCCCAAGCTCGACGTGGAGAAGTTCAACATCACAGACGACGAGCGGTTCGCCCTGGACCTACTGAAGGAGCAGAAGATCCTGGTCAGCCACGGGTCGGCGTTCAACTTCGACACCCCGGACCACTTCCGGTTGGTGTTCCTGCCCTCGGTCGAGCAGCTTGAACCGGCGCTGGACCGGATCGAGGAGTTCCTGGGCGGTTACAAGCAGGTCCAGTGAGGCACTGCCCGGCTCACCCGCTCACCGATGGACTTTCGTCACGGCTTTCTGCCACACACGTGTTGTTCGTGGCAGAAAGCCGTGACGAGAGTTTTTAGTCGGCCTCCGGCGCTGGGACCATGGTCAGCTGGCCGGTTCGGGTGTCCAGCTCCATCACCTTGCGCGGGGTGCGCAGCAGCCAGAACACCAGGAGTGTGAAGGCCAGACCCGTGAGTCCCACGATCAGGCCTGTCATGGAGATCGCCTGGTTGTAGGCACTGGCGGCGGCCGTGACGAGTTCGCTGCCGTTGGGGAGGTTCTCGGCCACGGCGTAGGCGCCGCCCAGCGTCTCGCGGGCGGTGTCTGCCGACTCGTTGTCCACCCCGGCGGGGATGTTCAGGAAGGCTTGGTAGAACCCGGTCACCAGGCCTCCGACGACGGCGGTTCCGAGCACCGCGCCGACCTCGTATCCCGTCTCCGAGATGGCCGAGGCGGCCCCGGACTTCTCGGGCGGGACGGAGCCCACCACGAGTTCGGTGGAGAGCGTGGTCGCAAAGCCGATGCCCACACCCAGCACGCAGTAGGCGACCACCATGGGCCAGGCGGCGTTGCCCACCGTGGCGGCGATGACCAGGTAGCCGGCCGAGGCAAGCACCAGGCCAACCACCACGACCGCCCGCGGCCCCACGACGCCGGCCCAGCGAGCGCCGAGCAACCCGGACACGATGGCCAACACCATCCCCGGGATGATCAACAGTCCGGCGGTGAAGGCATCCATGCCCACCACCAACTGCAGGTGCTGGGTGATGAAGAACAGGAAGCCGAACTGGACCAGGTTTCCCATGACGTTGACCAGCACGCCGCCGGTGAACCGGCCGCTCTGGAACAGCGCCAGCTCGACCATGGGTGCCGCCAGCCGGTTCTGGCGCAGCACGAAGATCACGCCGAATGCCAGGCCCAGGACCAGGGCGACCGCACCGGCCAGCAGCGCGCCACCGGTGGCCAGCGTCTTGATCCCGTAGACGATCGGCGTCATGGTCAGGATGGCCAGGAAGGCGGAGGTCACGTCCAGCTTGCCGGGGCGCGGGTCCTTGGACTCGGGCAGCGTGAACGGTGCGATGACGGCGAACGCCAGGCACACCGGCACCGCGACCAGGATGGCCGCGTGCCAGCTGAAGGCGTGCAGCATGGCCCCACCGACGATCGGACCCAGGGCGGCGCCGGCACTGAAGCCTGCGGTCCAGATGGCGATCGCGGTGCGTCGGGCGTCGTCGTCCTCGAAGATCACGCGGATCAGGGACAGGGTCGCGGGCAGCAGCATGGAGCCGAACACGGCGATGGCCACGCGGGAAGCGATCAGCATTTCGGCGCTGGTGGACAGGCCGCCCGCCACCGAGGCGGCGGCGAAGCCCACGGACCCGATGATCAGCAGAAGTCGGCGCCCGGCGCGGTCGCCCACCGTGCCCATGGGGATCAGGAGCCCCGCCAGGATCAGCGGGTAGATGTCCACGATCCACAGGAGCTGGGCGGCGCTGGGGCGCAGGTCGGCGGCGATGTCCGGCAGCGCGAAGCTCAACGCGGTGGTGGTCACGGACACCGTGAGCACAGGAAACATGAGGGTCGCCAGAGCCAACCAGGGGTGGACTCGGCGCTGTTCAGGTCGCATGTGGCGCACCTCCTGGGCGTGCGTTGCAACTGTTGACACGAAAGACCTCCCCACGTGATCGGACTGGACGGGACGGGATTTCACCCGTAAAACTATACCGACCAGACGGTACAGTTTGAGTCACCCGGAGGCAACATGCTGATGACGTGCGGTTGACCACCCTCCGATGCTGACAAGCTGTGAGATCTTGGAGCTGAGGAAAGGACCATCGATCGTGTCGCGTAAACCCGTTGCCCGTGATCGCCTGCTGGAGGCATTCCAGGCGATCCTCGTCGACGACGGCGAACGCGCGGCCACCCTGGACGCAGTCGCTGCCCGCGCCGGGGTCTCCAAGGGTGGACTGCTGTACCACTTCGCGAATCGTGGAGAACTGGTGCAGGCCCTGCTGGAACACATGCGCGTGCTGGGGGAGGAGGACTGCCGGTCGATGGCGCAGTCCCCCGAAGGCGCCGCACGACAGTTCCTACGCAACTCCGTGTGGGCCGGATCAGACATTGATCTGGCCATCGTGGCCGTGACCCGCCTGGCCCAGGGTGGGGACGAATCAGCGCGTCACGCGCTGCAGGAACTCAAGGAGAGCTGGTACGAGTTGCTCCTAGCGGACCTGGGGGAACCCGCCGTGGCCAACGCCGTGCTGCACATGGGTGACGGGCTGTACTACAACGCCAGCATCGGTTGGCTGCCCGCCAACCGCAAGGAGAGCAAGGCCACCCTGGAGCAGTTGCTCGGCGTCCTGGAACGGCTGCGTCCAGCCGGTTCAGCGTGAGGTCAAGACCCGACGTCAGCTGACGGGCTCCGCGCCCTCCGACGAGTCCTCACCCTGTGCCTCTTCGCGGCGTTCGCGCGCAGCTTCCAAGCGTTCCCGGGCGCCGTCGAGCCACTGCTCGCAGCGGTTGGCCAGGGCCTCCCCGCGCTCCCACAGTGCCAGCGATTCCTCCAGGGCGGTTCCGCCCGCTTCGAGTTGCGCCACGGTGCGCACGAGTTCCTCGCGGGCTTCCTCGTAGCCCATCGATTCGATGTCGGACAGGTCCGGGGCGGACGGGTTCTGGGTCGAGGTCTTCTTCTGTGCCATGAGGTCTCTTCCTTCGGCTGAGGCGGGGTGGGTCGTTGTGGCGGGGTCGCTCTGAACGGTGGGGACGACGTCGGAGGGGTCCGGTCAGTCCGTGGGTTCTCCCGGTTGGCGGGAGGATGTGGAGTCCGTGCGCACCGCCAGCTCTCCGTGGGCCAGGCGGATGCCCAGACGGTCCCCGACGGTCACCTGCTCGGAGGACTTCACCACAGCGCCCCCCTCGGTCATGACCACGGCGTAACCGCGGGACAGGGTCTCCTGGGGTGAGAGCGCTCGCACGCGGTGCTTCATCTGGACGATCGTGTCCTTCTCCCGTTCGGTGCGGTGCAGGACCGTGCGCAGTGCCCGTTCCCGGAGCCGGTCCACGTCTTCTTCGCGGACCAGGACCATGCCCTCCGGCTGGTCCAGAACCGGGCGGGACCGGATGGAGTCCAGGGCGGCCTGTTCACGGTCCAGGAACTGCAGCACCGCGCGGTCCAGGACCACGCGGGCGCGGGCCACCTGAGCCTTTTCCTCCGCCCAGTCCGGGACCACGCGTTTCCCCGCGTCCGTGGGGGTGGAGGCGCGCAGGTCGGCCACGAAGTCCAGCAGGGGCTGGTCGTTCTCGTGTCCGATCGCGGAGACCACCGGGGTGGTGGCTGCTGCGACGGCGCGCAACAACATCTCGTCGCTGAACGGCAAGAGGTCCTCGAAGGCGCCACCACCGCGGGCGATGATGATGACGTCCACCTCCGGATCGGCGTCAAGGTCCTCCAAGGCGCCCATGACCCCGCGGACCGCGCTTGTGCCCTGTACCGCGACGTTACGGATCTCGAATTCGACCGACGGCCACCGCAGCCGGGCATTTCGGACAACGTCCTTCTCGGCGTCCGAGTTGCGTCCGGTGATGAGTCCCACGCGGTTGGGCAAGGGTGGCAGGGGTTTCTTGCGGTCGGCGTCGAACAGGCCCTCCTCGGCCAAGGCCCGGCGGAGTCGTTCGATCCTGACCAACAGATCGCCCAGGCCCACGGGTCGCACACCCTGCGCGATCATGGACAGGCGCCCCGTCTTGGTCCAGAAATCGGGCTTGACCTGCGCCACCACGCGCATCCCACGTTCCAGAGGGGTCTCCATCTGGGCCATTTCCCGGGCGAACAGGGTCACGGGGACGGAGATCTCTTCGTCCACGTCCCGCAGAGTCAGGTAGGTCACTCGGGCGCGTTGGTTCAGCTCCACCACCTGCCCTTCGACCCAGGTGGGATCGCAGCGGGCGATGTAGGCGTGCAGGTTCTCCGACAACAACCTGAGCGGCCAGGGGTTTTCGGGGGTGGTCAACCCGGCACGTGGCGGCAGGACTCGCTCCACCGTCGGCGGCGCGGTGTCCTGGGGCTGCTCCGTGTCGCCGGGTCGCCCGGCGTCTTCGGGGTTCATAAGCACATACCTACCATTTGCCGCGGACACCACAGGGGACGCCACGGGGTCACCGCCCTGGCGGTGGACAAGGCCCCGACAGCGCTCACGCTCGTAACACCGTGGAGCAGCGCGGACCCGGGCGGTCCTACCCGGTCCGGGCCGTTACGGTGGGAGCCATGGCTTCGAGAACCGGATGGGCACAGCGCTGGCGTGAGCGGCGCCGTGTCCAGATCGACGGAATCGAAGGCGATGCCGTTCCGAGCCGCTTCCGCCCCGAACACCAGGGCCGCTTCTCCCGCGGCTGGTGGGGTCTGCTCCGCACGATTCTGGCTGTACTGCTGGCATTGACCGGTGCGCTGGCGATGGTGGCCGGAATCAGCCTGCAATGGCTTCAGGACTCCGTGGTGGACCGGGACGGATTCGCCAAGGTTTCCGAGGAGCTGGCTGCGGACCAGTCACTCCAAGAAGAGCTGGTGGCCACTGCCCTCGACAACGCATCCCGGTCCGTCCAGCAACAGGACCTGGGCGGGATCCCCTTCGGGGGGTCGATCCTGGACATCGTGGACCAGCGGGTTGCCTCCGGTATCCAGGAGTATGCGGGGACCGAGCAGTACACGGACGACTGGAACCAGGTGGTCCTGACCACCCACGAACTCAACCTCGAGAACGCCGGAGAGGGTGAGGGGCAGGGGGCACCGGAGGACCTGGAAATCGGCACGGGCCCGGTCGTGGATTCGATCGAGCACCACATCGAAGACCGCATCGGATTCGGAGTCGATCTCGACCTGCGTTCGCAGGAATCGCTCGGCGGAGCGGACGGGATCGTGGTGGTGGGTGACTCCCACACGGGCCCCACGTTCGACACCATCGTGGATTCCACGAGGGCCGCCCCTTACCTTCTGTGGGGCGGTGTGGTCGCGATGGGCCTTGCGCTTCTCCTCGGGCGGCACCGGGAATGGGCCGTGGCCGCGGCCGGCGCGGGCTTGATCGTCGGGGTGCTCTACACCCGGTCCCAGGCCGACAGCCTGACGACGTCCGTGACCTCCTCCCCGAACCTGCAGGACGTCGGCCGTACGGTCATCGAGCGGATCTTCGAGATCCTGCTCACGGGCTTGGACCAGGCCCTCACGCCCTACCTGTGGGCGGGTGTGGCCGCCCTCGTTGTCGGGTTGATCGCGGCAGCCGCGCGCACCCTGTGGCACTGGGGAGCTGACGACGGGTGGGAGGACGCGCACACCCCGGGCGACGGACGACGACGGCGCGTGGTCGAGGTCTGAGTCATACCAGGGCCCTGGGCTCACCCCGTACGATGGAGCCCATGTCCACCCCCGTCGCTCTTGCCATGCCGACCGTTCCCCGGACCCGCCGAAGCCCCGATGACATCGCTTCCGCGGCGCCCGTCGAAGGCCCCAAGAAGGTCCTGTTGGCCTCACCTCGCGGGTACTGCGCGGGCGTGGACCGGGCCGTGATCGCCGTCGAGAAGGCTTTGGAGCACTACGGCGCCCCCGTGTACGTGCGCAAACAGATCGTGCACAACAAGCACGTGGTCGAGACCCTGGAATCCCAGGGGGCCGTGTTCGTGGACGAGGTGGACGAGGTTCCCGAAGGTTCGCTGCTGGTGTTCTCCGCACACGGCGTGTCACCCGCTGTGGTCCAGTCCGCGGCCGAACGCAATCTGGAAACCATTGATGCGACGTGCCCCTTGGTGACCAAGGTCCACCGAGAGGCCGTGCGCTTCGCCAAGCGTGGCCAGCAGATCCTGCTGATCGGTCACGTCGGACACGAGGAAGTCGAAGGCACGTTCGGGGAGGCCCCGGAGCAGACGATCATCGTCAACAGCCCGGCGGACGTCGACACCCTTGAGGTGGAGGACCCGGACAACCTGGTGTGGCTCTCGCAGACCACGCTGAGCGTGGACGAAGCCCTGGAAACGGTCTCCCGCTTGCGGGAACGGTTCCCCAACCTGCAGGACCCACCCTCCGACGACATCTGCTACGCGACCTCCAACCGTCAGGGCGCGATCAAGGAGATCGCGCCGCGTGCGGACCTGGTGATCGTGGTCGGGTCCTCCAACTCCTCCAACTCCGTGCGCCTCAAGGAGGTTGCCGCGGAGTACGGCGCCAAGCGCGCAGAGCGCGTGGACAACGCGAACCAGGTGGACGAAGCGTGGTTCGAAGGAACCGCCACCGTGGGCGTGACCTCGGGGGCATCGGTGCCGGAGGTCCTGGTCCGCGACGTCCTGGGCCTGCTGGCCGATTACGGCTACGGCGAAATCGAGGAAGTCGTGACCGCCGAGGAGGACATCCTGTTCTCCCTTCCCAAGGAACTACGGGCGCGTTTGACGGCCGACGGCGACGCCGACCGCAACCTGGGCGGCCGCGGCGCCCGGCCCGCGCGCTGACAGATCCGCGCGTCACGTTCAGGACTCCGGGAGATCCCGTAGCAGTTCAGGGGCCGTGAGGGCCTGCGGCTGGATTTCGACGGCGGAGGAGACCAGACGCTCGTCATCGGCGGCCGTGGGGTCCAGATCGTTGAGCTTGCGCGCGGTGGGCAGCACTCGACGTTCGAGGGAGCCGACCAACTGGTTGTACTGCTCCACGCTGCGCCTGATCGAGCCGCCCATCTTGCTGAGGTGACCGCCCATGGTGCCCAGCCGGTCGTACAACTCCCGTGACAGACGCAGGAGTTCCGTGGCGTCCTGCGCCAGGGATTCCTGCCGCCAGGAGAACGCCACAGCCTTCAAGGAGGCCAGGAGGGACACGGGGGAGACCAGGGCGATGTTTCGGCTTGCCGCGTGGTCCAACAGCGTGGGATCCGTGTCCAAGGCCACGGCGAGGGCCGACTCCACGGGGATGAAACACAGCACCAGATCGGGTGAACCGGGCAGCGTGTCCCAGTACTTCTTCTTGCCGAGCGCGTCCACGTGCGCTCGCACGGCCTTGGCGTGGAGCGCCAACTGCTCGGATCGTCGGCGGGCACCGGAGGCGGAAGGGTCGCTGATGTCCTGCGCTTCCAGGTAGGCGGACAAGGGTGCTTTGGCGTCGACGACGATCTGCTGGTCTCCCGGGAGATGGACCACCATGTCCGGACGCACTTGAGCCTGTTCGGAGGCCACAGTGACCTGTTCGGTGAAATCGACGTGCCGGAGCATGCCTGCTGCCTCCACGACGCGCCGCAGCTGCATCTCTCCCCAGACGCCACGTGCCGAGTTGGAACGCAGGGATCCCTCCAAGGCGCCGGTGACCTGCTGGAGCTTGACGTCCGACTCCCGGGCCGCCGCTAGGGCGCGGGAGACGTCGCCGAACTGTTCGGAGCGGTCCCGTTCAAGCCGGGTCACGTGGTCCTGCATCTGCCGCATGCGGTCCGTGAGAGGGGCCAGGGCACGGAGCAGGTCCTGGTCCTGTGCGGCACGGTCCTCCAGCTCCTCAACACGTGAGGTCTGCAACCGCGCCGTCTCCACGGCCGCGGCGTGTTCCGTGGCCAGTCGCTGGTTGGACTGCGTCAGTGACTCCAGCCGACCGGCCATGCCGTCGTCGGACTGTGCCCCCTTGCGCTGGCCCAGGACCCACCCGACCACGAAGCCCGCGACCGACCCCACCACGAGCAACACCAGGGGGAGGACCAGGAGAGTCAGGGCGTTCGATTCCATGCCACCAGGTTGCCAGCGCCCTCGGACAACTCAACGCCCCTCAGAGCCAGCCGTTCTCCCTGGCCTTCAGTGCGGCTTCCGTCCGGTTGCCCGTGTGGGTCTTGCCGATGGCCGAGGACAGGTGATTGCGCACGGTCCCGGGGGAGAGGCTGAGGCGGCTGGCCAGTTCCTTGACCGAATGGCCGTCCAGGGCGGCCCGCAGCACGTCCTGCTCGCGCTCCGTCAGGGGGTTGTTTCCGGAGACCAGGGACTCCTCGGCCAGGCTGGGGTCGATCACCCGCCGACCCGCATGGACCGCGCGGACCGCTTCGGCCAACTGGTCTGCGGGAGTGTCCTTGACGACGAAGCCCATGGCACCGGCGTCCAAGGCGCGCCGCAGATACCCCGGGCGGCCGAACGTGGTGACCACCAGGCACTTGCAGGCAATCCCCGCGTCGCGGATCGCCCGTAGGGCATCGATGCCGTCGCGGCCCGGCATCTCGATGTCCAGGAGGGCGACGTCCACCTGGTGCTCGCGGATCGTCTCCACGATCGCCTCCCCGGAGGACAGTTGGGCGACCACATCCAGGTCGTCTTCCAGGGACAGCAACGCGGCCAATGCGCCGCGGACCAGCGCCTGGTCATCGGCCAACAGAAGGCGGATGGGATCGCTCACGGGAGGGTGATCTCCAATCGGGTGCCGGTGGAGTCCGACGAATCGGGGTTCGGGGTCACCGTGAGGCTACCGCCGGCCGCTTCCACGCGTTCCCTCATGCCGGTCAGGCCGTTGCCGTGGCGGAACTGCGCGGGGTCGCCGTCGCCGTCGTCGGTCACCGTGAGTCGCCCGGGCCCTGCCTCCACCACGCAGGTGGACGCGCGCGAATGGCGAATCACGTTGGTCACGGCCTCCCGCAGGCACCAGGCCAGTAGCGGCTTCTGCTCTTCGGGGATTTCGACGACGGCGGGCGGCAGCTTGGCCTCGATCCGCGCGGCCCGCAGGGCGGTACGTGTGGCGGCGACCTGGGAGGACCAGGCCGGGGTCCGCAGCTGCCCCACGGTGGCTCGGACCTCCCCGAGGGCTTGTCTGGACAGCTCCAGGACCTCGTCCAGCTCGGCCGCTGCCTTGCCGGGGTCGCGGTCCACGAGTTTGCGCGCGAGTTCGGTCTTGAGCGTGATGACGGTCAGGGAATGGCCCAGGAGGTCGTGGACGTCCCGGCCGATGGACTCGCGTTGCCGGGCCAGATCGAGTTCATGGGTCAGCTGACGTGAGCGGTCTTCCCGGTCGATCATGAGCGAGATCCCGGCCATCAAGAATGTGGACCCCAACATCATGGGCGGCACCCAGTAGCTCAGCGGCGGCCCGGCCCACACGGCAAGGCCCACGTACACCAGGACCAGGGCCAAAACCGACGGAATGAAGATCCGTGGGCGCAACTTGAAGGTCAGGGAGGCGATCAGGAACGGGCCTGTGCCCATCGTGCTGAGACCGATGGCCGGATAGGTGGCCGCTGACAAGGCAGCCAGAACCAGGGCCCAGGCAAAGGTGTTCCCGGTGGGACCGAGCGAGCGGAACGGCCGGGTGAACCACCAGGAAGCCGCGTAGGCCACGGCGAAGACGCCCAAGGCGATCAGGGACAGGATGCGCCAACCCAGGGGCGCGTCGGAGGCGAAGGTTCCGGCGATCGGGAAGATCAGGAAGACCAGCCAGACGGACGGATACCCCAGGGCGTAGAGCAGGCCTTCGGACGGACGACCCCATCGGTCGTCCGTCCGAGCCTGGGGGGTGTCGCAACTCATGCGCGCTTGGTTCCGCGACGAGCGGCGAGGAGGGCCAACAGCCCGAAGATCACGGTCCACACCACCACACTAGTGATCAGCATCCCCAGGGTGTCCGGGTCCATCGGTTCACCCATCGTGGACATGATTTCCCCTTCCATCTGCGGCCAGGTGGCCAAACCGTGGACGCCGTAGAGCGGGGTGAACTTGGCGATCTCCAGCATGGTTCCGGAGAGCGGGGTGAAGAGGTTCCCGAAGAACCCGAGCACCACGAGCAGGCCGCTCGCGGCACCCACGGCTGCCTCGGAGCGGAACATGAGTCCGAAGAAGAGGCCGTACAGGGCGAACATGGTGGAGCACAGCACCGCAAGTGCGCCCGCGGAGAGCCAGATGTTCCAGGGCCCGAGTTCTGCCCCGGTCAGGGCCGCCACGGTGAACACCACGATCACGGGCAGCACGGCGATGGCCAGGGCCACCAGGACCTTTGCCGCCACGTACTGCCATTGGGCCATCGGTGTCAGGGCCAGCAACCGCCCCCAGCCCTTGGACCGCTCGACGGCGGCGGACCCGGCGATGTTGGTGGTGGCAACAACGGCGCCGTAGACCGCCATGGACGTGGCGATGGATCCGGAAACCGTGCCGTGGCCGGCGGGGAGGTCCCCGTAGGCGGTGATCGAACCGAACATGACGAACAGGGCGGCCGGCAGCACGATGATGAAGAACAGGCTTTCGACCATGCGCAGCTGGCGGCGGAAGTCGTAGGCGGCGTACTTGAGGATGCCCATCAGCGCGTTGGGGCCGGCAGAGTCGGCGGTGGTGGGACGTTCGGTGCGATCGGTGGCGGTTCCGGTGGTCATGTCTGCTGCGCTCCTTCTGGGGAACTGAGTTCTGGGTACTCGGGTACTGAGCAACGGGGTACTGGCGTAGGGGGTGTCGGTGACTTCAGGCTGCTGATTGCTGGGCCTGGTGGGTGAGCCCGACGAACGCTTCTTCGAGCGGCACCTGGACGATCAAGAGGTCACTGGACTTGGTGTGCGTCAGCAGGTGGTGGGCGATGGCATCCGTGTCCGGGCCGGTGAACACGGTGCGCTCGCCTTCGCCCCGCACGGATTCGGCCCCGGGGATCTCGGCCAGCGCGGTGGCGGCGTCGCCGTCGTCGCTGTTCCAGCGGACGGACACGGTGCGGAGGCCGCCCAGGGCGCGGATCTCCTCCGTGGTGCCGTCGGCCAGGATGCGACCGGCGCCCATGACCACGATGCGGTCGGCGAATTGGTCCGCTTCCTCCAGGTAGTGCGTGGCGAAGACGATGGTGCGGCCGCGTTCGGCTTCGGCGTGCATGGCGGCCCAGAAGTCGCGGCGGGCGTTGACGTCCATTCCCGCGGTGGGTTCGTCCAGGATCAGCAGGTCCGGTTCGGGGAGCAGTGCCAGGGCGAAGCGCAGGCGTTGCTGCTCGCCACCCGAGCACTTGGAGACCTTGCGATCCGCGAAGCTGGTGGCGCCCGCGCGATCCAAGGCCTGATCGATGGGCATGTGATGCGAGTGTTGGGTGGCGATCATGGCCAAGGTCTCGCGAACAGTCAGGTCGTCCAGCAGCGCTCCGGTCTGCAGGACGGCCGACACCCGACCGTGCTGTACGGCGTGCCGCGGGGATCCGCCGTACACCAGGCACGTCCCGGACGTGGGGCTGGTGAAACCGAGGATCATGTCCAGGGCCGTGGTCTTGCCGGCGCCGTTGGGGCCCAGGAGGGCCACGATCTCGCCGGAGTCGATGGTGAGGTCCACACCGTCGACCGCGCGGACCTTGCCGCCTTTGCCGGTGAGCGGGGTGAACGATTTGTGGAGGTTGATCAGTTCGACGGCGGGGGTGTTGTGTTCGATGTGTGTTCCCGTGTTCATGCCTCCAGAATCCGCTGTTTCCCGGGGCGGGGGATCTGGCGGGTGTCATGACTTGGGCATGACAAATGACACGGGCACATTGACTTGGTGCCCGTTGCGCGATGGTCTTGAAGAACCACCCGAGTTCAGGAGGTACCCATGTCCGAAACCATCGCCGGAATCCAGATCCCCGACAGCACGTTGGCCCGTGAAGCCACCGCATTGGTGCGGGATGCCGCGGAACCCCTGGTGTACGACCACTCCCGACGCGTGTACTTGTTCGGTGCTTTGCGCGGGACCAAGGACGGCCTCGACTACGACCCCGAACTGCTCTACGTCGGGGCCATGTTCCACGACCTCGGCCTGACGCAGACGTTCCGCCGGACCGATCAGCGCTTCGAGATCGACGGCGCTGACGAGGCCCGCAAGTTCCTGTCCTCCCACGGCATCGACGACGCGCTCGCCGACCGAGTCTGGACCGCCATCGCACTGCACACCACCCCCGAAATTCCGCTGCACATGGCCCCGGAGATCGCTTTGGTCACGCACGGGGTCGAATTCGACGTGCTCGGAATGGGCATGGACGCCGCTTCCGATGAGGAACGCGAAGCGATCGTTGCCGCCCACCCGCGCCCCGATTTCAAGCGCGGCATCCTGGCGGCCTTCACCGACGGGCTCAAGGACCGCCCGGAGACCACGTTTGGCAACGTCAAGGCCGATGTGCTCGAGCATTTCGTGCCCGGCTTCCAACGCGGCGACTTCGTAGAGGTCATCCAGAACAACGACTGACCGGAGTGAGGTGCGGTCGCCGGGAGTGAGCACGACGACGGCGGGTGGGGGTCGTCGTCGTGAATCGTGGCGTGTCCGGTTCAGATCCAGTCGCGGAGTGTTGCGGCAGCTCTTGTGTGGTCGATCGAACCTGCTGCCAGGCCGATGACGACGTTGTAGGCGGCATCGTCGAGCGCGTCCAATTCGATCCCGTTGAGCCCCAGAAAAACCACCGTGCTGAGCCACCCCAACCGCTTGTTGCCGTCCACCAAGGGGTGATTGCGGACGATGGATTCCAGGAGAACGGCGGCCTTCTCCTCCAGACTCGGGTAGGCATCCACGCCGAATGGGGCCACGCCGTGCCGATGAAGTGCGGAGTCGAGCAGCCCAATGTCCCGGATCGGGCCGACACCCAGGTCGTCGATCAGAGTCAGGGCATCCTCGAGGGTGAGGTACTGGACGGGAGCCTTTGCAGGCTGCGTGGGTGTCACGGGGCTGGAGTCACTGGGCCAGACGCTTGAGGAGGTCGGCGTAGCGGTCCCGTCCTCGGGCGGAGAGGTCACGGACTTGGTCCGCCCGGGTACGACGTTGCGCGGCCTCATGGATGGCGCGCACCGTGGCCTCCTGACGCGAAATCCCTTCCGCTTCGGCAAGGAGAGCCAGTGCCTTCTCGTCCTCCGGGGTGAGCCGCAATGTCATGGCCATGGCTGAATGGTACCAAAGTGGTATCAGGGAGGCGCTGTGGTCGTCGTCGTGAATCGTTGTGCGTCCGGGGTGGCCGGTAGACTCGCGTTCCGTGGCTTTAACTATCGGAATCGTGGGGCTGCCGAACGTCGGCAAGTCGACCCTCTTCAACGCACTGACCCGTAACACCGTGCTCGCGGCGAACTACCCGTTCGCCACCATCGAGCCGAACGTGGGTGTGGTGAACCTGCCCGACGAACGGCTGGGCCAGCTGGCCTCCGTGTTCGGCTCGGAGCGGGAGGTACCGGCCACGGTGTCCTTCGTTGACATCGCGGGCATCGTGAAGGGCGCGTCCGAGGGCGAGGGGTTGGGGAACCAGTTCCTGGCCAACATTCGCGAGGCCGACGCGATTGCCCAGGTGGTACGGGCGTTCGAGGACCCGGATGTGGTCCATGTGGACGGGAAGATCGATCCCGCCTCCGACATCGAGACCATCAACACCGAGCTGATCCTGGCGGACATGCAGACGCTGGAGAACGCCATCCCGCGCCTGGAGAAGCAGGTCAAGATCAAGAAGGCCGACCCGGCCAAGCTCTCGGCTTACCAGGCTGCCCTGGAGGTGCTGGGGGAGGGGCACACGGTGTTCTCCCGCGCTTCCGACCTGGACATGGAGCAGCTGCGGGACCTGACCCTGCTGTCCGCCAAGCCGTTCATTTTCGTTTTCAACGCCGACGACGGCGTGCTGGGTTCGCCCGAGCGCCAGGCCGAGTTGGCGGCATTGGTCGCCCCGGCTGAGTGCGTGTTCTTGGACGCCAAGCTGGAGTCCGAGCTGGTGGAGCTCTCCGAGGAGGAGGCCCGCGAGATGCTGGAGATGTCCGGCCAGGAGGAATCCGGCCTGGACAAGCTGGCAAGGGTGGGCTTCTCAACCCTTGGCCTGCAGACCTACCTGACGGCCGGTCCCAAGGAATCCCGTGCCTGGACCGTGCGCAAGGGTGCAACGGCGCCGCAGGCCGCCGGAGTAATCCACACGGACTTCGAGCGGGGCTTCATCAAGGCCGAAGTGGTGTCCTTCGACGACCTGCTTGCTGCCGGTTCCATGGCCGACGCCAAAGCTGCGGGCAAGGTCAGGATGGAGGGCAAGGACTACGTCATGCAGGACGGGGACGTGGTGGAGTTCCGGCACGGACAAACGTCTGGAAGCAAGAAGTGAGCTCTCAAACCCTTCCCGGGGATGGTCAGCTCGAGTCCGCAAGAGAGGACTGGTCAACGGCGGAGTGGGACGCTCATGTCCTTGCTGGTGGAGGCGTAGCCGCGGGTCGTGCGCGATATGACCGTAATGGTGGCTTGAACAGCTACAAGAATCCAAATAATGACGTCATAAAGCTCGCCTTGTTCAAACTCTCGAAAGGAAGGTGCTGGTGGCAAGGGGGAGAGTGTCGGTCGAGGGCTGTGCCTCCTCGTGAGGCCCAAATTGATCACCTCGTACCGAAGACCGCTAATGGGGCGCAACTTCGGGCTGCTCTCCAGTTGGGGACACAGCAGAAGACTTTCTTCGACGTTCATGATCCAGCCAATCTCGCCTATATCTGTGGTCCGTGCAATCTTGCCAAGAGCGACACTTTCCCGGAGACTGCCGCTGAGTTGGATGAAGTCCGGCGTGGCAATTCACGGCGGAAAGACGTCATCGAACTCGTCAATAAGTGGTACGAGAATGTTGTTCTCGATGAGTCAGGACTGAGCCTGAAGAGCATGGACATCTCAGACGAAGACGTGAGAGAGATCTATGCGGACCTGATCGCCGAGATGATCGAAAATCTTGCAGCAGCCTCTGGTTCGAGTGACACACTGACGAATTTTGGTGATGTGACTGTCACGTCTGAATCGTGGGAGTTCTACGTGCGTCCTTCAGATGATGTCATTGAGGCTGAAATTGAATCACGCGCCGAGATGGCGGCCGACGATCGCCGAGCAGAGTTGCGCGATGAGGAGATGCAAGATGACACTGCGCCCTGATGCGGGCGGCGACGTGGTTGAGTTTCGTTAACAGGCAACAGTCTGGGGCCGGCAAAAAGTAGCGCGCTTCCTACTCCCGTTCGGTGGGCCGGCTTAGGCGACTGCTGCGGGCTGAGTGTGGACCAGTCGGAGCCATTTGAGAAGGGGACGCTGTGGTCGAGGACGATCCAGAGCAGGAGGGGACAGAATCGCGCAGCGTCACGCTCCGATCGCTTGGCCCCGAGTACGACAAGGACCATCACGGTACCTACCTTCGGCACCTCGAAGAGGCGGTCCTCGAGAAGAGGAACCGCAATATCGCCCTCACGGGCCGTTACGGGGCCGGCAAGTCCAGCGTCCTCGACGCTTTCGAGAAGAAGCACCCGGAGTCGACTGTCCGGATCAGTATCAATACGCTCGGTCCTGACGAGCACGACGAGGATCTGACAAACCGGATCCAGAAGGAACTGGTCAAGCAGCTCGTCTATCGGCTCGAGCCCGGCAAGGTCCGTCGCTCGAGGTTCGCCCGTCCAAAGCCGTTGACGAAGCTCAGGGCGTTCTTCCAGGCGTTCGGGGCGAGCGCGGTCGGTTTGGGTATCCTATGGCTGCTCGGCGTACGCCCGATGGCGGGCTGGCCTGGCGAGGGCGCGAACACCGCGGTTCACCTTGCACTGGCGGCGCTGTTCTTCGCTCTTGTCCTGATCGCAGCGTGGGCGATCCGCTGGATCGTTGGGGACCGGATAGTCTCCGAGGTCACAACGGCGGGCACGAAGATCGCGCTCGGCGAGGGCCCGACCACCTACTTCGACAGCTTCCTCGATGAGATCGTCGCGTTCTTTGACGCGGTGAAGCCGGAGTTCGTGATCTTCGAGGACCTTGACAGGTTCGACGACCCGCAGATCTTCGACTCACTTCGCGAGCTCAACACCCTCGTCAACGCATCCGTGGGCTGGCGGGATCAGGCGCAGCCGCTGCGCTTCATCTATGCAATCAAGGACAGCCTGTTCGAACAACTCGGCGCGGAAGCGGACACAACGCCTGACGGTACGAAACCACGACTCGACGTCGCCACCGCGGCGGTGCAGCGGGCCAATAGGACCAAGTTCTTCGAGATGGTCATCCCGATCGTCCCGTTCATCTCGCACCGCAACGCGCGCGACCACCTCGTCGGGGCGCTGGTATCACTCGGTTTCGAGAGTGACCTCGTGTCGCGCCCCCTTCTCGACCTGATCGCGCGGCACACAACCGACATGCGTCTGATGATCAACATCTGCAACGAGTTTGCGGTGTTCGCCGAGCACCTGCTGTGGACCGAGAACCCCGCGCCCGGTATGACGGCCGATCACCTCTTCGCCCTCGTCGCGTACAAGAATTTCCACCTCGCCGATTTCGAGGCTATCTCGCAGCGTTCAAGCACGCTTGACGAACTCGAGCGACATCACCGCGACGAGGTCAGAGCCCTCATCGCGGGACTGCAGGCGCAGCGGCGCAAGCGGCAACGTACCGAGGAGCAGCGCGACAGCCGAGAACGGACCGCGGCAGAACTGGGTGCTCGACTGCGCGACGTTAAGGACATGTTCCCGCCTGCGAACGGGTGGCCCTACCAATCGGTGACGGTGGGTGGACAGAGCTTCGCCTTCAATGCGGTCGGCACCATCGAGTTCTGGGAACTGGTCGCCAAGGAGAAGTCCTTTGCCGTGACCCAGCGGCACAACTCGAGCCCTTTGGTGCTCGACCAGGAGCGTATCAGCAGGGTCTTCCCGGAGATCACCAACGCCGCGGAGTGGCTTCCCCCCGATCCTGCCGAGCTCGCGAGGTTGACCCATCAGTATGACAGCGACATCTCGACATTACGCGGAGCCGATTTCGACGGGTTGGCCCGCTACGAGCGCGTGCCGAACGGGCACATTCGGTTCGACCAGCGGATAGAGGATGTGCTCGAGTCGGAGCTGGCGCGCGATCTCGTTCGGCGGGGTTTCATCACGCGCAACTACGCGGAGTACTCGGCGATTTTCTACGGCAGTTTCGTTGGCGTCGACGTCGCGTTCTTCTACAACCACGCGGTCCAACCGAACGAGATGTACCTCGACTACGAGTTCACCTCCGAGAATGCGATGAGCAATCTCCTCGAACAGGTCCCGGCCGACTTCACGAGCAGTGTGAGCGCCCTGAACATCCAGGTGATGGCCTACCTGCTCGAGGAGCGGCCCGACGATGCAAAGCGGCTCGTGACGTACGTGGTCACGCACGACGATGATGACGCCCGGACCTTCCTAGACGCCTTCCTCAACGCTCCGGACGCCCCGAGGGACAGGCTCGTGAGGCAGTTGGCCCAGCACCCGTGGCGCGAGGTTCTTGAGTACCTTGCAAGTCATCAGGGGATCCCCGACGCGAAGACGCGGCTCGAACTTTTCGATGCTGCGTTGCTGAGCGCTCAGCACGTCGACTCGTACGAGATCGGGGAGTCCGTCCGTTCGTTGATCACGACCTCATACCCGCTCCTGGCCGCTGTGAGCGAGGACCTGCCCGCTGAGCAGACCGAGCGGGTCTTCGAGGTCCTCCAGTCAGTGGGAGTCGTCGTCGACGATCTCAGCAGTCTGAGCGCTCTACTGCGGGATCGTGTGGTGGATGCCCAGATGTACGAGATCAACGTGCGGAACCTGCGTCTGGCGCTTGGGATCGATACCGAGCCAGTTCTCGACGCGGTGCGCGCGGAGGACAGCGTGTGGAAGTTCTGCAGGGTCCAAATTGCGGACTACGTCTCCGCCATGGATGCGGACCTGCCGGACCAGCCGATCATCCTGACCGAGACCGCGCTGGTTGGGCTCATTGGTGAGCAGCATGAGGTGTGGACGGAGGAGCAACTGGTCGATGTGATCTGGCGTAGTGCCTCGTCCGCTGCGATCGTGGATGTCGAGGACATCCCGCAGGCGACCTGGCGTGCCGTCGTCGACGCGGGCCTCATGGTCCCGACGGTGGGGAATGTGTTCGCCTACTTCGAGGCCCATGGGATCGACGAGGTGCTGTCGCGCATGCTCAACGGCAACGGGGCCGATCCGATCGAGCTCACTGCTAGCGAGGAGGTCACGGACGAGGATCGGAACGCGCTTGCCGTCGGTCTGCTGAACGCTTCGGCGTACCTGACGGCGCGTGCTCGGGTCCAGCTCGTCGAGCAGTTGGAGCTTGAGTCCGAGATCGAGTTGACGGCCGTGACGTCGAGCCCTGACCAGCTTCTCGCCCGTGCGCTGGAAGCGAAGCTGTTCCCGGACTCCGCCGAGACCTTCGCGCATTTCGCGACGGGTGGGTGGGCGTCCGTCTCCGAGGCGTTCGCAGTGTCCGAGCGGGTCGAGGGATTCATGACGCCCGCGCTCGTGGAGGGCTTCGTCGGCGAGTTCCTCGAGAGTCGGCAGACCCCGGCTGCGCTGCAGCGGATGGTCCTGGGGCACCTCGATGAGTACGTGCCTGGTGACGACCGGCGCGCACTCCGCGCTGCTGGTCGGTTTGCGCTCGACAACCAGATCTGGCTCCCCTTCGACGAGGTCCGCCGAATTGCCCGCGTGACACGAGATCCGGAGGTGGTCCTGCGCCAGCTGACGCACGCGAAGGACATCTCCGCGGGCGACCTCTCGGATGTCCTCGTGTCCCTCGGTCAGCCGTACGACAAGCTGTCGGCGGGGCCAGACGTTGAGTTCGACCTCCCGGTGGGCTCATCGAACGAGACACTGTTCAAGCGCCTTGAGTCCGCGGGGCGGATCGCGATCATCAAGAAGGTCATCGGGCGCGGCAGGAAGATCCGGACCCTTGTGTGAGTGCTCGTCGTGCGCTGGGAGGAACAGATCCGAACCCCGTACGAGCAGCTGACACCGGAAGAACAGGCGAGTGACCGGGAACAGGTCCGCCGCTACCTGCCGACGGTCATCGACGTCTTGAGCTCCTGACCGCCGTCCGTGCGGGCCCCCGGAGCACATGCTCCCGGGGCGCTGCCGCGGCTGCATCTTCTGTTCATCTTTCGGCCATACGCTACATATCTGATACGTCGTCATGTAAAGTTACTGATACAAGACGACAGCGATCAGAGACGAGCCAGCATGACCGGACAGTCGACAGCCACGACCGCGACCACTGCGCGCATCGTATGGGACACCGCGGACAAGTTCCTCCGCAACGTGGTCGAGCCGCAGGAGTACGGCGACTACATCCTCCCGTTCACCGTCCTGCGCCGCCTGGAGTGTCTGCTCGCAGAGACAAAGAGCGACGTGATCGCGTTCGTGCGTGATCTCGGCGAGATGCCGCCGCACCTGATCGACATCGCGGTCCGCGACCGGTTCAAGCTGAGCTTCTTCAACGTCTCGGAGCTTGATCTGGCGACGATCGCGTCGGTCGACGACAACGTGGACAAGTCGCTGACGAGCTACGTCGCAGGCTTCTCGAACAACATCGCCGACATCTGGAACGCCTTCGAGTTCCCGACGCTCGTGACCAAGCTCGCCTCGGCGAACCGGCTGCACGCCGTCGTGAAGCACTTCTCGACCCTTCCGCTCGGACCCGACCAGGTCTCGAACACCGCGATGGGCGACATCTTCGAGGACGTCATGTACCGGGCCTTCGACAAGAAGGGCAAGGGCGCGGGTGCGTTCTACACCCCGCGCGACGCGATCAAGCTCATGGTCGACGTGCTGTTCGCCGCGGACGAGGACTCGCTCGTGGGGGAGAGCACGCTGCGCTCGATCTACGACCCCACCGCGGGATCGGGCGGCATGCTGCTCGTAGGCCAGGACGCGCTCAAGGCGCTGAACCCCGACATCAGGGTGACACTCTTCGGCCAGGAGCTCATGCCGTCTGCGTATGCGCTCGGCAAGGCGGACCTGCTTATCCAGGGCGGCCGGCCCGATGCGATCCGCATGGGTGACACGCTCATCCACGATGAGTACGAGGGGCAGACCTTCGACTACGTGCTGTCGAACCCTCCGTTCGGCAGCGACTGGGGCGTACAGGAGAAGGAGGTCCGCGCGCAGGCGAAGGTCGATGGCTCGAGGTTCAGCCACGGCCTGCCGTCGAAGTCCGACGGGCAGATGCTCTTCCTCGCGCACTGCGCCTCGAAGCTCACCCCGGCCGGTAAGCATGGCCACGGCGGGCGCGCCGCGGTGGTCTCGAACGCCTCTCCGCTGTTCACCAGCGACAAGGGCCCGAACCAGATCAGGCAGTGGCTGTTCGACGAGGACCTCATCGACGCGATCATCGCGCTGCCCACGCAAATGTTCTACGGCACCGGGATCGCGACGTACATCTGGATCCTCGACACCAACAAGGACACCAAGCGCCAGGGCAAGATCCAGCTCATCGACGGATCGGACCTCTGGGATCCGATGCGCAAGCCCATGGGTGACAAGCGTCGCTACGTCTCCGATGGCAAGCGCGAGGCGATCCTGCGCGCGTACCGCGACTTCGAGTACGCGGACGAGACGATCTCGAAGGTGCTGCGGCCTGCGGACTTCCAGTTCCTCGACGTGCCGGTGTACAAGCAGGCGCGGCTCGCCACTGTCGTGAGCGACGAGGCGATCGAGACGCTTCTCGAGCGCAAGGACTTCACCGAGGAGCACGCGGACGTGCTGCGCTCGCTCGACGGCTCGCCGTGGAACGGCCTCGCCACTGCCTGGCCGCAGCGTGCGAAGGTGTCGGGGCTGAAGGTGCCCGTGACGCAGATCGACGCCGTCATGAAGGCCGTCGGCGTCGAGGATGAGGGCGCACCCGTTGCGGTCGACCGCAAGGGGAACGCCGTCATCGCCGACGGGTGGAAGATCACCGAGCGCGTGCCCCTCAGTGAAGACCTCGACGAGCACATGAAGCGGGAGGTGCTTCCGTTCGCTCCCGACGCGCAGTGGGACGAGAGTGCGGCGAAGGCCGGCAACGAGGTCCCGTTCACGCGCCTGTTCTACGTGCCGGAGGAGCCGCGCGACCTCGCCGAGATCGACGCCGACGTCAAGCGTGTCATGGGTGAGCTTGCCGCGATGTTCGAGGCGGTGAGTGGAAAGTGACGAGCTACGCACCGTTCTGGTCCTTGGCGACGCTCATCTCTGATTCCGCAGATCCGGCGGACTTCCAGGTCTCCCTCGAGGACATGATCTCGGACTCGGGCCGGCTTGTCGATGATGAGCTCTCCCATTACGCCTCGAAAGGAACCCCCTTCATCGCCGGGGACGTGCTGTTCGGCAAGCTGCGGCCCTACCTCGCGAAGTACTGGCACGCAGATCGCTCAGGAACCGCGGGCGGCGATATCCATGTGTATCGCCCCACCGCTGGCATCGACTCCACATACCTCAGCTACGTCGTAGGCAGCCGCAACTTCGTCAAGTTCGCGGATGCGGCTTCCAAGGGTGTCAAGATGCCACGCGCTGAATGGATGGGACTTCGCGAGCTGAGCGTCTATCGGCCCGACCTTCGCACCCAGAAGCGCATCGCCGACTACCTCGACCGCGAGACGGGCGAGATCGACGCGATGTTGGCGAGGATGGACGAGCTCACGCAGACGTTGGAGGCGCGTCGGAGATCCGTGATTGATCGCGAGTTGATGCCGTATGTCGGTGTTTCGACGGCTCGTCTCGGTCTTGTGGCCGAGGCGATCACCGGCCTGACATATGCGCCGGCTGACGTAGTGGACTTAGGTGGGACCGTCGTGCATCGGTCTGGAAGCATCCAGAACTCACGGATCGACAGAAGTGATCTTGTCCGCGTTGCGACTTCGATCCCTGAAAGGCTTCGACTCCGCAACGGAGACCTGCTCGTGTGCAGTCGGAACGGAAGCGCACACCTGGTCGGTAAGAACGCACTTATCGGTGCTGGAGAAGTGGACGAGACCTGGGGAGCCTTCATGACGGTGCTCCGTTCACCCAACAACCGGTACGTGCGGTGGTACTTGCAGTCCACGTTATTTGCGGATGAGCGCAGCCAGTACTCGACCTCGACGATCAATCAGCTCACGATTGGAATGATCAATCGGATGGAGATCCCGTTCCCGGACCCCACTGAACAGACTCGCATCGCCGATCACCTCGATGAGGTCACCGGAAAGATCGAGCAGCTGGTCGCGAAGACCGCGGAGCTGAAGAACCTCCTCATCGAGCGCCGAGCGGCGCTCATCACCGACGTTGTCACCGGAAAGAAGCAGGTGCCCTGATGAGCGATGCTCAGCTGATGGAGCTCGAGTTCGAGCAGAACCTCTGCGAGGAGCTTGCCGAGCGCGGCTGGCTCTACGAGGCGGGCGGTAGCCCGCAGGCCGCTGGCTGGGACGTGACACTGGCCATGGTTTCCCGAGATGTGCTCGCCTGGCTCGAGGCGCAGTACCCGGACGAGTACGAGAAGGCCGTGCCGGCCGATCTCGTCAACGGCCAGCGAGACGCTGCCGAGAAGAAGCTCCTGGTCCACATCACCAAGGAGCTGGCGAAGCAGACGAAGATGGACCCGATCACCGGGCACCCGGTCGGGGGGCTCCTCGGCGTGCTCCGCAAGGGTTTCTCGTACGCGCAGGTCGGTCGGCCCGCGGCGAAGTTCGGCCCTCTGATGGCGTTCCCGCCGGCGAACCCGAATCTCACTGAGGTCGTCGAGCAGGCGGACGCGGTCCGGCTGCGGATCCTGCGACAGGTCCGCTTCGACATCACGACGAACGAGACGATCGACGTCGTGCTCACCGCGAACGGCCTGCCGATTGTGACGATGGAGCTGAAGACTGACAACACCCAGAGCGTCCAGCACGCGATCCGGCAGTACCAGCAGGATCGCGTGCCCGGCAAGAACCGTGCGCTGCTCGCGCCGGGCCGGGCGCTGGTTCACTTCGCCGTCTCGAACGACCTGGTGTTCATGGCGACGAAGCTCGCCGGGGCCGACACCGTGTTCCTGCCGTTCAACCAGGGCGACGACGGACACGAGGGCAACCCGCCCTCGAAGACCGGCTCGGCGACGAACTACCTGTGGCGCGAGATCCTCGACCGTCCGACGTTCATGCGCATCCTCAAGGACTACGCCCTCTTCGAGCCCGGCAAGTCGGGTAAGAAGGACGGCCGCCTGGTCTTCCCGCGCTTCCACCAGCTGCGCGCTGTCGAGCGCGTCGTCGCTGACATCGAGAAGAACGGGCCGGGAGCCAAGTATCTCATCTGGCACTCTGCGGGCTCGGGCAAGACGAAGACGATCGCGTGGCTGAGCCACCGCCTCATCCGGCACATGGACGCGCAGAGCCGGTCGACGTTCGACTCGGTCATCGTCGTCACCGATCGCACGGTGCTGGACGAGAACATCCGCGATGACATGAGCCTCGTCCAGTCCTCCAAGGGCCTGGTGGTCTCGGTCGGGGAGAAGTCCGGGGCGAAGTCGCCGCAGCTGAAGAAGGCGCTCCTCGAGGGTGACCACGTCATCACCTGCACGCTGCAGACCTTCCCCGAGGTCATGAAGCTCATCGAGAACACGGATGCTCTGCGTGGCCGCCGCTGGGCGGTCATCGCCGACGAGGCCCACTCCTCGCAGACCGGAGCGAGCGCCCGCAAGCTCAAGGAGCTGCTCGCCGACACCGTGGGCGTCGACTTCGACGAGGACGACATCGACGCCGAGCTGTCGGCCGAGGATCTGCTGCGCGCGAAGAACAGCGCCGTAGCGAACGCCGCGAACATCACCTTCGTCGCCCTGACTGCGACCCCGAAGGCGAAGACGCTGCGCCTTTTCGGCACCCGCGACGAGGAGACCGACCGCTGGGAGGCCTTCGACACCTACACGATGGCTCAGGCGATCGAGGAGGGCTTCATCCTCGACGTGCTGCAGAACTACTCCACCTACGACATGTTCCTGCGTGTGAAGAACGCTCTCGGTGAGACCGAGGAGATGCAGGTCAACACCGGCGAGGCTGTGACGAACATCGTCAAGTACGCCCGGCTCCACCCGACCTCGGTCGCGCAGAAGGTGCGCGTGGTCGTCGAGCACTTCCGCCGCAACGTCATGCACCTGCTCGGCGGCGAGGCGCGCGCCATGGTCGTCACCGGCACGCGCATGGAGGCCTACACCTGGTGGCAGAAGATGAACGAGTACATCGCCGAGTCCGGGTACACCGACATGGAGACCCTCGTCGCGTTCTCCGGCTCGCTTCCCGGTCCGACGGGCGAGCAGGTCACCGAGGTGTCGCTGAACGGCCTCAGCGATGTCGCCAGCGCCTTCCGCGAGGAGGGCGTCTACAAGGTGCTGATCGTCGCGAACAAGTTCCAGACCGGGTTCGACGAGCCGCGCCTGATGGCGATGTATGTCGACAAGGTCCTCACCGGGATCACGACCGTGCAGACGCTCTCGCGGTTGAACCGGATGTATCCAGGCAAGACTGCGCCGATGGTCGTGGACTTCATGAACTCCCCGGCGCAGATCCAGGAGGACTTCAAGCTCTACTACGAGGACGCGCACGTCAGCGGTGAGATCGACCCGAATGCGCTCTACACGCTTGCCGAGCGCCTGGACACCGCGGGCCATTACGACGAAAGCGGACTCGAAGCCGTGGTCCGGGCCTACCTCGACGGCCTCGGTGGTGAGAAGATCTCACGCGCCATCACGCCCATCGTCCAGAGCTGGCAGGGTGCGTGGAATCAGGCGGTGCTCGCCAAGGACAAGGAGGCCCGTGAGCGTCTCGAGGCGTTCCGCTCGGACGTGATCAGCTATCGCAACGCCTGGCAGTTCCTCAGCCAGATCGTCGACTACGACGACGCGTTCCTGGCCGAACGTGCCGTGCTCACCACGCTGCTCGCGCGTCGGCTCCACACCGACGGCGTCACGGTCGACTTCAGCTACCTCGACGGCGTCCAGCTCTCCGGCGTGAGCCTGCGTCCCTCGGCGATCGAGGAGGACCACTCTCTGAGCGAGGGAAGTGACCAGGGGATCAAGCTCCCCGCGTTCGACAGCGAGCCCGGCGGCGGCAAGGCCGCACCGAAGCGCGGGCCGCTGGAAGAGGCGATCGACGCCGTCAACGCACTCTTCTCTGCCAAGGGCATCGATGTCAGCGGCGACAGCGTCGCCGGATTCATCACGACGTTCTGGGGCTACCTCGACGGCGACGACGAGGCTGTGGCGATGGCGAGGAACAACACCGCGGCGCAGCTGAAGTCCTCCGAGGACTTCTCCAACGCCGTGGGCCTGGCGATGTACAGGGCCGTGCGCGAGTCCCAGGAGATCCAGGCGTACATGGCTGACCCGGCGTTCCTCAATGAGATCGCCGACATCGCGGCAGATGCGCTGCGCGCTCAGCACACGCGGAACGAGCAGGCCGGAGTCGGCGCATGAACGCGGTCGGCCTGGGCGCGGTGATTCGCGACGCGCGGAAGAAGCAGGGGCTCTCTCAGGACGAGCTCGCCGAGAAGGCGGGTCTGTCCCGGCCGACCGTCGCCCGCGTCGAGCGCGGCGACGACGTGTCGACGGCGACCATCACCAAGCTCGCCGAGGTGCTCGGCCTGGCACTCAAGCTCGAGGAGCGCGGTTGATCTGAGCTGACATCACAGTCGGCAGCGCAATCAGCCCCTGACTGGGCAAGCTCTATCGATCGTTGAGCATAGACCGATCTCATGGAAGAGGGGCCAAGGTGATGCCCTCCACGCTGTCATCGCACAGAGCCATACCACGCAGAGGGGCGCGGCACGCCGATGAATGAGCCCGGCGTGCACCGCGTGGCGCTGTATGCCCGTCAGTCCAAGGCCGATGCGATGGGCATCGACCGCCAGCTCTCGGCGATGCGGGTCCTGGTGCGCTCGCGGGGCTGGGAAGCCGTCGAGTCGTTCGTCGACGACGACGTCTCCGCGAGTGCGAGCCGCGGCGGGGACACAGCCTGGGCCAGGATGCTCGCGGCGGCGGATGCAGGCAAGGTCGACACCGTCGTCGCGGTCGATCTGGACCGGCTGCTGCGCAGCACGCAAGACCTGATCACCCTGATCGACCACAGCCTCGTCGCAGTGACCCTGGACGGCGAGATCGACCTCTCCACAGGTGACGGCGAGTTCCGCGCGACCATGCTCGCCGCTATCGCCCGCTTCGAGGTCAGACGCAAGTCCGAACGCCAGGTCCGCGCCTCGGTGCAGCGCGCCCGACGCGGTCAGGTCCCCTCGGGCATGCGCTCCCTTGGATACGCCACGGATGGCGCGGTGATCGAGCGCGAGGCCGACGTCGTGCGGGAGATCTTCCGGCTGTTCGCCAGTTACGAGGCACCTTCGCGCTCATCCATCGCCCGTGCGCTGTCTGGGGAGCGGAGTCCGGGCCTGCCCTCGACCTTGACGCATGTGCCCAAGCAGAGCCGGACGGTGGCGATCGAGCGCAACGAGCGCCGACTCGCGGCCGGCCTTGAGCTGAAGCCCGTGCCGCACGACGGGGCGTGGTCTCCCAACACCATCCGGGCCCTGCTGGTGAACCCGCGGTACGCCGGTTACGCGGTGTACACGGGCAAGGATGCGGCCGGGGCCCGGGCCGGTCCGATCGTCCGCGACGAGAACGGCGATCCGGTTCGGGGTCGGTGGGAGCCGATCGTGGACGAGGCGATCTGGCGCGCGGCGCAGCGTCGTCTGGCTGGCCAAGCCGAGGCGGCGGGGAGCGCTGGCATGCTGGAACGCCGGCACCTCGGATCGGGCCTCTACCTCTGCGACACGTGCAGCTCGTTGGTGAGTGCGCACAGCCGCAGCTACCGGCGTCGAGGCCATATCGCACGCTCGCGCGACCTCGTCGAGGCCTACGTGCTCGTCGCCGTGGCCGAGCGTGTCGTCGATGTCGAGCCGATCGACCTCGTGCCGGCGGGGGAGAGCCCACATCTGCTGCAGTTGCGGACCGAGGTGGTCAGATACCGAGCGCGTCTGCGGAGAGTCGAGGCCGACTACGACGAGGGTTTCGTCGAGGCACACGACCTGGCCCGAGTCCGACGGAGCCTCGGGCCCTTGCTCGCCGAGCTGGAGAGCGAGGCTCAGTCGCTGGTCGCCGACGAGGACCTTGCGCAGCTCTTGGCGTCACAGGATCGGGCGCAGGAACTGCGGCTCGCTCCGCTCGAGGTGCAGCGCAAGATCGTCGCGACCTTGTACGAGGTGCGCCTCAAGAAGCAGAGTCGAGGCCGCAAGGGTCTCGACCCCGACACGGTCGTGCTGGTGCCCCGGCGCTGACGGATCGCAGCGGTACCGATGCCGGGCCCCAGAAACGATGCCTTCCGAACGAGCGTCACGGTCCCCGCCGAGACCGTCTGATATCACTCGAATGCCCCCAGAAGAGCGATCTCGCATACTGTTTCCAGGTCACCTGGTCTTCCTTCTGGCCAACGCAAACGCTGAGATCTGAGCCTTCTCGCAGGTCGTGAACCAACCCGAGACACACGGTGGAGTTCCGGTTCAACGTGTGAGCGAGTCGCCGTTCACCCTCGCGACCGGGTGAGTTCCTCTGCGAACTCCGTCAGGAACTGGTCGCCAGCCGCCGTGCTGCGGGGGGTGCCTCTATGGTTTCCGTCAAGCGGCCAGGGCCACCGGTGACGGGGTCTGAGACTCGGTGGGGTCTTGGTAGAGGGTGCCGTCGCGAAGCATCGCGTAGAGGACGTCGGTCCGGCGGCGGGCCAGGGCGATGATTGCCTGGTTGTGGCGTTTGCCCTGGGCCCGTTTCCGGTCGTAGTAGGCCCTCGAGGGACCGTGGCTGAGTGAGGCGAAGGCCGAGAGGAACAGCGCCCGCTTCAGTCTCTTGTTCCCGCCTCTCGGGGCGTGTTCGCCGCGGATCGAGGTTCCCGACCGTCTCGTGACGGGGGCGATTCCGGCGTAGGAGGCCAGGTGCCCGGCATCTTGAAAGTCCTTGCCGACGACCTCGGTGAGGATCCTTGCGGCGGTCCTGACGCCGACGCCGGGCATCGAGGTCAGGACCGGGGAAAGAGGGTGGGCCTCCACGAGGGCCTCGATCTGGGTCGCCACCTGCGTCCGCTGAGCGGTGAGGGCAGCCAGCTGCCCGGCCAGGATCGGGATCACGGTGGCAGCGGCCTCGGTTCCGGCGACCACCACGGTCTGCTGCCCCAGGGCGGTGAAAATTTCCTCGGTGAGGGCCTCGGCCAACCGCGGTGCGTGTTTCTTCAGCCTCGCCCGCACATGCCCGCGCCCGGCGACCTGCAGCTTCCCCGGGGTCGGATAGCGACTGAGCAGGTCGGTCACCGCCGGGTGCGTCACCCGCGGCCCCAGGACCCGCTCCAGTGCCGGATGGATCTGGGTGAGTATGCCTCGCAACCGGTTCGAGGTCGCGGTGATCTGGGCGGCGAGGTCATCATCGAAGCCGGCCAGCACTCCCAGCTCGGCGATCTGTTCCTCGTCCACCCGGATGTCGCGCAGGGTGTGCGGCATCGTGCGGGCCGCCTCGGCGATGATCGCCGCGTCGCGGGCATCGGTCTTGGCCGCGCCCGGGTGCAGGTCCGCGATCCGGCGCATCGCCAGCCCGGGCAGGTACGCCACGTGTACGCCGTCGGTGGCTTGGGCGAGGGCCACCGGCAGCGCCCCGATGGTGGCCGGCTGGTCCACGACCATCAGCACCGGCCCGTGCACGGTGGCCAGCTCCTCAAGGATGGCCCGCAGCCGAGCCTCGTCGTTGGGCAGGGACTTGTCGTAGACCGTGTTCCCAGCAGTGGTCACGGCCACGGCGTGGTGCTCGGACTTGCCGACGTCGAGGCCGACGAACACCGCCGGCAGTGGTTGCTCCGCCATGGACTCATTCCCTTCTACTGCACCGGCATCTGCACATGCTGGCCGGCCGGGAGGTGGTCACGCTCGGCATCCACGTTACGAAGGTCCCTCAAGAAGAAGGTCGCGCCTCTATCAGCGATCCGTGACCACCGGACCGGTCCTCGGTGACAACACCCCCCGGATCATGGGTGACTGGGGGCAAACGATCATGCCGAGGACCGGCCGGTCAGCACCCTCCCATCCTGATGGACGGACGAGCTGGGAAGAAGGTAACGGGGCGACGGTGCCCAGGGGACATTGCCCTCGAGGTGATGTTAGGCCGCGAGATGGGCGATGAGGGCCCGGGTGGAGTCGCTGGCGAGGCCTATGGTCTGGGTGCTCCGGCGCGCGCCAGCGATGCTCCGAGATCCGTCGCCGCTCATCGATAGACCTCTCTGCGGTGCCCGACCCGGAGGATCAGCACGACCAGCTCATCATCCACAACGTCATAGACGACTCGGTAGTCACCGATTCGGATGCGCAACTCGCCCTCGCCGCCCTGAAGCTTGATGCAACCGGGTGGGCGAGGGTCATCAGCAAGGGCGTCGAGTGCCTCGAGAATACGTCGGGCGGTCTGACGATCGAGCTTCCGAAGGGCTTTCGCCGCCGAAGCGACGTAGGTGACGCGATACGCCACGGATCAGAGTCCGAGCTCGGCGACCAGATCCTCATGGGAGACGCGCTCGGTCTCTTCACGCGCGGCCGCCGCCGCACGGATGTCGGCCTGATCTTCCAACGCCTGGAGTGCGCGATCGTAGAACTCCGGGGACACGACGACCGCGCGACGACCAGCGCCGCGCGAGGTGATCTCGACGGGCTCGCGCTGTGCTGCGGCGATCAGATCGGCCTGGCGGCTGCGGAAGTCGGAGAGCGTCACGGAAGTCATGTCCTGATGGTACATCTTGTACAAGATGGCGTGATGGTCACTTGCAGGAGCCGCTCCGCGCGGCGCCGTGATCGGGATGTCGAGGACCTGAGGATCCCGCCGGGGAACCAACCGTCTGGAGAGGCTTGCAGGCGATCGTCGCGGACAGCTCCGTCGGGCGGTCCGAGGCAAGGCGGCGCGCTTCCATGATCCCGTGCAGATCGGGGCCTGGGCCCAGGGTGGCGAGATGGAGCTCGCGAACGCGATCTTCGAGTACCTCGAGGTGTTCTACAACCGTCGTCGACGGCACTGCTGCCTCGAGTACGCGACACCCCACGACTACGACCTCGCCGGCATCCCGCGGGCACTGACCACCACCGGAAGCTAGCGACCAAAAGTGGAAACCAAACCGTAGGGCAGGTCAAACTGTCACCGGATCGTGCAGCAGACCCAACTGACATGGCAGCAGATCTGCAGGGCAAGAGAGTCGCGATCCTCGCCGCGGACGGGGTCGAGCGCGTCGAACTCGAGCAACCCCGTGAGGCTCTGGACAGGGCCGGCGCTCGGACCGAGGTTCTCGCGGTCGATGAGGGCGAGATCCAGGCCCGCGAGAACGACCTGGATCCGGCGGGGACGTCCGGCGTCGACGGGCTGGTGGCTGAGGCCTCGGTGGCCGACTACGACGCCTTGGTGCTTCCGGGCGGCACGGTGAACCCCGACAAGCTCCGGATCGACGGGGACGCTGTCGCCTTCGTCCGGGACTTCGTCGAGAGCGGCAAGCCGGTGGCGGCGATCTGTCACGGACCGTGGACGTTGATCGAGGCCGACGTGGCCACCGGTCGCACCCTGACGTCCTTCCCGAGCATCCGCACGGATCTGCGCAATGCCGGCGCGAACGTCGTCGACCAGGAGGTCGTGATCGACAAGAATCTCATCACCAGCCGCTCGCCGGAGGACCTGCCGGCGTTCTCCGAGGCGATCGTGTCCCAACTCGCGGGCACCACGACAAAGGAAGAGGAGACATCATGAGTGTGACCAAGGGATTGCTGGTCAGGTTTGATGCGTTGCCCGGCAGGGAGGACGACGTGAAGGAGTTCCTTGACAGCGGCCGTGCGCTTTTTGAGGAAGAGCCGGCGACCACCGCGTGGTTCGCGATCCGCCTCGGGCCCTCCTCCTTCGGGATCTTCGACGTTTTCCCCGATGACGCCGGACGTGACGCTCACCTGTCTGGCCCTGTTGCGGTAGCTCTCGGCGAGCAGGCCGGTGCGGGTGCGTTGTTCTCCGAACCGACGATCGAGAAGCTCGACGTGTTGGGCTCCAAACTTCCCGCCTGACACCACAGACCGGGAGTGCTGACCCCGACATGAGGGGTCGTTGCGCGCGGTGACTTCGGGCTGACACAGCCCGTTGACGTCGTGGCAGCGGCCCCGTACTTTCGAGGTCTATCTCACATCCCTAACAGATCGAGGAACCACGATGACAGGAACTGACGACGTTGCCCCGACGCGTTCACCCGAGGTAGCAGTGATCGGGGGCGGGATCGTCGGTCTGTCGACGGCGTACGCGCTGCGGGAGCAGGGCGTGCCGGTGCGCTTGTACGAGGCCGGTCTGCCCGGATCGGGTCAGTCCGCGGGCGAGTCGCGGATCTTCCGGCATGCTCACGACGACCCGCGACTCGTCGCTTTCGCGCGCGAAAGCCGCGGTGTATGGGATGAGTGGGCCGAACACTTCGACGTCGAGCTGGTCTCATCAGACGGTGTCGTGGCGATCGGCGACAGCGCCCTGGCGCGGCTGCGGGTGCTCGACGAGGTCGGCGGCGTGGAAGCGCACGAGATCGATGCAGTCGAGCTCGCCCAGCGAATGCCGCTGCTCGCTGGGTACTCGGGGCCAGCGATGCTCGACGAGTCGGGCGGCGCGATCCGCACCCGCGCCGCGATCACGGCACTCGCGGGTGCCCTCGGAGATGCCGTCACCACCGCAGAGGTCATCTCCATCGATCCCCGCGCCGATGGGACGGTCGAGGTGCGCAGCGTCACCGACCGGGCTGTCTACTCCAAGGTGGTCGTGTGCGCCGGCCGCGAAACCGCCCGCCTGGCCCGCAGCGTCGGCCTGTCGCTGCCGGTTCGCCTTGCCGCACACGTCCGGCTGACCTTCGACGTGAAAGACGCCGCCCCGGCACGAGTCGCGTGCCTGCAGGACAGTAGCGGCGTCTTCGGCGAAGTCGGCGTGTACGCGACGCCGCTACCGGGCAACAGCAGTTATTCGGTCGGACTCAGCGACACCGTCGGCGTCCGCGACGACGGAACGTTCATCGACCCTGCGGCGATTCGATCGCTGGACGAACGCGCGCGCGAATACGTGACACGGGCGCTGCCCGGTCTCCACCCAGAGCCGCGCGACTTTCTTCACTGCTGGGTGACCGACCTCCCATGGAGCGAGGACGGCGTTGCCGTGTGGGAGGCAGACTCTGTCCTTTTTGTGGCCGGTCACAATCTGTTCAAGCAGGCACCTGCGCTGGGTCGCGCTCTTGCCCGGGCTGCGACCGGCGGCGGTCTCGCCGACGACCTCACGCCCGCCGCTCGCCTCGGCGAAGCCCTGCGATAGTTCGCCTGACCCCAGAACGGACGCACTCAATGGGTTAACGTCTCCTCGTCGAGGACGACGGCAGCCCGCCCTGGGTCAACTCAAAAGTCGCGGCTGGACAGCAGTCGCAGGCTCAACCACCTTGTCATGGGGTGTCTTCATCGTGAGGATCGGTACGCGGAGGTGCCGCAGCGGGATCCGTCACTGCGGGATCCGCTCGCGGTGCGACCCGGCGCGGGATGACGAAACCGCGTCGCAGTGCGGGGTTCGGACCTAGCCGTCAGGTTGTGAATCGGCCCGGGTTTGATGCCGCTGCTGTTTGAGTCCGCAAGGATGGACAGCATGCCGAAGAAGATCGATCCCCAGCTGCGCGCGAGGTGCGCCGATGCTCACCGAATTCGCCCGCGACCATGCATTCACGATCGCGTGGTTCGGCCTCATGTCCTTCGTCTGGTTCGGGGTCGTGGTCGGAATCATTCCCTACACGGGGAATGGGACTGTGGAAGGGCACGGATGCGGGGTCTCGCGAGATCTACGAGTGGGCGCTCCAGTCGTTCGACCTCGTGAAGATCCCCTCCATCAGGGTGGGCAGTGCCGACCAGGGCGATGCAGACCAGTCGTTGACGCGGCTCCACGACACCCTGGAGGGGGTGCTCGTCCGTTCGGGCAACTCCCGCTCCACGCAGCTCCAGAAGGACTTCGCGAAGGCGATGGAGCCGGTCGAGGATCTGGTGCGGGAGGTCCTCAGCGAGTCGGTGAACTCGGTGGCGACCGAGCTGCCCTTCCAGGATCCGGTCCTCGGAGTCGACCTGTCTGCGCCCCAGCACGCGCTGCGCGGAATGCTCCGAGAAGCAGTGATCACCAGTCACGACGACGTCGTGGTGCCGATTGCCGAGCGCGGCACCGGATTCCAGTCCGCCCTGGTGCTCGGCATCCTTCGCTACGTCTCGTCGAAGAGCAGGCAGGCGGGGCGGGCGACTTGGGACCAGCCCAGGCGCGCCTCGGGACCGTGCCCGAGGCGCACCCGCGGTGGGCGGGGCTCAGATGAGGCCGTGCTCCTCGAGGAGCTGGCCGATCTCCCCGTGCTCGAGCCTGCCGCGCAGGTAGCCGCGCAGCGCGGCCGGGCCGGGGACCTCCACCTTCTTGCCGTCGCGCATGCGCGCCGAGGCCTCGAGCAGGTCGCGCACATCGTACGTGGAGCCCCAGGTCTCCGGCACGCCGCGCTCCACGTCGAGGAGTTGGTAGACGGCCTCCATGCCGGTGCGCACCGAGTACTCGGTTGTGAAGATCGTGTCGCGGCCGGTCTCCGCGAACTGCCCGAGGAACGCGAAGTTCGCCGCCCCCTCCGGCACGACCTGCGGCCGGTCACCCGCGCGGCGGGGCATGAAGAAGCTCGTCACGTAGGGCATCATGACCGGCACGCACCGGGCGCCTGTCGCCGCGAGCTCGGGGATCTCCTCGACGGGCACGCCCAGGTGGTAGAGCCACTCCTGGGTGATCTCCTCGCCGGTGCACTGCGCCAGGGGCTTCTTCACGTAGTCGCCGTCGACGTCGACGAACAGACCGTAGACCCAGACGACGATCTGATCCTTCGGCTGCTTCTTGAAGTGCGGCTGGCGATTGACCGTCCAGCTCAGCAGCCAGGAGGAGTCCTCGGCGGTGACGATGCCGCCAGTGACCACGCGGCCGCTGAACGGATCGCGCTGGGCGATGCGCTCGATGTAGGCGGGGATGCGCTGATCGAGCGTCGTGACGGTGGCCGATTCCCACTTCGTTTCTTCGATCGAGGAGCAGAAGACCTCCGGGCGCCCGAACGACGGGTCCTTCTTCGCGATGCGCTTCCACAGGTCCCAGGCCGGGGCCGGGCCCTCGTTGAGGGCAGCGGGCGTGTGGTGGTCGCCGTCATCGGAGTTGTCCACGAGCGATCCGATCGTCATCAGCGCGAGGTCGTGCTCACCGAGCTCGATGGTCTCCTCGGCGCCGTCGCGGCGGCAGTGGATCGCGGTGGCGCGGATCTCGCCGTTGCGGTGGGCGAAGTCCGCATCGAGTACCTCGGTGCCGGAGCGGAAGACGACGCCGTGTTCGGTGAGGTAGTGCATGAGCGGCAGGACGAAGGACTCGTACTGGTTGTACTTCGTGAACTTCAGCGCCGTGAAGTCGGGCAGTCCGCCGATGTGGTGGATGAAGCGGTGGAGGTAGAGCTTGAACTCGAGCGCGGAGTGCCACTCCTCGAAGGCGAACATCGTCCGCCAGTACATCCAGAACGGCGAGTCGAGGAACTCGCGGCCCATCACCTCGTCGATGCGCTTGCCCTCCATCTCCGCGCGCTCGGCGAGGAAGATCTTCAGCAGGTCCTTCTGCGCCCGCTTCGGCAGGCTGAAGCGGCCCTCGTGGCCGGCGTCCTCGCCCTGACGGACGGTGGCGCGACGCAGCGAGTAGTTGGGGTCGTCCTTGTTGAGCCAGTAGAACTCGTCGAGCACGGAGGCGTCCTCAAGCTCCAGGGAGGGGATGGAGCGCATCATGTCCCACAGGCACTCCATGTGGTTCTCCAGCTCCCGGCCGCCGCGGATGACGAAGCCCTTCTCCGGGACGTCGAGGCCGTCGAGGGCACCGCCGGCGATGTCGCCCTTCTCGAGGATCGTGACGTTGGCACCGGGGACCCCGGCGTCGCGGATCAGGAAGACGGCCGCCGCGAGCCCGGCCAGCCCGCTGCCGACGATGTAGGCCTTCGTCTCCTGGGCGTGCTGTGCGGGGCGGGGGCGCGCGAACGCCTCGTAGTTACCTGCTGTGTGCTGCATGGTCCATCCTTCCCGACGCGTGCCGGATGCCGATCACCCGGCCTGCATATTGAGCGTACTCAAGATTGAGTCGACTACAATGGTTGTATGGAAACTCGAGATGGCATGGGGCTGGGGCTGTCGGCGACGCTGGGCAGACGCGAGCGGGCGAAGGAGGAGAAGCGCGCCCGCATCCTCGCCGCGGCGCGCGCGCTGTTCGAGGAGCGCGGATTCCAGCGGACCTCGATGAGCGAGGTCGCGCGCGCGGCCGACGTGGCTGAGGGGACCGTCTTCCAGTACGCGGCGACGAAGACGGAGCTGCTCATGATGGTCGTCGATGCGCTCTGGGGAGCCCACGAGCAAGCGATGACCACCCCTGCGCGCGCCACGTCCGCCGCGCCCGACGGAGCCGCTGCGGCGCCGCCGGCAGGGGAGACCGCGGACCAGATCGCGGCGCTCGTCTCGCCGTTCGTCGCCGCGATGCGCCGCTGGCCGGAGCCCACGACGTGGGTCGCCCGCGAGATCCTCTTCGGTGCGGATATGCCGCACCGCCAGCGGGTCCTCGGTCGCGTCGAGGGGCTCGAGGAGCAGATCGCCGCGCGCCTGCGCGACGACCGGGTCGGCGCCCCCGGCGCGGCGGCGGCAACCGGCGCCCGGCTCATCGTCACCGGGGTGCTCGCCGAGCTCAACCGCTCCCGGCAGGGGCGCATCGACGGCGAGGACGTCGATGTGGTGCTCCGCCGGCTCATCGACCTCGTGGTGGCGGGGGCGGGCGCCTCCCGGTGACCCGGAAGCCGTCCGGGCCGTTCAGGCCGCCCCTGGCACCGGCCGGCGCCGCCGCGATTGCCCACCGCGCGGCCGACAGGCGCGTGCCCGCCGCGGTCGTGTAGGGCCCCACGGTCAGGTCCTCGCCCAGCAGGGCGGGGCGATGGCGCCACCGGGGAACTCCACTGCCGGAGATGTCGTTGTCCTCGTAGACGCCTGCTGGAGTCCATCCTCTAGCCTTGATGAGCACCGCGGCGTCCTCCCTGTGGCGGTCCACACCCAGGCGACGGTTCTCGCGATCCTGAGAGATCCGCAGGTAGACGGCGGCCCGCCGAGGCTCAGCACTCATGAAGCCAATCTGCGTCAAAGGTTATTCGGCTACGGAACGTGGTCGAGTTCCGCTTCAACGTGCAATTGAGGTCGTGCTCGGGCGGGGTGATTCGAATTCAGTCAGGATGTCCCGGTGGTGCCCCGGTTGTGGGACATCGCAATCGTGACCCACTCAGCCAGCTTCTTGTCCGAGGTGAGTTCATCTTGTTCAACGGTGATCCACCCGGGTCCCATGGTGCGTCCGATACCCATTTCTGCTTGGGAGGTTCCAGGCTGTTGGAGCAGCTTTTCGTGCTGCTGGGCATCCACCCGGACCAGCAGTCTGCCGTCCTTGCCAGCGCTGACGAGCATCTTGTCATTCACCATGATCGCGCGGCCACCGAACATCGAAACCTCGCGCACGGGAAGAGTGGGATCGAGAAGACGCCGGATCCGATCCACGAGCGAGTCCTGCGCTCTCGTCGTCGCCACGGTCTCACCCCTCCGACGGCGGCCCGTACGAGAGCCGGTCGAAGACGAGGATGCTGTCCACGATCAGCCCGTCGCGCACGGTGAACAGTTCGGCGGCCGGTGTTGTGCTGGTGGCTGTGGTCTGGGGGTAGTAGAACAGGGCGACGCGCTCGTCGTCGACGAACTCAGCGATCTCTCCGATACCCGTGAGGCTGGGAGCGAATCCCGCAATGAAGCGTTGGTAGTCCTGTTTGCCGGTCAGATCGATGCCTGGGGCCCGGCAGGTGATGTCATCGGCGACATGGCTCATGGCGGCCTGGATGTCTCCGGTGGTCCACGCTTGGTGGTAGCTGCGGACGACGTCGCACGGGGTCATGATCGGAGTCCTTTCACGGCACTGTAGGGGTCGATTTGGTGGCGAGTCGGTCCGGCAGGGGAGTCCATGTGTCCGGCTCGGGGGCGCCGCCCGCTGCGGCGATGGTCAGCCGGGGGAGGAAGTTCGCCCAGCCATCGGCGTGCCCTTGAACGGCGGTGTCAGGCAAGTTGCGGTGGTGGAGATCGACGCGCGTGCCGCCGGGTATCTCCGTGAGACGGAACTCCACGACCGAAGCCCCGGCCGGCAACTCGTCGCTCCCGACGAAGCCCCAGGACACCACCACTCGCCGGTGAGGCTCGACGACGACGAACTCCCCACGCACCGGATGCCCAGCGATGTCGACGGCGAACCGTCCGCCCGGAGTGGGATCGAGGTCGGCGAACTCGCCCATCCAGGCGGTCATGCCCTGGTTCGTGGTGAGGTGCCGGAAGACCGCCTGCGGGGTCGCGGCAATCTCGATGGAATCGGTGAACTCAGCCATCCTGAATGTCCTCGCTTGCTTCCACGGCAGATTTCAAAGCGGCCAGCTTGGAGGGCCAGAAGTCGTCAAGATAGGAGCGCACCGCGGCAAATCCGTCGGTGTTCACCACGTACAGATGCCTGGTCCCGTCCTGCCTGCTGGCCGCCAACCCGGCGCGAGTGAGCGCACGTAGGTGATGCGAGGTTGCTTGCTGGGAGAGTCCAACCTGGTGGGCCACTTCGCCCACGGCTCGAGCTTCGGTGCGTATTGCCCGAAGGATCGCGCGACGGTTCCCATCGGCCAGCGCGCGCAACGAACGATCCAGATCTGCCGCTTCGGCGCCCATTCGATGCTCCTCACACTCGGTGCTCCAAGGCTAGTACAAACGCCTATTTGTGCAAGAGTGGGTTTGTGGAGTGTGCTTGGCCCGACGCCGTCGTTGCTTACCTGGGCCGAATGGCGGGTGTCAGTTCACCTCAGACGCGCACCAGCCGGACGACCAAATCGTGGGAATGGTGAGCCCCGGCGCCCTCGGCCACGTGGCGTTCGCGGCGATCATTCGTGACGACCTTCCATTCGCCCGTAGCCACCGCATAATCCCTCACGTGACTTGGCGTGATGAATTCGTCCGGATTGAAGCCGTGCGCCAGAGTGTGCTCCCGGTCGACTTCGTGATGCACGAACAACAACGTTCCACGCGGGGCAACCAAGTCGAGCAGGCGGCGTTCGGCAACATGCTGCCGGGTATTGGGCAGGACCGGATATTGGGCGCTGACCAGGTCAAAGGTTCCAGGCGGGAGGTCGGATTCAAGCAGCCCCTCGGCAACTGCCGTGATGGTCACTCCGGCCGCCGAAGCAGCGGCGAGCGTCCGCGCGATCGCCTGCGAGGAGATGTCCAGGGCGGTCACGTCCCATCCCTGGCCGGCGAGCCAGACCGAGTCGGCGCCCTCTCCGCATCCCACGTCCAAGGCTCGCCCCAACGGCAGGTCGGCCACCTCGGTCATCAGGGTGGCGTTCGGCTGCCCGCTCCACACCTGATCACCGGAGTACCGTTCGTCCCAGTGCTCGGCTGTGTGTACGTCGGACTGAGGTGCTTGGTGCTCGTCGAAGTTCATCCACACAGTGTGTCAGCGCAAGTAGTTCTTGACGGTCGGCACGACGGCGTGCGGGGCCCGGACCTCTTCAATCGATCGTCTCACCCGCGAGCGCCTTGGCTGCCAGGCGTTCCTCCTCACTGAATTCCCACACCTCGTGGGCGGCGTGGAGCGCAAGCAGGATGATGAAGCAGCCAAGGACCAGATCTGGCCACCCGGATCCGGTCCGCGCGGTGGTCAGCGCCATGGCGATCACCGCAATGTTCACCAATACGTCGTTGCGTGCCGACAGGAACGCTGCCCGGCTCAGTGAGCCGCCGTGTGTGCGGACACGGGCGATCAGCCAAGCGCTCGTTGCGTTGATGACCATTGCCCCGAGTGACGCGAGAATCACGGGGGTCGCGTCCGGTGCCTGCGGTGCAGTGAATCGCCGGAGGGCTTCCCACGCTGCAAATGCCGCCGGGGTGATGATGGCCAAGCTCATGAGCTTGCCCATGACGGCGCGCTTGGTAAGGGGCCAGCCAAGCGCAATGAATATCAGCAGATTGATAGAGGTGTCTTCCAGGAAATCGACGCTGTCTGCCAGTAGGGAGACAGATCCGGCTCCCAGGGCGACCAGGAACTCGACGAAGAAGTACCCGAAATTCAGGATCGCGACGGCCAGGACCGTACGTCGGACGCGGCTGAAGTCGAAGGTGTTGGGTACGTCCGCGGAGTTCTGGTCCTTCTTGGGTGATCTCAAAGTCACCTCACTCGTCTCATGGTCGGATTCCGCCACAATTCTCCATGGTGACGGACGACGGCGGCAGCGCTGGGGTTGCGTCCTATTGCTAAGCCGGAAGCCTGCCCGTTCGTAGCAAGTGGCCGAACTCAAACGCGAACCGTTCGGCGTCGTCGCGGTGATTCGGCAACATTCGGATGTCACGGCCCAGGGAGGTCTGAACGTGAATCCGAGTGAACACTCCCGATCGATATTGCACTCCGGTAATCGCTGATGCCGGGACCTCGCGCTTGACTTTTGCCCTCTTGATGGGCCCTGCAACTGCCGCCAGCAAGACGCGGTTGGAGGCTGCGACCAGGACATTCGGGAAATCGCCCGCAACCCCCGGGAGGACGAGCAATACCTCCTCGTCCGCATGGAGCAATTTTGGGATGTCCTGCTGCAGGCCGTAGTTCGCGAAGAGCTGGTTGCGATTGAGGGCGGCGGCGTAGGTGGATGTTGCCCGGGAGGTCGGCATGGCCTGAGTCTAGATTCTTGGGCTGTGCCCCGAATCGCTCAGGGACATTCGCCATCCTTCGGTGTTGCACTGACCATCAGCATTGTTGCCGGTTGCCACGGCTGTGCCGTCAGCAAGCAACCCAACGGTATGCGTGGATCCAGCCGCGATGTCCACGACTCCAGCCCATTCGTGGACATCGCACTGGCCGAAGTCGTTGTTCCCGACGGCGCGCACGGTCCCGTCGTCGAAGAGCGCAACCGTGTGGTGGCTGCCCGCAGAAATTCCCGTGACACTTGACCATCCCAGGGTGTCGCAGGCGCCGGCTCCATGTTCGCCGACCGCCACCACGGTGCCGTCGGTGCGCAGACCAACGGTGTGGAGCGAGCCGGCCGACACGGAGGCGAGGTGGCTCCATGTCGACACGTCGCACTGGCCACGTCGGTTGCTGCCGACGGCGACCGCCGTGCCGTCGAAGTGAATGCCAACCGAGTGCCAATCCCCTGCGGCGAAGGCGACGATCTCCCGCCACTGCTCGATCGAGAGCTGACCCTCTCGCGCGCGTCCCGCTGCCACCACTGTTCCGTCCGAGCGAAGTCCAAGGCTGGTGCGCCAACCGGCTGCCACGTCGGTGATGTCACGCCAAGCGGACAGGTTCGCCTGACCGTCACCATTCCATCCGGTGGCCAGGACGGTGCCGTCGCGGCGAAGCCCGATGGTGTGCGAACGGCCGGTGTTGGGGGCGGTGTGCACGTTGCCCGCTGCCACGGCGGCGACATCAGTCCACGAATCGACACCGCATTCGCCGGCTCGGCTGCTGCCCCAAGCAGCCACTGTTCCATCCGGGCGACATGTCACAGAGTGCCTGCGACCGGCGGCTACTACGCTCATAGGGCTCCCCTTGGGCTCAGTTCAGGTGGTCCCATCATTGAACCATCGGTTAGAATTTGCAATAGCACACGATTGAACCTAGAATTGAGTTGTTCAATTGAAGTGACCAGGGGGAGTCGCAATGGAGTGGATCATTATCGCAATTCCGCTACTCTTGGTCCTTGGCATCCTGGGTCTGGTTGCCTGGCGTCTCCACCGTTCGTTTGCCGGGATTCGCCGATCCGGGGATCAGCCTGAAATGCTGCCGCATCCACGTGGGCGGGCTGTCCGATTCCCCGTGATGCAAATTGGGCATGCGCTTCCAGTGTTGCCCACGATATCCACTGCTCGGTCAATGCATCCGGAATCCATTGACGTCACCCCGGACGGGCTCGACTATGCGGTGTGGGGGCGGTGTCACGTGCCGCCTGATCGCGTCCACTACGTCGATGTGCCCTATCGCTCGGCAGATTCATTCCTCACCATTCACCTGCATGACCGCAGCCTCGTGATTTCCATCATGATGATCTCTCCCTTGGCGGCCGAGGATCTCATCACGGAGCTGGCGTTGTACTACCCGCTGACGCGTAATGCGTGGGAGATGGTCGCCTATCGCTACGGACCGTATGACCGCAAGCCCTGGGTCATGCCGTGAAGGGCTGTTGGTATGCGCGGCACGGGATTCGATGCACACGGCTCACCTCACACGGCGTGCCGACACCTGCTCGATGAGGGCGCGCAGCTGATCGGCGTCGGCGGTGGGTGATCCCACCTCCACCGAGCCATCGGGTGTTTCCAGGAACAAGGTGGGGTAATGATCGGCGCCCGTGGTGGAAGAAGGCTTCCTGCATGACGCTCGCCGCCGCCAGTTGCCGTTCGGTTCCGGCCACTGAGCGCAACGCTGCCAAGCCACGGGCGGCGTCGTCGGAGTTCATCAGGGTGGTGCCGTGGGCGAGCATGTCCTGGTAGCCCGCGCCGAAGTCCACGCCGGTCAGGGTGAAGATCCGCGCATTGGCTTCAGCGATGTGACGGAATGCGCCGATGGGTGCTCCCATCGAGTTCCTGAGTGGAGTGCGGCGGGCACGTCACGTTCCGTGCCCGCCACATGGATGCCGCGGTGGGCTCAGCCGCGCGCGGCGGCCTCGTCAGCAGAGGCGACGCTGAATCGACGACCCGCATGGCTTCCGCTCTCTGCCTCGTCAACGGCAGCGACGGCGAAGTCCTGCGTGGAGACGAACCCTCCGGCGGGGGAGTCTCCGCCGTCCAGGTACTGTCCGGTGCGCGCTCCCGGTGCAATTTCGGGGGGGTGCCTCTATGGTTTTCGTCAAGCCGCCAGAGCGACTGACGACGGCGCCGAAGGCGTGGTCGGGTCTTCGTACAGAGTGCCATCCCGCAGCATCGCGTAGAGCACATCAGTGCGCCGCCG
>NZ_RKMF01000007.1 GCF_003797835.1 Kocuria soli
GGAGGAATCCGCGGGGCCGACTCATGAGTGACCTGGTTATGCCCCCACGGGCGGGAGCAGGGGGATCAGGCGTTGGGGCCCGTCATGGTGGTGACGTCCAACTTGGCGTCCAGCTGCTCCTCGGTGAGGTTGGTGCCGTCCACGTAGCCGAGCTCCACGGTGGCTTCGCGCACCGTCACCTTGTTCGCCACGGCGTGCTTGGCGATCTTGGCGGCGGCCTCGTACCCGATGGCCTTGTTCAGCGGGGTCACGATCGACGGCGAAGCCTCGGCCAGGAAACGGCAGCGCTCCTCATTGGCGGTGAGGCCATCGATCATCTTCTCCGCCATGACCGTGGAGGTGTTGGCGAGCAGACGAATGGACTCGAGTAGGTTGGCCGCCATCACGGGGATACCAACGTTGAGCTCGAACGCCCCGTTGGTCGAGGACAACGCAACGGTGGTGTCGTTGCCGATGACCTGCGCCGCCACCTGGATGGCCGCTTCACAGATCACCGGGTTGACCTTGCCCGGCATGATCGAGGACCCCGGCTGCAGGTCCGGAATCGCGATCTCGCCCAAACCCGTGTTGGGGCCGGAACCCATCCACCGCAGGTCGTTGTTGATCTTCATATAGGAGTAGGCGATGTTGCGCAGCTGCCCGGAGGCCTCGACCAGACCGTCACGGTTGGCCTGGGCCTCGAAGTGATTGCGGGCCTCCGTGATCGGCAGCCCGGTCTCTGCAGCCAGCAGTTCGATCACGCGGGCCGAGAACCCGGCGGGGGTGTTGATGCCCGTGCCCACCGCGGTGCCACCGAGGGGAACCTCGGCCACGCGGGGCAGGGACGCGTTGATGCGCTCGATCCCGTAGCGGACCTGCGCCGCGTAGCCGCCGAACTCCTGTCCGAGCGTCACCGGGGTGGCATCCATCAGGTGCGTACGCCCGGACTTCACGACGTCCTTGAACTCGGCAGCCTTCTTCTCGAGGGAGGTCGCCAGGGTTTCCATGGCCGGGATCAATTCGTGGGACAGCGCCGCGGTCACGGCCACGTGCACGGAGGTCGGGAAGACGTCGTTCGAGGACTGCGAGGCGTTGACGTGGTCGTTCGGGTGGACCTCGGTGCCGCTGGACTCCAACGCCTTGGTGGCCAGAGTCGCCAAGACCTCGTTGGTGTTCATGTTCGACGACGTGCCCGAACCGGTCTGGAACACATCGATCGGGAAGTGCTCGTCGTAATCGCCGGCGGCGACCAGGTCCGCAGCGTCCTGGATGGCCTGCGAGCGCTCGCCGTCGAGCACCTCGAGTTCCAGGTTCGCCTGCGCTGCCGCCTTCTTGACCTGCGCGAGCGCCTTGATGTGCTGGCGCTCCAGGGTCTTGCCGGAGATCGGGAAGTTCTCGACCGCGCGTTGGGTCTGGGCACGATAGAGGGCGTCCACCGGGACTTTGACCTCGCCCATGGTGTCGTGTTCGATGCGGAATTCAGCGTTGTTCTCAGCCATGGGGCCAGTCTATGGCCCGGACCACATGTGTGACGACGAATGGGCTTGCGCCGCTGCGCCCGGCTGCAGCGGAACCTACTGGTCGAGTTCCAGCCAGGACCCGTGGCCGTACACCAGCTCCGCCTGACCGTCGCTGAGGTGGTAGAACATCCCGACCAAGGCGACGTCGCCGCGGGAGACTGCTGCAGCGATCGTGCGTGACTGGTCCAGGATGCGCTCGGCGACCAACCGCACGTTTTCGACCACCATGTCGTTGACCGAGTGCTTGTGGGAGCGCTGACTGTCCAGGACGGCGGGGGTGATCCGCTCGATCAGGGAACGCTGGAAGCCACCCGGGAGATTGCCGTCCTCGACCGCGTTCTTGGTGGCTGTGACCGCACCGCAGGAGTCGTGGCCGAGGACCACGATCAACGGGACCTTGAGGACCTCGACCGAATACTCCAAGGTGCCCAGGACGGCGTCGGCAATGACCTGACCGGCGGTCCTGACCACGAATGCGTCGCCGAGGCCGAGGTCGAAGATGATCTCGGCGGCCAGCCGTGAGTCCGAGCACCCGAAGATGGTGGCGAACGGGTGCTGCGATTGCGTCAGGGATTCGCGGCGGCTGGCGTTCTGGTTGGGGTGCTGCGCGCTGTCGTCGACGAAGCGCGCGTTGCCGGCGCGCAACCTGTCCCAGGCCTCCCGGGGGGTGAGCTGCCGGTTCGTGCGGTCCTCGGCGATGTGCAGGTTCGTGGGTTCCTGCGCATTGGCTCCCTGACTCATGTGCTGCTCCTCAGACATCGTTTCCCTGGCTTTTGGGTTCGTGCGTTGGTGAGTTCCTGCGTGACGGTCTTGAGTCGCCGTCGTCGGTCAATTCTGTGTGGCCTCGGTGGCCTGGGCGTCCACCACTGCACCGGCCACGTGTGAGATCTCCTCTTCTGAGGCCGTGCCGGTCACGACCACGGTGCTGTCGTCGAGTTCGCCGACCCACGAACGGGTGATCTTACCGTCGTCGTCCTCCGCCTGGTAGGTGTCCCAGTCGATCCCGTGGGCTTCGCGGGTGCCGGTCTGCGGTGCCTGGCCGACCTGCTCGACCAGCCAGGTCGGGTTGGCCTGATCCGTCTGCACGAGCCCCACGAAGCGGGAGGACGGGGTGACCCATCCCGCTTCCCATCGGTCCACGTCATCGGCCGAACTGCCCTGCCACCTGGCGTAGTTCGGGCTGTAGCCGTCCCCGAGTTCGGGGGCCACCGGGGTGAACTCTGCGACGTCCGCGGCGTAGGAGGCCTCCTGCGCGACATCCACGTCCGGGCGGTAGGTCTGCCCGTCCGGGCGGGGCTGCAAGAGGAAGAACGGAAGGGTCAGCAGGACCAGGACGGCCATGGAGATGATCATTCCGCGGGCCGGGGCGTAGATCCGCTGGGCCTGCTTGGTCGTGATCTGGGGCGTGACCTGGGAGTCCCCGTCGGGGTGGGCGGTATCGCCGGACGTGCTCGTGGGCACATCGGGTTGCGCCGAGGGATCGTCGGAGGGCTCGGGGTTGTACTGACTCACGGGCTCCATTGTGCCCGTTCCGGCGGTAGTGTTCTCACCGTCGTCGTCGCGTCACCATCGGTCGTACCCGGGACCGCGGCAGTCTCGCCCGTTAGGCTGGTCACAAGGTCGACGACGACGTCGATGCTCCCATGCACTCGAAGGCGAGGAAACGCTGTGTCACAGCAGACAAAGTCCACCAACGCACCCGATCGCAACTTGGCTCTGGAACTGGTTCGAGTGACGGAGGCCGCTGCCATTGCCGCCGGCCACTGGGTGGGTGCGGGTGACAAGAACAGCGCCGACGGCGCCGCGGTGGATGCCATGCGTTCGTTCCTGTCCACGGTGGACTTCAACGGCACCGTGGTGATCGGCGAGGGCGAGAAGGACGAAGCCCCCATGCTCTTCAACGGCGAGCAGGTCGGCGAGGGCTCGGGTGCGAACTCGGACATTGCAGTGGACCCCATCGACGGCACGCGTCTGACCGCACTGGGCATGAACAACGCACTGTCCGTCATCGCGGTGGCCGACGGCGGTTCCATGTTCGATCCCTCCGCCGTGTTCTACATGGAGAAGCTCGTGGTCGGGCCCGAAGCCGCCGATTTCGTGGACCTGCGACTGCCGGTCAAGCAGAATCTGCACCTGGTCGCCCGCGCCAAGGGAGTACCTGTCAACCAGCTGACCGTGTGCGTCCTGGACCGTCCGCGGCACGCCGATCTGGTGGAGGACATTCGCAAGACCGGTGCGCGCACCCGGATGATCCTGGACGGCGATGTCGCGGGCGCCATTGCCGCGTGCCGCGAAGGCACCGGCGTGGACGTGATGATGGGCACCGGCGGCACACCGGAAGGCATTGTCACCGCCTGCGCCGTCAAGGCGACCGGCGGCGTGATCCAGGGGCGGTTGGCCCCGATGAACGACGAGGAACGGGAGAAGGCCGCTGCCGCGGGTCTGGATGTCGACCAAGTCCTCACGACCAACGACCTGGTCACCAGCGACAACTGCTTCTTCGCAGCCACCGGCATCACCGACGGCGACCTCCTGCGCGGCGTGCGCTACCAGGGCCGTCGTATCACCACGCAGTCCCTGGTCATGCGCTCGCATTCCGGGACCGTGCGTGTGGTCGAGGCTGAACACGTCGCCTCCAAGTGGGAGAAGTACGCCCGGCACTGAGCCGATACTCCTGCGAACCACGCCCTGAAGGGCCCTTTCCCGTGGCGCGAATGTGAACACATTCGCGCCACGGGCGTACAGCCACACGGGCCGCATAGACTGTGCAGACAGAATGTTCATGGTTTCCGGGAACATTTCGGGTTCGCCCCGGAACGGGACCATCCCTCCGCTCAAAGGAATTCGCGCGCCGTGGCTCTGACCGTCAGTTCCAGCCTCAACCAGAAGACTTGGGATGCCACCGTCCGCGTGACGGGCGGTCACCCCAATCAGCTCTGGGGAATCGGCGCGGTCCAACAATCGGCCGAAGGGGAAAAACTCACGGTGGACCGCATTCTGGTGCGGGACGCCGACGAGCGCATGGTCGGTTACGGGCAGCTGCAGATCCGCCGTGACAACGGCCGCGTGGTGGTGGAGGGCAACCAGGTCCACGTCAACCGGGCCGCGATGGTCCCCGGTTTCATGGAAACCGTGGCGGGATACGTGGAGGACCGCTACGGCGCCGAGCGGATCACCCTCGAGGTGGACGCACAGGGAGCTCAACCGCTCAACGATGCCTTGGAGGAACGCGGCTGGAAGCGGCAGGACCAGGTCGAGGAATCCGAGGTGGGACCCAAACGCCTGCGAGTTCCGTTGGGGGTCACGGAGAAAGCCCTGTCCTCGAGACTGTCCGCGCAAACGCTGGACCGTTGCCGCGCGGGACTCAAGGTTTCCGATGTCACCGTCCGGGAAATCACGGCGAATTCCGGCGGGGTGCGCGCCGTCGGTTTGAAAACCGGTCAGATCAATCACCTGCTCAAGGACCTGGGTCAGGATTCCCTGCTGCTGGTCGCCGCGCAGGAACGCCCCGACGAACAACCCGAAGCCCTGGGATACCTGTGGTTCGTTCACACGGTGGGCTTGGCCATGCTCTACCGCGTGGGTTTCACCAGGAAGGCCCGGGAGCTCGGCATCGATGACGCCCTGCTGCTCACGGGTGCCGTGGAACTCCAGAAGCGCGGCGTGCAGCGCATGGACGGCGGGAACTCCCGGGACAAGGACGTTCCCACCGTGGTCCGTGAGATGGCGGATCACGAGCGCAGCGTGCTGGGGACGTGGCGCAAGGACCTGGTTGAGGCCCCGGAGGCCGCACCGGCCCCCGCGGACGCCCCGACCAAGAAGCGTGGCCTGTTCGGGCGGCGGAAGAAGCAGCCCGAACCCGCACCCGTCGTGGAACAGGTCGAGCAGCCCGAGCCACGCCGCGTGGACGAAGTGCGCCAGCAGGTCAGCCAGGATCTCGGCATCGAGATGACCGGAATGACGCCGCCGCAATCGGAGGCACCGGATCCGGTTCCGGCGCAGGTGAGTGAATCCGGCGGGGCCCGGGCTGAGGAAGGATCCGCTCCTGCGGCTGCAACCGGCGCCGCGGTGGGTGCTACGGCGGCCGCCGATGCGGCGTCGACGTCCACTGCGGACAAGAACGGCGAAGCGGTCTCTCAGCGCCCTGAAACGGCCTCCGAGGAAACCTCCGAGGGTGAGCCGAAGATGTCCAAGGCCGCTCGACGCAAGCAACGCCGCCAGGAGAAGCGTGCCGCGAAGGCAGATCCAGAGCCGCAGTCCGAGGCTTCGGCACCCGCTGCCGCGGTCAGCACGGGGGACGACGACACCGCGACCGCTTACGCGGTCCAGGACACCCCCGACGCCGGTGACCGCGCGACGGACGCGGAACCGACGAGCGAACGATCCGAGGGGCAGGAAACGACCCAGGGCGTCGACTCAGAGGAACCGGGGGAGCCAGCCACCGACGAAGAGACGGGTTTGACCCCCGATGAGCCCGTGGTTGCTGGAGAGCTGCGGGACGACGAGCCCCATGAGAACACACCTCGGGACGGTGAGGCTGAGAAGGCCCCGACCGAGGACGAGGCGCAGCAGGACGATGCGCCTCTGGAGGACGAGCCCGCCGAACCTGTAGAGGACCCCGCCCGCGTGGAGGCCCGTGCCAGGGCCGATCAAGAACGTCAGGACCGGCCCGAACACAAGGATGGCGACGCCGTCGCACGCACGGCGGATTCGCTGTCCGGGCCGGAGCCCAAGAAGTCCCGGGGACCGTTGGCCTTCGGGAAGCGTCTCTACTCGGAGAGCCTGGAAGCGTTCAAGGACGCCGCCGGCCGTTGAGGTCCGTGAGCTGACCACAGGCGAGGGCCCCAGTGCAACGCGTGAGCGCGTGCACCGGGGCCCTCGGCGATCAGGAGGACCTGCGCTTGGTGACCGAGCGTGCCTTCTGCTTGAGGCCGGAGAGGGCGCCGGGAGCCTTCTCCCTGAGCCCGGCGACCAGTGCGGGCGCCTTGGTCTTGGCCGTTGACACGGATTCCCGGGCGCCGCGGATGCCCATGTAGGCCGCGTACTTGGCGGGTGAGACCGGCAGGTCCCAGGTCCCGGGGTAGGCCACGGGCTCCCCGCCGAACTCCTGCTTGAACTTGGTGAAGCCGTACCACTCATGCTCGGGCCCCGCGCCTTCCGGTGCGGTGCCGAACAGGTCGAAGTGCTTGAGGCCCTTCTCCCTGGCGTCCACGATCATGCGGACCACCAGCGCGCTTCCGGCCGAGAGCTTCCGGTGGGTGGAGTCCATGGCGGCGTGCGCATAGGTGCGGGTGTCGTCCGAGTCGTAGGCGAAGGCGGCCCCGATCGGTTCGCCGTCCAACCGGGCGATGTAGAGAACGCCCGCGCCCTGTGGTACGAGCACCTCGGCGGCGGTGCGGAGGTAGTCGTCCTGCTGGCGGTTGAAGTTCTTCCGCTCGGCCGTCTGGTCCAGGTACTTCAGCAGAACGGCCACGTCCTGGGGGTCCGTGGACGGTGTGAAGGTCACGCCCTTCTTGTGGATGTTGCGGTGCAGATTGCGCTTGGTGGACTTCATGTCCTTGAGGATCGCGTCCTCGTCCCGGTCCAGGTCGATGATCTGGGTGTGGCCCGGCTGCACCTGACGGGGCGCGATTTTCAGGCCACGACGACGCAGCGCGGCCTCCGGGGTTTCCAAACCGTCCTGGATCTGGGCGAAGGCCGGTTCGACCCGCACGAACCAGCACCCGTGTTCATGAGCTGCGGCCTTGAGCGAATCCAGGGCAGCGTCGAAGGCCTGCGGTGAATCGGCGATCGGCCCGTAGGGGGTGTAGAGGTACCGGCCGGTCGAGTTGCCTTCCACGGTCGCCTGCCAGGAGAATCCCTGACCCTCACCGTGGAGCACCGTGTGCCCCAGCGCGGTCTGGAAGTCGGCCCATGCTTTGCTCTGCAGAATGTTCGTCACAGTGGCTACTGTACCGGCGTCGCACGACGCCCCCCGGACAGCTCAACGGGTCAGGGGACCGAGCAGGTGCCGTTCTCCGAGAGCTCTGTCGGGGCGGTCGTGCCTTCGGTCTCCGTGCGCGTCACGGGCAGTGCCTGCGACCCCAGACCGCCGCCCAAGGCCAGGGTGGTGCCGGCTGAATCGGTTCCCTGTGCCGTGGTGGAGGCGGCACCGGCCGGTGCGGGCTGGGCGTCCTCGGAGCCATCGGCGTTGGCCAACATTTCGGCCACGTCCGCGTGGAGCAGGTCGTAGTCCGGGTAGGTCGGGAACATCGCGTCGTAGTAAGGCGGCCCCGCTGCGTATCCGACCAACTCGTAGTCCTGGGCCTGAACGGCGAGGTCCACGAAGGACCCGATTGAGGACTGTGGGATGTCGGTGCGTACGACTTGGGTTCCGGCGGCGGCCATCTCCTCGAACTTGGCGACCACGTTGACGGGGTTCAGCTGCTTGAGCATGGCGGTCTGGACGCACCGTTGGCGGGCCTGCCGGTCGTAGTCGGACGCACCTTCGCGGGACCGCGCGTACCAGAGGGCGTGGTAGCCGTCCAGATGCTGCACGCCGGGTTCGATGTACCCGTCGATGGGATTGGGGAGCCCAGTCAGTTCGTTCGTGCCACCGCCGATGGGAACCTGCCCCCCGACGTCGATCGTGATCCCGCCCATCGCATCGATCAGCTGTTCGAAACCGGCCATGTCGATCATCGCGTAACCCTGCACATCGATGCCCAGAGCACCGGAGGCGGCATCCATCATGGCCTCCGCACCGGGGTCTTCGGCATCACCGTAGACATCGGCATGGTTCTCCGTGACGTCCGTGTAGACGGCATTCAACAGACATTCGTCGCCGCAGTTGTACCCGTCCGGGTACACGTCGTGCATGGGGGAGTCTTCGGGGAACGGCACGTTCTGCAGGTTGCGGGGCAAGGAGATGGTCACAGTCTGACCGGACTTGGCGTCGATGCTCAGGATCGTCATGGAGTCCGGGCGCAGACCCACCCGGTCCGCACCCGCGTCGGCGCCCATGAGCATGATGTTGTACCGGCCGTCCACGGGCCGGAAGGGCAGCCCGCCGCCGAAGATCTCGCCCACTGTCGAACGGGTCACGTTGAGCAGGTGTGCTGTGTACCCCAGCCCACCGGAGGTGACCACCATGGCCACGATCGTGCTCACGATCGCCACCGTGCGCGCTTTGGAACTCAGCAGTCCCGGTCGTGCCAGGCGCAGAGCGTCCAGGAACAGCAGTCCCCAGCCGATGGCGAGGGCCACCAGACAGATCGACACCACGGGAGAGGTCAGCCCGTTCGTGGCCAGGAAGATCAGGGGTGTCCGCCAGAACAGGGCCGACAGCAGGACCAGCAGCAACAGGACCCAGCACACGACCGTGACCGTGAGGGCGATTCGCCCCAGTCGCCGGTTTCCAGCGCTCACCTGGGCAGACCCGGGAACCAACAGTGTGCCGCCGAGCAGGAGGGCGGCGCGCTTGTTTCGTGCCTGAGGGGAGGTGAACCGCGGGTTGATCAAGGCGTCGTGCCAGGAAGCCACCCGGTTGAAGCGAGGGATGTTCTCGTCGGCCCCGACCTCACCCAAGACGTCGTCGTACTGCTCGTCGTATTCGTCGTACCGGTCGTCGTGTTCGCCGTACGAGTCGTCGTCAACGGCGTCGTACGGGTCGTCGTAGCGTCCGTAGGGTTCCTCGAACCGGAGGTCGTCCGGGTGCCGTGAGGCGCGACCGGAACGGCCCTGGTACTCGCTGTTACGGGATTCGTGGGGTCCTGTCACGTGGTTATGCGCCTGTTGCTCGGGGAAGGTCTGCTGGGGAAAGCTTGCTCGGGGAAGGCTTCTGGATCACGACGCCGAGTCAGTCCGCGAGTCGCTCACGCAAGGCAGCGCCCTTTGAGTGCGCGGCCTCTTTGAGTTCGGTGGCAAACCGCTGGAGCGCGGCGCGCAGGTCCGCGGCGTCGTCGTCGGTGCCGGCCGCCAGGATGCGCGCGGCCAGCAGGCCGGCATTGCGTGCGCCGCCGATGGCCACGGTGGCCACGGGAATGCCAGCCGGCATCTGGGCGATCGATAGCAGCGAATCCAGCCCGTCAAGGGTCTTGAGCGGGACCGGCACGCCGATCACGGGCAGCACGGTGGTGGAGGCCAACATTCCGGGCAGGTGGGCCGCGCCGCCGGCGCCGGCGATGATGACCCGCAATTCACGTTCCGCGGCTGTGGTCCCGTAGTCGATCATTTCGTGGGGCATGCGGTGGGCGGAGACGACGTCGACCTCGCACGGCACGCCGAGTTCGCCCAGGATTTCGACGGCGGCCTCCATCACGGGCCAGTCCGAGTCGGATCCCATGACAACGCCCACAACGGGCTGGCTGTCGTCCATCGCAATCTCCTCCAAGCCCGGACGCATGCGCCGGTTCACCGTGGGCGTTTTCGCAGCGAGTTCTCAGACCGGGGCAGAACGTCCCGGCATCCGGGGTTCACGGTACCCCCACCGGCTGGACGTCAGCCGACAGGACTCGCGTCCGTGGCCCCGTCGCGGAGCATGTCCGCCGCCGCCCGTGCCCGTGCACGCAGGACCGCGAAGGTCTGTCCCACCCGGTCCTGGTGGTGTTGTCCGGGCTCTGCGTCCGGACCGGGGGCGGCTTCCGATCCGACCTCGGAGTCCGTGTTCGTGGCGGTTGTGTTGACGTGGCCGACCTTGCGTCCCGGGCGGACGCCCTTGCCGTAGAGGTGAACCTTTGCCTCCGGGACACTGCTCATCACACGGGTGAAGCCACTGAAGAGGTCGGCGTTCTGACCACCCAGCACGTTCTTCATGACGGTGGCCCTGCCCAGCAGCCCGGTGTCACCCAACGGCAGATCCAGGACGGCGCGGAGGTGCTGTTCGAACTGGCCGGTCACGGCTCCGTCCATGCTCCAGTGACCCGAATTGTGGGGGCGCATGGCCAGCTCGTTGACCAGGAATCCGCGGCCCGGGACGTCGAAGAGTTCCACGGCCATCACGCCGGTGACCCCGAGTTCCGTGGCCAACGTGCGGGCCGCGGACTCCGCAGCCCGTTCCACCTCCGGGTCCAGGTCGGGGGCGGGGGCCAGCACCTCGTCGCACACGCCGTCGACCTGGATGGATTCGACCACCGGCCAGCTGCGGACCTCACCCGAAGGGGTTCGGGCCACCAGGGCGGAGAGCTCGCGGGTGAAGGGGACCGCCTCCTCGGCGAGCAGGTGGTCGAATCCGGACTCGGCAAACCAGGCGGCAGCCGTTCCGTTCCTGGCCTCCGATTCCGACGGGACAACCAGCACACCCTTGCCGTCATAGCCGCCACGCGGCGTCTTGAGCACGATCGGCCAGGTGCCGTCGGCGAAGCTCACGAGATCTTCGACACTCTTGACGGCCGCCCACCGCGGATTCGGCAACCCGAGCTTCTCGACGGCACGCCGCATGACGATCTTGTCCTGCGCGTGGACCAGGGCAGCGGGCCGGGGTTCGACGGCCACGCCGGCAGTCAGCAGTGCCTCCAGGTGTTCGTTCGGGACGTGTTCGTGGTCGAAGGTGATCACGTCCACTCCGTCGGCGAAGGACAAGAGGGTCGCCAGGTCGCGGTAGTCGCCCACCGTGTGGGAAGCGGCCGCCGGGATCGCGCAACTGTCCGGCGCCTCCGCGAGAACGCGCAACTCGACACCGAGTTCGGTGGCGGCGGGGCCCATCATCCTGGCCAGTTGACCGCCGCCGATCACGCCGACGACGGGTCCGGTGACCGGTGCCGGGGACGGGATGCGGCCGTTGGTGGACAACGGATCCGAGGTGGGTGCAGTGACGTCGGGGGTCTGGTGCGCGTGGCTCACCGCACCAGGGTAATGCTCAGGTGAGCGCTTATGATGGGCGCACGCGCAGGTCACGTAACCCTGCTTGCGCGCGGCTGAAGCGATCCACCCAGCCGACAAGCGCGATCCGCGCAATGACCCCTCGGAGTCCGGACCCCATGATCAATCGTTTCAAAGCTGCCTGGCACCTTTTCGTTGCCGAATTGATGAAGTTCGGCACCGTTGGGGGACTGGCCTTCGTGGTCAACGCCGGCGTGGTCTGGATCTTGATGCACACCGTGTTTCAGGAGGGAGGGCACGTCAAGGCCAAAGCGATCGCGACGATCGTGGCCACGCTGTTCTCGTGGTTGGCCAACCGGTACTGGACCTTCCGAGACAAGCGGCAGTCCGACACCAAACGAGAGCTCATCCAGTTCCTGATCGCCAATGCGATCGGGATGGTCATCGAGCTCGCGTGCGTGGGCGTGAGCTATTACGTGTTGCATCTCACCAGCCCCACGGCCTCCTTCGTGTCGGGAACCATTGTGGGCACGGCGCTGGGGACGATCTTCCGGTACTTCGCGTACCGGTTCTGGGTCTACGCGGTCAAGCTGGACGACGAGCCCGGTTTCGCGCCGTCAACGGCCTCCGAAATGGCTGCCATCACGGGCAGGCTTCCGGTCATCAAAACCAAGGCGGGGGAGAAGTACGGCGCCCGCATGTCCGAGGAACGGGGTGCGGACACGCAGACTCCCGGGGGACCTAGCGCCAGCTGAAACCCACGCGCTCGGAAGTCATGATCCGGTCGATGTCCGGGTCCTTCCGGTCCGTGAACACAGCCGTGGTGCCGGTCGTCCAGGCTGCCAGCAGCTGAGCGATGCTGCGCGCCGACCACTGGGTTGCCTCCAGACGGACCGCGGTCACGGGGGCGTCGTCGAGGTCGCGGGATTGCGCCGCGACCTCGTCAAAGAGTTCCCGTCGCGACCACGTCCGGCCCTCGGTACGCAACGCCGGGGCATCGGCGCCCAAGGGCGGCACTCCACTCCAGTGGTCTCCGTGCGCTCGGATCTCGGCGCAGTAGTCCAAGGCGGCCTCGGGCAACCGCTCCTCCGGCAGGGAAAGAGCCAGGGCCGGGTAGGCGAGCACCAGGACCTCCTCGGGCGTTCCCCACTGGTTCAGCATCTCGACCTTGGCCAGGGCCGATCCAGGTGCATCCGCGGGGGTGTCTCCGTCCAGGAGGGCCACCACCTGTACGTCGGACTGTACGTGGGAGATCTCGGGCACAGGAGTGCCCTGACCCGCACGGCCTGTCTCCTGAGGGGAGGCCCCGGGGTCCAGATCCGCGAACACGACGACGGCGCCAACGCGCCAGGCAGCGGCCAGGACCACCGCTGTGCGCCAGTGAGTGGTGTTGTCCACCACCACTGTGACTCCGGCCATGAGTCCCAGGTCGTCGACGAAGAGGTTCGCCGTCTTGGACACCCAGTTCTCGAACACCCGACCGGAGAGCTCCACCCGTCCGCCGTCGGTCCCGTAGAAGACCAGCACCGGAGTGGGTTGCACGGCCATCGCGTCCAGAAGTTGTGTGACGTCCTGCGGGGCGGAACCGCTTCCGCTAGGGATCAAGGGCATGAGATGACTTCCTGGGCGGGTCCGATGAAGGTCAACAATCGTGACGTGACCTGCGACGATTTCTGGAGGTTGGATCCCCGTCATGGCGTGGCGACACGCCGAGAGCGCGATCCGAAGCTCGGGTTCGGGCTTGACGTTACGGGGCTTACAAGCGTGTAATTAACGCTGTGGCGGGGCGCCGTACAGGCCTGCGCCGGCCCTCGGAGCCCCCCGAAGCGCTGACGACGAGAGTCTAGGTCAGTGTGTCCCCGAGTGGTACCGGGCGAGTTCTTGTGTGACCGCCCGAGCATTGACCGCACCGACGGTGCGGCATGAGACACGCGGCATGACTGGCCGATCGACCGGAAGGAACGCTATGGGAGAGCCCGCCTACCAGAACGCCGAGGTGGCACAGACCGCGCGGCGACGGCGGGGCAGCCGTTCCGTTCCCCAGGACTGGTTCCTGGACCCCGTGGATCCCGATGCCGCTGAGCGGCTGACCGGGGCCCGAACCTCCACCTCCGTCGCGGAGTCCTACGAGGAGGCTCCTGGTGCCGCCGGCGTTCCCGGTTCCATCTGGCAGGCCGTGGCCGGTGTCTACGGCGTCGACGGCGACGAAGGCGAGCTGGCCTGGCAGACGGACGCCCTGTGCGCCCAGACCGATCCCGAAGCGTTCTTCCCCGAGAAGGGCGGATCCACGCGTGACGCCAAGCGTGTCTGCGAGGCCTGCCCGGTTCGTTCGGAGTGCCTGGACTACGCCATGGCGCACGACGAGAAGTTCGGCATCTGGGGCGGTCTGTCCGAACGCGAGCGTCGGCGTCTGCGCCGCGCAGGGCGCTGACCAGGGAGCGTCCGACGGTGGCTGCATCGTCCTCTGAAGCGCCACTCGCGCGGTTGTGCTCCCGTCAAGGCTGCAAACGGGAAGCTGTCTCGACCCTCACCTACGTCTACTCCGACTCCACCGCCGTGGTGGGTCCACTGTCGGTGCACAACGAGCCCCACGCGTATGACCTCTGCGGTCAGCACGCGCAACGACTAACGGCTCCTCGGGGGTGGGAGATTCTCCGCGTGGAGATTCCGGAGACACGCGATCCGGAACCGGTAGCGGGCCATGCCACAGCGGTTCCCCTCCCCATAACGCGCGCGGTGTCCACACCGGAGCCCGACCACGGATCGGCACCCGATGCTGCCGATGCAGCCCCATCTGTTGAATCTGTTCAATCCACTGAATCCGCCGACGACTTGGGGACCGGCCCGTTGGCCGAGGTCCGCGCGCTCAAGGTCAGCACTGCCCCGGAGTGCCCCGTCCAGACGGGTGCACCCGCACCCGCGCAGGCCGCTGAGAGCCCGTCCCCATCGGCGGACACGGCCCACGAATTCTCGGGCGAGGACCTCGAGGACGAGGAGCACTCGTTGGTCAATGAGATCTTCGCTTCCGAGCACGCCGAGTCAGACCCCGTGACCGCGGACCAGCCGAAAGCCATGCGCATCCCGCACCTCCGGCGTCGCTCCAAGCGGGGATGAACCGAAAGGGCAGTGTGGGGTGGGGTCGGTCCCGCGTCTGGAGCGGCCGACGCCCTACCATGGCAACGCCCCCACACCACCGTCGGCTCCACGGGCCGTGCGCGTTCGGAAAGACCCGCCCATGAGTGTCACCCCCAGCCAGTTCGGCCAGTCAGACCCCCCTGAGGACAGCGCTCCCGCTGCCCGTCTGCACCGTGGCGACGGCGTCTCCTCGCTGTCCCCCGCCCTGCGGGAGGTGCTGCGCTGTCCCATGACGCGTGCCAACTTGATCCAGGTGGACGAGCACCACCTGATGAGTGAGCGGCCATTCCGTGAGGGTGTCCACCCGGTGTTTCCCGTCGTGGACGGCATTCCCAATTTCCTGCCCATCGCCCGACGGTCCTGACCGTGCCTGAGACCCCCAGGACGAGAGCACGCAGCGAAGCCACGGAGGAGGATGTGACCGTTGACGACCACAGGTGATTCCGGCCCCCACCGAGCCGCACGAACTGAACCGGACCAGGGCAACGAGTGGTCCCGTCTCGGTCCCGCCGTTGCCCGCACGCAAGACGACGTGCGCTCGTCGGAGAGCCCTGCCGGACGATCGTCGTCGGCTCCCGCAGGGGCCGAGTCCAGCTCCACGAAGCGTGCTCCCGTTGCCGGTTCCACCAGCAGTCCGTGGGCTGACGGCAACGGTTCGACCAAGTCGTCAACGATGACCTCGAAAGGGCGCAGCTCGGGTCCCTGGCAGGTGCTCTCGCGTCTGATCGTAGGGCTGGCTGTGCCGCTGGGCCTCCTGGCACTCTCGGTCCGCCTGGTCGCCTCGCCCCTCTTCCTGTGGATCGAGTACCACCGTCCCGGATTCCCCTCGGACGAGTACGGCTTCGATGCCGGCGAGCGGATGAGTCTAGGGTCCCAGGGCGTCGACTACATCCTGAACTGGGCGCCGCCGTCGTTCCTGGGGGACGTGCGCACCGCCAACGGGGTTCCCTGGTTCACCAGCGACGAGGTCTCGCACATGACCGACGTCAAGGGGGTCCTGCAGGTCGGGTTGGGCCTGGCCCTGGTCACGGTCCTGTTGGCCGCGCTGTTCTGGTTGCTCCGGCACCGCAAGGACGCCACCGGGCTCATCCGGGCCGCTGTGTGGGGCGCGTGGGGAACCCTGCTGCTGTTGGCGGTCCTGGTGGTCCTGGCCGTCCTGGGGTGGAGCACGTTCTTCGCAGAGTTCCACTCCCTGTTCTTCGCCGACGGCACCTGGACGTTCAGTGCCTCCGACACCCTGATTCGCCTGTACCCCACGCAGTTCTGGATCGACGCCGCAGCCTCCGTCGCGGCGTTGACGGTGCTGGGGTGCCTGGTGGTGATCGTCAGCGGGTACCGCAGCCTGCGGCGTCGTCGGAAAGCGGTGACGCCGCAGCGGTGACCGCCCGCTGGTGAGCCCCCGAGCAGATCCGGGCCAGATCCCGGGTCAGGTGTGCCGGTCAGATCCAGTTGGGGAACCACATGCGCTGATGCCATGCCTCGTACGGGATGACCTGAGCGGTCCAGATCGGCCAGAAGTAGGCGGCGACTGCCAGCACGAGTACCAGCCACGTGCCCACGACCGACCAGGACAGGATGCGGTACAGCCTGGGGGAGCCACGGTCCGGGAGGATCACGCTCAGACCCCCGGCAAGGACCAGCACCATGAACGGCAGGTACGGCAACGCGTAGAAGTAGAACTGGGTGCGCTCGGGGTATGCGAACCAGGGCAACCACCCGACGGCGATCAGGGCCAGCGGGGAGAGGACCCGCCAGTCGAACCGCCACTTGCGTGACACGAGGACCAAGATGAGCACGGCGGCCGCCGCTGGCATGAAGGACCACCAGATCACCGGGTTGCCGAGATTCAGGATCGCCTGTGAACAGGCAGCGGCCTCGCAACCGTGCTGTCCCCGCTCCAGGGACTCGTAGAAGTAGGACGTCGGGCGGCCCAGGATCGGCCATTGCGCGGGGCCCGCCATGTAGGTGTGGCCCGAGTCCAACCCGATGTGGAACTCGTATGCGGCCTTGTGATACTCCCACAGGGACCGTAGAGACTCCGGAAGCCACTGGGCACCCTCGCCGGGGTGTTCGGCGGCCCAGTTCCGGTCGTAGCCGCCCGAGGTCCGCAGCCAACCGAGCCAGGTGGACAGGTAGGTCAGGAGGGCGACGGGAATCATGGACACGAACGCAAACAGACCGTCCAGGACCACGCCACCCGGCAGCCACAGGCGGATGCCGGCGGCGCGCCGCGCACCGAGGTCCCACAGCACCGTGATCACGCCCAGGGCCGCCACGTAGTAGAGCGCGTTCCACTTGACGCCGACGGCCAGACCGCAGGAGATCCCCGCGGCGATGCGCCACCACCGCACACCGAGCCACGCCCCGAATCCGTGGCTACGCCCGTCAATCGTGTCCGATGCCCCCGATGGACTGCTTCGCTGGAGTTTCCGGATCAGGCGCCGACGTCCGTCGATCCGGTCCAGCAGCAGGAAAACAAAGGCCAACAGGACGAAGAAGGCCAGGAAGATGTCCAGCAGGGCCAGCCGGGAGTGGGTCAGGTGCAGCCCGTCCACGGCCAGCAACGTCCCGGCCACTGCGGCCACCACGGGCGAACGGAACATGAGCAACGCCGCGACGACGACCAGCGCGATCATGGCCGTGCCGAACACCGCGGGGAAGAACCGCCACCCGAAAGCATCTCCCGGCCCGAACAGGAGCATGCCCCAGCCGATGAGCCACTTGCCCACGGGAGGGTGCACCACGAACGAGGCCTTCCCATCGGGCGTGGGGACGACGCCGAGCGCGAATGAGTCATCGGCGTCGTCCGGCCACTCCTGTTCGTAACCGGAAGTGGCCAGGGCCCAGCCGTCCTTGACGTAGTACGTCTCGTCGAAGGCGATTTCCTGCGGACGGGCCAGTTGGTAGAACCGCATGAACCCACCCAGCAACACGGGAAGGAGCGGAAGGAGCCACATCCACGCCGCCACGGGGGGCCAGGAGGGAAGCAGCCGTTCCCGAAGGTCCGCCTCGGTGTCACCGGAGCCACGGACAGGGGTCCATGCACGCGCGACGGACGATCCTGGGGCAGGGGACTGGGTGTATCGGGGGGAAGTGGTCACGGCGGTCATGGTAGGTGAATCGCCACGGGAAGCGCTGGGGGACCGGCCTAGAGTGGGGTTCGTGACGACTTCTGCGGCATCTCCCGTGAATCCCCTCCCCGCCGGTGCATTGGTTCTGGCGGGCACACCCATCGGCAACCTCAACGACGCCTCGCCCCGGTTGCGTGACGCCCTGGCCGGTGCCGACGTCGTCGCCGCCGAGGACACACGACGAGCTCGCAAACTGGCATCGGGTCTCGACGTCGTGATCCGGGGGCGGCTGGTGGCCCACCACGAACACAACGAGGTCGCTTCCGCTGCCGAGCTCCTGGAGGCCGTGCGCTCCGGCGCCACGGTGCTGGTGGTCTCCGATGCAGGCATGCCCACGGTGTCCGATCCCGGATACCGGGTGGCCGCCGCTGCCGCCGCCGAAGGGCTGACCGTCACCGTGCTGCCAGGGCCCTCGGCCGTCCTGAGCGCCTTGGCCGTCTCGGGCCTGCCGAGCGACAGGTTCGTGTTCGAAGGATTCCTGCCCCGCAAGGCCGGACAGCGTGCCGAACGGCTGAGGGAGCTCGACGGCGAGCGGCGCACCATGGTCTTCTACGAGGCCCCACACCGCCTCGGTGCCATGATCGAGGCCCTGGCCCTTGGTTTCGGTGCCGACCGGCGTGCCGTCATCGCCCGTGAGCTGACCAAACTGCACGAAGAAGTGCTCCGCGGGAGCCTGGGTGAACTCCACGAGCGGGTGGAAACCGAGGGCATCCGGGGCGAGATCGTCGTCGTGGTCGAGGGAGCCCCTGCGCCCCCACCCGAGCGGGCCGAGGACCTGGTGGGCGAGGTGGAGGCGAAGGTTGCCGAGGGGACGCGTCTCAAGGAGGCCGCCGGTGCGGTGGCTGCGGCCCACGGGGTCTCCAAACGGGAACTCTACGAGTCCGTGCTCGCCGCCCGCGATGCCTGACCTCCGGTGGTGACCCGCCTGTCCGAGCGTCCGCTGCCGGGACCGCCTGGCCCGCGTGCCCCGGGTCGCTAGGCTTGGGCGGGTGAGTCACCCACGCACCAACGCAACCCTCTGGCCCGACCCCGCTGATCGTCCCGCGACCCTGCCCGGTGCGACACCGGAGGCCTACCGTCCCGAGCACTACGGTTCGACCGGGTCGACGGACGGGGACCGCCCCGAGCAGCAGCCCAGTGGGCCGGGAACCAACCGGAGGGACGAGAAGTCCGAGTCCGGCCACACCCGGGACCTCACGTTCCCCGTCGCGCCGGAGCCCCTTCCGGTGCCGATCGTGGACAACCACACGCACATCGACATGCAGGACGGCCGGGTACACATCGGCCTGCGCGACATCCTGGACACCGCGGAGGACCTGGGCGTTCGCGGCGTCATCCAGGTCGGCTGTGACCTGGACGCCGCACGCTGGTCCGTGCAGGCGGCGGAGGCGGACCCGCGGGTTCTGGCGGCCGTGGCCTTGCACCCCAACGAGATCCCCGCGTTGGCGGAGGCCGGTGCGTTGGACGACGCCATGGCCGAGATCACCCGATTGGCCGGCCACGAACGGGTGCGGGCCGTGGGAGAGACCGGGCTGGACTACTTCCGGACCCGCAAGACCCGACGGCACCATCAACACGACGCCTTCCGGGAACACATCCGCCTGGCCAAGTCACTGGGCAAGGCGATGCAGATCCATGACCGCGACGCCCACGAGGACGTCGTGCGGATCCTCCTGGAGGAGGGCGCCCCCGAACGCACGGTGTTCCACTGTTTCTCCGGCGACGCCGAACTCGCCCGGATCTGCAACCAACACGGTTGGTACATGTCGTTCTCCGGAACCGTGACCTTCAAGAACTCCCACGACCTGCAGGAGGCCCTGTCCGTGGCCCGGCCTGAACTGGTCATGGTCGAAACGGACGCGCCGTTCCTGACGCCGCACCCCTACCGGGGCCGCCCCAACGCCCCGTACCTGGTGGTGCAGACCGCGCGTTGGATCGCCGAGCACCTACAGACCCCGCTCGAGGAGTTTTGCGCACGGGTGGACACGACCGTTCGCGAGGTCTACGGACAACACTGACCCAGGTCCGCCCCTAGAATTGATCGCGTGAACCACCCCGAAAGCCCCGCCCCGCAGCCATTGCTCGGCCCGACCGAGATCCGGGATCTGGCGGAGCAGCTGGGGATCCGCCCCACCAAGACCTTGGGGCAGAACTTCGTGATCGACCCCAACACCATCCGGCGCATCGTGGCGGCCGCGCAATTGCACCGCGGGCAGGACGACGACGGCGCCGCGGCCGCTCCCGGGGACACCGTCCTGGAAGTCGGCCCGGGCCTGGGGTCGCTGACCCTGGGACTGCTGGACGCCGCCGAGCACGTGGTCGCGGTCGAGATCGACCCGCCGCTGGCCGAGCAGCTCCCGAGCACGGTGGCCAGGTTCCGGCCCGAGCGAACCGGGGCGATCGACGTCGTGCGCGCGGACGCCATGACGGTCACCGAACTCCCCAGGACCCCCGACGCCCTGGTGGCCAACCTGCCGTACAACGTTGCCGTTCCGGTCCTGTTGCACCTGCTGGGGAGGTTTCCGTCGATCGGGCACGGTCTGGTCATGGTCCAGGACGAGGTCGCCAACCGCCTGGCCGCAAGCCCCGGTTCGAAGGTGTACGGAGTCCCCTCCGTCAAGGCGTCCTGGTTCGCGGAGGTCACCAAGGCCGGCGTGATCGGGACCCAGGTCTTCTGGCCGGCGCCACGGATCAGTTCGGGATTGGTGCGCTTCGTGCGTCGTGCGCAGCCGGTGGCCGAAATCGGGGCCGGAGACGCCATGAGCCTGACCGGAAGCCGCGCGGAGGTGGCCGACAGGGAGGCCGTGTTCACGGTTGTGGACGCGGCATTCGCCCAACGGCGCAAGACCCTGCGCGCCGCTCTGGCCGGCTGGGCGGGATCCGGAGCGGAGGCCGAGACCGTGCTGGACGCCGCGGGTGTGCCGCCCACGGAACGCGGGGAGAAACTGGATGTCGGGCAGTTCGCGGCGATCGCGGCTGCGGGGGTGCGGCGAGGGATCCTCCCCGCGGAAGGGCAGTACCGGGCATGAGCAGGCAGCGGTGGGGGAGACAACACCGAAACCACGCGTCGAACGAGAACGGCGGCGGACTGCGTCCGGCGCAGCCGCGGACGCAGGCAGAGGCACAACCACGGGCAGAGACGCAGACGCGAGTGCGGACATCGGACTCCGGCAACGGCACGCAGACCGGGTCCGTGACGGCAGCGCAGCGGGCCGTCACGGGCGAGCCGCCGTCGTCGCGGATGGAGGCACCGGGCAAGGTCAACCTCTTCCTGGCCGTGGGGCCGACCAGGGCCGACGGCTATCACTCGCTGGCGACCCTCTACGCGGCCGTGGATGTGCGGGAAGCGGTCACGGTGAGCTTTGCCCCCGATCTTCCGGAGGGCCACATCGACTGCACGCTGGAGGTGGTCCCCGGCTCCCTGGTGGACCAGCAGGTGGAGCGCGGAAGCTTCGATCCGGTGTCGGTGCCGATGGATGAGTCGAACCTTGCCGTCCGGGCAGCCAGGACCGTGATCGAGCGTGCCGGCGGGCTCCCGGGCGGGGTTCGTGTCCACATCGAAAAGGCCGTGCCGGTGGCCGGTGGCATGGGCGGTGGCTCGGCCGATGCCGCAGCAGCGATCAAAGCCGCGGTGGAGCTGGTCTTCGCCGTCACCGGCCGCGAGACGTTGGTCTCCGACAGCCTGGAGATTGCGCGCGGCCTGGGGGCCGATGTGCCGTTCGCCATGACCGGTGGGGCCGCCATCGGCACCGGGACGGGCGCGGAGCTGTCTCCCGTTCCGGTCAGCTCGCCGTGGCCTGCGGTCCTGATCGCGGACGACGGCGCACTGTCCACGCCGTCCGTGTTCTCCCGGCTGGATGCGTTGCGTGAACAGGGGCAGGCGGTCACCCCCCGGGACGAGGATCTCCAGGTGCCGGACGAATTGCTGGGGGCGCTCGCGGGCGATCCGGGCAGCGACAGCTCGGCGTTGTCCCTGCTGCGCAACGACCTGCAGACACCGGCGCTGGACCTTGCCCCGCACTTGGTTCCTCGGCTCGAGGAACTACGGATGGCGGGGTCCATCCCGATCGTCTCCGGTTCCGGCCCCACGCTGATCGCGTTGACCCGCGATCACGAGTCCGCCCGTATTCTGGCGGCCCACCTCCGCGAGGTCGGCGCGCATGCGGTACCCGTCGTTCTCGGCTGAACCGGGCCAGCCGACTCGTGCGCTGGCGTGACGTCCCACGTCAGAACCGCTTTACGTGGGGAAGGTCATAGCCTCCAACGGTCGTCAGGGAGCGCCCGTGCCGATAGTTTTGAGAGCAGTCAAGCGACGCCGACCGCGTGTCGAGAGCCCGGTCCGTCGTCGTCGGTCCTGAACCGACGTTGCTTCGCCCATGGGGATGGGCGAGCGTTGGGGCCCGCGCAGCACGGTTTGCGGGCCCGGCACACATGAGCACGCCAAGGGGGAAGGCCGACCGTGGCCCAGAATCACAGCGCCCATGAAACAACCGTGTCCGCCGGTCGGATGTCGAGCTCGTCCTCCGGTGCCGGTCGTGAACAGTGGATGGACACCGTCAAGGGGGCGGCCATTGTGCTGGTGGTCTTCGGCCACAGCATTGGGGTGCTGACCCAGTGGGGCTGGGACGTTTTCGGCGGGTGGTCTCAGATCAACGTCCTGATGGGGCAGTGGCGCATGCCCGTGTTCATGCTTGTGGCGGGCTTTTTCGTAACGCGCTCCATGACCAAGTACGGGAAACGGTTCTGGCGTCTGCGGCCCCTCAACATGGTGTGGCTCTACGTCTTCTGGACCGCCGTGTACTTCGTGGCCTATCCCGTGATCGGGGCGATTTCACGGGGCCGGACCGCGGGGGAAATGTTCGCTCTGATCGTTGAGAAGACTCTCCTGTTCGACAGCTACCTCTGGTTCCTCCTGGCGTTGGCGATCTACTACGCCGTCCAGGGGCTCTTGGGGACCAAACCGGTCCCCTGGGCCGTGGCACTGGCCTTCCTGGTGTTCCTGTACTTCGTCCCGGGCATGGTGGACGAAGTCTCCTGGGGCACCAATCAGCTCGGAACCAACTGGCTGTTCTTCCTGGTCGGCGCCTGGTGGAGCCAGAACATCCGGTCCTGGGTGGCGCAGATCAAGCCCTGGCAGGGCGTCATGTGGTGCGTGGTCTGCCTGGCGGCCATCCTGCTGTGGATGCCGACCCGCGACGTGCCCGTCCTGCAGCACTTCGGAGGCATTCTCCCGCCACTGACCGCCGTGCCCGCGGGCCTGTGGGTCCTTTCTCGACTGGACGGCAAGCCCGGGATGGGATGGGCCCGGTACGTAGGTACCCGGAGCCTGTCCGTCTACGTCTTGCACCCCATCGTGCTGCAGCTCTTGATCGCTGCACTGAGCGTTGTGGTGCTCGACCCGACGACGAGCGCGCTCGCCACACCCGTGACCTGGATCGGTGTGCCCGTGCTCATGGTGATCGCCCTCCTGATCTGTCTGGTGATCCAGCGACTGACCGACCGCGTCCCCTACGTCTGGGGCCTCCCTGCGCCCAGGACCGCACCCAAGCGGATCACGGGCGAGGAGGTGACCGCTCAGACCAACGCCAACCGGTAGGCCGACTCCGCCACGGTCAGGCCGGCCCGGGCGGCCGAGGCGCCGCGACGTCGTCCTGCCACCCCGATCAGGGAGAGCAGTACCCCGGCGGTGCGCACCCGGAGCCCGACGGGGTCCACGACTTCGTCGAAGGCGTCCAAGTAGGCCTTGACCACGGACGGGACCGAGGACGGATCGCTCGGATCGATCGCGAGCAACCAGGTGTGCGCCACGAAGCAGGCCAGATCGTCCGCAAGCAGTCCGGGTCCCACTGCATCCAGGTCCAGCAGCCCGGTGATCGGGCCGAGCGCCGGATCGACCGGGTTGGGCCCCAGGATGAGGTTGCCCGGATGGAAGTCACCGTGGACGGGAACCGGGCCGTCGTCGTCCACGTCCTGGCCGCTGCGCACGAACACCTCGACGGCCTCGGCAAGGGTCTGGACCCGGACGCCTTCCTCTGGGAGGGCGGCCTGTGCGGACCGGGCGTAGTCGAGGGCACGATCGCTCCACGCCGCCCGCCGGGGAAAGTCCGCGACCGCAGAGGGGAACCGGTCCAACAGTGCCAAAAGGTGTTCCGGGGCCACGACGCCGGTCCCCTCTTCGCGGATCGGGCCCACGGCGGTTGGTCCCGGCAGATGAGAGAGCACCACAGCACCGTCGCCGGAACGTGCCAGGGGGCGCGGAACAGGGACGTGGTGATTCGCCAGCACCGTGTGGCGCACCACCAGATCCGCCTCCCGCGCAGCCCGTACCACCTTGACGTAGGCGGTTGTCAGGAAATCTGCGTCGGTGAGCCGGAGGACGGCCCGCCGCGTGGGGCGGTAGGTCACGGGAACGGATCGCAGGTCGGATCGGGACACCAGGCGCGCCGTCGGATCTGCGGCCTGGCGCAACCCCGGGAGCCACGGGTCGTCCGGCCACAACCAGGAGGCGAAACGGCAACCGTTCCAGTCCAGGGTGACCACGGCAGCGTCGTCGGGAAGGGCGGCTGTGCTCAGACAGACCAGGACCTCGTTCTCGTCCAGACCGAGGTGCCGGGGGAGGCCCACGGCGGGCGAGGACAGTTCGACGGCGAAGACCCCGGTCACACCGGCCCCGGGTCGGTGGTTGAGTTGCACCAGGCGCCAGCTCCCCGCCCCGAGTCCGTGGCCAGTGCGTTGGTATGGGGCCAGATCGAGCGCGTCCAGAACCTTGGACAGTGCCCGGTCCGCTTGCGTGTCCGTCAACAATTCGATCGCACGAGTTTCCTCTGACGGAGATTGCGGGGACATGCGCACATCCTTGCAGGCTTGCGCAAGGATGTGCGTCGCACGGTCGTAAAGTCGACGAAGAAACAGGCCTGGACTCCGGGCCCAGGTGTTGGTGGCTGTCATGGACGGGGAGGTTGCCGTGCGCGGTGACGAGTACGAGCGCGTTGTCTATGCCGGGTCAGGGCTGGAGGAGCTGGGACGCGGGGCCACCGGGCCAACGATCCTGGAACTCCTGGAATCCTGGTGGGCCCAGGCCGTTGCGGACCCCCGGGTGGGGGAACCCTCGGCGGCCTCCTTGGCGACCTACGACGACGCCACCGACCTGCCAGACAACCGCATCCTGTTGATCAAGGACTTCGACGCCCACGGGCTGCGGTTCTTCACCAACCGTGATTCCGCCAAGGGGCACCAACTCGCGGCCACACCCAATGCGGCCCTGGTCATGCTGTGGCACCCGATGTTCCGGCAGGTGCGCTTCCGCGGGCACGTGGAACAGACCGACCCGGCGGAGGACCTGGAGTACTGGTCCTCCCGACCACACGCCTCCCAGGTGGCCTCCTGGTCCTCCCGACAGTCAGCCCCGGTGGACCGGCGCGAGGACGTCACCGCGGGATTCGAATCAGCCGAGGCCCGGTTCCTGGACGTGGACGTGCCCCTGCCGGAGACCTGGGGCGGATACCGGCTGCGGCCCGTGGAGGTCGAGTTCTGGGTGGGTATGCCCGCCCGCCTGCACGACCGTGTCCTGTGGCGCAGCACCGACGGCACCCCGCATCCGTTGGACTCGTCTGAGCGCTGGACGCTGCAACGTCTCCAACCCTGAGTCTCAGCGGTCGGCGACGGGCGTGGTTCGAACCGCCACCGACAGTGCAGCTGCGAGTACGCACAGAGCGGCGCCGCGGAAGGTGTAGTAGGCCACCAGGAGCAACCGGGGATCGAACTTGTCCGTGAGCCATCCGGAGAAGATGGTCCCGATCACGTCGAAGACCCCCACGGCCGCCAGCAGCCCGGCCGCCGTGGTGGAGGCCATCCCGTGGTCATGGGCGGAGGGGATGAAGTGGATGCCGATCAGCCCGTTCGTCGTTGCCCCGCAGATTGCAAAAGCCAGGGCCAGGGCCCAGAAAGCACGGTGCCGGACACCGTAGGTCAGGCCCTCCAGGGCCCGGGCCACGGCACCACCGTGCTGCCGGCGCGGCGCGACGTAGACGTCCGGGTCCACCCCGAACGGTTGGACGCCGCGGTCCTCCGGGTAGTCACGGACAACGGCCCACACCAGCGGGACGACGACGATCGCCGTCGCCGCGATCAGCAGTGATGCAGCGCGCCAGCCGAGATGCTCCGCCAACGCCGCCACGGGCGGGAGGATCACCAACTGGCCCGTCGCGGAACCGGCCGTGAGAACGCCCATGACCAGTCCGCGGCGGCGCACGAACCAGCGTCCGGCCACGGTGGCCGCCAGCACGAGCGCCATGGAGCCGGTACCGGAACCGATCAACAGACCCCAGAAGGCGATGAGCTGCCAGGCATCGGTCATGAACACACTCCCGGCCGCACCAAGGGCGATCAGGCCCAGGGCGGTGGAGATCACCTGGCGCATGCCGAAGCGGTCCATCAGAGCGGCCGCGAACGGCGCCACCAGCCCGTAGAGCAGCAGGTTCACGCTCACGGCCACGGACATGCTGCCCATGCTCCAGTCGAACTCGGTCTGCAACGGAATCATGAGCGCCCCGGGTGCCGCGCGGAAGCCTGCTGCGCCGAACAGGGCCAGGAAAGCGACCGCGGCCACCCACCACGCCGGGTGGACGGAGCGCAGCTTCTCAGAGCGTGACGTCACGGCCCAGATCCTCGCACACGTCAACGGTCCCGCCCTCTCCGTGCGTCACGATGAGGGCGGGACCTTTCGGGTCGGACAACCGCGGGCGGCCGTCGGCTGCGTTTGCCTCAGTCCGTGGTCAGGAAGACCTTGGTGGCGCGGCGTTCGTCCATGGCCTTGTAACCTTCGGCCGCTTCCTCGAGGGGGAGGGTGAGGTCGAAGACCTTGCCCGGGTCGATCTTGCGGTCCCAGATCAACTGGATGAGTTCGGGCAGGAACCGGCGGACGGGGGCGGGGCCGCCGAGCGTGTGGATTCCCGCGAAGAACAGCTGGATACCGGGGATGGTCACGTCGTAGTTCACACCGACGTAGCCCAGGTGGCCACCGCCGCGGGTGGCGCCCACGGCCTGCATGAAGGACTCCTGGGTTCCCACGGCCTCGATGACCGAGTGGGCACCCAGTCCGTCGGTGAGCTCATTGATCTTGGCCACGCCGTCGTCCCCGCGCTCCTCCACGATGTCCGTGGCGCCGTAGTAGCGGGCCAGTTCCTGGCGCTGCGGGTGGCGGGACATCGCGATGATCCGTTCCGCACCCAGCTGCTTGGCGGCCAGGATGGCCATGAGGCCTACCGCGCCGTCACCGACGACGGCGACCGTCTTCCCGGGTCCGACCTCCGCGCCGACGGCTGCGAACCACCCCGTGCCGAGCACGTCGGAGGCCGCCAGGAGCGACGGCACGATCTCGGCGTCGGGCTCGCCCGGGGTCTTGACCAGGGTGCCGTCGGCCAACGGAATGCGAGCCTTCTCGGCCTGGGTTCCGATGCCGCCGTGCACGAACTCGGCGTGGACGCACTTGGACTGGAATCCCGACTGGCAGATCTCACACGTGTTGTCCGAGATGACGAAGGAACCGACCACGTAATCGCCCGGTGCGATGGTGGTGACCTCGGAACCGACCTCCTCGACCACGCCCACGTACTCGTGCCCCATCTTGAGGTGGTCTGCCGGCTCGATGCCCCGGTACGGCCACAGGTCCGAACCGCAGATGCACGTCGCCTTGATCGAGATGACCGCGTCCGTGGGGTCGACGATCGTGGGGTCCTCGCGGTCCACGACCGTGACGACCCCGGGCTTTTCCATGATGACTCCGCGCACGGTGTCCTCCTTCGCGTTCGACTGTGCCACCAGTATCGGCGCCCACGTTCTATGAAACGATCCGGAACTGGCTTCAGGGGAGGTTCTGTCACAACCCCCCACACGAACCCGTAACGTCCTGTTTACGGCGTGAGGGTTGTCGGATGCAGTGACGGGAGCCCGGGCGGGTTATCTTCTTCACCTGCGGGTTCCACAAGATTTTGCTGTGAGTTGCTGGTGAACCCCGAAGACCTAGGAAAGAGGTGGGGTCATGTCGAAGCTCGACACCCAGGCCGTCGCGATGATCGAAGGTGGAGATCACGACGGTGAACTGCACCGCGTGATCGGTCCCAAACTGCTGTTGCTCCTGATCATGGGTGACATCATCGGCGCCGGAATCTTCGCGATCACGGGACGAGTCGCCGGTCAGGTGGGCGGCATGGCCTGGCTCCCGTTCCTGCTCGCGTTCGTGATCGCCACGCTCACCGCGTTCTCCTACCTGGAGCTGGTGACCAAGTACCCGTACGCGGCCGGTGCGGCGTTGTACACGCACAAGGCCTTCGGCATTCACTTCGTGACGTTCATCGTGGCGTTCACCGTGGCCAGCTCGGGCATCACCAGCGCCGCCACCTCGGCCACGCTAGTGGGCAAGAACCTGCTGATCGGCGTGAGCCAGTACATCGACGGCATCCCGCAGACCGCCACCGCCACCATGTTCATGGCCATGGGCATCATGGTGGTGCTGGCCACCATCAACCTGCGTGGTGTGGGCGAGAGCGTGAAGTTCAACGTGGTGCTAACTGTTGTGACCCTGGCGGTCATGGCCGTGATCATCGTGATCGGTTGCATTGCGATCGCCCAGGGCGAGGGTGATCCCGGGCGCTTGGTGGTCTTCGAGACCCCGCAGGACCGCAGTGTGTTCGGCGCTGTCTCCATGGCCACGGCGATCGCCTTCTTCGCGATGGTGGGCTTCGAGGACTCGGTCAACCTGGTCGAGGAGACCAAGAACCCCAAGAAGATCTTCCCCAAGATCATGCTCACCGGCCTGGGACTGTGCGCGATCATCTACATGCTCGTGGCCGCCACCGTGATCATGGTCGTCCCCGCGGGCGACATCGCGAACCCCAAGAATCCCGACGCCGGCATCCTGCTGGACGTCGTCCGGATCGGCGCTCCCGGGATCCCCGTGGACGCGATCTTCCCGTTCCTGACCGTCTTCGCCGTGGTCAACACCGCCTTGATCAACATGCTCATGGCCAGCCGCCTGCTCTACGGGTTGGCCCGGCAGGAGGTGCTCCCGAAGGTCTTGGGCAAGGTCCTGCCCAAGCGGAAGTCCCCGTGGGTGGCCATCATCTTCAGCACCCTGCTGGCCATCGGCTTGATCGCCTACGTGAACCAGAACTCGGAGAGCGGCATCGTGTCCGCGCTGGGCAGCACCACCGCGCTGCTGTTGCTGTGCGTGTTCGCCGTGGTCAACGTCGCCGTCCTGGTGCTGCGGCGCGACCCCACACCGGAGGGCGGATTCCGCACTCCCACCGTGTTGCCCGTCCTGGGCGCACTGTTCTCGCTGTTCCTGGCCGGCCCCTGGGCTCGTTCCCGGGAGGAATGGCTGCAGTATGAAATCGCCGGTGGTCTGTTGGTCATCGGAGTCGCGCTGTGGCTCGTCGCCTGGGTGGCCAACCTGCTGCGCAGCCCGGAGAAGGAACCGACCGAGGAGATCACCCGGTTCTGATCCTTCCCGCTCACAAGCTCATGTCTGCGTGGAGACGGTGCGCCTACGAGGCCGACTCCACACAGACATAAGGGTGTTTTCGTAGGGCTTGGGTAGGGCTTGGGATCAGAGCTGTTCGGAGAGCTCGAGCCAGCGTTCCTCGAGTTCCGTGTTCTCGTCCTCGAATTCACGCAGCTGCTCCGTGAGTTTGCCGAGGCCTTCGAAGTCGGACTGGTCGTGAGCGGCCATCTCCGTGTGCTTGGCCTCGATGAGGCCCGCGAGTTTCTCCATGCGCCGCTCGATCGCCCCGACCTCCTTCTGAGCCGCGCGAGCTTCAGCCCCCGAGAGCTTCGGGTCGTCGGAAGCGGAATCGGAGGCCGCGGACGCGGCAGCCAGCGGGTTCGACGCCGCCGCGCCCGTGTCAGTCGCGGCCGCGAGCCGGAGGTATTCGTCCACCCCACCGGGCAGGTGGCGGAACCTCCCGTCCAACAAGGCGTACTGCTGATCGGTGACGCGCTCCAGCAGATACCGGTCGTGGGAGACCACCAGCAACGTGCCCGGCCAGGTGTCCAGCAGGTCCTCCATGGCCGCGAGCATGTCCGTGTCCAGGTCGTTCGTGGGCTCGTCCAGCACCAGCACGTTCGGTTCGTCCAACAGGATCATGAGCAACTGCAGTCGGCGCTTCTGCCCGCCGGAGAGATCCCGGACCGGAGTGGACAACTGCGCGCTGGTGAATCCCAGGCGTTCCAGCAACTGACCCGGAGTCATCTCCTTTCCGTCGGCCACGTAGGAGGTCTTCTTCCGCCCGACGACGTCCGAGACCCGGTCGTCCGCCACCTCCTCCAGCTCCCGCAGCTGCTGGGTCAGCACCGCCACCTTGACGGTCTTGCCGCGCACCACTCGCCCCGCGGTGGGTTCGAGTTCACCCGTGACCACCTGCAACAGGGTGGACTTGCCCGCACCGTTGCGACCCAGGATCCCCGTGCGCTCGCCGGGGGCGATCTGCCAGGTGACGCCGTCGAGCACGGTGCGCGGCTCGGTCGAGGCCACCGATTCGCCGTCGGGGGAGTACCCCTCGCGGGAGCCCATATAGGTGACCGAGATGTCTTCCAGGTCCACCACGCGCTTGCCCAGCCGGGTGACCGCCATCTTGGACAGGGCCACGGTGTCCCGCGGCGGCGGGACATCTGCGATCAGTTCGTTGGCGGCGTCGATCCGGAACTTCGGTTTGGAAGTGCGTGCGGGTGCGCCGCGGCGCAACCAGGCCAGCTCCTTCTTCATCAGGTTCTGCCGCTTGGCCTCGGCCACCGCGGCCTGACGGTCGCGCTCCACGCGCTGCAGCACGTAGGCGGCGTACCCGCCTTCGAAGGGCTCCACGATCCGGTCGTGGACCTCCCAGGTGGAGGTCGAGATCTCGTCCAGGAACCACCGGTCGTGGGTCACGACCACCAACCCACCTTGGTTCTTGGACCAGCGCTTGTTGAGGTGTTGGGCCAGCCACGCGATACCCTCCACGTCCAGGTGGTTAGTGGGCTCGTCCAGGAACAGGACGTCCCATTCCTGGGCCAACAGGGCTGCCAGTGCGGTGCGTCGTCGTTGTCCGCCGGAGAGCTCGCCCACGGGCTTTTTCCAGTCCAGATCCGCCACCAGGCCACCGATGACGTCGCGGACCTTGGCGTCGCCCGCCCACTCGTGTTCGTCGCGATTCCCGACGACGGCCTGCCCCACGGTCTGGGTCGGGTCCAACACGTCCGCCTGATCGAGCATGCCGATCCGGGTGCCGGAGCGAGAGGTCACACGGCCTTCATCGGGGTCGAGTCGCCCCGCGAGAATCTTCATGAGCGTGGACTTGCCGTCGCCGTTGCGGCCGACGATCCCGATGCGGTCGCCGCCGTCGATACCCACCGTCACACCCTCCAGGACGGTGCGGGTGGGGAAGGACAGGTGCAGGTTCTCGCCGTTCAACAAATGAGCCACCAGACAAGGGTACGGACTGCGCGCAAGGGAAAAGTCCGGTGCGGCCCGAATGATAGGGTGACTGACCGTGCACTTCGTGCACCGTCACGGAAGTCACCCCGGGAATTGACGGTCCCTTCACCGGGCTGACCACGGGGATTCCCGTGACGCTCCGCCTTGGTGTAATTGGCAGCACCCCGGCCTTTGGAGCCGTGGAGTCTAGGTTCGAACCCTAGAGGCGGAACGAATCGACACCAGTCGATGCCCGCCACCCGGCGCAGTTCTGCGGACGGGGCGCGGGCCAGTCGATCACGAGGAGCAGCCAGATCGTGACCAGCACCGACGCCGAGCAGGGCCCCGAGTACAACGCAGGGGAGGGCATCGCGCAACCGGCCGCTGTCATCGTCCTGGCTGCGGGTCAGGGCACCCGGATGAAGTCCAAACTGCCCAAGATCATGCACGAGATCGGTGGCCGGTCCATGGTGGGGCACGCGCTGGCCGCGGCCCGCACCCTGGACCCCCAGCGACTGGTCGTCGTGGTTCGCCACGACCGTGACCGCGTGGCCCAGCACGTCCTGGACTTCGACCCCCAGGCCCTGATCGCCGACCAGTCCGACGTCCCCGGAACGGGATCGGCCGTCCTGGCCGGGCTGCAGAAGCTCGACGAGAACGCCCCGGTCGAAGGCACCGTGGTGGTCACCTACGGTGACGTTCCGCTGCTGACCGCGGACACCCTGCGGGACCTGGTGGCCCACCACGATTCCCGCGGCAACGCCGTCACCGTGCTGACCGCCATCCACCCGGAGCCGGGCAAGTACGGCCGGATCCTGCGCGACGCGGACGGTTCCTTCGCCGACATCCGCGAGTTCAAGGACGCCAACCAGGCCGAACGGGCCGTGGCCGAGGTCAACTCCGGGATTTTCGCCTTCGACGCCACCGTCCTGCGTGACGCGCTGGACAAGGTCGACGTCAACAACGCCCAGGGTGAGATGTACCTGACGGACGTCCCCGCGATCGCCCGCGCCGAAGGCGGGCTTGTGGACGCCCTGACCATGGGCGACTACATGGAGTTGGAGGGCGCCAACGACCGCGTCCAGCTTGCCGAGCTGGGTCGCTACCTCAACCGGCGCACGGTCGAGTCCCACATGCGCAACGGGGTGAGCGTGATCGACCCCGCGACCACCTGGATCGGCTCGGACGTGGCCATCGCCGCCGATGCCGTGATCCACCCCAACACCCAGCTGCACGGCATCACCTCCGTGGGCGAGGACGCCGTGGTGGGCCCGGAGACCACGTTGACCAACGTGCGGGTGGGGCGCGGCGCCATCGTCGTGCGTACCCACGGATCCGACTCCACTCTCGGCGAAGGCTCCAGCGTCGGACCCTTCGCCTATCTCCGTCCGGGAACGGAGTTGGGTGCCGGCGGCAAGATCGGCACGTACGTGGAGACCAAGAACGCGCAGATCGGCGCGGGCTCCAAGGTCCCGCACCTGTCCTACGTGGGGGATGCCACCATCGGTGAGCACTCCAACATCGGGGCCGCAAGCGTTTTCGTGAACTACGACGGCGTGAACAAGCACCGGACCACAATCGGAAACCACGTCCGCATGGGGTCGGACAACATGTACGTTGCTCCCGTGACGGTCGGCGACGGTGCCTACTCGGGTGCTTCGACCACCGTGCGCAAGGACGTTCCGGCGGGGGCGTTGGCACTGACCGAAGGCCGTCAGGTCATCGTGGAGAACTGGGTGCTGGACAACCGCGCGGGAACCGCAGCAGCCGACGCAGCCCAGGCCGCCCAGGATTCGACCACCAGCCACAGCGATGCTCGAGAAAGCGAGTCACGATGACCGGGATCCTCAACTCAGGTGACAACCGTATGGTCCTGCTCTCCGGCAGGGCCCACCTGCAGCTGGCAGAAGACGTGGCCCGTGAACTGGGGACCGATCTGGTGCCCACGGATGCCTATGACTTCGCCAACGGTGAGACCTACGTCCGGTTCGGGGAGTCGGTGCGCGGCGCCGATGCGTTCCTGATCCAGTCCCACCCCGCGCCGATCAACCAGTGGATCATGGAGCAGCTGCTCATGCTGGATGCCCTCAAGCGGGCGTCGGCGCGTTCGATCACCGTGGTTGCCCCGTTCTACCCGTACGCGCGGCAGGACAAGAAGCACCGTGGCCGTGAGCCCATCTCCGCCCGTCTGATCTCGGACCTGTACAAGACCGCGGGCGCGGACCGGTTGATGTCGGTGGATCTGCACACGGCCCAGATCCAGGGCTTCTTCGACGGGCCCGTGGACCACCTCATGGCCATCCCGATCCTGGCTGATTACGTGAAGTCCATGGTGGGCGACGACGAGATCACCGTGGTCTCCCCGGACACCGGTCGCGTGCGCGTGGCTGAGATGTGGGCCGAGCTGCTGGGCCACACGCCACTGGCCTTCGTGCACAAGACCCGTGACATCACCCGCCCGAACCAGGCAGAGTCCAAGGAGGTCGTGGGCCAGATCGAGGGCCGGACCTGTGTGCTGATCGACGACATGATCGACACCGCGGGAACCATCTCCGGTGCGGTCAAGGTCCTGCGGGAGCACGGCGCGAAGGACGTCATCATCGCGGCCACGCACGCTGTGTTCTCCGACCCCGCGGTCGAGCGGTTGTCCAACTGCGGGGCGCGTTCCGTCGTCGTGACGGACACTCTGCCGGTGCCGGAGGAGCACCGGTTCGAGAACCTGGAGGTGCTCTCCATCGCGCCGCTGCTGGCGCGCGCGATCCAGGAAGTGTTCGAGGACGGGTCGGTCACGAGCCTGTTCAACGGCCACTCCTGATCGACACGAGAGCTTGCGACACGGAAAAGTGCCGATCCAGTCACTGGATCGGCACTTTTCCGTGTCGAAAGCTGCTCAGACCACCCTGCGGTCAGCGTTGGAGGTACCGCTGGATGAAGGCGGCCATCGCGTCCCGGTTGGTGGTCTCCAGTGGGCGGTAGGTGCCGTCGGACCAGCCCTTGGACACCCCCGACGCTGCCATCCAACGGATCGCCTCCGAATGAGCCTGGCCCGCTGACACGTCGGTGAAGCTCGCCGCGGAGCCGACTGCGGGAGATCCGGCCATGCGGTGGAACAGAGCGGCCGTGGCGTCACGCGTGATGTCATCGTTGGGCCGGAACGTTCCGTCAGGCCAGCCTTCGAGCAGGCCCTGGGACCTGGCCCAGGTGATCTGCTTGTAGAACGGGTGGCTCGTGGACACGTCGCGGAACGGGGAGACCGCTGGGGGCGTGAAAGCGGGGGATCCTGAGACCCGGTACGCGACGGCGGCCATGGCGTCCCGGTCGATCGGGGAGTGCGGGCGGAAGGTTCCATCGGACCAGCCCGTCAGGTAGCCCCGGTTCTTGACCCAGGAGATCGCGGAAGCGTGCTGTTGGGCGGCGGACACGTCTACGAACGGGCCGGGTGCCGCGGCCGGCTTGGGTGTGGACGTGGGTGCGGCCTTGACCGGGGCGGACTGGGTGGTGGTCGATCCGGTCACCGAACTGCGGGTGTCCGCAGGTTTGCCGCCGTTGGCGTATCCGCCACCGTTGACCACGGAGACGATGCGCCACGGTTGACCCGTCCGCGCCAGGCTCCCGTCCGCCAAGGTGACGCCGATGCCCACCACGGTCACCTTGGGATCCAGCAGCACGGCGTTGTGCGACGGGGAGCCCTTCCACCAGTTGACCAGCGCCACGGGATTGACGCTGTACTCCAGGGCCGTGATCTCCCGTTTGGTGGTCGCTCCGCCGAACCTCGAGTCGGAGAGGAAGTTGTTGGAGTGGTTGAAGTTCTCGTCACGCACCACTCGGTTGGATTCGTCCTGGGAGATTCCGCTGAGCGTGGGGGAGTACTTGACCGGCGCCAGCCCGCGGGAGGCGCGGTACTTGTTGATCTCCGTGAGGATCGTCTGCCGATGTCCGTCACGTGTTGCCTGTGAGGTGCTGACGATGTCCCCTTGGGCGGCGTGGGCCGGCGTCGTGGAGAGCAGGGGGCCCGTGACGACGGCGGCCGCGGACACCACGGCCGCGGCCAGCCAGAGGCGTGCGGGCCTGGGTGAGGCCGGGGCTGCGGCGGAGGACTGGGTGGCGCGCGGCGGCTGGGCAGGCACGATGGGCATGAGCGGTTGTTCCTTTCGGGCACAGGTTGAGATTCAACCCAGGAGAGGAAGGCCGCTGACGCGTTCCGGGCTGTCACCGAATTCGATGTTGTGGTTGTTGTGGTTGTTGTGGGCGGGTGGATGAGGTGGATCCGGACGGCGTGGTCGGTCGGGCTGTTGGGCCCGACCGACCACGGTCCGATTCCTGGCGACCGGGTGATCGCCAGGGGGTCAGTTGACGTAGCGGTAGAGGAAGGCGGCCATGGCGTCACGGTTGGTGGCGTTCAACGGCCGGTAGGTCCCGTCCGGCCAGCCCGTGGTGATGCCCTGGTTCGCGAACCAGTGGATCTCCTTGTAGAACTGTTGGCCGGGGCGGACGTCGGCGAACGACGACGTGGCCGGTGCCGTGTAGGCGGGCGAACCGTCCAGGCGGTAGAACAGGGCCGCCGTCGCATTACGCGTGATGTCCGCGTTGGGTCGGAAGGTCCCGTCCGGCCAGCCCTTGAGCAGGCCCTTTGAGCGGGCCCATGCGATCTCCTTGTAGAACTGGTGGGTGGTGGGGACGTCGGAGTACGGCGACCGGGCGGGCGGGGTGTAGGCCGGTGAACCCACCATGCGGTAGGTGACGGCAGCCATCGCGTCCCGGTCGATGTTCTCGGTCGGGCGGAAGGTCCCGTCGGGCCATCCCTTCAGATAACCCCTGTCCTTGGCCCACCTGATTTCCGTGACGAACTGGTTGGTCGCGGACACGTCCTTGAACGGTGCGGTCACGCCCGTGCCGGAGCTCCCACCCAGGGGTTTGTAGTTGGCGTTGCGGGCGAAGTCCTGCAGCTGTGACCATGAGCCGCCGTAGACGTTCGAGTCCCCGGAGAACGGGCCCGCCTCCGAGTACTGCCAGATGTCGTACGTGCTCCACCCGTTGGGCATGGGCCCGGGCGAGGTCGTCCAGTTGGCCAGGTGCAACGGGTGGTTGTTGAACATGTCCGTGTTGCCCGTGCACTGCTCCCACCAGTCCGTGGTGGTGTAGATGGCGGGGAGCCGGCCGGTGCGCTGCTTGTAGCGATCGGAGAAGCTCTTGATCCAGGCGCGCATCTCCTGCTGGGTGAGGTCGTAGCAGATGTTGCCGTAGGCCGGATACGGGTTGTACTCGATGTCCAACAGGCCCGGCAGCGTGCGCCCGTCCGCCGACCACCCGCCGCCGTTGTTCACGAAGTAATCCGCCTGGGCCGCACCCGTGGAGGTCTTGGTGGGAACGGCGAAGTGATAGGCGCCGCGGATCATTCCACTCTGGTAGGACCCGATGTACTGCTCGTCGAAGCTCGGCGACCGGTAGGAGGTGCCCTCGGTGGCCTTGATGTAGGCGAACCGGGAGCCCATGGCGTACTCGCCGGTCCAGTTCACGGACGGTTGCCAGGAGGACACGTCCATGCCCTGGATGCCCGCGGGCTGCCAGGCTCCGCCCACGGTGACCATCGACATCGCCCCGGCCGGGCCCATGGCCGCCGGGGTCGCGGCGCCGTCGTCGGCCGTTGCGGATGTGGAAGGGGAGGAGGTGGATGGTGAGGAAGTGGACGGGGGCGGCGTCGACCCGGTGGCAGGCGCGTCCTGCGGGGAGTCGGTCTCCTCGCGGATCTGGTCCATGGTTTCGGCGGAGTCCTCCGATAGGTGGCCCGCAGAATCAAGACTCTTCTGGTACATGCCCATGGTTGCTCCGGGGCTGTCGTCGCCGGTCGTGGGAGGTGCGTCCGGGAGTTCCGGTGCGTCGTAGGAGGCCACCGCGCCGGGGTCGTAGGACACGACATCGCCGTCGGTGAGGGTGAGTTCTCCCTGGGGAGTTCCTTCCTGGCTTACGTATTCGTTGACCACGGACGGGGTTGGGGCCTCTTTTGCATTGGCCGGGGCAGAGGTGGAGATGGCCAGTGTGGTGAGGATCAGGGACAGGGTGACAGCGGTCGCGGTGGCAGAGCCCCGCGACGAGTGATTGGTGTGGATCACGCGTACGCCTATTCTTCGGGGGTCATCCGGCGTCTGGGGGAGGGGAAGCTGGAAGCCGAACCGCTGCGAGTATAGCGTGATCATTTCGTTATGTTGCGGTCCTGCCCGGTTGGAACCCCTGGTGACCAGGGGTTCCAACCGGGCAGGACCGGCAGGGTGGATTCGGGCGGGTGGTTGGCGTACGGACGCGGCTGTCAGTACGCGCCCGACGGCGCGAAGACCGCCTTGACCGTCCGCAGCAGGATCAAGGTGTCTTCCAGCACGGACCAGTTCTCCACGTAATACAGGTCCAGGCGCACCGACTGGTCCCAGTCCAGGTCCGAGCGTCCCGAGACCTGCCACAGTCCGGTGATCCCGGGCTTGACCCGCAGCCGCCGGTGAACATAGTCCTCGTACTTGTCCACCTCGGACTCCAACGGCGGGCGGGGGCCCACCAGGGACATCTCGCCCTTGAGGACATTCACGAACTGCGGTAGCTCGTCCAGGCTGTACCGGCGGAGGACCTTGCCGGGCTTCGTCACCCGGGGGTCGTCCTTCATCTTGAACAGCACGTCGCCCTGGGATTCGTTGGCGGCCAGCAGGGCCGCCTTGCGTTCCTCCGCGTCCGTGTACATGGAGCGGAACTTCAGCATCTTGAACCGTGATCCGTCCAGTCCCACGCGCTCCTGGCCGAAGAACACCGGGCCACGGTCATGTGCCTTGATCATGGCTGCCACGGCGATCATGACGGGGGACAGCACGAGCAGCGCGAACATCGAGCCCAGGATGTCCATGCCGCGCTTGATGATTCGTCGTGACCGGGAAAGATGCGGTGTGGAGACGTGGATGAACGGAAGACCTGCCAGGTGCTGGGTGTGGATGCGCGGGCCGGCGATGTCCGTGAGGCCCGTGTTCATGATCAGGCGGATGCGGGCGTCGGCCAGGTACCAGCTCAGGTGCCGGATCTCCGCAGAGCTCAACGGCGAGTTGTTGGTGAGTACCAGGGCCTGGACGCGGTTGCGATGCGCGGCCTCGAGGATTCCCGCCACGGTGGGGCGTTCGCCGACGGGGAGGGTGTTGCGGATCTCGATGTCCTTCAACTTGGCCGGAATCGGTTGCTTCCCCTTGGGGTAGTAAGCGACCACCGGTGCCAGGCCGGCTTCCACGTGGTCCTGCAACGACTGCACCGTCTCCAGGGTGCCGCGTTGGCGGCCCACGACCATGGTTCTGGACATGGCCGAGCGATTACGACGACGGCGGAACAGCAAGCTGGTGCGTAGGCCCCAGCGTCCGAGAACCAGGAAGACCAGCCCAAGGGGGAGGGCGATCATCACGTACCCGCGGGCGAAGGGCAGGGACAGGGCGAACGAGATGATCGCGATCGCACTGTAGAAGATCAACGTCGCGGTGGAGACCTCGCGCGACTCCTCCACGCCGTACCCGATCAGGCGGATGGCCCGGGCCCCGCGCAGGTCGAGCCAGGCCCACCAGGTGATGCCCAGGACAAGGCCGACGAACCAGTAGCTCACGGTCATTCCGTGCCATTCGAGATCGCCGCCGCCCCTGGACCCATCGGCCCCGAAGCGTCCGAGCTGGGCCAGCAGCAGCGTCGCGATGATGGCGACGGCGTCGACCAGGCGCATGGACCACACGTAGGCGGAGCGCCAGTCGTCACGGGGCTTGATGGGCGACTCCGGCACGGAAGGGGTCTCGCCCGGAATTACTTCCGGACCGCTGGGGTCCAGGATCCGGACCGGACCGGTGCTGGGTTGCGCCTGGGTGCCGTCGCTCTCGGCGGGCATCCGGGCGGGTGCCGGGCCGCGTTGGGCGTCACGGTCGTGACGAGCGGCTCCGGTGGCCCGATGCCGGGCACTCATGCCGTCCACCGAGGAGTCGGTGATACTGGCCATCGTGTTGTTCCTCCCCCTCATGAGGTCAACCTTTGTGAAGTCAACCGTTCAAGACGATTCAGGGTGTCGATCCTCGACACCGCATCGGGGCGTCATTGCCGGGTGTGCCGACACAGCCGGAGAGCGGGCGGGCAGCACGGAAACGGGTTCGTCGTCGCGCGCTGGACCGTTGCATTCGGCTGAAAGCCCCAAGAGCCGCCCGTGTCCAACCGGGCGACTGTGGCCGGGCGACGAAACCAGCGCGATCCCCATCGCGGTTAGGGCGTCCGTCGCTTGACCCAGCTCTTTTTATCCTACGAGCAACGACCCACTATAGGCGTCCCCAGATGTGTCCAAAACATGGACCTGTGGACCAAGTGGTGGGTGTCACAGCAGGTCGCGGCGCTGTGGTGCTCTCGTGCTAAAGTCGTTGGGTTGCCGAGGCGAGGGGAAGTCCGCGCGTGCGCGTCACGCCGCAGGAGGACCCGTTATCGACGAGGCTGGCTTGGAAATCGCACGAGTTCCCGTCGCATTCCGCCCCGCGGAAGCACGCTTCCGCGCTTCATGCGGGGCAACGACGAGATCACCGTGTTGAGGCAATGAGTCGGTCGCCCTGGGCCGGCGCAACACATTTGTCATTGCTCATCAACACGAGGAGTCCACCACCATGGTCGACGTCATCCGCATCCCCGGCGAGGTCCGCACCGATTTCGGCAAGGGCTACGCCCGCCGCATCCGCGCGAACGATCAGATTCCGGCCGTCATCTACGGCCACGGCCACGACCCCATCCACGTGTCTCTCCCGGGCCACGAGATGATGCTGGTCGCACGTAACTCCAACGCCGTCATCGAGGTCCTGGCCGACGGAGAGCACCTGTGCATGCTCAAGGACGTCCAGCGTCACCCGATCCGCCCGGAGATCCTCCACATCGACCTGCTGACGGTCAAGCGCGGAGAAAAGGTCGAGGTGGACGTTCCCCTGGTCCTCACCGGCGAGGTCGCCCCGACCGCCATGTACAACCAGGAAGAGACCTCCTTGACCGTCCTGGTGGACGCCCTCAAGGTGCCCGAGCAGTTCGAGGTCTCGATCGAAGGCCGTGAGCCCAACGAGCACGTCCTGGCCAGCGACGTCGAGCTCCCGGCCGGCGTTGAGCTGGTCACCGACGCCGAGATGCTGGTGGTCAACGTTTCCGAGCCCGTCGAGCAGGACCTGGGCGAGGAAGAGGAGACCGGCGAAGAGACCGAGGGCGAGGAAGCCGAGGGCGCTACCGAGGAATCCTCCGAGGAGTCCTCCGACGACGAGTGAGCGCATCTCCCCGATGCGCCTGACGGCACCCGAACCGGTCTGCGGTTCGGGTGCCGTCACCCGTTGACGGTCCGGGCGGCGCCCGGTGGCGGATGAACGCAACGCACTGAATGGGATGAGGCAATGACGGATCGGTGGATCGTGGCGGGCCTGGGCAACCCCGGACCGCAGTACGAACGCACCCGACACAACGTCGGACACATGGTCGTGGACGAATTGGCGGCTCGCACGGGGGAGAAGTTCTCCGTGCACAAGCAGTCGCGCGCCCAGATCGCGGAGACCCGGCTACGGCCGGGCGGCCCGCGAGTGGTGCTGGTCAAACCCCTGACGTACATGAACGTCTCCGGTGCTCCGGTGGTCAACATCCTGAAGTTCTTCGGCGCCGCCCCGGATCACCTGATCGTGGTGCACGACGAACTCGACATCGATTTCGACACCGTCAAACTCAAACGCGGTGGGGGCGAAGGCGGGCACAACGGGCTGCGGGACATCTCCAAGGTCCTGGGCACCAAGGACTACCTGCGGGTCCGGGTGGGAGTGGGACGCCCTCCGGGTCGGATGGACACCGCGGCGTTCGTCCTCAAGCCCTTCACCACCACGGAGGCCACTGCCCTCCCGTTGTTGCTGGACACCGCCGCGGACGCGGTCGAGAAGATCATCGACGACGGACTGACCGCCGCGCAGAACAGCGTCCACGCCCGCTGACCGTTCACCGGACGCAATGACGACGTGTGACCCGTGGTTTTCCGGCACTGGACTACCGTGGAAGCCACGCTTCGCCCGCGTGCACCCCGGTGGCGGTCGCGCGGACACCCCCACTGCCACACCCGCAACACCCGCATCGCGCCACCGCCGCAGCGCAGATCCCCCAGGAGGTCCCTCGTGCACTCCGACAGCAGCCCTGATCGACCCGCTCCCGTCGTCGTTCCCTCCGTCGTTCCCGCTCCCGGTGAGCCGGCCGGGGTGTTGGACGACGAACAGGCACGGGAACTGGCGGCGCGGTTCCCCGTCCTCCGCCGCACGGTCGGGGACAAGCCGTTGGTGTACCTGGACTCGGGTGCCACGTCCCAGCGGCCGGAGGCCGTTCTGTCCGCGGAACAGACCTTCCTGACGCAGTCCTACGCCGCGGTGCACCGCGGGGCGCACACGCTCGCCGTCGAAGCCACCGACGCCTTCGAGGACGCCCGGCGCACCGTGGCGCAGTTCGTGGGCGCGGAGGAACGCGAGGTGGTCTGGACCTCCAATGCCACCGAGGCGATCAACCTGGTCACCTACGCCATGTCCAACGCCACCGCGGGAAGCAACGGGGCAGGACCTGACTCCCGACGCTTCGCGTTGGCCCCGGGAGACGAAATCCTGGTGACCGAATCGGAGCACCACGCCAACCTGGTGCCTTGGCAGGAACTGTGCGCGCGCACCGGCGCGACCCTGCGCTGGGTCCCCGTGGACGACGACGGACTGCTGCGCATGGACACCCTGGACGACCTCGTGGGTGAACGGACCAAGGTCATCGCCTTCACCCACGTCTCGAACGTCACGGGGGCGGTCAACAACGTCGCCGCGTTCGTGGCCGCCGCCAAACGCGTGGGCGCCCTCACCGTGCTGGACGCCTGCCAGTCGGTCCCGCATCTTCCGGTGGACTTCCATGCCCTGGACGTGGACTTCGCCGCGTTCTCGGGCCACAAGATGCTGGGCCCCACGGGCATCGGGGTGCTCTACGGACGTGGTGAACTCCTGGATTCGCTGCCCACCTTCCTCACGGGCGGATCGATGATCACCTCCGTGACCATGGAACGCAGCGAGTACCTCCCCGCCCCCACCCGGTTCGAGGCCGGGACCCAGCGCATCTCCCAGGCCGTGGCCCTCGCGGCGGCGGTCCGGTTCCTCACCGACGTCGGAATGGACAAGGTGGCCGCGTGGGAGGCGCACCTGGGTCAACGGCTCGCCGTCGGTGTCTCGCAATTGCCCGGGGTTCGCCTGGTCGGCCCCCGGCCGGGGCAGGAGAGGGTGGGCCTGGCCTCCGTGTCGGTCGAAGGCGTGCACTCCCACGACGTCGGGCAGCTGCTCGACGTCGCCGGTGTGGCCGTGCGGGTCGGACACCACTGCGCCCAGCCGCTGCACCGGCGGCTGGGCCTGACCGCGACCACCCGGGCGAGCACCTACCTCTACAACACGACCGACGACGTCGACCGGTTCCTGGAAGAACTCTCCGGGGTGCGGCGCTACTTCCGCGTGGACGACTGAAGGAGCTGAACCACCATGAGCGCACTGGATCAGATGTACCAGGACGTCATCCTCGATCATTCCAAGCGCCGGATCGGCGAAGGTCTGGCGGCGCCGGACGAATCACCCCTGGAAGGTGAGACCGCCGCCGGATGTCATCACGAATACAACCCGACCTGCGGTGACGAGATCCTGGTGCGCGTGGGCGTGGACGGCGACCGGATTTCGTCCCTGAGCTGGCAGGGCGACGGGTGCTCGATCTCCATGGCGGCGGCCTCCGTGCTCTCGGAGATGGCCCCGGGTACCGACCTGGGCACCCTGCGGATCCAGATCGAAGAGTTCCGGGAGATGCTGCGCTCGCGCGGAAACCACGAACCCGATGAGGAACTGCTCGGGGACGCCGTCGCATTCGTGGGGGTTTCCCGCTTCGTGGCGCGCGTGAAATGCGCCGCGCTGGCCTGGGTGGCCACCGAAGCGGCGTTGACCAAGGCGCTCGCGGAGTCCGCATGAGCACCTCCGAGCGAGCCGGTCGGGCACGCCTGCCCAACCGGGTCGCGCTGGTCGAGGAACTCGTCGCGCTGGGTCGCCGGGAATCCTACGGACTCAACGTGCTCCTGACCGGCCCCCAGGGCATCGGCAAATCGGTCCTGATGGAGGAGGTCGTGGACCAGCTGCAGTCCACCTCACGGATCGTGCGGTGGGAGGACATGGACGAGCCCATGGGCGCTGATTCGGCCGTGGACCGTTACCTTCGGTACCGCTCCCGGTTGGCCGCGGATTCAAACGACCGACCCACGGTCGTCGTCGTGGACGACGTGAACACGGTGGCCGAGGCCGACAGGCGAGCCCTCACGGAGCTGGTCCGGAACCAGGAGATCGGCCTGCTGGTGACGGCAACGGCGGTCCGGTTGGCAGGTCGCGCACTGGGCACGTTGTGGCGGGACGGAATGCTCCACGAACGTCGGGTACCGGAACTCGATGTCACCGACGTCATGGAGCTGGGCCGCTTCCTGCTGCAACGCAGGGTGCCGTTCACGGAAGCCACCGCGGTGCTGAGGGCCTCGGCTGGAATTCCCGGGCACGCCGTGGCTGCGCTGGGTCATCTGGACGCCACTCCTGGGCCACCGCGTTCGCTCGCGCACGGTCCCGACGTCAGCGGGAACCAGGAGCGCATTCTGCGCATCCTGGCCCGGGTCCGTGACTTCGCGGCGGTCATCCTGGTCGACCTGTACGGGGCCGAGGACCTGGACGCCCTGCGGGACACCGACGTCCTGCGCCTCACGGGTTCGGGGGTGGCCAGAGCGGTGTGCATCGCGAACCCCTGGGTGGCGGACACCGTTGCCGCCACCACCCCGCCCGAGATCGACCGGGAACTCTGCGAGAGCCTGACGCCGTATCTGACCGACGTCCGGTTGAGTGCCGGAGCCGCCGCGGACCTGCTCCTGTGGCGCCATGACCTGGGGCTCGCGTTGGACGAGTCGCGGGTGGCGCAACTGGCCGAGGAAGCGGCCGAGAACGCGGACTACGGAACGGTCCACGCTCTCATCGAGGCCCTGGGCAACGAATCGGCACCATTGCGCGGCCTGCACACCCTGGCTCTGGCCAGCCTGGGGCGCATCGACGCCGCCACCGAACTCGCACGGCCCTTGTTGGAGGCCGACGCGGACGCGCAGGCCAAGGGCCTGACCACCCGTGAGGTCGAAGCGCTCTACGTCCTGGCGGCCATGAGCACACAGTCCAGGCGTGAGCCCGGTGAATTCGAGCAGCTCCTGGAGACCGCGCAACGCCAGCACAGGAAACTCGTTCAAGACTCGGACGACCCCCAGTCGCTGGCCCAGGCCAAGGCGCTGCGGGAGGCTGCGCTGACCGGCCGGTGGGTCATGGACGACTTCCTGGGGGAGTACACGGACCTGGCGGACTCGGTGAGTCGCGTGTCCGCGGGCAGCAGGGTGGACCGCACCACCCGCGCCCTCATGGTCGGGATGACGGCGAAAGCCAGCGCCATCGCCGGGCGCCCGTTGGACGGGCAGGCGCAGCTGGCCCGCGCTGTTCGAGTCGACACCTCGGCCCGCAACGCGAATCTGGCGCGACGCCACACGGTGGACGCCGCGATGCTCGCCGGCATCCTGGCGGGGGAGTGGCCGGTGATCCTCCAAGAGGCGTGGCGGGGGGACGATGCCTTCGCCCACAACCCTGGCTGGGTTCGCCACAACCTGGTGCTCGGGGCGGTGCTCCTGCTCTCGGGTCGGCCCCGCAAGGCGCTGCAGCACCTCTCCGAGGGCCTGCGGGACAGCGAGTCCGACAACGACTTCCCGGTGCCGCAGCTGGTGGTGAGCGCCACCGCGTGCGCCTACGCGTGGATCGGTCAATCGGACTCGGCCAAGGCCCTGCTCCGGCTGGTCGAGACCATGGATGTCCAGGAGTCATATTTCTACCGAGCCGTCGGTGACTACTTCCGCGGACTGGCGGAACTGCTGCTGGGGGACGTGGCCGATGGTGTGCAGCGGTGGCGGTCCCGGGCCGACGACGCCGTGGCGCGCGGAGCCGACGGCCTGGCACTGGTCTTTCTGCAAGCTCTGGCCAGGGCCGGTTCCGAGCTGGCCGTGCAGGATCTCCTCACCGTCTCCGCGCGGTGCCAGGGCGCCTGGGCGGAGACCCTCGGAGCACTTGCCCAGGCACTGGACGGGCAGCGGATCACGGACATGCGCGCCGCATTGCGCGGAGCCGTTGCCATGGGGGATCTCGGGCTCGCAGGGTTCCTCGAACGCCTCGTCGGCGAACGTGGCAACACCACGACAGCGGGGCCCGTCGTCGCTTTTCCCGACGACGAACTCGGGGGCGATGACGCCGGGGTGACGGACACCCCGTCGTTGGTCATGGCTGCCGTTCTCACGACCCGGGAACGGGAGGTCGCCGATCTGGCGGCGGCCGGGTTGACCAACCAGGCCATCGCCGAGGAGGTGGGCTTGTCCCGCCGCACCGTCGAAGGTCACATGCGGCAGGTGCTGCGCAAGCTCGCACTGTCACGGCGTACCGAACTGGTGGACGCGTGGAGAGTGGGGACTGCGTGAACCCTTCGAACACGACGATCGACCGCAGCAGAGGACCTGGGCACCGCAACGTGTTGCCCAAGCCCACGGCGGATGGTGACCGCAGTGCCAGACACCGGGGACTTCGAGCCCGTCTGCAGCCGACGCACCTGGTGGCCTCCCGGGCCCAGGCCGTGGAGGCGGCCGTGAACGACCTGCGGGACGGTGCGTGCATGGGCGTCGTGATCCACGGCGTCTTCGGGGCCGGAACCTCCACGGTTGCGCGGGCCGTCCTGGCGGAACTCGTGGGGGCCGTACCCATCCTGCGCGCCGAACACCAGCCGGAGGGCACCATCGACTCCCCGCTGGGTGGGCTTGCATTCATGGTGGCCGCCCTGGCGCAGGACCGGGGGCTTCCCGAAGCGCCGCTCCACGACCCCGCGGCGGCACTGGACCTGGTGGCCGGGGTCTGCCGCGAGCGACGAAGCGCAACCGGGCCCACGCCCGTCATGGTCATCCAGGATCTGCATCGCATGCCCCCGGCTGCCCAGCAGATGGTCTCCGCGCTGCTGGGCGCGGGGCTGGTGAAGGTCATTCTGGTCGCGTCCACGGCCTCGGCTACCCATGCAGCCGGGGATCTCCTCCCCGTGCTGCGCCGGGGGCTGCTGCGCGCACACACCCTGTCCGCCCTTGACGGCGACGGTGTGCGGGAGCTCATGGAACAAGAACTCGGTGGTGTGGTTCCGTCACTCACCGCGCAGTGGACCACGATGCTCACGGCGGGTGTTCCGCGCCTCGTGATCTCCTACCTGGACCGGGCCCGCGAGGACGGACTCTTGGTCTTCGACGACGGTCTGTGGCACTTCACGGGGCCCGTGGAAGGTGTTTCCGACGAACTGCGCGAGGTCGTGGCGGTGCAACTGGCCCAGCTGACCGCCGCGCAGCGGGAGGCACTGTTCGTCGTCGTCCTGGCCGAGCGGATCGAGATGAACCCCCGCGTCAACGGCGCCCTGGGTGAGGACCTGGAGGCCCTGCTGGAATCCGGGATGGTGCAGAGCCGTTTCGAGGGCCAGCGGTGGAGCCTGCTTCCCAGTTGTGAGCACTTCGCCGAGGCCGTCCGGCAACACCTTCCCCCGGGGTTGGCGGTCCACCTGGGCGCGCAGCACGACTCCGTTCTCGACGGCGGGCTCGGCCCGGAAACCCGCGCCGCGTGGGCCGTGAACACGGGGACGGCGGTGGACAGCGGTGAACTCGTCTCCCTGGCGGCAGCGGCCAATGACAGGCTCTGGGCCGATTACGCCCTCCGCACGGTGGAGGGCCCCATGGACACCGCCCGGCAGTCCGCCGCTGATCTCGAACGGCTCCGGGCCCGCATCAAGCTGCGCCACCACCTGGAGGCGGGGGCGATTGCCGCGGCCATCGACACCTCCGCGCTGGACACGAGGCAGCTTCGTCTCCTCATGACCTGCGAGGGGATCCTCCTGGGCGCTGGCGAACTGCCGTACTCTCCCGCGACGTGGGCGAGCCGCTGGGAGCAGCTGTCACGCAGTGCGTTGGCCGCGAGAGACGACGCGGGAGACGACGCGGCGGGTGACGCGGCAGATGACCCCGGAGACGGTGCCGAAGACGGCTCGTCGGCGGAGGACGAGCGGTTCTTCGAACACTGCGCCGAGCTGGTCCAGCTCTGGGCGGACTGGGGACGTTTCGGCCAGGAGGACCGCCCGGAGGTCTGGGAACACGCTTGCCACAGTGACGTCCCCGAGATCGCCATGCTGGGACTGTGCCTCTCCGGGCGCCACCTGACCCGGCGCGCCGACCTGAATGCCTCCGCCGAGGCATGGTCGAGGGCGCTCCTGCTGGCCGAGGACCGGCCCGGGCTGCTGGGCGTGTTCACGGATTCGGCGCGCATCGGAAGACTCTGGGCGGGGGCACTCAGCGGTGACCCCGTGACCCCGCTGAGTGCACTGCCCAACACATGGGGCCCGGAGGACTCGGCCCCGTACCTTGCCCTGGCCGGCCACTACTACGCGGCCACGGGCATGCACCACCTCATCCGCGGCACGGCGGATTCCGCTCACGGCTACTTCCGGGCTGCCGTGGCGTGTTCGCGCGACGACACGGCACCGCACCTCCTGGCTATGTGTCGGCGCGCCCTGGAACTGACCACGTTCCTCACCACCGGACGACTCGCGGAACGGGAGGACCTGCCGGAACCCACGGACCCGTCCCTGCCGGACGCAGACCTGCTTCCGCTGCGATGGGCCGCGGCACTGTTCGACGCCGTGGCGCGCACTGCTCAGGACAACGCAGCGGACCTCAGCACGATCCTGGGGGTCCTGGAGTCGGCCACGGCCGACGGTGAAGTGGTCACCGCGCACTTCGCGCTCGCCCAGATCATGCAGACGGGCGAGGACGCCTTCATCCGAAAGCTCCTGGAGGTCTCACACGGCACCAGCGGGCTCTACCAGGAACTGGTCCACCGCATCTGCCGGGCTGTTCTGTCCGTGGACGTGGAGGAGCTGGTCACCGTCGGTCTCCAGTGCCACGCCGCTGGAATCGACGGCCTAGCGGGGGACGCGCTGGAACGCTCCTTGGTGTTGTTGAGCCCGTACGCGCCGAAGGCTGTGGTCACCGCGGTCACGGAGGCCGCCGACGCGGCGTTCAAGGCCACGGGCCGGTACATGCGTCCCCGCTCGGCCGCAGGAGGGCGACGGAACGCGACCCTGACCGCTCGGGAGCAACAGGTCGCCGAACTGGTCGCGCAGGGGCTCACGAATGCCCAGGTGGCTGCGGAGCTGGGGCTCGGGCGGCGCACCGTGGAAGGCCACGTGTACCGCCTGTTCGACAAACTGGGGATTTCTCAGCGCGGCGAGGTCGAGGACGCCCTCAGAGGCTGACGTTCCCCGTGGTGCCGCTCTTCAGAAACCGAGGCGCTCAGGCGTCGTAGGTGTCGACCTCGTGTCCGGCCGCGCGCAACGCACCGTAGTGACGGTTGCGAATCAGCAGCAGGCAGCCGCCCACGAGTGCGGCGATCATCGAGCCGGTCAAGATACCCACCTTGGCGTGGTCGTCGTGAGCGGAGCCCGTCCCGAAGGACAGATCGGCGATGAGCAGCGACACGGTGAATCCGATGCCCGCCACGATCGCGAGCCCCAGGAGATCGATCCACGAGTAGTCGGAGTCCTTGCTGGCAGGGGTGAATCGGTCCATGAGCCAGGAAGATCCGAAGATTCCAACAGCCTTGCCGAAGAACAGACCCAAGATGATCCCGACTGCCACGGGGTCGCCCAAGGAGTCCTTGAACCCGGACCATCCACCCACCGCCACACCCGCGGAGAAGAACGCGAACACGGGAACGGCGATGGCATTCGCGAACGGCCGGAAACGGTGCTCGAGCTCGGGGGCCAGACCCAGAACTGGCGCCTCATCTGTGATCAGGCGCGGAGGAACCCGGAACACCGGGGTGGCGAATCCGAGCAGAACCCCGGCGATGGTTGCGTGCACCCCACCGTTGTAAATCAACAACCAGGTGACAACGGCCAATGGAAGCAGGACTGCCCACGCGGCCCATTTCTTGGTCATGAAGAAGTCCGTGAAACGGTGCGTGATCACCCAGTACACGGCTGCGGTCATCAGTGCGCCACCCAGGGACAGCAGGTTGATGCCGTGACTGTAGAAGATTGCGATGATCATGATCGCGATCAGGTCGTCCACGACGGCCAGGGTCAGCAGGAACGTCCGCATGGCGACGGGCAGCTTTGACCCGACCACGGCCAGGACCGACACGGCGAAGGCGATGTCCGTGGCGGTGGGGATCGCCCAACCGTGCATGGTGGCGGGATCTGCCCGGTTCATCGTGTTGACGCCCACGAAGATCAGAGCCGGCAGCGCGACTCCGGCGACGGCTGCCACGATCGGCAGGGCCGCGCGTCGTGGATTGCGCAGCTCGCCGTCCACGAACTCTGCCTTGAGCTCAAGGCCGATCAGGAAGAAGAAGATCGCCAATAATCCGTCGGCGGCCCACTCACCCACCGTGTGCATGAGTCCGGGAACTGCCTCCGTGCCGATCTCGTAGTCACGGACCTGGAAGTAGAGGTCGGCCAAGGGCGAGTTCGCCAGGACGAGAGCGGCCACCATAGCGCCGAGCAGCAGTGCACCGCCCACGAGGTCCTTCCGGAGGAAGGCTCCGAGAGCGCTTTCCGAGGTGGCGTGTTGGGTCGGTGCATCGGACACGGGACGTCCTCCTGAAGCGTGGTGCGAGCGAGTCAGTCTACGCGGGGTTGGATCCACGAAGGGCCATGGAACCGGCCGGGTGACGGCAAACTTCCCGGCCGGTCCAGGCGGGGGCATCGGTGGTTACCTGGGCTCTCGTTCGTGCGGAATCAGTGCGAGGCGATCCAAGCGTTGGCTTCGCGGGCCTGCAGGGACAGCGCCTTGCCCACGTACGGTTCGGCGGCGGCGGAGATCTTGGCGCCCAGGATCGGGATCTTGGTGGTCAGGGTCATTTCCACGGCAACGTCGGTCTTGTCACCGGAGGCGGTCAGACGCTGACTGCCCTGGCCGGAGGCCGGCATGCCGCCCACCGTGATCTCCGTGCGGATGCTGCGTGACCCGTCCGCCTCCGGGGCGTCCCACGAATCCACCTGGGTGATGGTCAGGCCGTCCTTGATGACCTTCTTTGCGATGTCGGGCAGCTTCTCGGAACCCATCTTGCGGACCGTGGTCACGGTGAACGGACCGGACGGGTCCCCGTCCACGGTCTGGGAAGCCAGCGTGGCACCACCGCGTTCGGCGACGTGCCGGTTGAAGGATTCGTCGAGGAAAGTGGCCACCACCTTGTCGACCGGTGCATTGACGGTTTGTTGCGCGGAAACAGCCATGGGTTCCTCCTTGGATAAGGGGGTCGGGGTTGGCGCCGGGTCCGATCACCGGCTCGACCATCGTAGTTGTTGCGGGTCATGACGTTGTGGTCACCTGGTGGGGGATGAAGGAACGAAACTGATGCGAGGATGGCGGGACGCAACCCACGGAGGCCAAGTGATGCATGACAAGACCAAACGAGCTCGCCGCGATGCGAAATTGCTGGCTGGCCTGACCGGCAGCCTCGGCGTCCTGCACTTCCTCAAGCCCAAGCCATTCGACTCCCTAATTCCGCGCGCCCTGCCCGGTTCGCCGCGCTTCTGGACGCTCGCCAGCGGGGTCGCCGAACTCGTGATCACCGGCGGCCTGCTGGTACCCCAGGCCCGCCGTGCCGCAGGCCGAGCCGCGACGGTGCTGTACCTCGGCGTCTTCCCCGGGAACGTTCAGATGGCCTGGAACTGGCGCCACAAGTCGTGGCCATGGCAGCTCGTCTCATTGGGTCGCCTGCCGTTGCAGGCCGACCTCATAGTCCGCGCCGAGCGTGTCCATCGCGACTCATGACGCAGCTGGACGGCTGCGCCTCGCCGACCCCCCCTCTGAGGTGATGCACCCGGGGCTCAACCGGTCGGTCACCTCCACAGGGGTGGAGGGAAGCCACGGTCCTAAACGGCATGGCGACCCCCCCATTGCTCCGTAGCCGCGCCTGTGGCGAGGTTCACGCCCCAGGCGCGCGTCTTTTCGCGGTGTGGGTTCAAGTGGGGTCATGGGCGCATAATGGGCAGGTTCGCAAATACATACACTTGCCGGGGGCCGGACACGGATTGGTGTCGCGACCCTCGGCAGCGGGTGGATCATCGGCCGGAACATGACGCGGGTGCGCAGGGCACGGGGATGCGTGAGCGCCACTCAGAGAGAAACCACAGGGGACACCTACATGGCTTTGCCCAATCGTGTATCGGGGGCGATCGACCGCACCCGATCCGGCGCGCAGCACTCCACCCCGGGCGGCCCGGAGGCCGGGCGGGGTGGTCATCGACGCCGTGTCCTGCACGTCGTCGAGGCCTTCGGTGGCGGCGTCGCGGCCGCCGTGCGGGACTACGTACGTGCGCTGCCCGAGTGTGAACACCACCTGGTGTGCCGGTTGCGTCCGGAGGCGGACACGCTGGAACCGGAGTGGATCGACGAGTTCGCCTCGATCCACCGGATCGACGGCGGCCACATGGGAGCCACCAAGTTCGTGCGCGCCACCCTGGCGCAGCTCCGCCCCGACGTCGTCCACGCCCACAGCAGCTATGCGGGAGTGTGGGCGCGGACCGCGCTGGTCGGCATCGACGGCGTCCGTTGCGTCTACACCCCCCACGCCTGGGCCTTCGACCGGGAGGACAAATCCGCGGCCGAACGTCGCACCTACCGCAGCGTCGAGCGCGCGCTGAGCCGCCGTACGGACGTGCTGGCCGGGTGCTCGCGCGCGGAGAACCAGGAAGCCCGTAAGTGGGGGAGCAAGCTCAAGACTGTCTACGTGCCCAACGTGGCGCCCGATCCGCAGCGTGAGATCACCGGCGCTCCGATCCAGGAATGGACGGATCCCCGCGGGCCGTTGGTCGTGGGGTCGGGGCGGTTGACCATGCAGAAGGACCCCGAGTGGTTCGCGCAGCTCATCGCCGCCCTTCGTGCCTCGGGAGAGTCAGTGCGTGCACTGTGGGTCGGTGGCGGCGACGACGCCCTCCAGGCCTCCTTGGAAGCGCAGGACATCGAAGTGACCGGCTGGGTGGATCCGGGCACCGTACTGGAGCATCTGGCCCAGGCGGACCTGTACGTGCACACGGCGCGCTGGGAAGGGTTCCCCATCACCGTGCTGGAGGCAGCCCGGTTGGACCGGCCGATGGCTGTGCGCGGAATTCGCGCGTTCGACGACATCGGCATGCCGTTAGTGCTCCAGGAACCCGCGGAGATCGTGCAGCACTGGGGGCGACTCAAGGATCCACAGGCCCGCTCGACCGTGGTGGCCGAGCAGCATGCAGCCCTGTGGGAGAACACGCGCTCCATGCAGCGCGAACGCCTGGCGGAGGCCTACGGGATCGAGCTGCTGCCCACCGGGGCCCTGGGGATCGACCTGATCGTGGCACCGGCGCAATCATGACCGTCGCGGGGATCGGATGTGATCTGCAGGCGCACCAGCCGGTGCGGGCGGCATGGTCGCGCCACGGCGACCGGTATCTGCGAACCGTGTTCTCCCCGCTCGAACGCCGTAGCGCCTCCGCCGACGTGCCACTCATGGCGCTGCGGTTCGCCGTGAAGGAATCGGTGGCCAAGGCACTGCAGGTCCGGTCCGATCAGCCGCTGCCCTGGCGCGAGATCTCCGTGCTCGGTGCGCGGTCGGCTGAACCCGCCGGCCCCGAGCCGGCAGCGCAGGTGTGGCAGGTCCACCTGACCGGAGCCGCCCGTAGCTATGCACGGACCGCCGGGATCACGCACTGGCTGGTCGAGGCCGACCCAGGTGACACATGTGACACGGCAATCGCAACCGTGCTCGCGCTGGCTGGTGCGAAATCATCGATTCAGGCCATGATGGAGACTCGACGTGGTGACTGCACCGCCGTCGAGAGCCACCGGACAACCGACCTCGGGGGAGGTCGGACGGCCGTGGCAGACATGCCGGGCGGGGTACCGGAACGCACAACGGCCGATGCGCCGAGGTTGGGGGAAACACACATGAGTCAGGAACAGACCGACGCCGTGAACGACGCCGTGGAGACCGTTCGCCAGGTCGTGGCGCAGCACGCGCACCTGAGCACCGACGCCGCAACGCTGGCAGAAACCGACAGCCTGTACGGGGCGGGCATGACCTCGCACGCCTCCGTCAACGTCATGTTGGGGGTCGAGGACGCGTTTGACATCGAGTTCCCCGAGGAGATGTTGACCAAGGAGACCTTCGAGTCCCTGAACTCCATCGCCGCCGCCGTCGCGCAACTGCAGGACGAGCAGTGATGAGCGTGCGCAGCGAACTGGGCACGTCCGCCAAGGTGATCGACGAACACGAGGTTCCGTCAGGCACCACCATCGTCCGTGAACTGGCCGAGGACACCGCGGCCGACTGGTCGGAGCGCATCGCCTCCGTGGTTGCCGTGGCCGCGCAGTTCGCGGCTGCCGTGGACGCCGAGGGCCGGTTTCCGCACGAAGCCATCGGTGAGTGCCGCGCCCAGCGAATCTTCGGTGCTGCGGTCCCGTCCGCCAACGGTGGCGCCGGTCGTTCGATTGGTGAGATCTGCGAACTGGTCGAGGAACTCGGACGCGTGTGCGCCTCGACCGCGGCGATCGTGGCCATGCACTTCAGCCAGGAGCTCTGCCTCACCCGGCACGTGGACCTGAGCCAGGACTCACCGCTGACCGAGCTCACGCAGCGGGTGGTCACCGAGCAGTGGCTGATCGCGTCCTCCACCACCGAGAAGAACATCGGTGGGGACACCCGAACCTCCTCCTGTGCGGTGGTGGACAACGGCGACGGCACCGTGTCCGTCCGTAAGTCTGCACCGGTGATCTCCTACGCCCGGTACGCCGACGCCGTGTTCGTGACCGCCCGGTCCACGCCGGAGGCACCGTCCTCCGAGCAGTCGCTCGTGGCCGTGCCCAAGGCCAATCTGGAGCTGGACCGGACCTCCGAATGGGATGCGCTGGGTCTGCGCGGCACGATGTCCGAGGGCTTTGAACTGGCCGCCACCGTCCCGGCCGAGTACGTACTCCCGGTGGATTTCGCCACGATCTCCGCTCGCACCATGCTGCCCGGTTCCCATACGCTTTGGGCCTCCTCGTGGCTCGGACTGGCTTCCAACGCCGGAGACGTTGCGCGCAAGTTCGTGCAGAAGAAGGCCCGCGCCACCCCGGGGCAGCTGCCGCCCGGTGGGCTGCGCCTGGCCGAACTCGAGATCGACCTGCAGCGGATGACGGACGTCGTGCGCACCAACGTGCAGCGCTTCGACGACCACGCCGAGGACCCGGAGGAACTGTCCTCCATGTCCTTCGCGATCGCCATGAACACCCTCAAGGTGTCCACCTCGGAACTGGTGCGCAAGATCGTGGCGGACGCCATGGTCATCGTGGGCATCGCCTCCTACTCCAACGTGGGCCCCCTGTCCCTGGCCCGGCCGTTGCGCGACGCGATGGGCCCGTCCCTTCAGGTCAACAATGACCGCATCCTCCACAACACCGCGACCCTCCAAATGGTCTCGAGGGGCAGACGATGACGCCGACCGAACCCACCGACTCGACCCCGACCGAACCGAACCCGACCGACCAGACCGAAGCCGACCCGACGGCCGAAGCCGAGGTTGCCTTCGAGCGTGAACTGCTCGAGGCGCAGTGGCTGCTGCCCACGCTCGGACCGGGCGTGACCGGCACGGGGGTGGCCATGGAAGCCGTGATCCGGGGCCTGGAAGTCCTGGCCCGGCAACGGGTCGAGGAGCACCTGGACCGTCCGGGGGCCGTCCGCGCGGTGCGATTCCCACCGGTCAACGGGCGCTCGATGCTGGAACGCACCGACTACGTGGCCAGCTTCCCCCAGCTGCTCGGCACGATCGACGTCTTCACCGGTGACACGAAGGCCCACCGGAGACTCCTGGCGGACCGGGAAGCGGGGCTGCCCTGGGACGGGCACCTCCACACCAGCGACTACGCGCTGGTACCCGCGGCCTGCCACCCGCTCTATGCGTGGCTGTCGATGACCGGGAACACCGCTCCCGCGCACGGTGAGCCCAACGGCGACGGTGGGGGGCAGCCGGAGACCCGGGCGGTTGTCGACGGCACCGTCTGGGCGCTCACGGGCGATTGCTTCCGCAACGAACCCTCGCCGGACCCGATGCGGCTGGTGAGCTTCCGCATGCTCGAGTTCGTCCTCCTCGGAACCCCGGAGCAGGCTCTGGCCCATCGGGGCGCCATGCTCGAGCTGGGCTCGCAGCTGCTGCGTGACCTCGGCCTGACCGTGAGCGTGGAAGGGGCCAACGATCCCTTCTTCGGCCGAGCCGGGGTCATGCTGGCCAAGGGCCAACGGGCGGCGGAACTCAAGTTCGAGATCACCACCCAGGTCTACGCGGGGCGGGACACCGCGATCGCTTCCGGCAACTGCCACGAGGAGCACTTCGGTGCGGAGTTCGGGTTGGCCACGGACGACGGCGCCGTCGCCCACTCCGCCTGCTTCGGGTTCGGCCTCGAGCGGATCGCCCTGGCCCTGGCCCGCAGGCACGGCACGGACCTGACCACCTGGCCCGCGCGGACTCGCGACCTGCTGGGATTGGAACAGGCGTGACGGGCACGGACACGGGATCGACGGCGGGCCCCGCCCGCGCCGTCGACGGGACCGGGGCAACGGCCCCGGTCACGGTGTCCGCCCCCGGACTCACGCCGGAGGGCTTCTCGCGGCATACCCTCCACGGGGACGAGTCCGTGTGGTCCAACACCAACTGCTACCTGGACGTGTGGATCGAGCTGCTGCACGGTCTGGGGCGCCGCCCCGAACCGCTGTTCGCGGCGGCGGTTGCGGCGGACACCCAGGTCGAACAGTTCGAGTTCCTCAAGACCGACCACCGGGACCTGGAGGAGGTTCACGGCATCCGGGTCGGGGAGTACGACGTGTGGACCACCCTGGTCGATCACGTTCGCACCCAGATGCAGGCCGGGAACCTCATGATCGTGGAGGCGGACGCTCACTGGCTTCCCGACACCCGCGGGGTGTCCTACGGGCTGGAGCACACCAAGACCTCGATCGTCCCGCTGCACCTGGACGTGACGGCGCAGCACCTGGTCTACCTGCACAACGAGGGACTGCACGAACTCCGGGGTGAGGACTTCGACTTCGTCTTGGGGGAGCGCCGCAGCGAGGGGATCGTGCCCGCGCCCTACGTCGAACTCGTGCGGCTGGACCGCTTGGTCCCGGCGGACGACTCGCGTGCGCGCGAGGACACCATGCGACTGCTGGCCCACCACGCAGGCCGCGCCCCGGACCACAACCCGGCTCTGGCGCTCATGGACGTCCTGCGCTCCCGCTTCGACTGGCTCCAGGGCGCGGGCATGGACGGATATCACGCCCTGTGCTTCGAAACCACCCGCCAACTGGGCGTGGTGGCCCTCCTGGCCGCCGCCGCCGTGCGATTCAGCCAGGTGCCCGAACTGCAGTCGGCCGCAGATTCCTGGGAGACCGTCAGCAGGGAGGCCAAGGCCCTCCAGTTCCAGCTGGCTCGCGTGGCCCGCGGACGTACGTCCAAGTCGCTGGAATCCACCATGACCACGATCACCGATCAGTGGGACGACGCAGCGGCCACGTTGCGCCGCTGGGCCGGCTGACATGCTCACGGGTACCGACCACATTCGTGATCACCTGCCGCGGGACGGTTGGTACCTGTACCGGACTGCCCCCGGGGCGGTTTCCTGGCGAGGGGACCTGAACTGGGACACGCGGTCCGCGCCCGCGCAACCGCCCGCCTCCCAGGTCCGGGGTGACTCCGTTGCGCTTTCTGCCGCCCCCGAATCGGACGACGACGCCGTGGAAGGGGAGCACGGGAGGCTCGCCGACCGGGTGGCCGCCGCCGCGGATCATGTTCTGGCGGCGACCGTGCCCGGAACCGCGGCCGGTGCCTGGCGGGACGCTGAGCTCCCGTCCGCCACGTTCCAGGCGGATGCGCACGACTGGTGGTGGACGACCACCGTGAACCTTCCACAGGACCCACAGGACCCACAGGACCCACTGGATCCGCAGGACTCGCAGGACCCACAGGAGTCACCGGGCCAACGGGCCTACCGGTTGGAACTGCGGGGCGTGGCCACCGTGAGCGAGGTCTTCTGGGACGGCCGCCGCGTGGCGGCATCGGTCTCGGGCCTGGACGACATCGTGGCCAATCTGACCGCGCGACCCGGTGAGCACGAACTGGCCATCGTGTGCCGCGCGCTCGAACTGGTCCCCGTGCCTCGAAAGCCGCGCCCCCGATGGCGCTCGACCCTGGTCTCAGACTCCTCCCTCCGCTGGCGTCGGACGCCGCTGATCGGGCGTATCCCGTGGGCCGGGACAGCCGTCGTCGTGGGCCCGTGGGGAGAATCCTCCCTGCGCGCTGTGCCCCACCACGGGGTGTCCGTGACCGCGGTCCGAACTGAGCTGAGCGAAACCGACGGCGGCCCGGCCACGGTGCACGTCGACCTCACCGCCGACCGGGCCACGACACTCACCGTGCGGTGTGCGGGGGCGGAGCACACGGCCACGCTCGCGGCCGGGCAGCACCGAGTGGCCCTGGAGGTCCGGGGCCCCGCACTGTGGTGGCCAGCGACCCACGGAACCCCCACCCTGCACGACCTCGAGGTTCAGGCCGGCGGACAACTCGTGGAACGCCGACGGGTGGGCTTCCGCCAGATCCGGGCGCGCACGGACCACGGCGGTTTCACCCTGGAGGTCAACGGGACCCGTGTCTTCGTTCGCGGAGCGGTCTGGACGCCCGTCGACGCCCTGACCCTCGGGGACGACCCCGCCGAGATCGACCGGACCGTGCGCGCCATGCGAGCTGCGGGCGCAAACCTCCTGCGCATCTCCGGCACCCACGCATGGGAGGCCGAGGCCTTCTACCGTGCCTGCGACCGCCACGGACTCCTGGTCTGGCACGATGCGATGCTGGCCACCCTGGATCCACCCTCCGAACCGTCCTGGTTGGCGTTGGTCGAAGACGAGCTGCGCACCTGGCTGCCGCGACTCGGGGCGCACCCGTGCGTGGCCGTGTTCTCCGGCGGCAACGAGGTCCTCCAACAACCCGTCCTGTGGGGACGCGACCTCTCCCAGCTCCCGATTCCGGTGATCGATGACCTGATCCCTCGATTGACGGCGGAGCTTGCACCGCAGGTGGTCCACGTGAGCAGCACACCGTGTGGCGGTGAGCCGCCGATTCGGCCGGACCGCGGAATCTCGCACTGGTTCGGGGTGGGGGCCTACCGCAGGCCTCTGAGCGACGTCCGGACCTGTGGCGTGCGCTTCGCGGCGGAAGCCTTGGCCTTCGGGGTGCCCCCGGCGCCTTCGGAGATCACACGGTTCTTCGGCACCGGGACGGCCGACTCTGACGACTCGGTTGCGGCGGACTGGCGGTCCGCGGCCGCTCGGGACCCCGGCGCCGCATGGGACTTCGAGGACACGAGCGTCCACTACGCCCGCCGGTGGATCGAACCCGGGATGGAGGCTGACACCGGGGCAGCCGGTGCCGAGTCCTCCACCCCGCCGGTCAGGCTGTCGGACACCGGCAATTCCGACGGCGTGTGGTCCGCTCTGTCCCGGGATACCCAACTGCACGCGGAACGTGCCGCGGTAGCCCAAGCGGTCGAACACACGCTGACCGACCTGCGCCGCGGGGACTCCGGGTGCGACGGGGTCATCGTGTTGGCCTCCAGGGACCTCACTCCGGGAGCCGGATGGGGTCTGCTGGACTCCACGGGCCGACCCAAGGCCACGTGGTACGCCATGCGCAGGGCCTGTGCGGAGACCGCCGTGACACTAATCGACGACGGTCTGTCCGGATTGCACGTTCACGTGCACCACGACCAACCGGTCGTCCTCACGGGCAGGCTGTATGTGAGAACATGGACAGTGCATCAAAACCCGGGTCCACAAGCGGAATTGTCCGTTGAACTGACGGGTCCGGGGGAGTTGGTGTACCCCGTCGAAAAGCTCCTCGGCGGATTCCTGGACCTCGACCACGCCTGGGGGTTCGGCGACCGGCAGTGGGAAGCCCTGGAGGTCGAGCTGGTCCCGGACGATTCATCGAAGGCCCAGCCGCAGGTCGTCGAATCGCTGCGGGCGGTACGTCTTCTCGGGGGCGGTCACCGGCACGCGCTCGCCGACCTCCGGGAAGGTCAGGGGCTGGAACGGCGAACCGTCGACGCGGCACACACGGACGGCGTTCACGACTCGATCGGGCCCACTACCGTGGAACTGACGGCGGGACGGGCGGCTGCCGCAGTCGCCGTCGATCCGGGGCCGGGGTTGGTCCCGGACGACGACTTCATGGACATGGCACCGGGCGGACGACGGATCCTCACCGTCCGACCGGTGCAGCACTGGCCCGCTTCGGCGTACTTTTCAAGGAGAGACGGGAATGATTGAGGGCGAACCGACCTGGATCGGAGCCGATGCCTCGGCGGTCCTGGCCTGGATCCACACCCCTGAAGACGCCACCAGCCGCGGCATCGTGGTGGTGGCACCCCCCGCGGGTCGGGAGCTGATGCTGTCCGAACTGACGGTACGGCGCCTGTGCATCCTTCTGGCCAGGCAGGGGTATACGGCCGTGCGCTTCGGGTGGCGCGGCAGCAAGGACTCCCAGTTGCTCTCCGCCACCGACGACGCCGTGGTCGCCTGGCAGCAGGACCTCGCCGCCGTGGTGGAAGCGACCCAGGGCCTGCTCGGTGCCGATGACCTTCCCGTGGACGCCATCGGTTACCGGACCGGGGCCGCCGTCGTCGGTTCCGTGGCCGAGCGGTTCCGCACCGTGGTGTCTTGGGAACCGCTGTCCGGACAGGCCTTCGTTCGTCAGTGGTCCCGGTTGCGCGGCACCGTCGCGGGACACGTTCCGGCGTCCGAGGGACTGATCGACCTGCTCGGCATGGCCCTCACGCAGGAACAGACCGATCAGTTCTCGGCCCTGCCTGCGCCCCGTCCCGGCGACGACAACGGATCCACCCCGGTGGTGGAGGTCAAGGAGGCGGACCGGCGCCGCGCCAAGGCGATGTACGCAGTCGAGCCCTTCGACCTGCGCCTGCACGACGACGTCTTCCGAACGGTCATCGATGCCCTGCCAGGCGGCGATCCGCAACCCGTGGCCGCGCGTCTTGCCACGGTCCGCGAGAACACCTGGACGGACTCCGCGGGCAACCGACTCAACGAACGGATCGTGGAGATCGGCCCCGAGCGTCGGATCGGCGTGGTGACCTGGCGCGACCAGGAGGGTGCTCCGGGGAAGTTCCACGGAGCGCACGGGGTACTGGTATCCGGGGGCGGGCCCGACGGCCGCGTGGGCAGCGGCGAGTGGCCCATGATCGCCCGGGAACTGGCCGCCGACGGGATCGTGACCCTACGCGTGGACCGCCCGCTGGTGGGGGACTCGACCCCGGTGGACGCGCTACGGGCCACCAACAGCTACACGTTGCGCAGTGCCCTCAGTTTCCGGGAGTCCCTGGACTGGTTGCGGGCCAACGGCTGCGGACGCGTCAGCGCCGCCCTGCTGTGCGCGTCAGCCTGGGCGGCCTGCCTGGGGGAGTTGCACGACGGCGCGGCGGTGGACGCGGAAACCATCGTGCTCGTGGGTCACTCCGAGTGGAAGATGGACCAACAACTCTGGGCCGAGGCCCGCGAGTTCTACAACGCGGACGCCTCGCGAGACGCCCCCGCGAGGTCGAACCGCGCGGCCCGCAGCGAACCCGCCCTGCGTCTGCCCGACCCCACGTTCCGACCCGGGCTCGTGGGTCTGCTGGATCGAGCGGCATGGGCCCGCGAGGTGTTCCGGGTGGGTGGGGTGCGCGAACTCAAACGACGGGCCCGGGAAGCGGCCGTCGTGGCCGTGCGGACCCGAATGCCTTACGTCCTGTGGCGGGTGGCCGGCCGGCTCGGTGTCATGGAGACCCCGGAACGCGTGTTGGAACCCATGACCAGGCACGCGCGGGTGGTGGTTCTCAACGGCCCGGACGATCTGCCGAGGTGGGTGGAGACCCGTGCCGACCGGGCCGTCGAGCGGCTGGCCGCAGCGGGCCGGGACATCACGGCGATTGCCTCAGACCGCTTGGACCACTCCGTGATCACGGCCACCGGGTGCCGCACGGTGCTGGACACACTTCGGCAGCAACTGGTCACTCGGGAGGCCCCCAAACGCCCGTCCGCGGCCGGGTCATGATCGGGACGTGACGTGAAGGGGGAACGGACGATGTCGTCCACGACGGAGAACAGGACCAGCGGTCCGATTCCGACCTGGGTCCGGGTGCCGGAGACCGCAGCCCAACGCGACACTGGGGAGGGTCTCGCCCCGACCACGACGCGACGGGACGCGCAGACCGTGGAAGGTCGCGACGTCGCAACGGGCCCCGTGCTCCACGGGGTTCTCGAAGCCCCTACGACCGCCCAGATGACCGTGTCCGGCTCCGAATCCGATTTCGCGGGGCCGCACGGGGTCACGGGGCGGGGAGGGGCCCGTTTCGCGGTGCTGCTCGTTCACCCCGTCGGACGGGAGCACGTGGTGAGCCTGCGCGCCGTCGTGGCGCTGAGTCATGAGCTGGCGATGCGCGGTGCTCTGGTGCTGCGTATCGCCCTGCGAGGCACGGGAGATTCCTCCGCGGCCCCGGAGGACTTGGCGGCGGCGTGGGCGGCGGACGTGCAGGCCGGGTTGGCAGAACTCGCCGCACGGAGTCCCGGCCTGCCCCTCACGGCGGTGGGTCTGCGAATGGGTGCCGCTGCGCTGTCCACCGCCCTCGTCCGCGAAGCCCCGTCGGCCGTGCGCCCGCAGCGGGTGATCCTGTGGGAGCCAGTGGGCGGTCGCGCATACCTGCGCAGGGCCGCCGCGCTCCGGCGGATGAGCCTGGACCGGGAGACGGTCGAGGCGGATCGTGGAACGGAGACCGCCGGCGAGCTGTACTCACCCGCCCAGGCCGCGTCCCTCAAACGTCTGGCGGACCCCGCGCGGGCCTCCCTTCCGACCGGTTGGCGCATCCACGTGGAATCCGATCCCGAATCGGCCGAGCTGCTGTACCAGGTCTCGAGCGAGTTCGCCCGGGTGCCCCGGACCACCGTCAAGGCCATCGCCGACGAACTGGCCACGTCCGTCGCACCCCGTTCGAGCGGCTCGGACGATCCGCACGGGTCGGACGGCGCGAACGGCGACGACGGCGCGAGAGGGTTGGACCTGGAACCCGTGAGCGTCGTCCGTAGCACCCATCAAGGCGTCGACATCACGGAGACCCTGGTGCGCACCACCGCCGGGCACCCGGGGATCCTCACTGAACCCGCGGATGCGACCCCGTTGCCCGCGGAGACCGCCGTCTTGATGGTGTCCGCAGCGGCGGAACCCGCCGACGGTCCCACAGGCCTGTGGACCACCTGTGCGCGAGACCTCGCGGCCCACGGACTCACGGTACTGCGGTCGGACCGGCCGAGGTGCGGAGTGTCCACGGACCCGCTGGACGACGACCCGCCCGTGCCCTACGAGGACGCAGCGATCGATGCCGTCGCCGACGACGCCCACTGGCTCGCGGGACGGACGGGGCTGCCCGTCACGGGTGTGGGGCTGTGCGTCGGGGCCTGGCTGCTCCTGCGGACGGGGACCGGGGGGAACCTGTCCCGGGTCATCGCTTTCAACAACATCGCCTGGCGAACCGGCACGGCCTTCTACCAGCGGGTGTACCGGGAGATCGCGACCTGGGACGGTGCCCCCGCCGGTCTGGTCCCGGACGTGGTCCCGTCGGACTCCACGCTCAGCAGGGCCAAGAAGTCCGCTCGTCGTTTCCTGTCGGTGTCCAAGGCGCGGGTGGAGGCGAACGCCCCGGCCTGGCTGTGGCACGCCATCGGCCGCACCGGCATCGTCGATGCGCCGTCCGTCGTCCTGGCAGACCCCGCCATGCCACCCGCCGTGGACCTCATCCTCGGCCGGGAGGACCTGCAGCGCTTCGAACAGTTGCACGGCCCCTGGGCCCTGAGCCGGATGAAGGGTCGCATCACGGAACGCGGCGGGCGCGACGGCGTTACGGTCCCTGAGATCCTGCTCACCCCGCAGGCCGCCGGACCCCTGGAATCTCGCGCATCCGGCGTCGTCCTACGGTCTGTCCCCGAACTTGACCACGGGCTGCTGAGTGCCGTTGCAAGGGATGCCGTGCGTACCATCCTCCACGAGCTCCTTGTCCGAACACCTGACTGACGCGTGAACACGGCGGGGTCGGGGCGTCCTTCGGGGGAAGACGTCCGGCCCGGATCGGGCCGTGGGACGGAGCCGCCTGTCTCGAAGCAACGAGTGGGGGCAAATGCACAAGCGGGCGCCGAGGATCCGGCGCCGAGACAGACAGGACATCACGTGGGGAAACCGGACCAGGAAGAGCACACGACGGGCGCCGACACCAGTGCCTCCCGCCTGGGTCAGAACATCCTGTGGAACTACCTCTCCGGGTTCACCTCGATCTTCGGCCTGCTGTTGCTCTACCCGCTGGCCGTCACCATCGTGGGCGCCAGTTCCTATGGGCTGTGGGTCCTGGCCATCGGCGCGATCCAGATGCTCACCATGACGGACTTCGGTCTGGGAGCGGGGATTGTCCGCACCTTGACGGGCATCCCCGACGACCCGTCCTACCAGCGGGAACGGCGCATGTTCGTCACCGCCGCCTTCCTGGTCTTTCTGATCCTTGCCACGGTGCTGACGGCGGTCTACGTCGCCGTGTTCCCGTTCTACCTCCAGACGGTCACGATTCCGGAGCAGGACCGTTCAATCCTTTGGCCGATGACCGTGCTGGCCGGACTGACCCTGTTCATCTCCCTGATCGGGCGTGGCATGAACTCGGTGCTGTGGGGCCTCAACCGCCCGGACATCGAACGCAAGGCCGCCGTCGTGGCCATCCTCGGGCGCGCCGCCGGTTACGGGATCGTCATGGTCACGGACACGGGGCTGCTCGGCATCGTGATCGTGGAGTGCCTGTCCCTCATGCTCCCGCCGCTCGTGTGCTTGATCGCGGTGGGGCGTCGGTTCCACTCGCCGGTCTTCGCCAAGGGACTGTGGTCCGAGCACGGTAAGCCGCTGATCAAAGTCTCCTCCGTCATGTCCATCGGTGCGCTGTCCCAGTTGGGCATCTACCAGCTGCCACTGTTCCTGGTGGGCCCCACGCTCGGCCTCCACGCGACCACGGCCTTCGGTGCCTTGATGAGGGTCTACCAGTCCTGTCGACTGGTGGTGTCCTGGATCGCGCTGCCCTACGGCTACCCGCTGCGGATCGCCACCGCGGACAAGGCCGCCCGGATCCTCAAGAACTGCCTGACGCTGACCTTCGGCATCGGAGTGCTCATGGGGACGGCCTTGGCGGTGATTCCCACCGAATTGATGACCGCCTGGATGGGCGACGACTTCGCGTTCGCCGCCACAGGTCTGGCCATGCTGACCTTCGGGATCATGGGGGAGGCCATCACCCAACCCGCGAACCTGGTGATGAACCTGCGCGGGTCACCCATGCGGGCCTCGATGCTCAGCCTGGCGGTGCTGGTGCTGACCCTGCCCTCGGTGTGGGCGGCCACGCACACGGACAGCATCACGCTGGTCGCCCTGGCCACGGTCCTCCCGAGCTTCCTGCTCTCCGGCCTGCAGATGTACCTGGCGGAGAAGGACGTCTCCTACGGGATCGTCAAAGCCGACCTGATGCGTTGGACGGGGATGGTGGCCGGTGCCGTCGCGTTCGGCGGCGTTGCGCTGATCCTGGCGCACTTCCTGCCCGCTTGGCCGACCATCGCGGTGGTTGGCGCGGGCCTGGCCGTCATGGCGTTGCGGATGCTCAAGTTGGTGCGCGCCGACGGTGCGGTGGTGGCCGAGATGAGCGAGGAGAACTCCGAAGCGCTTATGGGCAAACGCGAGGCGACGGGCGACTGACGGGTCATGTGCAGCGGCTCCTGACCGGTCAGACCGGTCAGGGGCCGCTGCGGGTGAGGCACCCCGTCAGGAGCTGACGAGATCCCGGTAGATCGTGATGTAGCGCTGGGCCGCGCGGTCGATGTCGAAGTCCCGCCGCGACAGTTCCCACGACGACTGCCGGAGGGCGTCCACCTGTTCCGGGGTCCGGGTGAGGAACCAGTCGATCGCTCCGGCCAGTGCATCGGGGTCGCGCGGGGCGACGGCCAGGTGCTCGTCAACCGTCATGAACGCGGCGTCACCGGCCCGGGTGGTGATCACGGGCAGGCCTTCGCTGATCGCTTCCAGCCCGGCCATGGGCAGGGCTTCGTTGTAGCTGGCGAACACCAGGGCGGCCGACGTCCGGAGGCGCCTGCGGACGTCCGTGACGGTTCCGGCGAACTCCACGACGCCCTCCAGCCCCAGGTCTTTGCGCCACGCGACCAGCTCGGCATTGGACTCGTCCACCCCGTTGCCCGCGCACAACAAGCGGGCCTCGGGGTGCTTTTCGTGGACCCGGGCCATGGCCTCGAGCAGGTTGCGGTGGTCCTTGGGCGGGGCGAAGCGGGCCAGGTGCAGCAGCTGCTGTCCACCGGGGTTGGGCGACGGCGCATCGGTCACCGTGGTGCCGTTGAAGATCACCGGCATGCGTTCGGGCGGGAAGGTGTAGCCGAACTCCGCCGTGATGTTGCGGGCGGAGGGGGAGCAGGCCACCATCTCGTCCATCCGGAACGACGCCATTCCCGCTGCCCGCCAGGCGGCGTGGGCCACCTTGGAGGAGGACGCGTCCTCGCTCGCGTGCTGGGTGGAGATCCGCGGCCGACCGTGCGGGGTGATCGCGTTGACCAGGTCCGACTGGTGCAGATGGGAGTGCACGACGTCGATCCTGTGCTTGCGCACCAGACGCAGCAGGTGGGCGACGGCGCGCAGGGGGAGGACCTCCTTGCGGCTCATCCCCACGTAGTCCACCGAGGTGGCTGCGGCCTCCAACCGGTCACTGAGCCCGCCGCGTCCCAGCAGGACCAGGATGCGGACCTCGTCGTCGTGTCCGCGGCGGTGGGCCAGCGCTTCGATCAGTGTCTGGGCACCGCCGGTGTCGGCGTCATTGACCACGTGCAGAATGCGCATGCTGCTCCTCGATCCCTTCATGGTCGTCCGGGCGGTTGCCGCGCCCGCCCCTGCGGTCCGCTCCGTCCCGGTTGAGTTCGTCGAGCTCACGGTCCAGGTGCGCCTCGACCTCTTCCACGGTGGGGATGCGACGGTGATCGGGGACGGGCTTCTCCGGCCACTTGCGGGTCAGTTCCAGGCCCAGGCACACACCGGCGCCGCCCCAGAGCCAGAAGGCGTTGTCGTAGGTGATCGTCCCGCCCGAGATCACGCCCCACACGAAGACGTGCATGATCCCGTAGAAGACCGGGATGCGCCCCCCCGAGCGCAGGAGGAGCAAGGCCAGGAAGAGGAACGCCGCGCCACCGACCAGGAAGCCGTTCTCGGCCACCAGGCGGCCGGTGACGGAGAAGATGTCCTTGATCTCGTTGTAGTACGTGAACGTCTGCGTGGGCATGTGGCCAGCCAGGAACTCCTCGTTGACCCGGCCGCGTCCCATACCGCCCCAGAAGGCCCCGGGGGTCTCGAAGAGGTGTTTGAACACGGCCTGGATCGATGAACCACGGTCGGCCCAGGACCAGTTGAACGAGCTCGCACGTTCCTCCAGGACGCTGCGGGCCACCACGTACGCGCCGACGGCGGCGGCGGGAACACCCAGGACACCGATCCAGGCCCGGCGCAGCGCGACAGGCAGCAGCAGGGTCAGGACCACGGCGGCGAGCACGAACACCGCCGAACCCGACCCACTGATGGCGGTGGCCCACACGGCCAGGCCGACAGCCACCCAGTCCCGGACTCCCGGCGCGTATCCGTAGTGGCGCAGGAGGACGATCAGGACCATGGCCATGAGGGTCACGGTGCCGACCATGAAGGAGGTCTCCGGGAAGAACCCGAACGGCCTGCGGACGTAGGTCAGGAAAGTTTCTTCGAACGGCAGGAGGTTCGCGTAACCGGGCATCTCGTACAACGGAGCGAAGGGAACCCGGTTCAGCAGCTCGATGAAGATGTGCTTCTGGACCACCGCGTAGCCCGCTGAGCCGATCAGGGTCCAGGACAGCCAGGCGATCGTGCGGTGACGCAGGAAGATGACCGCGGCTGCCGCGCCCGGCAGGGCCAGTGTGGCCGCGACCCAGGTGATGACGGGGACGATCTCCAGCGGAGTGGGATCGTAGAACATCCGGATGAACGCGGAGAAGAACGGGACGGCGGCGAACAGCGCCGCCACGACCAGCAGCGGAACGTGACGTGCCGCGCGCAGCACAAGGATTCCGGCCACCAGGGAGGACATCGGGACGTTGGTGTTGCCGCCCAACGGGATGGCCGCGAACGGGAAGGCGGACAGCAGGATGAGCAGCGCGGAGAGCGCCCGGTCGAACAGGGTCCCAGCCTCCGGCAGGGAGGCATCACCCGACTCACCGGCCGAGCCGGTGGCCGACTGATGGAGTTCTTCCTGCGCACGGGCCTCACGGCGTGACGTCGGGGTACGCTCCAGGCTGCTCTCCCCGCTGCTTCCCCACGGCGTGGGTGAGGTGGCTGCGTTCACGTCAGCGTCCGCTTCCGGTCGTGCGGCCTGTGCCGCGCGCGGTTGGAACCGTACCCAGAACTGCGTCGACCGTCGGTGCCCAGTCGGCGTGCTCCGCCTGCGTCACGGCGGCCGCCCGGGTGCCGCGGGCCACGGCGTCGTCGAACCCCTGGCGCAGCGCGGCCGCGAAGGCCGCGGTGTCCCGGACATCGGCGAAGAGCGCGGGTTCGTGAGAGCCCGCCTGTTCCTTCAGGGAGGGCAGGTCGGAGGCGACGATCGGCAGACCGGCCGCGACGGCCTTGGCGAGGATGCCCGACTGCGCGTCGAAGTGGGTGTAGGGCAGCACGACGACGGCGGCCCCTTCCAGCAGTTGCGTGAACTCGGACCGTTCCAGGAACCGGTCCAGGATCTCCACACCTCCGGCGGCGCGGGCACGGTCGTGCAGGAGCTGGCCAAGCTCAGCGCTCTCGGGCCGACCCGCGACCAGGAGGGGCACACCTGCCTGACCGGCGGCATCGATGGCCAGCTCCACGCCCTTGTTGGCCCGCAGTTCACCCAACACCAGAGCGTAGGGCTCGGCGGTGGCCGATGTGAGACCCCGCCCGGTGCGCGCTGCCGCGGTGCTGTCCGTACCGGTCTCCCCGGGAACGTCTACCGGTACGGACTCGGCCGTGGCTGCCTGGTCGATCCGGGTGGAGGTGGGCAGGGTCACAGCCACCAGATCACCGGGGACCGTGGCGCGCGCGGTGCGCTTCTGGTCCTCGCCGTGGACGATCACGCGATCCACCCCGCGTGCCGCCCCGAGTTCGAGGTAGCGCAGGACGCGTTCCCGCAGGGATGCCGCGTTCTCGTCATGGTGAGGTTTGACGTTGTGCAGGAACAGCGCGGTCCGCTGGTCGCGGCGCGCGGTCAGCAGACCCGGCCAGGGGTACTTGCTCGAGTCCAGTGCCAACACGGTTCCCGGGCCGGCGAGTCGGCTCAGGCGGCGGATTTGGGCGTGCTCCCGGATCAGGTCCAGGACCTGCAGTCCCTGACGCAACGGGCCGAAGCCACCTGTACGGCGCGGGGGCACTGTCTCCACGACGGTGAGGCCCTCCACGGTGGGGCGGCCCAGGTAGGCGTCGGCCCCGGGGCGTGACAGCAGGACCACGCTCTCGACTCGCGGGTCGACGGCCAGCGCCATGGCGGTGTCAGCGGCGTGTTCGATCTGCCCGCCGTATTCGGTCGGGCAGACCACGAGCACGCGGGTACGGGCGTCGTTGCTCACCGGGATCTCCGATCAGGCGTCGGCGCGGCGGGTGGTCCCGGCGCGGGCCAGGACGACCAGCAGCCCGATCAGCAGCCCGACGACGGCGCCCACCAGCATGTTCATGGACGTCGAGGGGGCCGACGGCGAGCTCGGGACGGCGGCCTCCTCCATGAGGTTCAGCTTGACGGGGGAGGAATCGGCGTCCTCGGCCCCTTCGAGTTCGGCCGAGGTGTCCACGAGCGACTGGGCGGCACCGTTGGCGATCTCGGCGGCCCGCTCCGGGTGCCCGTCCGTGGCGGTCACGGTGATCACGGCGGTGTTGGGGGAGTTGGTCACGGTCACCTGCGAGCCCAACGAGGAGGCGGTCACATCGCCGCCCAGCTCTTCGGCCAGCGGCCCGAGGACACGCGAGGAGGTTCCGATGGCCGCGTAGGACGCGGCACGTGCCTGGGCGAACTGCTCACCCATCTGCAGGTCCTGGACGGTCTCCGAGTCGGACACGTTGACGAAGATCGTGGACTGCGCCTCGTAGGACTTCGGCATGATCATGGCCGAGCCGAAGCCCAGCGCCAGCCCCAGTCCCGTGGTGATCAGCACGATCGGCCACAGGCGGCGCAGGGCCTTCAAAAAACGCGCGAGCGTCACGGTGGTTCCCCCTTCTCGGTGGCCCGGTCGAAGGACCGCGCCGTTCGGCCCGGTCGCACCGGGACGTCTGCTCCGGTGCACCGTTCGACGACCTCGTGGGGCGGTCGTGCCGGGCACGGCTTGTCGATGATGGTTTTCAGGAGCCGGGCGTCGTCACGGACCCCGGCAGGACAGCGTGCGTCGCCCGGGGCCTCCCCTGACCTCGCGGGCACTGCGATCGACTCGGACGGGCTCCTGGGAGACCGGCGCGGTGACCGACGCTGCGCTTGGCGAGAATACATCGGAAATCGTCCAGAAAGACGGTGCCTGGGCCGGATGAGACCCAGTACACGCTCCGTTTGGGGGACAGGAGCCGACGGTGGTGCGGCGGCCCGTCGCTAGACTCGCGGTGATCGCCGGGGCGTCGGTCCCTGTGGCTGGCTTGCCGCGTGCCATGTTGCCTCGCGCCCGTGCGATCGCCGTCCAGGTCGTGAGGGGGACTCACGAGAAGAGTCGCGGGGGGATCGAGACCATGACCCAAGAGTCGTCATCGGAAGCCGTAGCCACTAGTACTGACACCAAGCGTGCTGAGCAGCGCGGCGACGCCGCATCCGCGCAGGTCGGCAAGGCAGGGCAGGGCGGGAGCGCGTCGGAGTTCCCGCTGGTCTCCGTGGTGGTCCCGGTCTACAACGCACGGGCCAGCGTGGGAGAGACGATCTCGTCCTTGTTGCGCCAGACCTGGCCCAACCTGGAAATCATCGTGGTGGACGACGGCTCCCCGGACAACAGCCTGGACCTGGTGCGCGTGTACGCGGAGATGGACATCCCCGGCCGGAAGTTCGTCGTCGTCTCCCAGCCCAATGGTGGCGTAGCCTCGGCGCGCAACCACGGCCTGCGGCTCTACACCGGTGACTGGGTCGTGTTCCTGGACTCCGACGACGCCTACCTCCCCGGTGCCATCACCCACCTGATGGCCGAGCGGGAGAAGCTCGGTGAGGGCAACTGGCTGGTGGTCCCGCAGTCGGTCGAGGTCACCGGCGGAGGGCTGGACACCACCCGCCCGATGTACCGCGAGCCCATGCCGGCTCCCCACGATCAGCGCAACGTGATCCTGCAGTACAACTTCGGCGCGTTCACCGCATTGTTCCCCCGTAGGTTCTTCGAGGAGGTCGGGGTCTTCGACGAGACCATGGCCTACGTGGAGGACTGGGAGTTCTGGATCCGCGCCGTCTACTCCGGCTGGCGTTTCCACCGGACGCAGGAGGTGCTGTGCATGGTCTGGTGGACGGCAGGTTCCATGATGTCCAACCGGGAGGCCATGGACGCCGGTGAGGACGAGGCGCTGCGCCGTAACCTGGAACGCTTCCGGGACGAGATGACCCCGGCGGAGATCGCGTTCGTCGAACGGCGCCTGGAGGTGGGTTCGCCCCAGGGCCTGTTGAAGCAGATGGCCGCCAACCTCCGCAGTGGGCACCTGGACGAGGCCAAGCGCCAGCTGGACGCCGCGGCGGAGGTCATGCCCGCCCAGAAGCGCGTGGCGGTCAAACACAAGATCTCCAAGGTGCCCGGCGGCATGAAGTGGCTGCAGAAGCGCCAGGCCAAGATCGACGGATTCGTGGACTACGACCCCAGCCTGGGGCGCTGAGAACGCACCGGACCCCACAACTTAATGATCTTCACTTCGGTGGATGTCCCCACGTACGCTACTCATGAGTACACCTCATGGATTCAGACGGCCGTCGCGGGTGGGTACCGCATTTTTCTTCGGCCCGGGTGATTGCGTGGACGACGGGCAGCAGTGAAGCTGCGCGCTCCGTTCCAGATTGGTCACATCGGAATCCTGGGGCCTTGTATACAGCGATTCGGGGGAGGAATGTGCTGTGAATCGGGGAAACGGGTTCAACTTGTCTGGTGGTGCGGAGGCGCCACGAGAGGACGACACGCGGTCACGGGAAGTGGACGGGATCGCAGGGTGGTTGCAGGTCGATGACGACGCCTTGGCCGTTGTGACACACATTCCGGACGGGCAGCCACGCGGGATCATGGTCATCGCCACGTCTGTTGGACGGGAAGGTGTCGTGGCCTACCGTTCCTTGCGTGTCCTGGCGTTGACCGCCGTTGCGGCTGGTCTGCTGGTCTATCGATTCGCCTGGCGAGGCACGGGGGACAGCGGTGGCGAGCTGCCCGACGACGTGGCGGCGGCATGGTCTCGTGACCTGACAGCAGTGATACAGCATGCTCGGCAGACGGCGCCTGGTCGTCCAGTGACTGTTGTGGGTCTGCGACTCGGGGCGGCCATCGCATTCAGTTGCCGAACCGTTCTGGACGATGGTGACCTCACCATCGGGTGGGAGCCGGTCGCGGGCCGCCGTTGGCTTCGTGAACACGTGGCACTGCGCAAGCTTTGGGTGTCACAAGCTCCCGATTCGACGGGCGTTGAGGTCGGGGGTGCTTTGTTCTCCCAGGCCGGCGCGAACTCATTGTCCAATCTCAGGTTGCCGAAATCACCAACGCCCGGGTGGGTCGAAATGAGGGGCGAGAACCGGGAATCTGCCGAGCGCCTGTACGCCGTCCCCTCCCGTGATGCGCTCGTCGAGTACCAAGCAATCAACCGTGTCGTCGAGCTTGCGGTTGCAACGTGCGCGACGGCGCCGGGAGCGGGCGAGAGTGTTTCGGTCGATCTGCCGGAAGAGTGGATGCACGTCGTCGATGGTTCACGCGTTCGCGAACATTTCGTCAGAGTGGGGCCCGAACACCTGCCTGCCGTGCTGACGGAGCCGGCGGAGAAGACGCAGATCAATAACGCGATGGTCCTGGTACCGGCTGATGCGGAGCCGAGGGACGGGCCGACCGGCCTGTGGGCTCGTACCGCGCGCCGGTTGGCCAGCCGAGGTGCCAGCGTGCTCAGAGTGGACCGTCGTGACATGGGCGAGGCCACCCAGATGGGACGGGCGGAGCAACCCATCCCGTACCGCGAGGAAATCCTCCAGGACGTGGCTGCCGCAGTGTGCGATCAACGAGCGCGGACCGGCATGGAGGTGACCGGAGTGGGGTTGTGTTCCGGTGCGTGGCTGTTGCTGCGGGATGCTGCCAGGCTGCCCCTGAAGAAAGTGATTGCCATAAACAACGTGGCGTGGTCTCCTCGACCCGATTACTACGATCGGTATTACAAAACAGGCCGACTCAAGGCCCTATTGGGTGCTGATGCAACGTCGGAACCCGTTGCCCCGTTCACCAAAGCTCCAACCAGCTGGAAATTACGACTCAAACTTTTCCTCAAGGCGGCACGAAATGAGGCACAAATGCGAATGCCCCACGCGGCTCGTCGCCAACTGTCGCGTTACGGGGTCATGCAGACCGTGAGTCAGCTGTTCGAGAAAGGCACACCGGAAGTACTCCTGGCCATGGGCTCTGAGGACCTGATCGAATTCAAGCGATCAGGAGGTGTGCAAGAGGTGCAGCGACTCCGGAAGGCCGGCCACAAAATTCAGGTATCCCCTCTGGGGGACGTGGATCATGCACTTCTTTCGTTTGCCGGAAGATCTTCGGTGGAGCAAATGCTGCTCAGGGAGATTCGCGCGTGAGAAGGCGGATGTCTTTCTTGGTCACCACGTTTCGTCGTTGGATTCAAGCATGTTGATTCGTGAGACAGCGAGTTCGCTTCATGGAGCTGTGTTCGTCCCCGAAAAACCCCACAATGAATGGCATTGTGCCGCGGAGACTCGTGAGACGCTGAGTCTTGGTGGGACGACGCGCACCACGGGGTCAGCAATCCCATGAGTCGACCGAAATTGGAGGTCAAGTGTCTCGAGTCTTGATCGTGCAACCCATGATTCCCGGCTACCGGTCGGAGTTCTTTCGGCGGGTGGTTGACCGTATTCAGAGCTCCGGGAACCAGGTCATCGTGGCCACGGGAGTTTCCTCCGGGGAGCACGCCAAGCGGGGGGACGTCGCGAACGACAGCCTGCCGTGGCAGCGCAGCGGTCGGGGGTGGGGCCGATTCTTCGGCCCCATGTATGTGCGATACCACGGTTCCGTCGGATTCCAGCGAACGGCCGACGTCGTGGTCTGTGAACTGGCCACGGGTTGCATTGACACACATGTGGCACTGTTGCGGCGCGCTCTGACCCGGTGGTTGCCGGGCATCCGCTCCCCGCGGGTCATCACGTGGGGCCACGTCGGGGCATACACACGAACGCACGGGACCTTCTTGAATGCGGTGGAAACCATCATGATGAGGGCCTCGGACCAGGTTCTCGCCTACACACCCAAGGGGGTTCTGGACGCCCGTGACCGCGGCGTGCCCCAGAACAGGGTGCGGTCCCTGGACAACACCGTGGATCTCGAAGCGCTTCAAGCGGCAGTCGACGAAGTGTCTGTCCTGTCCCCCTCCCAGGCATGGTCGGAGCTCACCAGCGGTGCGGAGCAGGAGACCGTTCCGGTGCGGTGCGTCGCATACGTCGGTGGCCTCGATCGTTCCAAACGAGTTGATTTCCTGGCGGAGGCATTGGAGCGGTGGTGGCAGGCCGATCCGCAATTGCGCGTGTTGGTGGGCGGGGCTGGTGCGGACGCCCACCTCCTGGACCTGGCGGTCCAGCGTGGACAGGTTCTCCGCCTGGGACGCGTGGGAGATCGAGAAAAAGCCCTCATGTCTCGGGTTGCCCAGTTCATGCTCATGCCGGGGCGGGTCGGCCTTGTCGCGGTTGAGAGTTTCGTCCTCGCACTGCCGGTGGTGACCACACCGCACCCCTACCACGCTCCGGAGTTCGACTATTTGGTTCCCGGAACGGACTCATTGGTTCTCACGGATGAGCCGACGCAGTGGGCCGATGAGATCCTGGACGTGTACGAACAGCCGGGGGCAATTGACCGTCTTCGCTCGGCGGCGAGGGAGCGCGCGGGGACGCCGAGCATGGACCACATGGTTGCCACCTTCGTCGACGCCTGTGAGTCGGCGATGTGAGTCAGGGGTGCACAACCGTGCACGCTTGGACATGGGGCCGGGGCACCGTAAGAAATGCCCCGTGGAAGTCAGCAAGCGTAGACAAATCGCAGAACAAGGGGGAGAGATGGATTTTGTCGATTATGTGATGGCGTTTCGGCGCAGCGTGGTTTGGGTGCTGATCAGTACGATCATCGGTGCGCTCATCGGAGGTGCTGTCGCTTTGATGACACCACCCAGGTATTTGGCCACGGCCACAACGTTGTTGACGGCCACAGAGGCAACTGAGGCTGCCGAACTGCCTCAGATCGGAACGTACATGTCCCAACAAATCGCGACGTTGTCGACCTTGGCCACTACGGAGACGGTCCTGCAGCCCGTCATCGACGACCTCGGAATGGACACGACGCCCCAGGAACTCGCCACCCGGGTGAGCGTCTCCACTCCTCCCGACACCATGATGGTGGAAATCACGACCACTGGCGCGGACCCTGACGAGGCCGCGGAAACGTCGAACGCCATTGCTCAGCAGCTGTCCGAGACGGTCGATGAGGTCGCACCGACCGTGGCCGAAGAGGGCCCTGTGACCAGCATGGAAACTGTGACGCAGGCACCGGTGCCCACCCAGGACCAGTCAGTTTCCCTGACCACGGCGGCACTGGCGGGGGCCGCTCTCGGTTTCTTGCTGGGACTGGTGATCGCTGTGGCGCAGTATGCGTTTGCTCAGCGACGGCACGTGACCAGGGCCTCCTGACATGGACAGCCTGTCCCTGAGGCTCCACGGGTACTGCTCGGACGCTCGGGGTGGTGACCGACAGTGGAGTGGCTCGCGCTGATCGTCGCCGTCCTGTGCGTCACGGCTGTGATCGCAACCTGCCCGGTGCAGGGAGTCGGACGCTTCTTGGCTCCTGAAACCTTGGCTGTTCTGGTTCTGTCCTTCATCTTCGGTGCCAGGCCGGTGTTCAAAGCCACGATGCCGGACGCCATCGAGGCTTCGGGTAGGGACCCTTGGTATCTCTACGAGCAGCCCATCACGCCGCTCGGCTGGGACATAGCCCTGTGGGTCGGAATCTGTGCACTGGTGACGTTCACGCTGGGTGTGGTGGTCCTCAGTTTTGCCAGGCGGCCCGGGCGGCCGCTGGCCCGGGACACCGCGCCCTGGAGTGCCCAAGAACGCGTGGACACATGGAGCTTCGGTGCAACTGCCTGCCTTGTGACGGCTGTTGGCGGAACCGTGATCAACTTCGGTGCAATTGCCGCGATTGCTGGGCCGCAGACCGTTCTGACCATGTTCGGGGGGCGCTCAGCCGAAAGCACTGTGCCTGGGTTGCCGGAAGCCGTCGTCATTGCGGGCATGTCCGGTTCTCTGGCGGCAGCCGTGTTGCTGATCAGCAAGCGGCACACTGCCTTGCTGCCCGCGCAGTGGGCAGCGGTGGTATTTTCTGTGGCACTTTCCGTGTTCCAGGTCTCCTTGGGGGGTAACCGCCGATTCCTGATTCCGGCGCTCTTGATTCCCATCATTGCGTTTCTGGTCAGGAAACCGCAGAGAGTCACGCTTCCGTGGGTGGTTGCTGCCGGAATCGGTGCCGTCTTCTTGGCGGTGGTTCCGATGGTTCGATCGGCTGGGGCCCGGTTGCCCGGAGAGAATCTGTTCTCCGCGAGCTGGCGCTACATCACCGAAGAGGGTCCATTGGCAAGTGTGTTGCCGGTGTTCACCTCCTACGACACCGAGATGATCGACTACATTGCGGTGATTGCCCCCCGCTTGGGAGGAGACCAACCCTGGGGGTGGGGAAGAGGGACGCTGCTGGAATTCCTGGAACACCCGTTGCCCTCGGGTGGATTGGACGGTTCCACCACAACTCAGGTGTTCTCGGATGAAGTCCTCAGTGGGGTCTGGGGCGGCGGGTGCGCGGAGGCTGTCTGCCCCGTGAGTTCGGTGGCCGGGGTCTCGTACTTCGACGGAGGGTTCCTGGGCGTCGCAATCGGCTGCTTCCTCTTCGGCGCCGTACTGCGGTTGCTTTCCAATCTGTGGAGCCGAGCCGACGAACTCAGCGATTCGACGGTCGTCGTCGTGGTGGTTCTGTCGGCCTTCGCCCTGGTGGCAGCACGGACCAACACCGTCCATGCCACATGGTGGGCCATGTACGCCGTGGGCTTTGCCCTGGTGCCGTTCTGGGTATTGCGCAGCAGAGTTCAGGCACTCTCGATCCCGGCGGCGTGGAACTCGAAGGGTGGGCGTCACGTGATGTCGTGATTGGCGTGACCGGAGTGCGGTGTCTGGTCAGAGGTGGCGACCGCGTTGCGGACCGAAGAACAGATGTCCCCCTCCGACGAGCATGATGACGAACTGCACGACGTAGGACAGCGCCAGACCGGCTGCGGCGCCCGTGGCGCCCTCGAGCCAACCTCCCAGTGCCACGGCGCCCAGCCCGAGGAGGGAGGACGCAGTGGCCGACCATGCCACCACCCTCTCCAGGCCGGAGCCCTGCATGACTGCCGTGATCACGGAGGAGACCCCGTCCAGGGCAAGTGCCACCAGGAGAAACCGGAATCCGGCGACGGCGCCCTGGTAGTCGCTGCCCAGGAGCCAAACCACCCAGCTGTGTGCAGTGACACCCAGGGCGGTGTAGGCCAGGCCCAGGCCCAGGAGGAGGACCATGAGCACGCGGCGCTTGCCGCGCTTGTCGCCGCGGCCGCTCTTCACCGCAGCCGGCATCATGACGCCCGCCAGGGACGTCCCGATCATGCGCAACGGGGAGACGGAGCGGGAGATCGCACCGTAGTAACCGGTCTGGACCGAGCTGGCAACAAAACCCACCACGAGTGTGTCCAGGTTTCGAACTTGGGCCATGAACGAGTTCGCCCAGAAGGGTCGGCTGCGTCGCAGGATGTAGCGCGTGTCATTCGGGGGACGCTCGCTGCTGGGCGTGGTGACGCTGACGAGTTGAGTACCCAGCAGCCAACTCAGCAGCGCTGCCAGAAGACTTCCGAGCCCGTATGCCGTAATGGGGCCCAACGCCTCTGCGGCAACCACGACAATGCCCAGCGCAACCATTCGGCGTGCCACCAGCACGCTTGAGTTCTTCCACGTGTCCCCGTCGGCGATGGCCATGTTCAACCGCATGTCCGCTTGTCGCTCCACGGTCAGTCCCACGGCCAGCGGAATCAGCCACCACCACGGGATTTCACCGAATGTTGCGAGGAGCATGCCCGCAACTAGGAGCACGGACAGCAAGACCGCCCCGAGCCACCGGTAAACGTTCAGGCACCGTCGAATGTCTGGATCGAACGGATCAGCGGCGCGGACGCGCAGCGCATAGGTCGACACACCCAGGTCAACCGAAGTCTGGAGCACCACCACCAGACCCAGGAAAGCGGAGAACACCCCGAACTTCTCGGGGTCGGTGCCACGCGCGACCAGGATCAGGGCCAGAGACTGCAGGAGGGCAGCGGCCAACCTGCCACCGGTGACCCACAGGAACCCGCTGAGTACCCGGTACCTGGGTGGTTCCTGACGCTGGTCAGGCACGGAGGTCGTCTCGGTGCTCTCGGTACCAGGTGACGGTTGAACGCAGTCCCTCCTCCAAGGTGATGGCGTGCTGCCAACCCGCGGCGTTGAGCTTCGAGACGTCCAGGAGTTTCTGGGGCGTGCCGTCCGGCTTGGTGGTGTCCCACTGGACCTCGCCGGTGTAGCCCACAGCCGCGGCAATCAGGTCGGACAGTTCCGCGATCGTGATGTCTTTGCCCGTACCCACATTGACCTGTTGGCCGCCGTCGTAGTGGTCCAGAAGGTGGAGGCAGGCATCGGCCATGTCGTCCACGTGCAGGAACTCTCTGCGAGGGGTTCCGGTGCCCCAGTTCGTCACTGAGGGAGTTCCGTCGATTCTGGCCTGTTCGAAGCGTCGGATCAGGGCCGGCAGCACGTGTGACCCCTGCGGCGAGAAATTGTCTCCCGGGCCGTAGAGGTTGGTGGGCATGGCCGAGATCCATGGCAGGCCGTCTTGCTTCCGCACCGCCTGGACCTGCTGGATTCCCGCGATCTTGGCGATGGCGTAGGCGTCGTTGGTCGGTTCCAGGTGCCCTGTGAGGAGGGCATCTTCCACAATGGGTTGCTCCGCGAACTTGGGGTAGATGCACGAGGAACCCAAGAACAGCAACCGTTGCACCCCGACGGAACGGGCCGCATCCATCACGTTGAGTTGGATCCTGAGGTTGTCGCTCAGGAAGTCCACGGGGTAGGTGTCGTTGGCCAGGATTCCGCCGACCTTGGCGGCCGCGAGCACGACCGCCTGAGGTTTGTGTTGTTGGAAGAAGTCCGACACGCTGTCGCGCTCTCGCAGATCAAGCTCCGCCGAGGTCACTCCAAGGAGGTTGGTGAATCCGGCGGCTTGCAATCGGCGCCAGATGGCGGAACCAACCAGTCCACGGTGCCCCGCCACGTAGACCAGGGCGTCGCGTGGTATCGGTTGGACGGTTCGGGAAGTGGTTTCAACAGACATGACAGATTCCTTAAAGAGTCAGTTCAATCAGGCGGGGGTCGACGTCACGCGGTGCTCGGACGGGGCGTGTCGATGTAGGGGCGCCCTTGGCATTCCAGCCGTTCGATGTCAGCATCAACCATGATCCTCGCCAACTCGGCGCTGTTGACGGAGGTCCGCCAGCCGAGTTTCTCGGCGGCTTTGGACGGGTCCCCGATCAGTGCGTCCACCTCCGTGGGACGAAGGTAGCGGGGGTCGAACCGGACGTGCTTCTCCCAGTCCAGACCCGCGTGCTCGAAAGCAACGATCAGGAAGTCCCGTACGGTGCTCTCCTGCCCCGTGGCAAGGACAAAGTCTTCCGGCTCGTCGGCTTGGAGCATCCGCCACATGCCCTCGACGTACTCGGGGGCATAGCCCCAGTCCCGGACGGCATCCAGATTTCCCATGTAGAGATGGTCCTGGACGCCTGCCTTGATGGCTGCAGCCGCCCTGGTGATCTTGCGAGTCACGAACGTCTCTCCGCGTCGCGGTGATTCGTGATTGAAAAGGATGCCGTTGACGGCAAAAAGTCCGTAGGCTTCGCGATAATTCTTTGTGATCCAGTACGAATAGAGTTTCGCAACTCCGTACGGGGACCTCGGGTAGAAGGGGGTCGATTCGTTCTGGGGCGGCGGTGTGGCGCCGAACAGCTCAGAAGTCGAGGCCTGATAGAACTTACAGCCCACGCCGGACTGCCGGACGGCCTCGAGCAGGCGGATGGTGGAGGCGCCAGTCGTTTCTGCTGTGTGTACCGGCTCGTCGAAGGACACCCGCACGTGGGACTGCGCGCCCAAGTTGTAGATCTCGTCCGGCTCGATGTCACGCAACAGTGTGGTGAGGCGAACACCGTCGGAAAGATCACCGTAGTGCAGTTGCAACCTGACATCCGGATCGTGCGGATCCTGGTACAGGTGATCAATCCGTTCCGTATTGAAACTCGAAGAGCGCCGGATCAGACCATGCACCTCGTAGTTCTTGCTCAACAACAATTCAGCCAGATACGAGCCGTCTTGGCCCGTGATGCCCGTGATGAATGCCTTACGACGTTCACTTGTCATTGCAGTATCTCTCCCGCTTTCGTTGCTCGTGCTGCCTCTGGTTCTGTTCGTTGCTGCTTGGAGGTACGTGGCATGTTCGTTCCGAATGACCGGCTTCGCTCGGCCCTCGACGAGGGGCGGACGGCCAGTTGCCTCAACCACGCCTCGTTGCGGGCCAGGGCTGAACTCTGGGTCAGGTTCTCCTCTGCGTGGCGCAAGCCGTTGGCACCCAGTGCTTGACACCTGACGGCATCCGCAGTCAGGTCCTGGGCGGCCTGGAGGAGCAGGGACGGATCACCCGGTGGAACGACCACTCCCGCCCGCGCCTCGAGGACCTCCTGCGCGGTGGTTCCGTCCGGTTCAACCGCCGCCAGAACGGGGAGACCGGTTCTGAAATAGGACGTGAGCTTGCTGGGCACCGCCATTTCCCGCAGTCCGGGCTGTTCATTCACCAGGAGAGCGTCGGCACTGTGCAGGATTTCCTGGAATCGTCGATCGTCCTGGGGAGGCAGGAAGTGAAGGTTCTCCACTCCCTGACCGAGTTCTTCCAGGGCTGCGCGTCGGGAACCCGAGCCCAGGAGCACGAAGTGCACGGATGACCCTTGAACCTGCGCGCGTCGAGCGGCCTCCACCACATTCTCCAGGTCCTGCTTGGCGCCCATGTTCCCTGCGTGCAGGATGATGCGGTCACCATCGCCCCACCCGTGCTTGGCTCTGACGGCTGCGCGGTCGACCGGGGAACTCACGGTCCGGAGGTGTGACCAATTGCGGTGTACGACAACACCTTGGGACGGAAAACCGAGGGACTCGATGACATGCGCCGCAAAGCGCGGATGGATCACGGCCACGGACTGGGCCTGTCCGAGCACCTTCCCTTCCAGCCACTTGAGGAGCCGACGGGAGCGCCGCACGGAACCGTTCAATTCCTCGGCACCCTTGCTGTACAGGTCCTGGACCCAGATGGCCCTGCCTGAACGGCCGGTGAGACGGGCTCGGACCAACGCGATGCCGGAGGAGAACAGTGCGGGTGACACAGTCAGGACCACGTCGCTGTGAGGCCACCGGCTGAAAGCTGCGCGCAGACCGAAGTGCAGCTCCATCAGGAGCCGGGCTGCTCCGGTGCCCCCTTGGCTGGGCACCATGTGTCGAAACCGGTGAACTCGTACGCCGTCGATGAGCTCTGTTTGACGCCTACCGGTGTAACCCTCCGCGATTCTCCACTCCGGGTAGTGGGGGTATCCGGTGAGCACAGTCACGGTGTGGCCGCGCTCCACGAGCCCCCTTGCCAGTGCCGTGGTGTACGGGGCGTTCCCGGTGGGTTCCGGAGCGTAGTTGAGGCCGATGATCAGGATTCGCATGCTGGTGGCTTCCCCTTGTCGCTGGCTGTACCCCGGGGCGTGGAATCACCAACGCCCTTCGAATAGATCTGGTCCAGCACATCCCCGACGCGTCGGATGGAGAGCTCTTCACGGATCAGTCGTTGACCTGCTCTGCCCATCCGGTCTCTTCTGTCCGCGTCCTTGAGCAGCTGGTCGACCGCTTCTGCCAGTTCGGGCCCGGAACGATCACAGACGATGCCGGCACCGTATTCCTGAACCAGTGGAGCCAGCCCGCAGTCGTGGTTGATCACAACGGGCCGTCCGCAGGCCATGGCCTCCAGGACGGACATCGGAAACGGTTCATTGCGGGAAGGCAGGACGAACACGGAACACTTGCTGATGGCCTCTGTGACGGCTGTGGGCTCGACCGGACCGTTCCATTGCAGCCTTCCGGACAGAGGAGTTGTGGCGATTGCCTGGGTCACGCGGTCTCCTTCGCCTTCATCAGGCCCCAGGAGCGTGAAATCGACCTCGGGGTGATGCGCATGGAGTTGTCTTGCAGCTTCGACGAACGCCATGGGCTGCTTGCGCGGGTGAAGGCGGGCCAGAAACAGCACGGCCGGGTGCTCGGGTTGGGGCGCCGGCACGGACGGAGGGGTCGGGAGTCCGTTGGGCACCTGAACTGTTGGCAGGCTGCGCCCCGCAACGGCTTCGATCTCGTCGGCTTCCACCGGACGCAAGTGCAGAATTGCCTTCGCCGAATGCAGCACACGTTTGACTGCAATTGCGTCAAGAATTCTGGCCAGGAGCCGAGGTGACGGGACGATCATGCCGTGGGTCTGTAGGACGTAAGGAATACGAAACATCGCGCACAACCATGCGATGGGTAGCGTGACCAGATCGCGGGCCAAGTGGATGTGAACGACGTCGAAATTCTTTCGATTTCGCAGAAACCATGCGAAGAGCCCGGGGGCAATGGTGGTGGCGAAACCGAGGGTCGGTAACGGATTATATGCTCGGAACAATCGAACCGGTGCCCCGTCGAACTCCTGTGGCCCGGTGGCAGCCTGAAATCCCTTGTGCGAGCCGGTGAGTATTGCTTGATGTCCCCGGTGTCGGAGTTCTTCGACCTGTCGGCAGGCCACGCGAACCGGGCCGCCGTACTCACCGTGCGGGGAAATCAGCGTGGCCACGTGGACAATCCTCACGGCCGAACTCCACGGGTGGAGGACGGGGCTGCCACTTCGGCCCGGGGCGCGAGGACTCGCGAGTCGGGTACTACATCCTGCGTGACGAGTGCAGTCGCGCCGATCACGGCATTCTCTCCCACGGTGACCCCGCGTAGGACAGTGGCCCGCGTTGCAATCCAGGCACCGTCGCGGATGGTGACGGGTGCGTTGTCGAAGTCGAAGGACTCCACATCGGCGCGGTGGCTACCTGTGCACAGCATGGACTGCTGGGACAGGCAGACGTCCTCGCCGATGATGATGTCCTCGAGGTTGATGAGTTGTGATTCGACGCCAATCCATGAATTCGAGCCCACAGTCAATTTCCAAGGCCACTGGATGTGTACCCGGTGGCGGATCAGAACATTTTCACCGATGTTGGCGCCAAAAGCCCTGAGGACTTTCACGCGAATTTTGGGCGGACACAGAATTGAGCGAGTCGCGGGGCTGCCTACCGCCACCCAGAGTGCCTGGATGGGTAGGCTTCGTCCTTTGTCGTACCCATTTCCCGTGAATGAGGCCAAACGCCTTCGCATGAATCAGTTCCCCCTTTTGGCTCTTGAGTCCCCCTGATGCGATGACTGAACGCTGCATCAACCGTGGCCGCCGCGACTTTCCGGTGATGTCCCCACATCTCTGGTCATCGCGTAGGACACAACCTTATCCGGACACGTGTGGCCTGGACCTCACGGAGGAGGTCCGCGGAGTAAATCTACATGCAGATGCATTGAGCCGTGGGCGGAGATGAGTTCGTCGATCGTGGTCGGCGTCCATGCAACCGGCCAGATTCAGGCAATCGTCCGGCGAGTGGTACGGAGGCGCATACATCTGGGCCGCGAGTGAACCGCACAAAAGAGGACAGAGCCATTGATTGCCATGGTGTGACGCAGTGCCAGGGGCAGTCTCTGCAGTCCGCTGATCCTTGTCTGCTCCACCGAGTAACCTGAACGGGCGCTTTCGCGTCTTCTGATCCAACACCTCTGCGCCCAGGAGTCCTTTCACCATGTCCTTGACCGGCCTGGCATCAGTGCTGACCACCGAACGCTCGATCGCCAACGTTCGGAACCAGGCGGCGTTGAAGCCGTCCGAGCGCTCCGCCGAGACGGTCATCAGCGTGACCGACGGGTTGCGTCCCGCCCTGCTGGCCCAGGTGCTGGACGGGATGCGCTCCGCGACCGGTGGTCGTGCGATGAGCGGCTCCGGCGACGACGCCGGGCAACCCGCCCCCGTCCTGCTGGTCGTCACGGCCACGGGTCGGGAGACCGAGGACGTGGTCGCCCAGCTTCCGGCATGGGCCCCCGGGGCCAGGATCGCGGACTTCCCGTCCTGGGAGACGCTCCCGCACGAACGTCTGTCCCCGCGCTCGGACACCGTGGGTCGCCGCCTGGAGGTCATGCGGCGTCTGCGCCGACCGGACGGGGACCGCCTGGACGTCGTGGTGGCGCCGGTCCGTTCGCTGCTGCAGCCCGTGGTCGAAGGCCTGGGGGACCTTCAGCCCGTGGTCTTGGAGCGCGGTGCCGAACAGTCCTTCGACGACGTCGTGGCAGCCCTGGTCGCGGCGGCGTACGCGCGAGTGGACATGGTGACCAAGCGCGGTGAGTTCGCGGTGCGCGGCGGCATCGTGGACGTCTTCCCGTCCACGGCGGACCACCCGGTGCGCGTGGAGTTCTTCGGGGACGAGATCGATGAACTGCGCTGGTTCGCCGTCGCCGACCAGCGCACCCTGCGAGGAACCGAGCACCCCGATCGCATCGTGGCACCCCCGTGCCGTGAACTGCTCATCACGCCCGCGGTGCAGTCGCGTGCAGCGCACCTCAAGGATCAGCTTCCCGGCGCCGAGGCACTGCTCGAAAAGGTCGCCGGTGGGATCTACACGGAGGGCATGGAGTCCCTGGCTCCGCTGCTTGCCGAACGCATGGTGCCCGTGCTCTCCCTGCTGCCGGCGGGCTCGCTGGTCGTGGTCATGGAGCCGGAGAAGGTGCGGACGCGCGCCGCCGACCTGGTCGCCACCAACGAGGAGTTCTTGGCCGCCGCCTGGGAATCGGCCGCGGACACCGACGTCGCACCCCTGGACGTGAACACCGTCGGCGAGCAGGGGCGCACCCTGGACAGCGGGTCCTTCCAGACCCTCGAACAGGCCCGGGAAACGGCCCTGGACCTGGGTCTTGGTTGGTGGGCCACCACCGCGTTGCCCGTGGACTCGACCATCGCCGAGGTCGACGCGGACACCAGCGCCGCCGTGATTCGCATGTTGGACTCCGAGGCCGACAGCCTGACGGTTGCCGGGCGGGAACCGCTGCGTTTCGGTGGTGACGTGGAGGCGGTGCTCGCGCACCTGGCCGAATCCGTTCGAGACGGCTGGCGCGTGGTCGCCGTGACCGAGGGCCCCGGACCGTTGCAACGGCTGGCCGAACTGATGCACGACGCGGACGTGCCCGCGGCCAGGCACGACACACTTTCGAAGGAGCCCCAGGCGGGACTCGTGGAACTCACGTGCGCGACGGCAGGGACGGGGTTCGTGCTGGACGAGCTCAAGGTCGCCTTCCTCACCGAGTCCGACCTGCTGGGGCGGTCCTCCGCCTACGCCGCCAAGAACAGTCGACAGCTCCCACAGCGCCGTCGTCGCAATGCCGTGGATCCCCTGGCGCTCAAAGCCGGTGACTACGTGGTGCACGAACAGCACGGCATCGGGCAGTTCGTGGAACTCATCGCGCGACCCATCGCCGGGGCCGTGCCCAAGGCGGGGCAGCCGCGCCCCATGCGCGAATACCTGGTGCTCGAATACGCGGCCTCCAAGCGCAACGGACCCAAGGACCGCCTGTTCGTGCCCACGGACCAGCTGGACCAGATCTCCGCCTACGTCGGCGGAGAGACCCCGGCGCTGTCCAAGATGGGTGGCGCGGACTGGAACCAGAAGAAGAAGGCGGCCAAGCGGGCCGTCAAGGACATCGCGGGGGAGCTGATCCGGCTCTATTCGGCCCGCATGGCCACCCGCGGTCACGCCTTCGGCCAGGACACCCCGTGGCAGCGGGAACTCGAGGACGCCTTCCCGTACATCGAGACCCCCGATCAGCTGACCACGATCGACGAGGTCAAGGCCGACATGCAGCGGGAGGTCCCCATGGACCGCCTGATCTCCGGCGACGTCGGCTACGGCAAGACCGAAGTGGCGGTACGGGCAGCCTTCAAGGCCGTCCAGGACGGCAAACAGGTGGCCGTCCTGGTCCCCACCACGCTGTTGGGTCAGCAGCACACGGAAACCTTCGCCGAACGCTATTCGGGCTTCCCGGTGCGGGTGGCCTCCCTGTCCCGGTTCCAGACACCCAAGGAGTCCCGCGAAGTCCTCAAGGGGTTGGCGGAGGGCACCGTCGACGTCGTCATCGGCACCCACCGACTGCTCGGCTCCGAGGTGGCCTTCAAGGACCTCGGCCTGGTGATCATCGACGAGGAACAGCGCTTCGGCGTCGAACACAAGGAAAAGCTCAAGGCCATGCGCACCAACGTGGACGTGTTGGCCATGTCCGCGACCCCGATTCCGCGCACCCTGGAGATGTCCCTCACGGGAATCCGCGAAACCTCCACGCTGGCCACCCCGCCCGAGGAACGCCACCCCGTGCTGACCTACGTGGGCGCGTACACGAACAAGCAGGTCACGGCGGCCGTGCGCCGTGAGCTGATGCGCGAGGGCCAGGTGTTCTTCGTCCACAACCGGGTGTCCTCCATTCAGCGTCGGGCCGCCGAACTGCGCGAACTTGTCCCCGAGGCGCGGATCGCCGTGGCGCACGGACAGATGAGCGAGAACGAACTCGAACAGATCATCGTGGACTTCTACGAGAAGCGCTTCGACGTCCTGGTCTCCACCACGATCGTGGAGACCGGTCTGGACATCGCCAACGCGAACACGCTGATCGTGGACGGTGCCGACAAGTACGGGCTGTCCCAGCTGCACCAGTTGCGCGGCCGCGTGGGGCGCGGCCGGGAGCGTGCCTACGCGTACTTCCTCTACGACGTCGAAAAGCCGCTCACGGAGACCGCCCTGGAACGCCTCAAGGCAGTGGCGGCCCACAACGAGCTCGGAGCCGGTCTCCAACTGGCGCAGAAGGACCTGGAGATCCGCGGCGCCGGCAACCTCCTGGGCGGGGAACAGTCCGGGCACATCGCCGGAGTCGGCTTCGACATGTACCTGCGCCTGGTCGGGGAGGCCGTTGCCGAGTTCCGCGGGGACGCGGACGAATCACCCGCCGAGATGAAGATCGAACTGCCCGTCAACGCCCACCTGCCGCATGACTACGTGCCGGGAGAGCGTCTGCGCCTGGACGCCTACCGGACGCTGGCCAACGCCACGGACGAGACGGGCGTCCAAGAGGTGGCCGACGAACTCCAGGACCGCTACGGCACGCTGCCCGAGCCTGCGCAGTTGCTGCTGGACGTGGCCAGGTTGCGGATCAAGGCCCGCGCGGCGGGGTTGGTGGACGTCGCGGCTCAAGGCCCGAACATCAGGTTCGGGCCGGTGGACCTGCCCGAGTCCCGTCAGATGCGACTCCAGCGGATGTATCCCGGCTCCAAATACGTGACTGTCCCCAACACCGATCAGCACATGGCGCTGGTTCCCAAGCCCAAGACCGCCCGCGTGGGTGGCAAGGACCTGGTGGACGGGGCGATCCTGGCCTGGGCGGACGAGGTGATCACCGCGGTCATCGCTGCCCCGCAGCCGGCCTCGGAGACCGACGTCAAGACCGCGCCACAGGTCTGATCCCACAGGCCTGACTCCACGCGTCTGATACCCCAGCACCCGATTCCCCGCAGGAGTAGGGCACGTGACGCGGAGGAATTGTCAAGGCATTTGCAACGTCTTGTGGGCCACACTGGCGATACTTTTGGGGACACCGCGTCAAAGTGACCCTTCTGGACGTGCATTTTCATCGTATTGCCACTATCTTCGTTCCCGGAACAGGGAGAAGGCGACCACTCCTCCTGGAATCGGATCCACGTCACCGAAGAGTTTTGGGGTTTCGGTGATCGCGTGCACGGGAGTCAGACGGGTCGCACGGACCGCGGGCCGCTCCAGGGGGGAGCAGTTCAGCCCGCGGTCATCGTCTTCAACCATCCGAGCTGAGGATGGCAATGCAAAGGCCCCGCACCGTGATCGGTGCGGGGCCTTTCGCATGTTCTGCGGGCGCGGGAGTCTGCAGAACAGAACAGGTCAGTTGCGCAGTTCTTGCTGCGGTGCGGACTCGGTAGAGGCCGGAATGTCGATCATCAGGTTGCGACCACCCGCAGAGCGTGCGGCGGTCTTGCTGCGGAAGATCAACGTGGGGATCAGCAGGGCGGCGCCGTAGGCCAGGATGCCCGCTCCGAACCACCAGTTCTCCGGGATGGTGAACAACCAGAAGCTGGCGAGCATGGCCGCAACGGGCAGGAGCCACAGGATGAAATTGGCGAAGAACTGGCCCTCGCCGGAGTAGCGGCGGATTGTGCGTCCCTGACTGTCGGTAGCCATTCGAGCCTCTTCCTCGTGGTGCGTCGGCCGGATCCGAGGGTGGCGTACCCACTCACATGGAATGGGCCGGGTCCGGCGATGAGTTCGTCGTGCCCCAGTGTAGTGGTTGATGGCGACGATGTGTCAGTTCCGACGGCCATCGTTGCGCGGAACCGGCCGCGCCACACCCCCGGTTAATCCCGGTCTGGGCCCGGGTCACCTCCGGCTCTCGACGATCCGGCCTCGTCGGTTCGTGTGCTCAGTACAGGCCCGAGCCGGCGTCGTCGTCGGTGGGCTGTCCAAGCAGGGCCGCCCCGGCCGAGGCGCCGATGCGGGACGCTCCCGCCTGCAACATGGCGATGGCCGCCTCGCGCGTGCGCACACCGCCCGAGGCCTTCACCCCGATGTCTTCGCCGACGGTGCGCCGCATGAGGGCGACGTCCTCAGGGGTGGCCCCGCCCGTGGAGAACCCGGTGGAGGTCTTGACGTAATCCGTTCCGGCCGCGACGGCCGCTTCACAGGCTAGGACCTTCTGCTCGTCGGTCAGGAGGCAGGTTTCGATGATGGTCTTTAGCTGGGCGCCGCCGCGGTGCACCACCTCGGCCACCGCGCGGACGTCGGCTTCAAGGGCCTCGCGGTCCCCGGCACGGGCTGCGGCGATGTCGATCACCATGTCGATCTCACCCGCCCCGTCGGCCACGGCCTGCTCGGCCTCGGCGGCCTTGGCCTGAGACGTCGAGGCGCCCAACGGGAAACCGACGACGGTGCAGGTCAGAACGTTCGACCCGCTGAGCTCCCGGGCCACCAAAGCCGTCCACACGCCGTTGACGCACACGGAGGCGAAACCGTGCTCGAGGGCTTCGGCGCACAGGGTCTCGACCTGTTCCCGGGAGGCCTCCGGCTTGAGCAGGGTGTGATCGATCCGGGCCGCCAGTTCGGCGCCGACGGGTTCGGAGGTCGCGGGGAGGCTGTGGCGTTCGGAGATCTCGGGCACGGCGGGGCCTTTCTGCGGGGGTGGGTTCCTCCCCACCCTAACGGTCACCGTCCGCCCAGGGTCTCGGCGAGTTGATTGATCATGGCGCCCATTCGGAAACGTTCGGGAACCAACGCGGGAACACCGGCCCTCTGCAACGGTGCGGCGGTCACCGGGCCGACGGTGGCCGCCACGACGGTTCGTGGTGCCTCGCCTTGGCTGCCCGGCTCGGTGTCCGCGGGGGAGAAGGCCGCCACGAACTCCCGTTCCACGCCGAGCTCGGAGGCGGTGGACAGCAGGGACTCAGCTCCGGCGGCGGAGGTGAACGTCACGGCGTCGATCTCCCGGGCGCAGATCTGGCGGATCAGGCCCGGCAGCACACCGGCGTCGTCGGCGTCGGCCCAGCGGTGCGGGACCACGGTGTGCACGGTGGCCCCCGCGTCCATCAGGCGTTGGCGCTGCTCGCGGTCGTGGTAGCCGTTCTCCTGCCAGCCGATCACGGCGCCCGTGAGGTCGTGGTCGTAGGACTCCAGGATCTCGTCCACCAGCGGCCCGATGGTTTCGTCGGGGGAGATGCCGACGTCGTGCAGACCCAGGTTGCGGACCGCAGCCCGGCCCTTGGGGCCTCGGACCCAGATGTCCGCGGTGGCCAGCATGGCGTGGACCCCGTCCGCTTGCCCGGAGGCTTGGACCACCTCCCACCAGCGCTTGAATCCGTAGCCCGTGGTCACCACGATCAGGTCCGGGTGGACGGCCAGCAGGTCGCGGGTCTCGGACACGACGGCGGCGTCCTCCTCCACCGGGACCAGCTTGAGCGACGGGGCCGCGATGACCGTGGCACCCTTGCGCTCCAGGGCACCGATCTGGTCGTCGGCGCGGCGGTGGGCGGTCACCGCGACCGTTCGACCGGACAGCGGACCCTGGGGGTGGGACTGGGCGCCGTCGGCCCCGTTGCCGGTCTCGTCGTCTGTCCTGGCATCTGTCCCGTGGTCGTTCGCGGTGTTCGAGGTCATGGGGTCCTCCGGTGCGGGGGCGGGCCCGCGGTGGGCCACGGCGCGGTGTGGGGTCAGTTCACCGAGAATTCGTTCCCGGTCCTCCGAGGCAAGGGCCGCCACGGGGCCGATCACGGTCACCGCGGGGGAGCCGGCCGCGGCCAGATCGGTGACCGCGGAGCCCAGGACGGACGTGTAGGTCTTCTGTTCCGCGCTGAAGCCCTTTTCGACCAGGGCGATCGGGGTGTCGACGGCTGCGCCGTGCCGGGTCAGCCCCGCCACCAGCTGGGGGAGGGTTGCCACCCCCATGAGCACCACCAGCGTGGCACCCGTCCCCAGCAGGTCGCAGAACCCGTCCAGTTCCGCCTCGGAGAACGGCACGTGCCCGGAGGCCACGGTGAAGGTCCGGGAGACGTCGCGGAACGTGACGGGGATCCCGGCCGCTCCGGGCACGGAGATCGCAGAGGTGATCCCGGGGACCACGTCCACCGGCACACCCCAGGATTCGCAGTCCGCGGCCTCCTCCCCACCTCGTCCGAAGACGTACGGGTCGCCGCCCTTGAGCCGCACCACGTGTCGACCCTCCTGCGCGGAGTTCAACAGGATCGACTGGATCTGCTCCTGCGGCACAGGGTGGTGGCCGGGCCACTTGCCCACGCGGACCACCTCGGCGTGCGGGGCCTGGCGTTCGACGACGTCCTGGGGCGCCAGACGGTCCAGGAGAACGACGTCGGCGTCCCCCACGGCGGCCAGCCCGCGGGCGGTCACCAGGTCGGCAGCACCCGGGCCACCGCCCACCAGGCTGACTCCGGCGCGTTCGGCGGGGACCTCGGCCACGGGTAGGGATCCGTGCTCGGCCCGGAGTGCCGTCACGGTCCGGTCCCACCGGGCGCAGTCGCCCACGACCAGGACCAGCCCGGGACGCCACCGATTGCCCGGTACGGGATCGGGCTGAACGTCCTCCTCACCCGGAGGTGCGGTCTCGACGGCGTGCACGGTGGCTCCTGCGGCGCGAAGGCGACGTGCGCTGCGGGAATCCTTCCCGGCTCCGAGGAGGAGGACGGTCACCTGGGTGAGATCTGTGTCCAAGAACATGATCCAACCCTAGGCGGCGTCGGTCAGGAATCCGCACCCACGGGGATCCGTGCCCCGGAGATCAGGACCGGGCCGGACCCGTCCTCGGCGGCCCGGATCTCGTCCTGGGTCGCGGGCCGGATCTGGTCGCGTTCCAGCACGTACTGCCGGGAGGCGTCGTCGGAGGTCTCGGGTTCGTTGACGAAGGACCGGAAGCGGCGCAGCCGCCCCGGGGAGGCCAGGGTCGCGGCCCACTCGTCCTGGTAGCCCTCGATCTGACGCTCCATGTCCGCCTCCAGGTCCGCGCAGATGCCCAGGGAGTCGTCGATCAGCACGGACTTGAGGTGTGCCATGGCGTCGCCGTACTCCTCGTCCAGGTCCTCGAGCCAGCGGGCGGTGCGCTGCAGCTTGTCAGCGGTGCGGATGTAGTACATGAGGTACCGGTCGATGTACTTGACCAGGGTGAGTTCGTCGATGTCCTGGGCGATCACGCGTGCGTGCGCCGGGTTGGCGCCGCCGTTGCCGCCCAGGTACAGCGTCCAGCCCTCGGGTGTGGCCATCACGCCGATGTCCTTGCCCTGAGCCTCGGCGCAATCGCGGGCGCAGCCGGAGGAGCCGATCTTGAACTTGTGCGGCGAACGCAGCCCTCGGTACCGGTTCTCCAACCGGATGCCCATGCCCACGGAGTCCTGCACGCCGAAGCGGCACCACGTGGAGCCGATGCAGGACTTCACGTTGCGCAGGGCCTTGCCGTAGGCCTGGCCGGATTCGAACCCGGCGTCCACGAACCGCTTCCAGATCTCCGGGAGTTCCTCCAGGCGGGCACCGTAGAGGCCGATGCGCTGGGCGCCGGTGACCTTGGTGTAGAGCCCGTAGTCCTTGGCCACGGAGGCGATCACGGCCAGCTTCTCCGGGGTGATCTCGCCACCCGGGATGCGCGGGACCACCGAGTAGGTGCCGTCCTTCTGCATGTTGCCCAGGTTGCGGTCGTTGGTGTCCTGCAGTGCACCGCGGCCCTCGTCCAACACGTAGGCCTTGGGCTGGGAGGAGAGGATCGAGGCCATGACCGGCTTGCAGATCAGGCAGCCGTCGCGGCCCTTGCCGAAACGCTCCAGGGCTTCCGGGAACGTGCGGATCCCACTGCCGCGCACCGCGGCGTAGAGCTCCTGACGGGAGAGGTCGAAGTGCTCGCACAGGGCCTTGGAGACCGTCAGCCCCAGGGAGAGCATGGTCTTCTCCATGGTCTTCTGAAGCATGGGCACGCACGAACCGCACTGCGTGCCGGCGCTGGTGCACTTCTTGAGCGCGGGGACCGACTGGTTGCCGTCCTTGACGGCTTCGCGCACGGTGCCGAAGGAGACGTTGTTGCACGAACACAGGATCGCGTCGTCCGGCAGTTCAGTTTCGGGGGCGTCACCACCGGCGGCGGAGAGGTAGCGGGCCGGTTCGGCCGGCAGGGGGCGGCCCTGCAAGGGTCGCAGGGCGTCGTAGGGGTCCGCGTTGCCCACGAACACGCCGCCCAACAGCGTCTCCTGGTCCTTGCCCACCACGATCTTCTGGTAGACACCGGCCACGGGGTCCGTGTAATTGACTTCGATGCTGCCCGGAGTCTTGGCGTACACGTCACCGAAGGAGGCCACGTCCACCCCCGAGAACTTCAAGCGCGTGGAGGTGTCAAAGCCCGTGACCGTGGAGTCCCCGCCGAAGAGCCGATCGGCCACCACCTCCGCCATGATGTTGGCGGGGCCCACGAGGCCCCAGGTCTGGCCCAGGATGTCCGCGACTTCGCCGATGGCCCACACGTGCGCCACGGAGGTCTTGCAGGACTCGTCGACCACCACGCCGCCGCGCGCGCCCAGGTGGAACCCGGCGCGCCGGGCCAGCCCCGAACGGGCCCGGATGCCGATGCCCAGGACCACCATGTCGGCGTCGATGTGTTCGACGGCGGCGTCCTCACCCGGGCCGTCCTTGACTGTCACGCCCACGACGTTTTCTTCCTCGTCCAGCTCCACCCCGGCGATGAAGCGCTCGCAGCGCACGTCCAGCCCGTGTTCGCGCATCAGCGAGTTCACGGCCAGGCCGCCGTCGCGGTCCATCTGGGTGCACAGCAGGAACTCGGCCACGTCCAGGATGGTCGCCTCCGCGCCCAGGTCCTTGAGGCCCGCGGCCGCTTCGAGCCCCAACAGGCCACCGCCGACGACGACGCCGCGCGGGGCGCGTCCGAGCTTTTCGCGCAGGTCGGCGACCTCCTTGACCATGCCCTGGACGTCCTCGATCGTGCGGAACAAGTGCACGCGGTGAGCACCCGGGATGTTCAACGTGGCGGCGTTCGACCCGGTGGCCAACACGAGTTCGTCGTACGGGAAGTCCTCACCGCCACGGGTGTGGACCACCCGGTTCTTGACGTCCAGGTCGGAGGCGCGGGTCTTGGTGCGCAGATCCAGCTGCGGATGATCCCAGAAGCCGGAATCCCCCAGGGACAGGTCGCGTTCGGGGTCGTTGAACAGCGTCTCCAGGGCCACACGGTCGTACGGAGCCCACGGTTCCTCCGTGAGCACCGTGATGGTGTCCTCGCCCAGGCCCTTCTGCAGCATCTTCTGGGTGAACCGGTGGGCGGCTGGGCCACCACCGATCACCAAGATCTTGCGTCCGGTTCCGGGGGCTGGCGTGTGCGGCATGGTGGAGTCGCTTCCTGCTGGTCCTGGCTGTCACTGTCGGCCGACGTGGTGCGGCGGGACTGGTGACCCGGACCGCTCGTCGTCGATGCGCTCACACGTGGAAAACCCTGCAACGGCTTGGGCGGACCACGTGAGCTCTGGTGACATGGAACCACTTTCGTCGCCTGCCGGTCATACTGTTGCCGCAGGATGCTTGGACGGACAGCTCCCTGATCAGATCGGGGTGCTGTGCCCGAATTGCAGCGAAGCCGTACCGAGAGGACCTTCATGAGCACCGAGACCGCCATCGTCCAGGGCCCCGTGGACATCTGCGCCGTGACCGACTTGGAACGTGACTGGGGGGAAGTCGCCCTGATCGGTGAGCGCCAGGTGGCGGTCTTCCGGATGCAGGACGACACCGTGTACGCCTGCGACCACACCGACCCGCATTCGGGCGCGTTGGTCATGGCCCGCGGCATCGTGGGGGAGACCGTCGACGGCGTTCCGACCCTTGCCTCCCCGCTGTACAAGGAGATCTATGACCTCCGCAGCGGGGCGTGCGTCTCCGGCGCCGAGTTCACCCTCCCGGTGCACAAGGTCACCGTGGAGAACGACCGCGTGCTGGTCGAGCTGAGCGCGTGAACCAGGCCCCTGGACCGGGGCGTTCTGGTGAAACGCCCCTGCAGGACCCGGATCCCGTCCTGCTGCTGTGCGCGCACGGTTCCCGTGCTCGTTCCGCGCAGGTGGCCACCGAGGAGATCGCCGTCGCGGTCTCGCACGCATTGCCCACCACGGACGTGGTTCTGACGTGGGTCGATGTTCAGGAACCGGATGTCGTGGCGCGTTGCGAGGAGTTCGCCGACCGCCCCGTCGTCGTCGTCCCCCTGCTGTTGGCGGCCGGGTACCACGTGCACAAGGACCTGGCCGATGCCGTGGCCGGCCGCGGGCATCACGTGGTCACCGCGGCACTCGGCCCGCACCGCGGCCTGTCGGAAGTCATGGCGCGACGGATCCAGGAAGCGGAGGCGGCGCACGACGACGACGCGCCCGCCCCGGACCTGGTCCTGATCGCGGCCGGGTCCTCCGACGATCGAGCGGTGGCAGACGTCCGCCGCCAGGCCGAAGACCTCGCCGAACTCACGGGCCGGTCCGTGCGCACCGGATTCGTCTCGGCCGTCGAACCGGCGGCACGCCGGGCCGTGGCCGAAGCGTGGCGCGACGGCGCCCATCACGTCACAACGGTGTCCTTCCACATGGCACCGGGCATGTTCCACCGGGACGCCACCGACGCCGGTGCATCTCCCGTGGACGGCGCAGCCTCCCCTCACGCCCGGGCGGGCGGGCGGGTGACCGAACCGTTGCTGGTGGACGGCACACAGGTCCCGCCTGAACTGGTGAACGTGGTTATCGAGCGCTGGCAGGAGGGCGTGACGGCTCTCGCCCAGAGGGGCTGAGAGTTCATCCCGGTGACCGGTCCTCACACGGCCCTGCGCGGCCGGTGAGGAAGACGTCACGCTCACGTGACGGTTGAGCAACCGTGTCCGCAACACGGGATTCCTAGGTTCAAGTGCAACGACACCCGGATGGCCGGGCGTCGACCACGACACCTGGAGGTCCTGTTGAGCACCGAACCCCGCGTCTCGGAGACCAGGCAGAGCGGCTCCACCCAGCCCCTTCCCAAGCTTGCCCTGCGTGAGCGCCCCGGCCGGTGGCTGGACGGCTACGACCCCGAGGACCAGCACCAATGGGAGACCCAGGGGCAGGCCATCGCGCGAACCAACCTCAAGTGGTCGATCTTCGCTGAATTCCTCGGATTCGCCGTGTGGCAGCTGTGGGCCGTCGTGGTGGTGTTCCTGCCGCGTGCTGGGTACGCCTTCACCGACTCCCAGTTGTTCTGGTTGATCTCCATGCCGTCGCTGATCGGAGCGACGTTGCGGGTTCCGTACACGTTCATGGTCGGCCGGTTCGGAGGCCGCAACTGGACCGTGGTCTCCGCGTTACTGTTGCTGATCCCGTCGATCGGCCTGGCCCTTGCCGTGACCGTCCCGTCCACGCCGTTCTGGGTCATGCTGCTGATCGCTGCCACCGCGGGCTTCGGCGGCGGAAACTTCGCCTCGTCCATGGCCAACATCACCTACTTCTACCCGGCTCGGGAAAAGGGCTACGCACTGGGACTCAACGCCGCCGGCGGCAATCTGGGCGCAGGCATTGCCCAACTGGTGGTGCCGCTGGTCATCACCCTCGGCGGTGCGGGTGCGCTGAACCTCCCCCTGGCGGGATGGTTCTGGGTGCCGCTGATCCTCCTGGCCGCCTGGGGCGCCAAGACCTGCATGCACAACATCTCCGACGCCAAAGGTGACGTGGCCGGTTCACTCGCGGCGGTCAAGGAACCGCACTTCTGGATCGTGTCCCTGCTCTACGTCGGGACGTTTGGGTCGTTCATCGGATTCTCCGGAGTGTTCCCCAAACTGATCGCGGACACGTTCCCCGAGTTCGCCACGTTCTCCGTCGGTGCTGCGGCCCTCTCCCTGGCGTTCATGGGCCCCATCATCGGTTCCTTGGCCCGGCCCTACGGAGGGAAACTGGCCGATCGTTTCGGCGGGGCCCGCATGACGGCGTGGTCCTTCACAGGTATGGCGTTCTTTGCCCTGGCAGTGGTGTTGACCCTCCCGTTGCGCAACTTCTGGCTCTTCCTGGTCCTGTTCCTGGCCCTGTTCATCTGCTCGGGGATCGGAAACGGCGCTACATACCGCATGATCCCCTCGATCTACCGAATCCGGGCACTCTTGCGTGGGGCCGGGACGGACCGGGACGACGTGAATGTCGAACAGAGCAATGAAGGCCGCAGGGTCTCCTCCGCGCGTCGTGCCTCGGCGGCACTGGGCCTGATCTCCGCGGTGGGTGCCTACGGCGGATTCGCCATTCCCCAGGTGCTCTCCGCGTCCAAAGCGGCCACCGGCCAGTACGACATCGCCTTCTGCGGTTTCGTCGGGTTCTACATTCTGGCTCTCGCGATCACCTGGGCCTGCTACCTGCGTCCCGGGACCGCTATGGCCGCCGAACACATCTGAGGTACGACGACGATGGATTCCACACCCTCGACGGAGCGCTCCACGACGAACACCAAAGCTGCCGGTGGTACGGCACACCACCGGCGCGTTCAGACCCATTGTCCGTACTGCGCGTTGCAGTGCGCGATCACGCTGAAGAACGCGGTCGACGGCGTCGAACTCACCCCGCGGGATTTCCCCACCAATCGGGGAGGGTTGTGCCGCAAGGGCTGGACCGCCGCCGAACTGTTGGATTCCGGTGACCGTCTGACTCACCCGCTGCGTCGGGTGGGCACCGATGAACACGGCGAGGCGCGCTTCGAACGGATCTCCTGGCCCGAAGCGCTGGACCTGATCGTGGCGCAGTTCAGGGGCGTTCAGGAACGCCACGGGCGTGACGCCGTGGGCATTTTCGGGGGAGCCTCCCTGACCACCGAACGCGCCTACCAGTTGGGCAAGTTGTACTGACCGGACACGTTGATCGAAGGCTCAGGCGAAGAGTTGGCGCGCGGCGCGGCGGGCGAGGTCGTCTGCTTGCGGCGCAGGGGTGGGGCCCTCAGCCGCGAGGGATGCCAGCCCATGAACCAGGGACCAGGCCACGTGTGCCGCCTCCGAGGCCGTTAGGTGTGCCCGGCGTTCTGCGGGTATGGACTCGACGCCCGCCATGAGCGCTTCCATCGAGGCCGCCCGGGCTGAACTCAGCTCGCCGTCATCAGCGTGCAGCAGCTCCGGTCGGTACATCACGGCGTAGTGGCCGCGGTGCTCCCGGGCGAATCTGACATACGCGACTGCCGCCTCGTCGAAACCACCAGCGGTGGCTGCACCCACATCGGCGGCGAGCATGCGCAGACCGTGCGCGGCCAGCGCCGTGAGCAGGCCACGTCGATCGCCGAAATGATGCGCTGGAGCACCATGAGAGACCCCGGCCCGCCGGGCAAGCTCGCGCAGCGACAGCGAACTGGGCCCAACCTCGTCGATCATCTGCGACGCCTCGTCGAGAAGTGCTCGTCGAAGGTCGCCGTGGTGATATCCGTCGCTCATGACCACACTCTATGAGTCCATCTAGGCGTCGCCTAGATGGACTGGGCTAGCCTTATCTTGTCACTGACTAGATGAGGAGCTCACCATGGCACCCCTGATCGTCCTGCTTGTTGTCACAGCCCTTGCCCGCGCCGTGGGGGCGCTGGGCGTCGGCTACGTCGCCTCCTGGCCCGCCGCCACGGCGGTGGGCTTGGCTGTCATGTTCATCATGACCGGCGCGAGCCACTTCTTCCCTGCTCGGCGGGCAGGATTCGTAGCCATCGTCCCGCCGGCCCTGAAGCATCCCGGCGCGTTGGTCGCGCTCACCGGCGTGCTTGAGCTACTGGGCGCCGCCGCCCTTCTCGTGCCACTCGAAGTGGGGCGGCTGCGCGTGGCGGCAGCACTCAGCCTGGCCGTGCTGCTGGTCGCGATGTTCCCCGCAAACATCTACGCGTCACGAGCCCGCAGGTCCGTGCACTCGCCCAACACCGCCCTGCTACGGCGAACGGCAATGCAGTGCGTCTTCATCGCGGCGGCACTCTTCGTGGCTCTAGCTTCATGACACGAGGTCAGCACGCCAATGCCGCGTTGACGCCTCGTCACCGCCTAAAGGTCGCGCGCCTAGTCGTCGAGGACGGGTGGCCGATCAGCGAGGTCGCCGCCCGCTTCCAGGTCTCCTGGCCGACGGTGAAGCGGTGGGTCGACCGATATCTGGCTGGCGAGCCCATGCATGACCGCTCGTCGCGCCCAAGAACGTCGCCGAACAAGACCCCGAAGGCGGTGACGAAGCGGTGCGTGAGCCTGCGAATGCGGTTGCGGGAAGGACCAGTTCAAATCGCCGCCCGACTCGGCATCGCGCCTTCAACAGTCCACCGCATCCTCACGACGGCCTGCCTGAACCGGCTCTCCGACGTCGACCGGGCGACCGGCGAGCCGATCCGCCGGTACGAGCATCCCCACCCCGGGTCGCTGGTCCACGTGGACGTGAAGAAGCTCGGCAACATCCCCGACGGCGGCGGCTGGCGCTACGTCGGCCGGCTCCAGGGAGAGCGGAACCGTTCAGCGACACCAGACAAGCCGAAGAGCAAGTGGCGCAACCCCAAGCTTGGCTACGCCTTCGTGCACACCGTCATCGACGACCACTCCCGCGTCGCATACACCGAGGTCCACGACGACGAGACCGCCATCACCGCCGTCGCCGTCCTGCACCGCGCGGTCGAGTGGTTCGCCCAACGCGGCGTCACCATCGAACGCGTGATCTCGGACAACGGCAGCGCCTACCGCTCCCACCTGTGGCGCGACACCTGCGAAGCCCTGACGATCACCCCGAAGTACACGCGCCCGTACCGACCGCAGACCAACGGAAAGGTCGAGCGCTTCCACCGCACCATGGCCGATGGGTGGGCCTACGCCCGCTGCTACACCAGCGAGACCGAACGCCGAGACGCCCTAGAGGCGTGGCTGCACCAGTACAACCACCACAGGCCTCACACCGCCTGCGGCAACCAGCCACCCTTCTCACGATTGATCAACGTGTCCGGTCAGTACAACTAGACGAAGAGCCACCCGTCGCGCAGTGGCGCCTGCGCAACCTCCCCGATGACGATGACTCGCTCGCCATGCGCGCACGCGAGCACCTCCGAGGGCAGGCTCTCTTGCCTCCCCCCACGTCTGCTACCGACGAGTACAAGCACCTCAACTACTGGACCAACGCACTGGAAGAGGCGGGTGTCCTGGTTATGAGTACCGAGAGGGGGCAGGTCGCAGTCGAGGAGATGCGAGCGTTCTCCTTGTTCTTCGATCTCGTCCCGGTCATCATGCTTAACGGCACCGACGCCACCAGGGGCCGGCTCTTCTCGCTGCTCCACGAGTACGCTCACCTTCTGCTTCACACCGAGGGACTGTGCGACACCACCACCGACACCAGAGCGACGTCTCCCGACCGGGCGCTGGAGGCTCGCTGCAACGCCCTGGCAGCCGCGATGCTGATGCCCGAGCAGGCCATTCTCACCTCCCCTCTAGTCAAGCGGCACCCAGCAGGGCAACCGTGGTCCTTGCCTGAGTTGATCGAGGCCGCTCAACCTTTCGGGGTCAGCGCCGAGGCGTTCCTGCGCCGCTTGGTCACGCTCGGCAAGGTGCCACTCAAGCACTACCAGGAGTTCCGGGAGGGTCGGGACTCTCCAGTAGTCCGTAGCCGATCAGGTCGAGGGAACTTCTACTACACAAAGGCCCGCGACCTGGGCAAGGGCTACGTGCGCCGTGTGTCTGGTGCTCATCGTCGCGCGCTCATCGACAGCAACACGGCAGCGACCTACCTCGACGTGAAAGTGGGTCAGATAGCCAAACTGGCTGAGGTCTCACAGGTATAGCGTGGCCGACCAACTCTTGCCCTTCTACTCCTTCGACAGCGGAGCGATCATCAACGGGCGTCGGGACATCTTCATACCCGATACCTTCGCGGCTGTCTGGACCCGGATCGAGGGCATGATCGCCACCGCGCAGGTGCGCGCCGTGGATGAGGTCAAGCGTGAGGTCGTCAAGAAGGACGACGACGCGGCCAGATGGGCGAAGGCACAACGGGGACTCTTCGTACCTCTCGTCGCTGACATCCAAGTCGCGACGAAACAGGTGCTAGCCGCTCATCCTCGCCTGCTGGGAATCGGAGGGGGGCCGAGAAACGGGGCGGACCCTTTCGTGATCGCGCTCGCGCTCGCTCGGGGTGGCACCGTAGTCACGCAGGAGACCCCCAGGAACATCACCAAGCCGCGCATCCCCGACGTGTGCGACGCCATGGGAGTCCGTTGGCTGACGCTGCCACAGTTCGTAGCGGAGCAGGGGTGGAAGTTCTCATAGATGGTGGCTGTGCGCCTTGGCCTGGGACAGGATGCCGCCTGCCAACCCGCAGCCGATGTTGGTCAGGGTCGCCCCCAACCAGTTCAGTGCCTTGTGCATACGCACCACTCCCTTCGTGCTCTCTCTCGTTCCCAATAGCCGGTTCTTGATGCCGTGCATGAGGTTGAAGAACAAAGGAGCAACGATGAGAAGTCCAGCGACTACGAGTCCATCGGAGTCGAACCGACCGCCAGACCCAAGCCAAGAGGCACAGCCACCACCGTTAATGTAGCCGGGTGTGGTCGAGCGCGCACGTGGTGCGACGCGCGGCTGGAGTCACCAGCACCAGTGTGGCCGGGTCCACGCCCTCGCGCGTGCGAATCTCCGGCAGTTGAGAGTCCTCCAGGGAGGCTAACTGCATGGCGGTCTTCGCCTGCTCTACCGCCGTGGCGACTGACTGTGCCGAGGCTATGGCGGCGTAGAACCGGGCCGCGAACGTGATCGCCGCCAGGTCCGTGATCGACTCCGACATACCAATCACCGTGGGCACCGTCTGGAGCAGGTCCTCGGCCCCTTCTACACTCTCGCAGGCGTTGAGGACGGCGAGCCGGGGCGGCTCATCGGTAGCGCCCAGGACTCGGGCCAAGAGGGCGAACTCAATCCCCGCCCCGTCCTGCGAACCGGCCTCGTCCTCCAGCAGGAGGCCCAATGCGGAGGCGTGGCCAGAGAAGTGGACGACGTGCGGACGGTGGTCGTTTAAGCCGTCGATCAGGTCCATGCCGGTAGCGGCGGGCAGGTGCTCGACGGTCACAAGATCACGCCATTTCGAGGCACGAAGCGACTGCTTGACCTGTCGCACTTCCTGGTCCACACGCAGCCACACCCCGCTCGTTGCGACGGAGCCGTCCGGATGTTGGATGGTCGTCTCCATGGCGTGCGGGTTGGCGGTCAGGTAGAGCACACGGAGGGGCTCCGGCTTGGGGGGCTGCACCTCGACGTAGCGAACCTGGGTGGTGGGCTGACTGAGGCGGGCGACCTCACGAGCGTGCGTCTTCTCCTTCTGCCGGCGCCGCTCATCTTCACGATCCCGAGCGCGCTGCTCGCTCTGTTCCTTCTGACGCCGACGATCCTCCGCACGGTCTCGGTCCCGCTGCTCGCTCTCCTCGGCGCTGCGAAGCGACGTGCGCTTGGTGGCAATCGACTTGTTCGCGTCCGCGATCTTCCGCGACAGTTCCGCCACCTTGCCGTTCGCGGTCGTCGCCTCCTTCTCCTTCCGCTCGGCGGTGGATAACGCAATGCGCCGGGTCGCGTCGCTCTTGGTGCGACCGGCCTCGTCCCGCTTCTTGCGGGCCGCTGCCGAGGCGTCATCCGCCGTCTTCTGGGCCCTCGTCTGGTCCTTCTGGAGCCCAGCCACCTTCGTCTCCAGGGTGGCGATCTCTCTCCTGAGTTGGTCACTGCGTGCCATGCTTTCTCCTTTCGTCGTCCATAGCCTGGCAAGTGGCACTTACAAACCCCGCCAGAAGCCGGTGCCCCTCCACCCCTTGACACCGGCGGGCAGCGCGGGTGAGCCTGTCAGTGGAGGCCGCAGTTCCGTCTCTGTTCGCTCCCCTGGCGGTTCCAGGCGGGCCAGCGAATCGGGCACGCGGCCTCCCCGTATGTCCGGCCTCAGACGGCCTGCGGGTAGAGGCGCTGGATCGCGGTACGGGTGTCGTCCGCCGTGAGCGTGCGCTCCGGTTCCGCCTCCCCGAGGCGTCGGCTCTGCGCCCGGCTAGCCTGGCCAAGAATCTTGCGCACCTCGCGCCCGTTCGCCCATCCCTCGGGGGGAGCCGCGACGATCCGCGTGAAGGCGGTGCGCAGCACGTTCAGGGCCTCGTCGTCCCACTCGTAGTCGGCCTCGTGCGCGATGGCCCGGGCGATGAGGACCAGCGTCGGGGCGTCGTAGGACTTGAAGTGGATCGTCTCCTCGAAACGAGACCGTAGGCCAGCGTTCGAGGCCAGCAGCATCTCGATGTCATCCGGGTAACCCGCGACGATAACGGCCAGGTTCCCACGCTCCTCCTCCATCCGTGCGAGCAGCACCTCGACCGCCTCTGCGCCGAAGTCAGGGCCACCCCCACCGGTCGATGCCAGGCTGTACGCCTCGTCGATGAAGAGGACCCCGCCGACCGCGCCGTCGATGACCTCGCGAGTCTTGATCGCCGTGGAGCCGACGTGCTGCCCTACAAGGTCCTCCCTCTTGACGACCTTGGTCCGGTCGGTAGGCAGCAGGCCGGTGGCGCAGAGCACCCGTCCCCAGGCATTGGCGACGGTGGTCTTGGCCGTGCCGGGAGGGCCGGAGAGGATCAGGTGCAGCCCCACCTCGGCGGTGCGCAGCCCCGCGCGCTTGCGCCGCTCATTGCCGCGCACGGTCTCGGCCAGGCTCGCCACCTGCTCGGTGACCGCCTCCAGGCCGGGCATGGCGTCGAGTTCGCGGAGGATGGTGTTGACCCGCTCAGGGTCGCTGAGGTCCACCTGCTCGGGTGCGGGGCGTTGGGGCTGAGCCCGCACAGGCGCGAGCGGCGCGGCAGGCAACGCTCCGGACCGCTGGCCCTGCTGCCTGATACGCGCAGCCGCCTTCTCATCTGCGGCACGCATTGCCTCACGCCGGCGAGCCATCTCGGCGCGCCGCTCGTCGGTCATCGGCGGCGGGGCAGGCTCTGCCGGGGAGGCTGGACCGCTCTCCGGCTCGTGCGGAGGGGTCGGGCCGGGTTCTTCACTCTCCTCCTCAGTCGCGACAGGTAGGGGAGGAGGGGTGATCGAGGCTCCAGACGGCGAGTTCTCACGCGGGGCTGTCCGTGTCCGGCAGTACCAGACCTCGGTGACTGGTTGCGCGTCGCCGTCCCAGGAGTGCTCCTTGACCGTTCCCCGCAGGATGATCTCGTCGCCCGTTGACAGGCCGCGCGGATCGTTGGCCAGCCAGCGCAGCGCATGTCCTGCGGGGGTCCGCAGCCAGTGCAGATACCGCACCGCTCGCTCTGCGAAGACATCGCTGTAGGGGCTGACGGGCAGGACCGTGGCGCGTGTCTCCAGCGGCTGACCAGGAGTACCGATCCAGAAGGAACCGGACGCGTCTCCCGTAGCAACACCGAGAACGTGAGGCTGGTGGGATGACAGGGGCGACATGGACTGAGCCCGTTCGGCGGCAGACCTGCGCATCGTCCCGATCACGGCCAGCGGGATGCCGATGATCGTTCCGGCCATGAGCGCCCCGATGGTCCCCGCGACGAGGAAGGCCAGCACCAGCGCAGCGACCGTGCTTGGTTGGCTGGCGGCGGTGTCCATGGTGGTGAGCACCCCGAAGAGGCCCATGGCCAGCCCGCCGAAGACCGCTGTGTAGATGATCGTCCTGATCGCTTGCTTCATGCCTGCTCCTCCTGGGGTTCCAACCTCTCACGCTGCTCTGACGATCCAGGCTCTTTCGGTGGCCGTCCCGCGCCGGGACGCTTCCCGCCGTGCCCCGTCCGGTCCCCTGCCGCTGCGATGGCCTGCTCAATCTCCGGATCAGCGACAGCCGCCCGGATCGCTCCCCGTACCCAGCCGGACCGTGTGAGTCCTGAGGACTCGACCAGTGCCGAGAAGGCGGAGGCGTCGGCGGGGTAGAGGGCAAGCCCCAGGTGCTGCGCGCGCTCATGTGCCCTGGGGTCAGAGATCGAGCCATCTTTTCGAGTCATGGCTTGATTATGCAGCCCGGCCAGGCATAGAATCAAGATGTAAATTGATTACGAGGAGGCAAGCATGTGCCGCGACCACCAGCACGGCGCCCGCCGCTGCCGGTGCTGCGATCCCGAGGCTCGACGTGCTGCCCGCCGCGAGGCCCGCATGCGGGAACGCGGACACAGGGGCGAAATTGATGCCGAGTTCGCCGCCGCCACGGTGGCCGAGCGGGCAGCCCTAGCCGACGAGCACGCCGAGGCCGCTTTCGATCCATCCCCCACCGTGAGAACCGCCGCCGCCCGAGGGCCGCTCACCGAGGAGACGGAAGCCGCGTTGGCCGGGGACGAGAAAAGTCGAGTCAGGCGCGCGCTCGCCAGTAACCCGGCCTGCTCACCCGAGGTGCTGGACCTGCTCAGCAGGGATGAGGACGCCAAGGTCCGGGAGGCCGTCGCTCCGCACCCGAGCACTCCGCCCGAGACGCTGCGAACGATGGCCGAGGACCTGGACCGCCGCCGAGACCTGGCCATCGCGAGAGCGCTGGCCAAGAACCCCCGCACCCCCCGCTCGGCACTGGAGGAGTGGATCAGAGGCGGGACAGAGGGGCAGCGCACACTGGCACGGGCGGCACTGCGGAAGCGAGCCGAGCAGGCTGTCGAGGGGGCTGCTGGAGCGATGCTCGACGGGGCCGACCACCTCGGGGAGGGGCTGGATGGGGCGAGGACGGTGACGGCGGACGAAATGGACGACGCGCTCGGGCTGCGGGCCGGTTAGGCATGGTGCCCCTCAACCCACGTGCCCGGATGGGGTGTACCCCAAGCGGCAGGCGCAAGGTGGCACGACGGACCGTCGAATAGGGTCCCGATCCGATTAGTCAGTCTGAACGGCAGGAAGGTCTAGAGATGCCTGGGCAGGTAGTCGCGTACGTCCGCGTCAGCAGCGAGGATCAGCACCTCGACCGCCAGCGAGCCTCGCTCCGCGATGCCGTAGGCGACCCGGACCGCTGGTTCGAGGACCGCTGCTCGGGTGGCAGCACCAACCGCCCCGGTCTGGACGCCCTGCTCGCGCACGTGCGGGAGGGGGACGAGATCGTCGTCCCGAGCATGGATCGTCTGGCCAGGTCGGTCCCCGACCTCTACGCACTGGTGGACGGCTTGAGGGCCCGAGGCGTGGCCGTCCGGTTCCTCAAAGAGGGGCAGCGCTTCGAGCCGGGTGCCAACTCAAGCATGAGCCGCCTGCTGCTCGGTGTGCTGGGCGCCGTGGCCGAGTTCGAGCCCTCCCTCATCCGCGAGCGGCAGGCCGAGGGTATCGCGCAGGCCAAGGCGCGCGGCGTCTACCAGGGTCGCAGCCGCAGGCTCTCCCCGGAGCAGGTCATTGCTGCCCGTGAGCGCGTGGCAGGAGGTGTGCCGCTCTCGCGCGTGGCGCGAGAGGCCGGGGTCAGCCGGAGCGTCATGAACGATGCGGTGAAGGGGCGCGGGGCTTACGCTTCCGAGTCGGAAGTCGACTGAGAAATGTTGCCCGGACCATGCAAGCCGAGCGAGCCCTTCCGCTGTCTTGGGCAATGCCGCTGAGAGACTGGTCGCGCAACATGAGAAGCGCGAAGGAGCCAAGGCTTGCCAGCAGACAGATATGAGCGGTTCGCCTTGCCGCGCCCCCAGTTCCTTGGAGATGACCACTGGGAGTGCATCTCGACCGAACTCGACCGATTGCACCGCTCTCTTGAGGCAGAGGACGACAGCCAAGTGCTCAGTGATCTGAAGTGCCTGGTGGAATCCGTGGCAAGGGTGGCCCTTGACCTTGCGGGAGAGCCCGCCCAACCGAACGACTCCCTGGACGGATGTGTGAAGCGCGCGCACACTCTGCTGGCGGAGCAGCCAGGACACACGCTCGCTCGGGGCGGAGAGTTCAGCACAGTGGCGTCTCAGGCATGCAAGACAGCCCGCAACTTGGGCAACATCCGGAATCAATACGGCGGAGGTCACGGACGGGCGCGAACGCCTGACATTCGCGAAGAGATGGTCGACCTCGCGCTAGACGGCGGCCTGACATGGGCTCGATGGGCGGTGCGTCGACTGGGCCTTTTCTCCGAGGGGAGGCCCACATCCCTGATCCGCGACCTCATCGAAGAGCCCGCGACGTTCCACTCGGGTGTGCTTCGCCGTCGGTTGGAGGCGGCCAACCTTCCCGCACTCGAACCGCACCACCAGCAGGAACTGGGGGTGGCGGTCGGTCAACGTGTGATGCGACAGACCTTCGTGGTGCGGCGGGACGGCCTGGACCCGTGCCTTGAATCGGATGACCTTGCGGTGTGGCCTGCTGGGTATCGGATTGGCCTGCTGCGGGGCTTGTGGTTCGACCCCTCTGGCCACCCAACGATCAAGGCGAACTCAATCAAGGATGCGCTGAGCGTGTTGGACCCTGTTCCGGAGTGCGCAGATGTGCTCATGGAGCAGGTCCAACGCGTCCGTGAGTCTACGCAGCCAGGACTGCCCGAAGCCGACCAGGAGGCGTTGGCGGAGACTATCGAGTGGCTTCGCCATCGAGTGACTGTGCGCCCATCTACGGAGCGTCTGGCGCTTCAGCAGTTGCTGGAACACCTTGCTCCGTAGCCGTACCCTGCGCCACACCCCGGTCCGCACGGAGTCCGCAAGAGAGCCGAAAGCGGCTGGACATAGCAAACATCATCAACTGCGTTTGCGCTGGTCAGAGTGCCCTACCCAACACAGCCGATACCATCACCACATGGCTCAGAAGTTCTCCGTGAACCGGTGTGGCGCCGCCGTTGCCGCCCACGTAGAGGTTCCAGCCATCGGAGGTCGCGATCACGCCGACGTCCTTGGCCCGGGCTTCCGCACACTCGCGGGCACACCCGGAAACCCCCATCTTGAACTTGTGTGGCGAGCGCAAACCGCGGTAGCGCAGTTCCAACCGGATCCCCATGCCTACGGAATCCAGCACGCCGTACCGGCACCACGTCGACCCCAGGCAGGACTTCACGTTGCGCAGTGCTTTGCCGTAGGCCTGTCCGGACTCGAAACCCGCCTCGACCAGGTCCTTCCAGATCTCGGGCAACTGCTCCAATCGCGCGCCGAGCATGGTGATCCGCAGGGCCCCCGTGAGTTTGGTGTAGAGGCCGTACTTCTTTGCGATCTCGCCCAGGACGATCAGCTTGTCGGGGGTGATCTCACCACCGGGCATCCGGGGGACCACCGAGTAGGTCCCGTTGCGTTGCATGTTGGCCAGGGCGCGGTCATTGGTGTCCTGCAGTCCGCTGCGGCCTGCGTCCAGGACGTACTGTGCCCGCTGTGAGGCCAGGATCGAGGCCACCGCCGGTTTGCAGATGTCGCAGCCCAGGCCGGTTCCGAACCGTTCCAGCACGGCGTCCCATGAGTCCAGTTCCAAGGACCGGACCGCCTCGAAGAGCTCTGGCCGCGAGAGCTCGAAATGCTCGCACAGTGCGGTGGAGACCTCCAGGCCGGCCTTGGCCAGTTCCTGGTCGAGGGTCTTCTTGAGCATGGGCACACACGAACCGCACTGGGTCCCGGCCCGTGTACAGGTCTTCAACTCGGAGATCTCGTGCACGCCGCAGGCGACGGCACTGCGCACGTCACCGAAGCTCACCCCGTTGCAGGAGCAGAGTTCGGCGTCGTCCGGAAGCTCGGAATCCGGGGCTTCCCCGCCCGCGGCCGAGAGGTACTGCCCGGGTTCCGCGGGGAGGTCCCGGTCCAGCAGGGGGCGCAGGGACTGGTAGGGCGAGGCGTCGCCCACGAACACCCCACCCAGAAGGGTCCTGGCGTCGGAGGTGGTCACGATCTTCTGGTACAGGCCCCGGGCAGGATCGGCGTAGACGATCTCCAGGCAGCCCTCGGCCTCCCCGTAGGCGTCACCGAAGGAGGCGACGTCCACGCCCGAAAGCTTGAGCTTGGTGGCGGTGTCGAACCCGTCGAAGCGCGAGGAACCACCGGCCAGCCGGTCGGCCACGATCTCGGCCATTGCGTTGGCCGGGGCCACCAGGCCGACGCATTCGCCGTCGAAACTGGCCACCTCGCCGATCGCCCAGACGTGCTCCGCCGAGGTCCGGCAGGCGTCGTCGATGACGATGCCGCCGCGTGGCGCCGTGGTGATCCCACAGTTGTGGGCCAACCGATCACGGGCGCGGATGCCCGTGGAGACCACGACCATGTCAGCGGCCAGTGCGGCGGACTCGGCGAACTCGACGGCGGCGATCTCGTTGGTCTTCTTGTCCAACGTGATGCCAGAGGGGCGTTCTCCCATGTGCAACGCCACACCGCGCTGGGAGATCAGGGCGTTGAGTGCCTGGCCTGCGCCCTGGTCGAGCTGAGCGTTCATCAACCACTGACGTGAGTGCACCACGGTGGCCTCGGCTCCGAGCTCCTGGAGCCCACCGGCGGCCTCCAGGCCCAGCAGACCGCCACCCACCACGGCTGCCTTGGGCGGGCGGCCCAGGGCGGTGCGGAGCCGACGGACCTCGGCCCGGACGGCGGCGACATCCTCCAGGGTCCGGTAGACGAAAGCGCGGTGGGCGCCGGGGATGTTCAGCCGCGCGGCATCCGATCCCGTGGCCAGGACCAACTCGTCCCATTCGACACTGTGCCCCGTGTCCGTGCGAAGCGACCGGGCACCGGGGTCGATCTCACGAACTTTGCATCCGGTCCGCAGCGTCACCCTGGGGTCCGCCCAGATCGCCCCGGATCCCAGGGTGAGATCCACGTGTTCAGGCAGTGCCTTGGACAGCTGCACCCGGTCGTAGGGCAGGTGCGGCTCGTCGGCGAAGACTTCCACCGTCACGTGGTGGTCCTGCGCGCTGAGCACGGCTTCGACGAAGCGGTGGGCGGCCGGCCCGCCTCCGACGACGGCGATGCGCTGGGGGTTGCTCGGTGTGAACGGCGATCGGGCCACGAGTGTCTCCTCGTTCGGAACCAGTGCAGCGGGCCGGTGTGCGGTGGCATCACGGACGACGGCACGAGATTGTGGACTAAAGGCTGGACTTCACCGTAGGAAGAGGCCTTTGCCCTGGCCTTTCACCTCTGTTGCGGTCGTGTTGCAAAGTGCCGCACACGGGTGACACCCGAGGTGAGATCGCCGTCGCCCACTTGCAACACGGCCGAGAACGTCGTGAAATCCGCCCGCGGCACAGTGGAACGCGAGAGTCCGGGGTGCGTGCCCCGGACCCGGCCCGGAACGGAGATACCCATGTACGACGCCACGACGATCAGCCCGGTGCCCGGCGGTGTCGGGCTCGATCTGCCGCAGATCCCGCCTGACCCATGCGAGGAGGGGCCCAACCTGCGCGATCCGCGGCCTGTCAAGGGACGTGCGGTCGACATCTGTGCGCTGCGGGACCTCGAGCCAACGGTGGCGGTCGCCGCCCGCGTCGACGGTGTTCAGGTTGCGCTGGTGCGCATGCCGGACGACACCGTGTACGCGGTGGACCATCGCGATCCGCGAACCGGGACGTGCACCATGGCGCGCGGCATCGTGGGTTCCAAAGGCGATGAACCCACCATCGCGGCGCCGCTGTACAAGGAGGTCTATTCGCTGCTCAGCGGCCGCTGTCTCTCCGATACCGGCCACAGCCTGGTGACCCACCCCGTGGAGGTCCGCGACGGCCGGGTCATGGTGCTCGCGAGGCAGTGGGGAACCGCAGAACACCGGCCGTCGTCGATCACTGCGTGACCACCTGACCCGTGGCCCGGGAGTCCTCGCGCAGCAGCCATCCCATGCGTTTGTGGGTGCGGACCCCGACGTCGGACTCGACCACCTGCACGCTGGACGCGGCGGACTGCAGCCCCGACTCCACGCCCAGCACGGCCTCCGGGGAACGCAGCCACAACAAGAAGGTGAGATTGGTGTCGCCCGTGGTCGAGGCGCACAACCGCAGGGTTCGGAAACCTCGCAGGTACTCCACGGCGGACTGCAGCTGGCCCGGTGCAACGCGCACGTACCACTGGCAGGCCACGGGGTACCCGGAGAACTCCTGCGCGAGCTCGCAGCGCAGATGGACCAAGCCGGTTTCGACGGCCAGCCGCAGATGCCGCATGGCGGTGGTCGGGTGGCTGCCCGTGGCTTCGGCGATCTGGGCACTCGTGGCGCGCCCGTCGTTCTGCAGGACCCGCAGGAGGGCATCCATGGCGGGGGGAGTGCTCCCGGGTTCCCGCGTGGCCCGCGGATGGAAGGCCTGGAGGTCGCGTTGCTGCTGGGCGCTCAAGACGTCCAGCCGCAGGTGGTTGCCGGTCACGAACAGTCGGGTGACCACGTTCATGCGCACCCGGGCCACCCCGGGATCCTGGCGCACGGCGGCTAGCACGTCGCGGGACATCTCCTGCCAGGAACGCGCCAAGGCCGTGAGGCGCAGGTCCCAGTCGCGGGCGGATTCCTCGACCGTCGCGATCGGAGCCATCGCGCACAACCGCCCCAGAACCTCCTCCCTGCGCCCGGGCAGACACTCGACGCCGATGAACGCCGCGCACCCGTCCCCGCCCACGGTCCCCGCGTGGGCGGTGACCCAGGTGTAGCCCTCGGTGCGCAGACGCTCCCACCGTGCGGCCAAAGTGGCCGGGTGGCGTCCCAGAATCGCGGACAGCTGCGTCCATGTGGCGCGCGGAGCGATCTGAAGCGCGTGGACCAGTTCCAGGTCCTCGGCGGGAAGTTCCATGCACGATCCTTCATAAATGGCCGGTTCTCATGCAGTAAATCAGAAAAATCAGCGCAAAGTGATGTGCAGCACACCAGTCTCGCCGTCAGGAATCACCCGAACACCCATCCGACCGGAGGCCCCATGATTCAGCGAGCAGTGGACGGATCGTCCACGGAGATACTGGAGGTGGCCAATCTCCCCGTGCTGTGGATCTGCGCGTTGGGAGTCTTCGCCGTCATCATCGTCCAGTCCGTGATTTACATCCGAGCCGCCAGGGTGGCCGCCCCCGCGGGCGGCATGAGTCGGAAGGAACTCAACACCTCCTTCCGGGCCGGGGCCGTCTCAGCCATCGGACCCTCCCTGGCCGTCGCGCTGGTCGCCATCGCACTGTTGGCGGTCTTCGGCGCTCCCGCCGTGCTGGTCCGGATCGGACTGATCGGGTCGGTGTCCTTCGAGACCGGGGCCGCCAGCATTGCCGCCGGAACCATGGACGCCGAACTGGGTGGGCCCACCTACACGCAGGGCGTGTTCGCGGTGGCCTTCATGGCCATGAGCCTGGGCGGGTCCATGTGGATGATCGCCACGTTGATCATGACGCCCCTGCTCAAGCGCGGTGACGTCAGCCTGCGGAAGGTGAACCCGGCGATCATGACCGTGGTGCCGGGGGCAGCCCTCCTGGCGGCGTTCTTCGCCCTGGGCCTGGGGGAGTTGCCCAAATCGGGAAACCACGTCGTCGCGTTCCTGACCTCCGCGCTGGCAATGGCCGCGTGCCTGGGGGTGGCCCACGTCCTCAAGCGCCAGTGGATGAAGGAATGGTCCCTCGGCATCGCCATCCTCATCGCACTGATCGTGACCTACTTGGTCGTCCAGTCCGGTGCCTTCCCCGTTCCCGCCTGACCGGGACCCAGTCACAGAGGAGCAGACATGACCTCCACCGCTTCATCCACCGGCGCCCGGGCCGAGTCCCAGGGCACGGCAGACCTCGAACAGTTCGACCGCACGACGGCGCGCTGGGGTCGCCTGACCATGATTGCCGGGATGTTCTTCGCGCTCGCGGGCCCCGCCTACCTGGTGTTCTTCAGCGGCCTGGACGTGGACCACGGCCGGATCTGGGTCGCCCTGCTGGCCATTGCGGGAACCTTCGGAGTCCTGTGGGTGGTCGAGCCCCTGACGTACTACCCGATCCTGGGCCAGGCCTCGATGTACCAGGCCTTCATGATCGGCAACATCTCCAACAAGCTCCTGCCCTCCGCCCTGGTGGCCCAGGCCGCCGTCGACGCCAAAGCGGGTACCCGCCGCGGAGAGTTGGCCGCCGTCATGGCCATCAGCGGTGCCGCAGCGGTCCACCTGCTGTCCCTGCTGATCTTCGTGGGCCTGCTGGGCACCTGGTTGGTCCAGGCCGTCCCGCCCGAGGTGATCGCCGTGGTGCAGGTGTACATCCTGCCCTCCGTGCTCGGCGCGGTCCTGGTCCAGGCCATCGTGACCCTCAAACAGTGGCGAGTGGCCCTGATCGCTGGCCTGGTCTCCGCGGCGGTCGTGTTCCTGCTGCTCCCCGCGGTACCTCAGTTGGCCTTCTTCGGCACCGCGCTCGCCGTCGTGGTGACCGCCGTCCTGGCCTGGCTGCTGCGATCCAGGAATGACGACGGGGCGACGACGGAGATCTGACCACCCTCGTCCACATCACCGCCACTGCCACCACTGCCGCCACGACCGATACCGACCCCGAAGCCGCAACCGACCCTGACACCGACACCAGGAGACCCCACGATGTCCGTCCCCACCCTGACCGAGGCCCAGACCGAGACTCTGCACCGGACGTATCGCCACCTGCACCAACACCCGGAGCTGTCCATGCAGGAACACCGGACCGCGGAGTTCATCGAGAACCGTCTCGCGGAGCTGGGCGTCGAGAGTTTCCGCTGCGGTGGGACCGGTGTGGTCGGTGTGATCCGCAACGGGGACGGCCCCGTCGTCGCCTTCCGCGCCGACACGGACGGCCTCCCGCTGCAGGAGGACACGGCCCTTGAGTACGCGAGCACCGCCACCGGGAACCTGCCGGACGGGACCGAGGTCCCGGTCATGCACGGCTGCGGGCACGACACCCACATCGCCTGTCTCCTGTCGGCCACGGAAGTTCTCCTGAGTGCACGGGACACCTGGGCTGGAACGCTCGTCCTGATCTTCCAACCCGGGGAGGAAACCGCGGCGGGCGCCCGCGCCATGGTCGACGACGGACTCTGGGACAAGGCTCCCGTTCCGGAGGTCGTGTTCGGCCAACACGTCATGCCGGTGGAATCGGGCACGCTCACCTACTCCGTGGGGGACGCCCTGGCCATGTCCGACTCCTGGAAGGTCACCGTGCGCGGCAAGGGCGGGCACGGCTCACAACCGCAGGACTGCGTGGACCCGATCGTGCTCGGCGCGTTCATGGTCACCCGCATCCAGTCCGTGGTCGCGCGGGAGGTCGATCCGCGGGAGTCCGCGGTCGTGACCGTCGGCAGCTTCCACGGCGGGCTCAAGGAGAACATCATCCCGGCCGCGACCGAGTTCACGCTCAACGTGCGCAGTCTGGATCCAGCCACTCGCGACGTCGTCCTCGGTGCCCTGCGTCGCATCATCATGGCGGAGGCCCAGGCCTCCGGGGCGCCGGAGGAGGTGATCGAGGAACTCTCGCACTTCCCGCGCACCTTCAACGACCCCGCCGCGACCGCGGAGGTGGTCCGCGGGTTCGAGGCGGAATTCGGCGCCGACCGCGTGGTGGAGTCGGCACCGCTCATGGGATCGGAGGACTTCGGTGCGCTCGCGGAGGCCATCGGGGTGCCGTCGGTGTTCTGGATGTTCGGTGCGCACGACCGCGGTGTCCTGGACTCGCAGGAACCGACGCCGGTCAACCACTCGCCGTTCTTCGCCCCGGTCGAGGAGCCCACCCTCAGTACCGGAGTGCGGGCGGCCACCACGGCGATCCTGAGCCGGTTGGGGAACTGACCGCCCAGGGATTCAGCTCAGGGGATTCAGGCGCCCTCTGTGGGCCCTTTGCGCCGGCGGGACTTGGGGAACGCCGGGGCCTTGGGCAACCGGACCTCCAGGCTGCCCACCCCGGGCAGTCGCCACCCGCGACGTCGCGCGACGACCGTCAGCAGGGCGGCCGAGACGATGGCCACCGCCATGCCCCACGTGGGGTGGGTCATCCGGTAGAGGATGACCATTTCGATGCTGGCCACCAGGGCGCCGGTCGCGTAGAGGGTGTTGCCGCCGAAGATCTGGGGAACCCGGCCGACCGACATGTCGCGGATCATGCCGCCGCCCACCGCGGTGATGACGCCGATCATGAGGGCGGGCAGCCAGCTGAGGCCGACGCTCAACGCCTTCGCCGTGCCGGTGGCGGCCCAACACCCCAGGGACAGGGAGTCGGCCACCACCAGCACGCGAAGCGCCCACTTGCCACGGAAGTGCAGCAGAAAGGCCACGACCGCACCCACCAGGGCCGTTCCCAGGTACGCCGGATTGGTCAGGGCCACGGGGAAGCCGACCTGCAGCAGCACGTCGCGCAGCATGCCGCCGCCCAACCCGGACATGACGGCAAGGAACATGAACCCGATCAGGTCCATCTTCAACTGGCGCGCGATGGCCCCGCCCAGAATGGCGTTGGCCAACACACCCAGGAGGTCCACGGTGTCGAAGACCAGTTGTGGGTCGAGTCTGTCCATCGGGGCGTCAGGTACCGGTCGGCCGGTGGGATCGTCGATCTGTCAGGCGCATCAGGTGCCGAACAACTCCCGCAGCTGATCCACCACGGCCTGCAACCGTGCCATGCCCTGGTTCCGGGCGCACGGCACGTCGTCGGTCCCGGTCACGGGGGTGACGGCTTCGAGGTAGCACTTGAGCTTGGGTTCGGTGCCCGACGGGCGCACGATCACCCGGGTGTCGTCCTCGGTGAGCAGCAGCATCCCGTCCGTGGGTGGCAGCGGGGATCCGGCCGGCGGGGCGGCCAGATCCCGGACCTCGACGACGCATGACCCCGCCAACTCGGTGGGGGTTCGTTCCCGTAGCGCGGTCATCATCTCCGGAATCAAGGCCAGGTCGGCCACCCGGATCGAGAGCTGGTCCGTGGTGAACAGCCCGTGCTCAACGGCCAGCTCCGCGAGTTCGTCCGTGAGCGAGCGTCCCTGGGACCGTGCCTGCTGGGCGAGCCGCGCGACGGCAACCGCCGCGGAGATCCCGTCCTTGTCCCGGACGGTGTCCGGTTGCGTGCAGTAGCCCAGGGCCTCCTCGTAGCCGAACACGATGCCCGGGACCCGGGCAATCCACTTGAACCCGGTCAGGGTTTCCCGGTGCTCCACTCCCGCCGTCCGCGCCATCCGGCCCAACAGGCGGGAGGACACGATCGAGTTGGCCAGCACCGGGGACTCGGCATCGGCCCCGAGGTTGCGCAGCGCGGCGAGCCCCAGGAGCACACCCACTTCGTCCCCGCGCAGCATGCGCCAGCCGTCCACGGCAGCCGGGTGATCGGCGTCGGGAACGGCGACGGCGCAGCGGTCGGCGTCGGGGTCGTTGGCAATGACCAGATCCGCGTGGACGGAGCGGGCCAGCTCGAAGGCCAGGTCCAGTGCCCCGGGTTCCTCCGGGTTGGGGAAGGCCACCGTGGGGAACGTGGGGTCCGGTGTGTGCTGCTCGCGGACGGGATGGACATCCGTGAAACCGGCGCGGGCCAGCGCCTCCGTGGTCGTGGGGCCACCCACGCCGTGCATGGCCGTGAGGACGATCCGCGGGGCGTTCGGGTCCCGCGAGTCCGTACGGGGCGTGGTGTCGATGACGGTGGGTTCCCCGGGTGCCGGGGCGGTGCGGCTGGGCGTGCTGCCCGGGACGATCGCGTCGAGGTACGAGTTCTCGATCAGGACGGGGAAGACCGTCCAACCGTCGTCGGCCCGGGGGATCTCCCGGACATCACCCACCTGGGCGATCTGGGCGGCGATCTGGGCGTCGTGCGGCGGCACGATCTGGCAGCCGCGTCCGGACTCTTCGACGGCACGGCTGCCCAGGTAGACCTTGTAGCCGTTGTCCGCCGCGGGGTTGTGTGAGGCCGTGACCATCACGCCCACCTCGGCGTCGAACTCCCGAACGGCCCAGGCCAGGACCGGTGTGGGCAACGGGCGGGGCATGATCGTCGTCTCGATGCCGGCGGCGGTGAACACCGCCGCCGTGTCTCGGGCGAAGACGGCCGAGTTCTTGCGGGCGTCGAACCCGATGACCGCCCGCGGAGGCTTCCCGGTTTCGTCTGAGTCGCCTGGGACAGCTGAGTCAGCCGAGTTGCCTGAGTTGTCGGCGCCGGCCGAGGCACCGGTGGTCGCCGCGGTCACCTCGAGGACGTGTGCCGCCACTCCCGCTGCCGCGCGTTGCACCACCACGCGGTTCATGCGCATCGGTCCGGCGCCCAGCTCGGCGCGCAACCCGGCCGTGCCGAACTGAAGGGTTCCGCTGAAGCGCTCCGCGAGGTCCAGGGCTGCCGCCTGCGCCGCGAGTTCCCCGGGAGAGCCCGCGCCCGCCGCCGGATCCCCGGTGGGGGCGGCCGTCGAGTCGGCGTCCTCGGCGGGGAGTTCCGTGGCTGCGTCCAGCAACTGCCGGAGTTCGTCACGGGTCTCCGGATCAGGGTCCTGGGCGATCCAGTCCCGGGCGGCCGTGAGCAGTGCCTCGGCGGCACCGGCTGCGTTGCTGGAACCGTGGGTCGGGTCTGATGCGGTGTTCACTTGACCCCCCGCACGATCTCGGCCAGCAGTTTCGCGATCCGTGGTCCGGCGGCGCGGCCGGCCTCCACGACCTCTTCGTGGGACAGCGGAGTCTCCTGGATCCCGGCGGCCAGGTTGGTGACCAGGGAGATGCCCATGACTTCCAGGCCCGCGTGGCGGGCGGCGATCGCTTCGAGCGCGGTGGACATGCCCACCAGGTCAGCCCCCAGGACGCCGGCCATGCGGACTTCGGCGGGGGTCTCGTAGTGCGGGCCGGGGAACTGCGCGTAGACACCGTCCTCCAGCGTGGGGTCCACCGTGCGGGCCAGATCGCGCAGCCGCTGGGAGTAGAGATCGGTGAGGTCCACGAACGTGGCACCTTCCAGTGGCGAGGTGGCCGTGAGGTTGATGTGGTCGGAGATCAGCACGGGTGTGCCGGGCTGCCTGCTCGGGTTGAGGCCACCGCATCCGTTGGTGAGCACCATGGTCTTGGCACTGGCGGCTGCGGCCGTCCGCACACCGTGGACCACGGCGCGCACGCCGCGGCCTTCGTAGTAGTGGGTCCGGGCGCCGATCACCAGGGCGTGCCGGGGGGCGTCGTCGTCGCCAGCGATGCGGATCGAGCGAAGGGTTCCCACGTGCCCCTCCAACGCGGGCGTGGAGAATCCTGGGATCTCGGTGGCGGGGATTTCCGCAACGGTTTCACCGAGAAGTTCGGCCGCACCACCCCAACCGGAGCCGAGGGTCAGTGCGATGTCGTGGGTCTGGATTCCCGTGCGTTCCCGTAACGCGTCGGCAGCCTGCGCAGCAAGGTCGAACGGATCGATGGACTGGGTGGGTGCCACCACGGCAACGGCCTCCTGGGGGATTGCGGCGTGTCTGCGACGACGGCGCGCGGCCCGGTGTGCTCGCGAGCGTCGTCACGATCCATCCTGCCATCTGCGCGCAACGGCGGCGATGCCCTCGCATCCCCACCCGTCGCGCCGGTTCGCGCCTCAGCGCTTGCGCTTCTTGACCCGCCTGATGGCCAGCACGGACAGCAGCAGGAAGGCCAGTCCGAAACCTGCGGTGATGCCCGTGGAACCCCACCACATGACGGTGCCCTGGTTCCACAGCGGGTCCAGCACGGCGCTGGAGGTGTCGACCTCGGGGAGGTCCAAGGGCTCGGGTTCCGGCAGGCCCTGTTCTTCGGCGGCGGTCACGGCGTCGTCGTGCTTGGCCTGCGCGTCGTCGTTGGCCTCCTCCTGGGGAAGGGCGACGGCCGCCGTGCGGACGATCTCGTTGAGGTCACCGGACTGCGCCATGGCCGCGTAGGCCCACCGGGTGGGAACCACGCGCGAAACGGTGTCCGAAACCCCTTCCATGGCGAAGAGCCCGCCGCAGAAGATCAGCTGCACCACCACCAGCAGGGACGCGGTGTTCATGGCCACGTCCGAGCGGCCCACCAGCGCGGAGACCAGGAACCCGAGCAACCAGGACGTCAGGATGAGCAGGAAGGTCACGATCCACAGTTCCAGCCACATCGGCCCCCAGGAGGCGAAGGGGTCGGCCGGGACCAGTGCCAGGACCGTGAAGACCAGGATCGCGGACTGGACCAGGGAGGTGACGATCGTGACCAGCGTCTTGGCGCCCACGTAGGGCCACACGCCGAGCCCGGTGCGAGCTTCCCGCAGGAAGATGCGTTTCTCGTCCAGGAACGTTCGGCAGGCGGGGAACAGCCCGATGGCCACCGCCGCCAGGAGGATCACGATGAGCAGGATCTGGGGCTGATTGACCTCGGACTCCGTGGACTCCGGGTAGGTCAGACCGTGATCGCCCGGAACCACCAGGACCAGCAGCGCCAGCAGGGCAGGGGCGATGAAGGTGGTGATCAGTACGGAGAACTTGTCCGTGCGCAGGAGCTGGATCTGCCGCCGCAGCAGCACCCCCAGCTGGAACATGCCGCGTCTGGAAACCTGCTTCTGCGGTCCGGAGGGGGTCTGCGCGGACAGGCGTTCGTGGGTGTCCTGGGACATCTCCCGCCGGAATGCCGCGGCGGCGCGGGCGGGGTCCTCCTTGAGGCCCTTGTAGACCTCCCGGACCTGCGGCCCCAGGCTCTGCGACCGTTCGAAGTACGGCATCATCCCGTCCGGATCGCCGAAGTAGGCCACGGATCCGCCCGGTGCGAGCACCAGGACCTTGTCGGCCAGATCCAGATTCGCCGTGGAGTGGGTGATGACGACGACGGTCGAACCCTCCCGGCCGCCGACGTCGCCGTGGGCCATGCGACGCAGCAGGTCCATGACCTCGAAGTCCATGTCCGGGTCCAGGCCGGAGGTGGGCTCGTCCAGGAACAGGTAGCGCGGACCCGTCAGCAACTCCATGGCCGTGGACACGCGCTTGCGCTGACCGCCCGAGAGCTGGGAGGCCGGTGTCCGCGCGTGTTCGGTCAGCCCCAGGGCTTCGATCACCGCCGCGATACGTGCTTTGCGCTGTTCCTTGTCCACGTCCTCCGGCAGACGCAGGGCCGCGGTGGCTTCCAGGATCTGTTCCGCCGTGAGTTCCCGGTGCAGCACGTCCTCCTGCGGGACCATGCCGATCTGCGTGGACAGGGCCGGGCCGAACTGGGCCATGTCCAGGCCGTGGTACTCGATCCTGCCCTTGTCCGGGTGGATGTCACCCAGCAGACAGTTCAGGAACGTGGACTTGCCGGCACCGGAGGGGCCGATCACGGCGATCAGGGAACGGTCGGGGATCTCCAAGGAGACGTCGTCGACCAGCGTGCGCTTCATCTTGGGGTTGATGCGGTCCGGGACGGAGAAGGTCAGGTCCCGCACCACGATCGACATGTTGCCTTCGGCGCGGATGAGCTCGGAGAGCCCGTTCGGCGTCTGTCGGAACGGCACACCGCCGATGACCACCTGGGAGCCCAACCGGAGGGGCACGGTCGTAGAGATGCGTTGGCCGTCCACCCACGTGCCGTTGGTCGAACCCAGGTCCGTGATCGTGGCGCCGTCGTGGGTGCGGGTGATGCGGGCGTGCTGGCGGGACACCAGCAGACCGTCGATCAGGACGTCCGCCGAGGCGTCGCGCCCCACCACGATCGACCCACCCGGGGCCGCGGCGCGGAACGCGGGGGACAGGCTCATGCCCGACCGCTCGTCCTCCGGGCTGGGCAGGGCGGGCATGACCTCCGCATTGTCCATCCGGTTGACCCAGGATCGCTGTTGGGACTCCACGACGGGCGCGGAGGCGTCCAGGTCGGACTCGGACGGATCGGAATCGGGATCCCGCGAGACTTCGCCGGGGCGTCCGGGGGTCGCGTCCAGGCCGGCGGAACGGCGGTTGATGGAGATGGCAGCGACCGTCGGCTCGGCGGAGGCGGCAGGAATGTCGCCGGAATGCAACGGGTCCTCGCCGCTGGTCCCGGGGGCGGCGTCGTCCGTCTGTCGACGGAGGGGAATGGAGGCGACAGTCGGTTCGATGCTGGCCGCGACCCCGCCGTCGACGTCGTCATGGGTGGTTCCGGCGTCGGTACCGACGCTGTTGTCCCGCGCGGCCGTCGGGAGGACGCCGTAGGAGGTCGAAGTGCTGCCCGTGTCTTCACTGGTGGCTGCACCCGCAGCGGGGCTGCCCACCGAGGTGGGGTGGTTGGACGCCGCGGGGCGCTGTTCCTGCTCCCCGGTGACGTAGCCGTACCCGTCGGAGGAGGGACGAACGGGCTCGGCGGTGGGCACGTCGGCGACCACGACGTCGGCCTGGACCCCCGTGTTGGGTGCCAAGCTGAGCACGGCGCGACCGTCGATGATGGCGGCCATGTTGGCCATGAGCATGTAGCCGTTCATGGCGGTGCCGGTGCGGGTGCCGCGGTCCTCGACCGTCCAGCAGTTCCCGCTCCACCGCAGGATCACGTGGATGTCCTGCACCGCGGGGGAGTGCACCTGGATGTCCGCGTACTGCGAAGATCCCACGGTCCAAGGTCGCCACGGATCAAGCCTGCGGGTGGTGCCACCGGCTTCGAGGGAAAGGGGACGCATGAATCTCCTCATGGCAACTGGACGGATGCTGGGCCACCACCGAGCATAGTCTTAGCAGATGCAAATACAAATGTGTGTCGTGGAATGTTCAACGGCCGGGGAGCGGGCGTGGTGCCCGTTCCCCGGCCGTTGCCCAGGCTTGCGTTCAGAGGTTGAGAGCGAACCTCAACGGGCGGGCCTGTCGTGCTGCCGACCGCGACCGCGCGCGAACACACCCCGGGTCCGGGAGATGCGGTAGTCGATTCGCCGGTCCACGTAGGACTCGAACTCCGGGAACTCCTCGAGGTTTCCGGTCAACTCTTCCGTGACGTAGTCGCGGAGCCTGTCCATCTCCTGACGCCGCTTGATGTGGTCACGGGCCCGTGTCTCCACGACCAGGGCCTGGATGGTCGAGACACACATCAGGATCAGGACGACGCTGAAGGGCAGCGCCGTGATGAGCGAGCCGGCCTGCAGTGCCTCCAGGCCTCCGGCGAGCAGGAGCCCCGTCGCCAGGAAACCCTCGAGCAGCGCCCACACGACCCGCGACCAGGTGGGCGGGTTCGGGTGGCCGCCGGAGGCGAGCATGTCGACGACGAGCGACCCCGAGTCCGAGGAGGTGATGAAGAAGACGGCCACCAGGATGATCGCGATCACGGAGAGGATCGAGCCCAGGGGCAGTCCGTCCAGGACCTGGAACAATGCCGATTCCACGGAGACTGCGCCGTCGGCGACCAGGTCCCCCTCGCCGTACATCTGGCGGAACAACCCCGAGCCACCCATCACGGCGAACCACAGGAAGCCCACGATGGTGGGAACCAACAGAACACCGGCGACGAACTGTCGAATGGTGCGACCCTTGGAAATTCTGGCGATGAAGACGCCGACGAACGGGGACCATGCGATCCACCAGCCCCAGTAGAAGATGGTCCAGCCGGTGAACCAGCTGGCGGCTTCCTCACCGCGCTGATAGGCGCCGACGTCGAACGTCATTTGCATCAGGTTGGCCAGGTAGACGCCCAAGGACTCGACGAAGTTCTGCAGGAGGAAGACCGTGGGGCCCAGCACGAGCATGGAGATCAACAGGAGCCCGGCCAGCGACAGGTTGATGTTCGACAGCCAGCGGATGCCGGCACCCAGCCCGCTGACCACGGACAACGTTGCCAGGAAGGTGATCACGATGATCAGGATGACCAACAGGGTATTGTCCGTCGAGTCCACGATGCCCATGGCCGCCATGCCCGCGGAGATCTGCTGCACGCCGAGGCCCAGCGACGTGGCCACGCCGAATACGGTCCCGAAGATCGCCAGGATGTCGATGGCGTCTCCCATCCAGCCCTTGACCCGGTAGCCGAGCAGGGGCTCGAGCGCCCATCGGATCGACACCGGGCGTCCGCGACGGTGGATGGCGTATGCCAGGGCCAGACCGATCACCGAGTAGATGGACCATGGGTGCAGGCCCCAGTGGATGAAGGTCTGTGCCATGGCCAGGCCCTGCAATTCGGCCTCGCTGCCTTCCCAACCCGGTTTGGGCGAGACGGTTGCATAGGTGAGAGGTTCACCCACGCCGTAGAACACCAAGCCGATGCCCATGCCCGCCGCGAACAGCATGGCGAACCAGGAGAACACCCCGAATTCGGGTTCCTCGTCGTCACGGCCGAGCCGGATGTCGCCCATACGGGAGAGGCCCACGACCACGGTGAACGCGACGAATCCGCCCACGATCAGCATGTAGTACCAACCCAGGGTGGACACGATCCAACCCTGGACCGAGGTGAAGACGGTTCCGGTCCGCTCGGGGAAGGCGACTCCCACGAACCCGACAGCGAGGATCACGAGCATCGATGGCCAGAACACCCGGGGGGCGATGCCGAACTTGCCGATCTTGACGCCCTGCGCGCGGAGCTTCTCCGTGATTTCGTCGTCGCTGTCCTCCGCCCGGATCTGTTCTGATGCCGGGACGGACAGCTCTTCGTGCCTGGCGAGGGCGGCCTCGTCCGCGTCGATCGTGGCGGTGTCCGTTGCGGTGGTGTCCGCTGTGGAGGGTGCCTCTGTCGGGGTGTCCTCCGTAGGGGCATCCTCGTCGTGGGTCGCGAGGGCCACGTCGTGTTCGTGCTGCAGGGGGGTCTTGTCCGAGTCGTCCTGAGGCTCGCCCGCGGAATGCGGGGGTTGGGCCGAGGAGGTCATTGTGTACCTAACTGTCGCGAATTGGACTCGACCACACTGACCAATTACCAGTCAACTTTCAAGTTCCTCATTGGTCCGGTGAAGAATCCTGCGGTAGACGACTCGGGGCTGTCCTGCACGGTTGCACGGGCCCCACGATGTCCGGGTCCTTGTATGTTTGACACAATGACCCGGTGAGCTCAAGCGCGGAAACTCCCCAGAAGAAGATCGTCGTCATCGGTGGTGGCCCGGGTGGCTACGAGGCTGCCCTGCACGCCCGCGGACTGGGGGCGGAAGTCACCCTGATCGAACGTCAGGGCACAGGCGGTGCCGCGGTGCTGACCGACGTCGTGCCCTCCAAGACGCTGATCGCCTCCGCCGACACCATCCACCGCTTCCACGAGGTCCGCGACCTGGGCGTGCACTTCGTGGGTGGGCCCCAGGACGGTACGGAGGTCCAGGGGCTCGCGGCGAACCTGCAGACCATCAACACGCGGCTGCTCCGCCTGGCCGCCACCCAGTCCCGCGACATCCGCCGCGGCTTGGAGAAGGAAGGTGTGCAAGTGGTCGACGGGGTCGGCTCCTTGGCCGACCCGAACACCGTGCACGTGAAGGCCGCCGACGGCATGGAGTACGACCTGGCGGCCGACGCCATTCTGGTCGCCGTCGGCGCTCATCCGCGGACCCTGCCCAACGCTCAGCCGGACGGCGAGCGCATCCTGACCTGGACGCAGGTCTACAACATGACCGAGATCCCCGAGCACCTGGTGGTCGTGGGCTCCGGCGTGACCGGTGCTGAGTTCGCCTCCGCCTACAACGGACTCGGCGCCAAGGTCACCCTGGTCTCCTCCCGGGACCAGGTGTTGCCGGGCGAGGACACCGACGCGGCCGAGGTGCTGGAGAGCGTTTTCGAGCGCCGCGGGCTCACCGTGGTCTCTCGGTCCCGCGCGGAAGCCGTGGAACGTACCGACGACGGCGTGGTGGTCACCCTCACCGGCGGCCGCAAGATCGCGGCCTCCCACTGCCTGCTGGCTGTTGGGTCGATCCCCAACACGGAGGGCATCGGACTCGAAGAAGTGGGCGTGCGCCTGGAGGACTCCGGCCACATCGCGGTGGACAGGGTTTCCCGTACGTCTGTGCCCAGCATTTACGCGGCCGGTGACTGCACGGGTGTCCTGCCGCTGGCCTCCGTTGCCGCCATGCAGGGCCGCATCGCCATGGCTCATGTGCTCGGCGATGCCGTCCAGCCGCTGCGTACCTCCGTGGTGGCCTCCAACATCTTTACCTCCCCGGAGATCGCCTCCGTGGGTGTGTCGGAGAAGGCGATCAAGGACGGGATCTACTCCGCGGACGTGATCAAGCTGGACCTGGCCACCAATGCCCGTGCCAAGATGATGGCGGTGGAGGACGGCTTCGTGAAGCTGTTCGCCCGCAAGGGCCCCGGCACGATCATCGGCGGCGTGGTGGTGGGCCCGCGCGCCTCCGAGCTGATCTTCGCGATCTCCGTGGCCGTCTCCAAGGGCCTCACGGTGGACGACTTCTCCGAGACCTTCACGGTGTACCCGTCCCTGTCCGGGTCGATCTCCGAGGCGGCTCGGCGTCTGCACCACCTGCAGGCCTGACTCACACTGTCCCCGCGCCGAGTGCGCAGTTTGATCGCCGCGGACTGTTTCAGCGGCGATCAAACTGCGCACTCGGCGCGAATCTCGGCTCCACAGGTGCCCGGCGGGTGGTCGGGCAGGGGCGGCTGTACTCGTCTGGGCGGCGAAACGGTCCCGGGGCGCTTGCGCCGCGTGTACTCATCCCATGGTCACGCCCGCTCACACACCACCCGCCGGACTCCGGGGCCGTTGTTTCACGACGGCGGAGGCGTACGCCCACGGGGTCACCCGCGGCCAGCTCTTGGGTCCGGGCTACGTATCGGTCTTCCGGAACGTGTGGGCGGTCGCGGGTCATGTGTTCCCGGCGGACCCGGTCGAGCATCTGATGGACCTGCTGCCGGCCGTGCAACTCGCGTATCCGGGGACTGCCGCGAGCCACACGACGGCGGCGCTGGTGCTGGGGCTCCGGGTCCCCGGTCGGTTGCGGCTTGCGCTACCGATACATCTCACTCCCTGGACAGAAGTCCTCCCTCCCCGGGTGAAGGGGCTGCGAGGCCATCGGTCCTGGATTCCGCCGCAGGACCGGGTGCTTCAGACCGGGGTGGGAGTCACCGGTCCCGTCCGGACCCTCGTGGATCTGGCCGGAGCGGCCGGGCCGCGGGGCCCGTGGTTCCTTGACCAGGCTGCTTTGGTGAGCGTGTTGGACGGCGTGATCTGTGAACACCGGTACGGCCCGTTGCGGGGTGTGCCTCCGCTCCGGGCCCGGGAGGCCGTCGCCGAGGACCTGGCACGAATGACGGGGTTGCGCGGCGTGGCTCGAGTGCGATCCGCGTTGGCCCTGGCACGGCCGGGAGTGGACTCGGCGGCCGAGACCCGCGCGCGTCTGGTGCTCCAGGACAACGGGCTGGGGGAGTGGGTCACCGACCTCGAGCTCAGGGCCCCGGGGCATCGGTCGGTCTGGCCGGATCTTGCGCGTCCAGAGGACAAGGTGTCGCTGCAGATCGAGGGCCCGCACCACGACGCCGACCGCCAACGCGTCCGGGACATCGAACGCCAGCGGGCCACGGAGGCGGCGGGATGGATCGAGGTGCGCGTACTGATCTCCGACCTGTATCCGCGGTCGTTCGACCCACCGGGAACGCCTCCGCGCGTGGTGGACCTGGTCCGCGAGGCCATCGCCCGCCGTGGTCGGGGATGACAAATGCCGAGTGCGCAGTTCGATCGCTGCTCACTGACTCAGGGGCGATCAAACTGCGCACTCGGCGCGGGGAAAGTCGGGAAGGTTACTTCTTGCCGACCTCGACCATGTCCACGTGGCGGGTCTCCGGGGAGAACCACAGGGCCACGAAGGTGATGACGGCGGCCGCCGACAGGTACATGCCCACCGCGGAGACGCCGAACTTGGCGTTGAGCCACACCGCGGCGTACGGGGTGAGCGCCGCACCCAGGATGGAGGCGCCGTTGTACGCGATCCCCGAACCCGTGTAACGCACGTTGGTGGGGAACAGCTCCGGAAGCACGGCCGACATGGAACCGAAGGTCAGGCCCATGAGCGCCATGCCGACGGCCAGGAACACCACCAGGCGTACCAGGCTCAGGTTCTCACCGGTTCCCAGGTTCTCCGGTGCGATGAACCAGCCGAAGACCAGCCCGAAGGCCACGATCAGCGCGGTGATGACCAGCAGCGAGGAACGACGTCCGTACTTGTCGGCCAGCCAGCCGGAGACCGGGACCATGGCCGCGAACATGAGCACCGCGATGAGCTGAATGACCAGGAAGTTGCGGTAGGCGATGCCCAGGCCGCCCACGGACGCGGAGCCGATGCCGTAGGACAGGATCCAGGCCGTCATGAGGTAGAAGAGCACGTAGGTGGCCAGCATGATGAACGTGCCCTGGATGATCTGCAGCCAAGAGGTCTTGAAGACTTCCAGCACGGGCGACTTGACCGGCTCCGCGCGTTCCACGGCCTTTTTGAACACCGGGGTCTCCTCGAGGGAGAAACGCACGTAGAGGCCGACGATCACCATGATCACGGAGGCGATGAACGGGATGCGCCAGCCCCAGGTCAGGAACGCGTGGCTGGATCCGCTGTCTGCCAGGGTGGTGAAGCCCATGATCACGGTGAGGACCAGGAAGAACCCGTTGGCCAGGATGAACCCGAACGGCGCACCCAACTGGGGCCACATGGCCGCGCGGGCTCGTTTGCCGTCTTCGGCGTACTCCGTGGCCAGCAGGGACGCCCCGGACCATTCGCCGCCGAGCCCCAGGCCCTGGCAGAACCTCAGCACCGTCAGGATGATGGGCGCCCACAGGCCGATCGAGTAGTAGGTCGGCAGCAGGCCGATCAGGAACGTGGCAATGCCCATGGTCAACAGGGCGCCGATCAGGGTTGCCTTGCGGCCCACCCGGTCCCCGAAGTGACCGAACAGCACGGAACCGATGGGGCGGGCGACGAACGCCGCGCCGAACGTGGCCATCGAGGCCAGCAGCTTCGCGGTGTCGTTCTCGCCCGTGAAGAACAGGGCGGGGAACACGGCCACGGCGGCGGTCGCGTACACGTAGAAGTCGTAGAACTCGATGGTGGTTCCGACCAGCGACGCCGCGCGGACGCGGTTGCGCAGCGTCTTGGCGGTTCCGATCGGGTCCGTGATCACGGGGTCCGGGTCGCCGGAGTGATCCACAGTGGTTGACATGGGATTCCTTAGCGTCGTTCGCGGTGGCCGAGGCGGGCCCCGCGGGGGAGGGTCTGCGACCGGACCCATGGTCAGACCGCAGCGAACTTCACGGGGAGGTTACACGTCTGGTCATATCGCGGGACAGTGATCTCAATATTTGGTCACTATGTGGACCGACGCACGCAGAGGAGAGGGTCATGCCCGCGACCTGGGACCGGCTCCCCGCGACCGCGGCCCACGGGATGGCCGACGACGACGGCGGGTGGCCCGGTCGTCGTGACCGGGCCACCCGCCGTCGTGGGTGCGTGGTCTCCGGGGTCCCGGAGACGACCGTGGTTCAGGAGATGGTGGCCAGAACCGTGCCCGCGGAGACCGTGTCTCCGGGGTTGACGTCCAGGCCCGAGATGGTGCCCGCCTTGTGCGCCTTGAGTGGCTGCTCCATCTTCATGGCCTCGATGACCACGATCGTGTCGCCTTCCTCTACGTCGTCCCCGTTGTCCACGGCCAGCTTGACCACGGTGCCCTGCATGGGCGAGGTCAGGTCGTCGCCGGTGGCCTTGGCGCTGCCGCCGCGTCCGGAGCGTTCGCGGCGGGCCTTGGGGCCGCCGTTGCCGGAGGCCTTCGTGGTGCCCAGGACGGATGCGGGGAGGACGACTTCGAGGCGCTTGCCGGCAACTTCTACCACCACACTGCGGCGCTCCTCCGGGTCTCCCGCGGTTTCCGGGGTGCCCGCGAAGGGGTCGATCTGGTTGTCGAACTCGGTTTCGATCCAGCGGGTGTGCACGGTGAACGGCTGCCCGTCGGTCGGGGCGTAGGCCGGGTCGGAGACCACTGCGCGGTCGAAGGGCACCACGGTGGCCATGCCTTCGATCACGAGTTCCTCCAGGGCGCGACGCGACCGCGCCAAAGCCTGCTCGCGGGTGCTGCCGGTGACGATCAGCTTGGCGATCATCGAATCGAAGTTCCCGGAGACGGTCTCACCGGCCTCCACACCGGTGTCCACGCGAATGCCGGGTCCCGTGGGCAGCTTGAGCGCGGTGAGGGTGCCGGGGGCGGGCATGAAGTTGCGGCCCGGGTCCTCGCCGTTGATGCGGAACTCGATCGAATGTCCGCGGACTTCGGGGTCCTCGTAGCCGAGTTCCTCGCCGCGGGCCAGACGGAACTGCTCGCGGACCAGGTCGATGCCGGTGACCTCTTCGGAGACCGGGTGCTCGACCTGCAGGCGGGTGTTGACCTCCAGGAAGGAGATGGTCCCGTCCTTGCCCACCAGGAATTCGCAGGTGCCCGCACCCTGGTAGCCGGCTTCGCGCAGGATGGCCTTGGAGGATTCGTACAGGCGTCGATTCTGTTCCTCGCTCAGGAACGGGGCGGGCGCCTCCTCCACGAGCTTTTGGTTCCGGCGTTGCAGGGAGCAGTCGCGGGTGGAGATGACCGCCACGTTGCCGTGGGCATCCGCCAGGCACTGCGTCTCCACGTGGCGCGGTGCGTCCAGGAACCGTTCGACGAAGCACTCACCGCGGCCGAAAGCGGCCGTGGCCTCGCGGACGGCGGATTCGTAGAGTTCGGCGATCGATTCGCGTTCGCGGACCACCTTGATACCGCGGCCGCCGCCGCCGAAGGCCGCCTTGATGGCGATGGGCAGTCCGTGTTCGTCGGCGAAGGCCAGGACCTCGTCGGCGGACTGGACGGGCTCGGAGGTTCCGGGGACGCGGGGTGCGTCAACCTTCTCGGCAATCCGACGCGCGGCGACCTTGTCGCCGAGGGAGGCGATGGCGTGCGGCGGCGGGCCGATCCAGGTGAGCCCGGCGTTGATCACCGCGGCGGCGAAGTCCGCGTTCTCGGACAGGAAGCCGTACCCGGGGTGGACGGCGTCGGCTCCGGAGCGGGCCGCGGCGTCCAGGATCTTGTCGATCACCAAGTAGGAGTCCGTGGCGGTGTTACCACCCAGGCCGTAGGCCTCGTCTGCCATGCGGACGTGCAGGGCGTCGCGATCGGGATCGGCGTACACGGCCACGGAGGTGATGCCCTCGTCGCGGGCAGCCCTGATGACCCGGACGGCGATTTCGCCGCGGTTGGCCACCAGCACCTTGGACAAGGGCCGACGTCGGGGGGGTGCGGCGTTGGGTGCCTCGTGGGCTCCGGTCACGTGATCGATCTCCTCATCGCCATGAATGTGCGCCTGTCGTGTGCGCGACATCGAACCACAGCACTGTATTGCGTGGGGTTCCTCGGCGCACGTCATCGCCCATTCGATCACACGGGGATGCGTAACCTGATGTAGGACTTCCACAAAGTCACCGGGTGTGCCCGTGTCGGCCCCACCACAGGGCCGCCTGGATCCGTGAGGTGACCTGAAGTTTCGCCAGGACGTGGGAGACGTGGGTCTTGACCGTGGATTCGGCGACCACCAGCTCTCGGGCGATCTGCTGGTTGGACAGTCCCCGGGCCAACAGGGCCAGGACGTCCTGTTCGCGGTGGGTCAGGGGATCGGGCAGGTTGCCCGGGGGGACGAACCCGACGGCACGGTCTTCCTGCATTTCCTGAACTGCCTGCTCTTCCTCGCCCACGGCCGTGCCCACCTGGTTGGGGTCGGCGGCCTGCGACGGTGCAGCGTCTGCCGCCTGATCCCGGGGGCGGACGGCACGGGCGATCACGGACCTCAGGACTTCAGGGGCCAGGACCGCGTCCCCGGCGGCCACTCGCTGAACCGCGGCCACGATCTCCTGTGGCTCGGCCGACTTCACCAGGAAGCCGTCGGCCCCGGCCTCCAGGGCCGCCATGACGTACTCGTCCAGGGCGAAGGAGGTCAGGACGACGACGCTGGCGCCGGCCTCCCGCAACTGCCCGATCACGCTCAGGCCGCTGGGTCCGGGCATCCGGATGTCCAGCAGCACCACCTGGGGTCGTAGCGCTCGGGTGAGTTCGACGGCCTCGGTAGCCTTCTCGGCCTCACCCAGAACGAGGAACGGTTCCGGTGCCGTTTCCAGGATCAACCGCACCCCCGCACGGATGGCGGCGTGGTCGTCGGCCAGGACCACGGTGGTGCCCGGCACTCGTGGGTGGGATGTGGGCGTGCTCGGGGTGGACGGAATCAGTGCCTCGGTCATGGTCGGGGTGCCTTCTCATCGTGCTGGATTGAGACCTCCACGGAGGTCTCGTGTCTTCGGGGCAGAGCAAGTGGCTGAGCAGGCGGTGTCGTGGTGGCGGGCCAGAGTGCCTCCACGGTCCAGGTCGTGGCACAACTGTCGGTGGCAACCGGCCCGGCCGTGAACGTTCCTCCCGACTCCTCCGTGCGTAGCCGCATGGATCGCAGGCCGAGTCCGTCGTCCTCACGGGGCTGCGTGGTGGTGGTGCGGGACCTGCACAGGAGGTGGAGGGCTCCGTCGTCGTGGGTGAGTGACAGGTCGACGGGGCCCGGGGAGGCGTGTTTGAGCACGTTGGTGACGGACTCCTGGGCCACGCGAAGGGCCGCTTGCGCCGTCGCGGGGTCGGCGTGATCCAGCAGCAGCCCGGCCTGCTCGGCCTCGGTCGCCCGGGCCTCCGGGAAGGAAGCGCGGAGCCGGGCCGCGAGGCTACCCCATGTGCCGCGGTGGTCGAGGTCCTGATCCATGCCCTCGCGGAGCACGTCGATCAGCGTGCGCATCTCAGTGAGGGCATCCACGGACGCCGTTCGGATCGACTCCAACGTCTTGTCCCGGGTGGCGGCCGGTGCGGTGCGCATGCCTTCGGTGCGCAGGGCCGCCGTCTGCAGGGCAATGGCAGAAAGGTGCCCGGCGACGCCGTCGTGCAGGTCCTGGGCGATTCGGCGGCCGTGCTCCTGGACCTGCAGGGCGGCGCGGGCCCCCGCGAGTTCCCGCTCGCGGACCGCCAGCTGACGTTGCGCCGCGGCGGCGATCTCCGCTTGGCGCCGCGCCTCGCTGTGATTGCGCACCTCCCAGGCCCACAACAGAGGCAGGATCAACACCACCCCCAGCTGCACACCCGCCGCGAACCACAATTCGGGTTCGCGGGACACCGCAGTGGTGGCCAGCGTCCCCGCGATGGTGAGAACCACGCACAGGACAGTGGTGTTCCGTGCCAGACGCGGCGTGCCGTAGAGCACTGCGCTGAAGGCAGCTTCGAACTGCAGGAACGCGGCACCCAGCTCACCCGTCAAGAGCATGGCGAGTGTGGCGGACAGTCCGGTGACCACCAGAACCACCAGGGGGCGACGTTTCCGGAAGGCCGTGGTGGCGGCACCGACCAGCAACAGGCCCAACGACAGCTGAGGGGAGTGCTCACCCGGCAGGAGCAGGTCCTTCGCCATCGACCAGTCCGTCATCCACAACAGCACGACCACGACGACGTAGGTCGCGGCTGCGGGGAAGTCGAGAGACCTGCTTGCCCCTGCACCGTGGGCATCGATGCTGCCGGAGGGCTCAGCACCGGGGGATTCGACATCGGCAGGGTCGGTGGTCATGGTCCCGAATCTAATGTGCGCCCGTCAGCGGAGACAGGGGTCGGACGGGAACCGGGACGAAGATCCATCGATTGGGGGAGAAGGGGAGGGGTATGAGGTGTCCAGTGACGGTACCGATGGCCGATGCCCCGTGAACCCCGCGCGGACAGGCTGGAGACATGAACATTCTCGAGGCCGTCTTCACGGGGTTGAGCGCCCAGGAGGCCGTGACCCTCGGCGGACTGGCGCTGATCGATTCCACCAGCACGGGGACCTTGGTGCTGCCCCTGGTGCTCTTGCTCTTTACCTCCGGCGGCGGACGGGGCGGGGCCCGAGCCGTGGCGCTACGGGTCACGCTCTACCTGGCCGTCATCGCGCTGTTCTACTGGCTCCTGGGTGTGGCTCTCCTGGCGGGTGTCACCGTCGCCTTCCAACCCGTCGCCGACTTCCTGGCCACCCGCGTGGGCGCGGCCGCGTTGGTTGCCCTGGGCGCCGGGCTGACCGCGTTGAGCTGGTGGGTGGATCCCAAGGAGATCCGTAAGCGTGGAGGGGACCCGGACGCCTCGACTCGCCGTTGGATTGCACGCGCCGAACGTGCCGTGCGCAGGTGGCCGGCCCTGGCTGCGCTCGCGGTCGTTGCGGGACTGATCGAGGTCGCCTCGATGTTGCCGTACCTGGCAGCCATCGGTGGACTGGCCCAGTCGGAGTTGCCCCGCGGGGCTTCGGCGCTCGTGTTGGTGGCCTACTGCCTGGTCATGGTGCTGCCCGCGATGGTTCTGGTGATGGCGCGAATGGTCCTGGGGGAACGGATCGATCGTCCCGTGGCCGCGCTTCGGAACTGGGCGGTGCGCACCACGCCCACCACGCTGGCCTGGGTGCTCGGCATCGTCGGCGTGGTGATCATTGTGCGGACCGTGCCCACCCTGCTGGGTGGTTGACGAGGGGTCGCGCGGCGGGTCAGCTACCGGGCCCCCACAGGTCCGTGACGGCGACGCCGGCCCGTGCCGCCAGTTGGCGCAGGACGTTGACGGAGAGGCCGATGACCGCGTGCAGGTCGCCGTCCACGCGCTCGATGAACGCCGCACCGTAACCGTCCAGGGTGAAGGACCCTGCGACCCACAGGGGTTCTTGGGTGGCGACGTAGGCCGCGACGTCGTCGTCGCTCAGGGACGCGAAGGTGACGTCCGCCCCGGCCTCCATGCCGTCGCGGAACCCGGTTCCGCCGTCGTCGGGACTGCGGGTGTCGATCATCCAGTGGCCGGTGTGGAGGTGGCCGGTCCGCCCGCGCATGGCGCTGATCCGCTGGGTGGCGCGCTCGGAGGTCAACGGTTTGCCGTGGACCTCACCGTCGAAGGCGAACACCGAATCGCACCCGATGACCAGGTGCCCGGCCGCTTCGGGCAGGCTCGCGACGGCTTCGCACTTGGCACGGGCCAGCAGAAGTGCGATCTCTCGGGGGGCCGTGGCACCCGCGGCGGCAACGACGGCGTCCTCGTCGACCTCCGAGGCCAGCTGGGTGAATCCGATTCCCGAATCGCGCAATAACTTAGCGCGTGCAGGGGACTGGGAGGCCAGAACGATCAGCGGAGTCTCGGGCATGCGCCCCAGCCTAGGTCAGGCGCTGCAGCCACGGCCGGGTCAAGTGCTACCCGTTGTCCCGTGCCTGCCGGTCCTCGCGGTCATTGGCCTTCTGGATCGCCGCGACCAGCTCCTCCTTGGTCATCTCGGACCGACCGTCGATGTCGAGGCGCTGGGCGACCTCGTACAGGTGCTCCTTGCTCGCGTTGGCGTCCACGCCACCGGAGGTTTCGCCCTTGCGGGTGTTCGGGCCCTCGGACCGCTCGTCCGACGGACCCGGTTCGTCCTTCGGCTCCCAGTGGTCTCCGACCTTTTCGTGGGTGCGTTTAAGAGCGGCCCAGGCGGTCTGGTGGGCGCGCGCCTCGTCGTCGTACTGTTCCTCCGCGGAGCCCAATGCTTCTGCGTAGGTGCGTTGCGCCTTGTCGTCGGACCGTTGCAGGGTCGATGGAAGATCCTCGACCTCGGGGACGTTGGCATCCCCGGACGAAGTGTTCTTGGGACTCATGGCTGCCTCCCGGATCGACTGCGAGCGAATGTTCCGCAATCGTAAGCACGCTGCGCACTGGAGCGGAATGGAAGGCTGAACGTGATTCCCGCAGAACCGTGGACGGCTCCGGCCGCCCGGTAACGCGACAGCACGAGGTGAGGAGATTCGGTGCACGGAGAGTACAAGGTTCGCGGAGGAAAGCTCGTCGTCGTCGACCTGGAACTCAGCGGACAGGGCGACCTGGCCACCTTCCGGGACGTGGTGGTCTCCGGTGACTTCTTCCTGGAACCCGATGACGCCTTCGAGGACCTCAACGCAGCGTTGGAAGGACTCCCGGCCCACTTGAGCGTGGAGGGCATCGCCCGTGCGATCGAGGCCAAGTTCGAGGCCCGCGCCCTGGCCGGCGGGGACAAAGTCCGCATGATCGGCTTCAACGCAGAAGCCGTAGCGATCGCCGTCCGCCGAGCCGTGGGCGCGGCCCAGAGCTGGGCGGACCTGGACGTGGAGGTCATCGGAATGAGGACCATGGACCCCGCCATGCACGTCGCCCTGGACGAGGTCTTGGCGGCAGAGATGGCTGCGGGTCGCCGCGGCCCCACCTTGCGGTTCTGGGACTGGGACGACGCCCTGGTGGTGATCGGCTCCTACCAGTCGGTGCGCAACGAGGTCGACACGGAAGCGGCGGCCGAATACGGCGTCGGCGTGACCCGTAGGATCACCGGGGGTGGCGCGATGTTCATGGAGCCCGGCAACTGTGTGACGTACTCGCTCATGGTGCCCGCCGGTCTGGTGGAGGGGCTCAGCCATGAACGGGCCTACGCGTTCCTGGACGAATGGGTCATGGGTGCCCTGGAACAGATCGGGGTCAAGGCCCACTACGTGCCGCTCAACGACATCACCACGGACCAGGGCAAGATCGGCGGCGCAGCTCAGCGACGGTTCGCGGACGGGACGCTTCTGCACCACGTGACCATGAGCTACGACATCGACGCCGACAAGATGCTCCAGGTGCTGCGCATCGGGCGGGAGAAGCTTTCCGACAAGGGCATCAAGTCGGCCAAGAAGCGGGTGGACCCCATGCGCTCGCAGACGGGCATGGTACGGGAGGCGATCATCGAGTCCTTCCGCGAGTACTTCCTGAGCAACTACCGCTCCCATGAAGGGGACTACCGCCCGGAGGAACTCGAGGCCGCCCGCGCCCTGGTGAAGTCCAAGTTCGCCACGGAGAAATGGACTCACCGCGTCCCGTGACCTCCCCCTGAGCCCCCTCCGAGTGCCGCACGCGCCGAGACCTCCGAAAGAGCCCGTTCCACAGCGCAATGTGGGCTCTTTCGGAGGTCTCGGCACACTCAGCTCGGGAGCGCTCAGTACTCGATGACCACGCGGCCTTCGATCTTCCCGTGGATCATCTCGTCGAACACGGCGTTGATGTCCTCGAGCGGACGCTTGGAGAACGTGGGGTGGATTAGCCCGCGGCTGTAGAACTCCAGCGCCTCCTCCATGTCCCGGCGCGTCCCGACGATCGACCCGCGAATGGTCAACCGCTTGAGCACGATCTCGAAGATCGGGGCCGGGAACTCACCCGGAGGCAGACCGTTGAACACGATCGTGCCCCTGCGGCGGGTCATCCCGATGGCCTGTCTGAACGCATCCGGGTGGACGGCCGTGACCAGCACACCGTGCGCACCGCCGATGGCCTCCTGGATGGCTTCCGCGGGGTCGGCGGCGAACGCGTTGACCACCACCTCCGCACCGTGCTGCTTGGCCAACTCCAGTTTGTCGTCGGCGACGTCGACCGCGGCCACTCGCATCCCCATGGCCACGGCGTACTGCACGGCAATGTGCCCCAGTCCGCCCACGCCGGAGATCACGACCCACTGACCGGGCTTGACCTCGGTCTCCTTGAGCCCCTTGTAGACGGTGACGCCGGCGCACAGGACCGGGGCGATCTCGTAGGAGTCGGCACCCTCGGGAATCAGGGCGCAGTACCGTGCATCGACCAGCATGTACTGGCCGAAGGAACCGTCCACGGAGTAGCCGCCGTTGGACTGCTGTTCGCACAGCGTCTCCCACCCGGCTTCGCAGTACTCGCACTCGCCGCAGGCACTCCACAGCCAGGCATTGCCCACCATGTCGCCGACCGCAACGCGCGTGACTCCCTCGCCGACTTCAACCACTTCACCCACGCCTTCGTGGCCCGGGATGAAGGGCGGGGTGGGCTTCACGGGCCAGTCACCGTGGGCTGCGTGCAGGTCCGTGTGGCACACGCCGGAAGCCACCAGCTTGACCAGCGCCTGACCGGGGCCGGGCTTGGGCATCGGGGTCTCGGTCACGTCCAGGTCTTCGCCGAATGCCTTGACCACTGCTGCGTTCATCGTCTGTTCGGTCATGTTCGTGCACGTCCTCTCGTCAGCGGCCGGCCTCCGAGGCGCGGGGGTGGCCGCAGAGGTTCACCGGGTACTTCCATTGAAGCCCGGAACGGCCGTGGGGTACATCACGTTGCACACAGTTGACTGCGCGTGAGGAACCGTTGACCCGTGGGAGCTTCGAGCGAGAACCCCGATCCGCGGCCCTTGACCGCGTCGATCACCAGGGCCGTGTGTTTCCACGCGTTGAACTGCTCACGGGAGATCCACAGCTCCAGCGGCCCGAGCACGGAGCCGTCGTCGTCGCTGAGCTCCGCCGTGCCCATCAGGACGTCGGCCCCACCCGTGCGGAACTCCCCTGCGGGGAAACACATGGGCGCGGAGCCGTCGCAGCATCCGCCCGACTGGTGGAACATGAGCGGACCGTGCCGCCGCCACAACTCTCGCAGGAGCTCGACGGCGGCCGCCGTGTACGCCACCCGCGCGACGTCATCCTCGGGGCCCGGTGCGGCCTCGAGGACGACGTCGAACCCGGCCACCTGCGTGACGGGTTTCTGGGACATCAGAACAACCCCATCGCGTTCTGCGAGTACGAGACCAGGAGGTTCTTGGTCTGCTGGTAGTGGTCCAGCATCATCAGGTGGTTCTCACGGCCGATGCCCGAGGACTTGTACCCGCCGAAGGCCGCGTGCGCGGGGTAGTTGTGGTAGTTGTTCACCCACACGCGCCCGGCCTGGATGGCCCGCCCGGCACGGTAGGCGGTGGTCCCGTTACGCGACCACACGCCGGCGCCCAGGCCGTAGAGGGTGTCGTTCGCGACCGAGATCGCCTCGTCGAAGTCGGTGAACGAGGTCAGGGAAAGGACCGGGCCGAAGATCTCCTCCTGGAAGATCCGCATGGTGTTGTCACCCTCGAAGATCGTGGGCTGGACGTAGTAGCCGCCGGACAGGTCGCCGTCGAGCTCCATGCGCTCGCCACCGATCAGTGCCTTGGCACCCTCCTGCTTGCCGATGTCCAGGTAGGAGAGGATCTTCTCGAGCTGGTCCGTGGAGGCCTGGGCGCCCACCATGGTGTTGGTGTCCAGGGGGTTACCCTGGACCATCTTCTTGACCCGTTCCACGCCCTCGGCCACGAACTCGTCGTACATCCCCTTCTGCACCAGGGCGCGGGAGGGGCAGGTGCAGACCTCGCCCTGGTTGAGCCCGAACAGCGCGAAGCCCTCCAGCGCCTTGTCGTAGAAGGCGTCCTTCTCCTGCGCAATGTCGTCGAAGAAGATGTTGGGGGACTTGCCGCCCAGCTCCAGGGTCACCGGAATGATGTTCTCGGAGGCGTACTGCATGATCAGGCGGCCCGTGGTGGTCTCACCCGTGAACGCGATCTTGCGGATCCTCGGGTTGGAGGCCAGCGGCTTGCCCGCCTCGGCACCGAAACCGTTGACCACGTTGACCACGCCGGCCGGGATCAGGTCCTCCAGGAGTTCGATCAGGAACAGGATCGACGCCGGGGTCTGCTCGGCGGGCTTGAGCACCACGCAGTTGCCGGCGGCCAGGGCGGGGGCCAGCTTCCAGACGCCCATCAGGATGGGGAAGTTCCAGGGGATGATCTGTCCCACCACGCCCAGCGGCTCGTGGAAGTGGTAGGCCACCGTGTCCTCGTCGATCTGGGACAGCCGACCTTCCTGTGCCCGGATCGCGCCCGCGAAGTAGCGGAAGTGATCGATGGCCAGCGGGATGTCCGCGGCCAGCGTCTCGCGGACCGGCTTCCCGTTGTCCCAGGTCTCGGCCACGGCAATGGCTTCGAGGTTCTCTTCCATCCGGTCGGCGATCTTGTTGAGCAGGACCGCTCGTTCGGCCGGAGTGGTGGCGTTCCACGACGGCGCCGCGGCCCACGCGGCGTCGAGTGCCGCCTCGATGTCCTCGGCCGTGCCACGGGCCACTTCCGCGAAGGCCTTGCCCGTCACGGGCGTGATGTCCTCGAAGTACTCGCCCTTGACGGGGGCCACCCATTTGCCTCCGATGAAGTGCTCGTATCGGGACTTGAAGGTGGCCGGAGAATCTGCTTGCCCGGGTTGTGCGTAGACCGTCATGGCTGACTCCTTCGTCATTGGGGGCGCGGGGTCGAATGTGACCCAGAACACGTGTCTGCAAACGCTACGTGAGTCGCCGCTCGGCTGCCACCCCGGGACACCTGCGGCGCGCGACCGACACCGTCGTCGTTGCCGTTGAGTAGTGGCCTCAGACTCCCTGGATCATGATTGCGAATGGAATCACCGCAGGTCTCGGGTCAATTGCGGTCCTGTCACGAAGTCGTCCCGGTGGTTCTCCCGGCCCGTGTTCGGTGCGTACGTTGCCATCACGGGAGCACACAGCCCCGTCCCGGTGGTGGACCAGAACAGATGTTCAGGACAGCCGGCCGACGGAGATCCGGCTCTGGGTCTTTGCGGTTCGAGTCCTCTGGCGCGCAGGCCGGGCGATCTGTAGGAGGCGATCGAAATGTCGATCGTCCAGAACCGGAACAACTTGACCGACCAGAAGTTGCGTCCGTTGGCCGGGCCGCGCCCAGCAGCCACATCGCAGGGGTCCTCAGCCGACGGTGTGGGGCATCTCCTGGACCGGCGGCGACTGTTCCTGTCCGGGGCAGTGATTGCGGCGGGCGGGCTGGCCCTGACGTCTGTGCGGGGCACTCCGGCCGCTGCCGAAGAGACCAAGGACCTCAGGTACGAATACCCCCAGCTCGGCCTCATCGTGACTCTCGTCGAGCCGTCCTACGGGGACCGTGCACACGCGATCCACACGGAGGCCACGGTCACCTCGACGCTGGACCATGCGGTCTCCATTGCCTGGGAGGCCACGGGGGCACAAGAGAGGGCCACCTACGAGATTGCGCCCGGTGGGAGTGCGGAGCAATTGCTGTTGTTCACCGAGTGGGACTCATTCGCCACGGTCCACGAACTCACTCTCTACAGTTCGGGCACCGGGGACGCGACCACCGTTGACACCTTTGCCTTGACCTGGGACGAGATCTTCGACGCGCATCTTCCCTCCCGCGGTGGAGCCACGTTGGCGGACGTCTCGACCGCACACGCGAACTACGACGACATCGTGTGGGCGCTGGACCGTGGGCTCGACTACGGGTCGGTGGGTATCCGCGACCGGTCCTTCTTTTACCCGGACGACGTCACCACCAAGGGTGACGTGGCGATGTTCCTCCACCACCTGAGGCATCCCCGCATCAAACCGGCTCCCTTCGAGGACCCCTTTGCGGACATCGAGCCCGCGGACGAAATTCTGCAGTCGGCAATCGATGTGCATGACCGCGGGATCATGTGGGTCAACACGGGTGGTGATCAGCGGCTCTACTTCGAGGGAGACGGTCAATGGGTGCGGGCACGTGTTCCGTCCCAACAATACGTTGACCAGGGGCCAGCTGTGCGGGGTCGTTCGTCGCCTGGATGAGGTCCTCTTCGGCTGAGGCAGGTTCAGCTGAGACACGACGAGTGCCTTGCCGGGGCGGCCGTCATGGGAGACGACGGCCGCCCCGGCCCGGGACTCAAGGTGCGTGGTGCAGTGCCTGGGTCTTGAGGTTCAGCGCGTAGTCCAGGGAATCCAGTCCGAGGGAGCCCAATGACAACGACTCTCGGTGGAATTCGGGCAGGTTGAACTGCCGGCCCCTGGCCTTGCCCCACGTTTGGCGGGCCTCCTGCCAGCGGTGCATCCCGATCTGGTAGGACGGGGCCTGCCCGGGCCATCCCATGTAGCGCAACCATTCGAACCGCAAGGCTGCTTCAGCCATCACGATGTTCTCCTTGAGGAAGGCCCAGCCCGTGGCCGGTGACCACTGCGTGGCACCGGCGGCACTGCCCAGCAGGCCATCCAGGTCGCGGGGGACCGGCAGTCCACAGTGGAAGCCCACGTCGAAGACCACTCGCGCGGCGCGCATCCGCATGGCGTTGAGCATGCCCATGCGGTCGCCGGGATCCTGGAAGTAGCCGAGTTCTGCCATGAGCCGCTCGGCGTACAGCGCCCAGCCCTCCCCGTGTCCGGAGACCCAGAGACCGACGCGTCGCCATGCGTTCAATGTGTCTCCGGCGGCCACGGCGGTGGCCATCTGGAGGTGATGACCGGGAACGCCTTCGTGGTAGACCGTGGTGCGTTCGCCCCAGGTGCGGAAGACGCTTGTGCCGGGGGTGACCGACCACCACATCCGCCCCGGGCGCGTGAAGTCCGGCGAGGGCGGTGTGTAGTAGATACCGCCGTCGTTGGTCGGGGCGATCCTGCACTCGAGCCGCTTCATCGGCTCGGTGATCTCGAAGTGGCTCCCCGCCAGCGCGTCGATCGCGTCCTGGCTGACCCCCTGCATCCACGCGGTCAATTCGTAGGGCCCGTGCAGCTGCCGGTGTACGTCGGCGTCCAAGGCCTTCATGGCAGCCCGGATCAGACCCCGTCCGTGATGATCGGGCACGATCTGGCGTGCGGTCTGCCGCATCTCGGAGACGACCGCGCGAAGCTGTTCGATTCCCCACTCGTACACGCGGGTCAGATCCAGGCGGGCGCCCGTGAACTGACGCAGCCGAACCCCGTACTCCTCCCGGCCCACCGCCATTTCCGTGGGGGCGGTTTCCGCCAGACCGCGGAGACCTTCGGCCAGACCCGTGTAGGCGACACGGGCCTCCGCCACGGCCTCCCGCAACCGGTCCTGGGACCGGGCGGGCAGACGTACGACGGCGGGCCGGTGGGTCAGCGCCAGGAAGGCGCCGTCGGAGGTGGCATAGCTCTCCGCCTGGTCAGCGGCGTGCAGCAGCTGAGCCGCCGCGGAGACCGGTCCCACCTGTTGCCTGTGGGCCACGCCGTCGAGGAGGCGCCGGACCGCCCCGGGTACCTCGTGCAGTTGGTGCAGGATACCGTCCCAGTCCTCCGGCGTGTTCTTCGGGAGGTTGTCGAAGGTTTCGCGGATCTTCTGGACGGGGGAGGAGATGCCGTTGATCCGATCACCGGCGAGCCCGAGGTCGTGGAGTTCCCGGGTGATGTCGACGTGTTCCCGGAGGGCGTGCAAGGTGACCCGGTCGACGTCGTCGACGGCTTCCACGATTCTCGCCTCACGTCGTGTACGGAGCGAGGCCTCCCACAGTGCTTCCTGCGCCTCCGGACCGTAGTCGGGGTACCCCCAGCCGTGCTGTCCGGTGCCCAGTTCGATGGCCCACGCGGGATCGACCCGGAGCAGCCGGTTGAAGTGGGCCTCGGCCACGCGGTCCACGGCCGACGGCGAACGCTGACCTTCACCGAGCGACCCGTCGACGGTGGATCGGGGATGCGGAAATCGGGCACTCATGCCTTCCGATCCTAAGCACTGTCGGGTCCTCCGCGGACCATGCCAGGTATCAGCGGAACGGCAAGGTGCGCCGCCAGGCGCCCAGCCCGGGCCGCAACCGCAGCCCCAGGCGGGCGCGCCGGTTCTGAGCGCGGCGGACCCCCGGCGTGGCGGACTCCTCGGATTCCGCGGCGGCAGCCACCACGACGGCGGTCACGGCGGCAATGTCCTCTGGGGAGGGGTTTCCGCCCACGAAGTGCAGGACCGAGCCCTGGTCCTTGATGTGCTCCGGTTCGTGCTCGCGCCCGCCCGGGGTGTGCTCGGGTGCGGCGGTCACAGCGGAATGTTCCCGTGCTTCTTGGCGGGCGTGGACGCGCGCTTCTCGCGCAGCCCGCGCAGCGCGCGGATGATGTTCTCCCGGGTCTCCGAAGGTGCGATCACTGAGTCCAAATAGCCCAACTGGGTGGCCTGGTACGGATTGAGCAGCTGCTGTTCGTACTGTTCCACGAGCTCGGCGCGCTTGGCATCCACGTCACCACCCTCGTCGGCCACGGCCTTGAGCTCACGCCGGTACAGGATCTCCACGGCACCCTGGGCGCCCATCACACCGATCTGAGCGGTGGGCCAGGCCAGGTTGATGTCTGCTCCGAGCTTCTTGGAGCCCATCACGATGTAGGCCCCGCCGTAGGCCTTCCGGGTGATCAGGGTGACCAATGGAACCGTGGCTTCGGCGTAGGCGTACAGCAGCTTGGCTCCGCGGCGGATGATGCCGTTGAACTCCTGGTCCGTGCCGGGCAGGAAGCCGGGGACGTCCACGAGCGTGAGGATCGGGATGTTGAAGGCGTCGCAGTGCCGCACGAAGCGCGCGGCCTTCTCCGACGCGGCGATGTCCAACGTGCCCGCGAACTCCATGGGTTGGTTGGCCACGATGCCCACCGTGTGTCCTTCGACCCGGGCGTACCCGATCATCACGTTGGGTGCGTACAGCGCCTGCATCTCCAGGAAATGTCCGTCGTCCACGACGGTCTCGATGACCTCGCGCATGTTGTAGGGCTGGTTCGCCGAGTCGGGGATCAGTTCGTCCAGGGCCAGGTCGTCGTCCGTCAGGTCGAATTCCTGGGCGTGGTCCAACAAGGGAGGTTCGGTCAGGTTGTTGGCAGGCAGGAACTCCAGCAGTTCCCGCAGGAAGTCCAGGGCATCTTCTTCGTCGTCGGCCAGGTAGGTCGCGGTCCCCGTGGTCTCGTTGTGGGAGCGTGCGCCACCCAGTGTTTCCATGTCCACGTCCTCACCGGTGACGGTCTTGATGACGTCCGGGCCGGTGATGAACATGTGGGAGGTCTGGTCGACCATGATGATGTAGTCGGTCAGGGCGGGGGAGTAGGCGGCACCGCCGGCGCAGGGGCCCATGATGAGCGAGATCTGCGGGACCACACCCGATGAACGGACGTTCATGTTGAAGATGTCCGCGAACATCGCCAGTGATGCCACGCCCTCCTGGATGCGTGCACCGCCGCCGTCGTTGATGCCGATGACCGGGCAGCCGTTCTTCAACGCGAACTTCTGTACCTTGACGATCTTCTCGCCGTTGGCCTCGGAGAGGGACCCGCCAAGGACTGTGAAGTCCTGCGAGTAGATGGCGACCAGGCGACCGTCGATGGTGCCGTACCCGGCCACGACGCCGTCGCCGGGCATCTTCTTCTTGTCCATCCCGAAGGCGGTGCTCCGGTGCGTGCGCAGAGCGTCGAGTTCCACGAACGAGTCTTCGTCCAGCAGCATGTCAACGCGTTCGCGCGCGGTGCTCTTTCCACGGGCGTGCTGCCGCTCGATCGCGGCCTCCCCGGCGGGTACGAAGGAGTGCTCGCGCCGTTCACGGAAGTCGGCGATCTTTCCAGCGGTCGTGGACAAGTCGTGGCTCATGGCACCTCGCAACTAACCGGATTCACTGACGGGCCCGGTCCCCCGGGAATGACCCAGCCAGTCTAGAGAAGCCCACGGCAGCCGCCGTTGTACGACATCTACAAGATCTCGGCTTCGGAATCACGCGTCCCGGCCGGTCTCCCCGGAGGTTTCGGCCGGTCGCGTCACGTCTCCTCAGGTCCTGTCAGTCCAGGGATCCGACCGTGATCTTCCACGGGCGTGCGCTGCGTTCGGTGATGACCTGCTCGATCAGCAGCGGGTCCGGGTCCAACGCCGCCAGAGCGGCTTCGGGGGATTCCGCCTGGATCAAGAGCAGTGCGCCCGGGGCCTCATGGTCGTCGTAGGGGCCGGCGGCCCGCAGCGTTCCGGCCTCCCGGAGGTCATTGAGGAACTGTCGGTGGGCGGGGCGATGCTCGGCCAGAGCTTCAGCGGAACCTCCGTACACGTAGGTCACGGCCTGGAGGGACATGTGCTCCTCTTTCGTCGTCGATGGCTGCGCCATGGGCCACAGGGCAAGTGCACGATCCGGCACTCGGGGTTCTCTCGGGTGGGTGTACTACTACTGTGGACTCAGGCAGGTTTCTGTGTGACGACGATAACCCTGTCTGGGGTCGTGGCCCGTTTCGGGTACGGAGATGACGGAAGGCCGCAGTGCCAGAGGGAGCCGGAGAGGTGAAGTCGGAGAGCATGGTTGACACGCTGCCCGCGGTGAACGGTGCTCATTCGCCGATGCAGCCACTGACCGGTGACACCGCGTTGATCTCACGGCTGCAGGCACTGCTCGGTGCACCGGTGGAGATCGTTGCGGAGCTGGGATCGACCAACGACGAACTCGTCCGCCGTGCCCTTGCCGACTCCCAAGCCCTGGCCCTGCCGGATATGAGCCTGTTGGTCACCGACTACCAGAACGCCGGAAAAGGACGACTGGACCGCACCTGGGAGGTGCGCCCGGGCGAAGCCCTGACCTTCTCCCTGCTGCTCCGTCCGGTGGCCGTGCCTCCGGAAACCTACGGGTGGTTCACCATGCTCATGAGCTGCGCGGTGACCCAGGCCCTCCGGGATCACGGCCTGGCGGCCCAGACCAAGTGGCCCAACGACGTGCTGGTGGGAACGAGGAAGATCACCGGGATCCTGGCGGCGCTGGTGGTCACCCCTGGAGCGGCCCCCGCCGTCGTCGTGGGTACCGGGCTCAACGTGAGCACCACGCACCTACCCGTGGAGACCGCGACGTCCGTGCAGCGCGAAGGCTGCAACCTGGGCCGCGCCGATCTTTTGGTTGACGTCTTGGAGAAGTTCCTTCCGCTCTATCGGAGGTTCTGTGCGGATCCCACGGAACTCACGGTGCCGGACGGTCGATTGCGCACCGTCGTCGAGTCGCAGCTGGGAACCCTGGGCCAACGGGTGCGAGCGGAACTCCCCGGGGCGCAGGCACCTCTGACGGGCCGGGCGGTCGGCCTGGACGATCACGGAGCCCTGCTGATCCGCCCCGAGGGTGGCCGGGTTCGCGCGGTCAGTGCCGGTGACGTGGTCCATCTGCGCCCGACCGAGGAGCGTTCGTGAAGAAGAAACTCCACCTGGAGCCCGGTGAGCACGTGGTGGTGTCCACGCTCGCGCACCCGAGCAAGCTGTTGCGGCCCGCGATCGTCCTGATCGTCGCGGTCTTCCTGCACGGGTTGCTGCAGCGGATGCTGGAGGTCCGGTGGCGCCCCATGAACCAGCCCTGGACCTCGATCCACACGGTGTTGGAGATGGCGCTGTCCGTGCTGCTGGTGCTCGTCGTGCTGTTCGCGGTCCTGCGCCCCGTGGTGCGGTGGGCGCGGACCCGTTTCGTCTTGACGGACCGCCGCCTCATGCTGTTGGGTGGAGCGGCTCCGCGGGATGGGGTACGTATCCCGTTGGCCTGGCTGCATCACGTGGACACGGTTCCCGCGCGTTGGCCGTTGGGGCTCGCCGGGATCGGGACGCTGAGCGTGGACTTCGGACAGGCCGGGGTCCTGCGCCTCACGCACTCCCCGCGGGTGGCGGAATTCGGGCAGTTGATCGAATCGAAGGCAACGGCTCACCGGCAGCCGTCCTACCCGAATCCGTACGGTCAGGGCGCCTACGGGTATGCCGGTGGGTACGGAGTGACCGGCCCCGTGGGCGGGGGCCCGATGGGTGGCCACCGATGACGGCGCGGGACGAGGCCATGCCGCCGTTGCCGTGGCAGGACGACGGCGCCGCCCCCGGTGCCGGTCATGGTGCGGGAGACGGTCGCTCCACGGACGGCAGCACGGCGGAGCACACAGGACACGACGACGGCGAGGAGGGCGAGATGAGCGGCGAACACGTCGACGGTGATCGCGCTGACCGCGGGGGTCCGGCAGATGCTCGGGCAGATCTGCCCCCGGCCGAGGCGGACGCGCACGTCCCCGACGTACCCCTGTCGAAGGAACCGGTCGTCGGTCCCCAGACCGCCCAGATCAACTTGAACCTGAGCAACCCGGTGCAGTCCAATGTCTACCGATCGGCAGAATCCAGGGCTGCCTTCCATGCGCTCGAGGACCTGCTGCTGGGCTCCGAACGAACCATGCGGCGCCGGGAGGCGGCCAAGGAAGGCAACCTCTCGCTGCTCAACGCGCGCAAGATCTGGCGCGCCATGGGCTTCCCCAATCTCTCCGACGACGAAGTCTTCTTCACCCCTCGCGATGCCGAGGCACTGCGCGAGATCGCCGAACTCGTGACGGACCACGAGGTCACGGAGGAGGGCACGCTGTCCATCGTGCGGGCGATGGCACAGATGACCGACCGCATGGTCGTGTGGCAGGTCGAAGCCCTGGTCGAGGACCTGGTGGTGCACGGCAACCGCAGCGACGCCGAAGCCCGCCGCGAACTGCTCAACGTGCTGCCGCGGATCATGCCCACGTTGGAGAAGCTGCTGATCTATTCGTGGCGCCGCCAGCTCAACGCTGCGGTCCAGCGCCTGGCCATGCGGCAGGAGCGCCCGGACGGCTCGACCATCAGCGGTCTGCGTGACGGCTTGGAGGACACCGGTGAGCAGGATTCCGCCAGCCTTCCCCTGGCGCGCGGCATCGGGTTCGCGGACATGGTCTCCTACACGTCCCTGTCACGGCAGATGAACGAACGGACCCTGGCGGCCCTTGTCCAGCGCTTCGAACAGCGTTGCGCCGAGGTGATCGCGGTCGGCCGTGGACGGCTCATTAAGACCATCGGCGACGAAATCATGTTCATGGCCGAGAGCCCGGAGGAAGGGGCGCTCATGGCTCTCGCGCTGGCCCGAATCATCCGTGAAGATCCCGAACTGCCACAGGCGCGCGTTGCGTTTGTGTGGGGGCGTGTGTTGCCACGATTGGGTGACTTGTACGGTCCAACTGTTAACTTGGCTTCGCGTCTGGTTGCGTTGACGCCCCCCGGCAGCGTGCTGGTGGACGCGTCGACCGCTTCCGTCTTGGCGGGTGACGACCGGTTCATGCTGATCCCCAAGCAAACGCACAACGTACGCGGATTCGGAGATGTACAGCCCGTGGAGCTATCGGCAGGACCCGGACAACAGCTGGAGGTGGACTACGTATGAGCGTGGAACTGGTCATTCGCGCCGGTGCGGCCACCGATCGTGGCCTGAGGCGTGAAACCAACGAGGACTCGCTCGTGGTCACCCGCACCATGTGCGCCGTCGCCGACGGCATGGGGGGGCACGAAGCGGGGGAGGTCGCGTCCGCGCTCGCGGTGCGCACCCTGGGCTCGTCCCAGTTGTTCAGCTCCCGTGACCCGTGGAGCGTCGAGGTCCCCGCGGAGCCGGAACCGCCGGAGGACGTCGCTCGCTTCCGTGCCCGGGTCGAACGCGAACTCAAACTCGACCCCGAGATTCCCGACGCGACGCTAGCGCTCATGGCCAAGTTGCGCGCCGTGCTCGGTGCTGCCGACACCTCCATCCAGGAGAGCCTGGGTGGACGGGCCGGGACCACGGTGACCGGGGCGTGGCTGGTCGACGTCGAAGGCACCCGCCTGTGGCTGGTCTTCAACGTGGGTGATTCACGCACCTACCGTCTGGTCCGCCCGGAGGGCGCGGCACCCGCTCCAGACCACGCCTCGGTCGCACACCACCCCACCGGTGAAATCACGGCCCACACGGCCTCGGAGGAAGCGCCGGAACTGCTCCACGAGCAGATCGCGGACCCGGATTCCCCCGGCGTGGAGGTAGCCACCACCACTCCGCTTCCCGTCACCCCCGCTCCCAAGGACGGCCCGCAGCCGGAGGTCCAACAGATCACCGTGGATCATTCGGAGGTCCAGTACCTGGTGTCGATCGGGCAGATCACTCCCTCCCAGGCGTTGGTTCACCCCCGCCGGAATGTCATCACCCGTGCCCTGGGCACCGGGCAGGTGTGGGAACCCGACGTCTGGGTGGTGCCCGCGCAATCGGGCGATCGCCTCCTCCTGTGCTCCGACGGCCTGACGGGTGAGGTGGCGACGGCGCACATCGCGCGCGTTCTGCACTCCGTTCCACACCCCAAGGAGGCCGCGGACGTCCTGGTGAACGCTGCGCTGCGCGCCGGCGGTCGGGACAACGTGACGGTCATCGTGGCCGACGCCGTCGCCTCCCGTCCCGCGGACGAGGACACCACGACGTTCGTCCCGATCGACATGCGGCACGACCTGGGTTCCTGACCTTGTGATCGGCAGCCGGGGCCGTCGATCACAAGGTCAGGATTCCGGGTGCTGCCGCTCAGCGGTTGGTGCCGCCCTTCTCGCTGCGCGGCCAGCGGCCGGCCGCCTTCTCCGCGGCCACCCAGTCGGCCGCTTCCTGCTGCCGTTGCGCTTCCGCACCGGAGGCGATCCGGGCGCGGAGGTGCTCCGGGGCCAGGTCGAAGGAGTCGACCACGTCCATGATGTGCGGACGCAGGCGCGTGACCAGGCGGTCCACGTAGGACTCGACCATGCGGCCGCGCATGAGTGACATCCGTCCGTGGGACAGGTACCAGTCCAGGTGCTCCTCGATCACCGAAAGCCCGTACAGGTCGCGCAACCACAGCAGGACCTGGTGGGTCCCCGGGTCCTCGACCGTGTCCAGAGCCCGGGTGAAGGCCTCCCACTGGAGCAGGTGGGCGTGCGCGCGGGCCGCCTCGATCAACCGGTGCTGGTTGCGGTCGAAGGCTTCCGCCGTGGCCTCGGGCGAACCCTTGCCCGCGCCGCGCATGTTCTCGGCCACCTCGCCGATCATTGACCGCACCCGGTCGGTCAGCAGGCTGCGCTGGGTCTCCGGGTCGCGCAGGGCGTTGACCGAGCGTCGCGGGTCGGCGGAGTCGCGGAAGACCTGGGACAGCCCGCGCAGACCCGAGCGGTTCACGGCCGTCTCCGTGGCACGATCGGCCACCCAGCGGGCCATGACACCCACGTCCATGCGGGCGAACTCCCGCGCGTGGTCACCCAGCAGGCGCTTGGCCACCAGCTGCATGAGCACGGTGTTGTCGCCCTCGAAAGTCGCGTAGACGTCCATGTCGTGGTGGAGGTCCACGATCCGGTTCTCGGACAGGAAGCCGGAGCCGCCGCAGGCCTCACGGCATTCCTGCAGCGCATCCAGAGCCAGGCGGGTGGAGGTCGCCTTCATGGCTGCCGCCAGGGTCTCGAGGTCCTGCCGGGCGTCGTCGGTGTCCGTGCGTCCGGAGAAGACGTCGTCGTAGGCCTCGAGCAGTTCCTCGTGGGCGAATCCTGCCGCGAGCACCCGGGCGACGTACGGGAAGAGGCGACGACGGTGCCGGTGGTAGTCCAGCAGCGTGCGTTCGGGCTGGCCCTGGACCGGGGAGAACTGCCGCCGTTCGTTCGCGTAGGTCAGTGCGATGGCCAGCCCCGCCCGCGTGGCGACCACGGAGGACCCGTCCAGGGACACGCGCCCCTGCACCAGCGTTCCGAGCATGGTGAAGAACCGGCGCCCGGGGGACTCGATGGGTGAGGTGTAGGTCCCGTCGGGATCCACGTGACCGTAACGGTCCAGGAGGTTCTCCCGCGGGACGCGGACGTGGGTGAAGTGCAGGCGGCCGTTGTCCACACCGTTGAGCCCGCCCTTGTGACCGTCGTCCTCGCCGCCGACACCCGGGAGGAACTGACCGTCGTCGTTGCGGATCGGGACGTAGAGGGCGTGGACCCCGTGATTGACCCCGCCCGTGATGAGCTGCGCGAAGACCACCGCTGCCCGCCCATGAATGGCGGCGTTGCCCAGGTAGTCCTTCCACGCCGCCCGGTGCGGTGTGTGAATCTCGAATTCCTGGGACTCGGGGTCATAGGTGGCGGTCGTGGCGATGGAGGCAACGTCGGACCCGTGGCCGGTCTCCGTCATGGCGAAGGCTCCCGGGATCTTGAGATCCCAGATGTCGGGCAGCCACTTGTCGTGGTGGGCCTGGGTCCCCAGGTTCAGAACGGCGGAGCCGAACAGGCCCCACTGCACGCCCGCCTTGATCTGCAGGGAGGCGTCGGCCAGCACGAACTCCTCGAAGGAGGCTACGTAGGCGCCGGGGCGTCCGCCGCCGCCCTGATCGGTGGGCAGCCCGGCCATCACGGCATCGGAACCGGCCAGAGACTTGAGTGCTTCGAAGGTGCGGTCGCGCTGTTCCTCCTTGGTGCGCCCCGGGACGTGGTGGAACCGCTCGTCCTTGATCAGTTCCCGTGACGCCCGGCGTTCCTCGGCGTAGGCCCCGGCCAGCACGTCCCGCAGGAGCGCGGTGTCCACGGAGATCTCTGCGTCCTGGGCCTCGGTGGCGAACTCCGATTCGACGTCGTGTTCCGGACCGGTGCCCGCGGTGTGGTGGGCCCGCGAGCGGGCGGCGCGGCGGCTGAGGCGGTTGCGTGGTGATGTGGTGGCCATGGTGTCCTTCTCGATCGGTTCTCACGGGCGGGTTTCACGGGCGGGTTCGCCCGGGGTTGTTCTCGGGACGGGTTCCGGGGTGCGGCCCCGGGGTCAGGTGGTCGGGGTGATGGAGGAGAGCGCGGGTGGTTGGGAGCCCTTGACCACCCACGCGGTCACGGTTTCCACGAACTCCTCCAGGCTCGGTCGCTCGGGCTCGGCGGCCGACGGGTGGTTCTCGTCGGGGTTGGCCGGGGCCTGTGGACCGGCGGTGGTCCGGGGGCGCATCCAGGCTTCGCCGGCCCCGCGGACCAGGCCGACGACGCCGGCGGCCCAGTACCGGGCCGTGGGCTCGGGGAGACGGTCGTGATCCGCGCTGTGCCTGCGTTGAGCGTCCACGAGTAGTTCGGCCACGGCCTGGACGAATCGGTCGACGGGGCTCTGCCCGTCGGGGGCGCTCTCCGAGACCACGAAGAGGTAGACCTCCGGTGCGTTCTCGAGCTGCCACAGGTACTGGACCACGAGTTCGTGGACGGTTTCCTCGAAGGACCCGGCTTCCGCGACCGCCTCCGTCATGCGTCTGCCCATGCGTTCGACGACGTACTCGGCCAGCTTGCGCTTGAGGCCGTCCTTGTCCTCGAAGTACCGGTAGAAGACGGACTTGGAGGTTCGGCAGTGGGCAGCGATCTCCGACATGGATGCGTTGGCGCCCAATTCCGCGATGGCTTCCCGGGCGAGTTTCAGCAGTTCGATCCGCCGTCGTTCGCGGTGCAGACGCCACCGGCGGGTGCGCCCGTCGGTGCGGTCCTTGGCTTCACGGCCCTTGACGGTGGGCTCAGCGGTCGAGGTGTTCACGATACCGAGAGTATCAGTTACTCTTGGAAAACGTGATACCCGTCACCTCAAGATTTTCGACGGGTCCACGCACGACTTCCGATCGGTTTCCGAACCGACCGCCGCCCACATCAAGCACACCAATCACCGATCACATCAAGCACCGAGAAAATCGAGGAGCACTCCCGTCATGAGCAGTGAGCCCACCATCCAGCCCGCGTCCGATCCCACCGCACCCCGCCAGCTGCGCAGCGCCTGGGTGGTCGCGGGCAACCGCACCCCGTTCGCCCGTGCGGGTGGCCCGTACGCCAGCACCTCCGTGCAGGAGATGTTCACCGCCGCACTGGACGGGCTGGTCGCGCGTACCGGCATCGCCGGAGAACGTCTGGGCGCGGTTGCCGGTGGCGCGGTCCTCAAGCAGCCCAAGGCCTTCAACCTGGTGCGCGAATCCGTGCTCGGTTCGGCCCTGGACCCGCAGACCCCCGGGATCGACGTCCAGCAGGCCTGCGCCACGGGCATGGAGACCACTTCCCTGATCGCCAACAAGATCCGTTGCGGTCAGATCGACGCGGGTGTGGCCGGCGGTGTGGACTCCGCCTCGGACGCGCCGATCGTCGTCGGGGAGGGGCTGCGGAAGGTGCTCCTCCAGCTCAACCGGGCCAAGACGCCCAAGGACAAGCTCAAGGCCCTGGCCAAGCTGCGCCCCGGTGATCTGGCCCCCGTGGCCCCCGGTGTGGCCGAGCCGCGCACGGGGTTGTCGATGGGGGAGCACCAGGCCCTGACCACCGCGCAGTGGGGCATCACCCGGCAGGCACAGGACGAGATCGCCGCCAACAGCCACCACAATCTGGCGGCCGCCTGGGACAGCGGGTTCTTCGACGACCTGGTGACCCCGTTCCGCGGTCTCACCAAGGACAACAACCTCCGGCCGGACACCTCGGTGGAGAAACTTGGCGGGCTCTCGCCTGTGTTCGGTAAGAACCTGGAGACGGACCCGACCATGACGGCGGGCAACTCGACGCCGCTGACCGACGGCGCCTCCGCGATCCTCCTGGCGACCGCGGAGTGGGCCGAGGAACACAACCTGCCCAAGCTGGCCGAGATCGTGGATGCCGAGACCGCCGCCGTCGACTTCGTGGACGGCAACGAAGGTCTGCTCATGGCACCGGCCTACGCGGCACCCCGCCTGCTCGCGCGCAACGGGCTGAAACTGCAGGACATCGACCTGGTGGAGATCCACGAGGCCTTCGCCTCCACCGTGTTGACCATCCTTGCGGCTTGGGAGGACGCCGACTTCTGCAAGGTCAACCTGGGCCTCGACGAACCCGTGGGCGTCCTGGACCGGTCGCGTCTCAACGTCCGTGGCTCCTCTTTGGCCGCCGGGCACCCGTTCGCCGCCACGGGCACCCGGGTCGTGGCAACCCTGTCCAAGGAACTCAAGGCGCGCGCTGTAGCGGAGAACCGCCCAGTCACGGGCCTGATCTCCGTGTGCGCCGCTGGCGGCCAGGGGGCCGTGGCCCTGCTGCGCGCCTACCCCGAGTCCTGACCGGACCTCCGATACCGAGACCTGGGCGCTCCCGCGTCCGCATGTGTTGACGGGAGCGCCCAGGTGTTCCATCCACCGAAAGGACCTTCGTGAGTCCCTCACCCTTTGACCTCACCTCCCTGCTGGGCTACGCGCCCGCCACCGATGACGCCTACCTGTCCGTGGTCTCCCAAGGCCCCGGACGAAAGATCGCCACCTCCCTGGGGCTGCCCGCCCCGGTCGCCCTGCGTCGACACGACCCCGACACACCCGCAGTTCCCGGCCCGGTCCTGGTGCTCGGTGCCGGCAGCGGCACGACGACGACGCCCGGGTCCGACCCCGATGCCGACGCCCTCGCCCAGCACCTGCTCACCCGAGGTTTCGAGGTGCACCGTCACGGTGACGGGCTGCGTCGCGTCGGCGCCGTGGTGCTCTGTCTGACCGGTCTCACAGAACTCGGCGGGCTGAGCGCTCCCGCACTGGAACTCGGCGGGCTGCTGCGCTCCCTGGCACCCGGTGGCCGGGTGATCACGATCTCCCGACCGGCCGACGGCGTGGCGGCGGGCGGCGCTGCCAGCCTGCCCACGGCGGCCGATGACCCCGCTGCCGGAACGGCGGCGGGAGGCGCGCCGTTCGACGTCGTCGACCGCAACGCGGCCCGTCAAGGTGTGGTGGGCTTCCTCCGCTCCGTGGCCCAGGAGATGCGCGGAGGGGCCACGGCCAACGGGATCCTGGTGGCCGACGGCGTGGCCGCCACCGCGCCGTCCGTGCTGGGCGGGCTCGATTTCCTGCTCTCCGGGCGCAGCGCGTTCGTGGACGGCCAGTTCCTGGTGGTCGGCTCCGATGCAGGCCCCGAAGGGCTGGCCACCGCGCCCCAGGGCGAGACCCCGCTGGACCAGCGCGTCGTCGTGGTCACCGGGGCGGCCCGGGGGATCGGCGAACAGATCGCCCGCCTGCTGCACGCCCAAGGGGCGCGAGTGGTACCCGTGGACGTTCCGGCCGCGGGACAGCCGCTGTCCGAGCTGGCCAACCAGCTGGGAACCGCCTCGCTGCCCCTGGACGTGACCGCTCCCGATGCGGGCACGCGCATCCTGGAACACTGCAAGACGCGGTACGGGCGGATCGACGGGATCGTGCACAATGCGGGCATCACCCGGGACAAGATGCTGGCCAACATGGACGAATCCCGCTTCGCCTCCGTCCTGGCGGTCAACACGGAGGCCCCGCTGCGGATCACCCGCCAGCTGCTGGCCGATCCCGCCGCGGACGGTCTGCGTGTGGTGGGTCTGGCCTCGACCTCCGGGATTGCGGGCAACCGCGGGCAGACGAACTACGCGGCCTCCAAAGCGGGGATCGTCGGGATGGTGGCCGCTTTGGCGCCGGTGTTGGCCGAACGCGGCGGGACGGCCAATGCGGTGGCCCCCGGTTTCATCGAGACCGAGATGACGGCCAAGATCCCCATGGCGCGTCGGCAGGTGGCACGCCGCCTCAACTCCTTGCAGCAGGGTGGTCTGCCGCTGGACGTCGCGGAGGCCATCGCCTTCCTGCTTTCGGACGCAGCGGCCGGCATCAGCGGGCAGACCTTGCGCGTGTGCGGACAGAACCTGGTGGGAGCCTGAGATGACGACGACGCCGAACACACCAGCCCCCGAACCGACGCCCGGACAGGGACAGAACCGATGTGCCGGTGAGGGCGAGTCCCCGCAGCGCATCGTCCTGGACACCATGCCCGCACTGGGCGGTCTGTATGCGAAGGCCGCTGCCGGCACCACCGCCCGAGCGGCCACGCTCGGGATGCGCAGGGCGTTCAAGGGCCTTCCGTTGCCCGTCCCCGGGAAGGGAGCGCGTGCCGGGAGCCGGTCGGGTCGGTCGAACCCACGGCTTCCTGACGTGGAGATTGTGGTGCCCGCCGTGGAGGTCAAGGCCCCCGAACACCGTGCTTTCTGCGAGGTGGTGGGTGCCCGGATCAGGGCAACGTCCACGGGGGCGGGCTCCGGGACCGAGGTCTTCAGCGGTTACCTGCACGCCCTGGCCTTTCCGGCGGCCATGGTCCTGCTCACGCGCAAGGACTTCCCGCTGCCCACGGTGGGTCTGGTCCACCTGGCCAACGCGGTCACCCAGACGGAGACCGTCCTGGAAGGTGATCTCCTGCAGGTGAACGTGCGCGCGGAGAACCTGCGTCCGCACCGCGCCGGGACCGCCGTGGACGTGGTCGCGGAGCTGCGACGCAGCCCGGATGCGCCGCCGATCTGGGTCGGGCGTTCGGTCTACCTGGCCCGCGGCACCCGGATCCCCGGGGCCGAGGACTCACGCAGCACGGATTCCGGGACGACGACGCAGAGCGCAGCCGGGGACGGGACCCGGCCGGAGTTCGTGCCTCCCGTGCCCACGGCGCGCTGGCAACTGGGCGCGGACACGGGCCGGAAGTACGCCGCCGTGTCCGGGGACGTGAACCCCATCCACCTGAGTGGACCCAGCGCCAAGGCCCTCGGTATGAAGGGGGCCATCGCGCACGGCATGTACACGGCCTCCCGGGCGTTGGCGCTGCTGGACACCTCCGCGCCCCTGACCTGGGAGGTGGAGTTCGCGACCCCCTTGGTGTTGCCGGGGTCGGCGGCGGTGGCGGTGCAGCGTGATGGCCGCGGCGAGAACCTCCGCTCCGCCACGGTCACCGTCTGGAACGCCAAGAAACGCAAACCGCACGCCACGATCAGCGTGACCCGCTGAGCCGTGCTCACCGGTCCGGGTGTCGGGCCCTTGGGCCACAATGGACCGGTGAGCACGCAGATCGAAACCGCCCAGGCCGACCGCCCGACCGACGAGTTGCGCGAGGAGTACGCGCAACTGGTGGAGGCGGTCCGCGAGGCGCGCACGGCCTACTACGTCCAGGACGCCCCGACTCTCTCGGACGCGGAGTATGACCGGCTCTATCGGCGGCTGGAGGAGCTCGAGGGGTTGCGCCCGGAGCTCGTGGCCAATGATTCGCCCACGCAGGAGGTCGGCGGGGAGGTCTCCGCGGCCTTCGCACCCGTCAAGCACCTGGAGAAGATGTACTCCCTGGAGGACGTCTTCTCCATTGACGAGCTCCGCGCCTGGCTGGCCCGCGCGGAGGCCTCCGTGGCGAACCTGCACGGGGCACCTCCCGCCCAATGGTTGACGGAGTTGAAGATTGACGGCCTGGCCGTGAATCTGCTCTATCGCCACGGCAAGCTGGTCCGCGCGGCCACCCGCGGGGACGGCACGACGGGCGAGGACGTCACGCACAACGTCCAGACCATCAAGACCATCCCCGCCGAACTCACCGGGGACCAGATCCCGGAGGAGATCGAGATCCGCGGGGAAATCTTCATCTCCACCCAGGACTTCGAGCGCGTGAATGCCGAACGCGTGGCCGAGGGCAAGCCACCGTTCGCGAATCCGCGGAACTCCGCGGCCGGTTCGCTGCGGCAGAAGGACCCCGCGGAGACGGCCAAGCGGCCCCTGTCCATGTACGTCCACGGCATCGGCGCGGTTTCCGGTCTGCAGATCACCCGGCAGTCCGAGGTTTACGACCACATGGCCGCGTGGGGCCTGCCCGTGAGCCCGTACTCGCAGGTGCTGGACTCCGTGGACCAGGTTCTGGAGTTCATCGAGCGTTACGGGGACCAGCGGCATTCCCTGACGCACGGGATCGACGGCATCGTCATCAAGATCGACGACCGGGCCACCCAGCGCCAACTCGGCCACACCTCGCGCACTCCGCGTTGGGCCGTGGCGTACAAGTACCCGCCCGAAGAGGTCAACACCAAGCTGCTGGACATTGCCGTGGGCGTGGGGCGCACCGGACGCGTCACACCGTACGGCGTGATGGAGCCCGTGACCGTTGCCGGTTCCACGGTCTCCATGGCCACCCTGCACAACCAGGACGTGGTCAAGGCGAAGGGTGTTTTGATCGGCGACACCGTGGTCCTGCGCAAGGCGGGCGACGTGATTCCGGAGATCGTCGGCCCCGTCGTCGCGCTGCGGGACGGCACGGAACGTGAGTTCGTGATGCCCACCCACTGTCCGTCCTGCGGGACCCCTCTGGCTCCCGCCAAGGAAGGGGACGTGGACATCCGCTGCCCCAACTCCCGGTCCTGCCCCGACCAACTGCGGCAGCGGGTCTTCCACGCCGCGGGCCGCGGCGCCTTCGACATCGAGGCGCTGGGGGAGGAGGCGGCCAAGGCCCTCACGGACCCCGACGGCGCAACGGCTCCGCCGTTGACCTCGGAAGCGCAGCTGTTCGATCTGACCCCCGAGGAGCTGGCCGACGTGATGATCGTCCGTCCCAAGCGCGGGCGCGGCGCGGCCGACGGGGAGACGGAACTGGTTCCCTACTTCTGGACCAAGCCCACGGCCAAGAAGCCGTCGGTTCCCAGCGCGAACACCAGTCGTCTGTTCGACCAATTGGAGAAGGCCAAGGAACAACCGCTGTGGCGGGTGCTCGTGGCGTTGTCGATCCGACACGTGGGCCCCACCGCGGCGCGGTCGCTGGCAACAGCGTTTGGTTCCATGGAGCGCATCCGAACCGCGACCGAGGAAGAGCTGGCGGCCACCGACGGTGTGGGGCCCACGATCGCCCGCGCCGTGATCGAGTGGTTCGCGGAGGACTGGCACCGGGAGATCGTGGACGCATGGGCAGCGGCAGGAGTGCGCATGGAGGACGAGGTCGACGACTCCGTCCCCAAGGTCCTGGAAGGACTGACCGTGGTGGTCACCGGAACCCTGGAGAACTACTCCCGTGACTCCGCCAAGGAGGCCATCCTGCTGCGCGGCGGCAAGGCCTCGGGCTCCGTGTCCAAGAAGACCGACTATCTGGTGGCGGGAGCCTCGGCGGGGTCCAAGCTGGACAAGGCGGAGTCCCTGGGCGTGCCCGTCCTGGATGAGGAAGCCTTCGGCCGACTGCTCACCCAGGGACCCGAGGGTCTGGCCGGCTGACAACTGTCGCTTGAGGCGGAACACGCCGCGGCGAGAATGTGATGAAGGTCACATTTTATGGACGTGTCCATAAGATCCGGTGGGTTCGGTCACAAACCTCGTGACCGTTCCGTGATGTGGCTGTTATGGTCTTGTTACCTTGATTTCGCGGGGTGCACGGCGTCCGTGCGTGGAATCAGGGGCTGTTCGTGGGGCTGGAAGTCGTTGCGTCGCGTCCATGCAAATGGATGGACAACCTTCCATGTTGACCCGAATCACACGCCCAAGGGGTGACAGTGACGAAATCGTTACTGTACTGTGATCTTCGAACTTCCCGCGGGGGACTCCCCGTTCAGGGGATTCACCTCAGCGGACTGGCTGTTCGTCAGCCGCCACAAACGAATCCCGGGTATTGCTCAACCGTCATCGCTGTCCGCGAGCAATGCCTGAACCTCGATCCATAGATTTCGGGAAGACAGCGACGCAAGGACGCCGGGGACGGCACGAGCGTAGACGGGACCGCACAGGAGCTAGTTGTGAACAAGAACTTCAAGAAGACCATCGTTGCCGGCACCGCCACCGTCATGGGCGGCATCGCCCTGGCTGGTGCCTCCGCTCCCGCCAACGCGGTTGACTGGGATGCCGTGGCTCAGTGCGAGTCCGGCGGCAACTGGGGCATCAACACCGGTAACGGTTTCTCCGGTGGCCTGCAGTTCACCCCCTCCACCTGGGCTGCCTACGGCGGACAGGGTGCTGCGCAGGACGCTTCCCGCGAGCAGCAGATCGCCGTCGCCGAGCGCGTGCTCGAAGGCCAGGGTATCGGCGCATGGCCGACCTGCGGTCAGCTGGGCCTGGGTGGCACCACCTCCAACGTCTCCACCCAGTCGGTCGAGACCCCCGCCGCTCCGGCTCAGCAGGCTCCGGTCGAGCAGGCCCCGGTTGCCGAGGCCGCTCCGGTCGAGCAGGCCCCCGTTGCTGAAGCTGCTCCGGTTGAGCAGGCTCCGGTTGCCGAGGCCGCTCCGGTCGAGCAGGCCCCCGTTGCCGAGGCCGCCCCGGTTGCCGAGTACACCGCTCCGGCTGCCCCGGTCCAGACCGAGGCCGTTGCCACCTCCGGCACCTACACCGTCGAGTCCGGCGACACCCTGGCTTCGATCGCCGCGAAGCTCGGCATCGAGGGTGGCTGGGAGGCCCTGTATGCGGCCAACGCCGACTCCGTGGCTGACGCGAACATGATCTTCGTGGGCCAGACCCTGAACATCCCCGCCTGATCATCACCTGATCACGGGGTGAGGTGACTCGTTCACCATCCATGCACCAGGACCCCGTTACCGCAACCGCGGTAGCGGGGTCCTGTCATGCCCGGGCAAACCCGACGGACCGGACCGGCCCGGTGCGACGGGGCCGAACCGGTCCGAGGGAGGCTCAGCGCAGCAGGGAGGGCTCCCGGTTCTCGACCGTGGCGTCCTCCAGCTCCGTGCGCTTGGCGCCCTTGGTGCCCTTGACCTTGTACGCCTGGATCACCGTCAGGCTCACGCCGTCCACGTGCTCGACCTCCACGATCAGCGCTGAGGCGCCCGAACGGTCCGGCAACGTGGCGCCGAAGGCCAGCGCCGCCCCCAGTAACTCCGCGGCGGACTCTCGGGTCCAGTTCCGGAGCGAGTCCAGGGCGTCCGCGGGGCTGGACCGTTCCAGTTCCTCGGGGGAGAGGCTGTGCAGTTCGAACTCACCGTCCCGCCGCGCGACGACGACGAACGGTGGGAACGCACCGAACTGCTCGAGTTGGTCCAGCACGACCGCCTGGACGTGCGCCGTCATCTGATCGACGGCGGAGGCCGTGGCCGTTGAGATTCCCTGACGCCAGGCGTTCGCGGCATCCTGGGACCGTGTGCGCCGGGTGCTGGAGGGAGTCGAGGGGTCCTTGGCCGCAGCCTTGGCGCGCCGGGCGGCGCCCCGGTCCTTCTTGGGCTTGCCGGACTTTGCCTGTCCTGACCGGGTCTTGCCCGGGGCGGACGTCGAGGGTTTCTGGGATCCTGATGCCACGGAGGCTCCTTGTCTGGGGTACGTGCTGGTCGACCGAACTCCGGTTCGGAGCACCCCGCACGGGGTGCGATCAGGCGACCGCGATCTCTTGCTGCCACCAGCGTATGTGTCGGAAGCGTCTGCGCGCCGTGGCTAGACTGGCCGGGTCGAGCCGCCGTCGTCGTCGTGCGTGCTGCCCCGCCCCACGGGCGCCGTGGAAGCACCCGGATGTTGAGTCCGGCCCGACCCCTGAACCCGAGAACAAGGAGCGTGCATGTCCGAGATCACACGTGACACCGTCGCCCATCTGGCGACGTTGGCGCACATCGAGATGTCGGAGGAGCAACTGCAGGCCATGGCCGGCGAACTGCAGCAGATCGTGGGTGCCGTGGCGCAGGTCAGCGAGGTTGCCGGGGACGACGTGCCCGCGACCAGCCACCCGCTGCCGCTGCGCAACGTGATGCGCGAGGACGTGGTGGGCGAACCGCTGACGGCCGAGGAAGCGCTGTCCGGAGCCCCGGATGCCGAGGACGGGCAGTTCAAGGTGCCCGCGATTCTCGAGGAAGACTGAGGACCAGCACCATGACGCAGAACATCATCGAACTGTCCGCGGCCGAACTCGCCCAGAAGCTGGCCGAGCGTGAAGTGACCTCCGTGCAGGCGGTCGAAGCGCACCTGGAGCGGATCGCCGCGACCGACGGCCGCCCGGTGGAGGCCGACAACCCGTACGCGGGCAAGACCGGTCTCAACGCCTTCCTGCACGTCAACACCGAAGAGGCCCTCAGCGTGGCCGCGGAGGTGGATGCGGCTCGCGAGAGCGGCGAGGACCTTCCGGAGCTGGCGGGCGTGCCGATTGCGGTCAAGGACCTGATCGTGACCAAGGGGCAGCCCACCACCGCGGCCTCCAAGATGCTCGAAGGGTGGATGAGCCCCTACGACGGCACGGTGACCCAGCGTCTGCGCGCGGCCCGGATGCCCATGCTGGGCAAGACCAACCTGGACGAGTTCGCGATGGGCTCCACCACCGAACACTCCGCGTACGGCGTGACCCGCAACCCCTGGGACCTGACCCGTATCCCGGGTGGGTCCGGTGGCGGTTCGGCGGCCGCGGTGACCGCCTTCCAGGCGCCGTTGGCGCTGGGCACGGACACCGGCGGATCGATCCGTCAGCCCGCCGCGGTGACCGGTTCCGTGGGCGTGAAGCCGACCTACGGCTCCGTGTCCCGCTACGGCGTGATCGCCATGGCCTCCTCCCTGGACCAGGTTGGTCCGTGCTCGCGCACCGTCCTGGACGCCGCGTTGCTGCACGAGGTGGTGGGCGGTCACGACCCGCAGGACTCGACCTCCCTGACCGACCCCGCCACGGGATTCGCCTCTGCCGCCCGTGCCGGTGCCGCCGAGGGTGGGCTCAAGGGCCTGCGCGTGGGTGTTGTGAAGGAACTGACCGGCGAGGGCTTCCAGGCGGGAGTCGAGCAGCGTTTCCGCGAGGCCGTGGACCTGCTGCGCTCGGCCGGTGCCGAGGTGGTCGAGGTGGAGACCCCCAACTTCCGCTACGCGTTGGGTGCCTACTACCTGATCATGTCCTCGGAGGTCTCCTCCAACCTGGCCAAGTACGACGGCGTCCGGTTCGGCCGCCGCACATTGCCCACGGACGGCAACCTGACCATCGAGCGGGTCATGGGTGCCACGCGCGCGGCCGGTTTCGGCGCCGAGGTCAAGCGCCGCACCATTCTGGGCACCTACGCCCTGTCCGCGGGGTACTACGACGCCTACTACGGCTCCGCCCAGAAGGTCCGCACGCTGGTGCAGCGGGACTTCAACGCGGCCTTCGAGAAGTGCGACGTCCTGATCTCCCCGACGGCGCCAACCACGGCGTTCCCGATCGGTTCGGTGGACGAACACGCGGACCCCATGCAGATGTACCTCAACGACGTCGCCACGATTCCGACCAACCTGGCCGGTGTTCCCGCGATCTCGCTGCCCGCCGGCCTCGCGCCGGAGGACGGACTGCCCGTCGGCGTCCAGTTCATGGCCCCCGCCCGTGAGGACGCCCGGCTCTACTGCGCCGGTGCAGGCCTGGAGGCATTGCTGACCCAGGCCAACGGCGGGCCGATCTGGAAGGACCTGCCCGACGTCGTGACCGCCGTGAACAATCTCCCCGGAACCACTTCCGCCGTCGCCACCGAAGGAGCCGCCAAGTGAGCGCCGACATCCTGTCCTTCGAAGAGGCCATGGAGAACTTCGATCCCGTGCTGGGATTCGAGGTTCACGTGGAACTGAACACCAAGACCAAGATGTTCGACGCCGCCCCCAACGCCTTCGGGGACCAGCCCAACACCAACACCACGCCGGTGTCCCTGGGCCTGCCGGGCGTGCTGCCGGTGGTCAACAAGAAGGCCGTGGAATCCGCCGTGCGCCTGGGGCTGGCGCTGAACTGTTCGATCGCCCCGGTGTCCCATTTCGCGCGGAAGAACTACTTCTACCCGGACACCCCCAAGAACTTCCAGACCTCGCAGTACGACGAGCCGATCGCGTTCGATGGCGAGATCACCGTGGAGCTCGAGGACGGAACACCGTTCACCATCGAGATCGAGCGGGCCCACATGGAGGAGGACGCCGGGAAGCTCACCCACAAGGGTGGCGCGACGGGTCGGATCCAGGGTGCGGAGTTCTCCCTGGTGGACTACAACCGCGCCGGTGTGCCGCTGATCGAGATCGTGACCAAGCCGATCGTCGGTGCCGGCGACCGCGCGCCCGAACTGGCTCGCGTGTACGTGGCCGCGATCCGCGAGATCGTGAAGAACCTGGGGATTTCGGACGCCCGCATGGAGCGCGGCAACGTGCGTTGCGACGCCAACGTGTCCCTGATGCCCAAGGGCTCCACTACATTCGGCACGCGTTCGGAGACCAAGAACGTGAACTCGCTGCGCGCCGTCGAACGTGCCGTGCGCTACGAGATCCAGCGCCATGCCGCCGTGCTCACGGCCGGGGACGCGATCGTGCAGGAGACCCGGCACTGGCACGAGGACACCCGGTCGACCACCTCCGGTCGCCCGAAGTCCGATGCCGACGACTACCGCTACTTCCCGGAGCCCGACCTGGTGCCCGTGGTGCCGGACCCGGAGTGGGTGGAGCAACTGCGCGCGGAACTCCCGGAGCCGCCGTCCGAACGGCGCAAGAAGCTCAAGGCTGAGTGGGGCTACTCGGACCAGGAGTTCCGCGACGTCGTCAACGCGGGTGTGCTGGACGAGATCGAAGCGACCATCGCCGCCGGAGCCACCGCGGGTGCCGCCCGCAAGTGGTGGATGGGCGAGATTGCGCGCCTGGCCAATGTGCGCGGTACGGAGATCGCCGAGCTCGGCGTGACCCCGGAGCACGTGGTGGAGATTGAATCTCTCATCGGCGCCAAGACCATCAACGACAAGATCGCCAAGCAGGTCATCGGCCACATCGCCGACGGCGAGGGATCGCCCGCGCAGGTTGTTGAAGCCCGGTCCCTGGCCGTGGTCTCCGACGACGGCGTGCTGCTCACCGCGATCGACGACGCGATGGCGCAGATGCCCGACGTGGTTGCCAAGGTTCAGGCGGGCAAGGTTCAGGCCGTCGGGGCCCTGATCGGTCCCGTCATGAAGGCGACGAAGGGTCAGGCCGACGCGGGACGCGTGCGCGAACTGATTCTGGAGAAGCTCGGGATCAACTGAAGGCTCCGCTAGGCCCGGGATCAACTGAAGGCTCCGCTAGGGTGGTGACATGGAAACACTAAGTAGGGTTACGGTCGCTCCCCGTCGCTTTGTGGACCTTGCCATCCGCGGGTACCAGCGGTATCTGTCCCCCCGCAAGGGCTACACCTGCGCCCACCTGGTGGCGCGCGGTGGCCAGTCCTGTTCGGCGGTGATCCGGGGCATCATCGCCGAACGCGGGGTGCTGCGCGGCGTGGTTCCCACCCTGGCCCAGTTCGCCGCGTGCCATCAGGCCGCCCTGCTCCTCAGCACGCAGCCCTCGCGTGTGCAGGGCGTGTGCTGCTGCGGCGGTATTCCGATCCCGTTCCGGTTCTAGTCGCCGTCACGGTCACCGGCTCCGGGGCAGGGGGCCCGGTGGGCGTTTCCGGTCACCGGGGGCGGTTCGCCCGCACGTGATTCGGCGGGGCGTGGACTATTCTCAGCCCATGCGCGGACTTCAACGATCGGTGCGTGACCGTCCACTGGCGGCGGTCCTGGCCACCCTGATCGTCTCTCTCATCGTTTCCTGGCGGATGGCCGTCCGGGACTGGCCCTGGGAGATCGTCTTCCTGGTCCAGCCCGTGGCCGTTCTGCTGATCTGGTTCCTGATCACCAAGCGGGGAGTCCTGGCTCTGGGCTTCCCGGGGTGGGACAAATCGGTGGGCTCCGCACCCGCCGTGCTGCCCAAGCTCATGGGCGCCGACGTCCGCTCCGGGGCGCAGAAGCTGCGGGCGTTGTGGATCGCACTGTTGTTCTCCGGGGCCATCACGGGGATCACCTCCGCACTGTTTCTGGTCACGGGCGCGACCACACCGATGGGCGTGTGGCTGCCACGCGCCGGACTTTTCGCGGCGTTGGGCGCCGTGGTGATCGGTGTGCTGGCCACCGCGCTGCCCGAAGAACTCGTCTATCGCGGAGTTCTGGTGCGGCTCAGCGAGAGCCGTTGGCATCCCGCGGTGGTGATCGCCGTCAGCAGCCTGTTGTTCTCCGCTGCGCACGCAGCCAATCTGTACAGCAACGGGGGGTCCGGTCACTGGGTTCTGATGCGTCTGGTGGAGCTTGCGGTTCTGGGCGCGACCCTGACCTGGGCGTCCCTGCGTACGGGCGCGTTGTGGATTCCGCTGGGTTGGCATGCGGGCGCGAATCTTGCCGGGTACTTCGTGGAACTCGTGTGGGTCCCGCAGACCGTGGCGTTGTGGCCGGTGTTCCTGACCTCCATCGCCACGGCACTGTTGGTGATCCCGCTGGTCCTGGTCCTGGAAAGGTTGCCGCCCAAGCGAACGCCCATGTGGGCTGTGAGTTCCTGATCCGTGCCGTCAGACCAACCCCATCCGCTCCAAGGCCCACGTGTCCTCCCACGCCGTGTCCCGCCACTGCTGGTAGCGGCCCGACGCACCACCGTGGCCGCCGGCCATCTCGATCCGCATGATGACCTGATCGGCGGCATCCGGACGGGCGTGGCGGAGGGCGGCCACCCACTTGGCGGGTTCGACGTACAGCACACGCGTGTCGTGCAGGGACGTGACCGCGAGGATCGGCGGGTAGGCGACGCCGGGGTCGGTCGAGATGTTCTCGTACGGGGAGTACGCCTTCATGTACGCGTAGACCTCCCGATCCTCGATCGGATTGCCCCATTCCTCCCATTCCAGCGCGGTCAAGGGGAGTTCCGGCATGAGGATGGAGGTCAGCGGGTCCACGAACGGGACGGAAGCCACCGCCCCGCGGTAGAGGTGCGGTGCCAGGTTCAACACGGCGCCTACCATGAGCCCTCCCGCGGAACCACCCATGAGGACCAGCCGGTCGGCATCGACGTCGGCCCGCCGTCCCACGTGCTCCGTCACGGCCACCACGTCCGTGAACGTGTTGTTCTTCCGCAGCTTCTTCCCGTCGTCGTACCACGCACGGCCACATTCCCCGCCGCCGCGGGCGTGGGCGATGACCCACACCGCACCGCGGTCGAGCAGGGAGATCCGGGAGTAGGAGAACGCCGGGTCCATGCTGATTTCGTAGGAGCCGTAGGCGTAGACGACGGCGGGGGCGGGCTCCAGGAGGCCGCGGCGGCGGATCAGGGTCACGGGGATGCGCGTGCCGTCGATGGCGGTGGCCCAGTCCCGTTCGACCTCGTAATCGGCGGGGTCGTAACCACCCAGCACCGCTTTCTCTTGGCGGAGAACGGGGACGACCTGCGAGGAGTTGTCCGGTGTGCTGCCGGTCGAACTGCTCGAGAGGATCAGGTCGAAGATCCTGGTCGGGCGCAGGAAGGTCTCCACGGCGAACCTGACCACGGGGGAATCGTGTTCGGCGGCGATCAAGTTCACGGAGGCCAGGTCGCCGTCGTCGTTCCACACGCGGGTGACCGGGGCCTGGTCCGGGGTCCCCAGACCGGCCAGGGGGAGGAGCAGCACGGTCGGCAGGGTGTTCTCCCGCACCGACACGAGCAGGTGGTCCGCGGTCACGGCGAAGCCCTGAAGGCGCAGGCCCTCGCGCGGCGGGATGACGTCCACGGCCCCGGCCCGGTCCAGCGGCAGCCCCAACCGGTCCAGCTCCAGGAGCGAGAGCCGACCGTCCGCGGCACCGTGGTCATGCGAGACCAGGACGACGTCGCGGCCGTCCACCCGCACCGGTTCCGCCTGGTAGAGCACGCGCTCACCACGGGGAATCACGACTGTGGGGGCCCTGCCCGGAGCGGCGTCGAGCGGCAGGATCGACACCTCGGAGAACTCGGAGCACCCGGCATCCAGGACCAGCCACCGGCGATCCGCCGACAGCCCGGCGCCGAGCCAGAGCCCTGGGTCCTCCTCCTGGGCGATCACGGCGTCTGCGTCCGGTGGGGTGGTGGCGCTACCGGCCCCCACGTCGTGGCGGCGTACCCGCCAGGGGCGCCACGAGTCGTCCACCTCGGTGTAGTAAACCGCGCGGCCGTCGGTGGAAAGGAACGCGCCGTAGGAGGTACCGGGGATCTCGTCCGGGAGGACCTCTCCCGTGGTGAGGTCCTTGATCCGCACGGTGAAGCGCTCATCACCCGTGGTGTCCGCGGCCCACAGCATCCACCGGCCGTCCAGGGAGACGTCCCACGCGCCCAGGGACCAGAAATCGTGTGCGGCGGCTTCCGCATTGCCGTCCAGCAGGACCTCTTCGCCGGGGAGGGCAACGCCGGGTTCGACGACGGGTGGGGTCCAGGCGTCCTCGGAGTCCAGCGGGGCCGTGGCAGGCACCCGGCATCGGATCCCGTGCTCTCCGCCTTCGACCGTGCGCCCGAAGTACCACCAGTCGCCACGACGCCACGGAACGGACAGGTCGGTCTCCTGCACGCGACCCTTGATCTCCTGGAAGATCTGCTCCCGAGTGCTGGCCAGGTGTGCGGTGCTGGATTCCGCGAAGGCCGTTTCCGCCTCCAGGTGGCTGATGACCTCCGGGGATTCCTTGTCCCGCAGCCATTCGTAGGGGTCCCGGAAGCGGTCACCGTGGAACTCACGGACGCTGTCGCGTCGTTCGGCGACCGGGGCGTGAACGGGAGCGGGAACTGAAACGGTGCTGTGATCGGCTGCGGCATCGGTCATGGCGTTCAACCTATCGCGGCCGGACTGGTGAGCGGGCCGGGGCGTCGTCGTCGGACGGCACAATGGGGCCATGACGGAAGCGGAACGCCGGGACGAGCACTGGCAAGGGCACGAGGACAGGCGTCCGGAGGAATTCGGAGGCCGACGGGCCGATCTGTGGGTGCAGATCCTGCTGGTGCTCGGGGTCTCTCTCGGCGCGAGCGCTCTGTGGGCGATCCTGAAGATCGCCGAGGTCATGACCACTTCGTCGATCGCGCAGTCCCACGCGACCATGAATCAGCCCATGAGCGATGTCCCGGTTTTCGACGTGCTGCGTCAGGTGCTGACGATCGTCCTCGCCCTGGTGCCGGTGCTGCTGGCGCTCTACCTCCTGGCAGGTTCCGCCGGGCAGCTGAGAACCGTGTGCCGCCAGATCGGGTTGGACCTCAGGGCACCGTGGCAGGACCTCGCGCTCGGAACGCTGTTGTTCGTGGTCATGGGTCTGGGCACGCTGGGCATGTATCAGGCCGGGCGGGCTCTGGGGCTTACCGCGGAGCTGACCACCAACGGTGGCGGGACCGAGTGGTGGAGTGTGCTCTTGCTGATCGGACAGGCTGCGCGCCACTCACTGGTTGAAGAGGTCATCGTGGTCGCGTTCCTGGCCGACCGGCTCCTGCGCGTGGGGTGGGCGTGGCCCGCCGTGCTGATCGGGTCGGCGCTGCTGCGCGGCAGCTACCACCTGTACCAGGGGTTCGGGCCGACGCTGGGCAACGTGGTCATGGGGCTTGTGTTCCTGTGGATCTACCGGCGCACGGGGCGGGTCATGCCCCTGGTCGTCGCGCACTTTCTGCTCGACGCCGTCGGGTTCCTGGCGGGGGCCTACCTTTTCGGATCCTGAGCCCCGGTTGCCCAGCCCTGCTCCGTCGTCGGTTCCCGGCTTGCAGTTCCGACGGTGTGCCCGTGACAATGGGAGCGGTCACGAGAGCCAGCGTCAAGCCCCAGCTTGCTGGCCGGCAACCCTCCAACCGCGGTGGGGTGCCCTGGGTGAGGACCGGGCCGGACGCGACCGCGTCACGGCAAGCGCGGGTCGCGGACCCGGACCCGGTGCGGGACTGCGCCGGCTCCGGCTGGGACCCCTGAGACCAGGAGCCACCGTTGAGCAACACCCCCACCCCCGCACAGCCCGCCGGCTGGAACTTCGAGACCCGCCAGATCCACGCGGGCCAGGAACCCGACCCAGTCACCGGTGCACGGGCGCTGCCGATTCAGCAGACCACGTCCTTCGTCTTCCCGGACGCGGCGACGGCGGCAGGTCGGTTCGCGCTCGAGCAGCTGGGCCCCATCTACACCCGGCTCAACAACCCGACCACCGAAGTGGTCGAGAATCGGATCGCCTCCCTGGAGGGCGGCGTGGCCGCCGTCATGGTGGCCTCCGGTCAGGCCGCGACCACGTACGCCATCCTGAACATCGCCGGTTCGGGCGACCACGTGGTGGCCAGCGCCTCCCTCTACGGCGGCACCTTCAACCTCTTCAAGTACTCGCTGGCCAAGTTGGGCATCGAGGTCACCTTCGTGACGGATCCCGACGACGTCGACGCCTGGCGGGGCGCCGTCCGTCCCAACACCAAGGCCTTCTACGCCGAGTCGATCCCCAACCCGCGCAATGACGTCTTGGACATCGAAGCCGTCTCACGGATCGCCCACGAGTCCGAAGTCCCGCTCATCGTGGACAACACCGTCGCCACGCCGTACCTGGTGCGGCCCTTCGAGTGGGGGGCCGACGTCGTCGTGCATTCGGCCACCAAGTTCCTGGGCGGACACGGGACCTCGATCGGGGGGTTCGTGGTCGACTCCGGAAACTTTGACTACACGCGTTATCCGGAGCGGTTCCCGGAGTTCGTGAATCCCGATCCGTCGTACAACAACATCGTTTTCGGAGAGGTGTTCGGGACGAACGGACCCTTCGGCGCCAACCTCTCCTACGCGCTCAAGGTGCGCACCCAGCTGCTGCGGGACCTGGGCGCCTCGATCTCCCCGTTCAACGCGTTCATGATCGAACAGGGCATCGAGACGCTGTCCCTGCGCATGGAGCGACACGTGGCCAACGCGCAGAAGGTCGCCCAGTGGCTCGAGGGCCACGACGGCGTCCGTTCCGTGTCCTACGCGGGCCTGGAATCCTCGCCCTGGCACGAACGGGCCACCCGCTATTCACCGAACGGGGCCGGCTCTGTGCTCGGTTTCGTCCTGGACGGCGGGGCCGCCGCGGGACAGGCCTTCGTGGACGCGCTGGGGCTGCACTCGAACGTGGCCAACATCGGTGACGTGCGCTCGCTGGTGATCCACCCGGCCTCCACCACGCACTCGCAGCTGACCGCGGACGAGCAGCGGGACGCGGGCGTGGATCCCGGATTCGTGCGGCTGTCCGTGGGGCTCGAGCACATCGACGACATCCTGGCGGATCTGGAACTGGGCTTCGCGGCTGTAGCGGGGTCCGGCTCCGGAACCGAGCCCTCGGAGAACGGAGCGTCCTGAGATGACCCTGGTCGGGGGCGGGCGCACGGGGGCCCCGGACTTCGTCCGTGAGGACGGTGTGCTCGCGTACGTGGACGTGGGCGACCTCCCGCTGGAATCCGGGGTGGTCCTGCCCGGCGTGCGGCTGGCCTACGAGACCTGGGGTGAACTCGACGCGGACGGTTCGAACGCTGTCCTGGTCGAGCACGCCCTCACCGGCGACGCCCACCTGGCTCCCGGGCGTGCCCGCGAGCACGCCCCCGAGGTGGAACGCACCCGCGCGGAAGCCCCGGGGTGGTGCGAGGGTCTGGTCGGCCCCGGACGGGTGATCGACACCGACCGGTACTTCGTGGTCTCGATCAACATGCTCGGCGGGTGCTACGGCTCCACGGGTCCGGCCACGCCGGCGCCGTCGTCGGTGGACCCGACCGGTGCGCCCTGGGGCTCGCGGTTCCCGTTCGTGACCATCCGCGACGGGGTGCGGGCGGAGGCCGCGGTGGCCGACGCCCTGGGCATCCGGCAGTGGCGGCTGGTGATCGGCGGGTCCATGGGCGGGGCGCGCGCCCTTGAGTGGGCGGTGACCTTCCCCGACCGGGTGCGGTCCTGCGGCGTGGTGGCGGCCTGCGCGGCGTCCAGTGCCGAGCAGATCGCGTGGGGGCAGGCGCAGAACCTGGCCCTGCGGCAGGACCCGGCGTTCCGCGGTGGTGACTACTACGACGGCGAGTTCCCCACGGTGGGCCTGGGCCTGGCGCGACGGATCGCGCACATCACCTACCGGTCCGCGGCCGAACTGCAGACCCGGTTCAGCCGTGACCCGCAGCCCGGTGAGAGCGTGCTGGGTTCGACGGCGGGGGACCGGGGACGCTACAAGGTCGAGAGCTATCTGGACCACCAGGCCTCCAAACTGGCCGATCGGTTCGACGCCAACTCGTACCTGACGTTGAACGAGGCGTTGATGAGCCACGACGTGGCCCGTGGGCGCGGGACGTTGCGGGAGGCGCTGGCACGTACCCGGTGCGACTGGCTGGTGGCCGCCGTCGATTCCGATCGGCTCTACTTCCCGCCCGAATCCGACGCGCTGTGCGAGGCACTGCCCGTGCCCGTGACCCGGCAGACCATCCACTCCGCCGCGGGCCACGACGGCTTCCTGATCGAAGACGCGCAACTGGGCGAGCTGGTCGCCCGCACGGTCCTGTCGTCCACCCCCGCCGAACCCTCCCGAAACTCGCCCATCACCCCCTGATCCGCGAGTTTTGCGAGGGTTCGGCGGGGGTGGAGGGGCACGGTCCGGCTCCACAGACGACGGCGGACCGGCGCACACAGGCGCGACGTCCCCAGGTGGGTGCTTGAAGGCTACGGGGTGTGCCTCTCCCGGGGTGTGCTGGGTGCATGCCCACACCGCGTCACCGACCGCCGGACAGTCTGATGGACCGATGGTTCACGGTCCGGGAAGCCACCGAAGCCGGACTGACCCGCAGCCAACTGTGGGGGTCTGCCTACACGTCGATCACGCGCGGGGTGTGGGCCGTGAGCGCTTCAGACGTACCTGAACGATCCGGGATGGTCGGCCCCGGGACACCCGAGGGCCTGGCTGCTCGTCTTCCCGCGCTGCAGGAGGTTTGCCCGGACAGTGCGGCGAGCCACGTCACGGCGGCAGTTCTGCTGGGCTTCCGCCTCTCCCAGCGCGTGGTGGAGTCCCCGGCGGTACACCTCACCTGCGTGGGTCATGGGAACCCGCCGCGCGGGCCTGCTGTCCAGGGGCACGAATGTCTCCCGGCCCTCGAAGACGTCTGGGAGGTCGACGGCATGCGGGTGACCTCGCCGATCCGCACCTTGATAGACCTGGCCGGCGCGTACACGCGGCGGAAGTGGCCCGTGTTCTCGGACTCGGACCTGGTGGGCATCGTGGACGGTGTGATCAACGAACACGAGACCGGGATCAATGCGGGGCGCCCCGCACTGCGGACCCGGTCCGGGCTGGCACAGGACCTCGGCGGGTTCCACGGATGTCGCGGTGTAGCGAGGCTGAGATCCGCGCTGGACCGCGCCGCCGTCGGGGTGGATTCGGTCTTGGAGACCAAGGTGCGCCTGTTGCTGGAGGACCACGGGCTCACGGGGTGGACGACCGACCTCCAGCTGCAGGCCCCGGGCCACCGTGCCGTGTGGCCTGATCTGGCAGACGTGGAGCACCGTATCGCCATCCAGGTTGAGGGTGCCCACCATGACGGGCACGATCAGCGACTCCGCGATATCGAACGGCAGCGCGCCACGGAGGCCCTGGGCTGGACCGAGATCCGTGTGATGGCTGCCGACCTGAACCCTGATCCCCTCGGCCAGGGTGGCACCGTGCCCCGCGTGGTCCGTATGGTCCGCGCAGCCCGGAAACGCTCCCTCCCACCAGCCGAACCCTCCCGAAACTCGTTCATCACGCCCTGATCTGCGAGTTTCGGGAGGGTTCGGCGGAAGGGGGTGGGGCGGAATGGGAGGATGGGGCCCATGGCTGAGAACTTGGTTGACGAATTGACCGTTGCGTGGAACCGCGACCCCGCCGCCGACCCGAACGCGCCCCTGCTGGTGATGTTCCACGGATTCGGTGCGGACGAGAACGACCTGATGGGCCTGGTCCCCGGTCTGCCCGACGAATTCGTGGTGGCCTCCGTGCGGGCCCCGCAGCGGGAGGGCTACGGCTACCGTTGGTTCCCGCTCTACAGCGACGAGGCGTTCGACACCGCCCAGGTGCAAGCGGCCCTGGAACCCGTGGTCGCGTGGGTTCGGCAACAGGCCGAGGGGCGGCCATCCGTGTCCCTACTCGGCTTCTCCCAGGGCATGTGCATCGCGACCTCGGTGGTCCGCGCCATGCCGGGGGAGATCGCCGCCGTCGCGGGGCTCTCCGGCTTCACCCTCCCGGACCCGCTGCCCATGTTCCGGGACGGAGCCCTGGAGCAGGAACCCTTCAAGCTGTTCTGGGGCCGCGACCCCCAGGACCCCGTGGTCAACGAGGCACTGGTCAACCAGTCCGCCGAATGGCTGCTGACCCACGCCGATTCCACCAAGGTCCAGTACCAGGGAATGGGCCACAGCATCGCCCAGCAGGAACTGCGCCACGTCAACGAGTACCTGACGCACCACGTGCTCAAGGCCTGACCGCAGGGGACAAGCCTCCGGCCCGTTGCGACCTGGCCGACCGGTTCAGGAGTCCGAACGGATCACGACCGACTCGGCGTTGAACGTGATGACGTCCCCGTCGCGTAGTTGCCGGCCGCGCCGGTCCTCGATGTCACCGTTGACCTTGACCAGACCGTCGTCGATCACGGTCCGGGCCTGGGCACCGTCCTCGACCAAACTGGCCAGTTTGAGGGCCTGGCCCAGGCGGATCATCTCGTCGCGGATCGGCAGTTCTGCAGGTTCGGGGGTCTTAGCCATACCCCCATTTTTGCTGATCGCCGATGAGGTGCCAGGCCTCCGGGGCTCGGTGTGGGCACATTAGCCTGGTACCGTGTCCTCCGCAGCAGATGATGGCTTAGGCCCGCCAAACCGCCCGAACTCTGACTCGAACGCAGCCCCCGGTTCCAATACGGCTCAGGGCCGACTGGCCGGTCTGCTCGTACAGGTCGCGGCCGTGTTGTGTGGATCCGGGATGGCCGTGCAGTCCCGCGTCAACGGGGAACTCGGGACCCGGACGGGGGATCCCACCGGGGCGTCTCTGGTGAGCTTCGGGACGGGCCTGATCGTCGTCATCGTCCTCGCACTCGCCCTGCCCAAAGGACGGGCGGGCACACGACGACTGGCGACCTCCCTGCGTGAGCGGCATCTGCCCTACAGTTTTCTGCTCTCCGGTGTGTTCGGCGCTTTCCTGGTGCTCGTGCAGACCTTCACCACGCCCCTGGTGGGAGTGGCTGTGTTCATCCTTGGGGTGGTTGTGGGCCAGTCCCTGGGCGGTTTGGTCGTGGACCGGATCGGGTTTGGACCGGGCGGTGCCAAACCCCTCACGGGGTGGCGAATCGCAGGCACCGCCGTGATCGCCGGGGCGGTCGTCCTGGCGGAATCGCCTCGGTTCGGCGCAGGGCAGGGGAGTGCGACGACGGCGGGCCCCGGTTTGCTGGTGCCGCTGGCACTCCTGCAGGTCCTGGCGGGTGTCGGTGTGGCCGTTCAGACGGCCATGAACGGCCGAACGGCGCAGGCGGCCGACACGCCCATCACATCCACGCTGGTGAACTTCGCCGGAGGAGCAGTGGGGCTGACGGTCACCGCCGTGATCTACCGCGCGGCGGCGGATCTCCCGCCATGGCACTTCCCACCGGAATGGTGGCTCTACACGGGCGGGATCGTGGGACTGGTGTTCGTGGCGGCCGGTGCGGTGCTGGCCCGGGTGATCGGTGTCCTGCGGACAAGCCTGTCCTTGACCGCGGGCATGCTCTCCGGGGCGCTGGTCCTGGACCTGCTGGCCCCGACTGCAGGGAACTTGATCGAGCCCGTGACCGTCATGGGTACCCTGCTGACCTTCCTCGGGCTCGTACTGGCGACCCTGCCGTGGAAGGTACCTCGAGATCCGGGCAACAGTCCGGATGCTCCCTGACATGGCGTCAGCAGGAGCCCTGACCTTCCTGAGACCACAGGCTCTCGACCAAGTCGCGACGACGACGTCGGCCCCAACGTCGGCCTCGCCGCCTTGGCGGCGGTTCGGTGGCTCCGGAAGTCGCTGAGGATCGCCGTCGTTCGTTACCCTTGACCGAGCGCCGAACCGGCGCGATCTTCGTGTTGTCCACATTGCTGCCCGAACGCCCGATCGGCCCCTCATGGTCCACCGGGGCCGGCAGCCCCACGCCAGGCCGCAGCCAGCGGTCGCGGCAGAGACTGGAGTGAATCATCCATGGCCCAAAAGTCCACGCTGGAGAACGTCATCTCGCTGTGCAAGCGACGCGGCTTCGTGTTCCAGGCGGGTGAGATCTACGGGGGTTCCCGTTCGGCGTGGGACTACGGACCCTTGGGTGCTGAGCTCAAGGAGAACATCAAGCGTGAGTGGTGGCAGACCTTCGTGCGCGGACGCGAGGACATGGTGGGTCTGGACTCCTCGATCATCCTGCCCACCGCCGTGTGGGAGGCCTCCGGCCACGTGGCCACCTTCACCGACCCGCTGGTCGAGTGCCTGTCCTGCCACACCCGCCACCGTCAGGACCACCTGGAGGAGGCCTTCGCGGACAAGAAGGGCCGCGCGGCCGAGTCCATGGCGGAGATTGTCTGCCCCAACTGCGGCACCAAGGGCGAATGGACGGACCCCCAGCAGTTCTCCGGTCTGATGAAGACCTACCTGGGCCCGGTGGACGACGAGAAGGGCAAGCACTACCTGCGCCCGGAGACCGCTCAGGGCATCTTCGTGAACTTCCTCAACGTGGTCACCGCCGCCCGCAAGAAGCCGCCGTTCGGCATCGGCCAGGTGGGCAAGGCGTTCCGCAACGAGATCACCCCGGGCAACTTCATCTTCCGCACGCGTGAGTTCGAGCAGATGGAGATCGAGTACTTCGTTCACCCGTCCGAGGCACAGAAGTGGTTCGACGACTGGGTCGAGTCCTGCTGGAACTGGTTCGTGGACCTGGGCATCAACCCGGACAACATGCGCCGCTTCGACGTCCCTGACGAAGAACGCGCCCACTACTCGGACGGCACGATCGACATCGAGTACAAGTTCGGCTTCCAGGGCTCGGAGTACGGCGAACTCATGGGCATCGCCAACCGCACGGACTTCGACCTGGGCAACCACACCGAACACTCCGGCACCAAGATGCAGTACTTCGACCAGACCACGGACGAGCGCTACACCCCGTACGTGATCGAACCGTCCTTCGGCCTGACCCGCTCCATGATGGCGTTTCTGGTGGACGCCTACGTGGAGGACGAGGCCCCCAACACCAAGGGTGGGGTGGACACCCGCACCGTGCTCAAGCTCGACCCGCGCCTGGCGCCGGTCAAGGCGGCCGTGCTCCCGCTGTCCAAGAAGGACGACCTCAAGCCCGTGGCCCAGAACCTGGCCGCCGAGCTGCGTCGCCGCTGGAACATCGACTACGACGACGCCGGAGCGATCGGCCGCCGCTACCGTCGCCAGGACGAGATCGGCACCCCGTTCTGCGTGACCGTGGACTTCGACTCCCTCGAGGACCAGGCCGTGACCATCCGCTCGCGCGACGAGATGACGCAGGAACGCGTGTCCCTGGACAAGGTCAGCTCCTACCTGTCCGAAAAGTTGGGCTGCTGATCGCCCATGGCCGTGTCCTACCGCTCCTGGAACGACGGCGACGACCTCCGACTGCTTGAGGTCCTGCCCGCACCCGAGGCTGATCCCGTCATCGCGCTGCGGGCGCTCATGGGCCCGGACACGGACGAACCCGCGTGGTCGCGGACGGTGGTGGCCACCGACGACGACGTCGTGGTCGGGGCCGGTGCGGTGCAGCTCAACCCGTTGCACCCGTCCCGGCTGTGGGCCTTTGTGGAGGTCGGCTCGGCCAACCGCGGCGACGGCGTGGGCCAGGCCCTGGCCGCGCGGTTGCGCGAGGCGGGCGAGCAGTCCCACCCCGGGCTGCCGCTGCGGACCAAGGTGGGGCCGGGCACCACGGGGGAGTCCTTCGCCCAGGCGCAGGGCATGGTTCCGGTGATGACGCACCGCCACGTCGTCGTCGCTCCGGGGGCCATTCCACCGCAGCCCATCGGCGAAGGGGACTCCGCGACCGAGTCCGTGGAGGACCTGGCGACCGGGTCGGTCGAACTGACCCGCGCGGTCGGGGAGTTCTACCGGGCCGCCAATGCGTGGGATCCGCCCGCGGACCTGACGTTGGGGCAGGTCAACAAGCAGTTCCTCTCCGATTCCGCGCAGGCCTACGGGGCCATCGTGCTGCGCCGCGGCGTGGACCGCGGGGCAGGGGTCCGGGGAAGCATCGGCGCCTTTGCGATCAGCTACCGGTCCCTGGAACTCGACGCCGAACGGGCCGAGGCCGACCCCGAGCGCCTGGCCGAACTGGACAACCTGCCCACGGACGTCCTGATCGGCTGGGACCCCACGTTGTCCGACGAGGAGGCCGCGGTCGCCGTCGCCAAGCTCATGGGGCTGCTGGTGGCCCGCTACCCGATCCGGGTGGAGGTCACCGACGCCATGCGCCCGCTGGCCGTGGTCTGCGCCCAGTTGGTGGCCGAGGGCACGGCCAAGGTGATCGACGAAGCCGTCACCTACGCCGACCCCACCTAAGACCACCGTCGAGTGTCCGAGTCAGGTCGCTTCCATGGCGGAAAAACGACTCAACTCGGACACTCGGCGGGCGGGTCAGGCGGTGGGGCGGGGTTCAGAAGGACCAGGGGTCGATGCCCAGTTCGCCGGCGATCTGCTGGCGGGTCTTGTCGTTCTGCGCCTCGATGCGTCGGGTCATGCGGAAGGCGTCCACGATCCACCAGACCAGCAGGGCCAGGAAGCACAGGATGCTCACGATGATCCCGGTCAGGAACAACGGTCCGGGCGGCGGCACCTCGTCCGAGTACCCCGTGGTGGGGATGGAGACGATCCACGAGACGTACCCCACCATGAACAGGCCCCAACCCAGCACCATGAGGCCGATCTTGATCAGGCCGCGGCCGATGGAGCCCAGGTAGAAGTCGTGGATCTGGACGCCCACGACGAACGGCGCCAAGGCCCACATGATCCACGCGGCACTGTTGTTCTTGTTCCGGGCAGAGAAGCGCCAGGCGGCCTGACGTGCCAGCGCGGGGTCCGCTGCTCCCGGGGACTCCGCGTGGTTCAGGGGTCGCGAGGGTTCCTGCGGTGGGTAGTTCGAGGGTGGGTTGTTCGAGGCTGGGTTGTTCGAGAAAGACACGCTCACTCCTGTGCGGTCAGAAGGACCAGGGATCGATGCCCTGCTCGGAGGCGATCTCCTGACGGATCTGGTTGTTCTTGCTCTCGATGCGGCGGGACATGACCACGCCGTCGTAGATCCACCAGGCGATCGAGGCCAGGATGCACAGCCCGGCTAACCCGAGCCCGAGGAAGACCCCGACCGGTGCCGCCGAGGCGTTGGACTCGGCCGCGATCCCCGTGATGATTATTCCCACGAAGAACGAAACGAAGGCCATGACCAGCAAGCCGAGCTTGGCCAGCCCTTTGCCGATGTCACCGAAGTAGAAGTCGTGAATGGGCAGTCCGACCAGGAAGGGTCCACCGATCCACAGCAGCCACGCGGCGGTCTCGTTCTTGCGGCGCGCGGAGAAACGCCAGGCAGCCTGCAGCTGAGACGGGTTCTGCCCGGCGTTCATTCCCGGGTTCATGCTCGCGGGCTGCGCCCCGGCGGGGTATGGGCTGGGTTGGTACGGTCCGGGACCCTGAGGGGCGTAGGACATGGTGGCCTCCGTGGGGCGATCAGCGCCTGCGGCGTAAAATGTGCAGTTGCGAATATCGTAGGGTGCCGCGGACCCGAAAGCGAACCCGTGCCGCCGTGTTGCGCTGGTTCGCCCACGATGTGGACGCGGTGTGGGCGAGGGGTGAACGCGGTGTGAGCGCGGCCAATCTCACGCCGCCCGTCCACGGGCCCCGTGCGAAAATGTCCGGATGACCGCAACCACCGCAGCCCCCGTCGTCGACGCAGCCAGGACACCGTTCGGTCCCGGAACGGTGGAGACCGTGGATGCTGACGAGGCCGTCGTCCTGGACCTCCCACCGCTCCGGCTCGGCAACCTGACCGTGGACGTCCCGGTGGTCCTGGCACCGATGGCCGGTGTGACCAACAAGGCCTTCCGTCGCCTGTGCCGCGAACACGGCGGCGGGCTGTACGTCACGGAGATGGTCACCGCCCGGGCGCTGGTGGAACGCCGCGAGAAGTCGCTGCAGATCGTCCATCACGACGCCGACGAGACCCCGCGGTCCGTGCAGATCTACGGCGTGGACGCCGTGAATGTGGGCAAGGCGGTTCGCATGGTGGTCGAGGAGGACATCGCCGACCACGTCGACCTCAACTTCGGCTGTCCCGTCCCCAAGGTCACCAAACGCGGAGGCGGGTCGGCACTTCCGTGGAAGACCGACCTGTTCCACGCCATCGTCTCCGCCGCCGTCCGCGAAGCCGACCGCGGTGGCATCCCGGTCACGGTCAAGACCCGTATGGGCATCGACGACGACCACCTCACCTATCTCGAGGCGGGTCGCATGGCGCGTGACATCGGCGTCGCCGCGGTCACCCTGCACGGGCGCACTCTCGAACAGCACTACTCGGGGACCGCCGACTGGTCCGCGATCGCCCGCCTCCGGGAAGCCCTGCCGGACGTCCCGGTGCTGGGCAACGGGGACATCTGGTCCGCGGAGGACGCCGTGCGCATGGTCGAAAAGACCGGCGTGGACGGCGTGGTCATCGGCCGCGGGTGCCAAGGTCGCCCGTGGCTCTTCGGGGACCTGCAGGCGGCGTTCGACGGACGCCGCGACCGGGCCCGCCCCGGCCTGCGTGCCGTGGCCGCCACGATCTACCGCCACGCCCAGTTGTTGGCCGAGCAGAACGACGACGAACTGCAGGGCTTGCGCGAAATCCGCAAGCACGTCGCCTGGTACTTCAAGGGCTACCCGGTGGGCGGCCAGCTGCGCGCCCAGCTGGCCGGCGTGGAGACTCTGGACCAGCTCGAGGAACTGCTCAACCAGCTCGACCTGGACCAGCCCTACCCGGGCCCCGCCGTCGAAGGGCCGCGGGGACGCGCCGGAAATCCCAAGAAGGCGGCCCTGCCAGACCGGTGGCTCGAGGACCGACTGATCCACGACGACCAGCGCCTCGGCCTGGTGGACGCGGAATTGGACGTCTCCGGAGGCTGAGCCCGGCACAATGGGGGGCGTGAACTCTCCCGACCCCACCGTCATGTCTCCCCAGACCGGACCCGTTCCGGAACTCCCGATCGAAGGCATCGCACAGATGCTCGCCTCGGTGGACCGGACCCGGACACCCGCGGAGGGATACGCGGCGCGGGACATCGAACGATGGGTCACGGAGAACCACCACAACAAGTACCGGTCGCACTTCGAACGCGACCGTGCCCGCGTCCTGCACTCCTCCGCGCTGCGGCGTCTGGCGGCCAAGACGCAGGTGGTCGCGCCGTCGTCGGATGATTTCGTGCGCAATCGGCTCACCCACTCCCTGGAGGTCGCCCAGATCGGCCGCGAACTGGGGCGGATGCTCGGGTGCGATCCGGACGTGGTGGACGCGGCCAGCCTGTCCCACGACCTGGGCCACCCGCCGTTCGGCCACAACGGGGAGACCGAACTCAACGCCCAAGCCGCCCACATCGGCGGATTCGAAGGCAATGCGCAGACCTTGCGTCTGCTGGTCCGGCTGGAACCCAAGGTCTACAGCGAGCCCGACGACGGGTCGGACGGCACCTCCGCGGGGCTCAACCTCACCCGCGCCACCCTGGACGCCACGTGCAAGTACCCGTGGCGCGCCCACGAAGCCCCGCTCAAACCCGACGGCACCCGCTCGCAGAAGTTCGGGGTCTACGAGGACGACCTGCCCGTCTTTGAGTGGATGCGCAACGGCGCCCCGGAACGGGTCAAGTGCCTGGAGGCCCAGGTCATGGACCTGGCCGACGACATCTCGTACTCGGTGCACGACGTCGAGGACGCGGTGGCCGGCGGGATGCTGCGCCTGAGCAGACTCTCCGATCCCAAGCAGCGGGAACGGGTCTTCGAGAACACCCGGAACTGGTACCTGGACGGGGTCGAGGACGAGCAGCTGGACGCGGCGTTGTCCCGGTTGGAGTCGGCCCCCGAATGGGTGGGGGAGATGAACGGGTCACGGCGGGCCCTGGCCCGGTTGAAGGACATGACCTCTCAGCTGATCGGGCGCTTCGCCATGTCCTCCGTGGCCGCCACGCGTCAGGTCACGGGTCAGGGACCCCTGACCCGCTACGCTGCATCGCTGGTGGTCCCGGCCGAGACGGTCGAGGAGATCGCGATCCTCAAGGGCATCGCCGTGACGTACATGATGAACGTCCGGGACGCCCAGCCGATCTACGAGAACCAGCGGGAGATCCTGCGCGTCCTGGTCTCGGCCCTCATGGATTCCGACGGTCGGTTCCTGTCGCAGGCTTTCAGCGCGGACTGGCACGCCGTGGGAGACGGGCCGGCCGCCGAGGCCCAGCGCCTCCGGATCGTCATCGATCAGATCGCCTCCCTCACGGACACCTCCGCGCTGCGTTTGCACGACCGCATCGTCGGAGCCAACTGGCGCGTCGGGGACAAACCCCTCTGGTGACTCGGCAGCCCGGTGACACGGGTTGGCGTGGGCAAATGCCGGGTGATGCAAGTCATAAGGGGTAGAAAAGAGGAACCCTCACACCCGCGCGCCTGTGCCGCGCCCTGCTCCCGAATAGGTCTGGTCCCGTGCCCGGAAACACCACTGCGCCCCAGAGCGCGTCCAACCACCTGATCCTCAAAGGCCGAGGCTGGGTGGCACCACTGTGCTGGATCGCCGTGCTGTTGGACGGGTTCGACGCCGTCGTGCTGGGGGCCGTGATGCCCTCCATGATCGAGGATCCCGAGTTCGGACTCACCGCAGGCTCCGGAACCGTGGTGGCCACGGTCGGTCTGGTCGGCATGATGATCGGCGCGCTCGGCATGGGCTGGGCCACGGACAAGTTCGGGCGGCGCAAGCTGCTGATCGGCGCCGTCGTCCTGTTCTCCGTCTTCACCCTGGCCATGGCCTTCGTGGACTCGATCTTCCTGTTCGGCCTGCTCCGCTTCCTGGCCGGGGTGGGACTGGGCGGCTGCCTGCCCACCGGCATCTCGATGGTGACCGAGTTCGCGGGCAAGGGCCGCACGGGCAAGTCGACCACGCTCATGATGACCGGCTACCACGTGGGCGCCGTGGTCACGGCGGCCCTGGCGATCGTCGTCGTGCAGAACCTCAACTGGCACGCCATGTTCATCATCGGTGCCCTGCCCTCCTTGATCCTGGTCCCGCTGATGTACCTCTACCTCCCCGAGTCCCCGGACTACCTGCTGTCCAAGGGGCGGGTGCAGGAGGCCAAGACCGTGTCCGAGCACTACGGCCTGGACTTCTCCGAGCAGGCGCACCACGAACAGGTGCTCACGGAGGCCGCTCCGGAGAGCGCCGAAGCCGCACGCAAGGGGCCCTCCCTGGTGCTGCAGGGCCAGTTCCGGCGCAACACGATCTTCGTGTGGATCGCCTCCTTCATGGGCCTGCTGCTGGTCTACGGACTCAACACCTGGCTGCCGCAGATCATGCGCGCCGCCGACTACGACCTCGGCAACGCCCTCGGCTTCCTCCTCATCCTCAACATCGGCGCCGTCGTGGGCCTGATGATCGCCGGGCGCGTGGCAGACAGGATCACCCCACGCAACGCGGGCATCATCTGGTTCATCGGTGCCGGTGTGCTGCTGGCCGCCCTGGCGATCAAACTCCCGCTACTGGGCATCTACGTCATGGTGTTCGTGACCGGGTGCTTCGTGTTCTCCGCCCAGGTCCTGGTCTACGCATTCTGTGCGGCGAACTACCCCGCCAACGTGCGGGCCACCGCCCTGGGCATGTCCGCCGGTGTGGGCCGGTTGGGCGCGATCTCCGGCCCCACGCTCGGCGGGGCCATGCTGGCCGCCGGTCTCGCCTACCCGTGGGGCTTCTTCGGCTTTGCCCTGGCAGCACTGCTGGGTGGCGGTGCCCTGACGGCCACCAAGACTCTGCGGCAAGAGGAATCCTGACCCAGCGCTCCGTGCGACAACTACACTGGCTCGCGTGGCTGGGCTGATTCGACGCGAGGATATTGACGAGGTGCGTTCGCGCACCGATATCCGCGAGATCGTCGAAGGGTACGTGACCCTCAAGTCCGCTGGAATTGGCTCCTACAAGGGCCTGTGCCCCTTCCACGACGAGCGCACACCCTCCTTCCACGTCCGGCCGCAGTACGGGACGTACCACTGCTTCGGCTGCGACGAATCCGGTGACGTCATCGCCTTCATCATGGCGTTGGAGCACACCACCTTCGCCGAAACCGTGGAGCGGCTGGCCGCCCGGATCGGTTACGAACTGCACTACGAACAGGGAAGCGGCCCCGACCGGGAGATGGTGGGGCGCCGTCAACGTCTGCTGGATGCGCACAAGGTGGCCGCCGAGTACTTCCAGGCCCAGTTGCGCACCCGCGGGGCGGCAGCCGCCCAGCGTTACCTGGGGGAGCGTGGCTTCACCCCGCAGGACGCCGAATCCTACGGCGTGGGCTACGCCCCGCAGGGCTGGGACCACCTGCTCAAGCACTTGCGCTCGCGCGGCTACACGGACGAGGAACTGCAGGCCACGGGCATGTTCTCCGAGAACAACCGCGGTGGCTTCTACGACCGTTTCCGCGGCCGTCTGATCTTCCCCATCCGCGGCATCGGCGGGGAGGTCATCGGCTTCGGAGCGCGCAAGCTCTACGACGACGACCAGGGCCCCAAGTACCTCAACACCCCCGAGACCCAGCTCTACAAGAAGTCCCAGGTGCTCTACGGCATCGACAAGGCCAAGCGCCAGATCGCCAAACAGCGACAGGTGGTGGTGGTCGAGGGCTACACGGACGTGATGTCCATGCACCTGGCGGGAGTGCCCACCGCCGTGGCCACGTGTGGCACCGCGTTCGGTGCCGAACACATCAAGATCGTTCGACGCTTCCTCTCCGACGACGGCAGCGGCGGGGAGGTCATCTTCACCTTCGACGGCGACGTGGCCGGTCAGAAGGCGGCGCTGCGGGCCTTCGACGAGGACCAGAAGTTCATGGCCCAGACCTTCGTGGCCGTCGAACCCCACGGGATGGATCCGTGTGAACTGCGGCTGGCCCGCGGGGACGCCGCCGTGCGGTCACTGCTGGAGGCCAAACGGCCGTTGTTCGAGTTCGCAATCGACGCGACCCTCAAGCGATTCGACGTCAAGAGCCTGGAGGGGCGGGTGCAGGCCATGCGCGCCGCAGCCCCGATCGTCGCCCAGATCCGGGACGTGACGCTGCGGCCCGCTTACGCCCGTCAGCTGTCGGGGAAGGTCGGGCTGGACACGGCCGAGGTGGTCCGGGCCGTCGAGGACGCGGCCCGGACGCCGCGCACCGACCGGCGGCCCGCCTACGAGCCCGCGGAAGCCGCGGACGAACCCGTTGCAGCGACTCCTCGGATTTCCCTGCCGGATCCCCGGGATCCCATGCTGCGCGCAGAGCGGGAGGCGCTCGAGGTCGTCGTGCAGGTCCCGCACCTGCTGGGGGAGGCGGCGTGGGACCAGTTCACGGCCGTCGAATGTGCCCACCCGGTGCACACCGCGGTCCACGACGCCGTGACGGCCGTGTACTCCGGGGCCGGCGGCGGCGAGGTCCGGCAGGGACGCGCCTGGGTCGAAGCCCTGAGCGCAGCCGTGCCGGAACCTCTGCGTGGCTACGTGGCGGGCCTCTCCATGCGCGCCCTGCCGGCCTCCAATGACGCCCAACTGGAACGCTACGCGGCGGGAGTCGTCTCCCACCTGTACGACCGTCAGATCCACCGGCGTCAGGCCGATCTCCGGGCCGAACTCGAGCGCACGGACTCCCGGACCCAGCCCGAGCAGTACCAGGCCGTGAGCCGTCAGCTGCTGGACCTGGAACTGCAGCGCCGCAAGCTTCAGGCGAGCTGACGCGTTCCTCGCCGCCGGGCCATCCGCAGGATCACCCCGACGACCACGTCCACCCCCAGGAAGCAGAGCAGGCTGATGCCCAGCAGCGGCAGGAACATCCCCACGGCAACGGTGGTCACGGCGAGGCCGACGACCACCCACCAAGGCGTCCTCCGCAGGGCGCCCCGCACCGGAGCGCGGCCCGCACCGAAACCGGGGCGGCGCCGCCACCACATGAGGTAACCCCACACGGTCATGGCGGCCAGGCCGAGCGCGACGACGAACAGCACGACCTGATTGACCAGCCCGAACAGCAGCCCCATGTGCGCGTCGATGCCCCAGCGGGTCAGCTTGGCGGCCAGGCCGTAGTCCTGGAACCGCACCTCGTTGACCACCCGGTCCGTGGTTGGATCGACGGCCACGGAATCCGCCTGGGTCGGCCAGGAACGGTCGACCTCGGTCACGCTCCAGGCTTGCCCGTCCGCCGCGGGCGGCGCGATCTCCACGAGCGACGAATCGATCCCGGCGTCCCGGGCGACGGCCAGGACGCCGTCGTACTCGGCTCCGGCCGTCGGGGTCGCCATGGTGTGCCCCGCGTGGCCGCTGTGGCCTTCGTGACCACCGGCAGCCCCCGTCCCGTCGCCCGATTGCAGAGCCGTGTCCAAGGTCGGCGTCGTCCATCCGAGAACCGTGCGGAGCTCCGCGACGTTCGCACCGGCACGGGCCGACCAGGTGAGGCCGGTGGCCGAGAGGAACAGGAAGCTGAGTGCCAGCCAGATCCCAGCGGCGCTGTGCCGGTTCAAGGTCCGTCGGTATGCGTTGAGTTCACCGGCCTCGGGCAGAACCAAGGTCCGACGACGTCGTTCGGGCTTGGTCCGTTGCCAGCGGGCGAGCCACAGACCGGCACCCGAGAGGGCAAGGACCCACAGCCACGACGCGGCCAGTTCGCTGTAGACCCGCCCCGGTTCACCGAGCAAGAGCGACCTGTGGAGATTGGACAACCAGGTGCGCAGCGGCAGCGCACCGCTGGTTCCGTAGACCGTCAGGTCTCCCGTGACGTTGCCCGTGGAAGGATCCACGAACACCGCCCGCGACTCGGATTCCCCGAGGGCCGGGTCGGCGAACATAACCCTCGTGGTGGTGCCGTCCTGTCCGGGACGCACCGCGGAGGGGGGCGTCGTCGGTCCCGATGCTCTCCTGGGCTCGGTCAATCTGGGTCTCCAGTCGGACGGACACGACGGGCGTGTGGGCATTGAGTTCGTCGGCGTACACGATTTTCTCGAGCTGTGGGCTGATCGCGTACACCGCGCCGGTGAGCGCCGCGACGATCAGGAACGGTCCCACGAAGATGCCGACGTAGAAGTGAAGCCTGAGCAGCAGCGACTTTGCCCAAGGCCGTCGGTGGCGGGTGGATGACGGGCCGTCGGTGTTGACGAAGCCTCCCGGGGCTGCCGGGGGACCGGAGGTGATGCTGGTTGTGGACATGATGAGATGACCTTTCGAATGGGCCCCGCCCATGGCGGGGCCTCCCGGTTCGATGAATGCGCGGGCCGGTACGGTCCCGGCCTGCGGGCGCGTTCGGACGCAAGGCAGTACCCGGCCTGGGGTCTGCTCAGGCCGGTGCGGCAGCGCGAACGCGCGGAGTCTTCACATCTCGGGAAGGGGAGGCCCACGGCGGGCGTGGGCCGTCATGAACCAGCGACTGGCCACCAGATGGTGCGGTGCAGGCCAGTCGAACCGACCAACACGGCGCGGACCCGGGTGGGGCGTCGGGCGCCAACGAACCAAGCCGACGGCGCGGGCGCACCAGGCGTCCACGACGGCCCAACAGGTTCGCTCGCCGAACCGCACCAACACGTAGGTCGCCACGGTGGCCAGGACGTGGGCCAGGAGCATGGCGCCGCCCGTGCTGTGCTCCACGGCGGTGGAGGTTGTCATGTGTGTGTGGTGCTGCAGCATCGCATGGTCGTGCGCCCCGGCCGACACCTGAGCGGTGGCGCCGCCCTGGGCGGAGAACACGGCGTGAAAGGCGCCCTGACCGGCACCGACCAGAAGGACGGTCCGTACCGGTCCCAGCCGGTGCGACGCCAGGAACACGCTCACGAATCCGGCCGCCACGAACGCGATCCCCAGGAATCGGAGGTCGGGGGCATGAGCTGCCACGGCGTAGTGACCGGTGGCCGCGCACAGGGTGGACAGCACGGCCGCGAGCCACCCGCGGACAAGACGAGCGCGGGGCGAGGCCTGCTCGCCCCGCGAGGCGCCGTCGTCCCTGGGATTCACGGACGACAGCCTACGTGACGGTGAATTGTGCGATGCCGACGGGCAGGGTATGGTGTTCTCTCGTTGCACGCGATGCGCGCACATTCCCCCGTAGCTCAGTTGGCAGAGCATTCGACTGTTAATCGAAGTGTCACTGGTTCGAGCCCAGTCGGGGGAGCCACTCGAGCACAGACTGAATGGTCTCTCACCAGGCCAAACAGAGAGAAGGGCCCCTGTCTTATTAGCCGGAGACAAGGGCCCTTCTTCGTGCCCTCACAAGCACACTCACAAACGGTGGAAGCCGCTCACGACGTCTAGCCGAGCGTCGGAACGGCTCACACTTGCGGCCTAAGCCGACCCTGTCACCAACTCGTTCCTCACGCCCGGCGGTCGTTAGACACCTCCATCCTGACCGGTTGAGGCCCGTTCCTTCATCCTCGCCCTGGTGACGACAACGTCGTGGACGGCCACACCTTGGCGGGGAGATCCCAGAAGCGGGGAGACTGTCAGTCCCTTCGTGGCTTCGCTACCTTCTATCCAGAAACCTCGCCTCTGTTCCATTGCTGGGTCAGTTGCTTCACCTGGGTCACCGTTGCAGGCAGGGACTCGTGAGGCTCCGCGCTGATTGGGGGCGCTCCCGCACGAGCATGGATGGCGATTTCGTTCATCAGGAACTGCAACGCCTGCGCCATGTCTTTCCGAATCCATTGTTCCGGGGGTTCGTCTGACGCGCTGAAGGTCGCGGAGTGAAGAGCGAACAGCGCGCTGATGAAGACCATGTCCGGGTCGTTTGGGTCAGGGGCGCCGTCCCGGTCGAAATCCCGGGAAGTCGCGAATAGACGGCGTCCGAGAGCCAAGGCCTCCGCCGTGGCCTCGCGGAGTCCGGCGGTTGAGACCACATCCGGTTGTTCAATCCGCCACATGATGTCGCTGATCTGCTCGGCAAGACCGGCGCGGGTCTCGGCCTCCCGCTGGCGGCGCTCGTGGCGGAAGCCGAACCACAGGGCCGCGATCGTGAAGCTTCCGCCGACGAGTGCGCTGAGAAGGCCCACGGCGAGGTCGAACCAGTTGGACGGCTCGAGGTCGGGGATCGACCTCGCGAGGCTGACGGTCAAGGGGGCGGCGACAAGCGCCCCAACGACTACGCCGACGCCGAACCAGGCGACATCGTGCTTCCTGTTCCGCTTTGAATTCTGAGCCATGACGGAGAGCCTAGGATGCGTTTGGGGCGGTCAAGTAGTCACTACGACGAGACATAGTCAAAGGCATGGACGGCCAGGCAAATTGAAACCCGTCGAAGTTCACGGAGATTAGGATCGTGATGCAGTGGATTCCGTCAGCTGCACACCTAGGTGTACTTCCCCGGCAGGTTGTGAACACGCGGGGTAGATGAAGGCCTCCGGGCAAGATGTGGGTTACCACACTCAACATCTTCACCACGGAGGCCTTCGTGACTCACGCTAACGCACCTTTGA
>NZ_RKMF01000008.1 GCF_003797835.1 Kocuria soli
TCAAAGGTGCGTTAGCGTGAGTCACGAAGGCCTCCGTGGTGAAGATGTTGAGTGTGGTAACCCACATCTTGCCCGGAGGCCTTCATCTACCCCGCGTGTTCACAACCTGCCGGGGAAGTACACCTAGTCCAGGAGCGCGTCCACGAACTGTTCGGCGTCGAACGGGGCCAGGTCGTCCGGGCCCTCCCCCAGGCCGATGAGTTTGACGGGCACACCCAGGGCACGCTGGATGGCCACCACGATGCCGCCCTTGGCGGTGCCGTCCAGCTTGGTGAGCACGATGCCCGTGACGTTCACGGCCTCGGAGAACACCTTGGCCTGGACCATGCCGTTCTGCCCCGTGGTTGCGTCGATGACCAGCAGGACCTCGTCCACGTCGGCGGCCTTGCCGACCACGCGCTTGATCTTGCCCAGTTGGTCCATCAGACCGGCCTTGTTCTGCAGGCGGCCGGCGGTGTCCAGGAGCACGACGTCGGATTCGGACTCGATCCCCGTCTTCACGGCGTCGAAGGCCACCGAGGCCGGATCGGCTCCCTCGGTCTCCGAGCGCACCGTGACCACCCCGACCCGGTTGCCCCAGGTCTGCAGCTGGTCAGCGGCCGCGGCGCGGAACGTGTCGGCAGCACCCAGGACCACGTCCTTGTCCTCGGCCACGAGCACGCGGGCGAGCTTGCCGACTGTGGTGGTCTTGCCCACGCCGTTCACGCCGACCACCAGGACGACGGCGGGTGCCATGTCCTTGCGGTCGATCGCCAGGGAGCGGTCCATCGTGGGATCGACCAGCTTGAGCAGTTCCTCGCGCAGCATGGCTTTGACGTGGTTGGGATCCTGCGTTCCTTCCACCTTGACCCGGCGCTGGAGGGCTTCCACCAGGTCCATGGACGCCTCGGACCCCAGGTCGGCCAGGAGCAGGGTCTCCTCGATCTCGTCCCAGACGTCCTGGTCGATCCGGTCCCGGGAGAGCAAGGCCAGCAGGCCGCGCCCGAAGACGTTGTTGGACTTGGCCAGCCTTCCGCGCAGCCGTGCCATGCGGGAACCGACCGACTCGGGGCGGTCCAGGCTCGGTGCTTCCTTGACGGTGGTTCCGGCCCCGCCGGCGCCGGAGTCCGTCGAACCGTCTGCCCCATCCCCTCCGGCTCCGCCCGGGATCGGGTCGTCCGGGTCGCGGGTGCTCTTGTACCCACCGGGAGGTGCCTTGGGCCCGCGCAACAGCACGAACCCCAGCAGGGCGAGAATGACGACGGCGACGATCACGTACACATACACGGGTATCTGGTCCACGTGCATATTGCATCACGGCCCGGAGCAACGGCGCAGCCCGCTCCGTGTGCGCGAGGTCCGTGCGCGGGGCGATCGGCCGCCCGCGAACCGCGAGGCCACCGCACGGGATCCCTCCTAGACTGCTCGCGTGTCCGTCAGATCCCCGAAGCGCTCGTCCAAGCGCAGTGCCAAGCCACCCCGCACACCTGTCCCTCAGGAGGTCAAGGTCCTCATCGCGGCCGCCTTCGCGATCGCGATCGGCTTCGGCATCGTGGTGCCGGTGCTGCCGCAGTACGCCGCGAGTTTCGACGTCGGAGTGGCCGCCTCCTCCGCGGTGATCTCGGCCTTCGCGTTCTGCCGCCTGGTGTTCGCCCCGACCGGTGGCCGCATCCTGGACCGTGTCGGGGAACGTCGTACGTATCTCACGGGCCTGGTGATCGTGGCGCTCTCGTCATTCGCCACGGCCTTCGCCACGAGCTACTGGCAGCTGCTGATCTTCCGCGGCCTGGGCGGCATCGGGTCCACCATGTTCACGGTCTCCGCGATGGGCCTGATCGTGCGGTTGGCTCCGGTCACCGAACGCGGGCGGATCTCCGGGTTGTACGCGACCACGTTCCTGCTGGGCGGGATCCTGGGTCCGGCCCTGGGCGGCCTGCTCGCGGGTCTGGGGCTCCGCGCGCCGTTCGTGATCTACGGCGTGGCCATCCTGATCGCCGCGGCGGTGGTCTACCTGAGGATTTCTCCGGAGGCATTGGGCGACCGATCCCAGCGGGCGGCCCAACCACGCATGGAGTTCAAGGAGGCGTGGGCCTTCGGGCCCTACCGGGCCGCCATGGTCTCGGCCTTCGCCAACGGATGGACGTCGTTCGGCATCCGCGTCGCGCTCATCCCACTGCTGGCCTCCGCTGTGTTCGGCGCGGGCCCGGCGCTCTCGGGTATCGCTCTGACGGTGTTCGCGGCCGGTTCGGCCCTGGCGTTGACGTTCACGGGCCGCTTGACGGACCAGATCGGGCGCAAGCCGCTGGTGGTCACGGGTCTCCTGGTGGCCGGCGCCATGACGGCCGTGATCGGTCTGACGGAGAACGTGGCCGTCTTCGCCGTCGCCGCCTTCCTGGCGGGAGCCGGGTCCGGAACGCTCAACCCTGGCCTCCAGGCCACCGTGGCCGATGTGATCGGCCCCCACCGGTCGGGCGGGCAGGTCCTGTCGCGCTTCCAGATGTCCATGGACGCCGGCCAGATCGCCGGCCCCATCCTGGCCGGTGCGATCGTGGACGCCACCGGATTCGGCTGGGCCTTCGGCATCTCGGGGGCCCTGCTCATCGTGGCCGCCGCCGCGTGGATTCCGGTCACGGACACCCTCAAGCGCGACGACGTCGACCCCGTCCCCACGGGCTCCGTGCCTCAGGTTTCGCAACAAGAGACACGTGACGATGAACCCGACGCCCCGAACCGGAAGTCATAACCGCGACGACCGTTTTTATGACTTCACGGGAAAGTCATAAAAACTGCACGGGCGGTCGGGCGCGCCGTCTGACACACCCTGCGCCCTCAGCGGAGTTCCTTGAGCCGCTGCCCCAGGACCGTGGTGACGCCGTCGCGCATGGTCACGCCGTACACGGCATCGGCGATCTCCATGGTCCGCTTCTGGTGGGTGATGACGATGAGCTGAGAGGTCTCCTGCAACTCCCGCAGGATGGTCAGCAGGCGCCCCAGGTTGCGGTCGTCCAACGCGGCTTCGACCTCGTCCAGCACGTAGAACGGAGACGGCCGAGCCTTGAAGATGGCCACCAGCATGGCGATGGCGGTCAGGGACCGCTCGCCACCGGACAGCAGTGAGAGTCGCTTGATCTTCTTCCCCGCGGGGCGCGCCTCGACCTCGATCCCCGTGGCGAGGTAGTCACTCGGATCGGTCAGGCGCAGCCGCCCCTCCCCTCCGGGGAACAAGGTCGAGAACACACCGGTGAATTCGCGTTCGACGTCGTGCCAGGCCTCCGCGAAGACCTTCTCCACGTGCTCGTCCACGTCGCGGATGATCTGGCGGAGATCCGCCCGGGTCTTCTTGAGGTCCTCGAGTTGTTCGGAGAGGAACGAGTGGCGTTCCTCGAGCGCGGCGAACTCCTCGAGCGCCAGTGGGTTGACCCGCCCGAGTTTGCTCAGGTCCTTCTCGGCGGCGGCCAGGCGCTTCTCCTGTTCGGACCGCACGTAGGGCTTGCCCAGAGGCTCGGCGTCGGTATCGACGTCGAGATCCTCGTCCTGCTCGGGTTCGTCAGTCCCGGGTTCCACACCGGAATCGCTGCCGAAGTCGACGTCGTCGTCCGTCCCTTGCTGGGTGCCGTCGCGTTCGGCCTCGAGTTCCCGTCGCGCCGCGAGCGCGGCTGCCCTCTCGTCGCGCAGTTGGGCGGCCTCCAGGACGGCGTCCGCGTCGGGGACCAACAGGTGGGGTCCGTAGTTGTCCACCAGGGCGTCCGGGGTCAGGCCCAGGTCTTCGAGCGACTTGGTCTCCAGGGCCTCGATCCGTGCCCGCTGCTGGGCCCTGGCGAGTTCGTCGCGGTGGACGCTGTCCGTGAGGTCGTGGACGGTCTTCCCCAACGCATCGGTGCGCCCCCGCACCTCTTGGAGCTCCGCTTCGATCTGGGCGCGGACCTCCTCCGCGCGGGCACGCTCGGCCTCCGCGGCCTCGACCGAGGCGTCGATCCGGGCGAGGATCTGCGCCACCGCGTCCACCACGGCCTGGGCGTTACGCGCCTGCAGGCGACGTCGTTGTGCGCGCCGTTCGGCCTCCTCCCGGGCCCGCCGTTCACTGGCGGCGGCACGCTCCTGGGAATGTGCCCGGTTCCCCAGGGACCGGGCCTGTTCTTCGAGAGACCGCAGGGAGAGGCGGGCTTCGGTCTCGGCTCCACGAGCCCGGACCGCGGCGTCCTGGGCGGCGTCGCGGCGGGCCACGGCGTCCAGGTGTCGCTGTTCGTCGGCGTCGTCGTCGGTGGTCTCCTGCGCGGCCTCAAGACGCCCGAGTGCCTCGGTCAGGGCTCGCTGTTGTGCGGCCACCTGGTCCTGCGCCTGTCCGACCTGCCGGTCGAAACGCTCGGACTCGGCCTGCGCGGAGTCGAGCACCGCCTCCGTCCGGGACAGCGCCGACTGTGCTTGTTGCGCGGCCTTCTCGGCGGTCTGCAGGCCCCCGCGCGCCGCATCCGCCACAGGACGCAACCGATCCCGCTCCGCTGCTGCGGCTTCCGCTGCCGCGGTGGCCTCACGCAGCGTCCGGGCGTGCTCGTCCAGCTTCGCCTCGGCCTCGTCGGCGCGGGCCAGGGTTTCCATCGACCCCGCGGCCTCCTCTGCACCGCCCCACGCGCTGTGGGGGGCGAAGACGTCCCCGTGCCGGGTCACCGCGCGCACGCTGGGGTGTTCGGCGACCAGGCGGACCGCCGTGGCCGGGTCCTGCACCAGCACCGTGTCGGCCAGCACCGACCGCACGTGGTCAAGCACCTCCCCGGCGTCGCCGGTCACGGCTTCCGCGGCCGGACGCACGCCGGCGAGCCGACGGACCTCTTCCGGGAGGCCCGGGTGCGTGGGAGCGCCGTCAGTTCCGTCCGTGACCAGGACGTGTACGCGTCCGGCCCCGGACTCCCGCAGGGCGTCAAACGCCCGGGCGGCGGCGGTGTGGCTCCGCACCGCGAGCGCCTCTGCCAGCGGACCCAGTGCCGCGGTGACCGCACGCTCCCACCCGGGTTCCACGCTCACCATGGATGCGACGGCACCGACCACCGCGTCCCGCGCCCGTTCACGAACCGCCTCGGAGCCGTCGGGTTGCCGCACGGAGGCACGCAAGGTCTCGGCACGCGCCGCCTGGGCGTCGTGGGCGCGTAACGCCTCCGTGCGCGCGGTGGCCGTTTCCCGGGCCAGTTCCCGCGCGGATTCGAAGGATTCGACGGCGTCGTCCCGCTCGGCCCGCGCACGTTCGACGGCGGCCCGCGCGTCGTCTGCTTCGAGCCGGAGCTTTTCCACCTCACCCGCAGCGCTCTGTCGTCGTGCAGCGGCCTGCCCAACGGTCTCGCGCAGGCGTTCGAGTTCGTTCTCCGCGGCTTCCACCCGTGAACGCGCGGTGCCGACTCCCCCGGAGAGCTTGGCCATCCCCTCGCGGCGGTCGGCGGCAGAACGCAGAATCGCGGTGACCTCCGCTTCGGCGGCCCGCGCCTGCGACTCGGTGTCCTCACGGTCCTGGATGGCCTCGGCCAGGGCGTCCACGGCCTCTTCGACCCGGGCGAGCACGGCCTTCTCCTCGTCCCGGGTGCGCTGAGCCTGCTCGGCCAATCGGTCGGGGTCGCGGTCTGAGTGCGGGGTCTCCTCGGTGGTGCCCAACAGACGACGGCGTTCGGAGGCCACCTGGTGCAGGGACCGGTGGCGTTCCCGGACCGCGGTGAGTTCGTACCAGGTCTCGCGGGCCGCGGTCACGGCGGGGGTGGCTTCGGCCGCGCGGGCCTCCAGACCGTCCTGGCGGGCGCGTGTAGCCGCGAGTTCCCGTTCGGCGGTCTCCTTCTCCTCCCGGAGGCGACGCTCGGTCTCGACGTCGACCGCCAACGCGGACTGGGCCTGGACCAGGTCGTCGGCCAGCAACCTGGCGCGGGCGTCCCGCACGTCGTACTGAATACGTTGCGCCCGGCGCGCCACCCGCGCCTGACGGCCCAGGGGCGTGAGTTGACGGCGGATCTCCGAGAGCAGGTCCTCGAGCCGGTCGAGGTTGACCTGCATTCCCTCGAGCTTGCGCACCGTGCGCTCCCTGCGGCGCCGGTGCTTGAGGATGCCCGCGGCCTCCTCCACGAAACCACGGCGTTCCTCCGGAGTGGCGTGCAGGATGCGGTCCAGTTGTCCCTGTCCCACGACCACGTGCATCTCCCGGCCCAGCCCGGAGTCGGAGAGCAGTTCCTGGATGTCCAGCAGTCGGCAGGACTGGCCGTTGATTGCGTATTCGGATCCGCCCGTGCGGAACAGCGTGCGGGCGATGGTGACTTCGGTGAACTCGATCGGCAGGGCGCCGTCGGTGTTGTCGATGGTCAGGGAGACGTGCGCGCGACCCAGTGCCTGACGGCCGGAGGTCCCGGCGAAGATGACGTCCTCCATCTTGCCGCCGCGCAGTGTCTTGGCGCCCTGCTCCCCCATGACCCAGGTGAGGGCGTCCACCACGTTGGACTTCCCGGACCCGTTGGGGCCCACCACGCAGGTGACCCCCGGCTCGAACTCGAACGTGGTGGCGGAGGCGAAAGACTTGAAGCCACGCACGGTCAAGGTCTTCAGATGCACCCGTCGATCCTAGCGTGCGCCTTGTCACGGGTCCGCCAGGGGAGAACACCCTGCCCGTTGAACAGGTGCCTTCCCACCGGTGGCTAGACTGACCGGAGCCGTTCTCATCCCCTCGACGAAAGCTCGTGCGTTGCCAGGAAACTCCATCATCAAGCACCAGAACGCCTCCCTCTTGTCGATCAAGAAGGTCGAGGCCGACGTGGTCGTCAAGTCGGAGACCGCCGACCAGAAGCTCGCGGAGACTTTCGAACGGCTCAAGTTGCCCACCGGGCTGCTCGAACGGTTGGCGGGAGTCAAGGAACACCGGGAGTGGTCGGAGGGTCGGCACTACACCGACGGCGCTGTGGAGGCCGCGCAGGCAGCCATGGACGAAGCCGGGATCACCCCGGACCAGGTGGGTCTGCTCATCAACTGTTCGGTGACCCGTGACGGTTACGAGCCCGCGGTGTCGGTCTCCGAACACGCACGTCTGGGCATGCCGTCCTCGACCCTGAACTTCGACATCACGAACGCCTGCCTGGGCTTCGTGAACGGGCTGACGGTGGCCTCCACCATGGTGGATTCGGGCGCGGTGGACTACGCCGTCGTCCTGGCCGCCGAGGACCCCACCCGGTGGCACCGTGAAGCCTTCGAGCGCCTCAAGCAGCCGCACGTGACCCGCGCGGACGTCATCCGGGAATTCGCCACCCTGACCCTGGGCTGCGGTGCTGCCGCGGCCGTCGTCGGCAAGGCGGACACCCACCCGGAGGGCCACCGCATCCGCACCTCCGTGACCCGCTCCGCCACCCAGCACCACGAACTGTGCATCGGTGGCTTCGACGGCATGTTCACGGACGCCTCCGGTCTGCTCAAGCACGGTGTGGGCCTGCTGACGGAGACCTGGGAGGAAGCCCGGACCCAGGGCTTCGAGTGGGACGACTTCGACTGGGTGATCGCACACCAGGTCTCGACCTCTCACACGGACAAGACCGAGAACGACATCGGCATTCCGTCGCACAAGCTGCCGCGGACCTTCCCGTTCTGGGGCAACGTGGCAGCCGCGGCACTTCCCATGACGCTGGCCCAGCAGGCCGACGGCGCCTTCCAGCGCGGCCACCGTGTGCTGGCCATGGGCGTGGGATCCGGCCTCAACGCGACCTTCATGGAGATCGACTGGTGACTCACACGGGCACGACAAGCACGCACAAGACCCCCCGGCTCCCCTACACGGAGACGCCGTTGCCCGGACTGGACCCGCGGTGGTCCACGACCGTGGAGGTGGCCTCGAATGCGGCTTGCGAGCCCGTTCGCGGTCAGATCCGCACGTGGCACGTCCTGGACAACTGGGAGGTCCTTGAGGCCGAGGGCAAGCAGCCGGTCGGCACCGTCCTGGCCGTCCACGGCAACCCGACCTGGTCCTACCTGTGGCGCAACGTCATCGCGGCGGCCACGGAGGCCGAGCAGCCGTGGCGCGTGGTCGCCGTCGACCAGCTGGACATGGGTTTCTCGGAACGCACCGGGCTCAACCGGCGTTACGACGACCGGATCCAGGACCTCTCCGACCTCACCGCGGCCATGGGGCTCGACGACGAACACGTGGTCACCCTGGCGCACGACTGGGGCGGGCTGATCTCCATGGGGTGGGCCGAGCTGCATCCCGGGGCACACGTCGGCACGATCATGACCAACACGGCGATCCACCACGATCCCGCCAGCGGCCCCATCCCGGCTCCGCTACGCCTCGCGCTGGCACCCGCTGTCCACGGAATCCTGACCTCCCGGACCAACGCGTTCCTGGACGTGTCGATCGGGCTGGTGGAGTCGGGCCTGGACCCGGCGGTCAAGGTCGCGTTCAAGGCCCCTTACGAGACCGCGGAACGCCGCCAGGCGATCGAGAACTTCGTGGCGGACATCCCCGCGTTCGAAGGCCACCCGTCCAATCCCCGGTACGAACGGACAGCGGCCTGGGTGGCCACGTCCTCCGTCCCGGCCCTGTTCCTGTGGGGCACCAAGGACCCGGTGTTCAAGGAGCAGTACCTGCTGGACCTGATCCGGCGCATGCCGCAGGCCACCGTCCACCGGTACGAAGGTGCCAAGCACCTGCTCCCGCAGGACCGCGCGATCGAGGAACCGATCATGCGCTGGCTCACGGAGACCTTTGCGCAGGGCAGCACGCACCGCCAGGACCACCAGGCCGCCCGGCCCACCTCCGGTTCGCACGCCGCGTTCGTTCCGTTCCACTCCGGTCTGACCGAGCGCGCCGCGCAGCAGGCACACGCCTGGGAAGTGGCGACGGCGGACATGGGCCCCGCGACCAACGACCGCGAACCCGCCGTCAAGAAGCGCCTGGCCTGGACCGAGCTGGAGAACCGCGTGAACGCCGTGGCCTCCGGTCTGCTGGGGATCGGCGTGCGGCCGGGCGACCGCATCAACCTCATGGTTCCCCCGGGAACCGATCTGACCACCCTGATCTACGCGTGCTTCCGGATCGGGGCGGTCATCGTCGTCGCCGACACCGGCTTGGGCGCGAAGGGTCTGTCCCGTGCCCTCAAGGGGGCCGCCCCCAAGTGGCTGATCGGCGTTCCGCAAGCGTTGGTGGCCGCCAAGTCACTGGGCTGGCCGGGTACTCGCATCAGTGCGACGGCGATGGATCCCCTCCGGGCCAAGGCTCTGGGTGTGGCCCACACGGTGCCGCAGTTGGAGAAGTCCGGTCCCATTCCGTTCCCGGAGTTGGATCCGGACGCGGACGCCGCGGTGCTGTTCACCTCCGGTTCCACCGGACCCGCCAAGGGCGTGGTCTACACGCAGCGTCAGATGGCCGCGATGCGCGACGCCGTGGCCGCCGTGTGCGACCTGCGCCCGGGCACGGGGCTCGTGGCGGCCTTCGCCCCGTTCGCGCTCCTGGCTCCGGCGATGGGTGCGTCGTCGGTGACCCCCGACATGGACGTGACCAAGCCCCGGACGTTGACCGCCCGCGCGTTGGCGGATGCCGCCGGGGCGATCGAGGCGACCTCCGTGTTCGCCTCCCCCGCCGCGATCGTGAACGTCCTGGCCACGCAAGACGAACTCTCCGAGCACCAGCGGGAGGCGTTGTCCAAGGTGCGGCTCATGCTGTCCGCCGGGGCGCCGTTGCCTCCCCCGCTGCTCGAGGACCTTCAGGAACTCCTGCCCAACGCCTCGCTGCACACGCCGTACGGAATGACCGAGTGCCTGCCGCTGACCGACGTCGACCTCCCGACCATCCGGGAGGCCGCCGTGGACGCCCAGCCTGCGGGCGGTTCGGCACGTAGGGGTGCCGCCGCCGGCTCCGCACGTGTCGAGGGTGCCGGTGGCGGTGTGTGCGTGGGCACCCCGGTGCCCGGTGCAACCATCAAGATCCGTGTCCTGGACCAGGACGGTGAGCCCACGGGTGACCTGGTGGACACCCCGGGGGTTCTGGGTGAGATCGTGGCCCAGGCACCGCACATGAAGGACCGCTACGACCGGCTCTGGGTGACCGAGAACGAGTCGACCCGGATCCCCGGCTGGCACTCGACCAGCGACGTCGGGCACTTCGACGCCAAGGGACGCCTGTGGGTGGAGGGCCGTCTGTCCCACGTGCTGCACACCGCCAACGGCGTCGTCGCACCCGTGGCGGCCGAGCACGCCGCTGCGAACGTCCCGGGCGTGGGGCGCACGGCGATCGTCGGCGTGGGCCGCAAGGGCGCCCAGGTGCCGGTGGCCGTGTGCGAGACGGAACCCGCATCCAAGACCGTAGGACCCGCCCGCCCGGCGCTGGCAGCCAGGGTGCGCGACGCCGTCGCCGCCGCCACGGGCCTGGACGTGGCCGCCGTTCTGGTGGTCAAGGCCCACCCCACGGATGTCCGGCACAACTCGAAGATCGACCGCACTCTGCTCGCCGAATGGGCGCAGAACGCCCTGGGCGGGGGAAAGATCAAGAACCCATGAGCCCCACTCCCCAGAACACTCCCAAGGTCCACGGCCCGCGCAGGTCGCACCGCGCCACGGACGCCGAACTCCGGGACGTCACCGAGCTCAAGGGTGACGGCCGGCGGGTGCTCGTGACCGGTGCCTCCGGGATGCTCGGCGAGGCCGTGGCACGGTTGCTCCGTGACCGCGGATGGACCGTGCGGCTCATGCAGCGCAGTCCCGCCGCCCTGGCCGAGGAGCAGGGTTACGAGCAGTTCCTGGGCTCCGTCGATCGCCCGGAGCACGTGGAGCGTGCCCTGGAGCGCGTCGACGACGTCGTCCACCTGGCCGCCAAGGTGTCATTCGCGGGTGACTGGGACCAGTTCCTGCGCACCAACGTGACGGGCACGCGGGTTCTGCTGGAGTCCGCGCGTCTGGCGGGTGTGGAGAACGTGGTGTTCGTGTCCTCCCCGTCGGTGGCGCACTCGGGATCCTCGATCCAGGGCGACGGCGCCGAACCCGCGGACCCGTACGCGGCCCGCGGCAACTACGCCCGTTCCAAGGCGGCCGCCGAACTGCTCGCCCTGGAAGCCGACTCCCCCAAGTTCAAGGTCACCGCAGTTCGCCCGCACATCGTGTGGGGTCCCGGCGACACCCAGTTGGTGGAACGGATCGTGGACCGGGCGGCACGCGGACGCATGCCGGTCCTGGACGACGGCGCCGCGCTGATCGACACCACGTACATCGACAACGCCGCGGAGGCGATCGTTCGCGCCCTCGAGCGGATCGAGGTCAGCCACGGTGAGGCGTTCGTGGTGACCAACGGGCAACCGCGGCCCGTGGGCGAATTCATCGCGATGATGTGCCAGGCCTGCAACGTGGCTCCCCCGACCCGCAAGGTTCCGTCCGGTGTGGTGAAGGTTGCGGGCAAGGTCATCGAGAAGATCTGGGCGATCAAGCCCGGTCAGGACGAACCGCCCATGACCGAGTTCTTGGCCGAGCAGCTGTCCACCGCCCACTGGTTCGACCAGAAGCGCACGCGTCAGGTGCTGGGCTGGGAGCCGTCCGTGACCGTCGAACAGGGCATGGAGAACCTCAAGGCCCACTACACGCAGAACCCGCTGCCCGTGGTCGCGGAGGTCCGCGAGAAGCGGATGGAGAAGGCCCGCCGCTCCGTGAGCTGACCGCTTCCTCCCCCTCCCCCCTACTTTGAACATGGTTTCCTACCAATTCCGGCGCGGAATCGGTGGGAAACCATGTTCAAAGTTTTCCGCGAGCTCCGGTCGCGGCTAGTACCGAGCGTTCCTAGGCTTTCGTTGGCAACGGCTGCACCGGAACGACGAACGGTTCATGAACTGTTCCCGCACGATCACCCCGTCGCGGCCCTCCGCCGCGCAGCGCGGACAAGCGCGCCCGGTCTGCCCGTAGGCGTTTAATGACAGCGCGAAGTAACCCGATTCCCCGTTCACGTTGACGTAGAGAGAGTCCAAGCTGGTGCCTCCGGCGTCCAGGGCCCGGGTCATCACGGTCTGCACGGCAGCCAGCAGCCGCCGGGTCTCGGCCCGGGTGAGCGTCTCCGTGGGCCGGGCGTAGTGCAGGCGGGCCTCCCAGAGGGCCTCGTCCGCGTAGATGTTGCCGATCCCGGACACCAGACCCTGGTCTAGCACGGCGCGCTTGATCCCGGTCTTACGCCGCCGCAGGCGGTCGTGCACGGCGTCGACGTCGAAAGCCGGGTCCAACGGATCCCGGGCAATGTGCGCCGCGTGTTCGGGGACCACCGCGTGACCGTGGCGGCCCAGGCCGCCCGGGGCGCCGTCGTCGGTGGGCAGGAGCGGGTCGAGGAACATGCCGCCGAAGATACGCTGGTCCACGAACCGCAGTTCGGTGGGCAACAGCTGGGAGGGGTCGTCCGGATCGGGTGCGTCGGACAGCGTGAGCCGGATTCTCAGGTGCCGGTCCGGTGGGAGCGAAGAATCCTTGATGAGCATCTGCCCGGACATGCCCAGGTGCGCCATGAGCGCCTGCCGCGGGCGGTAGCTGCACGGGTCGTCCACGGCGTCCCCCGGTGCCGCGAGTGGCATCCACAGGAACTTGCCGCGGCGCACGACGTCGAGCACGCGCGTCCCGGTCAGGTCCTCGACGAAGGCCTGTGGCCCGTCAACGTGTCGACGCACGGAACGCGGGTCCAGGATCTCCACGCCTTCGACCACGCGGCCGGTGACCCACCGTTCGAGTCCGCGGCGGACGACTTCGGCCTCGGGCAGTTCCGGCACGTCTCAGCCCCGTTGACGGCGCGAACGGCGGGACTGCTTGGCAGCGGGAGGTGCTTCAACGGGGCGGCCGTGGCCGTCCGTGACGGTGGTCCCGGTGAGGTTGAGGTACGCGTTGGCCGCCGCGCGGCGCTCCGCCTCCTTCTTGGAGGTTCCGTCGCCCGTCCCCGCGCGGTCGGTCCCGATCACGCACGTGGCCACGAAAGACCGGTTGTGATCCGGCCCGGTCCCGACGACGTCGTAGGCCACCGTCCCCAGATGACGCATGGCGGCCAGCTCCTGGATCTCGGTCTTCCAGTCGCGCCCTTCGTGGATCACGAAGTCGTCTTCCAGCAGCGGGACGATCATTCCGAGCACGAAGGCCCGGGCGCGTTCGATCCCGTGGGTCAGGTACACGGCACCGATGAGGGATTCCATGGTGTCCGCCAGGATCGAAGCCTTGTCCTGTCCGTTGGTGCGGATTTCGCCCTTGCCGAGCCGGATGAAGGACCCCAGGTCGATCGCCCGGGCCAACTGCGCCAGCGTCCGTGTGGACACCACGGAGGCGCGGATCTTGGCCAAGTCGCCCTCGGACTGGTCCGGGTAGCGGCGGTAGATCTCGTCCGTGACGGACAGACCCAGCACCGAATCCCCCAGGAACTCCAGACGTTCGTTGTGCACGGTCCCGGGGTGCTCGTAGGCGAAGGAACGGTGCGTCAGGGCAATGAGAAGCGTCTCGGCGTCGATGTCGACGCCGAGACGCTTAGGAAACGTCGGCAAATAGGGCCCCCAAAAACCGCCGCGGCCA
>NZ_RKMF01000009.1 GCF_003797835.1 Kocuria soli
GGGGCGTGGTCGCCGTGGGCCGGGGGCGCCGGGCCTTGGGGGGGGGGGGGGGGGGCCCCCCCCCCCCCCCCCCGCTTCTCAAGGTCCTGAAATTCGGGCACCGAAATCAGGCGTCGGCTACCTTGCGGCCCTTGTACTCGTAGTACAGGGCGGTGCCGGCGGAGTCGGTGACCAGCTTGGCCTGGTGCGGCAAGCTGTAAACGGTCTTGCCGTTCTCGACCGAACGGACCAGCTTGGGGGCCTTCGCCTTCCACTGTGAACGGCGCATACGCGTGTTGGCACGCGAGAGCTTCCTCTTGGGAACAGCCACTGCTATCTCTCTTCTCTCGTGGTGTCGTCGTCCGCGTCGAACAACCCCTCAAGGGCGCTCCACCGCGGATCGAGCACTTCGTGTCGGTGTCCGGGGTTCTCGTCCAGTCGTACGCCGCACTGGGCGCACAGACCTTCACAGTCCTCCCGACACACCGGTTGGAACGGCAGCTTGGTGATCGCCGCGTCCCGAAGCATCGGTTCCAGGTCGATCGTCTCGTCCTGAACTTCGTACATCTCGTCGGCCTCGTCGTCGTCCTCCGGCACTTCGGAGGGGGCGTCGAACAGGAAGAGTTCCTGTACCTCAACGACCATCTGATCGGTGATCGGGTCGAGGCAGCGACTGCACTGACCTTCAAGGGTAATGGTCACGTCCCCGGAAACCAGGATTCCGTCGTGGACGGATTCGAGTCTCAGGTCGCAGACCATGTCGGAGCCTTCGGGGGCTCCGATCAGTGCGTTGCCGAATTCGCTCGGCGCGGGCACTGTCTCCTGCCAGGTGCGCATCGTCCCGGGACGGTGTTCCAGATCCCTGACGTTGATGGCCAAGGGGGACGGGGTCTCGCGAGCGATGATTAACTCCTGTGGGTCCAATACCAGCGGCCCATGTTACTCGGTCCGTGTCCCCGGGCTCAACCGCCGCGGATGTGGCGTGGCGGATGTCTCGTGTTTGTCCCCCGGTGGAGCCGACCGAGGATCTGGCGGTCAGCCCGGACGCGGGCCGCGCCTCACCCTTCGTTCAGGGCCGCGAAGACCGGCGACGGCACGAACGGCCGCACGTCACCGCCCAAGGAGTGGACCTCCTTGACCAGGCTCGAGGACACGTGCAGGAAGTCCGGGTCCGCCGGGAGGAACACGGTTTCCACCCCGGTCAGGGCGCGATTCATGGCGGCCATGGGCAGTTCGTAGTCGTAGTCCTGACCGGAACGCAGCCCCTTGACCAGCGCCACGGCACCGCGATCGGCCGCGTACTGGGCCAGCAGCCCCGTGTCCAGGGGTTCGACGACGACGCCGGAGACGCCTTCCAGCGCCCGCTCGGCGAGGTCCAGACGCTGCGGCCGCCCGAAACGGTACGACTTCTTGGGGTTGTCGCTCACGGCGACCACCACTTCCTGGAACATCTCCGCGGCACGTTTGATGATCTCGACGTGCCCCCGGTGGATGGGGTCGAAGGAGCCCGGGCAGATCGCGCGGCGTGGTGAATCCGACATGCACCCCACCGTAATGGGCATTCGCGCGGACGGACTTCCTAGACTCACTGCATGATCCCCAGCACCGACAATGCAACTCCGGCGGCGGCCCCGTGGCGGGCCATGGCCTCCGGGGGTGGGCTCCTGGACGCAACGGGTGCCTTCCGCTCCACGATCTTCGACGAGACCTCCGCCCTGGCGGCCCGGCACGGTGCCGTGAATCTGGGCCAGGGTTTCCCGGACCAGGACGGCCCGGAGGCCATGACGGAGGCCGCCGTGGCCGCGATTCGGTCGGGGCAGAACCAGTACACCCCCGCGGTCGGCCACCCGCGGTTGCGCGCGGCCGTGGCCGCCCAGCAGCGGGAGACCCAGGGCCGGGAGCTGGATCCGGACACCCAGGTGCTCGTCACCTGCGGTGCCGCGGAGGCCTTGACCGCCGCCTTGCTGTCCGTGGTCAAGCCCGGCGACGACGTCGTGGTCCTCGAGCCCTACTACGACCTGTACGCGGCGGTGGTGTCCTTCATCGGGGCCAACCTGCGTCCGATCCCCCTGCGTCCGCCGCATTTCACCCCGGATCCCGAGGAATTACGGCAGGCGTTCACACCCCGGACGGCGGCGGTGTTGGTCAACGACCCGCACAATCCCACGGGGACCGTCCTGGACGCGGCAACGGCAGAGATCATCGCCCGGGAGGCCCTTGCCAACGACGCCGTCGTGATCACGGACGAGGTCTACGAACACCTGCGTTTCGACGGCGCGCACACGAGCCTGGCCGCCGGCGGCGGGCGCTCGTCGCTGGACCCCGAGCTGGCCGCGGCGATCGCGCAACGCACCCTGGTGGTTTCCTCCGCCTCCAAGACCTTCCGCGCGACCGGGTGGCGGATCGGATGGCTCACCGGGCCGCGGGAACTGGTGACGGGCGCCCGAGCGATCAAGACCTACCTGACGCATTCCCCCGCCGCGCCCTTGCAACTGGCCGTGGCGCAGGCCCTCGAGAACCCTCGTCCGTGGGTCGAGGACCTGGCGGCCGAACAGGGCCGCCGCTCGGCGCTGGTCGTCAACGCGCTGCGGGACCTGGGCCTGACCGTGGCCGACCCCGCAGGGTCCTACTACGTGGTGGCGGACTTCTCGCCCTTCCACGACCGACTGGGGGTGCGCGACAGCCTGGAACTCTCCCCCTCGCTCATCGAACACACCGGGGTGGCCCTGTTGCCGGTCCGAGCCTTCGCGTCGGCGCGGAACGCGGCTCTGTACGACGGGTGGATGCGCGTGGCGGCGTGCAAGCAGGAAGAGGTCCTGGTCGAAGCCATGAACAGGCTCAAGACCTCCCTGGCCTGAAACCGCCCTGAATCCGCCCTGAGTCCCGCCCCGCGGCCGCTTCCGAGGAGGGCGGTCAGCCCTTGCGCCCCAGTGCGCGGTAGGTCCAACCGGCCTGCTCCCACTGCACCGGGTCCAGAACATTGCGCCCGTCCAGGATCTGCCGGGTCTTGACCAGAGGCGCCAACTGCTCGGGTGTCATGGAACGGAACTCGTCCCATTCGGTCAGCAGGACCACCACCTCCGCGCGGGCCACGGCCTGCGGCAGCGAGTCCACGTAGTCCACACGCGGGTACCGCTTGGCAGCGTTGGCATTGGCTTTCGGGTCGTAGACGTGCACGTCGGCACCGATCGAGTGCAACCGGGCCGCGATGTCCAGGGCGGGTGAGTCGCGGACGTCGTCGGACTCGGGCTTGAAGGCTGCACCGAGCACCGCCACCTGACGCCCCATGATCGACCCCCCGAGCATGTCCGTGACCACCCCCACGGTGTGGTCACGACGACGCACGTTGATGTCGTCGATCTCCACCAGGAACCGCACGGACTGGTCCAGTCCGAGTTCCGAGGCGCGGGCCCGCAGCGCCCGGATGTCCTTGGGCAGGCAACCACCGCCGAAGCCCACACCGGCATTGAGGAACTTGCGACCGATCCTCTCGTCCATCCCGATCGCGTCCGCCAGGGTCCGGATGTCGCCGCCCACGGCCTCGGTGAGTTCGGACAGGGAGTTGATGAAACTGATCTTGGTGGCCAGGAAGGAGTTCGCCGCGACCTTGACCAGTTCGGCGGTCTCGTAGTCCGTGACGATCAGCGGTGTCTGCGCCTCGAGCTGCGGTGCGTAGACCTCCCGCAGGATGGCTTCTAGCCGGGAGTCGTTCGCACGGTCACCGTCGCCGGTGCTCCCGTGTCCGGGCAGTCCCAGCACCATGCGGTCGGGGCGCAGGGTGTCTTCAACTCCGTGACCTTCCCGGAGGAACTCCGGGTTCCAGACCAGGTCCACGTCCACGCCCTCGGGGGCGTTGTCCTTGGCCAGTGCCCGCAGCCGCCGGGCGGATCCCACGGGCACGGTGGATTTGCCCACGATCACGGCGTCATGAGTGGCGTGCTGGGCGATGGATGTCACCGCGGAGTCCACGAACGTCATGTCCGCCGCGTACGAACCTGCTCGCTGTGGGGTACCGACCCCTACGAAATGAACATCCCCGAATTCCCCAGCCAACGCATAGTCGGAGGTGAACCGCAACCGCCCCGATTCCACGTGCTTCCGGACCAGTTCGCCCAAACCCGGTTCGTGGAACGGCAGGACCCCGGCGGCGAGCGCTTCGAGCTTCGCCTCGTCCACGTCCACACCCATGACCTCGAAGCCCATCTCGGCCATGGCCGCCGCGTGGGTGGCCCCCAGGTATCCGGTGCCCAGGACGGTGATTCTCATACGGGGATCCTCCTCGGTGGTGCTCAGACCTGCGCCGCGAAGCGGCGCCCGTCCCACGATAGGTGTCCAACATGAATCGTCGATGACATGGCCGCGATTTGTAGCCTCATGTGGCCATACATGTGGAGATCGCGGGGCCGTCCGGATCCTCCTCGGCGTACCAGAGGGTGGTCTCTCCGTGCCTCGAGACCTCCAAGCGACGCAGCCCCAGCGGCCAGGTCGGTTCCGGGGAGCGGGAGGAACGTTCGACGACGACTACCGCCCCGGGCCCCAGCCTTCCGGCCAGGGGCGCCAGCACGTCCGTGAGTTCCACCTCCGTGAGCGGGTAGGGAGGGTCGGCCAGGACCAGGTCCCACGGGCCGGTCGCCTCGGTCAGGAAGCTCGACACGCTGCGGCGGGTCACTGTGACCACCGGCTTCTCCGCTGGGCCATCTATGCCGTCATCTGCGCCGCCTTCGGTGGAACGGCCGGAGCGCTGCAAGGCCTGATTCACCGTCTGGGCATTGTGTTGGCATACCGCGGCCGCTCGCGCCTCGCGCTCGACCAGGTGCACGGAGGCCGCACCCCGACTGCCGGCTTCACATCCCAGGGCACCGGAGCCCGCGAACAGGTCCAGAACCCGCGCGTCGGCCAGCATCCCCCAGGACTCGAGACGGGAGAACAGCGACTCCTTGACCCTGTCCGTGGTGGGTCTGGTGGCGTTGCCCGGAACGGAACGCAGTTTCAGACCACCGGCTGCTCCGGCCACGATGCGGCTCATCACCCACGCTCCAGGTACTTCTCGGTGTCCTCGTCCAGAGAGGCCGCGATCGCGGCCGCCAGCCCGGGATGGTTCTCCAGGTCGGGATCGGCCTCCAGGATCTCCGTCGCCTCCGTGCGTGCTTCCTCGATGACGGCGACGTCGTCGAGCGCCCGCAACAGCCGCAGGGTGCTGCGTCCACCGGACTGGGCGTCCCCCAGGATGTCTCCCTCGCGCCGCAGGTTCAGGTCCGCCTGGGCCAACTCGAAACCGTCCGTGGTGGCGGCAACCGCGTCGAGCCGTTCCCTGGAGGGATGCCCCTGTTCGCGCCGGGTGACCAGCAGGCACGTGCTCGCGTGGGAGCCGCGCCCGATCCGGCCCCTGAGCTGGTGGAGTTGCGAGATCCCGAACCGGTCGGCGTCGAAAACCACCATGAAGGTCGCGTTGGGCACGTCCACACCGACCTCCACGACGGTGGTGCACACCAGGACCCCGGTCCGGCCGTCGGCGAAAGCTGCCATGACCTCTGCCTTGTCCGTGGGGTCCAGGCGCCCGTGCAACACAGCGCTGGGGATTCCTCCGAGCTGGGGAGACTGTTCGACCAGTTCCGCGAGCCAGGCCGTGGAGACCATGGCCTCCTCCGGCCCCGGGGCCTGCTCGGCAGAATCCTGGGCGCCCGTGACGGGGTCGGTGGCTTCGGGGATCTCGGCCAGCGCGCGGGCGGAATCGGCCAGGCCCATGGGTGGCACGGCGTCGTCGTCACCGATCTTGGGGGCCACGAAATAGACCTGGCGCCCGGCCTCGACCTCCTCGCGGGCGCGGGCGAAGATCCGGTCCTCCCAGGTGGGGTGTTCGAGCAGTCCCACCACGTGGGTGGAGATCGGTTGCCGACCGCCAGGGAGACCCTGCAGCACGGAGACGTCGAGGTCACCGAACACGGTCATCGCCACGGTCCGCGGGATCGGAGTGGCGGTCATGACCAGAAGGTGCGGCACGGTTAGACCCGCCTCCCGCAACCTGTCGCGTTGTTCGACGCCGAACCGGTGCTGCTCGTCCACGACCACCAGCCCGAGATCGGCAAACTGCACGGTGTCGGAGAGCAGGGCGTGCGTGCCGATCACGATGCCCGCTTCACCCGAGGCGATCTGCAACAGGGTCCGTTTGCGGGCGGACTGGGGCATGGAGCCGGTCAGCAGGACCACGGTGGTCCCGTCCGGGTCACCGCCCAGGGTTCCGGCATGGGCCAGGGGTCCCAGTGCGGATTCGATCGACGCGAAGTGCTGGGCGGCCAGGACTTCCGTGGGTGCCAGCAGCGCGGCCTGGGCACCCGAGTCAACGGCCTGCAGCATCGCACGCAGGGCCACCACGGTCTTCCCTGCGCCGACATCGCCTTGCAGCAACCGGTTCATGGGGTGCTCGCGGGCAAGGTCGGCGGCCAGTTCTTCGCCCACTGCGACCTGGGAGTCGGTCAGCCGGAACGGCAACGCGGCCTCGAACCGGGCCGCCACGCCGTCGGGCTTCCCCGGCAGGGCGGGCGCCGGTCGGAGTTCAACCGCACGACGACGGCGCACCAGGGCGGTCTGCAGCACCAGCGCCTCGGTGTGGCGGAAGCGTGCCTTGGCTCGGTACCAGGCGGATTCGTCGGGTGGGCGGTGCAGGTGCTCGTAGGCGGTCGGGAGATCGGTGTAGCCGTGGCGGTCGGCGATCTCCGCGGGCAGGGGGTCCGGGACCGTCCGCCAGTCGATCACGCCCAGAACAGTGTGCACGGCGGTGGCGATCCGGTCGCTGGTGACCTTGGCCGTGGCCGGGTACACCGCGATCGGCCGGGTCGCGTTCTGCATGGCCTCGCGGGTGTCCACGTCGTCGTCGACGTCCAGGGGCGCGTAGTGCGGGTTGGTCATGGTCAGGCTCCCGCGATAGTGCGTGACCTTGCCACTGAACAACGCGTGGGTTCCGGCCGTGAGTTCCCGCGCGGCCGTCCAGGCGTTGAAGAAACTCAGTGTCATGCGGTTCTCCCGGCGCCCGAGCAGGTCGCTGCCCGGGTGGTCCGAGCGGTCCGTGATGACCACCTCGGTGATGGATCCGCGCCGGTTGCGCATCCGGCGGGTGTTGACGGAGACCACCTCGGCCACCAGGGTGGCGTGGGCCTCCAGCTCCAGGTCCGCGAACGAGGTGAGTTCTCCGCGTTGGACCAACCGCCGGGGCACGTGGTCGAGCAGCTCGCCCACCGTGTTCAGGTCCAACCCCTTGGCCATGGCTTGGGCCGTCTGTGCCCCCAGCAGTTTGCCGAGCGGGGTGTCCAGATCGCCCCTGTGGGCGTCCACGGGGCTGCTCACGTCAGCCAAGGTCCGTGGGGTCCACGCGGAACTGGCGGCCTCGGTCGTCCTTGGACAGCCCGGTCACCGTGATGTTGCGCGGAGTGCCGCGGCCCCGGAGCACGTCCACGGCCTGCCGTTGTTCCTGGACGTGCACGTGCACGCGCCACCGCCAGGTGTCCTCGTCGATCTGGGACACGGCGGAAACGATCACACTGTCCCCCGCTTCGGCCAGTTCGTGTCGGATCTGCGCGGCGTCCAGTGCCGTGAGGTCCACCGTGGCCATGACCTCCACCCCGGTGTGCGCGTCCTGGAGCGCCTCCAGGGTCGAGGCGTCCTCGTCATGCGCGGGCGGGTAGTAGGCGTACCCCATCTCCTCCAGGATGTCCGCCACGGGCTGGACGTTCACCGGAATCGCCTGATCGTCGGGGGCGGCTGCGTCGCTCTCCGCACCGGCCCACAGGTGTGCCCCGGAGGCTTCCTGCCCCGTGACCGCGCGGCGCAGCGCGTCCAGCACGATCAACATGCCCAGAGCACCAGCGTCCACCTTGTGCGTCCCGTGCAGGACTTCCAGGTCCTCGGTCGAGGCGAGCACCGCGTCCTTGGCTGCGGTCACCATGGCCCGGAGGTATTCGGCGAACTGGTGGTTGGACCCGGTTTCGCCGACCTCCGGAATAGGGGTGTCTGCGGCGGCCTTCACCACGGACAGCATGGTTCCGGGAACGGGATCTGTCAGCGCCGACCAAGCCCGCACGGATCCTGCTCCGATCCCGTTGGACAAAGACTGGGCCGTGAGCCGTTCGGCTCCGTCGAGTCCCCCGCCCAGTGCGGTGAGGAACACGGAGAACAGCGTGCCGGAGTTCCCTCGGGCGTCCTCGAGCGCGGCCTGCCCCACCAGGGTCACGAGTTCGCTGAGGTCAGGAGTTTCCAGCACCGCCGCGGCCTGGGCGGCGGTTTCGACGGTCGCTGCGAGGTTGGTGCCGGTGTCGGCATCCGCCACGGGGAAGACGTTGAGGGCGTTGAGCACCTCCGTGTACTCCCGAAGATCCTGGGCGGCGGTCTCCAACCAGCGGCGCACCGCCGTCGTGTTAGACGCCATCCTCTGGTTCAAAGTGGTCCCATCCTCGTCCCCGGAGCTCCGCGGGGAGCTCACGTACTGGTGTCGTCCCGACCCGGACACGGTCGGCGACAGATTCCCGTGCGGTTCCGGTGGTGACGACGACCGTCGCCCCCCAGCCCGGAGGCACAGCCCTCACCGAGCCTAACGGACGTGCCCCGTGCGGCAGTCGCGTTCCGGCGGGGACGGTGGATAACAATCCGTGATCTTCTCCGCCGTGGAGCACCCAGTACAGCGGGTCTCGTCCCAGCCGTTCCCCCGCCGCGGCCAGCGGCCGCGCCAGGTCGTCCAGCGCGGCGGGATCCAGGTCCACGACGACGTCGGAGGCCTCCGCCACCCGCGTCAGGTCACGCACCAGACCGTCGGAGACGTCGATCATCGCAGTGGCCCCCGCCTCGGCCAACTGTGCACCCAACGGCGTGGGCGACACCGGACGGAGCTGGTTGTCCATGAGCTCGACCAGGTGCGGTTCGACCGTTCCCTTGGTGGAGGGGTCCTGGAGCAGGTCCAGCCCGGCGGCGGACCGGCCCACCGTCCCCGCCAGCGCCACCAGGTCTCCCGGACGGGCCCCGTTCCGGCGGATCGGCGCACGCCCCTCCAGGTCGCCCGTCACGGTGGCCGTGGCCGAGATTTCTCCACCGCGCCCCAGATCACCCCCGACGATGCCGCAGTGAACGGCTCCGCACGCGATGGCGCCGGCGCGTAGACCGCGGGCGAAGTCCTCGACCCACCTGACGCTGGTACGGCCCGGGAGGGTCAGGGAGACCACCAGGGAGGAGGGCACCGCACCCATCGCGGCCACGTCCGCAAGATTCTGGGTGGCACATTTGTGGCCGGTGTCGAAACCCGTGGAGACGACGCCGTTGGGCCAGGTCAGCTGGAAGTCCTGCCCTTGAACCTGGGTGTCGGTGGAGATCACGAATCGTCCGTCGGGCGCGGCGACCACCGCGCAGTCGTCCCCCGGGCCCAGGATCTCGTACCGTGACCCGCCACCAGGCTCGTGAGCCCGTAGGTGCGGGGCGAAGCGGGCGATCAGCTGGGTCTCGCTGAGCTGGTCGACGGTCAAGCCGCCTCGGTCGGCATCGGCCGAGGACCTCGGGGGCTCGTCCCGCGGGGTCCGTTCTGCCACTGGGCGCACCGCCTCGAATCCTTCCACCATCGGTTCCTGCCGCCATCGCAGACCTCGCGAGACCGCAGATCTCACTAGACTGCAGACATGCCTTCCGCCCCCGCCGTCCTCCCGCGTGCCCGCGCTCGCCTCCGTCGTCGAACACTGACCGCGCTCTTGGCGGTCTCGACGGCCGCTGCGCTGACCGGCTGTGGCCCGGGGGCCGTCGTCGTCGAACCCGCGGTGGACGCTGCCAACGCGGACTGTGCATCCGCCATGCTCGCGATGCCCGGGGAGATCTCCGACCAGGCCCAACGCGAGACCACGAGCCAGGCGACCACGGCCTACGGGGACCCTGCTTCCCTGATCGTACGGTGCGGCGTCACTCCCCCGGAACCGACGACCGACATGTGCAGCCGCGTCAACGGCGTGGACTGGATCATCCGTGAGACGGACCAGGAGAACCGTTGGAAGGCCACCACCTACGGCCGGGAACCCGCTTTCGAGGTCACCTTCGACACGACCGTGGTTGCCTCGTCGACCGCACTCATCGACCTCAGCAGCGCGGTGGAAACCGTGGACCAGGACCGCGAGTGTCTCTCCGTGGACGAGACCCTGGAGGACGCAGGCTGACCCGTCAGCGCAGGCCCACGGGGCGTTCCAGGGCCAGCGTGAGCAACTCGTCGATCAGCTCGGAGTACTCCAGTCCAGACGCCGCCCACATGCGCGGGTACATCGAGATGGGCGTGAAGCCGGGCATCGTGTTGACTTCGTTGATGATCACACGCTCGTCCTCGGTCACGAAGAAGTCCGCGCGGCACAGCCCTTCGCCCTCGATCGCCTCGAAGGCCTGAGCGGCGCGCTCCCGGATCGTGGCGATCACGTGCTCCGGGAACTCCGCCGGGCAACTCAACCGCGCGGAGGCCTGGGACACGTACTTGGCCTCGAAATCGTAGAAATCGTGCTCGTCGACCACTTCGATCTCACCGGGCATCGACGTCCGCGGCGCCTGCGTGCCGTGACCCTCCAGGACGGCGCATTCGATCTCTCGGCCCACGATTCCCGCTTCCACGACCACCTTGGGATCGAAGGACCGTGCCTCCTCGACGGCAGCTTCCAGAGCCGCCCGATCGGCCGGGTCCTCGACCTTGGTGATGCCGAAGGACGAACCGGCGCGGGCCGGCTTGACGAACACCGGTCCCCCGAGTTCGGCAACGGCCGCCATGGCGGCGTTCTTGTCCGCCCGCCAGGCCCGGTCACGAATGACCACGTACGGCCCCACCTCGAGTCCGGCCGATTCGAAGGCCATCTTCATGAAGTGCTTGTCCATGCCGATCGCCGAGGAGGTCACGCCGCAGCCCACGTAGGGCACGTGGGCCAGCTCCAGGAAACCCTGCAACGTCCCGTCCTCACCGTAGGGACCGTGCAACAGCGGCATGACCACGTCCACGTGCCGGAACCGTGAAATCTCGGAGACCGGGGAGTTGTCCTTCTGCACCAGCAGTTCGCTCTCACGTCGGCCCAGGGGCAAGGTCACACGCTGCTCCCCCACGGGCAGTTCGGTGATCGTCTGGGCGTCGAGCAGCGCTTCGAGTTCCTCCTGGGAGTACAGGAACCACTCACCGGACCGGGCGATACCGATGGTGATGACGTCCCACTTGTCCCGGTCGATGGCACCCAGGACGCCCCGCGCGGTGATCAACGAGATGCTGTGCTCGGAGGAGACCCCACCGAAGAGGACCGCCACGCAGGGCTTTCCCGAGTGACCCACTCCAGCGGAAGAAGCGGCCACGGACGAATCGTCGGCTGCCGTGGGCATGGTGTTGCCAGAGGTCATGAGGGGGTTGCCTCCGATTTGAGTTGTCGGCCCAGCAAGAGCGGGGCCAGGTTTTCGACGGTGATGCGACCCTCCAGGATAGCCACGACGGCCTGGGTGATCGGCATGTCCACTCCGTGGGCGCGTGCCAGGGCGAGCACCGCAGGTGCGGACTTGAGACCTTCCGCGGTCTGGGTCATCTCCCGGTGGATCTCGTCGAGCGTCTTGCCCTGGCCGAACAGGCGCCCCGCGGTGTGGTTGCGGGACAACGGGGAGGAACACGTGGCCACCAGGTCTCCAATGCCGGCGAGCCCGGACATGGTCTCCGGTTTCCCGCCCAGCGCCATGGCCAGTCGCGTGGACTCGGCCAGGCCGCGGGTGATGATCGAGGCCTTGGAGTTGTCCCCGTAGTGGCGTCCCTCGCAGATCCCCACGATCACCGCGATCACGTTCTTGGTCAGCCCCGCGATCTCCGTGCCGACCACGTCGGTGTTGGTGTACGGCCGGAAGTAGGGTGCGGCACAGGCGCGGGCCACTGCCGCCGCCAGCTCCGGGTCCCGGGCGGCGACGACGGAGGCCGTGGGCTGCTCGTCGGCGATCTCCATCGCCAGGTTCGGACCGGACAGCACGCAGGTCCGTGCGAACCACCCCGCGGCGTCATGGCCGCCGTCGGCCTCGGGCCGGTGTTCGGCCAGGACCTTGGCCACCACCTCGGTCATCCGCAGGCCCGTTCCCTGTTCCAGGCCCTTGGCAAGGGAAACCAGCGCTGCGTCCGGGTTCAGGTGCTCGGCGATGGCGGGCAACTTTCCGCGCAAGGTCTGGGCGGGCAGTGCCAGGACCACCAGGTCGGCGCCGTCCAGGGCCTCGCCCAGGTCGGCGGTGATCTCCAACGGGTCCGGCAGGTGCAGTCCGGGGACGTACTTCTGGTTGACGCGGGTCCTTGCGGTACGGGTCATGTCGTCCGCATTGCGACCCCACAGGACGACGCTCTCGGCAGTGCCCTGCAGCGCGTCCACTGCCTCGGGGGACGGGCCCGCGGAGGCATCCCGTCGTCGTCGTTCCTCGTCCCACGCGGCGTCCACCAGGACCTTGGCAAAGGTGGTTCCCCAGGATCCGGCCCCGAGCACCGCGGCCTTCCGGAATCCACCGTCGTGCTCGCTCCGGACGCGGCTGGCATCCACCGGCTGGGACGGTCCGGTCACTCCGGTTGTGTTCATCGCCGTTCCCCTCGACGTCGGTCCCATCGCTTCGCGGGCGGTTGTTCGCCCCGCAGGTCGGCCAACAGAGCCGTGATGTCGTCGGTGATCGCCCGGGCCGCGGCCACCGTCTTGCCGTGCGGGATCATGCGCAGCCGCTCGTCCGGGCTCAAAGCCGCGAGCTCCGCAGTGCTCGGCGCCCAGGTCGACAGGTCCACGGGTGGCCCGAACTTCACCCGCACCGTCTTGCGGGGAAAGGGTCGGAAGTGCCGTTTGCGCTGCGGGTCCGGGCCGCGGCCGAGGATCTGCTCGTCGCCCCAGTGGGCCACGGGGATCACGGGGACGTCCATGGACATCGCCAGCCGCGCGGCACCCGGGAAGCCGTGCATCGGCCAGAGCTCGGGGTCGTGGGTCAGCGTCCCCTCGGGGTAGATGATCACGCTCCCGCCCGCGGCAATGTGCTTCTGCGCCGCCGACAGCGACTTCACGGAGTCGGCGGTCCCGCGTTTGACCGGCACCTGGGCCGTGCGGCGCAGGATCGTACCGAGTACGGGGACCGAGAACAGTGAATCCTTCGCCAGGAAGGTGGGGTTGAGTCCGTAGTCGACCACCGCCATGGCGACCGTCATCGGATCCAGCTCGGAGGTGTGGTTCGGTGTGAGCACGAACGGCCCACTGCGCGGGAGATGCTCCATGCCTTCGTACTCGAGCCCGGCCAGTGCAACGTAAGCCGGTTGGATGAAGGCGGCCAGGAACCGCACCAACCGCGTGGTGTTGGGGTCATCCGTCCGGTGGACAGTGCGGGGCTTCACCGGTCCACCGCGCCTCAGGCGTCGACGACGTCGAAATTCGCGCCCAGGGCCTCGAGCTTCGAGGTGAAGCGCTCGTAACCGCGCTGGATCAGTTCCACGCCGGTCACCTTCGACCGTCCCTCGGCCCCCAGCGCCGCGATCAGGTGGGAGAAGCCGCCGCGCAGGTCCGGGACGTGGATGTCCTTGGCCTTGAGCGGGGTCCGCCCGGAGATGATCGCGGAGTGCACGAAGTTGGACTGGCCGAACCGGCAGGGGGTGGAGCCCAGGCAGTCGCGGTGCAACTGGATGTTGGCCCCCATGCCCTTGAGTGCGCGGGTGAAACCGAACCGGTTCTCGTAGACGGTTTCGTGCACGATCGACACGCCGTCGGCCTGGGTCAGGGCGACCACCAGGGGCTGCTGCCAGTCGGTCATGAAGCCGGGGTGCACGTCCGTCTCCACCACCAGCGGGTTGAGGGACCCGCCGGGGTGGCTGAACTGGATGCCGTCGTCGCGGATGTCCAGGTCACCACCGGTCTTCCGGAACACGTTGAGGAAGGTCATCATGTCGGACTGGGTGGCGCCCTTGACGAAGATGGAGCCGCCGGTGACCAGCGCGGCCGACCCCCAGGACGCGGCCTCGATCCGGTCGCACATGGCGCGGTGGTTGTAGCCCTTGAGCTCCTCCACGCCTTCGATGTGGATGACCCGGTCGGTCTGCACGGTGATGATGGCGCCCATCTTCTGCAGGACCGCGATCAGGTTCATGATCTCGGGTTCGGTTGCGGCCCCGCGCAGTTCGGTGCGACCGCGAGCGCGTGTGGCCGACAGCAGCACCTGTTCGGTCGCACCCACGGACGGGTAGGGCAGCTCGACCTTGGCGCCGTGCAGGCCGTTGGGGGCCGACATCTTGATGCCGGATTCGAGCTTCTCCACCTTTGCGCCGAAGTTGCGCAGCACGTCCAGGTGGTAGTTGATGGGCCGGTCGCCGATCTTGCACCCACCCAGGTCCGGGATGAAAGCCTCCCCCAGGGTGTGCAGCAGCGGACCGCACAACAGGATCGGGATGCGCGAATCGCCCGCGTGGGCGTCGATGTCCGCGTAGCGGGCGCGGGTCACGTTCGATGGATCCAGGGTCAGCGCACCTTGACCGTCGTTGTTGACCTCGACGCCGTGGAGAGCCACCAGGTCGGTCACGACCTTGACGTCCTTGATCTCCGGCACGTTCTGCAACACGGAGGGCGTGGAGCCGAGCAGTGCGGCGACCATGGCCTTGGGCACGAAGTTCTTGGCGCCGCGCACCTCGATGGTGCCTTCCAGCGGAACGCCGCCGGTGATCTGCAGTGCGCTGGTCATGGTCTCCCGATCTGTCGTCGATGCCCTCTGTCCTCCGAGGGCAGTGCCGAGCCTTGCCCCGGATTCAGCACTGCCCCATCTTAGGGGTGATTGACGGGCGTTCGACGACGCCGCGCGTGGGTCGCGGCCAGTTCGCCTACTCACCCGTAGCTTCACCCCGTCCACGTTCTCTCGGAGAGCCAGGTCCGATTCAGGTTCGCGCTGGTAGCGTCCGCGGCAGCCAGGCCGGACGCTGCCGCTCATAAGCGGCGATGTCCTCTTCGTGCTGGAGCGTGAGACCGATGTCGTCCAAGCCCTCGATGAGCCGCCAGCGCGTGTAGTCGTCGATCTGGAACGGGACCGTGAGTGATCCCACGCTCACCGTGCGCGCTTCCAGGTCCACCGTGACCTCGGTTCCGGGCTCCTCCTCGATGCGCTTCCAGATCAGTTCGACGTCGGACTGGTCGACCTGTGCCGCCAGCAGCCCCTGCTTGCCCGAGTTCCCGCGGAAGATGTCCGCGAATCGGGAGGAGATGACCACCTTGAACCCGTAGTCCCGCAGCGCCCACACGGCGTGTTCGCGGGATGATCCGGTCCCGAAGTCAGGGCCGGCGACCAGGACCGACCCGTTGCGGTACGGCTCCTGGTTCAACACGAAGTTCTCCTGCTTGCGCCAGGAGGCGAACAGTGCGTCGTCGAAGCCGGTCTTGGTGATCCGCTTGAGGTAGACCGCGGGGATGATCTGATCGGTGTCGACGTTGGACTGGCGCAGCGGAACCGCGACGCCCGTGTGGGTGGTGAACTTTTCCATGGGTGCTCCTGCTGTGTGCTGGGATCGATGGCGCCGGGTCAGCGCGGGCGGCTCGGTCGAACGGTGGGGCGGCGTCGCGGCTCAGGCGTCGACGGGGTCCAGGTCGGACGGTGCCGCAAGGGTGCCTCGCACGGCCGTTGCGGCGGCCACCACCGGGGACACCAGGTGCGTCCGCCCGCCCTTGCCCTGACGACCTTCGAAATTGCGGTTCGACGTCGATGCGCAGCGCTGCCCGGATTCCAGCTGGTCCGGGTTCATGCCCAGGCACATGGAGCAACCCGCGAAGCGCCAGTCCGCACCGAAATCCTTGAAGACCCGGTCCAGACCTTCCTCCTCCGCCTGGATGCGGACCTTCTGGGAGCCGGGCACCACCATCATCGTCACGTTGGCGGCCTTGGAACGTCCCTTGACGATGTCGGCGGCCAGCCTGAGGTCCTCGATCCGGGAGTTGGTGCACGAGCCCAGGAACACGACGTCAACCGGGATCTCCTTCATGGGAGTGCCCGGGACCAGGTCCATGTACTCGAGTGCGCGTCGAGCCGCGGCCTTGTCGTTGTCCTCACCGAAGGCCTCGGGGTCGGGAACCGCTTCGGAGAGCGCAACCCCCTGGCCGGGGTTGGTCCCCCAGGTCACGAAGGGCTCGAGCTGGTCGGCGTCGATGACCACCTCGGCGTCGTAGATCGCACCGTCATCGGTACGCAAAGACTTCCAGTACTCGACCGCCTCCTCCCAGTCCTGCCCCTGCGGGGCGTGCGGGCGGCCCTGGACGTAGTCGAAGGTGGTCTGATCCGGGGCGATCATTCCGGCCCGGGCGCCCGCTTCGATCGACATGTTGCAGATGGTCATGCGGGCTTCCATGGACAGTTCCTCGATGGCGCTGCCGCGGTATTCCAGGACGTAGCCCTGCCCGCCACCCGTGCCGATCTTGGCGATCACGGCCAGGATGATGTCCTTGGACGAGACTCCCGGACGCAGGTGCCCGTCCACGCGGATGGACATGGTCTTGAACGGTGCCAGCGGAAGGGTCTGCGTGGCCATCACGTGTTCGACCTCTGAGGTACCGATGCCGAAGGCCAGCGCCCCGAAGGCACCGTGGGTGGAGGTGTGGGAGTCACCGCACACCACCGTCATGCCGGGCATGGTTATGCCGAGCTGAGGGCCCACCACGTGCACGATTCCCTGCTCGTCGTCGCCGAGCGAGTGCAGCCGGACACCGAATTCCTCCGCGTTGGCGCGCAAGGTCTCGATCTGCTTGCGGGAGGTCTCGTCGGCGATGCGCTTGAAGATGTCCTGGGTGGGGGTGTTGTGGTCCTCCGTGCCCAGGGTGAGATCGGTCCGCCGCAGTCCGCGCCCGGCCAACCGCAGCCCCTCGAAGGCCTGCGGCGAGGTCACCTCGTGGATCAGGTGCAGGTCAATGTAGAGCAGGTCCGGCTGACCGCCCTCCCCTTTGCGCACCAAGTGGGCCGCCCAGACCTTCTCGGCAAGAGTTTTCGGCGCGGAGTCGGAAGCGACGGCCGCCGTGAACGGGCTCGGGCTGCTCGGCATGATGTTGTCCTCCGGAGGCGGGTGCCACAGCCCGGGGTGTCTACCCGTACGGGTGGTGGCGATTGCGGATGAAGCTGTAGGACAAGCATCCGGAGCGCACGCGAGCGGCGCCACAACTTTCGCACACTTCTCGAATAATGAGACGCTAATATCAACACATGGACATCATCGGCCGTAAGCCACCCGCCACGGAGATCGATCAGCAGGACCCGGAGTCCTCGTTCTCACCGAGCGGGGTGGGAGTGATCGACAAGGCCTCACTGATCCTCGACCTCCTGGAGGCGGGTCCGGCGTCGCTCTCCCAACTGGTCTCGGCCACGGGCATCTCGCGCCCGACCGTGCACCGCCTGGCCTCCGCCCTGGCGCACCACCGTCTCCTGGGGCGCGACATTCAAGGTCGGTTCGTCCTGGGCTCCCGCCTGGTCGAACTCGCCTCCGCCGCCGGTGAGGACCGGCTCATCGCCGCGGCTGGAGCCGTCCTGGTGCAGCTCCGCGACGCCACGGGTGAGTCCTCCCAGATCTTCCGGCGGCAGGGCGAATGGCGCGTCTGCGTCGCCTCCTCCGAACGCCCCATCGGCCTGCGGGACACCATTCCCGTGGGCACCCAGTTGTCCATGAAGGCCGGTTCCGCCGCGCAGGTCCTGGTGGCCTGGGAGGACCACGACCGTCTGCTGGAGGGGCTCAACGGCGCCCGCTTCACCGCGACCATGCTCGCCGGTGTACGACGCCGCGGCTGGGCCCAGTCGATCGGCGAACGCGAGTCAGGGATCGCCTCCGTGTCTGCCCCAGTCCGAGGCCCCGGGGGACGCGTGATCGCCGCCGTGTCCATTTCGGGGCCGATCGAACGACTCACGCGGCAACCGGGGCGCCAGCACGCCGAGACCGTGGTCACCGCGGCCCGGCAGCTCACCCAGGCGATCCGCCCCGGCACCTGACACGCCGGCCCACCGCCCCGAACACGAACCGCCCGCGGAGTTCCTTTCGGAACAGCGCGGGCGGTTTCAGGCTCTACCGGGGAACGCCGGTCACTTGAGCACGGAGGCCTGTTCGAGTGCCCGTCCGACCTTGTCGTGGAGACTCAGCTCCTCCTCCACGGGGACCACCACGTTGTCGTTGGCGGCAACGGCGATCTGCTCCCGGAGTCGCTTGGACACCCGCTTCGCCCGCCAGGTTCCGCCCCACCGGGCGAAGATCGCACCGAGCAGGCCGATCACGATGCCGACGACCAGCCCCGTGACCACCAACAGTGTCGGCACGGGAATGTCGGTCCCCTCGACCGTCGGCGGTGCCGGGACCGGAACCTGCAGGTACTGCAACGCGAACAGCCCGGTGAGCCACAACAGACCGGCCACGGCCGTCAGCAGGGCCAGCCACTGCAGTACGTCCAGCGGGATCCACCACCAGGACTTGGAGCCGCGGCGCAGATCCGTGTGGGCCAGAGCCTGGTCCAGGGCGTCCGGCAGCGTGTCCTGCCGTGACCGGGCAGCCTCCCGGATCGAGCGTTCCCAGGCGGGAGAGGACCCCTCGGCCACCTCGTCGGCGAAGTGACGGACCGCGGTGTCGGCTGCCGCACGTTGCGCGGCCGACATCGGCGGCAGGGAACTACGGCGCAGTGAAGGGTCCCTGGCATCGTCGTCGAGGTCCTGGAGGTGCAGCCGCCGCAGGGGGTCCTTGCGGAAGCCGCTGACCCACCGCACAGGAAGCCACCCGGTCCGTTTGCCGGCGTTGAGCACGTAGGAGCGGCGGGCGGCCTGGGCGATGCCGTCGGCGTTGGCGGCGCGCACCAGGCCCTCGGTGAGCCCGTCGCGGGCAAACGGCGTGACGCCCGTCGGCTGCCCGGTTCCGTGCGAGGTTCGCAACCGTTCGACGGACCCTTCGAGATCGGCCGACAGGCGCGCAGCGGCGGCCTCCTTGCCTTCGACCACCTCGGTGATCCGGGCCCGGACCGCTCCGATCCCGGCGCCGGTGGCGGCAGAGGTCGCGATGGGCGCCGCGCGTCCGGAGGCCTCGAGTCCGTCCTCCTTGAGCAGCTGCCGCAGGGAACTCAACACCGACTGCACTTGTTCGGAGGAGAGCCGATCGGCCTGGTTCAGCACCACCAGCGTCACAGCGGCGTGCCGGGACAGCGGGGCGATGAAGTCGTCGTGGAGGACGGCATCCGCGTACTTCTGCGGGTCCACGACCCACACGACGACGTCGACCATCCCCACCAGTCGTTCGGCGATGGCGCGGTGCTCCCGTGCCACGGAGTCGACGTCCGGGAGGTCGAGCAGCACCAGACCGGCCGGGACCTCCGTCCACAGCCCGGCCACCCCGGTGGACCACGGAGAGTCCTGGGAGTCGTCGAGCACGTAGCGCGATTCGATGCCCAGCCAGTCGAGCAGCGGGTCGGCCCCCTCCGGGCTGGCCAGGACGGCCAGCGGCGAGGTCGTGGTCGGGCGCCGGACGGCGGCCTGCGCCACCGGGCGGCCGACCACGGCGTTCATGAGCGAGGACTTGCCGGAACCGGTGGCCCCGAAGAAACCGACGACGGTGTGGTCGGCCGACAGCGAGCGTCGGGTCACGGCGCGCTGCAGGACGTCGTCGGCACCGTTGACGGCGTCGTCGTCCAGTCTGCCGCGTCCGGCGTCGACCGCGTCGCGCAATCCGACAAGTCGCTGATCGATGTTGAACGTCTGGGTCTTCTTACGGCCGAGCCGGATCACAGCTGGTCTCCCGTGGTCTTCACGCGGTTGGCGGCCTCGCGGACGACGCCGGAGGACGGATCGGTCAGGATCTCGAGGCGTTCCAGCCACGGGTCTTCGAGCGACTGCACGAATTCACGCAATCGCTTCTCCAGGCTACGGCGCGCCTTGTCCGCCATGCGTCGCACACCGTCCTCGCCGAAGACCGCCTCAAGCAGCTTGGTGCCCACCACACCCGATGCCCCAGCGATGCCGATCTCGGCACCCGTGAGCCCGGCGGACATGGAGAACACGGTGACCATGAGGGCCACGGTCACCACGTTGAGGCCGAGGGACAGCACCCGGGCCTGGGTGCGTTTACCCGCACCCTCCTGCTGGATCAGTTCCATGACATCGCCCTGCCAGGCACGAATCACGGCCGCCGAGCGCTCTTGGGCATCATCGGGCAGCCGACCCAGGTCCTCGTCACCGAGCAACGAGCGTCCGGCCCGTTCGGAACGCCAACGGCGCTGTGTGTTCTCCCCGGCCTTGGCCAACTCCTCGACGATGACCGCCTGCAGGCCCGTCTCGAGCGCCTGCTCGACCTGAACCTCCGGCGCCGGTTTGCCGCGCAGGGCCGCGCCGATCCGGTCACGCAATCGGCCGATCTGGGCCTCCAGGCCGCGGAAGAACTCCCCGGTCCCCACGAAGTCCTGCCAGCGGGCCAGCACCTCGTCGCGCAGCAAGGATCCGTCCTTGGTGGAGGCGATGATCTCCTGCAGGGCGCGCTCGTGTGCCTCCACGACGTCGGCGCGAAGCTGTCCGGCGACGGATTCCTGCTCGGCGACGTCGTCGGCGATGTCCACACCGCGGTCAGCCACCTGCCGCAGTGCACCGCCCACGGTGCGTCGGGCCACCTCGGCGCGGGCCGCCGAGTCCGCGGCCAGGTCCGCCAGCCAGGTGCGCAGCCGGTCCACGGTCCCGGTGGGCAGCATGCCCGCGGCGTTCAGCGGGGCCTCCGGAATGACGAACACCGGGGCCTCCCCGAGGCCGTGCTCCGTGAGCATCCGCTGGAGGTCGGGAAGGATCTCGTCGGCCACCCCGTCGGGAACACGGTCGAGCACGACGGCGACGGTGATGTCCCGTCGCCCGGCCTCGACCAGCAGTTCCCACGGAACGGCGTCGGCGTAGCGATTCGCGGTGGTGGTGAACAGCCACAGGTCGGCGGCCGCCAGGAGTTGGGCGGCCAGGCGGCGGTTTTCCTCGGAGACCGAGTCGATGTCGGGGGCGTCGAGCAGGGCGATGCCCCGGTCCATCCCCGAATCGGCCAGCAGCACCAGGCTGTGGGTGGGTTCCGCGGCGTTGGTGCGGGTGTCCCCTCCGGTGCTTTCCGGGCCTTCGCCCGACGACGCGCCACCGGCGCCCACGGACCCGGTCAGTTGGCCGCGCACACGGGCCAGGTGCGGGAGCACACGGGTGCCTTCGAAGGCGGCCCCGTCCAGCGGGTGATGGATGAGCATGGGCTGCCGGGTGGTCGGACGGACCGCGCCGGCGCGGGTCACGGGACGACCCACCAATGCGTTGACCAGGGTGGACTTGCCCGCACCGGTGGAACCGCCCACGACGGCCAGAAGCGGGGCATCCAAGGACTTCACACGAGGAAGGACGTAGTCCTCGACCTGCGCCAGGGTGCGTCGGACGACGTCTCGACCGGATTCGGCCCCAGACGTCTCCAACGGCAGGTGTGTTTGCCTGAGCAGGCCACGCAGATCGTCCACCGCAAGGGCGGTGGCCTCCGCGGCACCCAGGTGCGATCGCCCGAGCTCCCGGTCGGGCTGCTCTGCCTGCGTGGGGAGGTCGTCGCCGATCGGACGGGCGCCGTCGTCGGGACGTTCGGTCTGTGGAGTCTCGGAACTGGCCTCTTCGGATCTGCCCCAGGGCATGCCCGCAGGGGCCGAGGACGTCGGCGTGCTCTGGCCGTCCGCCGGACCGGACGATCGGTCGGCGTCGGACTCATGATCGGATGTGCTCACAGGCTTCATCATGCCCCATGCCCTCCCCGTGGGCCGGGAGATCGCCCGGCCGACATGGGCCGCCACGGTTCTGGAGTCAGGTCCCGTGGGAGGCCGCCGAACAGGGCCGGGAACGACCAATGCCCCGGAGCCCGTCATGGGCGTCCGAGGCATTCGGCAGGTGTGACCCCAACCGGATTCGAACCGGTGTTGCCGCCGTGAGAGGGCGGAGTACTTGGCCGCTATACGATGGGGCCGCGGCTGACCGGCGCAAGCCGGGCATGTGGTGGTTGAACCACCGGAACACGCGTTGCGGCGTGCTTTCAGCAGAATTTCCCCACCGCTGATGCGGTGAGGAAATGTAAGCGGAGTGACCCCAACCGGATTCGAACCGGTGTTGCCGCCGTGAGAGGGCGGAGTACTAGGCCGCTATACGATGGGGCCGCTGGGGTACCAGGACTCGAACCTAGAATGACGGTACCAGAAACCGTTGTGTTGCCAATTACACCATACCCCACTGCGCACGTCGTACCGGAGGTCGGAACCTCGCCGGCCGCGCGCAACGAGCTAAGACTATACCCGTCACTGCGGGGCCCGGCAAATCTCCGGGCCCCGCAGTGACGGGCGGCTCGTCAGCCGATCATCCCGGCCAGGCGGTCGAGGCGCGCGAGCGTGGACTGCCGGCCCAGAATCTCCATGGACTCGAACAGCGGCGGAGAGATCTGCTGTCCGGAGACCGCCACCCGGGCCGGGCCGAAGGCCAGGCGGGGCTTGATCTCCATCTCCTCCACCAGGACCTGACGCAATGCTGCCTGGATGGGCTCTGCCGTGAAGTCCTCGAGGTTCGCGAGTGCTCCGCGAGTGGCGGCCAACACTTCGCCTGCGTTGTCCTTGAGCTTGGACACGGCCTTGTCGTCGTACTCGAGGGACTCGTCGCTGACGAACAGGAAACGCAGCAACCCCACGGCATCTCCCAGCAGGTCCATGCGGGTGTGCACCAACGGCGCCGCCTGGTCCAGGATTTCGTTCTCCCGGGCAGTGAGTTCCTCGCCCAGCACGCCCCCGGCCTGCAGGTAGGGCACCAGGCGATCACGAAAGTCCTGCGGGTCCAGGCGACGGATGTGGTCACCGTTGATGGCCGTGGCCTTCTTGAGGTCGAAGCGCGCGGGATTGGCCAACACGTCGTGCACATCGAAGGCGGCCACGAACTCGTCCTGGGTGAAGACGTCTTGATCGGCCGACAGGGACCAGCCGAGCAACGCCAGGTAGTTGAGCAGGCCCTCCGGGATGAAGCCCGCGTCCCGAAGATTGAACAGGCTCGATTCGGGGTCGCGCTTGGAGAGCTTCTTGTTGCCCTCCCCCATGACGTACGGCAGGTGACCGAATTCGGGCACGCGCTCGGCGACGCCGATGGCCACCAGGGCACGGTACAGGGCGATCTGTCGGGGTGTGGAGGAGAGCAGGTCCTCGCCGCGCAGCACGTGGGTGATCCGCATGAGCGCGTCGTCCACGGGGTTGACCAGGGTGTACAGCGGCTTGCCGTTGGCTCGCACGACGACGAAGTCCGGCACGGAACCGGCGGCGAAGGTGATCTCCCCGCGGACCAGGTCGTTGAAGACGATGGCTTCGTCCGGCATGCGCAGGCGCAGCACGGGTTCACGGCCTTCGGCGCGGAACGCTGCGATCTGTTCTGCGGACAGCTCCCGGTCGAAGTTGTCGTAGCCCAGCTTGGGGTCGCGTCCGGCATCACGGTGGCGCTGTTCGACCTCTTCGGGGGTCGAGTAGGACTCGTAGATCGCCCCGGCGTCCTTGAGCTTGGCGATGACGTCCTGGTAGATCTCGCCACGCTGGGACTGGCGGTACGGTTCGTGCGGGCCACCGACCGTCACGCCCTCGTCCCACGTGATGCCCAGCCAACCCAGGCCGTCCAGGAGCTGTTCGAAGGACTCCTCGGAGTCGCGGGCGGCGTCGGTGTCCTCGATCCGGAACACGAGCTTGCCGCCGGTGTGGCGCGCGTAGGCCCAGTTGAACAGCGCGGTGCGGATGAGCCCCACGTGCGGCGTGCCGGTGGGCGACGGGCAGAAGCGCACACGCACGTCTGCCCCCGTGGCTTCTTCGGTACCCGCAGAAACCGCCGAAGCGGTCAGCGGCAGGTCTTTGGTCGACGCCGTGTCGACGGCGGCCGGCTCGGAGGCGGCCGACTCAGGGGCAGCCGCATCGGAGGTCAGGTCTGTGGCGGGATCGGTCTGGGGTGTCTCAGTCATGATGGTCGCCATTCTATTGGCAGCCGCCGATCCCCCGAGCGGAGCTCAGCGCCGCAGGACGGTTGCGAGCTTCCCGATGCCTTCGATCTCCACGTCCAGACGGTCACCTTCGTCGACAGTTCCCACCCCGGCCGGGGTGCCTGTGAGCAACACGTCCCCGGGCAGCAGCGTGAAGGCGCTGGAGACGTAGGAGATCAGATCGGCCACGCCGAACACCATCTGGGAGGTGTTCCCGTCCTGCTTGAGGTCGTCGTTGACGAACGAGCGCACCTGGAGCTCGGAGGTGTCCAGCTCGGTCTCGATCCAGGGCCCCAGCGGGCACGCGCCGTCGAAGCCCTTGGCCCGGGCCCACTGGCCGTCCGTGCGCTGGGCGTCCCGCGCCGTCAGATCGTTGGCGCAGGTGTAACCGAAGACCACCTCGTCGACCTTGTCGACCGGAACGTCCTTGCAGATTCGGCCGATGACGACCGCCAGTTCGGCTTCGTAGGACACTTCTTCGGTCCACGACGGCAGGGTCACGGGGTCACCGGGACCCGTGACCGAGGTGTTGGGCTTGAAGAACAGCAAGGGGCTGGTGGGCAGTTCGTTGCCCATCTCCTTGGCGTGGTCGGCGTAGTTGCGGCCCACGCAGACGATCTTCGACCGCGGGATCACGGGGGCCAGGAGACGGATGTCCTCGAGCGCCCACGAGGTCCCCTCGACCGGTTGGATGCCGTTGAAGAACGGGTCACCGGCCAGGGGCACGACGCGCTCCTCGCCTTCCTCTCCCTGGACCAGGCCGTAGTGGATCTCGTCTTCTGCAGTGAAACGGGCGATACGCATGGGTCCAGGCTAGTGAATCCGACGGCGGGGGCGAACCAAGCCGGTCAGGCGAGGCGCGTGAGCCATCCGTGGCGGTCTTCGCCACGACCCGTCTGGATGTCCAGCAGCTCCTTGCGCAAGGACATGGTGACCTCGCCCGGCTCTGCGTCCTCGGGTCCGATGGTCTCCTGTGCGCTGATCAGACGACCGACCGGGGAGATCACGGCGGCCGTTCCACACGCGAAGACCTCGGTCAGCTTCCCGGAGGCCACACCGTCGCGCCATTCCTCCAGGGTGAAGGCCCGCTCCTCGACCGTCATACCCCGGTCCTTGGCCAGCTGGATGATGGAATCGCGGGTCACGCCCTCGAGGATCGTTCCCGTCAGTTCGGGGGTGACCAGGGTGCCGTCGTCGAACACGAAGAAGACGTTCATGCCGCCGAGTTCCTCGATGGCCTCGTCCCTGTCGGGGTCGGTGAAGATGACCTGCTGGCAGCCGTGGGCATCGCCCTCCATCTGCGCGATGAGGGACGCGGCGTAGTTGCCGCCGCACTTCGCGGCACCAGTGCCGCCACGGCCCGCCCGGGCCCAGTGCTCGGACAACCAGATGTCCACGGCCTTCGCCTCGCCGAAGTAGTTCCCGGCCGGGGAGGCGATCACGGAGTAGAGCACCTCGCGGGAGGGCCGCACGCCCAAGAACGTCTCGTTGGCGATCATGAAGGGCCGCAGGTAGAGCGACTGCCCTTCCCCGTCGGGCACCCAGTCACGATCCTGTTCGACCAGCGTGCGCAAGGAGTCCAGGAACAGGTCCTCGGGCAGAGCGGGCAACGCCATGCGTTCGGCCGAACGGTTGAGCCGGGCCGCGTTCTTCTCCGGGCGGAAGGTCCAAACCGAGCCGTCGTCGTGCCGGTAGGCCTTGAGACCTTCGAAGATCTCCTGACCGTAATGAAGGACGGCCGCAGCCGGGTCCAGGGCGAGCGGGCCGTACGGGACCAGGGTCGGCTGCTGCCACTGCCCGGTGCCCTGTTCGATGTTCCCCGTCCACTGGATCTGGATCATGTGGTCGGTGAAGTACTGGCCGAAGCCCGGATTCGCCAGGATCGCGTCCCGACGTGCCGAAGTCGCCGGGGCGGGGTTCAGGGTCTTGACGAACTCCCGGGAATCGACCCCAGCGGTGCTGGTCGAGGGGGCTGTGGAAGACGGTTCGTGAGTCATGTGCATCGGGTCCTCGGGAAAAGTTCGGAGCTGCGCCCCGTCGGTTGTGCTGCGGCCGGCCGCTACGGCACGGCAGTGGCGGTTCAGGCCTGAAGCGCGGCGACGATCGCGTCGCCGATCTTGGCGGTGGACCTGGCCTGGACACCGTTGACCTCCAGGTCATGACGCACCGCGCCACGGATCTGCTCGGCCTGCTCGGGGTGACCGAGGTGCTCGAGCATCATGGCCCCGGCCAGGATGGTGGCCACGGGGTTGGCCTTCTGTTGCCCCGCAATGTCCGGGGCGGAGCCGTGCACCGGTTCGAACATGGACGGCGCCGTACGGTCCGCATTGATGTTCCCACACGGTGCCAGGCCGATCCCGCCCGTGATGGCTCCGGCAAGGTCGGTGATGATGTCACCGAAAAGGTTGTCCGTGACCAGGACGTCGAACCGGGACGGGTCCGTGGTCATGAAGATCGTCACGGCGTCCACGTGCAGGTAGTCGACCGTGACGTCCGGGTACTCGGCCGCCATGGCATTGACGGTCCGCTGGTAGAGGTGCCCGGCATTGACCAGGACGTTGTGTTTGTGCACCAGGGTGAGCTTCTTGCGCTCGCGGGAGTTGGCCAGTTCGAAGGCGAACCGCACCAGACGCCGCACCCCGTGGGCCGTGTTCAGCGAAACCTCGGTGGCGATCTCCTGGTCCGTGCCTTGGCGCAGCACCCCACCGTTACCCGCGTACGGCCCCTCGGTACCTTCGCGGACGACGACGAAGTCGACCTCCCCGGGATCGCGCAACGGCGAAACCGTGCCGGGAAACAGCTCGGAGGGTCGAAGGTTCACGTAGTGGTCGAGGCTGAAACGCAACTTGAGCAGGATGTCACGCTCGATCAGCCCCGAAGGGATCCGGGTGTCCCCGGGAGCGGCCCCCACCGCGCCGAACAGGATGGCGTCCTGATCACGGATCTCCTCGAGAGTCTCCTCGGGCAGGGTCTGGCCCGTGGCCAGCCAGTGTTCGGCGCCGAGGGGGAAGGACTTCTTCTCGAGAGCGATACCCGCGGGCACACATGCCGCTTCCAAGACCTTCTCGGCCTCGGCCACGACCTCCGGTCCGATGCCGTCTCCGGGGATGACCGCGATCCGATGGGTCGTGGACACCCCTGCGCCTTCTGGCGACGTCCCGGCTGCGGGTTCCGAGGCTTCCGGGGGTGCGGGAGATGTGGGCTCGCTCATGCTCACAACCTTAGGACCGCTCGTGACGGCTGTCCCACATGTCAAAAGATCATCTCACTATCTGGACCAGTCGGGAGCCAGGGACCTCGCCCCGGAATGCTCACCCCTGGAGGGCAGCCGGCTCCTCGTAACGCGGGAACACTGGCGTGGGCTTCGGCAGGGCCGTGCCCACCACGATGCGTTCGGAGATGTCCGCGATCTGGCGGCGGTCCTCGGGCTGCCCCAGGACATCCAGGAGCTTTTCCGCGGACGTGGGCATGACGGGCTGCACCAACAGCGCCACCACGCGCACCACTTCCAGGGTGGTCCACAGGACGGTCTGCATCCGGGCCGGATCGGTCTTGCGCAGAACCCAGGGCTCCTGGGCCGTGAAGTAGCGGTTGCAGTCGGCGACCACGCGCCAGATGGCCTCGAGCGCTCGATGGAACTGGAGTCCGTCGAAGGCTTCCCGGACGGGCCCCAGCAGGTCGTGGGCGGCGTCCAGGATGGCGCGGTCGGCCTCCGTCAGCTCACCCATGTCCGGCACGGCCCCGTCGCAGTTCTTGGCCACCATGGACAAAGACCGCTGGGCCAGGTTCCCCAGGTCGTTGGCAAGATCCGCGTTGATCCGCGAGACGATGCCGTCGTGCGAATAGGACCCGTCCTGCCCGAACGAGACTTCGCGCAGAAGGAAGAAGCGCACCTGATCCAGCCCATACTCACCGATGAGCGCGTGCGGGTCGATCACGTTGCCCACGGACTTCGACATCTTCTCGCCCTGGTTGTAGAGGAACCCGTGGGCGAAGACCTTGCGCGGCAACTCCAGTCCGGCCGACCACAGGAACGCCGGCCAGTACACGGAGTGGAAGCGGGCGATGTCCTTGCCGATCACGTGGACGTCGGCCGGCCAGTAGCGGGTGAAGGCGTCGTCGTCCGTGGCCGGGAAACCCACGCCGGTGAGGTAGTTGGTCAGGGCATCCACCCACACGTACATGACGTGTTCGGGGTCCCCGGGCACGGGAACCCCCCAGTCGAAGGTCGTCCGGGAAATGGAGAGGTCACGCAATCCGGAACGGACGAACTCGGCGATCTCGTTGCGCCGTGCCTCCGGGTACAGGAACCCCTCCCCCTCGTAGAGCTCCAGCAGCCGGTCCTGGTAGGCCGAGAGTCGGAAGAAGTAGGAGGCCTCCTCCGTCCAGGTCAGCTCGGTCCCGGTCTCCTTGGAGTAGCGCAGCCCGTCGACACGGACCTCGGTTTCGTCCTCGCCGTAGAACGCCTCGTCACGCACCGAGTACCACCCGGAGTACGAGTCCAGGTAGATGTCCCCGTTGGCCTCCATCCGTTCCCAGATCGCTTGCGAGGCCACGGTGTGGTCGTCGTCGGTGGTGCGGATGAAGCGGTCGTAGGACACGCCGAGTGCGTCGTCCATGGCCTTGAACGCGGCGGCATTGCGGTCGGCCAGTTCCTTGGGGCTGATGCCTTCCTTCTCCGCGGTCTGCTGCATCTTCTGACCGTGCTCGTCCGTGCCGGTCATGAACCGGACGTCGTACCCGTCCAGTCGCTTGAAGCGCGCCAGGGTGTCCGTGGCGATGGCCTCGTAGGCGTGTCCGATGTGAGGGGCGCCGTTGGGATAGGAGATCGCGGTGGTCACGTAGAACGTGGGGCGGGCATCGGTCTCGGCTGCGGTTACCTCGGAAGTCACGCGCCCCATCGTAGCGTCGAGAGCAACGCGCGAATCCCACCGGCGTCATGGATTTACATTTGCAATCGGACGTGCCAAGCTGGCACCGTCGGAACTCTCCCGGCCCGGTCCGGGCCCTCCTGAAAGGATCCTCATGCGCAGCGAACTCTTCGCCCCCGAACACATGGAACGCCAGACCCAGGACCAGTGGGCGCTTCAGTCCAAGAAGATGCTCCGGGTCAACATGACGCAGGACATCATCGCGACGAAGGGCGCCATGGTCGCCTACCAGGGTCAGATGTCGTTCAAGCACGAAGGCTCGGGCTCCGTGGGGAAGTTCCTCAAGAAGGCACTGACCAACGAGGACGCACCCATGATGCGCGTCTCCGGCCAGGGTGAGGTCTTCTTCGCCCGCCAGAGCCGCTTCATCTTCCTGCTGTTGCTGGAAGGCGAAGCCATCACGGTCAACTCATCCTCGCTGCTGGCCTTCGATTCGTCCCTGAGCTGGGACATCCGTCGCGTCCAGGGCGCGGGCATGCTCGCCGGTGGCCTGTTCAACCTGGAACTCTCCGGCCACGGATACGTGGCGGTCTGTTCCGACGGCGACCCCATGGTCCTGGACGCCTCACAGCAACCGACCTTCGTGGATCCCCAGGCGGCCGTGTGCTGGTCGGCCAACCTGGCTCCGTCCATCAAGAACGACTTCAACTTCTCCGGAATGTTCCGCGGGGGCTCCGGTGAAGCCTTCCAGCTGGCCTTCCACGGCCCAGGGTTCGTGGTCGTGCAGCCCTCGGAGGGCACCCCCGTGGTCGGGGCTTCCTCGTCCGGCAGCTCGGGGGGCCTCGGCAGCCTCCTGAGCTGATCCGGCCGGGTCTCCCCGACCCCAAGAACGACGGCGCCCCGCCCACCTGATCAGGTGAGCGGGGCGCCGTCGTCGTGAAACCTCAGTCAGGGAAGACGGGAAGATCTGAACCGAGTACTCCACGCAAACTCAGTGGCACATGATGTGCCTGCTCAACGCCGAGCGGGGGCTCAGCGGGCAGCGGTTCCTTCAGTGTAGTCGGAATCCGAGTCAGTCCAAACGAAAAGTTTCCGCAGTTCGCGACCGGTTGCCTCGATCGGGTGGCCCTCCTCCTTCTCGCGGAGCTGCTTGAACTCGGGAGCTCCGGCGTCCTGGTCCTCCATGAACCGGCGGGCGAAGGTGCCGTCCTGGATGTCGGAGAGCACGGCCTTCATGTTCTCCTTGACGGACGGGTCGATCACGCGCGGACCGGAGACGTAGTCGCCGTACTCGGCGGTGTCGGAGATGGACCACCGCTGCTTGGAGATGCCGCCCTCGACCATCAGGTCGACGATCAGCTCGAGTTCGTGCAGGACCTCGAAGTAGGCGATCTCCGGCTGGTAGCCGGCCTCGGTCAGGGTCTCGAAGCCGTACTGGACCAGGTGGGACATGCCACCGCACAGGACGGCCTGCTCGCCGAACAGGTCGGACTCGGTCTCCTCCGTGAAGGTGGTCTTGATGACGCCGGCGCGGGTACCGCCGATGGCCTTCGCGTAGGACAGGGCGATTTCCTGGGCTTTTCCGGAGGCGTCCACCTCGACGGCGACCAGGCAGGGAACGCCACGACCGGCCTCGTACTCGCGGCGCACGGTGTGCCCGGGGCCCTTGGGGGCAACCATGGCGACGTCGACGCCCTGCGGGGCCTCGATGTAGCCGAAGCGGATGTTCAGCCCATGGGCGAACAGCAGGATGTCGCCGTCCTTGAGGTTCGGCTGGATCGCGTCCGCGTAGACCGTGCGCTGGACCTGGTCCGGGGTCAGGATCATGATCACGTCGGCCTCGGCCGCGGCCTCGGCGACGGTCTTGACGGTCAGGCCTTCGGCCTCCGCCTTGGCCCGGGAGGAGGAGCCCTCCGACAGGCCCACACGGACGTCGACGCCGGAATCTCGCAGGTTGAGGGCGTGGGCGTGGCCCTGGGAGCCGTAACCGATCACGGCGACCTTGCGGCCCTGGATGATCGAGAGGTCTGCGTCGTCTTCGTAGAAGATCTCAGCTGCCATGGGGATGTGTCTCCTTAGTGCTGCAGTTGCTCGACCTGCCCACTGCAGGTCGTGGTGTGTGGTGAGAAGTACGAGGTGCCCGGGCCCGGGGCGAGCGGCTCAGTGCCGCAGCGCCCGGTCGGACATCGACTTGGGGCCACGTCCGAGCGCCAGCGTACCGGCCCGGACGATCTCTCGAACGCCGAATGGCTCAAGGACGTCGAGTAAGGCCTTGAGTTTCTCCGTGGCCCCCGTGGCTTCGATGACGACCGAGTCGGTGGAGACGTCGACGATCGAGGCTCTGAACAGGTCCGCGGCCTGGGTGACCTGAAGCCGGGTTGCGGCGTCGGCGCGGACCTTGATCATGATGTGTTCGCGTTGCACCGAGGTCTCCGGTGCCAACTCCACGATCTTGATCACGTGAATGAGCTTGTTGAGCTGCTTGGTGACCTGTTCCAGGGCTTCGCCGTCGGCGTCGACGACGACCGTGATGCGGGACAGGCCGGGAACTTCGGTGTTGCCCACGGCAAGCTGGTCGATGTTGAAGGCGCGGCGGGCGAACAGGCCGGCCACACGGGTCAGGACGCCCGGTTTGTCCTCGACCAGCACGGAAAGGGTGTGGCGGCTCATGCCCCTGCTCCTTCGTCTTCTCCGACCCACTCGGGGGTCATGTTGTGGGCGATCTGGATCTGGTCGTTGGACACACCCGCGGGCACCATGGGCCACACCATGGCGTCGGCCGAGACCACGAAGTCGATGACCACGGGGCGGTCGTTGACTTCAAGTGCCGCCTTGATGGTGGCTTCCACGTCCTCCTCGCGCTCACAGCGGAAGGTTGCGCAGCCGTAGGCGTCACCGAGCTTCACGAAGTCCGGGATCCGAACGGTGTCGTGGCCCGTGTTCAGGTGGGTGTGGGAGTAGCGGCCGTCGTAGAACAGCGTCTGCCACTGGCGCACCATGCCCAACGACGAATTGTTGATCACCGCGACCTTGATCGGAATGTTGTTCAGGGCGCAGGTCGCCAGTTCCTGGTTGGTCATCTGGAAGCAGCCGTCGCCGTCGATGGCCCACACGACCCGGTCCGGCTGACTCACCTTGGCGCCCATGGCCGCCGGGACGGCGAAGCCCATGGTTCCCAGACCCGCCGAGTTGATCCACTGGCGCGGACGCTCGTGCTTGACGAACTGGGCGGACCACATCTGGTGCTGCCCCACGCCGGCCACGTAGCAGGCGTCGGGCCCGGTGAGTTCGGAGAGCTTCTGGATCACGTACTGCGGCGCCAGCAGCCCGTCCTCGGTGGGCGTCCATCCCAGCGGATAGGAATCGCGCAGGCCGCTGAGCACGCGCCACCAGGCGGACAGGTCGGGCGTACCGGCCTCCTCCGTCTCCGCCCGGAAGGCTTCCGTGAGTTCGGGAATGATCGAGGCCAGGTCGCCCACGATCGGCACGTCGGCGGTGCGGTTCTTGGAGATCTCCGCGGGGTCGACGTCGGCGTGGATCACTTTGGCACCCGGAGCGAAGGTGCTGAGCACGCCCGTGACACGGTCGTCGAAGCGAGCCCCGAGCGTGATGAGCAGATCCGCCTGTTGCATCGCGTACACGGCCGGGACGGTGCCGTGCATCCCGGGCATGCCCAGGTGCTGGTCATGGGAATCGGGGAACACTCCCCTGGCGGTCAGCGTGGTCACCACGGGGGCGCCCGTGGCCGTCGCCAACTCGAGCAGGGAGTCGGCCGCATCGGCCTTGACCGTACCGCCACCGACGTACAGGACCGGACGCTGGGCCTGCGCCATGAGACGAGCCGCTTCACGGATCTGCTTGGAGTGGCCCCGAGCCACCGGACGGTACCCCGGAAGGTCGAGCACGGGCGGCCAGGAGAACTCCATCTGACCCACCTGGGCGTCCTTGGCGATGTCCACCAACACGGGGCCCGGACGCCCGGTGGCGGCGAGATGGAAGGCCTCGGCCAGGACTCGCGGGATGTCCTGCGACTTGGTCACCAGATACGAGTGTTTGGTGATGGGCATGGTCATGCCCACGATGTCCGCCTCCTGGAAGGCGTCGGAGCCGATCAGGGTGGAGGCCACCTGACCGGTGATGGCCACCATGGGCACCGAGTCCATGTTCGCGTCGGCCAGCGCTGTCACGAGGTTGGTGGCACCCGGTCCCGAGGTCGCGATGCACACACCCACCTTCCCGGAAGCCAACGCGTATCCCTGCGCGGCGTGCCCAGCACCTTGCTCGTGGCGGACCAGGATGTGATTGATGGTCTCCGTCTCGAGCAGCGGGTCGTAGGTCGGGAGAATTGCCCCGCCGGGAAGGCCAAAGACGTCCGTGACACCGAGTTCCTCGAGGGAACGGATGACGGCCTGCGAACCGGTCATCGACACCGGTTCCACGACGTTCTGGTCTCCGGGGACCTCCGGAACGACGACGCCCGAGGCTTCGCCGGCGGCACGCCGCTCGGCGGGGGACGTGCCGGTCCGCTTGTTGGCCATCAGTGCCGGGCTGATGGGTTGTCCCTTACTCATCTCGCGTCCTTCAATTCAATCGATTCCATCGATACTGGCCGGTCGCATCCGCAAGGCCGGGCAAGGGGGTCGCTCCCGCGCCGTCCGTGCCCGCTCGAGGATCCATGGTTGTGGTGCACTCGCCCCGCCGTCGTCCGCGGTGTGGGTCAGACACGAAGAAGGCCCCGGCCGCCTGGTGGAGCGGCTTTCGGGGCCCGGTGCGCGTGCGGTGTACGGCGTCAGGCCCGTCGTCCGACGAGGACGACCGGCTCTACTACGACATCGAGAATCTCGCCGACGATCTTGTCGACGGGCGCCTCTGCCTCAACCGTGATGCACTGCATGAGTTCATGGTCCGCCGCTACGGGACCCGTGTCAAACAGCGGTCAGCGTGTTTCACATCGTGAGACAACCCACATTTCCCGCCTCGAATGGACCTCCGCGGACCGACGGCGTAAAGTACCGGCTCGTTGTCCGGCCCAGACGGTCTGCGTACAACATTCCGGCACCGCCAGAAGGTCCATGGGAATCGCCCTCCGGGTGATTCACCTGCGACCGGACGGCAGGCAGAGGTGGCGAACAACCGCCCCGGAATGTGGTACTGTTTACCGCCGTGGCCAGCAGCCACGACATGCGCCTCTAGCTCAATTGGCAGAGCAGCTGACTCTTAATCAGCGGGTTCACGGTTCGAGTCCGTGGGGGCGCACCACACAGCTTGTGGCCCGCATCGACGTTTCGATGCGGGCCACAAGCTTTTTTGCGTTCGGCGCCGGTCAGAATTGATGCCGGATGAAACAGAACCGCCCCGGGAAGCACCGAGCAGGAGCTTCGCGGGGCGTGACTCAGAACTGTGCGCGGAGGCAGATCAACGCGGGGCGATCTCCGGATCAACACCGACCATTGGCGTTTCCGAACTCGGCGCCGTGGAACCTCCGACTTCGTGGACCTCACCGTCGGAGTCCACCTTCAGCTTCCACCGGGTTCCGCCGAGCGTGGTGACGATGTGAGCCAGGGAGCGCCGCAACTGCTCGTCCGCAAGGGCACCGTCCCCCGTGAGATCTTCTTCCACACGCGTGGCCTCGGCCAGGACGCGACGCCCCTCTTCGGTGATGACGACGAGGTGGCTGCGTCGGTCATTGAGGTTCCGGCTCCGCGTCACGTGACCGTGGATTTCGAGGCGGTGCAGCGTCTTGCCCATGGTCTGGGCCTGGACGCGGACCTCTTGCGCGAGACGAGCCTGGGTCAGTCCGCCCTGGGCCTCCAGGACGTCGAGAGCCATGACACCGGCATGCGTGATCCCCAGCGAGGCGAGGCGTTCATTCCACGAATGTTCGACGAGGCGCGCCGCTGTGGACAAGAGCCGATTGGTGGGCCACTGGGAATTCTTGGGCATGACGTGATTATACCCATGACGAGGGAAACACTTGACTAAGGGTGCTTACACATTACAACGCACCGCTGCCGTACACCAGGGGTCACCGGGCGAGGCCTCGGAAGCGCACGGCCGATCACGAGCCATCGCGGTGTCCCCCGAGCAGGGCATGATGAATCAAGGACTCTGCAGGCAGAGTGCACGAAAGGAAAGGACTCCCATGCGCCACGCACTGACCCCGGGCCAGAAGGCTCCCGACTTCACCCTGACCGATCAGAGCGGTTCCCCTGTGTCGCTGTCCGATTTCGCCGGCACCAAGGTGATCGTCTACTTCTACCCCAAGGCCTCGACGCCCGGGTGCACCACTCAGGCCTGCGACTTCCGCGACAACCTGGCCAGCTTCACCTCGGACGGATACCGCGTGGTCGGCATTTCGCCGGACAGCCAGGCTGCCCTCCAGAAGTTCACGGACGCGCAGTCCCTCACCTTCCCGCTGCTGTCGGACCCCGACCACGCCGTTGCGGAGGCCTGGGGCGCCTGGGGCGAGAAGAACAACTACGGACGGGTCTACGAGGGGCTCATCCGCTCCACTGTCGTCGTCGACGAGTCGGGTGCCGTGGAAGTCGCGCAGTACAACGTGCGGGCCAAGGGTCACGTGGCCAAGTTGCGCCGGGACCTCGGCCTGTCCGACTGAGGCGGCCCCGAGTTCTCGGTACAATCGTTCGGCCCCGCAGCACACCGCGGGGCCTACGCGCGAGTGGTGGAATTGGCAGACACGCAGGATTTAGGTTCCTGTGCTCCGGCGTGCGGGTTCAAGTCCCGCCTCGCGCACCGACGGGCCTCCGTGCCCGGTTCGTGAGGGAACCAGGAAGGGAGTTTGCGTGGTGAGCCGGTACTCCCGACGCGCTTTCCTGGCCGGAGCGACCGTGACGGTCCTGGCGGGCTGCGGCACTTCAGAGGGTTCCGACCCCGACAGCACCCCCTCACGCGAGGTGCCCGAGGCGCACTACGTGTTCGCCAATGCCGCCACGGCCCCGACGCTTGATCCGTCCCTCACGGACAACCTCGAGACCAACCGCATCGCCCGGCAGGTACTCGACGGTCTGGTCGCACCCGACCCGCTCACCGGAGACCCGACCGCCGCCTTGGCCACGGCCTGGCGCGCGTCCGAGGACGGGTTGAGTTGGGACTTCGCCCTGCGCGACGACGTCCTGTTCCACGACGGGTCCACCTTCGACGCCGAAGCGGTCGTGCGTAACCTGGACCGCTGGGCCGCCGCCTCGGTGCGTGACACCTCGACCGGCCGACACAGCTTGTTCGATGCCGTTTTTCGTCGGGGAACACCCCAGGGATCGGTCTATCGCGCCTGCGAGGCCGTGGATTCGCACAAGATCCGGATCCACCTCACCCGCCCCTACCCGGCGTTGCCCAAGGCCTTGACCCATCCCGCGTTCGGCATCGCGGCCCCCAATTGCATCAGTTCGGACTCCGTGGGTACCTCGCCTGTCGGGACCGGGCCCTTCAAGGTCCGGGAGGGCCTTGAAGCCGGTGCGGGTCAGCGACCCGGGCAGTCAGTGATTCTCGAGGTGGCCGACACGTACTGGGGCGAGTTGGGCCCCCTGGGAACCCTGGAGTTCGTGGCCATCCCGGACTCAGAGCTGCGCTACGTCGCACTGCGTACTGGACGAGTGGACGGATACGACCTCGTGGGGTTGGACGCCTTCGCCCCCCTGGCTCGGGAGGCCGTACAGGTGCTCCAGCGCGACCCCTACTCCGTGGCATACCTGGGTATTCACGGTGGCTCTGGGCTGCTCAGCGACATCAACCTCCGCGAGGCCCTCATGGCCTCCGTGGACCGGCAGGCGATCGTCCGCGACCATTTCCCGGAGGGGACGACGATCGCACAGGAGTTCCTGCCCGCGCGGTTCAACGTCCCCGACGACGACCTCGGCTACCCCGGGTACAACCCCCAGCAGGCACGCGACCTGCTCAAGAAGTCGAAGTACGACGGGACACCGTTACGCTTCCTGTATCCCACGGGCGCCTCCCGCCAATGGGCATTGGAACCGGAACGGCTCTACGCGGACATCTCCGCCTCCCTCGCCCGTGCGGGGTTCGAGATCACCCCGGTACCCGTCCCGTGGAGCGTGTACGCGGAGACACTTCGCACCCGTTCGGAGGAGCACGACATGTTCCTGTTCGGTGCCGACGGCGGCTTCCGCGACCCGGACTACTTCGCCTCGACGCTGTTCAGTGCCCCCACCCCGGAGCTCGACCTGGATTCCGAGATGCTGCGCGACCTGGTGGATCAGGCGGCCCAGTCGTCGGATGGGGACGATCGGCAGGACCTGTACCGGCGGGTCAACCGCAGGGCGACGATGGAAAAGGCGGCCCTCCCGCTCGCGTTCCCCACCAGCGGCGTGGCCGTTGATTCCCGCACGGCATCCTTCCCTCTCAGCTCGACCGGATTCGAGGATTTCAACGCGATCCAGATCAACCAGGACTGATACCGGGAGCTCCATCCGGTCGGTGTGCACCGCGGGCGCAGCGAGGACTAACCTGGTGGTATCTATGTGCGCGGGACCGGGATCGCGAAGAAAGGCCCGCGCGAGACGACAGGAGAGCACGTAGTGAAGCACGCGACAACCACCGAGTCCACAGACGTACTGCTGGTGGGAGGCGGCATCATGTCGGCCACCTTGGGTGCCCTGCTCACCGAGCTGGAGCCGACCTGGAAGATCACCCTTGTCGAGCGCCTGGACGAGATCGGCAAGGAGAGTTCGGGCGTCTGGAACAACGCAGGCACGGGCCACTCCGCACTGTGCGAGTTGAACTACGCCCCCATGAAGGCCGACGGGACCGTTGGCACCGCCAAGGCCGTGACCATCAACGAGCAGTTCCAGACCTCCCGCCAGTTCTGGGCCACCATGGTTGAGGAAGGCAAGCTGGGCCAGGCCTCCGATTTCATCAACCCCGTCCCGCACATCTCGATGGTCTTCAACGACGATCACGTGCGTTACCTGAAGGCACGCCACGAGGCGTTCAAGCAGCACAAGCTCTTCGAACGCATGGAGTACTCCGAGGACCGTGACCAGCTGGCGCAGTGGGCTCCTTTGACCATGCGCGGCCGCGGCTCCGAATCCGTGGCGGCCACGTTCGCGCCGGAAGGCACTGACGTCAACTTCGGTGAACTCACCCGTCAGCTGGTCGCCCACATGTCGGCCAACGGTGCCGAGGTCCGCACGGGAACGCAGGTGAGCAACCTCAACAAGGAGTCGGACGGAACCTGGACCGCCTGCACCACCAATCGTTTGGATTCCGAGGACAGTCGGGAGATCCGGGCCAAGTTCGTCTTCGTCGGCGCGGGTGGCGGAGCACTGCCGTTGTTGCAGAAGTCGGGGATCCCGGAGATCAAGGGGTTCGGCGGCTTCCCCGTCTCCGGTCTCTGGTTGCGCAACACCAAGCCGGAGATCGCCGAACAACACAACGCAAAGGTCTACGGCCAGGCCTCCGTGGGCGCTCCCCCGATGTCCGTCCCGCACCTGGACACCCGGTTCGAGAACGGCGAGAAGTCGCTGTTGTTCGGCCCCTACGGCGGCTTCAAGCCGAACTTCCTCAAGCAGGGCTCGCTCTTCGACCTGCCGCGTTCCGTGCGCACCGACAACCTGTACCCCATGACCCGCGCGGGCCTGGCCAACCTGGATCTGGTCAAGTACCTGATCTCGGAGCTCATGAAGAACAAGGAACAGCGGGTCGAGGCGTTGCAGGAGTACTACCCCACGGCCGACGGCGACGACTGGGAGCTAGTTCACGCCGGTCAGCGCGTGCAGGTCATGCGCAAGGACAAGGAGAAGGGCGGCGTCCTCCAGTTCGGGACCGAGCTCATCACCGCCGAGGACGGGTCCATCGCCGGGCTGCTGGGTGCCTCCCCCGGAGCCTCGACCGCTGTGCCGATCATGCTGGACCTGTTGGCCAAGTGTTTCCCGCAGCACAAGGGCACCTGGCAGTCCCGACTTACGGAACTGATCCCCGCCTACGGCCGCACGCTCGACGACGATCCGCGTCTGGCCGACGAGATCATGGGACACACCGGCGGAGTTCTGGGCATCAAGTGAGTTTCACGCACTGACCTCCAGGGGAAGTGCCCGTCACCTGCCGCACGAAGCAGTCATCGACGGCGACGCCGCACCGGCCGTCGCCGTCGATGCCCGTTTCCGGGCCCGAACGCGACTGACCCCCCCCCGAGATCCACTTGTGATGGTCTATGCCAATTCAACGAAATTGCCACACAATGGCGGACGACCAGGCCCGGCCAATCGGAATCACTTCGCTTACTATTGCTCCGTGCCCATCAGAGAAACCACAAATGACCCCGTGGAGACCTCCACGGCAGCCTGGGAAGCGCTGTACCGTGCACAGGTCACGGTGATGCGTCGGTTGCAGCGTCGCGAAGAATTCGCTGATCTTTCCATGCGCGAGTACGACGTCCTGTTCAACCTCTCCCGGGCAGATGACCGCGGAATCCGGTTGAACGAACTCAACGAGTACGTCCTGCTGACCCAGTCGAGCCTCTCCCGCATGCTGGAACGTCTCGAGTCTAAAGGCCTGGTCCACCGCTGGCAGGACCCCCAGGACCTGCGGGGCCTGCGGATCCGTCTGACCGAGGACGGTCATGACCTACAGGCGCGGATCGCTGAGCACTTCGACCGCCACGTGCACGAACTCATGGCCAACGGTCTGGACCCGGAGGAACTGCGGATCCTGACCCGTTTGTCCGACCGCTTACGGCAGAGCCTTCGAGACTGACCCGACAGCTTTTGCGCGTCACCCGCAACCTGGTCTGCATCGCCCAAGACCGGACGGCGTGATGTGGCACGTCCAGATGCCTCCCATCAGTAAACTGATGGGAGGCATCCTTCATGCTGTACACCACTCGTCGGTCCCCCATCGATGAGCAGCTACGGGGTGACCCTGTCACACAGGAATGGAGACGACGTGTCCAAGAACACCCTTCGCGAAACCCTCGAGCGGGCGGAGGCACCCGCCACGGAGAGCAGGTCCAAACCCAACAGCCCCGGAGACGTCTCCAAGCGCTCCTGGATGTACGTCTTCAAGCGCGCACTGGCTGAGTTCACGCAGGACGGCTGCACGGACCTGGCAGCGTCCTTGACCTACTTCACCGTCCTGTCCGTTTTCCCCGGTCTGCTGGCCGTGGTGTCTCTGCTGGGTGTCTTCGGGCAGGGTGAGCAGACCACCAAGGCGATCACGGACTTCCTCTCCGGCAGGGTCCCGGCCGAACTCAACACGCTGTTGGAACCCACGATCAGTAACCTCGCCAGCTCGAGCGGAGCCGGCCTGGCCGCATTGATCATCGGTGTCGCATCCGGTCTGTGGACGGCATCGGGCTACGTCGGTGCGTTCTCCCGCGCCATGAACCGGGTCTACGACATCTCCGAAGGCCGCGGATTCGTCAAACACAAGGCAACCATGCTGGGGGTGACTTTGTTCGTCGTCATCACCGTGGTCCTGGTCTTCCTCATGGTCCTCCTGTCCGGCGGGATCGCTCGATCGGTCGGTGACCTGATCGGTCTCGGCGAGACCAGCGTGATGGTGTGGAACATCGCCAAGTGGCCCGTGATCCTGTTGCTGCTGGTCCTGCTCGTGGCAGTGCTCTACTACTTCACGCCGAACGTCCAGCAGCCCAAGTTCAAGTGGGTCTCCCCGGGTGCGCTGTTCGCAATTGTCGGCGCGATCGTGGCCGGCGCGGCCTTCTCCGTCTATGCCACCCAGTTCGCCTCCCAGACCTCGACATACGGGGTCATCGGTGGCGTGATCCTGGGCCTGTTGGGAATCTGGATCTTCAACAACGTCCTGCTGTTGGGCGCTGAAATCGATGCCGAGATCCAGCGTGGCCGTGAACTCGAGGCGGGCATCCCGTCCGAGGAGATGCTTCACCTGCCTCCCAGAGACGTCAAGACGGTGACCAAGGCATTGACCAAGCACGAGAAGCTGGTCGAGGAAGGCCGCAAGGTCCGCCTGGCCAACGAGACCGTGGACTACCGCTCTCAGGGTAAGGACGGGGGGTCCGAGGGCCGCGCGGAGGTCGCCAATTTTGACGGTGACGCCAAGCAGGTCCTGGAACGCGAGCGGACCCGTACCCGCTGACGCACCGGGCGTCGGACACGAGTCGAGGACACGGCCGACCGGGTGGCTTCCTGATGAAGCTGACCGGTTGGCCGTGTCCTTTGTGCCCCTAGACTGGTGGCACCCTGCACGCCAACCACGAAAGCGGAGTCAATCCATGCATGAGGTCAAGGCCGTCGTCGTCAAGGCCAAGAACGAACCCGCCGTCGTCGAGACGATCCTGGTTCCCGACCCGGGCCCCGGTGAGGCGCTGGTGGACGTTCTCACCTGCGGAGTGTGCCAGACCGACCACCACTACCAGGTGGGCGGTGTCTCGGATGACTTCCCTTTCTTGTTGGGGCACGAGGCCACGGGCGTGGTGTCCGCGCTGGGCGAGGGCGTGACGGGCCTGGCGGTCGGCGATCGGGTGATCCTCAACTGGCGCGCCGTGTGTGGTGAATGCCGGGCCTGCCGTCGCGGAGAGCCCTGGTACTGCTTCGCCACCCACAACGCGAGCACCAAGATGACATTGCAGGACGGAACCGAGCTCACCCCCGCTCTGGGCATCGGCGCCTTCACGGAGAAGACGCTGGTGGCCGCCGGGCAGTGCACCAAGATCGACGGCGACCTGGAACCCTCGCAGTACGCGGCCGTTGGCCTGCTGGGCTGCGGCGTCACCGCCGGGCTGGGCGCCGTGTTGAACACCGGGGCGCTCAAGCGCGGTGAGACCGTGGCCGTCTTCGGCTGCGGCGGGGTGGGGACGGCCGCCGTCGCCGGGGCCAAGCTGGGCGGAGCCACGCGCATCATCGCCGTGGACCTGGACGACGAAAAGCTTGCCACCGCGCAGGGATTCGGTGCCACCGACCTCGTGAACTCACGCAACCAGGACCCGGTGGCCGCGATCCAGGAACTGACGGACGGAAACGGGGCTGATCTGGTGATCGACGCCGTGGGCATTGCCAAGACCTTCCAGCAGGCCTTCGAAGCACGCGACCTGGCCGGGCGCATGGTCCTGGTCGGGGTTCCGGATCCGGGGACCACGTGGGAGATTCCGCTGGACCAGGTGTTCGGTCGCGGCGGGTCCATCAAGTCCGCGTGGTACGGCGACTGCCTGCCCAATCGTGACTTCCCGATGTTCGTTGACCACTACCGGTTGGGGAACCTGGACCTGGACGGGTTCGTGTCCGAACGTATCTCGATCAACGACGTCGAACCGGCCTTCACCAAGATGCGCGAGAGCAAGGTCCTGCGCTCGGTGGTCGAACTGGAGAATCTGCACACCCTCGCCGACCAGGAGGTCCAGTGATGACCGAGATCGTCAAGGAATCGGCCGACGGCCGCGTTCGGGTCCAGAACTGCGTCACCAGTGGCACGTTCTCCCTGGACGGGGGAACGTGGGACGTGGACAACAACGTGTGGGTCGTGGGCAACGACGACGAGTGCTTTGTGATCGATCCCGCCCACTCCCCGGCCGTCGTCGCAGAGGCGGTCGGTGGACGCACGGTCAAAGGCATCCTCCTGACCCACGGTCACGACGACCACATCCGCGCCGCGCAGGACACCGCAGCGCTCATCGGTGGTCAGATCCATCTGCACCCAGCGGATCGGATGCTCTGGGACAGCGTCCATCCCGATACCGCCCCGGATCACGAGTTGACCGACGGGGAGGTCTTCGAACTGGACGGCATCGGGCTGACCGTTCTGTCCACGCCGGGCCACTCCCCCGGTTCCGTGTGCTTCCACAGCCCGGAACTGGGTGTGGTGTTTTCCGGTGACACCCTCTTCCAGGGTGGCCCCGGCGCAACGGGCCGTTCCTACTCGGACTTCCCCACCATCGTCGAGTCGATCCGCGAGCGCCTTCTGGTCCTGGCTCCAGAAACCGTGGTGCTCACCGGGCACGGCGACTCGACGACGATCGGCTCAGAGGCCGGGCACGTCCAGGAATGGTTGGACCGCGGCCACTGATCCGCGAACGCCCGCAAGGCGCACCGGGGGCCGACACCGATCGGTGTCGGTCCCCGGTGCGTACAGGGTCTGTCACTCACATGCCGACGGAGGTCGAGAAGTCACCGCCCGGGGCCCAGTGGGCACTGGCCGGCATGTCCAGCGCCACACGACGTCGTCGGTCGATGAAGAGGAAGGCCGTGGCCAGCAGGAGGGTCGAAGCCATGACGGGCAGCAGCGCCACGGTCTGGTAGCCCCCGTAATTCCCCAGCCACGCCGCCAGCACCAGGCCCGCGGCCATGCCGACCTGGATGAGCACGTACGTGATCGCGCTCAGCCCGGTCGTGAGGCGCCGCGGGCTGATGATGGGCACGATCCCGAACACGGCCACCAGAGTGGGGCCGGTGGCGGCCCCGATCACCGCGAGCACCAGCAGCATGCTGAACGGTCCCGAGGGAACCGACATGAGCATGGTGGCCAGCACACTCGCGGCGGCGCACAGGATCCACAGGTTCCACGGGCGGCGGATACCGAATCCGGCCGTGATCACCGCGGAGATCGCCGACAGGAGACCGAGCGCCGCGAACTGGGCGCCGATGCTCTCGACGACGTCGATGCTGGCGGCGAAATAGACAAGGCCGATCTGCACGGAGCCCCACAACAGACCCAAACAACCCCCACCGAGAACCGGAAGGAACCGCACGATGCGCCGTGAACGCCGACGACGACGTTCAGCGCGGTTCAGGTTCTTGCTCGAGCTCACCCACAGGGCTGTGCCCCACACGGGGAGACCGGCGGTGGGATGCAGCAGCAGCATGGCGGTCGAGATCACCAGGAGCCCGGAGCCGGCCATGACCCCGACGAGGGACCCGGCCATGATGGCGATCACCCCGGCCACGAGTGCGCCCAGGACCATGGCCAAAGCGTCCATGACGGCGTCGTGCCGCATGGTCAGGGCCGGGAGTGACTGGTCGCGGTGGTGGCGGAGGATCGAGGGCCACCGCAGCCTTGTGGCAATGCCCAGCTGAGGTGAGGCGGCACCCACCAACAGACACAGGTACCAGGGCCAGGGACCGAAGGGGTCATGGGCGCGAGCCACCAGGGTCTGCACCAGCCAGAGCACCGTCAGGACCTGGAGCACGGTCTGAACCAGGATCCCCCACTGGAAGTACTTCCAGGGTGCGTACAGACCCGTGATTCCGGTCGACACGGCGTGTCCGAGATAGATGGCGGCGGCACACAAGGCCCCCCACGAACCCGAGCCGGAGGCCACCGCGACGTACACCATGACGCTCAACGGCATGACCACGCTCGGGAGGCGGACCAGCAGCGTGAGCACCAGGTACCAGCGGCCGACCACCGACTGGAGGCGACGGAAGTCGCCGAACAGGATCTCGCTCCACGAGGGCCGCGGCTCCGCGGCCAGACCGGGTGATCCGGTGAGCTGAATTCTGGAGCGCACGGGGGCCGACGGCGACTCGGCCGGGACCGCGTCGCCGGGCTCCGGGTCAGGGCTCGAGGGACCCACGGAGGGACCCGCGGAGGGCGTGGTGTTTTCGGGCTGGCTTCCCGTGCTCATCACCCTCCTTCCGGTCGACGGTCGTGCTACGCGCGTGGCACCGGGCCCAGACTACCGGGAGGGACGCGCAGCGGGGCCGCGGGGCTACCGGTCGGTCCAGTTCCTAGACTGGTGGGCATGTCCACCGGCACTCCTGCACCATACGCCTCCGGCCACCCCTCGGAACCTCTGTTGGATCCGGAGGTCGGGCTGCCACCTCACCCAGCCGCAGCGCACTCGCTGCCTGAATGTGTTCAGGCCGTGCTACTGGGTAGCGCCCTGGGCGACGCCGTTGCCGAGGCCGGAGCTGACGCCTTGGACGGGAGCGGTGCCACGGATACTTCGGCCGGCCCACCGCTGGCCCTGTCCGGGACCACGCAATTGGTCCTCTACACGCTGGACGGCCTGCTGGAAGCCGTCGAATGGGCCAATGTGGGCCAGCCGGCCGACGAGACCGCCTGCCTGTGGTTGGCGTACCTGCGCTGGTTGCGCACACAGGACCACCCGTGGCCCGACAACGCCCCGTCACCCCTCCCACGCTGGATCGACGCCGAGGCAGCACTGGCCGTGACGCGGCGGCCCGATGCGCAGACGCTGGCGGCGTTGTCCACGGGAGCCATGGGAGAGGTCGAGCGTCCGGTGGTCCCCGGGGCGATGGGGCCGGGTGCCATGTCCCGGTCGGTGGCCTTCGGTCTGCTCCCCGTGGGGTGGAAGTCCCTGACCACGCTGACCGTCAACGGAGCAGCCATCACCCACGGCCACCCCGAGGCGCAAGTGGCCGCCGTCGCGTATGCGTTGAGCATCCAGGCGACGGTCAACGCTGCACAGCGCGCCATCACCGAACCGGTGCGAGCAGGAGTGCAAGCCGCGCTGGAGGTGCTGCCGACCGTCACCCGTCCCGGGGAACACACGATCGCGGCGTTGCGCACGGCCCTGGACACCTCCGACGGCGCGGTGAGCCCCGAGCAGCTGCTCGAACGGCTGGGTACTGATCAGCATGAGGCTCCCGAGGCCCTGGCCGCCGGGGTCTGGGCAGCCCTGGTCGCCGAACGGAACGGTGGGGAAGCTGACCGCATGGATCACGCGCTGCACTCGGGCGCGAAGGTCGCCGTCGAGAATCCGCACGCGGTCGGGTCGGTGGCCGGTGCCCTCACCGGTGCAGGGCTGCCGGACCCGGGCGTGTCGACACGGTGGGCGCGAGCACTGCACGGTGGTTCGGCCGTGCAGGCGGCCGGGCGCCGGTGGTGCGACGAACTGGGATGGAACGTCAGTTCTTGAGCAGCTGGCGCAGCCGGGTGTCGATCCACTCGTCGGCTCGCGTAACCGCCTGATTGACCTGGGCCGTGTCCATCTCCTGGACCAGGGTGTAGGCCACGGACTGCATGGGGATGATCCGGGCGTGCAACCGGGCGCGCTGCAGGATCTCCGGGGGAACCACCCTTTCGAGGGTGTCCCACCCGAAACACAGGGCCAACGTGGCCACGTCCTGCGCCGGATCCCCCAGGCAGGCGTGGTCCCAGTCGATGACCCCGGACAGATCGTCGCCCTGCCAGAGCATGTTGTGGTTCATCAGGTCCGAATGGACCAACCGAGGTGTGACCACCTCGAGGTGCGCCAGGTCGTTGATCGCCTCCCGTGCCAGTTCACGGTTACGCGGCAGCAGCATGGGGACGACCTCCTCCAGCATGACGTGCCGACGCTTGTGGCCTCCCCAGTGCTGTCCCGGACGGTCCAGGAAGCCGTCGAAGTCCGAGGTGTCGGTGGCCCAGATCTGTTCGAGCAGGCGCCCCAGGCCGGCTGCCGGAACCCCCGCGCCCCGGTGGGAGCCGGGGACCCAGGTCAGTCCCACCGCGGTGTGGCCCTTGGCCGAAATGGTGCTGGTCAGCGGGCGGGGAACGGCGAAGTCGTACTCCGGCAAGCGGCGCAGCACTTCCGTTCGGCGCGCCAGGTTCTTGCGGGCCGACGGGTTCTTGGCGATCCGCACGGTGATGCGTTTGTCGATCTCCACCACCAGGTGGGAGGAACCGGTGGGAACCACGGACCACCGTGTGCAGTCGCTCTTCTCCCCGAGTTCTGCCAGCACGGCGTCCACGACGTCCGCGAACGGCATCATCCTGCGGAGCATCTGGGCTACCACGGCTGGTTCTCCGGTCCGGCGGGTGCGGAGCCTTCGGCAGGTTTCCCCGCTCGAAGCACGTGGAGGACGTGGGGCATCAAGGCACGAACGGCCCGGCCACGATGGCTGATCGCGTTCTTCTGCTCCGCCGTGAGTTCCGCGCAGGTCAGATCGAGCCCGTCGGGTTGAAGAACGGGGTCGTAGCCGAAACCGCCCTGACCGGCGGGCTCCGTCCGTAGCGTCCCACGCAGGATCCCGTGTTCCACGTGCTCGTACCCGTCGGGAGTCACCAGTGCTGCCGCGCACACGAACTGGGCACCGCGGTGCTCGGGGGCGATGTCCCCCAGCTGAGCCAGCAGCAGTTTCAGGTTCGCCCTGTCCGCGCCATGGGTGCCCGACCACCGAGCCGAGAAGATCCCGGGAGCGCCGCCGAGCACGTCCACCGCCAGCCCGGAGTCATCTGCCACGGCCGGAAGTCCGGAAGCGGCGGCCGCGGCACGCGCCTTGATCAGGGCGTTGGCCTCGAACGTGGTTCCGTCCTCGACGGCCTCCACCAGGCCGAGTGATCCGGCGTCGACGACGGCTGCCTGGGCGTCCAGCTCCGGGGCGGCCGCGGCAACCATGTCCCGAAGTTCCGACAACTTGCCCACGTTGTGCGTCGCGAGGACCAGACGCGCACCGTCAGGAGCCGGGGACGGGTCGTCTCCGTCCCCCGCGACGGCATGCTCGGACCGATCGTGACGAGGACTCGCGGGTGAGTCGGGTTCCGGGTCAGGCATCTCGTGTTTCCCCCAGTGTCTGTTGCTGGATCTGCGCCAGTTCCGCGCAACCGGCCACGGCCAGGTCGAGCAGGCTGTCCAGTTCCTGACGGTCGAAGGGCGCACCCTCCGCCGTGCCCTGGACCTCGACGAAGGCCCCGGACCCGGTGACCACCACGTTCATGTCGGTCTCGGCCCGTACGTCCTCCGGATACGGCAGGTCCAGCATCGCGACGCCGTCGATGATGCCGACAGAGACCGCGGAGACGGAATCGACCAGGGGCTGGCCCTTGACCAGTCCCTCCTTGCGTGCCCAGACCATTGCTTCGGCCAGGGCCACGTAGGCGCCCGTGATGGCAGCCGTACGGGTTCCACCGTCGGCCTGCAGGACGTCGCAGTCCAGGACCACGGTGTTCTCCCCGAGTGCCTGGAGGTCGATGATCGCGCGTAGGGACCGACCGATCAGCCGTGAGATCTCGTGGGTCCGCCCACCGATCTTGCCCTTGACCGATTCGCGCTGCGAGCGGGTGGAGGTGGCCCGCGGCAACATGGCGTACTCGGCGGTCACCCAGCCTCGGCCCTCCCCACGCATCCAGCGCGGGACCCCTTCGGTCACGGACGCGGTGCACAGGACCCGGGTTCCGCCGAACTCGATGAGAGCGGATCCTTCGGCCTGCTGGGACCACCCGCGGGTGATGGTGATGGGACGCAGTTGGTCCACGGTGCGGCCGTCCGCTCGGCGGAAGCCGGTGCCGGCGGTGACCTGCGTGGAATCACCGACTGTGGAATCACCGGCTGCCGAACCAACGACGTCCGACGGGGTCGTGGTTTCGGTGGTCACTGCGGCGTTCGCTGCGGAGGCGTCGGAGCTCATGCGACTCAGGATAGTCCCGCGCAGGACTCACACCAACGCGGACGGGCCGGTGATCAGCCCTCGCGAGCACCCACGCGGCCGTTGACCGCGCGGCCGGCCAGGCGTTCGGAGTCGGCGACGATGCGGAAAGTCGTGGCGGGCTGTGCCAAAGCGATCGGGCCGTCGTACGCGGAGGCGGCCTCGATGACGGCCTTGGTCGGGGAGTTCCAGACCGGGATGTGGGTGAGCATCAACTCGTCCACTTCAGCTTCCTGGGCTGCCTGACCCGCGCGCAGACCGGTCAGGTGGACGTCGCGGTATTCGTCGCGGCCTTCCTGGTAGGCGGCCTCGCACAGGAACAGGTCGGCGTCGCGGGCCGCCCGTACCAGGCCCTCGCACGAGTCCGTGTCTCCGGAATAGGTCAGCACGCTGCGGCCCTGGCCGCCGTCGTATTCGACCCGCAAGGCATAAGGGTCCTCGACCGGATGGTTCACCCGGTAGGGGGTCACGCGGAACGGTCCGATCTGGACCTGCACCTCGTCCTGCCATTCGTTGAAGATGAACTCCGTGGACATCCCCGGGTCGGCCTCCATGGCCTGGGCCGCCGCGAGGTATTCGTGAGTCCCCTTGGGCGCCCAGACCGGGATGCGGTCACCGGGCCACCCGCGGGGGTCCCACTTCACGGCGACGTGCAGCCCGGCCAGGTCCACGCAGTGGTCCGGATGGAGGTGACTGATGATCACGGCGTCGAGTTCGTGCAGGTCGATGTGGCGCTGCAGGGAACCGAGGGAACCGTTGCCCATGTCCATGAGCACGTGCCAGACCCGCCCGTCGTGGTCGGTGCCCGTCAACAGGTAACTCGAGGCCGGCGAATCGGGGCCCGCGAACGAGCCGGTGCAGCCGATGACGGTGAGGTTCATGCCTTGTTACCTTTCGGGGTCGAAGGGACGGGCCGCGCTCCGTTGCGGGCCTCCATCAACATTTCCGGGGTGATCTTGGACAGCGATCCGGTGGGGAACTGCTCGGCCACGGAGCCGACATGCCGCACCCGCAGCACCTCCGGGCCCAGGAATCGCCGCGCGAGTTCCTCGAAGGGTTCGGGGTCCCCGGTGGCCAGGAATTCGTGCGGCTCGTCAGCGGGGACAGAACGGGCCAGGTCGTGACCCATGAGGGCGCGGAACACGTCCTTGGCGGTCTCCTCCGCACTCGAGACCAGGGTGACCCCCTCGCCCATGACGTAGGAGATCACGCCCGTCAGGAGCGGGTAATGGGTACAGCCCAGGACCAGGGTGTCGATGCTGCGCTCCTGCAGCGGAGCCAAGTACTCCTGAGCGGTGGCCAGGACCTCGGGGCCCGTGGTGACGCCCGATTCCACGAACGGGACGAACCGCGGGCAGGCGACGGAATGGATCTCCAGCTGCGGGGCGGCGGCGAACGTGTCCTCGTAGGCCCTCGACCCGACGGTGGCCTGTGTGGCGATCACGCCGACCCGCCCGTTGCGGGTGGAGGCCACGGCGCGACGGACGGCCGGCTGGATGACCTCGACGACGGGGATCCCGTAGGTCCGGGTGTAGCGCTCGCGGGCGTCACGCAGCACGGCCGCCGAGGCTGTGTTGCACGCGATCACCAGGAGCTTGACTCCCGTGTCCACGAGTTCGTCCATGATGCGCAACGCGTGGGCCCTGACCTCCGCGATCGGCAGCGGACCGTAGGGGCCGTTGAGGGTGTCCCCCACGTAGACGATGCGTTCATTGGGCAACTGATCGATGATCGCTCGCGCCACGGTGAGACCGCCCACACCGGAATCGAACACTCCGATGGGTGCATCCGCCACGGGACGCACTGTGGGGCGGTCGTCGTCGACCGGAACGCTCAAATCGGGGTGCATAGACCCCAAAGAGTAGTCGGCTTTCCACCGACCCCTCGAACCGAGAGACGCACCTCACTTCATGAATGAGACGCAGATCACCGCTTGATGTGATCCCCCGGCAGGTCCAGCAACATCGCCTCGACCAATGAATTCAGTAGCCAGGAAACGAATCCGTAGACCACCGACATGTAGGTCTCGGGGTTGTCGACGTCGTTGACGTCCACGGACGCGGCGAGTTCCTCGATCCTGCGGGCGTCGTCCGAGGATTCGACGTGCAGTCGCGTGGCCAGGACCAACCGGACGTCATTGAGTGCGCGGGAGAAGTCCACGGCCCCGTCGCCCTCCAGCTGCACCGGATCGTGTTCCACGGCCATCGCGGCACGACGCAGGGCACCCACCTTCTCCTCCCGCAGGCTGCGGTCGGTGTAGCGCCGGAACTCCTCGGCGCGCTCTGGATCGGTGGAACCTTCGGGCAACAGTCTCCGAAGGGCTGGATCCTGGGGAGCCTCGACGTCTCCGGAGAGCCCGACCAGTTGCTCCAGCGGATCCTCCGAAGTCGTGTGGTCACCTTCGAGCATCGTGACGACGTCTTCGAAGAGCCGCCGCAGCAGGCCCCTCTCCTGGGGGTCCAACCGAGCGATCAATCCGTGCGACGTGGAACGAAACGGCTGCGCCATCAGTGCCGACCCTCCTGGTTTCCACCGGCGTTTCCGTCGTTCTGTCCCCCGGCGCGTTCGTACGTGGCCCAGAGCCCGTAACCGTGCAGAGCAGCCACGTGCTTCTCCGCCTCCTCCAGGGTCCCGGAGGTCACGACGGCTCGCCCGTCGGTGTGGACGGCCATCATGAGCGTGTGTGCCTTGGACTGCGGGAAGCCGAAATAGGTGCGGAAAACCCACGTCACCCAGCTCATCAGATTCACGGGGTCGTCCCACACCACGACCTGCCACGGTGTGTCCGTGGCGACCTGTTCCGATGCGCTGGTCTCCGTCCGCTCGTCCACGGCGGGCCCCAGGGTTGCGGTAGAACACACCGACAGGGGCAGGGCCGCGCGAGCGGATCGGCCACCGTGCGGAGGGTGCTTCGTGAAGATCATGATTGCTCCATGGTACGGGCCCTCCCACTAGAGTGGCGCGTGTGAACGCACAGACTTCCACCTGGACCCCGGCACCGACGTCGTTGCTCACGGACCACTACGAACTGACCATGCTGCAGGCCGCGTTGCGGGACGGCACGGCCGAACGCCGAAGCGTCTTCGAGGTCTTCTCCCGCCGCCTCTCCGCCGGGCGACGCTACGGCATCGTCGCCGGAACGGGACGGTTCCTCGAAGGCCTGCGGGAGTTCCGTTTCGAAGGACCTCGCCTGGACTTCCTGCAACGCACGGGAGTGATCGACTCCGCGACGGCCAATTGGCTGGCCGAGTTCGAGTTCACGGGCCAGATCGACGGATACGCGGAGGGCGAGGCCTGGTTCCCCAACTCCCCCGTGCTGCGCGTCGAAGGCAGTTTCGCCGAGGCCTGCGTGCTGGAGACCTACATCCTCTCCGTGCTCAACTACGACTCCGCCGTCGCCTCCGCGGCCTCGCGTATGACTTCGGCCGCGGGCAGCCGCCCCTGCCTGGAGATGGGTTCCCGGCGAGCACACGACCAGGCCGCCGTCGCCGCGGCCCGCGCCGCCGTGATCGCAGGATTCACGGGGACCTCCAACCTCGAGGCCGGGTACCGGTACGGGGTGACCACCATCGGGACGGCGGCACACTCCTTCACCCTGCTCCACGACGACGAAGAGTCGGCCTTCCGTTCCCAGCTGCAGGCCCAGGGCCTGGGCACCACCCTGCTCGTGGACACCTACGACGTCGAAGCAGCCGTCCGCAAGGCCGTGGAGCTGGCCGGGGCGGAACTCGGTGCGGTGCGCCTGGACTCCGGTGACCTGGCCGTCCAGGCGGTGCGGGTCCGGGAACTGTTGGACGAACTGGGCAATCCGGACACCAAGATCACCGTGACCTCCGACCTGGACGAATACGCCATCGCGGGCCTGGCTGCGGCACCGGTCGACTCCTACGGGGTGGGCACTCGCCTGGTCACCGGCTCCGGAGTTCCCACGTCCTCCATGGTCTACAAGCTGGTGGCCCGCGAGAACGCCGCGGGCGACCTGGAGCCCGTGGCGAAGAAGGCCACGGGCAAGGGGTCGATCGGCGGCCGCAAGACCGCCCTGCGTCGTCGCAACGCCCAAGGCGTGGCCACCCACGAGATCGTGGGCATCGACACGGTCCCCGTCGACGACGGCGACGACCGCCCCCTCATGCAGCCGTTCGTTCGCGACGGGGAACTGTTGGACGGATGGACCGGGCCGGATGCCGTCCTGCGAGCGCAACGACGGCACGCGGGGACCATGGCCGAACTCCCCCGGGCGGCCGCGCGGCTGTCCGAGGGCGAACCCGTCATCCCGACGGTCCTGGAATCCTGACCTCACGCGAGCCAACACCCAACGGAACCGACCCGGAGACGAGAGGATTGCCGACATGTCCAGAGCATTGATCGTGGTGGACGTCCAGAACGACTTCTGTGAGAACGGCTCCCTGGCCGTTGAGGGAGGCGCGGCCGTGGCCGCTGCCGTCTCGGAGCACATCGAGGACCGGCACGGGGACTACGACGCCGTGGTGGCCACCCAGGACTGGCACGTGGACCCGGGGGCGCATTTCTCCGAGACTCCGGACTACGTGGACTCCTGGCCCGTGCACTGCGTGGCCGACACCGAAGGCGCCGAACCGCACGAGGACTTCGAGACCGACCGGGTCGAGGCGTGGTTCCGAAAGGGCGAGTACGAGGCCGCCTACTCGGGCTTCGAAGGCGTCCTCGCCCCGGACACCTCCACGCCCATGGGCGTGTTCGAGGAGGAGACCGCCGACGACGAAGGATTCGCCAACACGGGTGAGTCAGCCGAGGACGAGGCGGAGGGATCCGCAGCAACCGACGGCCCGTCGCAGAGCCTGGACGACTGGTTGCGGGGACGAGGGATCGACTCCGTGGACGTCGTGGGGCTTGCCACCGACCACTGCGTGAAGGCAACGGCACTGGACGCCGTCGACGCCGGGTACGACACCCGCGTGCTGGTCGCGTTGACCGCCGGGATCACGCCGGAGTCGGTGGAGCGCGCCCTGACCGACATGGCCGACGCGGGCGTCGAGGTGGTTCGGGACTGATCGGTGGGGGCCGGGTCAGCGGGTCCGGATCTGCTGGTCCGACTCACCCGGCCGGACTCACTTGCGGCCGATGAACCAGTTCTGCATCTTGGCCAGTCGCGCTTCCAGCTGCTCCTGGGTGGCCTGCGCGACGGCCGGACCGCCGCAGGCCTTCCGCAGCTCGTTGTGGATCACACCGTGCGGTTTGCCGGTGCGCGCCGACCAGGCCGAAACGTTCTTGGCCAGTTGCTGCCGGAGTTCCTTCATCCGTCGGTGGTCGGGGACGGACGACTTCTCCTGCGGACGTGACTGGCCGTTGGACCGCTTGCGCGCGTGCTCGGACTGCCGCTCCCGCAGCAAGGTCGTGACCTGCTCGGCGTCCAGCAGGCCAGGGATCCCCAGGTAGTCCGCCTCCTCCTCCGAACCGGCCGCCACACCACCACCGAACTCACCGCCGTCGAAGAGCACCCCGTGGAAGGAGGCATCGGACTCCAGGGCCTTGAACTTGCCGTCCGCCAGTTCGGAGGAGGCCCGTTCGGATCGGTTGGCGGCCTCCAGGGCGTCGTCGTCCCATCCGGTTTCCGCCAGGTCGATGATCTCCCCGCTGTCCTGTGCGGGGCGGTCCAGCGCGTGATCGCGCTCCTGTTCCATCGAGTTGGCGTGGCCCATCAGGACCGGGACGGACGGCAGGAATACGGAGGCGATCTCCCCGCGTTTGCGGGCGCGGACGAAGCGCCCCACGGCCTGGGCGAAGAACAGCGGCGTGGAGGTCGACGTCGCGTAGACCCCGACCGCCAGACGCGGAACGTCCACGCCCTCGGAGACCATGCGGACCGCGACCATCCAGCGCTGCTCGCCTTCGGAGAACTCCTCGATCCGACGCGAGGCCTCCTTATCGTCGGAAAGCACCACCGTGGGCTTCTCGCCAGTGAGCTTCTCCAGCAGTTGTGCATAGGCCTTGGCGTCCTGGTGGTCCGTGGCGATCACCAGGGCGCCGGCGTCCGGGACCGTGCGTCGTACCTCGGAGAGTCGACGGTCGGCCCCCTGCAGAACCGCCGGGATCCACTGCCCGTCCGGGGCCAGCGCGGTACGCCAGGCATGGCCGGTGATGGACTTGGTGAAGCCCTCTCCCAGTTCCGCGGCCATCTCCTCGCCGGCCGAGGTGCGCCACCGCATCTGCCCGGAGTAGGCCATGAAGATCACGGGGCGGACCACGTGGTCCTTGAGCGCGTCCCCGTACCCGTAGGTGTAGTCGGCCTTGGAGCGCCGGATGCCGTCCGCGTCCTCCTGGTAGGTCACGAACGGGATGGGTGCCGTGTCCGAGCGGAACGGCGTACCCGTCAGGGACAGACGATGAGCGGCCGGTTCGAAGGCCTCGCGGAGCCCGTCGCCCCAGGACAGGGAGTCACCGGCGTGATGGATCTCGTCCATGATGACCAGGGTGCGGCCCTGCTCGGTCCGGGCCCGGTGCAGCAGCGGCTTCATGCCGACCTGCGCGTAGGTCAGAGCCACGCCGATGTAGCCCCGGGCGTGCTGGCCGTCGGCGTTCTTGAAATTGGGGTCGATGGCCAAGCCCACCCGCGCGGCGGCATCCGCCCACTGGCGTTTGAGATGCTCGGTGGGGCATACGACGGTGATCCGGTTGATCGCACCGCGGTCCACGAGTTCCCGGGCGAGGCGCAGGGCGAAGGTGGTCTTCCCCGCACCGGGGGTGGCCACGGCCATGTAGTCGCGGGGCTGGGTGGCGAAGTAGCGCTCCAGTGCCTCTGCCTGCCAGGCGCGCAACTTGCCCGCAGTGCCCCACGCCGCTCGTTCGGGGTATGCCGGAGGCATTTCGGCGGCTGAACCGCCGAAGAGCGTGGGTTGCATCTCATCGGACACGGGCGAAGCAGAACCTTTCACACATGACAATCCCGCCGAGTGTCCGTTTACGGTCGCCCAACGGGGGCGGAAATGTCCGAACTCGGACACTCGGCAGGGGTGGGACGGGGCGGGGTGGGCCGGTCAGTTGGAGGGGGTGTCCCCGCCGTCCTTGGGTGCCTTCAACCCGTCGTAGATTTCCTTGCAGGTGGGGCAGACCGGGAACTTCTGGGGGTCACGCCCGGGGACCCACACCTTGCCGCACAACGCGATCACGGGCTCCCCGGACAACGCCGACTCCATGATCTTCTCTTTGCGCACGTAGTGGGCAAACCGCTCGTGGTCGCCCGGCTCCTGCAGTTCCCGCGTCTCCTCGCGTTCGATCGTGGAGGTGCCGCCCACGGGCTCCGTGGAGGTGCTGCGGGAGAACGGCCAGGGGCCGGCCACGGTCAGGTGCGAATCGTGGGAAGTCATGCGCGCCAGTGTACTCGCCGGGCCCGACGACGCCGCGACCCGGGGCATGCCGGTTCACCGATACGTGGAGACCGTGGCCAGCAGCTCGGGGCCCCGCGCGTCGAGCCATTTGCCGCCCAACCACACGCCACCGGCGCACAGCAGGGGCCCCAGAACGACGCCGACCGCCAGCGCGGCGAATCCCCATCCGGGTGCCCCTGTGACCATTTGCACGATGAGCAGTACGACCACGGGCAACGCCATCACGACCATGACCGCGAAGACCACGAACTGGACCAGGACGTTCAGCACGGTGAAACCCTGCGGTGTCTTGAACGGCGACTGGCCCGGCAGCGGCACCGGGTACGTGTACCGGGCCGAGACCACGGAACTCAGCCCGGCACCGCCCAGCAGAGACATGGTCGCCACACCCACCAGGGCGGGCAGCAGGTCCAGCCGATCCGTGAAGATTGCCGACAGAGCCACACCGAGCCCGGTGAGCGGGACACCCGGCAGCAGCATGCCGATCACCCGCCCCAGTCGATCCGCCCACCCGGGAACACCGGTCAACAGGTGCAGGGCGAAGGCCTTGTGGTCGTAGGCCACGTCCGCGGAGATGGCATAGGCCATCAGGAACCCCACGAAGGGCCCCGCGAAGATCAGGAGGTTGGCCCCGTTCATGGAGGAGAACCAGAACAGCACGAACATCACCGGGATGATCACGAGCGAACCCGAGTACCGGGGATCCTTGAGCCAGTAGGTCAGCGTACGGGCCGTCACGGCCGCCCACGGTTTGGCCGGAAGCCGGTCGAAGAGTCCCGCTCCCTTGATCCGGTTGCGTCCCCCACCGGAATTGACCGCACCCGTTGCCTGCTCCAGGGACCTGCGCAGCGCAGCGTCCCACGCCCACAGCAGCAAGCCCACCGTCAGCACGACGACGGCCAACCGCGCGGCCGCGGCCAACCAGTTCCCGGCGGCCACGTCCGCGGGAACTGCCCACAGGGCACCCACCGGTGTCCAGGCCACGACGTCGGCGATCGAGTACAACCGTTCGCCCAGGGAGTCCACACCGGCGAACAGCCCCGTGAGGATCGGCCCGGCCAGCATGAGCAACACCAGGAAGATCAGGGTGATCGCATCCCCCACCCGCCGTTTGGCGGAGATCCTCTCGGCCAGTGCCGTGAGACAACGATTGCCCAGGACCATGAAGAACCAACCGACGGGGCCCAGGAGGAGGGCCGTCACCAACGCAGCTGCATCCTGACGCCAGACGAACGCGTGGACAATCAACGCGACCAGCGTCAGGGGCCCCGCGATTCCGACCAGGGCACCCAGGATCTGGCCCGTGGCGATTCCCCTCCGCGGCAACGGAAACACCGCGAACTGGCTCGCGTGCAGAGTGGCATCCGCCCGGCCGGACACGATGGCGAACACCCACCACAGGACCGTCCCGCCCGCGGCGACCAGGATCGCCGTCGCGCGGACCCCTTCGGGTGGAAGGATGCCCGGTACGCTCACCAGCGCGATGCCCGCGAGTGACATCATGAACAGGCCCCACAGCCCACCCAGGGCGACGCCGACGATCACGGCGATGCTGCGGGTGAGTACGGCCCAGGTGAGGCGCGCCTTGAGGCCGAACAGCAATCGTGCCGTCCGCAACGTCCCGGGCCCGCGTCCGTGTGCGGATTCACGGCCAGGCGACGGTGTGGTGGCGCGGCCCGACGACGGCGCCGTGCCGGGGCCGAGACTGGTCACCGAGGACGAAGCCATGTCAGCCCCTCTCCCACGTGCGTCCGTCCACCGACCAGGTCGACGAAGGTCTCCTCCAGGGACGAATCACCCCGGACCTGTTCGACCGTGCCCGCCGCCAGCAACCGCCCGTTGTCCACGACGGCCACGTGGTCGCACATGCGCTGCACCAGGTCCATGACGTGGCTGGAGACGATCACGGTGCCGCCGGAGGCCGCATAGTCCTGGAGCAGTTCGCGGATGTTGGCCGCGGAGACGGGGTCGACGGCCTCGAACGGTTCGTCGAGCACCAACAGTCCCGGTGCGTGCACCATGGCGGCGGCCAGCATGATCTTCTTCCGCATACCGGCCGAGTAGTCCTGGACGGCCGTTCCGCCGTCGTCGGTGAGGTCCATGGCGCGCAGCAGGTCCTCGGTCCGTTCCCGCACCGTGTCACGGTCCATTCCGCGCAACAGCCCGGCGTAGGTGACCAGCTGGCGGCCGGAGAGGCGCTCGAAGAGATTCATGCCGTCCGGCAACACGCCCATCGCCATCTTTGCCGCCCGCGGATCACCCCAGACGTCGATGCCGGACACCGTGGCGCGTCCTTCGGTCGGCCGCAGCAGTCCGGTGAGCATGGACAGCGCCGTGGTCTTGCCCGCGCCGTTACGCCCGACCAGCCCGTAGAAGGCCCCGTGCGGAACGTCCAGGCTGAGGCGGTTCACCGCGATCTTGGACTGGGCGGTCCCGATGCCGAAGACCTTGGTCAGACCGCGCAGGCTCACCGCCGAGTTCGGGTCGGGCTCAGGACCGGGGGCCGGTGGCAGGAAGCCCGTGCGGACCTCGCCCGATCCGGGGTAAGGCGCGGCCGCACCGGATGGCGACTCTTGTTCGGTGGGCTGGACAGGAGGCGACTCTTGGCTCATACGTCCAGGCTAGCGACCGGGCTCACACCACCCCACCCGTCGAAAGGATGAGCTCCTACGTCACCGGAGCACCGTCTCCCCCGCGAGGTCACCTGCGCCTCCTCCTCCCGGGGGACCCCGGGACAAGGCCTCAGAACAGGGCGCGCATCAGCTGTGAACGGGCGGACACCACGCGGGGGTCCTCCGCCCCCACCACGCCGAAGAGTTCGACCAGGCGCTGCCGCACGGTTTCGCGTTCCTCACCCGCGGTACGACGGACCACGTCGAGCAGGCGACGGAAGGCGTCCTCCACGTGGCCGCCGGAGACATCCAGGTCCGCCACGTCGAGCTGGGCCGTGACGTCCGCCGGGTCATCAGCGGCGGCCTTCCGGACGGCGTTGGCGTCCATGGTGGTCACGCGCTTGAGCAACTGCACCTGTGCCAGGGCGAGCTTGGCCTGGTTGTCCCCCGGGTTCTCCCGAATGGCCTGTTCGTAGGCCGCCTGGGCGCCGTCGAGATCACCCGCTTCCAGCTTGTCAACCGCCTCCTGGTGCAGCGGCGGCAGGGGTTCCGGCTCGGCGGACGTGGTGGGTTCGACGCGACCGTTGACGCCGTTCTGTTCGGCCAGCGTCAGCAGTTCCGTGAACACGGGCGCCAGTTGCTCGACGGGGACCGTGGACTGGGCGATCGGGACGGGTCGCCCACCGATCATTGCGACGACCGTGGGCACCGACTGCACCTGGAGAGCCTGAGCCATTTCGGGCAGTCGCTCGATGTCCGCCACCGCCAGCAGAAGCCGCCCGTCGAACCGGTCGATCTCCGCCGAGACCTGATCGGCGAACTGGGTGGATTCGGGTGAATAGCTCGCGGTCAGAACCAGAACCACGGGCACCTGGGCGGAAAGTTCTGCGACCTCCTGGAACTGCTGGATGTCCCCCACGTCCCGTCGGTACGACGCCCCCGCGTCCCCCGGCGTCGAGCCGTCCGGTCCCGCCTGGGGGGCTGCCGAGTTCGTCCCGGCGTGGCCACCCACCGTGGCTGCGGCACCCAGGTCCACGGCCCCTCGGACCGAGGCGGGAACGGCGTCGTCGGGCTGGGCACGGGCTGCGGGATTCTGCGGGTTCATGCTCATGGGCTCGAGTCTAATGGTGTCCCCGGAGGCGGGCAGAACCGCCGTCGGACTCCCCCGTTGCGCGGGACGACCACCCCCGTCCCCTGTGGGAGACTGTCCGCCGTGCGTGTTGTGATCGCTGACTGCTCCGTGGACTACGAAGGCCGTCTGACGGCCCACCTGCCGCTGGCCCGCCGCCTGCTCATTCTCAAGGCTGACGGTTCCGTGCTGGTGCACTCCGACGGCGGCAGCTACAAGCCCCTGAACTGGATGTCACCCCCGGCCCGGTTGACCACGGCGGCCCCGACCCCGGACCAGGCCGCCGTGGGGGTGACCGACGTCTGGACCGTTTCGGCCACCAAGTCGGACGACAAACTGCGCATCCTGGTGCATGAAGTGCACGAGGAAATCTCCCACGAACTCGGTGTGGACCCCGGACTGACCAAGGATGGCGTGGAGGCGGACCTCCAGCGTCTGTTGGCCGAACAGATCGAGTTGGTCGGCACGGGATCCACCCTCATCCGCCGGGAGTACCCGACCGCCATCGGTCCCGTGGACATCCTGGCCCGCGACGCCGACGGTGCCACGGTTGCGATCGAACTCAAGCGTCGCGGGGACATCGACGGCGTGGAGCAGTTGACCAGGTACCTGGAGCTGCTCAACCGCGATCCGCGTCTGGCCCCGGTGCGCGGCATCTTCGCGGCCCAGCAGATCAAACCGCAGGCCAAGGTGCTGGCTACCGACCGCGGGATCGACTGCATGACCCTGGACTACGACGCCATGCGCGACGTCGACGACAAGGACGCCCGGCTGTTCTGAGTCCGGCTGTCCGTTGCGGACTGACCCACTCAGGGCTCAGAACAGCGGCGCCGCCAGGTGCCGTTCCACGGTGGCACCCGCGTTGGTGAGGTTCTCCACGAAGTGTTCGTACCCGCGGTCGATGTGCCCGATGCCGATCACCTCGGTGGCGCCTTCGGCGCGCATGCCCGCAATGACCAGAGCCGCACCGGCCCGAATGTCCTTGGCCTCGACCGGAGCCCCGGAGAGCTGCTCCATGCCGTCCAGCCAGGCGTGGTGACCGTCGAGTCGCACGTAGGCCCCGAGCCGCTCGAGTTCGGCGGTGAATCCCCACCTGGCCTCGAACACGTTCTCCGTGATCATTCCGGAGCCTTCGGCCACTGCGTTCATGGCGACGGCGAACGGCTGGAGATCCGTGGGAAACCCCGGATACGGGAAGGTCGAGATGTTGACCGCCTTGGGCCGCTCCGGTCCCTGGACCTCGAACCCGTCCTGACGCAGCGTGATCTCGCATCCGGCACCCCGCAGCTTGTCCAGCACGATGCTCAGGTGCTCGGCCTCGGCACCCTGGACGAACACACGCCCACCGGTGATTGCCGCCGCGAACGCCCAGGTTCCCGCCACGATCCGGTCCGGAACCGTTCGGTGTTCGACCGGACGCAGGGACTCCACACCCGTGATGGTCAGGCGTGAGGTGCCGATGCCCTCGATCTGTGCACCCATCTCCACCAACATCTGGCAGATGTCCACGATCTCCGGCTCCCGGGCCACGTTCTCCAGAACGGTGACCCCGTCCGCCAGGGAGGCAGCAGTCATGAGATTCTCCGTGGCGCCCACGGACGGGTACGACAGGTGGTACTCTGCTCCGCGCAGGTGGTCCGACACGGAGGCCTTGAGGTACCCGGCTTCCGTGCGGAACCGGGCACCCATCGCCTCGAGTCCGGCCCGGTGCATGTCCAGGCCACGGGTACCGATGGCATCGCCTCCGGGCAACGCGACCTCCGCGGCGTTGCACCGCGCGATCAGCGGCCCCAGGACGGAGACCGACGCGCGCATGGCCCGGACCAGGTCGTAGTCGGCCTGGTGGTGCAGCGACTCCGGAACGTCGATGTCAACCCACCGCTCACCGCGGTTGTAGGTGACCTGGCAACCCAGCCGACGGAGCAGTTCCGCCATGATGGTCACGTCCTGGATCTCCGGGACGTTGGTGATGCGGGAGCGCCCCACGGCCAACAGAGTTGCGGCCATGAGCTTCAGAACACTGTTCTTGGCTCCGTACACGGGAAGCGTGCCGTTCACAGCGGTCGGTCCGTGGACGACGATCTTCTCTTCCATCACTTCTCCTGCACTTGCCGGCTCGAGTCTTCTCGGGTGCTGTCCGGGGCCCGCACAGAGCGAGGCCCCCGCACAGACTGTACGGGGGCTTCGCACGGATACCGGTCAGCGGCTTTCGCCGGGGCCTTCGTAGTGGTCGGCGACGATCGTCACACGATTGCCGTCGACGGAGACGAAACCGCCGTCGATCTGGCCTTCGATGCGCTGCCCGTCCACGGGGTCGATCACGACCCGCCCGGGAACCAGCACACCGGCGGTGGCCACGCGACCCGAGAGGATGCCGAGGTCACCATCGGTGGTGCGCACGATGACCTGGCGGGCCTCGCCGTGCCACACGGGCTCGGAGAGCTCGACGATCTCGACGATCAGCGGAGCAGCCATGGTCACTTCTCTCCGGTGGAGCGCTTGATCTCGTCCCACTTGGCCATGACGTCGTCCAGGCCACCGACGTTGTAGAACGCCTGCTCGGGAACGTGGTCCAGCTCGCCGTCGCAGATCTTCTTGAAGGAGTCGATGGTCTCGGCCACGGGAACGGTCGAGCCCTCGACACCCGTGAACTGCAGGGCGGTGTAGGTGTTCTGCGACAGGAACTGCTCGATGCGCCGGGCACGGGACACGACGACCTTCTGCTCCTCGGAGAGCTCCTCTACACCCAGGATCGCGATGATGTCCTGCAGTTCCTTGTTCTCCTGCAGGATCGACTTCACACGGGTGGCGACGTCGTAGTGCTCCTGGCCCACGTACTGCGGGTCGAGAATGCGCGAGGTCGAGGCCAGCGGGTCGATCGCGGGATACAGGCCACGGGAGGCAATGTCACGCGAGAGGTTGGTGGTCGCGTCCAGGTGGGCGAACGTGGTGGCCGGTGCCGGGTCCGTGTAGTCATCGGCCGGGACGTAGATCGCCTGCATGGAGGTGATCGAGTGGCCACGGGTCGAGGTGATGCGCTCCTGGAGCACACCCATCTCGTCCGCCAGGGTGGGCTGGTAGCCCACGGCCGAGGGGATGCGGCCCAGCAGGGTCGAGACCTCGGAACCGGCCTGGGTGAACCGGAAGATGTTGTCGATGAACAACAGCACGTCCTGGTTCTGAACGTCGCGGAAGTACTCCGCCATGGTCAGGCCGGTCAGGGCGATTCGCAGACGCGTTCCAGGGGGCTCGTCCATCTGGCCGAACACCAGGGCGGTGTCCTTGAGCACCCCGGCCTCTTCCATCTCGACCCAGAGGTCGTTGCCCTCACGGGTGCGCTCGCCCACACCGGCGAACACGGAGGTACCGCCGAAGTTGCGGGCCACACGGGTGATCATTTCCTGGATCAGCACGGTCTTGCCCACACCGGCGCCACCGAACAGACCGATCTTTCCGCCCTTGATGTAGGGGGTCAACAGGTCGATGGACTTGATGCCGGTCTCCAGCATCTCGGTCGAACCCTCGAGATCGGCGAAACCCGGTGCAGGGCGGTGAATCGGCCAGCGGTCCTTGATCTCAAGTTCGCTGTTGTCCACGTCCAGGGCGTTGCCGACGACGTTGAAGATGTGGCCCTTGACGACGTCGCCCACGGGGACCGAGATCGGGGCGCCGGTGTCCTGCACCTCGGTGCCGCGAACCAGGCCGTCGGTCAGCTGCAGGGAGATCGCACGCACCAGGTTGTCACCCAGGTGCTGAGCGGTCTCCAGGTAGATGGTCTTGGACTCGCCCTCGAAGGTCAGCTCGGTGGTCAGAGCGTTGTAGATGTCGGGCATCTGGTTCTCGGGGAACTCGATGTCCACGACCGAGCCCTTGACGCGCGCGACGCGGCCGATGGCGCCAGCGGCAGGCTGGGTGTCCTGCTGCTCGTTGATGGTGGCAGTCATGTCTCTCACTTCACTTGTCGTGTGTGGCGGGTGTGGGGTGGGCGCGTGACGCGCGTCGCCGTCGTTGGCGGGCCCGAGGGCCCGACGACGGTCAGAGTGCTTCGGAGGCGGAAACGATCTCGGTCAATTCGGTGGTCACTTCGGCCTGGCGGGCGTTGTTCATCAGACGCGTGTACTTGCGAATGAGTTCATCCGCGTTGTCACCGGCCGACTTCATGGCCCGCTGACGCGAGGCGAGCTCGGAGGCAGCGGCCTGGCACAGGCACGAGTAGATCCGGGCCCGGAAGTACCGCGGCAGCGCCTTGTCAAGGAACTCCTCGGCGTTGGGCTCGAACTCGAACTCCTGGGAGTTGCTCTCCAGCTCCGGCAACGACTTGGTGATGTCGTCGTTGAGCGCGTTGGCGTCCACGACTTCCAGCGGAAGCAGGCGGAGAACCTTCGGCTCCTGGGTGACCATCGAGTGGAACCGCGTGTAGACCAGGTGAATCTCGTCGATCCCACCGGCCTCGTAGTCCGCAGTGAAGGCGTCCAGCAGCACGTCGGCGACTTCGTGCGCACGCTCCGTGCTGGCGTTGTCCGTCTCACCCTCCCAGAACTTCTCGTAATCGCGTCCGCGGAAGTCGAAGTACTGCTTGGCCTTTCGTCCGACCAGGTAGATCTTCACCTCACGGCCGTCGTTGTGCAGCATCTCCAGGAGTCCCTCGGCCTGCTTGAGCACGTTGGCCGAGTAGGACCCGGCCAGACCGCGGTCGGAGCTGAAGACGACGACGGCGGAGCGCCGGACGTCGTCGGTGCCGCGCAGGAACGGGTGATCACCCGAGGTCTGGGTGACCACCTGCGACAGCAGTCGCGTCAGTGCGTTGGCGTACGGCGAGGCAGAGCTGATCCGCTGGCGAGCCTTGTTGATACGCGAGGTCGCGATCATCTCCATCGCCTTGAAGATCTTCTTCATCGACTGCGTGGAGGAGATCTTGTTCCGGTAGACCCGGATCTGCGCTCCCATGTAGCTTCCTTTCGTTACCGCCCGGGGCGCCGCATGACGCGGCACCCGGGCGGAGACTGCAGTTCGAGGCTGATCAGCGGCTGGCCGTCGAGCCGCCGGCGGACAGCTGTTCCTGGGCGACGTCCTCGGAATCCATGGCCTGGTGCTCCTCGCGGCCCGGGGCGTGGATGTCGCGGTTGTGACCCTTGAAGTCGCGCTTGACCTCGGCCACGGCCGTCTCCAGTGCTGACACGGTGTCGTCCTCGAGCTTGCCGGTCGAGGCGATCGAGTCCATGACGTTGGTCGTCCGCCGGACCTGGTCCAGCAGAGCGGACTCGAAGTCCAGGACGTCGGCGACCTCGATCTCGTCCAGGTGACCGTTGGTGCCGGCCCAGATGGAGACGACCTGCTCCTCGACGGAGTACGGGTTGTACTGCTTCTGGCGCAGGAGCTCGGTCAGACGCGCATCACGGGTCAGCTGCTGACGGGAGGCGGCGTCCAGGTCGGAGGCGAACATCGCGAAGGCCTGCATGGAGCGGTAGGAGGCCAGCTCGAGCTTGAGCGTGCCGGAAACCTTCTTCATGGCCTTGACCTGCGCCGCACCGCCCACGCGGGACACCGAGATGCCCACGTCGACGGCGGGACGCTGGTCGGCGTTGAACAGGTCCGACTGCAGGAAGATCTGCCCGTCGGTGATCGAGATGACGTTGGTCGGAATGAACGCGGAGACGTCGTTGGCCTTGGTCTCCACGATCGGCAGGCCCGTCATGGAACCCGCGCCCAGGTCGTCCGAGAGCTTGGCGCAACGCTCGAGCAGGCGGGAGTGCAGGTAGAACACGTCACCCGGGTAGGCCTCACGTCCCGGCGGGCGGCGCAGCAGCAGCGACGTCGCACGGTAGGCCTCCGCCTGCTTGGACAGGTCGTCGAAGATGATCAGGACGTGCTTGCCGCCGTACATCCAGTGCTGGCCGATGGCCGAGCCGGCGTAGGGGGCCAGGTACTTGACGCCCGCGGAGTCGGAGGCCGAAGCGGCCACGATGGTGGTGTATTCCAGGGCACCGTTGTCCTCGAGGGTCTTGCGGACCGAGGCGATGGTGGAAGCCTTCTGACCGATCGCGACGTAGATGCAACGCACCTGCTTGTCCGCGTCCCCGGTCTCCCAGTTCGCGCGCTGGTTGAGGATCGCGTCGATCGCGATGGCGGTCTTACCCGTCTGACGGTCACCGATGATCAGCTGACGCTGACCACGACCGATCGGGATCATGGCGTCGATTGCCTTGAGGCCGGTCTGCAGCGGTTCGTGAACCGACTTACGCATGGTCACACCGGGTGCCTGGAGCTCCAGAGCGCGCCGACCTTCGGCCTCGATCGGGCCCAGGTCGTCGATGGGCTGGCCGAGCGTGTCGACCACACGTCCCAGGAAGCCGTCGCCGACCGGCACGGAGAGAATCTCACCGGTCCGCTCGACGGTCTGACCTTCCTCGATCTCCTGGAAGTCACCCAGGACCACGACGCCGAGGTCACGGGTGTCCAGGTCCTGAGCCAGACCGAGCACGCCGTTCTCGAAGCGCAGCAACTCATTGGCCATGACGGAGGGCAGGCCCTCCACACGGGCGATGCCGTCAGCTGCGGAGATGACGCGGCCGACTTCCTTACGTTCGGTGGTGCCGGGGTCGTAGGACGCGGCGAACTCTTGTAGCGCGCTGCGGACCTCATCGGCATTGATGGTCACTTCGGCCATCTGGTGTCCCTGCTTCCTGGTTCGTGATCATCGTGCCGATGACCAGCTGTTTCGTCCGACGGATTCTGTCGTGCCCCGACAGATTCCGTACGGTGCCCTAGTGGCTGTGGCTTCAGTTGTTCGGCATCGGGGTGACTCGATCCGACGCGCGGGTGCGCGGCGGTTCAGGCCCCGAGCTTGAGCTGCAGTTCGTTGAGTCGGGTGGCGACAGAGCCATCGATGACTTGGTCCCCCACCGTGACGCGCAACCCACCGACCAGCGATCGGTCCGTGTCCACCACGACCTTCAGGTCCCGACCGTAGATGCGTCCCAGAGCCACGCGCAGGCGCTCCACCTGGGAATCATCGAGCGGGTAGGGCGTGGCGACTCGGGCGATCCAGCGTTCGCGCAGTTCGGCCAACCGGTCCGCGAAGTCGCCCAGCAGCCGCTGTGGGAGGGCGCCGCGGGGATGGGTCACCGCCTGCTCCACGAGCACGCGCCCTTCCTCGCTGAGGTTCGGGGCGACGCGACCGAGCAACATGCGCTTGGCATCGTCCGTGGCACGGGCGTCGGTGAAGGCGCGCTGGAGCTCGGCGTCGGAATCCAACAGGCTCTGAACGCCCAGCAGATCGTCGACGACGGCGTCCAGGCCCTCGGCACCCGCGCGATTCTCCGCCGCGTGACCGGTGAGGGTCACGCCCGCTGCTTCGAGCCCGTCAGCCAGACCGCGGTCCCCGCTCCAGCGCTGACGCACCAGAGCGTCCAGTACCTCGCAGGCTTCCCGCGAGGTACGGCCCTCGAAGACCCGCCAGGCCAGGGCCACGCGCTGGTCGTCGGAGTGGGCAGGGTCGGTCAGGGCCCGGCGGAGGCTGCCCTGCTCGTCGAGCACGGCGGCGATCCCGAAGACATCACGTGCCAATGCGGGCTGGGCCGCACCGGTCCAGCGCTCGAGCACCCGTGACAGGTCGAGACGGTTTCCGTCGGATCCTGCCCCCGTCACCGCTGAGCACCCGCATCGGTCGGGTTCTGCTCAAGGTCGGCGAGGAACCGGTCGACGACGCGGCGCGAACGCTCGTCGTCGGACAGGGACTCCCCCACGACCTTGGAGGACAGCTGGATGGCCAGCGAACCGACCTCGTTGCGCAGGGAGGCCACGGCGGCGGAACGCTCGGCGGCGATGGCCGTGTGAGCGTTCTCGGTGATGCGCGCGGATTCCACGTTGGCGCGGTCCTTGAAGTCTGCCAGGATCTTCTCGCCTTCGGCGCGAGCTTCCTCACGGATCTTCTGGGCCTCGAGGCGAGCGGACTCCAACTGCTGGTTGTACTCGTCGCGGGCCCTGTCGGCCTCGGCCTGGGCTGCCTCGGCCTTGGCCAGGCCGCCCTCGATCGCGTCCGTGCGCTCGGCGTAGGTCCGCTCGAACATGGGCACGATCCACTTGACAGCAACGAACAGCAGGATGGAGAAGCCGATCGCGGTGATCAGCATCTCCCAACCGTTCGGGATCAGCGGATTCTCGCTGGCCGCCATGATGTGTGTGGTCATGGACGAATTTCCTGTTCTCTTGGGCTGAACTTCCTGAACCTTCCCGGAGGAAGAATCAGAAGATCAGTGCCAGCACGAAGCCCAGGATGGCCAGGGCCTCAACCACGGCGAAGCCCATGAAGAGCATCGGCTGGATGATGCGCTGGGTCTCGGGCTGACGGGACACTGCCTGCATGTAGGCGGCGAAGATCAGACCGACGCCGATGCCACCGCCGATGGCTGCGAGACCGAAACCGATGACGGAGAGGGAACCGGTGATGTCCATTCTTGGTGTTTCCTTTCGTACTGCCCGGGTGCGGGCCGTGTGCCACGAATGGCGGTTGACGTGTCGGAGAGTGCTCCGTTGGTCGACCCGGCCGCAGCCGAGCCAAATCTTGGGGTCAGTGGCCTTCCTGCAGGGCACCGTCGACGTAGACGGCGAACAGCAGGGTGAAGATGTAGGCCTGCAGGACCTGGATCAGGATTTCGAGGAAGAAGATGAAGATGCCCAGGAACAGTGCCCCCGCTCCACCGAGAATCCCCAGACCCCCGACCTCGCTGACCAGGTAACCGAGAAGACCCGCTGCGACCATGATGGCCATGTGGCCGGCGAACATGGTGGCGAACACACGCAGTGCGTGCGTAACGGGACGGATGATCAGGTTCGAGATGAACTCGATCGGGATCAGGAAGACGTAGAGCACCTTGGGCACGTCCGGCGGCATGGTCATCTTGCCCATGAAGTGGGCGAAGCCGTGCCGCTTGATGCCGATGAAGACCCAGGCGACGTAGGCGACGCCGGCCAGGACGTAGGCCGAGCCCGGGTGTGAGAAGGTCGGGAGCTGCAAGACCGGGATGGAGCCGAACAGGTTGTTCACCAGGATGAAGAAGAAGAAGGTGAACAGCAGCGGGATCCAGGGGCGGAATTCCTTCTCGCCGATGATGTCGCGGCCCAGGGAGTTGCGAACGAACCCGTAGCCGATCTCGCCCAGGTACTGGCCCTTGGACGGCACGAGTGCCTGCTTGCGGATCGCCCAGAGGAAGAAGCCCGCGATGAGGGCGACCGAGAGCAGGATCAGCACGGTGTGCTTGCCGAATTCGAAGGAGCCGATCTCGAAGAACGGCGGGAGGTGCATGTCCGAAACGCTGGGAGCCTGGAAGCCTTGTCCCTCAAGAACTGGGGCGACGATCAATGGCGGTCCTTTCTGCTTCCACCCGCAGGGCCCTGGCCGTGGTCACGGTGGTGCGAATCTGCGGTGCGGTTCCGGGCGTCATCACCGGCTGCTGAACCGTCATTGGCTCCCAGTCCGGCTTGCAGGTGGAGGTAGGCAAGTGTGACCCCGGCGGCTAGACCGAGACCTGCCCCGAGCAGGACAAGCCACTGCGTCCCCACCAGGTAATCCAGCAGAAACCCTACCAGACTCCAAAACGCGGTCCCAATCACAAGGTAGGCCAGGATGCCCAGCGCGCCGCGGTTTCCTCCGGCCTCCACGAGTTCGCCGACGGTGCTCAATCGGGAGCCACGACGGTCGCTCGTGCCAGGCGTCGTCGGGACCCGCGAGTCCGCTCCTGCAGGGTCACCGGAGGGGCCGGTCGATGCAGGCCCCGAGGCGGTGCCGGGTTCCTTGTCGGAGCCCTCCATGGGCTGCCCCGCAGGCTGGTTGGGGGATGTCATGCGGCCTCCTCGGTGGGCCGCGGACGGGTGTCGACGTCGAACACGGGAAGCCGACTACGGCGCAGGGCCAGGGCGGACCCGCCGAGCCAGGCCACGACCTGTCCGATGACCGCCGCCCCCATCCAGGGTGGGAGCACCCAGTCGGGCTTCGGTGCGCTGAACAGAATCATGGTCCCGGCGGCCACCAGAGCGGCGTAGAGCACGAGCATGACCAGAGCGGCGACGGGGGCGGGGTATCGAGCGGACCACCACAGCCCTGCAAGTGAGATCGTGAAGACGACGGCGACGATCACCGTGCCCAAGCCCGCGCTGCCGGCTCCGGCCGCCCCGGCCATGAGTGCTGCCGGTGCGACGCAACCCGCAGCAATGATCGCGCCCACGGTCACGGAGATCCGCAACATCCGCGACCAGACGTTACCGGCCACGGTGGCCCCGGGGCGGTTCCTGAATCCAATGCTCACGGCCGAGCCGCCTCCTGCTCGGTACCAGCTTCCCGACGGTGTTCGGACCGGCGACCGATCAGCGACGGCAGCGCGAGGTAGAGGACCAACAGAAGAACCACGACGGTCCCCGCGGCGACGAGGGCCACCCCGCTGAGCCGGAGTCCCGCGAGCGTGATCAGGGAGACCAGGACCGTGGTGCCCGCCACGACCAGGGAGGAGGCGACGTGTGAGAAGCCCACGTCGGTCAACCGCTGGTAGGTGTGTTGACGGTGCGGCCGCCACCAGGGCTCCCCCGCGCGGATGCGGCGGAGCAGGGTCCAGGAGGTGTCGGCCAGGTACACGGAGAGCGGGGGCAGCAGGTATTCGACGTAGACGCCGGCGAGGAAGGCAGCGACGGCAATCAGGATGATCGCCCCACCCAACAGGTAGGAGCCCACGTCCCCCAGGAACACTGCACCGCGGGTGAGATTCCAGGGCAGGAAGCCGGCGAAGGCCCCCGCGACCACCAAGGCGGCGACCATCATCCACGGGAGGTCGTTGCAGGCCCCGGCCCAGGCGTACAGGAGTCCGACCACGACGCCGTGCAGCCCAGAGATGCCGTTGACCCCGTCCATGAAATTGGCGACGTTGACGTAGACCACCACGGCGACGGTGCACACGATCCACCACAGCGGCGTGGTGCCGATGGCCCACACCAGGACGGCTGCACAGCCACCGCCGATCAGGACCTGCGCCAGGAGACGCACTCGGACGGAAACTCCCTTGAAGTCCTCCGTCCAGCCCAGCGCCGCACAGGCTGCCGTCCCGGCCAGGACCGTCAACGCGATCGAACGGTCCGTGGCCACGGTTCCGGTGAGAACCCCGGCCAGCTGCACGACCACGACGGCGATCGCGACCGCCAGGCCCATGCCACGGATGACCGTGCGCGTGTGGGAGGAGCGTTCATTGGGGATGTCCACCACGCCCCACCGCGTCAGCAGCGGTTTGACGAGGAACGGAAGGAGCACGCTGAGGACGAAGGCCGCCACTCCGAAGGTCGCCACCAGCATCAGGAGATGACGCAGCTCCTCCGGAGTGGGCGTGGCACCCGGGTTGACGGAGAGAACGCTCGGCATGCCGATCATGACGCCCTCCCCGACGGCGACGGCTCGGTCCCGTCCTCTTCGGCTTGCACGCTTTCAGCCTGCACGCCGGACTTGCGCGCACCGTGGAACTTGGTCAGCGCGGGCTGCGTGGAGGTCCGGACCACCGGGATGGTGCCCGTGGTGGCCATACCACCGCGGACCTTCCAGATGTGTCGGTCCAAATTGATCGGGGCCAGGGCGTCGGCCTGGGCGTGGGAAATCTTGGGGTGGAAGGGACGGCGGTCGGTTTCCCCCAGACCGATGAGTTCCTCATGCAGCTTCTCCCCCGGGCGCAGGCCGGTGATCACGATCTCGATCCCCTCCTGGCCGGAGAGCGAACGGAGCCGTTTGGCGACGTCGAGAATCCGCACGGGCTCCCCCATGTCCAGGATCAGCACCTCTCCGCCGCTTCCGATCGCCCCGGCCTGGACCACCAGCTGGCAGGCCTCCGGGATGGTCATGAAGTAGCGCGTGGCGTTCTCGTCCGTGACGGTGATCGGCCCGCCCTGGCGGATCTGCTCGGTGAACAGGGGCAGCATCGAACCACGGGAGCCGAACACGTTGCCGAAGCGCACGGAGGTGTAGCGTTTCCCCGTCTGCTGGGCCATCCACGCGGTCAGTTTCTCTGCCACCCGCTTGGAGTGGCCCAGCGTGGTGGTCGGGTTCGCGGCTTTGTCCGTGGAGACGTTCACGAAGACCTCGACGTCGGCCGCTCGGGCGGCCTCGAGAACGTTGAGCGTGCCCAGGACATTGGTCTTCCAGGCCTCGTCCGGGTAGGTCTCGAGCAGTGACACGTGCTTCAGGGCGGCGGCGTGGAAAACGACCTCGGGGCGGCGGCGTTCGAAGATCCGGGCAAGGTTCTCCCCGTCGCGGATGTCGGCGAGCACCGTGTCCTGCCCGTCCAACAGACCGCGGCCGGTGATGGAGATCTGCGTGGCCTGCAGGTTCGTCTCGTCCCGGTCCAGCATCATGAGTTCACCGGGATCGAAGGCCAGCAACTGGCGGCACAGTTCGGACCCGATGGATCCACCGGCACCCGTCACCAGGACGCGCTTGCCCGAGATGTAGTCGGCGATCCCCGCGACGTCGATGTCCACGGGGGTGCGCCCGATCAGGTCCTCGAGGCTGATGTCGCGGATGTCCACGCTGGTCCCCGAGCCGGTGAGCATGTCCCGGACCGGCGGAACCGTCATCACGCGCGTGTTGGTCCCGGCCACGATGTCGGACACCCGCTGCATGAGCTTGGAGGAGGCGTTGGACTGCGCCACCAGGAGAATGCTGGAACGGGTCTGCGCCAAGACGTCGGGGGCATCGGCGATGGTGCCCAGAACAGGCACGGAGGAGACACGGAGGTGTTTCTTGGCCGGGTCGTCGTCCAGGAGGGCCACCGGCAGGTACTCCGAATCCGGGTCCTGCATCATGCGCTGGACGATGAACGTCCCGGACTGCCCGGCACCGTAGACCACCACGTGCTGCGCGTTGCCCTGGGGTTTCGACGTCGATTCCTGGTACATGCGCTTGAGGTAGCGGAAGGCCGCCATGAACAAGGCCGCGAAGGGGAAGGCGATCATGGCCACGGACCGTGGAATCCCGATCGCGTTGCCCGCCACCAGGAGGACGATCTGCAGCAGCCCGGTCACGATCAGGGTGACGACGATGAGCAGCTTGCCCTCGTCGAAGCTGCCGTAGGAATAGCGCCCGCGGTACAGCGCGAAGGAGTACCCGATCGCCAACTGCGCACCGACGGCCACGAGGCACACGATCAACAGGCTCGGAACGTTGATGAACTGGACGCTGAGCTCGTAGCGCAGGACCAGCGCGACGCCCATGGCCGCCACCCAGGCCATGGAGTCCAGGATCATCTGGATCCACAGCCAGGCGGTGGGGCGTTCCGCCTCGGACCCTCCCTGCGCCCGGCGCGCCGTCGGTCGGGTGTTCTGCCGAACACCGGACGCCGACGCATTCGTCGGCCCGTCCGTTCCAGGACCTGGGGTCCCGCTGTCGTCCGGGCTCTGCATGTGGGGGTCCTTCCGTGGGCGGGGCCGGTCCGAGGGGTCGACCGTCGCCCTGTGCGTTCGTTGTCAGCCGCGCGTCGTGGGCACTCGGCGACCGGCCACGTGGGTCGGCGTCGGTCACGTCCACGATCGAGGTGGACCTACCGAGTGTTGGGGTAACCGCCCACCATGTTCCGGTAGGCACGTTCCCGAAGAACACGGGGCACGAATCGGTACCCGCCCCGCACGGCGACGTTTCTGCCCCATTCTAGGAAACTCAGGTGCCCGATTCCGTGAAGGCGGCTCTGCAACTCGATCTCCGCACGGAAAACGCGTAGTCCACCGCGGCGCTGATAGGCGCCACCCGACACCCGGTAGCCGACCAACGGGTCGGCGATGTTGCGGATGTCGGCTCCCGCGCGCAGCATGCGGACCCACAGCCAGTAGTCCTCGGCTAGGGGAACGTACTCGTACCCGCCCACGGCCTCCACGGCGGGCCGCCGGAACACGACCGTCGGGTGGGAGACGGGGTTGCGGAGCTTGGACACCCGCCGGATGTTCGCTGCACCCACGGGCGCCTCCCGGTGGGCCAGCGGCTGCGTCTCGTCGTCGCCGATCTCGTCCATCCCGGCACCCACGACGTCGGCTCCGTCCTGGATCAGGGGCAGCTGACGGGCGAAGCGGTCGGGGTAGGAGACGTCGTCGGCGTCCGCCCGGGCCACGACGTCATGGGAGCACAGCTCCAGGCCCCGTCGCAGGGCGTTGGTCAGCCCCGCGTTGACCTCCAGGTCCTCCCGGACGACGGCGATCGGCGGTGTGGCCGCGCGCAGACGCTCCGTGAGGGCGTCGATCTCCCGCTGCAGTTCGGGTGCGACGGGGCCGTCGCGCACGATCACGACCTCCGACGGCGCCACGGCCTGTTCAAGCGTCGACGAGACCAGTGCGCGGTGGAAGCGTTCGGGGGTGTCTCCCCCGTAGACGGGCATCAACAGGGAGAACTCGGGGCGGCCCTGCGCGTCGGTCGAGGGGTCCTGCGCCGTGGCGCCCGTGCCCTGTTCGTGCAGTTCCCAGACGCCTCGCAGGACGTCCTGGTTGCTCCGCGGTGCCTTCAGGGCGTCACGCACACCGCGCCCGAACCGCTCGACAACGGCGCGGCGGTCCGCCGAGCCACGCAGCGTGCGCACCCACAACCGCGCCGTGGCCCCGCCGTAGAGCACCTTCTCCCACGGCGCCAGCGACCGCGAGCGCGTGAAGACCCACAGCTTGTTGCGCACGTCGTTGTAAAAACGCTGGCCGGGGTCGGCGTCCGTGTTGCCCGGCTGCTTGGTGTGGTGCATGACCTTGGAGGCCGGGACCTGGATGGCGTCCTCCCACCGGGCCAGCCGGGTGGAGAACTCGAAGTCGTCGTTCCAGATGAAGTAGTCGGCCACGGGCAGACCGGCGGCGCGTACGGCGTCGCCGTCCATGAGCAGGGAGACGAAGGAGCCCGAACGGATGCTGCGACCGCCCACGGCTGCCGCGCGTGCCTTTCGGTCGCGGCCCGCGCCGATCCGCTCGATCATCGAGTTCATCGGGTGCTCGCTCCCGTCGGTCCACAGCACCTGGCTGGCCACGAACACGGGGCGCCGTGCGCCGTCGGCGTCGTAGTTCCGCCAGGCGCGGACGGCTTCTTCGAGGGTTTCGCGCAGGGGTTCCGTGTCGTCGTCCATGACCCAGACCAGGTCGGCCTGCAAGCCGTTGGCTGCCCGGTCGATGCCGACCGTGAAACCACCGGCACCTCCCAGGTTCCCGGTCAGCGTGATGAGTTCGATCTCACCCGGCGCGCCCGAGGCCTGATGATCGGCGCTGAAACTCCGGATGAACTCCACGGAATCGTCCGTGGACGCGTTGTCCACCACCACGGTCACGTCCGGAACCAGGTTGGCCCCCATGATTCCCCGCAGCGTGGACTCCAACAGCTCGCGCCTGTTGAAACTCACCACGACCGCGACCACACGCGGTGCCGGCCTCACGACCACGCCCCAACCACCTAGCTCTCTTCGTCGGTCTCCGCATCCGTTGTCCCCTCCGGTTCGAGCGGGGAGCCGCCGAGGCCGGAGCGCCCCGGAGGACCGGACCAGCCGAGATTAGCACCCGGTCATGAGCCGCTTCCTGAGGCTCGTGCCAGGTTGTTCTCTGTACGATATGGCGACGGGTACAGCCAAGGGCCCGACTCGATCGAGAGGAGAACGTCTGTGACGTCCAGAGCATGGCGCGTGGTGGGAGCAACGGGGTTCGTCGGCTCCGCGGTGACGCAACGACTGCGTGCGGACGGCCACACCGTTCAGGCCGTTTCGGCCCCCCGGCTCTCGAGCGGAGCCCGCACGGTCCACCATCTGCTGGGCCGCGCCCGTGACCTGGAGTCCGTCATCGACTACCTGGCGGATTCCTTTGCCGGGGCGGACATCGTGGTCAACGCCGCGGGTATCGCGGCACCGGACGGCAAGGACCAGGATGCTCTGGTGGGCGCCAACGCGATGCTGCCCGTCCTGATTCTGGCCGCGGCGGAACGCACCGGTGTCAAGCGCGTGGTGCACATCAGCTCCGCGGCCGTGCAGGGCAAGACGCACTTCCTGGACGAGACCTCCCGCACCACGCCGTTCTCCCCGTACTCCTATTCCAAGGCCTTGGGTGAGTCAGCGCTGCAGCGCCTGGCCGCCCGCGAGGACCGCCCGACGCACCCGGAACTCGTGATCCTGCGGGCGACCTCGGTCCAGGGTCGCGGCCGCGCCACGACCAAGCGGCTCGCGGCGTTCGCGTCCTCCCCCCTGTGTTCGGTGGCCGGTGACGGCACCGCGCACACCCCGGTGACCTCGGTCGACGCGTTGGCCGAGTTCACGGTCACCGTCGGTTCGCACCGCGGCGAGGTCCCGCAGATCGTGCTGCTCCCGTGGGAGGGGGCGACGACGTCGTCCATCCTGCGTGACGCCGGACGTCGCAACCCGATCAAGCTGCCCACGGTCCTGTGTTGCGCGGCCGTGGCCACCGGTTACGTCCTCTCGGGGCTGGCCCAGAACCGGTGGCACGGGGCCGTTCGACGGATCGAGGTCACCTGGTTCGGGCAGAACCAGGTCCCCGGGTGGGGCCAGGAACAGGGTCTGCTCCCGACCCCCAGGATCTCCGAGCTCCTGCGCTCCGTGCACCTGGACCGGGCCTGAGGCCTGGATCCACGACCCAGGGCTCAGGGCTCATGGCTCAGGAGCGGGCCTGGTCGGTGCCTTCCGGACCGGGGTGTTCGTCCGTGACCCCGCTGGCGACGATCGCGGCCGCGGTGGCCCGGTCCAGGGGCTGCACCACGCCGTCCTTGGCCTGCGCCGGGCGGGGGCGCGTCCGGTCCTGATCCGGCAATCCCTCCCCGCTCCGAGCGCCCACGGCCTGCCCCGCACCGGCGACGAGCGCCGCTGCGGCGTCGCGAGCCGGCGAGGACGGGGCGGGGCGCGTCGAGTGCGCCTCTTGCCTTTCCGTGGGTTCAGCCGGAGTCTCGTGTCCCGACGGCGCGTCCTCCGGCGTCGTGTCTTCGGGGAGCGCGTTCGCGGAGGTCTTGTCCTCCTCGGCTTCGACCGGCTCCGGCCGGGGATGGACGAGAGTGTCCCCCTCCGGCACGTCCTCGGCCGAGGTTTCGCCGGCTTCACTCGCACCCGTGCCCGCGGCGTCGTCGGTGTCCCGGTCGCCTGAATCCTCCGGGGCGGAATCCGCCGGGGCCTGCCCGTCGACGCCGATGACCGAGGGGACGACCGAGCGCAGCTGCGTCAGTGAGACCGCCCCGTCTCGCACGACCACCGGGGTGGACCCCGTGCAGTCGACGATGGTCGAGGCCACCGGATGCAGGCCCTCGGCCACGGTCCCGCGGTGTCCGGCGTCCAGGTAGACCTGAACCTTGTCGCCCAGCATTCCGCGGGCCTCCTCGGCGGAACCCGCCGCGGGGAGCCCCGTGCGATTGGCCGAGGAGACGGCCAGGGGGCCGGTTTGACCGAGCAGTTCGGTGGCGACCTCGTCGTCCGGGACGCGCAGGGCCACGGTGCCGCTGGTCTCACCCAGGTCCCACTGCAGGGAGGGCTGGGCGTGGCAGATCAAGGTCAGGCCGCCGGGCCAGAAGGCCTCGGCCAGGGCCCGGGCCTCCTCCGACACCTGGTCGGCCAGCCCGTCCAGAACACCCGCGTGGGCGATGAGCACCGGCGGGGGCATGTTGCGGTTGCGGCCCTTGGTCTCCAGGAGCCGTTGCACCCCGGTGGCGGAGAACGCGTTGGCCGCGATCCCGTACACCGTGTCCGTGGGCATGACCACGCACTCGTCGGCCGCCAGGGCCTGCTGGGCGTGTTTGATCGCGACCCGGCGCTGTTTGGCATCGCGGACGTCGTACGTCGTCGCGGTCTCTGGCGCTTGCTCCGAGTCGGTCGCTCCTTGCGGTGAGCTCTCCTGGGCTGTCTCATTCACGCCGGTCATTGTTGCACTTCCTGCTGTTGCGGATGATTCAGGGCGGGGAGGAGCGCGCTCGTGGCACGGGGGCGTCCGGTGAGGTCGTTGTGGCATTCGACGTCCACGAACCCGTGCCGGTGGAAGGCGGCCGCGATCGCCTGGCGCTGGGATTCGGCATGTTCGACGACGCACCACCCACCGGGCACCAACAGCCCGGCCGCGGCGGCGATCACCGCGTCCGGGACCCGCATCCCGTCCTCGCCGCCACCCCACAGGGCCAGGGCGGGATCGTGTTCGGCCACCTCCGGGTCCGTGGGCGGCTCGCGGTCCGGGACGTAGGGCGGATTGGAGACCACCACGTGGACCCGGCCTCGGAGGTCCTCGGGAACCACCGTGGCATCCCCCAGGCGGAGGTCCACGCGGCGGCCTTCCAGGTTGCGGAGCGCCCAGGCGTGGGCCTGCTCGGAGAGTTCGATCGCGTGCACCTTGGCGTGCGGGACCTCGTCAGCCAGGGCCGCCGCAATGGCCCCGGATCCGGTGCACAGGTCGACGACGACGGGGCGGGTCACGCCTTCGCCCTGATCGGTGCGCAGCCGTTGGACCGCCAGTTCAACGAGCAGTTCCGTCTCCGGACGCGGCACGAAAACTCCGGGCCCGACAGCCAGCTCGATCCGCCGGAACGGGGCCGTGCCCGTGAGGTGCTGCAGCGGGATCCGCCGGGCGCGCTGTCGGACAAGGTCCTCGAAGCCCTGCGGCACGGGTGCCCCGATGATGGCCTTGGCCTGCACCTCCCCCCGGTCCAGGCCGAGCAGGTGGGCGGCGATCAGCACGGCGTCAGCTTCCGCGGAGGCCAGGCCCGCGGCATCGAGTTCGGTGGTCGCCCACCGCAACGCCTGCGCAAGGGAGGTCGTCATGGCGTCCGCTCCTCAGTCCTGCTGACCGATGGCAGCCAGACGGTCCTGTTCGTCCATCTCTATCGCGGACGCGATCACCGGACCCAGGTCCCCGTCCAGGACCTGGTCCAGGTTGTAGGCCTTGTAACCCGTGCGATGGTCCGCGATGCGGTTCTCCGGGAAGTTGTAGGTGCGGATGCGCTCGGAACGGTCCACTGTCCGGAGCTGGGAACGCCGGGCCGCGGAGGCCTCCGCCTGCTGCTGCTCCTGTTGGTGCGCCAGCAACCGCGCACGGAGCACACGCATGGCGGCTTCCTTGTTCTGCAGCTGAGACTTCTCGTTCTGCATGGCCACCACGATGCCCGTCGGAAGGTGGGTGATGCGCACCGCGGAGTCGGTGGTGTTCACGGACTGCCCACCGGGCCCGGAGGACCGGTAGACGTCGATCTTGAGATCGTTCTGCTGGATCTCGATCTCCTCCGGGGCCTCGACCTCCGCGAAGGCCAGCACGCCCGCAGCAGAGGTGTGGATCCTGCCCTGGGACTCGGTCGCGGGAACCCGCTGCACCCGGTGCACGCCGCCTTCGTACTTCAGGTGCGCCCACACCCCTTCGGCGGGGTCGTCCGAACGGCCCTTGACCGCGAACTGGACGTCCTTGTACCCGCCGAGTTCGGCCGGGGTTTCCCCCAGCATCTCGGTCCGCCAGCCCTTGGACTCGGCGTAGCGCAGGTACATGCGCAGCAGGTCACCGGCGAACAGGGCCGATTCGGCTCCGCCTTCGCCCGCCTTGATCTCCAGGATCGCGTCCCGGGCGTCGTCGGGGTCCCTGGGGACCAACAGCAGTCGCAGCTTCTCCTGGGCCTGTTCGATCCGGGGTTCCAAAGCCTCGGCCTCACGGGCGAACTCGGGGTCCTCCCCCGCCAGTTCCTGCGCGGCGTCCCGGTCCTCCCGCAGCCGGGTGAGGTCACCGTGGGCGGAAACCACCTTGTCCAGCTCCGAGTACCGGCGGTTGAGCCGCTTGGCCAGGAGAGGATCGGCGTGCACCGCGGGGTCGGCGAGGCGCACCTGGAGTTCGGCGTGCTCGTCGAGCAGCGCCTGGATGGGATCGGCCACGCGGGCGGCTTCCTTTCAACGGGTCGGAAACTGGGTCGGAAAAATGGGTTGGTCACCCGGGTCGGGTCGCGGTGTGTTTCGCACCGACGACGACGGCCCCGGGGTTGCGCCGTCGTCGACCGTGCGCCGGTGGCGCTGGGTACGACGGGCGGGCAGCCCCGGGGCCGGAATGCGTCGGCTAGCGGTCGTCGTCGGCCTTCACGTTGAGCGTGGTCTTCTGGACCTGCATCAGGAACTCGGCGTTGGACTGGGTGTCCCGCAGCCGGTTGGTGAGCAGTTCCAGGGCCTGCTGCTGGTCCAGGCTCGAGAGCACACGACGCAGCTTCCACATGATCTTGAGCTCGTCGCCGGACATGAGGTTCTCCTCGCGGCGGGTGCCCGAGGAGTTGACGTCCACGGCCGGGAAGATCCGCTTGTCCGCCAGCTGGCGGGACAGGCGCAGCTCCATGTTGCCGGTGCCCTTGAACTCCTCGAAGATGACCTCGTCCATCTTGGAACCGGTCTCCACCAGGGCGGTGGCCAGGATGGTCAGGGAACCGCCGCCTTCGATGTTGCGGGCTGCGCCGAAGAACCGCTTGGGCGGGTACAGCGCGGCGGAGTCCACACCACCGGAGAGGATGCGCCCGGAGGCCGGGGCGGCCAGGTTGTAGGCGCGACCCAGGCGGGTCATCGAGTCCAGCAGGACCACAACGTCCATGCCGAGCTCCACCAGGCGCTTGGCGCGCTCGATGGCCAGTTCGGCCACCGTGGTGTGGTCGTCGGCGGGACGGTCGAAGGTCGAGGCGATGACCTCACCCTTGACCGTGCGCTGCATGTCTGTGACTTCCTCGGGACGTTCGTCGACGAGGACCATCATCAGGTGGACTTCGGGGTTGTTCGTGGTGATCGCGTTGGCGATCGACTGCAGCATGAGGGTCTTGCCCGCCTTGGGCGGGGAGACGATCAGACCGCGCTGGCCCTTACCGATCGGAGCCACCAGGTCGACCACGCGCGGGCCGATCTTCTTGGGCTCGTTCTCCAGGCGCAGCCGCTCCTGCGGGTACAACGGCACCAGCTTGGAGAAGTCCACGCGGTCGGTGAGTTCCTCCGGCTTCTTGCCGTTGACGCTGGTCAGCTGCACCAGGGCGTTGAACTTCTGCCGCTGGTTGCGGTTGTTGTCCTCACCGTCGCGCGGGGCACGAATGGCACCCACGACGGCGTCGCCCTTGCGCAGGTTGTTCTTCTTGACCTGGGCCAAGGAGACGTAGACGTCGTTGGGCCCGGGGAGGTAGCCGGAGGTGCGGACGAACGCGTAGTTGTCCAGCACGTCCAGGATGCCCGCGACCGGCAGCAGGACGTCGTCCTCGGTGGGCTCGGTGTCGTCCACCTCGGGGCCCTGGTTGCGGTTGCGACGGTTGCGACGGTCATTGCGGTCGTTGCGATTCCGGTTACGACGGTTGCGGCGCGATCCGCCGTCGTCGTCCGGACCGTTGTTGTTGCCGCCCTGCTGGCCCTGCTTGTTCTTGCCGCCCTGCTGACCTTCCTTTTTCTTGCCGCCCTGGTCGTTCTTGCCGCCCTGGTCGTTGCGGTCCGAATCGTCACGGTCGCCGTTGCGATCGTTGTTCCGGTCGTTGTTGCGGTTGTTCTTCTGGCCGTCCTGGTTGCGACCGTCTTGGTTGCGACCCTGGCGGTTACGGCGGTTGCCGGAGTCACCGCGGTTGGCATCCTCCGAGCGGCCCTCGCCGTCGTCCTGCTGCGAACCCTCTGCGCCGTCGGCGGTGCCGTTGGACTCGCCCTGTCCGTCCTGGTTGCGGCCCTGGCGGTTGCGGCGTTGCGAACGCGACGGGCGCTCACGGCCGTTGCCGGACTCCCCGTCCTTGGCACCGGATTCCTCACGCGAGGACTCGCCGGAGCCGGCGGCATCCGCGGAATCGGCCGCGGAGGAGTCATTGGAGGTGGAGTCCGTGGAAGCGGAGTCGGAAGTGTTCGACTGCGACCCGTTGGACTGCGACCCGTTGGAGCCTGCCGACGATGATGCACGGCGGCTGCGTCCGCGACCGGTCCGGGCGGCCACTGCGGGGGCCTCGGAGCTCGACGCGTCGTCGTTGCCCTCGGAGCCTGCTGCGGTGTCCTGGGGCTGGGTCACGCCGGCCTTGGCGGAAGCCCGCTGCGCGGTCTGTTCGATCTGCTCGGTGACCTTGCGGTCACGGTCGGCCACGCTGCCGCCACGCTGGTGGGCCTCGATGGCGTCCACGAGCAGGGACTTCCGCATGCGGCGCGCACCCGTGATGCCGAGCTGGCCCGCAAGGGCCTGCAACTGGGCAAGCTTGAGCCCGGACAGCCCGGTGCTCTTGGCCTCAGAGGTGGCCTGTTCCGTACCTGCATTCAGGTCGGTGGTTTCGGTCACGAAGGTTTCCTTTTCCCTCGATGGGAGCCCCGGCACTCAGACGCCGGTGGCCGTTACTGGTGGTTCGGGCCGCTGACAAGCGGGCCGGGCCGCACACTCTCAGACGGGTGCGACCGGATCGACGGCGCTCGGTCCACCCAGATCCGATGCACCGGTCAGGCACACCGAATCCCACCGAAAGGCGGTGGTCGTGGCGGAGGAGCTGATTCGACCGGGTGTTCACCCAGCGGATGTGGGTGAACCGTTCGGCTCAGCCGTTTCTGGGAAACCGCCGAAGCGCCCGTGGTCAAAACACCATCGAATCCAAGACATGTTCTCCGGTGGACAACTCGAAGTCATCGAGCCCGAGCCCTGTCGGCCGGTGAACATTGGACGCACCCGGAGAATTACTACTGTGGGTGCGTGACCACCCTAGCACCATGCGCGGGCACGGTCAGCCTGAGAACACGCCACGTGACGTGTTCCCTCTCCGCGTCGGGGTGCGCGACGAATTCGGCGATGGCCGCTTCGACCTCGGCGGCGTCCTCTGCGGAGGGCGCCAGGGTCAGGACCGTGGGGCCGGCTCCGGAGATCAAGGCCGCATGGCCCTGCTCACGCAGGGTGGCGACCAGTGCTGCGCTGGGCGGCATGGCCGGTGCACGGAACCGCTGGTGCAGGGCATCGGCCGTTGCGGGCAGCAGCAGGTCCGGTCGACGGGTCATCGCCTCGACCAGCAGCGCAGCCCGTCCGGCGTTCGCTGCGGCGCTGCGGTGATCCACCTGGGCGGGCAGCAAGGAACGGGCCAGGGCGGTCGAAACCTCGTAGTTCGGGATGGCCACCACGGGGACGACGTCGTCATGGACGGCGACGGGCGCACTGTGCCAGGAACCGGGCTCCCCCCAGGAAATCGTGAGGCCCCCGTAGAGGGACGGGGCCACGTTGTCCGGATGCCCCTCCATCCCGGCGCAAACTTGCAGGATCGCTGCGTCGTCGAGTCGCGCGGACGGCGCCAGGAGGGCATTGGCCGCAACAACGCCCGCCACCGCACAGGAGGCGGAGGACCCCATGCCCCGGCCGTGCGGGATCCGGTTGCGCGCCACGACGGCCAGCCCGGGCTGGTCGACCAGGCCCGCAGCGGTCCACGCCGCTCGCACGGAGCGGACCAGCAGGTGCTCCTCGGTCCGTGGGACGGATTCCGAGCCCTCCCCGTGCAGTTCGAACGCGAGCCCGGACTCCTGCACGGCGATTTCCACCGTGTCGTAGTGCCCGAGGGCTAGGCCCAGGCTGTCGAATCCTGGCCCCACGTTGCCCGAGGACGCGGGCACGTCGACCGTGATCGCCTCACCGACGGTCAGGACCTCGCGCCAGTCCTTCGGTTTCCCCATCGCTGCACCCACGGCCGGGCCTCAGTCCAGTCCGAGAGCGGCGGCCACGGAGACGACGTCGAAGTCCACGCGCTTGGGTTCGGCCGCGGTGGGGTCCTCGAGTTCGGCACCCTTGACGGCCCACTGCGGGTCCTTGAGGCCGTGACCGGTCACGGTGATCACGATCTTGGCGCCGGTGGGGGCGGCTCCCTCACGATACTTCTTGATCAGACCGGCCACGCCCGCGGCAGACCCGGGTTCCACGAACACGCCGTCGCGGGAGGACAGGAAGCGCTGTGCTTCGATGATCTGTTCGTCGGTGACGGATTCGATCAGGCCGCCGGATTCGTCACGGGCGCCGATGGCCGAGTCCCAGGAGGCGGGGTTGCCGATGCGGATGGCCGTGGCGATCGTCTCCGGCTGGTCGATCGGGTGCCCCGCGACCAACGGTGCGGCTCCGGCCGCCTGGAAACCCCACATGACGGGGGTCTTGGTGGCCACGGCGGGCAGTTCCTCGCCGACCGCATTGACGTAAGGCCGGGAGTACTCCGTGTAGCCCTTCCAGTAGCCGGTGATGTTCCCGGCGTTGCCCACGGGCAGGATGTGGTAGTCCGGGGCGTCCCCGAGGGCGTCCACGACTTCGAACGCCGCGGTCTTCTGGCCTTCGATGCGGTAGGGGTTCACGGAGTTGACCAGGAACACGGGGTAGGAGTCGGAGAGCTTGCGCGCGACGTCCAGGCAGTTGTCGAAGTTGCCGTCGATCTGGATGATGTCGGCACCGTGGGCCACAGCCTGGGCCATCTTGCCCATGGAGATCTTGCCTTCGGGGACCAGGACGGCGCAACGCATCCCGGCCTGCTTGGCGTAGGCCGCAGCCGAGGCGGAGGTGTTGCCCGTGGACGCGCACACCACTGCCTTGGCGCCTTCCTCCTTGGCCCGCGTGATCGCCATGGTCATCCCGCGGTCCTTGAAGGAACCGGTGGGGTTCATGCCTTCGAACTTGACCCACACCTGGTTGCCGGTCAGCTCGGACAGCGCCCGCGCCTGGATCAGCGGGGTCCCGCCCTCCCCCATGGTGACGACGGGGGTCGAGTCGGTGACCGGGAGGCGGTCGCGGTATTCGTTGATCACGCCTTGCCACAGGTGGGCCATGGGTTCATCTCCTGGACTGAAAGAGCTGGACTGAAAGAGGTAGTGAAAGAAGTTTGGTGTGAAAGTGGTCTGGACTGGAAACAGTGACGAGTGCGGTCAGTCGGCGCTTTCGACCCGGATCAGACCCCGCAGGTCCAACACCTCGTCGAGTTCACGGATGGTCTCCACGGTACGCACCAGGTCCGCGTTGCGCGCGCGGTGGGTCACGATGCGCAGTTCGGCCAGGCACTCTCCCGGGCGCTCGGGGGCATCGGGGAGGTCACGCTGCTGCATGGTCGAAATGGACACGCCGTGCTGTGCGAAGACCGTGGAGATCGCCGCCAGCACTCCCGCGCGATCCGGGCACAGCAGGGTCAGGGAGAAGCTGGTCCGCACGTCGTCGACGTTGGTCGCGGGCAGTCCCGCGTGGAAACTCGGGGCGACGGCGGGGCCACCGGCCACAGAGCGACGCAGGGCGGCCACAAGGTCGCCCATGACCGCCGACGCGGTGGGCGCCCCGCCGGCACCGGGCCCGTAGAACATGAGTTCCCCGGCGTTCTCCGCCTCCACGAACACGGCGTTGAACGCCCCGCGGACACCGGCCAGAGGATGCTGACGGGGAATCATGGTGGGGACCACGCGAAGGTTCACGCCCGCGGATGTCGAGGTCGGTGTCGCAGCAGTCGCCCCGGACCCGTCGTCGTGTGCCTCGGCGGTAACCCGCTCGGCCACTCCGAGCAGCTTGATGACGTAACCGGCGTCCCGTGCCGCCTCCACGTCCTCGGCCGTGACCCCGGTGATCCCGCGGCAGTACACGTCATCGATCGTGTAGGACGAGTGGAAGGCGATGGACCCCAGGATCGCCACCTTGGCCGCGGCGTCGTGGCCTTCGATGTCCGCGGTTGGGTCGGCCTCCGCGTAGCCCAGGCGTTGGGCCTCGGCCAGGGCGTCGTTGAAGTCGGCACCCGTGGAGTCCATCTGGTCCAGGATGTAGTTGGTGGTCCCGTTCATGATGCCCAGAACGCGGTTGACCTTGTCCCCGGACAACGAATCGAGCATCGGGCGCACGATCGGGATGGCCCCGGCGACTGCGGCTTCGTAGGAGATGCTGGTCCCCGCCGCCTCCGCGGCCGCAGCATGCAGTTCGGGGCCGTGTTGGGCCAGCAGCGCCTTGTTGCCGGAGACCACCGGCTTGCCCGCACGCAGTGCGGACAGGATGCGGGTGCGGGCCGGTTCGATTCCGCCGGTCAGCTCCACGACGACGTCCGCCGCCTCGATCAGGGCCTCCGCGTCGGTGGTCAGGAGTTCCTGGGGCAGGTCCACGGTGCGCGGTGCCGACACGTCACGAACCGCGATTCCGATCAGTTCCGGGCGGGCTCCGATCCGGTCGCCGAGTTCCTCGGAGTCCTCGAGAAGAATCCGCGCAACCTCGGCCCCCACGTTCCCGGCACCCAGCAGTGCCACCCTGACGAGGGGTAGATCGGCCCGGTGCACGGCAGCCGTCGATGCTGCGGTGTGGGGCGCGGGCGAGGTTTCGGAATCCGGTCGGGACACGTGGGGCTCCAGAGGTCTAGCGGGGCACAGCGGGCGTGGGTCGAGGGATCGACGTCGGGTGGTTCCGGCGGCGAGCGGGTCAGCTCATGCGGGCGAACAGGTCCTGTTCCGTTTCACCGCGGACGATGACGCGGGCTTCCGGCACGCCGTCCACGGTGCGGACGGCCACCACAGTGGGGCGGGGCAACCAGTTGTAGTTGCTCGACAACGCCCAGCAGTACGCGCCGGTCGCGGGCACGGCCAACAGGTCGCCGGGGGCGAGGTCGGCGGGGAGGTAGGTCGCGTTGACCACGATGTCCCCGGATTCGCAGTGCTTGCCGACCACGCGGGAGAACACGGGTTCCGAGTGGTTCTCGCCCGCCCGTTCGTCGGCGACGACGACGGAGTAGTCGGCGCCGTAGAGCACGGGCCGGGGATTGTCGGACATGCCACCGTCCACGGAGACGTAGCGGCGCTGACGGCCGGGTTCCACGGTCACACCCTTGAGCGTTCCCACGGTGTAGAGGGTCACCCCCGAAGGCCCGGCGATCGCACGCCCGGGTTCGACCGAGAAGTGTGGGACCGGCAGGTCCAGGCGCCGGCAGGTCTCGCCGACGGATGCGGCCAGGGCCTGGGCCACGTCCTTGGCCGAACGCGGTGTGTCCGCCTCTGTGTAGGCGATGCCGTAGCCGCCGCCCAGGTCCACCTGGGGCAGGCTGACACCGAACCTGTCCTTGACCTCGGCCATGAAGGTCAGGACGCGCTCGGCCGCCTGCGCGAAGCCGTCTGGGGAGAAGATCTGGGACCCGATGTGGCAGTGGATCCCCTGGAGGTCGATGTTGGGGTGGGCCACGCAGGCGCTCACCGCGCGCATTGCCGGAGACGGTTCGGCCCCGTCGGCGGTCGCGCCCACCCCGGAGGTGTCCTCCGGGGTTTCGGCGGCGGCCAAGGACAGCCCGAACTTCTGGTCCTCGTGTGCCGTGGCGATGAACTCGTGGGTCTCCGCGTGGATCCCCGGGGTGACCCTGAGCATCACGGCGGCCGTGACCCCCAGGGCGCGGGCCAGTCGGCCCACAAGTTCGATCTCCGGGAGGGAGTCGACGACGATCCGCCCGATCCCGGCGTCCAACGCGCGAGTGATCTCGGCCGCCGACTTGTTGTTGCCGTGCAATGCCATGCGCGCGGGGTCCATGCCGCCGCGCAGGCCGCAGGCCATTTCCCCGCCCGAGGCCGTGTCCAGGCACAGGCCTTCTTCACGCACCCAGCGGGCGACCTCCGGGGTCAGGAAGGACTTGCCCGCGAAGTACACGGAGACCTCCGCGCCGATCCCGGAGAACGCGTCCTCGAAGGCCTCACGGAAGCGGCGGGCGCGTTCCCGGAAGGTGTCCTCGGAGAGCACGTAGAGCGGGGTTCCGTAGGTCTCGGCCAACGACGTCGCACTGATTCCGGACACGGTCAGTTCACCCGTGTCGGCGCGCCCGAACGCCTCCGGCCAGATGGTGCGATCGAGTTCGTCCCAGGTACCGGGCACGGAGAGCCATTCCGGAGCCAGGTCGTTGACGCCGGTCTGCCAGGTGTCCTCCGCGGCGGGCTCGACCACGGGAACGGGACGCAGCCGGAAGCCGGTGGTGACGACGTCGTTCTCGTCGTCGTACTGGTCGAATTCCTCGAAATTGCTCACCGTCACATCCTTTCGGGTGCCGACACGCCCAGCAGCTCCAGCCCGTTGGCCAGGACCTGTCGGGTGGCGTCGTTGAGCCACAGGCGAGTGCGGTGGGTGTCCGTGACAGTCTCCTCCGTCTGCGGGGTCACACGGCAGGCACCGTACCAGCGGTGGTAGGCGCCCGCGAGGGCCTCCAGGTGTCGGGCCACGCGGTGCGGTTCCCGCAGTGCCGCGGCCTCCGCCACGACCGACGGGTACGCACCCAGTGCCGCGAGCAGCTCGCCTTCGGTCTCGTGGGTCAGCAGCGCGGCGTCGAAGGCCTCCCGGGTGACCCCGGCGGCCTCGGCGTTGCGGTCGACGGCGCAGGTCCGGGCGTGCGCGTACTGGACGTAGAACACGGGGTTCTCGTTGGAGCGCTTGGCCAGCAGGTCCAGGTCGATGTCGATGTTGGAGTCCACCGAGTACCGGGTGAGCGAGTACCGTGCGGCATCCACGCCGACGGCCCCGACCAGGTCCTCCATGGTCACCACGGTCCCCGCGCGCTTGGACATGCGAACCGCCACGCCGTCCTTCACCAGGTTGACCATCTGGCCGATCATGACCTCGACCTTGGCGGGATCGTCCCCCAGGCTGGCGGCCACGGCCTTGAGCCGGGCGACGTAGCCGTGGTGGTCGGCACCGAGCATGTAGATGCACAGGTCGGCCCCGCGGTCACGCTTGTTCTTGAAGTAGGCGATGTCCCCGGCGATGTAGGCGGCGTTGCCGTCGGACTTGATGACCACGCGGTCCTTGTCGTCACCGTGGTCGGTGGAACGCAGCCACCAGGCGCCGTCGTTGAAGTAGAGCGAGTCCTGCTGCTTGAGCTGTTCGAGCAAGGTGTCCACCGCGCCGTCCTCGAACAGCGAGTTCTCGTGGAACCAGACGTCGAAGTCCACCCCGAACTCCCGCAGCGACTCCTTGATGTCGCCGAACATGAAGTCCACACCCGCGGCACGGAAGGTCTCCTGCGGGTCCTCGGACTCGAGCGCCTGCGGGTCCTGGGCCAGGATCCGGTCCGCGATCTCGGCGATGTACGCGCCGCCGTAGCCGTCCTCCGGGGCGGGTTCGTTGCGGGCGGCGGCCAGCAGCGACTGGGCGAACCGGTCGATCTGGGCACCGTGGTCGTTGAAGTAGTACTCGCGGGTGACCGCAGCGCCCTGGGATTCGAAGACGCGCGCCAGGGAGTCACCCACGGCTGCCCAGCGCGTGCCACCCAGATGGATGGGGCCGGTCGGGTTGGCGGAGACGAATTCGAGGTTGATGGCCTGTCCGGCCATCGAGTCCGTACGGCCGTAAGCGCGCCCCTGCTCGACGACGGTGCGGGCGAGCTCCCCAGCAGCGGCGGCGTCCAGGGTGATGTTCAGGAAGCCGGGCCCGGCGATGTCCACGGAGGCCACGCCGTCGAGCGCCTCGAGGCGGCCCTTGAGAATCTCGGCTACTTCACGCGGTGGTCGGCCGACCTTCTTGGTCAGCTGCATGGCGATGTTGGTGGCCCAGTCGCCGTGGTCCCGGTTCCTGGGACGTTCGACCTTCACGGGAGGCAACTCCTGGCCCTCGCCCAGGGAGAGCTCTCCCTGGGCAACACTCTCGCCCAGGCATGCGGATACGGCGGCACTCAGTTCTTCGGGGGTCACCGGGACAGTGTATCCGGAAGGTGTCGCGCCCCCGCTGGGTCAGTGACACCGTCTGACCGGTGATACAGTCTTGGGGTCCGTCACGGTGATCCCGCGACGGTCATGCCCGAGTAGCTCAGTGGATAGAGCGCTTGCCTCCGGAGCAAGAAGTCGTAGGTTCGAATCCTATCTCGGGCACTTTTCATGCCCTCTTGCCCCCGACTCGGCGCCTGCCCTCAGCGGAAGCGGCTGCCCGCTCCGCCGTCGTCCTCCGGACTGAACCGCGTGGGGTGGAAGCTTTCCAGGTCGTAGTCCGTGAACGCCTCCTCGCCCCAGGCCTCGTCCAGGGCACGGTCCTCGTCTGTCACGGCATCGGTGTTGGCCTGTCGAAGCCAGAAACCCCAGAAGATCAGGACGCCGCTGACCACCAGGGCGATGGACCCGAAGATCGCGGTGAACCACCCACGTCCCGTCATCGGAACCGGATCGATCTCCGCGGTGGCCCGTGCCACGTGGATCAGTCCCTCCGGGAACATCCACGTGGCCATGAACAACAGGACGATGCCGACGCCGAACATCGTGCCTCCGACGGCCTGCCGCCGACGGCGTTGGTCGGGCGTTCGGGTCATGGCGGATCGGCTCCAGGGTTCGTGGTTCAGGGTTCGCGGTTGAGGGTTCGTGCTGCAAGGGTGTGCGTGCACGGGTCTCGGCTGACCCATCCTACGGTCGCGGATCAGCCGACCCGGCCCAGCGCAACCAGCTGGGCGAAGTGCTCATTGCTCCGGCGCACTTCCTCGAAGGTCCCCACGTCCGTCACCTCGCCCTGGTCCATGAACACGATCGTGTCCGCCGAACGCACCGTCGAGAGACGGTGGGCAACCATGACGATGGTCAGGCGACCCGCGAGTTCCTCCAGGGTCATCGACAGCTTCTTCTCCGTGAGGTTGTCCAGGGCCGACGTCGCCTCGTCCAGGATCAGGACCTTCGGTTCCCGGTACAGGGCCCGGGCGATCCCGATGCGCTGACGCTGCCCACCGGAGATGCGGATCCCGCGTTCCCCCAACACGGTCTCGGCACCCTCCGGCAGATCGGCGACCAGATCGTCCAACTGCGCGGAATGCAGGGCCCGGGCCAGGCGTTCGTCGTCGATCTCCCCCTCCGGAACCCCGAAGGCCACGTTGCGGCGCAAGGAGGAGTTGATCAGGAAGACGTCCTGGGAGACGACGCCGAGGGACCGGTGCCAGTCCGCGGGACGCGCGGCGATGTCCTGACCGCCGCACATGACTCGCCCCTCGGTGGGGGCGAAGAGTCCGAGCAACACGTCCAGGACCGTTGACTTCCCGGCACCGCTGGAACCCACCAGGGCCACCGTGCTGCCCTCCGGGATGCGCAGGTTCACTCCCCGCAGGGTCCAGTCGCGGGAATCCGGGAAGCGGAAGCCGACCCCCTGCAGCTCGATGTCCCCCTGCAACGGGGCGGGTCCGCTGCCGTCGTCCTGGGGTGAGTGGTGCGTCGTGACCGCGGCGGGGAGTGCGGCCAGCGTGGACTCGGTCTCCTCGAGCCCCACCGTGGCAGCGCGTGCCTCGCCGAGGTTGGCCCCGAGCCGGTTCAGCGTGGGCAACATGCGTCCGGCGGCGGCCGTGAAAACGCCCAGGATTGCGATCATCTGCCCCGTGTCCCCCATGAGCTGGATCGCAGCGGCAATGGCGCCGATGCCCACGACCATGGCGACCTCCAGCAGGTACCGCGGCGCCTCCGACAGGATCGAGAGCTTGCGGACCGCTCGTGCCTGGCGAGCCCGGGTCTCCCGGAACTGCTGGGTGAAGAAGGGGACGCTGGTGGTCAGCCGAACGTCCCGGAAGCCCTCCACGACCGGGATCCGCGCGTTCCACTGCTCCGCAGCGACGTCCGAGAGTTCCCGCCCGATGCGCCGCTGATGCGATCTGAGGACCAGCTGGATCACCGCGAGCACCCCGCCCAGGACCACCACCGCGGCCACCGTGCCGACCGGGGAGATCCAGGCCAGGACCACGGTGGCCAGGATCAGGGTCAGCGCGTCCACCGTGATCATGAGGTACCCGTTGAGCAGCCCCCCGAAAACCTGCGACATGGAGAAGTCCAGCTGCCGGTTCATCTGGGCATTGCTGCGCGTGCGGTGCACGACGTAAGGCGCCTCCGCGTACCGTTCCAACATGTTGGCCGCGGCCAGACCTTCGAGCCGGCTGGTGCGCCCCAGGAGCCACCACCGGAACATGATCGCGGCCACGGTCTTGAGCAGAAACACGCCGCCCACGGCTGCGGCCAGCACGACGATTCCGGCTCCGACTCCGTGGACCCCGAACGGGGCCAGCCGGTCCAGCACCGACTCGTGCCCCGGTGCCCTGGTGGCCACAAGCATGAGCGGCATCATCGCCGCGATCCCCACCATGTCCAACAGGGCCACGACCAGCGACCCCAAGACGGCCCAGACCAGCCAGGCTTTGCCTTCCGACGGCAGGAGTTGATCGTGGACTCGGAGCAGTCTGCGGATCACCGGGGCTCACGTCCCAGGTGGTTGACCAGCTGTTCCCTGGCGTCCGGGAGGTGGATACCCGCGGCCGTCAGGGCCGAGGTGTCCAGCGCGCTGCGAGCCGGGCGCGGGGCGTGCGGCCGCTCCCCGAAGAACTCGGCCGTGCTGACGGCCTGCACGCGCCCGGGGTCGTGCCCGTCGATCTCGAAGACCCAGCGGGCCACCTCCGCCCAGGACACGACCGGGCCGCCGTTGGTCACGTGGAACGTGCCGTAGGGCACTTGCCGGGTCACGATCTGCAGCACGACGTCGGCCAAGTCCCCGGCGAAGGTCAGCCGCCCCGTCTGGTCGTCGACCACCCGCGGGTTCACACCCCGTCGGGCGAGATCACGCATGGTGTCCACGAAATTGCGGCCTTCGCCGATCACCCAGCTGGTCCGCAGGATCCAGGTCTTGTGCCATGCCCGCACCGCCGCTTCACCGGCGGCCTTGGACTGGCCGTAGACGGACAGCGGCGCCACCGGGTGGTCCACGGGGTACCCGATGGCTCGGACCCCGTCGGCCGTCCTGAGGGACGTTCCGGTGTCAGGTGCCGGTGCCTCGCCGTCGAACACGTAGTCGGTGGACACGTGCAGCAGTGGGACGTCGGCCTCTCGGCAGGCCGCGGTCAGCGCCGCCACCCCCGTGGCGTTCACCTCCCAGGCATGACGCCGTCCCTCCGGGGTCTCGGCCGAGTCCACGTCCGTGTGGGCGGCGGCGTTGACCACCGCCCGGACCCCGCGCAGGGACGGTGAGACGGTGTCCAGCGGCCAGGTGGAGGGGCTGCTGAGGTCCCATTCCCGGTGACCGAAGGCCAGGAACGGGATGCCGCGTTCGGTGCAACGACTTGTCAGCGCGCGCCCGAGTTGTCCCCCGGCGCCGAGAATCACCAGCGGCGGGGCGGGCACGGGCGACACGTCCCGCAAGGGCGGGTGCTCCAGGTCCTTGGCGGAGCGGGTTGCGCGGTCCAACGGGGTGGGCCAGGTGATGCCCAGTTCGGGATCTGCGGCATTGACGTAGACGTAGTCCGCCTGTGCCGCGGGCGACCAGTGCTGCGTGACCAGGTACGTGTAGCCGGTCCCCGGGGCAAGGGTCTGGAAGCCGTTGCCCACCCCTCGCGGGACGAACACCGCCTGGTCCGGACCGAATTCGCGGGTCACGACAGCCCCGAATCCGGGCCCCTCACGCAGATCCACCCAGGTCCCGAAGACCCGGCCCTGGGTCACGGACACGTATTTGTCCCACGGCTCGGCGTGAATCCCCCGGGTGGTGCCGACGTCGTCGTTGAAGGAGATGTTGTGTTGCACGAAGTCCACATCCGGCAGCCCGGCGGGCACCATCTTGGCGCGCTGCCAGTTCTCCTTGAACCACCCGCGGGCGTCCCCGTGGACGGGCAGGTCCACGAACAACAGGCCCGGGATCAAGGTTCGGTGAACCACGGGGCCGCCGCTCATCGGCCCGTCTCCGCGTAACGGTCCTCGGTCACGGCCTTCTTGCTCCGCCACCAGTCCTGGTGCTCCCGGTACCACTCGATCGTGTCGGCCAGCCCGGCGCGCAGATCGACGTGGGTCGGGGACCAGCCCAGTTCCGAGCGGACGGCGCCGGCGTCGATCGCGTAGCGACGGTCGTGCCCCGCGCGGTCCGGAACGTGGTCGAAGGCTGCCGGATCTTGGCCCATGAGCTCCAGAATCGCGCGCATCACGGTGATGTTGTCGTGTTCGCCGTCGGCCCCGATCAGGTAGGTCCTGCCGATGGTTCCGCGGTCCAGGACACGGAGGACTGCCGCGCAGTGGTCCTCGACGTGGATCCAGTCCCGGACGTTGCGACCGTCGCCGTAGAGCTTGGGGCGGCGACCGTCCAGCACGTTGGTGATCTGCCGCGGGACGAACTTCTCGACGTGTTGGTACGGGCCGTAGTTGTTGGAGCAGTTGCTCAGGGTCGCCGCGACCCCGAAGGACCGGGACCACGCGCGCACCAGGTGATCGGCGCCGGCCTTGGACGCGGAGTAGGGACTCGACGGGTTGTAAGGGGTGGCTTCCGTGAACCGCGCGAGGTCCTCCAGCTCCAGGTCGCCGTAGACCTCGTCCGTCGAGACGTGGTGGAACCGCACGTCATGGCGCCGGACCGCTTCCAGCAGGGTGAAGGTCCCCACCAGATTGGTCTGCACGAACGGGGCGGGGTCGGCCAAGGAGTTGTCGTTGTGCGACTCCGCGGCGAAGTGGACGACGGCGTCGGCCCGGGCCACCAGGGAGTGCACCAGGTCCTGGTCGCAGACGTCCCCGACCACCAGGTTCATCCGGTGCTCGTCCAAACCCGCCAGGGAACTCAGGTCCCCCGCGTAGGTGAGCTTGTCCAGGACCGTGACTCGGTCCTCCGTGGTACGCAGGACGTGGCGAACAAAGTTCGCACCGATGAAGCCGGCACCCCCGGTGACCAGCAGATGCCGTGATGCTGTCCTCAAGCCCGTCCTCCCTCTCAGCACGCACAGCCTCCGTGACCGCGTCGGCGCCTCCTGCACCAACAACCTACCGGGTCGAAATCTTGATGGCCGCAGAGGGGGCCCAAGACCGTGATCAATCACTGGCAACCGTGGCACTCATCTTCAGATCTTCTTTGAAACCGCATAGGATACTGCTCGGTAGGTACTTGGGCTGGTCTGGCTCGGGGACCTCGCAGCCACACCGACATGGTGACTATGTCCTTTGGGGGGATGAGCGGGAGCATGTCTGAAATCCAATCCAACACAACACGCGACGGTCAGGGCGTTTCCAGGCGCACCGTCGTCAGAAACGTCATGTGGACCACACCCGTTGTGGTTGCCGCAACCGCGGCGCCCGCCTACGCGGCCTCTCCGTCAGAGGAACTCGGGCTACAGGGGTGGGTGTCCGTCGCCAAGAGCTGTTCGTCCACCACCCAAGGCAGCGTCGTCACCATCGATGCCACGTCCGGGAGATACCCCGACCGCGGCCTGTGGGTCATCGGCGGAGATGGCGACTCGACGGTGACCAGCGCCAGCCTCACCGTGTATCTGTCCAGCAGCTTGGGCACCATCCCTTGGTCCGCCCGCGCTGGCAACACGGGATGGTCGGTCCCCGTGGTGGACGCTTCAGCACCGCGGCGTGCCGGGTACACCGCGTACACGACCCGTTACTCGGGGACATGGCGTCACGACCCCGCCAACAACGTCCTGTTGTCCGTCGGTCAACCCCGTTTTTCGGGCCGCCTCCCCAGCTATACCGCCTGCGCGCAAGACCTGTCCGTCTACTCCTACCGCAAGGCCACTGTCGACGGCCGGACCTACGAGATCCGCCGCGGCCCCGTTTACATCTGACCGCGTACTTCTGAGATCGAGAGAGAGCCATCATGGACAGCACCCCTGCACCGGAGACCCAAGGCCAGCCCGCTTCCTCTGCTGTGCCGAATTCAGCCGTCGAGCAAACAGACCGTCCCTCCACCGAAACGGCCAAGGCCGCGGACGGCACCAACACGCCGAGTGACCGCGGTACCCCCGGCGCTGCGGCGTCGAAGACGCCAGAGGATCCCAAGGATCCGTCGTCGACCACCGAGATTGATGAGAACGATCTCGACGAGAATGGTCGACAGCCCGGAGAAGGGGAATCCGATACCCTCGATTCTGACCGCCCCGACATTTACTCTTCCGCCGCGATCTAGCCCTCACCGGGCATCGAAGTTCACTCCGTAGGGCAGCCAGCGGGGAAGCCAGGAATTCGCGCCTCCGGGACGCGGCCCAGCACGCGGTATCGCGCGTGGCCTTCCACCACGCCCAGCGCCCAACCCAGTCGGCGCGCACTGTGATGCTCCGCCGTGCCCCGGACAAGACCCAGGGCACTCGGCAAGAGGGTGACCAGCGCGCGCACGGCACCGCGGGCACTCACGCCGTGGGGCGGTAACTTGTCGCGATGACGGCACCAGAGCTGGAGGGACGTTCGGCCGTAATGGCGGAAGCGCCGCAGCTCACCCCGGGCGTCCGCCCGCTCGGTGTAGTCCACGACGGCATCCGGGACGTACCCGAGGGTGTACCCGGTGTCCTGCGCCCGCCACGCGAAATCGGTTTCCTCGTGCCCCCGCACGAAGGATTCGTCGAAGCCTCCGATGCGCTGCAGAACCGTACGCCGCACGCCCATGTTGGCGCCCACCGGGTATCTGTGGTGGTCGAAGATCGTGGGGAGCTCACCCGGGACCTCCACCGCAAGGTCGGGCGTGCGCTCCTGCTCCCCCGGGCCCGGCCGATGTCCGGAAACACGGTGCAGCCCTCCCCCGACCAGGTCGTGACGCATCAGGCCGTCCACCATGGCGTCACGCCAGCCCGGGTGGACCCGGTCATCGGCGTCGCAGAACAGCACGAGGTCCGTGTCCGTGGCCGCGACACCCGCGTTGCGGGCGTGGGCCACACCCGCACGCAACGGGGCCTCGACAATCCGTACCCGGGGGTCCTCCCGGCGAAGTTCATAGAGCACCCGGGCCGTGGCATCGGTCGAACGGTTGTCGACCGCGACCACCCGGTCGCCGTCGTGCAACTGGGCCAACACGGCGCGTACCTGCGTGGCCACGGTTGCCGCTGCGTTGCGGACCGGCACGACCACCGACACCGAGCCGCTCGTAGCCCCGTTCATCGGTACACCCTACCTACCGCGACGTCAAAGGCCTCGGGCCCGAAGACTTCGGCGACTTCCCGTGCCACGGTCTGTGCCCGTTGCTCGGCCGCCGCAGGAGCCGCCAACACTTCTAGGACCTCTGCAGCGAATTCCGGGGGGGTATCGGCCACTCGGGCCCAGCTGCCGTCGCCGACACCTTCCATACCGACGGACGTGGTGACCACAGGCACCGCGCGCAGCATGGCCTCGACCACTTTGAACTTGACCCCCGCCCCCAGCCGCAGCGGGACGACGACGGCCGACGCCGCCCGGTACTGCACGTCGAGGTCTTCGACGTAGCCCAAGAGTTCCACCCCGGCCGCCTCGAGTTCCCGGGCCACGGGGTCCCGCCGGCCCTCACCCACGACCGACACAACTACCTCCGGCACCGCTTGGCGGATCAGCGGCAGGACCTCCCGTGCGAACCACAGGATCGCGTGCTCGTTCTCCCACCGCGCCATGTACCCGACGAACAACAACCGTGGTGGGCCCTCCGGCGCCCGGTCCTTCTCCCGAGGCTGCCCACTGACCGGCGCCGGGACCACGGAAACCCGGGCAGTCGTTCCTGTCCGGCCACCGTGAACAGGTGCAGGAAGCAGGTCGGCGTCCTTCCGACTGAGCACGATCACCTCGTCTGCGGTGGCCAGGATTTGTCGTTCCAGCCGCCGGGCGAGGAACGCCCGACCGCGCCAGGCGACGGTGCGCAGCGGCCCGGTGGCCAGTCGGGACTGGCGTTCGAAGCGTTGGGAGAGAACGTCGTGCAAGGTCACCACGATCCGCGCTGTGGGATTGAGTCGGCGCAGCCAGGGCAGCAGTGCGGCTTGCTCCTCCCATTGGAGATCAATGAGCGCCGCACGTGTCAGCAGACCTCGCACGGTTTCCAGGTCCCGGGGTGTCAGGCAGGGGTGCATCCCGGCGACGCGCCACCACAGCCGGCTCGCGCCGTTCGGCCCGTGCGGTGCGATCAGCCGGTGCGGAGGGGTTCCTCCCCGTGCCACGGCGCGGCCGTTGGCCGGGCCGTCCACTGCCACCGTGAGAACCCGCCTGTTCTTGGCGATTACCTGGTGCAGGCGCAGGGCGAACAGTTCTCCGGCCGATTCCTGGGCCACCGCGCTGGGGAGCACGGGCGAGATCATGACGGCGGAGCCCCTGGGAGCGGTGGCCTCTACCGCCACCTCGTGCACCACGGCCGACAGCCGCTCCACCCAGGCAGTCCAGGTCAGGCGACGCGAGGCATCCATGCGGGCGGCCTGCGCGGCCGCATCCAGTCGTGCCCGGTCCAGGGAGGTCAGAACCTCGACATAGGCGGCGGCCTCCTCCTCTGAGCCGGTGTCACCGTCTGTTCCCGTCACCAGCCACCCAGTCACGCCGTCGATCACGATGCTCTCGACCCCGCCGACCTTCGCCGCGAGCACGGGTAGCCCGTGGGTCAGCGCATCCGTCATCACCACACCCGCCGCGTTTGCCCGGGCCGGTTCCAGGAGTACGTCGTGCCTGCGATACAGCTCGCTCAGGTGGCCGCGATCCACGCGCCCGGTCCCGGTGACCCACTCCGGCAGGTGCTCCGGAACATCGCCGACGACCGTGAAGACCACCGGACGTCGACGCCGCCCCGCTTCCACGACGGCAAGGGCTCGGTCACCGCCCTTGCGGACCCAGTCGCTGCTGACGAACAGGACCTTGAGGTGGCCTGCGGCTTCGGCAGCACCCACCTCCCGCTGATCTGCCGGGTCTGTCCGTGTCGACCGGGACGGCACGGCGGGGACACCCGGGCCGAAGGGCGCCACGTGGATCCGCTCCGGGGGCACGCCCACGTCCTTCGTCAAGGACCGGGCTGCCCATTCGCTGGCCACGAGGTAGCGATCGGTGCGCTGCGCCGCCGCGTGCTCGACCGCGCGGCCACGACGTCGGTCACCGGGCCCCAAGTCACGGAACATGGGATAGAAACCGTCCAGGGCATGGAACGTGGCGTCCGTGACCTGGATCAGGTGGAGTTCCGGGGGCAGGTCCAGGACGTCGGTCGATGCGGCCACGGCGACCATGACGTCCACAACCTCCCGGTCACCTTGGAGATCCCCGGTGTCCCCGGATGATGCGGTCAGGCGGGCTCGGCGTCGGAGATATTCCGCGCGCAGGGCTCTGCTGCGCCGCCGTGCCGTGGCCGGGGTGTGCCGCGGGAGGGTCCGGCCGCCTCCGGTCAGGCCCCGGATGCGGGCACGTAATCGTTCGACGGGCGCGTCGCGGACCGTGACCGGATCGAGCAGGTGAACTTCCACGTCAGGCTGAGTGCCGGCCAATGCCTGTACCACGTTCACCATGGGTGCTACCACCCCGGACCAGGCGGAAGGATCTGCCGGTGCCCACGGGGTGTACAGCCACAAACGCACCGCCACCGACTTTTCCTTTCCGGGCCACTCGGGCTCTCGCCACCACTGACTCACCGCCCGACCACGGCAGGGCTTTGACTGCGAGGGTCGACCGGGAATGGGCTCATTCTCGCACGCCTTCCGGATGCGCAGCGTTGACGAGCCCGGGAGAACCGTCGGAGGCACACGGTAGGGTTGCCCCATGATGAAGGGCATCATTCTGGCCGGTGGCACGGGGTCGCGTCTGCACCCCATCACCTTGGGTGTCTCCAAACAATTGGTTGCCGTTTTCGACAAACCGATGATCTATTACCCGTTGTCGACCCTGATACTCGCGGGAATCCAGGACATCCTGGTCATCACCACGCCGCAGGACGCCGCACAGTTCAGGCGCTTGTTGGGCGACGGCGCACGGTTCGGGGTGAACATCACGTATGCCGAACAGCCGTCACCCGACGGCCTGGCTCAGGCGTTCTTGCTGGGCGAAGACCACATCGGGGCAGACAATGTTGCTCTCATCCTGGGTGACAACATTTTTTACGGCCCCGGCATGGGCACACAATTGCGCGCCCACAGGGACGTCCACGGCGGCAGCATATTCGGTTACTGGGTCCGCAACCCACATTCTTACGGCGTCGTGGAATTCAACGAACAGGGGAAAATTCTTTCTCTCGAGGAAAAGCCGAAGCATCCCAAGAGTCAGTATGCGGTTCCGGGATTGTATTTCTATGACAACGACGTCGTGAACATCGCACGTGACCTCAAGCCGTCCGCGCGCGGCGAATTGGAAATCACGGACGTCAACAAGGTGTATCTGGACCGCGGGACACTTGACGTGCAGGTCCTCCCCCGCGGTACGGCTTGGCTGGACACGGGGACCTTCGCCGATCTCAACGACGCCTCCAACTTCATCCGGACGGTCGAATCACGCCAGGGGCTCAAGGTCGGCTGTCCCGAGGAGGTCGCGTGGCGGACCGGACTGCTGACGGACGACGAATTGCGGGAGCGGGCGGAGCCCCTGACCAAGAGCGGGTACGGCAGCTATCTCCTGGATCTTCTGGAGCGGGGCCGGTGAACACGCCGGCAGAACACACGCCCGAACCCGCCTCCCCCGGGGCGCCCGGCACCTCCGCGAAGGCCGAGGTGGACCTCGAAACACGTATCCGCCTCTCCCATGGCCTGGTGGACCACACCCTGCAGCAGGCCGGTATCCGCGCGCTGCACGTCAAGGGCTACGCGGCGGCCACGATCTTCCCGCCCGAACGGTCGAGTTCGGACGTGGACGTCGTCGTCGATCCCACCCGTACCGACGCCGCGCTGGACGCGCTGCAGAACGCCGGGTGGGAGCTGGTAACGGGGTACGACGAAGGGTCGATCTTCCGGCACGCCGCCACGCTGTGGCACGCCCACCTGGGGTACGTGGACGTTCACCGGCACCTGCCGGGGTTCCGAGCACGGCCCGCAGAAGTCTTCGAGGCGTTGTGGGACCGTCGCACCGTCGTGGACGTGGCGCACTGGCCATGCCCTGTCGCCGCGCCCCTGGACCACGTGCTCATCATCGTGCTGCATGCCGCGCGCAATCCGAGCCGCGGGAAGCAGGACGTGGACCACGTCCTGAGCGGGCTCACCGGAGCACAGCGAGCAACCCTGCAGCGCAGCGTGCGCGATTGGGGCGCCGAGGACCCGTGGCTGGTCGCCACCGGTGAGGACCTGGGGGCAGACCCCAGCCAGGTCCGCGTGTGGCAGGCCGTCCACGACGACGCCGATCGGGCCACGCTGCTCTCGGCCCGGCTGCACGCGGCCCGCACCCCCGCCCGGAAGCTGCGGGTGCTGGCCGCCGCGGTCGTGGTGAACCGCGCTCACCTGCACATGGCCTTGGGCCGCGCGCCGCGCCGGAGGGACTATCTGCGCGAGTACCGGCGTAGGATCGCCGCCGTCGCAACTCACGTCCGGGAGGGGTCATGACCGGAAAACCGACGGAGGACGCCGTGCCCGCCGCACCGACGCACGGCTCCACGAGCCCCGGGGACCGGTGGGCGGCCGCGCACCACGTCAGTTGGACCCGGACGGCCACCGGCACCGTGGCCGTGCTGCACTTCGCGCACCCTGTCCCCCACGTCCTGAACGAGCCGGCGGCAACGGTGTGGGAGCTCCTGGCCGGTGACCAGGACGCCGACCCCGACGGCTCGACCCGCACCGAGACCTCCCAAAACGACGAAGAGCCCGGGACTCGCCCTCGGACCTTGGACGAGCTGGCAGAAGGCTTCCTGTCGCGCACCAGCTTCATCGGCTCGGCCCCGGAAGCCGATGAACTACGCGCCGGCCTGCTACACGTCCTGCACCAGCTCGAGCTCACCGGGGTGGTGCGTCGGACGGCGGACCGGTGAAGCGCCTCAGCAATTCGTCGATCTCCCGGGCGAACCGTTGTTCGGAGAACAGGTCCGCGTGCGCCTTCATGGCCTCGGGGTCCCACGGCAGCTCCTGGACCTCCTGCATGGCGCGGGCGATGTCCGGGGCCGTGGCCGTATCCGTGAAGATCCCGTTGACCCCGGGGCGGATCGTGTCCAGGTAGCCCCCGGCCCGCAGGGCGATCGTCGGCACACCCCAGGCGGAGGCCTCCAGGGGTGTGATGCCGAAGTCCTCGTAGCTGACGGCCACCAAGGCTGTGGCGTGGGCGTAGGCCCACCGCAGTTGCGGCTCCGTGAGGTCCTTGACGAACAGCACGTCGTCGTGGGCCATGCTGCGCAACTCCATCTCCAGCGGACCACGGCCCACGACCAGGAGACGTTTCCCGGCGACCGCTGCCGCCTCGATCACCGCGTCCACGTTCTTGTAGGGCAGCAGGCGTGAGACAACCAGGAAGTACCCGTTGCCGTCCAGGAGGTGCTCGGCCTCCGGCACGGGCTGCAGCTCCCCTCCGGTGTCCACGGCGTGCGGCGGGTGGATCAGGCCCACGTCCTGCCGACCGTAGATGTTCCGGATCCGTTCCTGGACCACGGTCGAGTTACCCAGGTAGTAGTCCCGTTGCGCCATCGCGTGGTGGTCCCACCGCTTGAGCAGCGGGTGGAGCAACTTCACCGCCACACCGCGGGGGCGCTTCCACCAGCGCGTTCCCAGGTACTCCTCCATGAGGTAGACCCACCGCGCGGGAGTGTGGCAGTACACCACGGTGGGGCCCTTGTAGCGGAACCCGTGGGCCCATCCGGAACTCGAGACGATGGCCGTCCCCGACGGTACCTTCATGAGCGACGACGCCAGCGGCAACAGGGGCAGCGCCGCGCGGTGATGGTGTCGGAACAGCCCCACCCGGTTGAGTCGCGACGTGATGATCTTGGCCTCGGCGAACTCGGGAAAGGTGCCCTCCGGGTGATATAGGGTCGTGTAGATCGGCGCGTCGGGGAACATCCGGTGGAGGGTGAGAACGACGCGTTCGGCCCCACCGCGTTGGGTGAGGTAGTCGTGGGCGATCACAATGCCCTTGGGGGGATTCTCAGAACGTGTCACGTGCTCTCTCCGGGTACAGGAAGCCGGCAAGATCTGCCGTCTCGATGATGAAGGCGATGCACTTCCTGGCGATCTTCCGGGGGAATGCCGGAAGCAAGAAGTCTATGAGGTGGCCGACGGTTCGAGTGGTGCCCACGCCCGTGGCCCTCGCGGCAAGTCGGATGCAGCGGCCCCACAAGCCGTGAGTTGCGGGCCCGGGGAGGACGTCGGCCCCGTGCTTCTCGACGAACGTGGCCCGAGCCGCCCCGGCGTGAAGGGCCCGCGTCGCGCGCTGCGCCGTCGTGGTGGCCGCGACGCGGTGCACGGTCTCCAACGCGGGCTCCAGGACGACAGGGACACCGGCCCGGTTGAGCCGGTAGCCGAAGTCGACGTCCTCCCAGCCGTAGCGTCGGTAGTCGGGGTCGTATCCACCCAGTTCACGGTAGGCGGCGGCGGGGACCGAGGCGTTACCGGCCCAGTACCGCCACCGCAGGGAGCTCGAGGCCGAGTAGGCCTCGCGCCGGAAGAGGCGGTCCTGCTCGCGGCCGTAGGCACGGGCGTACGGCGTGTCCGGGTACCGGTTGCGGTACAGGCCGACGACGCCGCGCGTCGTCCCGTCCGCGTGCGCACGGGCATGGTGTCCGACGAAGTGCTCGTCGGGTTCCAGGTCGTCGTCGCAACGCACCAGGATCTCGCCGCGGGCCATCTCGGCGGCTGTCTCCAGTGCTGCGACTCGTCCGCGGTTCCCGGGATGAATCCGGTACCGGAGCGCGAGATCGGGGTATTGGGCCGCGGCAGCGGTCAGGACCGCTTCCGTGCCGTCCACGTCACCGTCGACGACCACGCAGACCTCGAAGGGCGGAGCCTGGTTCTGGGTGGCGAGGGCGGCCAGGAGGACGGGCAGTCGGTCCGCTCCCCCGTGCGTGGGCACCAGGACAGACAGGCGGGCTGCGGTCATGAGCGACCCCCTGCCACCGTTGCGGGGCCGGATTCCGGGTCCGGATCCGAGGGCAGTCCCAGCAATGCGGCGACACGCCGGCGTCCGGCCGACGGCGACCAGCGCTCCGACCAGCGGTCGTACTGCGCATCCGTCAGCTCCGCCCGCTGCCGGGTGGACATGGCCTCGAACGTATCCAGCGCTCGCACCAGACCAGCGGTGTCGCCGGGTTCCACGAGCAGCGGGTGATCGGTGCCGAGCACCTCCGGGAGCGCTCCGACACTCGTGGCGACGACGGGGACGCGGGCGACCATCGCCTCGGCCACCACCAGACCGAAGCTCTCGGGCGCCACCGACGGACACACCAGCACGTCCACGCGCTCGAACAGGTCTGCCGGGGCGATCCATCCGAGGGGCTCCACGCCCGGGACATCACGCAGGCGCCGGTCCAGGTCACGGGCCTTCTCCGGCGGGACGAACCGTGCCGCCCCGCCGACCAGCAGGCGGGGGCCGGAGGACACGTGGCCCGCGCCGTCGTGATCTCCGCCGTCGTGATCCGGGCTGCCGGGATCCCCGCCGTCGCTGCCCGACCGGCACCCGGCGCGACGGAAGTCCTCGAAGGCCGTCAGCAGCTCCGGGACCCCCTTGCCCTCGCTGATCCGACCGAGGTACCCCACGGTCAGTTCCTCGGGGCGCGATGTGATCGACGCCGGACTCCGGTCCTCACCCGTCCCGGTGGAAATCTCGTCCGTCCAGTTGCCCAACGCTTGGGCTCCCGGGACGGCGAGCGCCGCGGTCTCCGACGGGACCAGAGTGCGGGACGCGCGCCATCGCGCAACCCGGGTCAGGATCCGGTGACTGCCACGCGGGATCTGGTGCAGGTGTACGAACCGCCGGTCCTGACCCGCGAGCGCCAGGGAGGGCCGCAGGCCGTGGCACCATGTGAGGTCGTTCCGGTGCCGGGTGGCCCAGCACCGCAGTGCCCACAGGTAGCTGACAGTCCCCGCCCCGCCCAGTGTGGTAACGGGGAATCCCGCCTCTCGTGCACGGTCGGCGAGGTCGGCGGGGGCCGCAGGGCACACGACGTGCGGGTCCTGTCCGAGGTCGCGCAGGATCTGGGCGGTACGGATCAGCATGACCTCACCTCCGCCCAACGCACCGTGATTGGCCGCCAGATGAACGATCATGACCCCACCTGCCACGGCGCCGGAGTGTTCCACGGAGCGTCGGCCACGGGCGTGTCCACCTCCCCGTGCGTGTCCGCCGCCTCCTGGCGGCCACCGGTCGCCGGGGGACGCTCGGGGCGGGTGGTGGGCGGACGGCGTCGTCGTGCGTGGCGCGAGACGAGGACCAGCGCACCGGCAGCGACGGCGGCCGACGGGGTCAGCAGGGACTCCCCCAGGTTGGTGGAACACACCAGCACCACGCCGCAAGCGGCCACCGGCCAGTTCATCAGGGGGTCCAAGTACCCGCCGCGGTGGAGCTGTCGCAGGAGCAGGGTCAACGCCAGGAGCACGAGCGCCACCACCCCGAGCTTGCCGAACTCCATCTGGAAGGCCGAGTAGCTGTCGTGGGAGAACATCTGGAAGTCGTTGCCCAGGACCACGTAGGCCTCGCCAGGTCCGTGGCCGAACCAACCGCCGGCCAGGCGCTTCTGTTCCTCGAGCGGTGCGAGCATGCTGCGCAGGTGGTCGCTGCCCTCCCGGTCGGCGAAGTACCCGCGGTCGAAGAACGTCTCCGCCGTTCCGGAGTGCGCGGTGCTGGAGAGCCACCACACGGCCAGCCACAGCAGGCCCGCCACCACCACCGGGTGGAGCTTGTGGGCGAGCAGAATCAGGACCCCGGCCACGGCGAGGGCGAACATGGAGGTCCGCGAGGCGGTCAGGATCACCGCCGTGAGAACCGTGAGTGCCAGAGCCACCCTGGTCCAGCGGTGCCGAAGGAACACGACGGCCAGGGGTCCCAAGGTGGCCAGCGCCAGCCCGGCGGTGTTCGGATCGCCCAGGACACCGGTCAGCCGGTTCTCGTAGAGACTCGAGGACCAGAACACCACACCGTAGACCAGCCCCACGAACAGGCCGAGCCCGATGCCGCGGGCGAGGGATGCGATCGAGACGCTGCCGCGGGCCACGCCGTACATGACCAGCGCCCACGCGAACACGGTCCCCAACCGTTTGGCCTCCACGTGACCGGCACTGAGCGTGGAGAGCAACACGCTGCCCAGCACACAGCCCAGGGCAATGGCCAGCAGACGCGTCCCACGGGTGGGCGGAGTGATCCGCAACAGCACCAGGGCCGCCAGGCCGGCCAGGGCGAGCTGGGCCGGTGGCACGGTGGTCGGCCACCAGGGCATGGTGCTGCCGTCCATGACCAGGAAGAACCCGAGCACGGCGGTGGGCCACCGGGTCTTCTCCGCGCGCACGGCGCGCAGCCACCGCTGGCGGGTCAACGAACGAGGGCCCGGTGGCCTCCGGGCAGGACGGCTCCGGCCGGGAACGGTCACCGGCGTCACGGGGGTCACCGGGCTCACGGGATCACCTCTGTGGTCACGGCGGATATGGCCCGGACCATGTCGGCGACCGACCCGGGCCGGTCCTCCGGAGCGGTCACGGCCGGGGCCGTCAGCACCGCGTCGGCAACCCGTTGCGGCGTCGGGCCCGTGAGCAGGTTCGCGGGCGGCAGGATCTCGGAATTGCCGCCGACGTCCGTGGCCACCACGCGCAGACCCGCCGCGCGAGCATCGAGCAGGGTGTAGCTCAGGTTCTCCCATGCGGAGAGCTGGACCACGACGTCGTGCCGTCCCATGGCCTCCCAGGCGTCCACGAAACCCGGCCAACGGACTGCCGCCACGATTCCGAGGTCGGCGGCCAGCTCACGCAAGGACTCGAGATCCGGTCCCGTGCCGGCCACCGTCAGACGAGCCCCGGGGGCACGTTCCAGGATCAACGGCATGGCGCGCAGCAGGAGGTCGATGCGCTTCTCCGGTGCCAGGCGGGACAGGGAGAGGATCCGCGGACCGCCCTCCTCCGCGCGGGTCCGCACGGGCCGTGCGTTCACCGCGTTGGGAATCACAGTGACCGGCAGCGGCACGTTCCACTTGTCCAGCATGGTGCGCCGGGTGGATTCCGAGACCGCGATCAGGGCGTCGAAGCGACGCAGCCGTGCCGAGTGCAGGTGAGTGCTGAGCCGGGAGCGCCACCGGGTGCCGTGATACAGGAGGTCCTCGCCCGCAATACCGTGCTCGGTCGAGATCAGCTGGACGCTGCGGTCCGTGGCGAAGGCACAGGCGGCGACGACGTCTGCGTAGGCCAGGTGGGTGTGCACCACCGCCGCTCCCACACGGCGTGCGTTGCGGCGGAGCGCGCGGACGGAGGCACGAACGCCGGCCGCCGGGCCGAAGTCTGGCGACACGACCACCGCGGCCCCTACGGCCTCCAACTCACGGGCCAACGGTCCGGGCGGGCACAGCACGACCAGCCGGAGCCCGTCGAGTCCCGTACGCGCAACGTCGAGCACATGCCGCCCCACCCCGCCGAGCTCGCCGACGGGGACCGCCCAGAGCGTCACTGGGTCCGCGAAAGGTTGCTCCGGAATCGCCGTCACAGCCATTCCTCCAGACGTTCCAGGGCGGTCCAGAACCCGGCGCCGCCGTTGACATGGCCCTGCCAGATCTCCGGGATGAACGGGACCCCGGGGGCCGAACGGCGCAGTTGCGAGGCCAGGGCGGGCCAGTCGACCTCGCCCTCCCCGATCTGGACGCCTTCGCCGTCCACACCGACCGCGTCGACCAGGTGAAGGTGCGTCGTGTACGGGGCCAACTGCTCAACGGCTTCGGACAACGAAAGCCCCAGGAACGTGACGGCGAGCTTGGTGTGGGAGATGTCCAGGCACAACCCGGTGCCCGTGGTCCGGGCGAACTCGGCCGTGTCCGCGGGGTCAAGGAACAGGTTGTGGAACTGCTGGCCACCCATGAGCCAGGGGTAGGGCGGCAGGGTCTGGGCCGCGATCCGCACCCCGGTCGTGTCCAGCTTCCCCAAGGCCTCCGCAACCCGTTCGTAGGCCGGAGCGCGGCGGCCGGCACCCAGGTGACGATCCGTGGTGAAGCCACCCATCGTGACCACCATGAGGGGTTCGTCGTCGGCGTCCGGGAACCAGGTGCTCAGGGCCCGGGTGACGTCGATCGTGCGCTGCACCTGGCGGATGGACTCCGCCCGGTGTTCGGCGTCCCGGGAGGCCAGGTCCACCAGGAAGTCCCCCGCGAACAGATCCGGGAGGTGGGTGGTGAACGCCCGGATGCTGCGTCCCGTGAGCGCTTGCGGCAGGACGTCAGCCGGATCGATCTCCAGGTCCTTGTAGGAGAAATGGAATTCCAGGAAGTCCGGCGTGCAATCAGTGGTGAGCGCCGCGATGTCGTGGTAGCGGACGGGAAGACCCCACGGGCGGTCGAAGTGGAACTGACGGGCCGTGGGGACGACGTCGTGCAGGTCGCCTTCGAAGAAGAACTCCCCCTGTCCCACGGACCGGTGCAGCGTTCGGCCGATCAGGCGGTGCCGCGAGTTCGGCTGCAGGCCACGTCCGGGGCTCTTGACCTCGACGTCGGCCTCCCCGACCACATGCCCGGGTTCCAGCTGGCGGCTGGCCACCAGGGACTTGGACAGGTTGATCCGGTTCATGGCCTCCCCCGTGGAGACCACGCGGGGCCGGGTGCTGCCCAGGGACGCTTCGACCTCCCGGATCTGTGCGGTCATGCGCGAGAACTCCTCGGACAGGAGGGAGACCTTGTGGTCGTTGCCCTCCATCGCACGGTCCCAGGTCAGGTGTTTCTCGATGATCTTGGCACCGCGCGCCACTGCGGCCACCGGGACGTGGATGCCGCGTTCGTGGCCGGAGTAGCCGATCGGGCAGCCCCCGATCTCGCCGAGCCGGTCCATGTAGGCCAGGTTGATGTCCTTGAACGGTGCCGGGTAGGTCGACTGGCAGTGCAGCAGCGCGAACGGGACACCCAACGAGCGCACCAGGTCCACCGATTCCCTGATCTCCTCCTCCCTGCTCATGCCCGTGGAGAGCACCATGGGGAGACGGTGTGATCCCGCGTCCTTCAGCAGGTCGTGGTTGGTCAGGTCCGCGGAGGCGATCTTGAGGGCGTCCACGCCGTAATCCGCCAGGGCCTTCACACTCGGGGAATCCCAGGGCGTGCACATGACGGCCAGTCCACGGTCCCGGGCGTGGTCGAACACGGGGAGCAGGTCCGGGGCGGGCAGCGCGAACTTGGTCAGCAGGTCCAGGGTGTACTGGACCCCCAGGTCTTCCCCGGCCGAACCGGTCTGCCGGTAAAGAGCGCCCATGTCCCGCAGCTGGAACTTCACGGCCTGGGCCCCGGCCTCCGCCGCCCGGTCGACCAGCTCACGCGCCAGGTCCACGGAGCCGTTGTGGTTGTTGCCGATTTCGGCGATCACGAAGCACGGCTGTCCGGGGCCGACGGCGTGCTCGCCGATCCGTAGTTCGGCGTCCTTGTTGATCGCCAGTGCCGCCAGCCGCCCGCGCTCGTCCAGCAGCGGGAGGTGCGCGGCGCCGACGGGCAAGGCGGCCAGGATCTCGGCGGTGTCGGCCCCAAACGGCAGCGTCACCACGTCTCGATTGGCCACGACGGCGGAGGCCACCTCCAGGTCGGCCTGCGGGTTCGCGATGATCCAGCGGCGGAAGTCGCCGTCGGAGATGGAGCCGTGGAGCTGTCCGCGGCTGTCCACGCAGAACACGATCCGGTCCTTGTTCTCCGTCATCTTCCGCAACGCGACCAGCACTGAGTCTTCGGCGAAGACCAGGTACGGGGTGAGTCGACGTTCGATGATCATCGGCGGCCCCCCGGCCGATCCGCGGACGACGGTGCCGCCGCTGCGGTGGTCGCGGCGCCGTCGTTCCCCAGCGCCTTGGCGTGCCGGGCCACCAGTTGCTCGGCCAGGGTGAAGTCGAGTTCGGTGTCGATGTCGGTTCCTTCGAGGTCGTCCAGTTCGAACAGGCCCACCGTGCCGCCGATGCGGTTGTGGAGGCGGTCGTAGATCCCGGGGCGGGTCAGGTAGAGCGAGCCGTTCTCCCGGTACCGGAGGTCGATCCGGGACATGTCCTGGCGCCGCAAGCGGGCGTAGACGTCGTAGTCGGCCACCGGGTGCCCCGTGGGTGCCTCCTTTGAGGGTTCGGCATCGTAGCGCCACAGGAACGGAGTCACGGGAACCACCCCCACCAGGCTATCCACCCGCGTGGCACGGAACTGGTCCACCGCTCGGTCCAGGGTCCCCGGGAACCGCAGCGGGCTGGTTGCCTGCAGGAAGAGCACGCCCTCGGGTTCGCCGGCTTCGGCGCGGTGATGGGACAGTGCGTGTTCGATCACCGGTTCGCTGGGGGTCAGGTCCTCGGCCAGTTCCGACGGGCGCAGGAACGGAACCTCCGCGCCGTGTTCGAGGGCGACTTCGCGGATCTCGGGAGAGTCGGTCGAGACCAGCACGCGAAGGTCGGCCTCGGCGGCCAATGCGGACCGGATGGTCCAGGCGACCAGCGGCAGTCCGCCCAGGTCACGGATGTTCTTGCCCGGGACGCCCTTGGACCCGCCGCGTACGGGGATCACGCACAGAATGGTCACGGCTGTCCGCCTCTCGGTCGCAGGGTGTTCGGCCCCGGATGGTGGGACGAGGAGCCGGAATCGCGCTCGGTGTGCGGCGCAGCGCCCGGGAACAGGTGAGCGGCAATCGCGGTGGCCGGTTCGGTCGTGGGTTCGGGCAGGGCGAGGGTGGGAGTGGGATCCGTCCCCGGCTGCCACCTGGTCATGCCGTACCGATCCCAGAATTCGAGCAGCCACGCGGGCGGTGCGGGGTGGGTGACCCACGCGGGACGGCCAGCCGCAGCAGCTTCCAGCACCCCGGTCGAGAAGACCGCCGCCACGGGACCCGTGGTGCGGGCCAAAGGCGTGGCCGAGGAACCGATCGTCAGACCTTGACGCTGCCACACGGCGTGGGTCATGCGGGAGAGCTTGTCGGTCTCGGCCGGGTGGGGTCGGTACACGGCACCCGTGGCCCGGCAGTACGTCAGAGCGGCGCGGGCGGCATCGCGGCGGGCCAGTTCCGCTCCGTGGAGCTGGCCCAGGAACACCCCGGGATCGAAGGTGGTGGCCGCGCCGTCGGCACCGGTTCCGGCGCCCGCTCCTGTACCGGCTCCTGTGCCGGCTCCGGGCCGGGACGGCTCCTCGGGGGTCCCGACGCCGCGGGCGGCCTCCCACAGCAGCTGGGAGCCGACGGTCGTCGTGGTCACGTCGGTTCGCCCCGCCCGCCACCAGTCGGCGTCCCTTTCGGTGAAGGCCAGCAGGTGCGACTGCGCCGGCAAGGGCGGCACCTGGTGGGCCAACAGCCCGTGCTGCACCACAGTGAAACGGGCCCCGGTGGCACACGCCCAGCGGTACGCAGCTGCTCCGGGGGCCAGGTAGTTGCCCACCGCCAGGACCTGGTCAAGGTGTCGCAGTACCTCGGGGACGCGTGAGATGTCCGCAACCGTGTCCACCACCCGGGCTCGGGTGGGCAGTGGGCTGTGCCGTGACCCGGTCACCATGTCCGTGACCACCCGCACGGACAGTTCCTGCGGAAGGAGATAGGCGACCCCGTCCGCCACGCCCTGAAGCAGAGCGGCGCGCTCCGTCGGCCGGAGCAGCGCAGCCGTCTGGGTGGGACCCAGCGAGTCCAGTGCGACCAGGGTGTGCACGGGGGCGCCGTCGTGCTGCAGGTACAGCGGCGCGCGCTCGGCTCGGAGGACCGCCCGCGCCCGGCGCGGCAGGGGTTGCCGCCCACACTGCCATCGGTGCCACGCGGCAAGGTCCTCCGGGCTTGGAAACGCCGGGCCGGGAAATGCGGGGCCCGGGCTCATGACTCCCACCACTGTTCGACGCTGTGAGCCCGATGGGCAAACGTGTGCTCGGCCAGGGACCGGCGCCGTCCCGCTTCCCGGATGCGACGGCCCCACGCGGGGTCTGCCACGGCACGACGCGACAGATCCAGCAGTTCGTCCCGATCGGAAAAGACGAGCACTTCCTTGGCCGGTTCGTAGAACTCGGCCACGTCCGCCCGGTCGACCAGCTGGAGCCCACCGGCCCCGGGCACCTCGAAAGTCCGCATGGACAGTCCCCCCTGTCGGCCGTGAATGTTGACCGCGGCCGCCGCCTCCGCCTGGACCGCATAGGCTTCGGACAGGGAGATGTCACGGTGCCACGGCAGGCCGGGGCGGGCCCATTCCCACGTGCGCAATCGGTCCACGGGGTGCCCGCTCCACTGCCGACCGTAGACGCGCACGGAGACGCCGTTGCCGTGCAGGTGGTTCAGCAGGTCCACGCGGTTCGGGTAGCGGGAGCCCACGAAGACCACCTCCCCGATTCCGGCTGCACAGCCGTGTCCGGGACGGGCCGCGGTGTGGAGCAGGTGGGGGTCGTAGGCGTTGGGAAGATGGTGCGCCCGCACTCCCATTGCTCGCAGCTGCTGGGCCTCCGTTGCCGCGTAACTCAGCACCGGTCCCACGGTGCGCAGGAACTCGATCGAGTGTCGGTGCCGTGCCAGGTCGTCGTAGAGCCAGAGGATGACGGGAATCCGCCGGTCAGCCAGTTCTCCCCAGAGGTCCTCCCCCAGGGTGTCGCCTTTGATCACGATCACCCGGTCCGGCTCGGTCCTCCGCACGGCCTCGACCGCTCGGCGGGTGTCCCAGTCGGACCTGGCGCGGTGCCGGTCGACTCCCCAACGCTCGGGCAGTTCCAACCACGCCTTGTTCCGGGCCTTCATGGCGAAGCTGTCCAGGGCGTCGTAGCGGTGGGTCACGACGTCGTAGCCCACCTCTTCGAAACCCCGGGCAATGCCGTGGTGGTAGCCGTGGAATGCCGGCGAGATCAACAAGAGCCGACGGCCGTCGGCGGAGGGCGTCATCGGAGCAGCCCCATTTCCTGCCGAAGAACCTCCACGGGGCGTACCGGAGTGCCCCGGAGGCGCCGCAGGCCGTTGACGGAGAAGTTCACCAGAGTCGCGGCTCGCAGACTCCAGCGGAGCACCTCGGGGTGCCCCCACTTCCGGGCGTAGCGGAACCGGGATTCGACCAGCCATTCCCGTCGCTTCCCGGCTGCGGACGAGCCTCCCCCGACGTGGGAGACCCGCACCGTGGGAACCAGCACGGAGGGCACGGAGCGCATCCGGAGGCGGCGCTGCAGGTCGACCTCCTCACAGTTCATGTGGAACCCTTCGTCGAACCCGCCGACGGCGCGAACCTCCGCCAGGGGCAGCAGCATCGCGGCTCCCATGACCCAGTCCACGGGCGTGGTCGTCTCGGACTGTTGGGCGCGGACGTCGTGCCCCACGGCGTCGTGCAGGTGGGTCCGCCAGCGCGCCAGGGGCGTGAGCCACTCGGTGACCTGGTGGGCGATCGTGGGGAATTGGCGTCCGGCCCATTGCCAGGTCCCGTCCGGGTGGGTAACGGCCGGGCTGGCCACGGCCGGCTGCCAGGGTTCAGCGGCACGGACCAGCTCGGCCACCTGTTCGGCGGTCATCACGACGTCGGAGTTCAGCACGAGCGCCAACGGCGTGTTGACCTGCGCGAGTGCCGTGTTGACGGCGGCCCCGAATCCCCCGTTGGTCGAGCGGCGGATCACCTGGACCCGCGGGTCGGGTCGCTCGGGCGAGGGCCACGGCAACGGAAAGGGTGAGGGTGAGGCGTCGTCGCACACGATGATCGACGGCGCACCGGCCTCACCCGTGCGGCGGTCACCGTCGCCGGTGGGGCCGGCGTGCTTCCCGCCGTCGTCGCTGTCGTCACCGAGGAGCAGGTGGATGAGCCCATCGGCCTGGGCGGGGTCCCCGTAATGCGGGATGACGACGGTGACCGGTGACAGTCGAGTGGAATCGTCCACGCCTGATCTCCTTGACATCACCGCGGGTGTTCGCGGCCGAGGGGGGTACGGGGCAGCCGGGGTTCTCGGGTGCCCTCGGGGGGCGAGCATCCGACCGGCCGTGGCCTCTGCCGAAATGGGCAAACACGATGCTACAGAATATAGTTGACATTCCAAGTACGTACCCCGTGTGGGCTGCACAGGGGGGTGCTTGGCATCCGGGGCAAGGCCGACCTGTCGGCCACCACCCTGGTCGGTCCACCCACGACTCTTGAAGCGGAGACCCCGTGCCCCAGCAGGACACCTCGGACGAGCAATACCTCGACGCCCCCGTGCACATCGCGCACAGACTCCGGGCCGTCGCCCGGGCCGCGGGATGGTACTGGAAAGTCGCTCTAGCACTGATTGTCCTGTCCGTGGCAGCCGGAGCAGCCATCGCGTTGCTCATGCCCAAGGTCTATTCGTCCACGAACACCGTCATGGTGGTCACGGGCAACAGCAACACGCTGGGCGATTACATGACCGCTGACAGCGTCTCCCTGTCGAAAGCCGACTCGTACATGCAACTCGGGGGATCCCCCGAAGTTGCCCAGATCGCGGCCGAGTCCTTGGACGGAACCCCGGTCCACGACGTCGCTTTCTCCGTGGTCCCAGGAACCTCTCAGATCAAGGTCGAGGGCCGCTCTGATTCCCCCGAAGGATCCGCCAAGGTCGCCGACGCCTACGCCGGGGCGCTGACCCAGGAAGTGCAACGCATCGAGTCGATCGCCACGGAAGGCAACAACTACGAGCCACCGTCCCCGTCGCCCTCCGAAGACGGTGGGGAGGAAGCGTCTCCCGAATCCTCCGAGGACGGCACCGGTCTGGTCCAGGTCGTCCCGGTGAGCTCCGCATCCGTCCCGGAATCCCCCGTGTCCCCGGATCTCCGCCTGAACCTCCTAGTGGGCGTAGGCGTCGGCCTGCTGCTGGCTGCCCTCTACGTGCTCGCCCGGAGCCTGTTCGACCGAAAGGTCCGTTCCTCGGAGGCCGTCGCAAATGCCACCGGCCTGGCAATCCTGGGCACCATCCCGCTGGACAAGCGACTCACGGCCAAGCGGGGGGTCATCCCCACCGCTCCCCCACGCAAGGACCGGGAGGCCTGGGCCACCTCGGAGGCCTTCCGCCAGCTCCGGACCAATCTGACATTCGCCAACGTGGACGATCCGCCACGCACCGTCGTCGTGACTTCCTCCGTGGCTGGGGAAGGGAAATCGTCCGTCGCGGCCAATCTCGCGGTCACGCTGGGAGCCCTGGGTCAGCCGACGGTGCTCGTCGACGCCGACCTCCGGAGGCCTGTGCAGACCGAACTGTTCGGGCTCACGGAGGGTGCGGGTCTGACGGACGTCCTGGCCGGTGCGGCCGAACTCGAGGACGTCCTGCAGGACTGGGAACCCGGTTCCAACGTCCATCTCCTGGGCGCGGGACGGACGCCGCCGAACCCCTCCGAACTGCTGGGCTCCAAGACCATGCGCAACCTGCTGGCGCGCATGGGGCAGGACTACATGGTGGTCATCGATTCGCCGCCCCTGTTGCCCGTCACGGACCCGTCCGTGCTGGCCAAGGGTGCCGACGGCGTGGTGATCGTGACGCAGGCCAACAAGACCAATCTGGACGACCTGACCAAGGCGGTCGCGCGGCTCCACACGGTCGGCGCCACGATCCTGGGAGCTGTGCTCAACCAGGTTCCCCGCAAGGGCTCGGGGGCCAATGAGTACGGTTACTATTCAGATGCGTACTACTACTCATCGAGCAGCCGTCACTGATCCAAGGACGAACATGCCGCAGGAACCCCCCTCCTCCGCGCCCGGCGTGCCCACTCACCAGATCACCCGACGCCGCATCGTCACCACCGCAGCCTGGACCGCGCCGGCGGTCCTGGCGGCAACCGCGGCACCGGCCTACGCGGCCTCCCAGAACCAGATCACCACCAGCGTGTGTCAGCTCTTCTACCGCGGCGGCAGGATCAGCTATCAGACCCACAGCATCTACCTGGGCGTGACCTCGACCGAAGGCGTGGTCCCCAGGGGAACCGTCCTGACATGGACGGTCCAGGTCAGCGGAGGCGGCACGGGAACCGGCGGCACCAACGAGTCCCCGACCACCAACTACTCCCAGAACAATGCCTGGACCCTGAGCGTGAGTCCCTCCACCGGAACCGTCCCGTCCAACCAGGGCAGCGTGGTGGACTCCTCGCTGAGTTACACCGTGGCACGCCGCCACCCCAGCAGTGTCAACAGCACGGGTCGCACACCGCACGTCTACCGGACCAGGAGTGGCGGCCAGAGCGCCTACCCCACCATCCGCTGGTCCAGGCTGATCACGAACAACGGCTACGACAACGTCACGAGGTACCCGGACAACACCGAGAACCGGAATCCGGCCTCCGACGGCGGCAACTGGGTGACCCCGGCACGCGCCTGACCGAGCGAGGAGCCCGTACGCCCCGGCCCCGACGCGGTGCCCTTCAGTCGCGCCACGCGCGCTCGGCGTCGAGGATCGTCCTCAGAGCGGGCATGAGCTGGTCCACCATGACGTCGAACGCGGCGTCGTCCCGCCCGTAGGGGTCGGTGACGTCCGGTTCGGGCACGGTGGTCACGGCGCGGAGGGAACTCAGCGTCCTGGGCAGCATACGCCACCGCTCTTCGGCTTTGTCCCCCTGGCCTCGTGGAATCGACTCCCGGAGCCGCCCCTGCGGAGCGTCCGTAGCACCCAGCAGATTCTCCAGCAGTTGCGCGAACTCCCTCATGGTGAAGGCCCGTTTGAGCAGGCTCGGGCTCCTGGACACCACCTCGGACCGCTGTTCCCCGGTCATGGTCAGGACCACGTCGGCTGCAGCGGTGCTCGCATCGTCAAGGCTCCGGGCCCTGAACGTGGCTGCGTCGACTCCCTGTGAACCCAGCCTGCGCGCGGCCCTCGGATCCATCGGGGCACCGTCCAGCCCGAACGTGCCGGCGCTGGAGACCGTGAACTCCCCGGGAGCCATCCGGTCCAGGCGGTCGGCCAGGTACAGCGCCGCGAAGGGCGACCGGCAGATGTTGCCCGTGCACACCACCAGGATCTCTGTCACTGCTGCCCCATTTCCCGCCCGGCTCGGGCGGAACCGCCGACTTCGCCCGTGCCGGAGTCCGCGCCGAGGTCTGCACCGCGATCTGCACCCAAGTCTCCGCCGAGATCCGTGCCGTCGCTGCGCGGCGGGAGGACCTGAGCGATCTCCTCGACCATGGCCAGGATGTTCTCGGTCCCGACTTCCGGTCCCCAGGCCAGCAGCCCGTCCGCTCCCAACAGGACGGCCCACGGCGTGGCATGACCGGGGAACAGGTCCTTGAAACCACCCCGGTGGTCGAACAGGAGCCGCCCTGCCCAGAACTCCCGGGAAGAATCCCCCGGCACGGGTGGGCCCGTGGGCAACGGGTCCACGCGGAACATGTCCACTCCGTGCCCGATGCGCCGTTCCATCCGTTCCCAGTGCCCGAGCAGGTCGGCGCAGCTACTGCAATCGGGGGACGCCCGCACCAGCATGACCGGCCGACTGGCGGTCAGCTCGGTCAACGTGACGCCTCGGGGGTCCCGTGCGGCGTCCGGATCACGGTGGAGGACGTAGTCGGGTGTCCGTCGGCGCACGTAGTCGTCGGGGTCCTCGGCAGGGCCGACCGAGCCCACGCCGGACGCCGCGGGGGTCTCGGCCGGTGCGGCCGTTCGGGCGTCCCAGGCCACGGCCGCCGTCACCAGGACCCCCGGCAGGAGCGCGGCCACGAGCCCCGGCCGTTCGATCACGCTCTGGCTCCATGACATGCCCGCGAGGGGCTCCGGCCGCAGGCAGACCAGGGCGGCAGCGGCCAGCAGCACGAGGTTGCGGACCAGGGTGCGCCAGGTGAGCACACCCGTCGTCGCCGTTCCGAAGCATCCGCAGTCCACCGGATCGGGGCGGCGCAGCGCGCCCGCCACGAGCACACAGTAGGCCAGGAACAGGAGCACGGTCAGGCCGGCGCCGACCAGGAACACACCTCCGTTCGCCGTCACGAGAACCAGCCCCAGGAGGATCTCCGCCCAGGGGAACGCCCGACGCAACCAGGTCGCCGAGAGCACCCGCGGCACCGCGAGGTCCCGGAACGCTGCGTCCACCGTGCTCGGCGCCTTGGCCTTGAGGGCTTCGCTGACCACCAGCACGAGAGCCACCACGGGCACCGCACCCAGCCACAGGCCGGGTGCCATCGTGAGGTTCCCTTCGATGGTGTTTCCCCGTCTCTGCCCGCGGTGCCGTTGTCCGAAACACCACCGTAGCCGCGTGTGCGTCCGTGGTTTCGACGACGCCGGTCCTGCGAGCGTGCCCTGCCCCTGACGAAGACCATGACCAGGACCGCGCCGAGAATCGCGCCCGTCGAATTGGCCAGCAGATCCAGCCAGTCCATCTCACGGTCAGGCAGCACGAAACCTTGCAGACCTTCCACGGCGCCACTGGCCACGACGGCCACGAACACCCACACACTGCGGTGCACCCTGGGGAAGGCCGCTGCGGCTAGGACCACGCCCACTGTGAAGATCAGGACGTTGAGGCCGAACTCCGTCTGGTCAGGTCCCAGTGCGCGGGGTGCGCCCCAGGAGCGCAAGGTCAGCCACAGGTCGAGATTCATGCGGTGCAGCCCCGTGCCCTCCGGCCAGAGGAAGAGCGAGAGGGCGGCTGCGCAGAAGATCACGAGCGGTACCAGGGCAGTCCAGCGCACCGCGGGGGCACGCACCGGGGCCGCCGAGGGCCCCTCCGTCCTGACCGGATTTCCACGCAGCATCATATAATTGTGCACGCTATTGCATAAACCTCGGAGTGGAGAGGCATGGCGCAACAGGCTCTGGGGAGAGAGGCCAGGTGGTACTCAGGCACGGGGAAACGAACCGCGAGGACCCGGGGCGGGTGTGCCTCAGGCCCGGGAGCGGGGAGTCTCCTGTGACCACAACATCCACATCTCGATCTCAACGCCGCGGTGACAGCGGCGACCCGGATCGGATCCTGGGTGCCGACTGGGCGGTGGCCGTGCCACGGTTGCTGGGGCTCGTGGACGCCGGGGCGATCCTGGCCGCGCTGACGCTGGCCCAGTTGCTGCGCTTCCAAGGTAATTCGGCGGTCGAAGGCGCGGGGCCGCTGAACTACACCGCCTTGTCCCTGCTGCTCGGCGCCGCCTGGTGGCTGGCCCTGTGGTGGACCGGGGCGCGTGAGATCAGGAACTTCGGCGTGGGCAGCGACGAGTACCGACGCATCGCCAGGGCCACCTTCTACCTGTTCGGGGTCCTGGCCATCGTCTCCTACCTCGCCGAGGTGCAAACGGCCCGGGGATACGTGGCGCTGGCCGTCCCGATCGGTCTGGTGTTCCTGCTGGGGGCTCGGTGGTTGCTGCGCGGAGCGGTCGCGCGTCGTCGTGCCCGGGGCCGGTTCCTGCGCCGCATCCTGGTGGTGGGCAGTCCGGACTCCGTCGCGCACGTGACCGGTCAACTTCTGGCCACCCCACACGCCGGATACGTACCTGTGGCGGCGGTCGTCCCCCATGGGCGGGACCCGGCGGACTCCCGACATTCACCAGCGATCGACGGTTCGGTCCCGGTGATCGAGAACGGGCAGTCCCTCGACGTTCTCCTGGCCGCAATCGACGAGTACGACGTCGGGGCCGTAGCCATCGCCAACGACTCGGGCCTGTCACCCACGGTGACTCGGGACCTGGGCTGGAAACTCCAGGAACGGGAAATCTCGTTGATCATGGCACCGGCGTTGACCGACGTAACCGGCCCGCGGATCCACGCACAACCCGTGGCCGGTTTGCCCTTCATCCACGTGACCACGCCCAAGATCTCGGGCGGGCACGCGTTGCTCAAACGCCTCTTCGACCTCACGTGCAGCGCCGCCCTGCTGGTGGCCCTGGCACCCCTGCTCCTGGTCATCGCGGTGGGCGTCCTGATCGGCGACGGTGGACCGGTGTTCTACTCCCAGCAGCGGATCGGTCATCGGGGCAAGCCGTTCACCATGCTCAAGTTCCGCTCGATGCTGCACGGCTCTGAACGAGACTTTCCTTCACTGACCTCCGACAACGCGAGCAATCCGATCCTGTTCAAGATGCACGACGATCCCCGGGTCACTTCGATCGGCAGGTATCTTCGCCGGACCAGCCTGGACGAGCTCCCCCAACTGTTCAACGTCCTGCGCGGGGACATGAGTCTGGTGGGCCCCCGACCACCGCTGGCGCACGAGGTGGAGACCTACGAGCACTACGTGCACCGCAGGTTCCTGGTCCAACCGGGCATGACGGGGCTCTGGCAGGTCTCCGGGCGGGCGGATCTGTCCTGGGAGGAAACGGTGCGCCTGGACCTGACCTACGTGGAAAACTGGTCCCTGACCCAGGACCTGTTGATCCTGGCCAAGACCGGGCGCGCTGTGCTCTCTGGAAAAGGCGCCTACTGAATCCGGGCAGCGCCCGTAAAGCCCGTAGAATGGTGCGGCAATGACCAACACCTCCCCCGGCACGTCCCCGGAGCCCACCGCCCCGTCCGCTCCGCCCACGATCATCTATCCCCAGAACCTGCCCGTCTCCGCGCGTCGGGAGGACATCCAGGCCGCCATCCGTGAGCACCAGGTGGTCGTGATCGCCGGTGAAACGGGGTCCGGCAAGACCACGCAGATCCCCAAGATGTGCCTGGAGATGGGCCTGGCCGAACGCGGCCTGATCGGGCACACCCAGCCACGACGGATCGCGGCGCGCTCGGTCGCGGACCGGATCGCGGAGGAACTGGGACAGAAGGTCGGCCAAACCGTCGGGTACCAGGTGCGGTTCACCACCGAGGTGGGCCAGGATTCCAAGATCAAGCTCATGACGGACGGCATCCTGCTGGCCGAGATCCAGCACGACCGCCTGCTGCAGAAGTACTCCACGATCATCGTGGACGAAGCCCACGAGCGGTCCCTGAACATCGATTTCCTGCTGGGCTACCTGAAGAACGTCCTTCCGCAGCGCCCGGACCTCAAGGTCATCATCACCTCGGCCACGATCGACCCGGAGCGCTTCGCCAAGCACTTCCACCAACCGCTGCCTTCGGGTGCCGCCGAGGGCACAGAACCTGAACCGGCCCCCGTGATCGAGGTCTCGGGCCGCACCTACCCGGTGGAGATCAGGTACCGTCCGCTGACCGCCGAGGCCTCCTCCTTCGACGACGTCGCGGAGGGCGACTCCCCGACCGGTGCCGACGCCGGTTCCCCCGCCACCGACCGCAGCGGTCCACGCGCGGGCAGCGCCCGGATCTACGAGGAGGACCGGGACCCGATCGACGCCGTCCTGGAAGCCGTCGAGGAACTCGCGAGGGAGGAGCCGGGCGACATCCTGGTGTTCTTCCCCGGTGAGCGTGAGATCCGCGACGCCCAGGAGGCCCTCGAGGGCCTGGTCAAGGGCCACCCGAGGTTGGGCGGAACCGAGATCCTGCCGCTGTTCGGCCGCTTGACGATGGCCGAACAGCACCGGGTGTTCACCTCCTCCCAGGGCGGTGTGGGGACGCGCCGGATCGTCCTGGCCACCAACGTGGCCGAGACCTCTTTGACCGTTCCAGGGATCAAGTACGTGATCGACCCCGGGACCGCGCGCATCTCCCGCTACTCGACGCGCACCAAGGTGCAGCGGTTGCCGATCGAACGGATCTCGCAGGCCTCGGCCAACCAGCGGGCCGGGCGGTCGGGGCGCGTGTCGGACGGAATCTGCATCCGCCTGTACTCGCAGGAAGACTTCGAGTCCCGCCCCGAGTTCACGGACCCGGAGATCCTGCGCACCAACCTGGCCTCAGTAATCCTCCAGATGACGGCAGCGGGCGTGGTCGCCGGCCCCGACGACATCGCGCGCTTCCCGTTCGTGGAACCGCCGGAGTCGCGGGCGGTCAAGGACGGCGTGGCGTTGCTCCGGGAACTCGGTGCGCTGCGGACCTCCGCGGGCTCCGGCCGCGGGCGTCCCGACGACGGCGAGCACGGCTCGGCGGGCCGGGGCGGACGCCGTCGTCGTGGGGGCCGCGGACGACCGGCGACCAACTCACCCCTGACCGCGACCGGCCGGGCCTTGGCCGCGCTGCCCGTGGACCCACGGCTAGGCAGGATGATCGTGGAAGGCCAAAGCCGTGGCTGTGCCCGTGAAGTGATGATCCTTGCGGCGGCCCTGACCGTGCAGGACCCCCGCGAGCGTCCCCAGGACAAGCGCCAGGTGGCCGACGAGTTCCACTCCCGGTTCCGGGACAAGACCTCCGACTTCTCTGGATACCTGCTGTTGTGGCAGCACCTGCAGGAGCAGCAGGACGAGCTGTCGAGTTCGGCATTCCGTCGCATGTGCCGGCGGGAGTTCCTGAACTACCTCCGCATCCGGGAGTGGCAGGACCTCTACGCACAGCTGCGTCAGATGGGCAGGACGGTGGGCATCGACGTGGGCCGGTCCCGGGAGATCGACCCGGCCGGCGCCACGGAGAGCGTTCACAAGTCCCTGCTCGCCGGCCTCCTGAGCCACGTCGGGGTGCGGGACGAACGCACCCGTGACTACCAGGGGGCCCGCGGAACCAGGTTCTCGATCTTCCCGGGCTCAGACCTGTTCAAGAAGCGACCCGACTTCGTGGTCTCCGCGGAGCTGGTGGAAACCAGTCGGCTCTGGGCCAGGACCAACGCCGCCGTCGAACCCTCCTGGATCGAGGAAGTGGCCGGAGACCTGGTCAAACGCAGTTACGCCGAACCGCACTGGTCCCGTTCCCGCGGAGCAGTCATGGCCAAGGAACGGGTCACGCTCTACGGGGTTCCCCTGGTCACGGACCGCCCCGTCGGGTACTGGCGGGTGGACCCGGAGACTTCGCGCGAGTTGTTCATCCGGCACGCGCTGGTGGAAGGTGACTGGGAGACCCGGCACCGCTTCGTGGCGCGCAACCGCGCCAAGCTCGCGGAAGTCGAGGAACTCGAGAACCGGCTGCGGCGGAAGGATCTGAAGGCCGACGACCAGGCACTGTTCGAGTTCTTCGACGCCCGTGTCCCCTCCGAGGTCGTGTCCCAACGCCACTTCGACACGTGGTGGAAGAAGGCCCGCCAGGACCACGAGCACCTCCTGGACTTCGACCCCGACGCGTTGATCGACGACGACGCCGCGGACTGGGACGACGCCGCGTTCCCCCGCCAGTGGGTGCAGGCCACGGAGGGCGGGCAGCTGACCCTGGACCTGGACTACACGTTCGCGCCGTCGGCCCCGGGGTCGAACTCGGCCGGTTCGCGGTCGCGCCGTGCGGACGGCGTGACGGTGCGCGTCCCCGTGCTGTTCCTCAACCAGTTGTCCCCCGAGCCCTTCAAGTGGCAGATTCCGGGGTTGCGGACCGAACTGGTCACCGCGCTCATCAAGTCCCTGCCCAAGGCGGTGCGGAAGAACGTGGTTCCCGCCCCCGACGTCGCACAGCAGGTCGTCGAGCTCCTGGCAGCGGAAGCGGATCCGGCCACGGACGACCTGGAATCCGCTGTGGAGTTGGCGCTGCGCCGTCTGCGCGGTGTGGTCGTCGAGCCCGGGTCCTGGGACTGGTCGCGGGTGCCCGAGCACCTCCGGATGCACTTCGAGGTGCGCGATTCCCGCAACCGTGTCCTGGGTGAGGGCGAGGACCTGGACACCCTGCAGATCCAACTCAGGGACCAGGTGCGTCAGGCCCTCGCACAATCTCTGGGAACCACCGCGGACGCTCTTCCGGACGCGCCCAGCCCGGCCCGCGCGAAAGCAGCCTTCACCCGCAACGGCGGCCGTGGCCAGGACTCCGAGGCCGGTTCGCGCTCGAAGGGCTCCCGTGGCGGCGGGTCCGCGGATGCGAACCAGGGTTCTCCGACCGCGCTCGAACGCGACGGAGTGACCGAGTGGCCGTCCGAGGACCTGCCCAGGAAGGTCAACACCGTCGTTGCCGGGCAGCGCATCACGGGCTGGCCGGCCCTGGACGCCACACCCTCCCCCGGTGCAACCCGCTCCACGGGTAAGGAGCCCGCCCGCTCGAAGGACGGGTCGGCGGACGGGCCCACGGCACAGGTTCGGGTCTTCACCACGGCGGAGGACCAGCGCGCTGCCCAACGCCGCGGCACCATCGCCCTGCTGCTGCGGCGTCTGCCCTCGACCCAGCGCTACGTCTCCGACCACCTGAACAACCGCGAGAAGCTCGTGTTCACCCAGAACCCGCACGGGTCCGTGGAGGCACTCATCACGGACTGCACCCGCGCCGCCGTCGACAAGCTGGTTCCGGCCGAGCCGCCGTGGACCCGTGCGGAGTTCGACGCACTCTTCGACCTCGTGCGGGCCAACCTGATCGACACGGTCTTCCAGGTCACTGCCCTGGTGGCTCAGGTCCTGACCGACGCCAACACGGTGCGCAAGCTCATCAAGCGGCCGTCGTCCATGGCCGCGGTCAACGCGTTCGCCGATCTGCGCGAGCAGTTGGACCGGTTGGTCGATCCGGAGTTCGTGACCCGCACCGGGTGGGCGAATCTGCAACATCTCCCGCGTTACGTCAAGGCCATGCAGGTCCGGGTGGACAAGCTGGTGGGGGCCTCCGCGATCCAACGGGACACCACCAACATGCTTGAAGTACAGTCGCTCGAGGACGAGCTGGACGCTGCCGTCAACGCTGTACCCGCCGGGCTTCCCGTCCCGGCCGCCTTGGCCGCCATCGAGTGGGAACTGCAGGAACTGCGGGTGTCCTTCTTCGCCCAGGAGCTGGGAACGGCCCACACGGTGTCCGCCAAGCGCATCCGCAAGGCCTTGCGAGACGCCACCCGCAGCTGATCCACGCCCCACGGAGGCCCGGAGGAACTTCGCGCACGGAATTCTGCCAATCCGAGGGGGTGATCGGCAGAATTCCGTGCGCAAAGTCCTACGGTCGCTGCGCTTCGGTCAGCTCTGCGGGACCTGCTGTTCGTGTCCCGCGCTGCGAAGGGCCTGGCGGATGCGCTCCGCGGACTGCTCCATGAGTTCCGGATCAGGGTTCTGATCGACGTTGGCGAAGTCGAACTCCTCGATGGAGTTCGTGGGCCACACGTGGATGTGGCAGTGCGGGACCTCGAAGCCCTGGATCATCTGCCCCACCCGCTTGGGCGACCAGACCTGGTCCTGCGCCTGTCCGATGACCTGGGAGACCTTCATGAGATGCGCGGCCAGCTCGGGCTCCAGGTCCAGCCAGTGATCGACCTCTTCGCGCGGGACCACCAACGTGTGTCCCTGGGCCAGCGGTGCGATCGACAGGAACGCCACGCAGCGTTCGTCCTGCCAGACGAACCGGCCCGGGATCTCGCCGTCGATGATCTTGGTGAAGATGGTGCTCATGAGTCTCTCCTCGGGTTGACGCTCGGCGGGTTGACGCGCGGCGGGGCTGCGGGGCACTGCGGACCTGGGTCAGACCTGGACCGTGGTCCCGGTCGCCAGGTGGGTGTAGCGCGTGCCGTACTTGGCGGCGAAGGCGGTGACCTGCTTCTCCACGATGCCGAACCCGTTGTCGGACAGCAGCGCGTCGTGGATCTGGTAGGCCTGCTCCGCACCCACGGCGATGATGAAGTCGATCACCTCCGCCATCTTGGACCACGGTGCGTGCAACGGCACCAGGGCCGTGCTGGGTTCGATGTCGTGCGGGACCACCAGGCTGTCGCCCGGGTGGTAGAGCCGGTCGTTGAGCAGGTAACCCACGTTGTCCACGGTGCGGATCAACGGGTGGATCAGGGCATGCTGGCCGCCGAAAGTGTTGACCTTGACCCCGCCCAGCTGCAGTTCGGTCTCGGCGTCGACGTCGTGGATCCGTTTGTTGCCGGAGGGGTCGGCAGCCGCCTCCCCCAACGTCTCCCGCAGGTCCGCGGCAACGGATCCCGGCGCCCAGACGTGGACGTCGCGGTCCTGCCGGAGCCGCTCGGGAACCCGCTCGGGATCCAGATGATCGGGGTGCGTGTGGGTGATGAGCACGTGGTCGGCACCGGTCATGGCGTCCTCGACCTCGGAGAAGTTCCCCGGGTCGATCACCAGCGTGGTGTCGCCCTCCTGGATGCGCACACACGAGTGGGTGAACTTGGTCAGTTCCATGGCGACCTCCTGCACAGGTCTGGGCTCCGGTTGGTCCGCCACTAGCCTAGCGAGCGTCGCACGCGCCCCCCCAGCGCGACCGTCGCGTCGCCGGATACCCTGGAGGAACCCCCAGCGCCGTATCGGCCCGCAGGATCCAGCGTCTTCAGGAGAGAATTCGTGAGTTCGGCAGACTCCGCACCACCCCCCACGGGGCAGGCAGAGCCCACCACCGGTCAGGCCCGCAACACCAAGCAGCGCCGCGCCGTGCGCGCCGCCCTGAACTCCCGCACGGATTTCATCTCGACCCAGGAGTTGCACAGCCGTCTCCGCGACCGCGGCGAGCGCGTCTCCCTGGCCACCACCTACCGCGTGCTCCAGTCCCTTGCGGAAGCCGGGGAGGTGGACGTCCTCCGCAACGACGACGGCGAGGCGATCTACCGTCGCTGCGAAGCAAAACACCACCACCACCATCTGGTCTGCCGCGCGTGCGGAGCGACCGTGGAGCTGGAAGCTCCGGCCGTGGAGGCCTGGGCGGAACGCACGGCCAGTGCGCACGGTTACACGGACCTGGACCACACGATCGAGATCGTCGGTCTGTGCCGGCAGTGCCGCGCGGACACCGGTCGCACGGCCAACTCGGACGACCGAGGGTGAGTCGGCCCGTGAACACGGTGCAGGCCTCCGGACCCGTCGACGCGCGGCTGATTGTGCTGGTCGGAGATCTCACGGCCAAGAACGGTCGGATTGCTCGCGCCGCCGGCACAGCGGCGGCCGTGTTCCGGGCCAACGGGTACAGCACCCAGATCCTCGGCACGCAGCCACCCGAGGGTGAGCCCGGGACCATGGCCACCTGGAGCGCTTCCCTGCAGCACGCCTTGACCGACCTGGCGGAGGCGCCGTGCGCCGTCGTGGCCGTGGGTGGAGACGGCATGGCCCACCTGGTGCTCAACGTGCTGCTCGACCACGCCGCCGAGCGAGGTACGAGAATCCCCTTCGGGCTGGTTCCGTGCGGTTCCGGCAATGATCTTGCGCGGCACTGGGGTACTCCTCACGACGACCCCGAGGCCGCGGCCGGGCGCATCCTCAGACGTCTGGACCTCGGGCCCATACCCATGGATCTGGGACGGGTCCGCTTCGACGACGGATCGACGGCCTGGTTCGCCACCGCCCTGTGCGCGGGGATCGACGCTGCCGTCAACCAGCGGGCCAATCGGTGGAAGCGACCGGCGGGTTCCCTCAAGTACCTGTTCGCCCTGGCCGTGGAGGTGGTGCGACACCCGCCGCACATCTACGGCCTCGCCGTCACACCGACCCCGGAGCCCTCAGAGTCTCCGCGTGATCTGTCCGCGCCGACACCGGAACGCACCGGGTCGTCCTCCCTGCAGTGCAGGGAGGCGCTCATGGTCAACGTGGCCAACACGTCGTCGATCGGTGGCGGTCTGCGCATTGTCCCGGAGGCAGACCCCACCGACGGGCGCCTCCATCTGTTCGTGGTGGACCCGCTGACCAGGCTGCGGTTCCTACGGCTGTTCCCGTCGATCTACACGGGTGACCACGTCAGCGTCCGCCAGGTTGAGATCACACCGGTGAGTCACGTGCGCATCACCGGCCAACACGTGGTTTATGCCGACGGCGAGCCGCTGGGCGAGCTACCCGTGACCGTTGACGGAGTGCCCGGCGCCGTCCCGGTGTTGCTGTAGCCGTCGTCGCCGGTGACGTGACCGTGGGCGTCGTCGGTCCCCGTGCGGCCACCGCTGGAGGTCCTGATCTTCCGGAGGGCCCAGGAGCCGACCCAGATCAGGAATGAAATGGTGGTCACGTACGGGCTGATCGGCAGCGCTCCGCCCAGGGCCAGGAGGATGCCTCCCACCATGGCCGCCTCCGCGAACACCACGGACAGGATCACGATCTTGACGGGCGAGGCGGACAGGTTCATGGCCGCCGCGGCGGGCGAAATCAACAGTGCCAGGACCAACAGGGCACCCACGATCTGCACGGACAGCGCGACTGCGACCCCGAGCAGCAGCATGAAGAGGATCGACAGGCCACGAATGGGCAGCCCCCGTGCTTGCGCCACGAACGGGTCCGTGCTGGCAAACGTCAGGGGGCGCCAGACCAACAGCAGCCCGCCGATCACCACGGCGGAGAGAACGGCCATGGACACCAGTTGGACCTCGTCCACGGACACGATCTGCCCCGTGAGCAGCGCGAACCGATTGGCACTGCGCCCCTGGTAGAGGGCCAGCGCCAGGATTCCCACGCCTAGTCCGAAAGGCATCAGTACGCCGACCACGGAGTTGGATTCCCGGGACTGCGCCCCCACGACCCCCATGATCACGGCAGCAAGGATCGAGCCCAGGAGCGACCCTGTGACGATGTCCGCGCCCACCAGCAAGGCAATCGCCCCGCCCGCGAAGGACAGCTCGGCGATCCCGTGGACGGAGAATGCCATGTCACGCATCATCACGAACGTGCCGATCATCCCCCCCACCAACCCGATGAGCGCACCGGCCCAGATCGAGTTCTGCAGCAGGACCAACAGTTCCCCGTAGCGCTCGAAGACGAACACGGAGCCCACCAGGTTCTCCCAGGTGACGTCCCAGTTCACAGGACCACCCCTTCCGGTCGTTCGGGTGCATGGCAGTGGTCTAGGACCTCGGTACCGACCACCAGAACACGGCCCGCCGCGTTCATGACCTCGACGCGCGTTCCGTAGAGGTCGGAAAGGACCTCGGAACGTAGCACCTCCGACGGCGCCCCTATCCGGAAGGACCCGTTGGCCAGGTAGAGCACGCGGTCGACGTCGTCGATGATCGGGTTGACGTCGTGGGTCACGAACAACACAGCGGCACCCGTACGGTCACGCTGTTCCGCCACCAGACTCGCAAGTTGCTGTTGCCGTCGAAGGTCCAGGGAAAGCAGGGCCTCGTCGAAGAGGAGCAGGCCCGGGTCCGTGGCCAGTGCCTGCGCCACCCGGAGTCGCTGTTGTTCACCCCCGGAGAGCTCGCCCACCGGGGCGTCCGCGTAGTCGAGCGCCCCCACGCGCTCCAGCAGGGACTCGACCTTGGCACGGTGAGCCCGTCGGCCCAGGGCCCTCAGACCCCACCTGTGACCGTCGAGTCCCATGCCCACCAGGTCGCGCCCCCGCAACGGGGTCCGGTCGTCGAAAGCCCGCTGTTGGGGGACGTACCCGATGTCCGTGGAACCCCGCCGGGCGGGGTGTCCGGCCACCTGCACGGAGCCGTGGCTGAGCCGCTGCAGGCCGAGCAGGACGCGCAGCAGGGAGGTCTTTCCGGTCCCGTTCCCGCCCAGCACGGCGATGTACTCACCAGGCTGGATGTCCAGGTTCAAGCCCTGCCACAGCGAGCGGTGACCGAAGGAGAGGGCGGCGTCGTGGAAGGAGGCCACCGGCTGCACCGCGTGAGACCGGGCGCTCATCAGGATCCACTCGCTTCCGTCGGGGCGGAGTTGTCCGTCGGGGCGGTGCTCTTACCCAACGTTCGTTCCAGATGATCCACGTTCTCGCTCATCCAGCTCAGGTAGTCCTGGTCATCGGGAATGGACTCGCTGTATGCCAGCACGGGCAGGTCGACGCCCTCCGCTTCGGCCCGTAGATCGTCGCTTTGCCCAGTGGCCGTTTGTTCGTTGTAGGCCAGCAGCGCAAGATCCGCACCATCGTCACCGGCGATCATCTGCCGGACTTCGTCGTAGACCAACGGCGAGGCATCGGTGCCGTCCTCAACTGCCACTGTGAAGGCCGTCGGTGTCACGTTGTGCAGCCCCGCGTCCTCCAGGAGGTAGTCGGCCACGGGCTCGGTCGCCAGGTAGTCACCCGAGAGCTCCAGCTCGGTCACGCGGTGGTGCAGTTCCTCGGCCGAACCCCGGAACTCGTCCGCGGTGCCCGTGTAGACCTCGGCGTGCTCGGCGTCCAGAGCACCGAGTTCCTCAGCCACCGCACCGGCCAGTGACCCCATGGCGTCCAGGTCGTACCAGACGTGTTCGTTGAACGAACCGTGGTCGTGTCCGCTCGACGCACCGTGCTCGTCGGAATGCTCCTCGGAATGTTCGTCTGCGTGTTCGTCGTCGTGCTCATCGCCGTGTCCGCCAGCGGAGTCGGTAGCCTCCTCCAGTCCCGACACCTCGACGGCGTCGACGACCGGTGCGTCCGTTTCCGCGGCCAGGTCCTCCATGAAGGCGTCGTACCCGCCACCGTTGAGCACCACCAGGTCGGCGTCACGCACCGTGAGTTTGTCCTGCGGAGTCGCCTCGTAGGAATGGGGGTCCTGGGTGGGTGAATCAATCACCGGAATGACCTCAACGCCGGAGCCGATACGGTCACCCGCCACCTGCTCCACCACATCCGCGTAGGTCGCCGTCGTGGTCACCACGGTGATCACGTCGTCATCGGACTGCCCTTGCCCTGCCGAGCAACCGGCGAGCGCCAGCGACCCGATGCCCACCAAGGCGGCCACGCCGCGGCGGGTGCTGCTACCCGAAGGTGAACCGCGCCTGGGCTTCGTGGACTGACGTGGGGTGTTGTTTCGGAGACGCAAGAGTCTGTCCATTTCTAAGCGGCCCGGGGCCGCGGTGCATCAAGCAGCGCGTCGGTACGTCTACTTGATAATGATTTTCATGTGCGCTGGGATCGTAGCAGACCCTCCTGCGAACAGAGGGGCGGCGTCAGCCCCAGCTCTCGCGGCGAGCCTGACCCTCCTCGTAACCGGAGAGGTTCTGCACCCCCACGACGGCGCGGTCGGCGAACTGGCGCGGGTTGGTCGCACCGGCGTAGGTCATCGAGCTGCGGATCCCGGCGGTGATGTGATCGACCAAGTCCTCCACGCCAGGGCGTCGCGGGTCCAGGTACATCTTGGAACTCGAGATGCCCTCTTCGAAGATGGCCTTCCGGGCACGCTCGAAGGCCTCCTGGCCCTGCGTCCGATTGAGAACGGCACGGGTTGAGGCCATTCCGAAGCTCTCCTTGTAGTAGCGACCGTCAGCGTCTTGGTTGAGCTCCCCCGGCCCCTCCCAGGTCCCGGCGAACCAGGACCCGATCATGACCTGGCTGGCCCCCGCGGCCAAGGCCAGCGCCACGTCTCGCGGGTACTTGACCCCACCGTCGGCCCAGACGTGGGCACCGAGTTCAGCCGCAGCCGCGGAGCATTCGAGCACTGCCGAGAACTGCGGGCGCCCGACGGCGGTCATCATGCGCGTCGTGCACATCGCCCCCGGCCCCACGCCGACCTTCACGATGTCGGCACCGGCGTCCACCAGGTCCCGCACGCCGTCGGCGGTCACAACGTTGCCAGCGACGATCGGGTGGTCCGGGGCGGTTTCGCGCACGATCGAGAGGGCTTCCACCATCTTCCGCTGGTGTCCGTGGGCGGTGTCCACGACCAGGACGTCCACTCCGGCTTCGACCAACTGTCGGGTCTTGTCCGCGACGTCCCCGTTGATGCCAACGGCCGCGCCGACCTTGAGCGCACCGTTGGCATCGAGGTTGGGCGTGTAGATCGTGGAGCGAACCGCGCCCTGACGGCTGATCACCCCGACCACCCGCTCGCCGTCGACCACCGGAGCCACGTGCACGCGGGCGCGTTCCAAGCGGGTGCTGGCCTGGGCCATCGCCTCGTAGAGCCCGGCGGCACCCGCGGACGGTGCACCGGAGTCGCTCGTCTTCCCCGCGGTCAACTCGTCGACCGTGAACACGGGGACATCCGTGCGCATGACCACGTGCAGCTGCGTGAACCGGTCGACCTGCTGGCAGTCGCCCTCCAGCACCAGGCCCTGGAACCGGCCGTCGTCGTCGGTGACCACGATCGACGCGTGAGCATGCCGACGCAACTTGGCCAGGGCATCGTGAACGGTGTCGTGCGGCCGCATGGAGCGCACCGACTCGAAGTGGGGTGACCGGCTCTTGACCCAGGCCGTTTCCCGCGCCACCACGTCCGCCGGGATGTCCTGCGGCAGAACGCCCAACGCTCCGCGTCGAGCCATGGTCTCGACCATGCGCTTACCTGTCACGGCGGTCATGTTCGCCGCCACCAACGGAGTGGTCGCACCCGTTGGGTCGGCCGTGCGCAGGTCGACGTCGAAGCGCGAGGTGATGCGCGAGGACGACGGCACCAGGAACACGTCGTTGTAGGTCAGATCCGTGACGGGGGTGTTGAGAAAACGCACGCGCACAACTGTAGGGCGTAACGGGCGCACGGAGCACCTGTCCGCCATGTCGAGGGCGAGGGTCCTGCATTCGCCACCGCGGCACACCGGGTGCCGGATTCCGCGGGTCACGAACTGTGACGACGGCGAACCGGTGGACCCGCCGATCGGCCGTCAGCTGTTGGCCGTATGTTGCCGCGAACACTAGACTTGCGCGAAGTGCGACCGTCCGGCTGCTGACGGCGTCTCGAGATCGACGGGCAAGGTCGGTGACCGTGGGTGACCAGCGTTGGTCGCCCACGTCGCGGCCCAGATCACCCACCGATTCTCGGGACCGGGATCTCTGCCGGGTTCGCGGCCGACTGGCGTGACCAATGAGGGTCACCGGATCAAGACGAGAGAATGAGGCGTAGCCAAGTGGCGAGCACACCACGAGACCTGATCCCCGAAGAGTTTGCGGGCAACGAATGGCTCGTCGAGGACCTCTACAAGAGGTATCGAGCCGACAAGAACACGGTGGACAGGGACTGGTGGCCCATTTTCGAGGCCATGGACAAGGCTGACGGCGACCAGGCCGGTACCCAGGCCGGTACCCAGGCCGCTACGGACTCCTCCGGCACCAAGACCGATTCCAAGACCGATGCCGAGGCTCCGACCGGCGAGAAGGCCCCAGCCACCTCGCAGCGTTCCGACGAGGCCGCGACCACCGAGGCCGGGCCGCCCAAGACGCCGCAGCAGGCAACCTCCGACGTCCAGCCCAAGCCAGCGGCTCAGCAGGAGGCCGCCGAGCGAGCCACAACATCCGGGAGCGCCGACGCAAAGGCTCCCACCAGCAAGGCCCAGGCACCCAAGGCCACCGCGACTCAGGCCCAGGAGAAGAAGACCACCGTGGATTCAGCTGCATCGACCTCTGGCAAGGCACCCGCTGAGCAGGAGGCCCAGGACCAGATCGTGAAGCTGCGCGGCCCCGCCAAGGCAGTCGCCGCGAACATGGACGCCTCCCTGACCGTCCCCACCGCCACCACCGTGCGCGCGGTTCCGGCCAAGCTGCTGATCGACAACCGCATCGTGATCAACTCCCACCTGGCCCGCAACCGCGGTGGGAAGGTCTCCTTCACGCACCTCATCGGTTACGCCGTGGTCAAGGCACTCAAGCACTTCCCGTCCATGAACGTCAGCTACGACGTCCAGGACGGCAAGCCCGTTGCCATCCAGCCCGCCCACGTGAACTTCGGCCTGGCCATCGACCTTCCGAACAAGGACGGATCCCGCAACCTGGTGGTCCCCAACATCAAGGGCGCCGAGGACCTGGACTTCCGTCAGTTCTGGGACGCCTACGAGGCCATGGTCAAGCGGGCCCGCAAGGGCGAACTGACCATGGAGGACTACGCCGGAACCACGGTCTCCCTGACCAACCCCGGTGGTATCGGCACGGTGCACTCGGTTCCGCGTCTGTCCAAGGGCCAGGCGGCGATCATCGGTGTGGGCGCCCTGGACTACCCGGCCGAGTACCGCGGGTCCTCCCCGCGCACCCTGTCGCGCATCGGCGTCTCCAAAATCATCACCCTGACCTCCACCTACGATCACCGCGTGATCCAGGGTGCCGGTTCCGGTGAGTTCCTCAAGCTGGTCGAGTCCTACCTGCTGGGCGACGAGTTCTGGGACGAGATCTTCCAGGGCCTCAAGGTTCCCTACGAACCGGTCCGTTGGGCCCAGGACAACCAGGTCAACCCGGAGACCCAGGTCAACAAGGTCGCCCGCATCCAGCAGCTGATCCACGCCTACCGCGTGCGCGGCCACATGATGGCCGACATGAACCCGGTGGGCTACACCATGCGGACCCACCCGGACCTGGACATCCGCACCTACGGGTTGACCCTGTGGGATCTGGACCGTGAATGGCCCACCGGTGGCTTCGGCGGCGCACCGACCCTCACGCTGCGCACCATCCTTGGCCTGCTGCGTGACGCCTACTGCCGCACCGTAGGCGTCGAGTACATGCACCTGGACACCCCCGCCGAGCGTGAGTGGTTCCAGGGCGAGCTCGAGAAGGGCTACACCAAGCCCACGCGCGACGAGCAGTTCCGCATCCTCAGCCGACTCAACGCCGCAGAGGCTTTCGAAACCTTCCTGCAGACCAAGTACGTCGGCCAGAAGCGCTTCTCCCTAGAGGGCGGCGAGTCCCTCATCCCGCTGCTGGACGCCGTCATCTCGGACGCCGCGGACGAGAACATGGCCGGTGTGGTCATCGGCATGGCCCACCGTGGCCGTCTCAACGTGCTGACCAACATTGCCGGAAAGTCCTACGCTCAGGTCTTCCGCGAGTTCGAGGGCAGCCAGGACCCGCGTGCCTCCGAGGGCTCCGGTGACGTCAAGTACCACCTGGGCACGGAGGGCACGTTCACCTCAGACAACGGCAACCAGACCCAGGTCTACCTGGGCGCCAACCCGTCACACCTGGAAGCCGTCGACCCCGTGATCGAGGGCGTCGCACGCGCCAAGACCGATGTGCTGGCAGCCGGTCCCGAAGGCGACGGTTCCTACCCAGTCCTGCCGATCCAGGTCCACGGTGACGCAGCGATGGCGGGCCAGGGCATCGTGTTCGAGGTCATGCAGATGTCCCAGCTCCCGGCCTACAAGACCGGCGGCACCGTGCACATCGTGGTCAACAACCAGATCGGGTTCACCACCGCACCGGAGGCGGGCCGCAGCTCGGCTTACGCCACGGACGTCGCCCGTTCCGTGCAGGCTCCCGTGTTCCACGTCAACGCCGACGATCCGGAGGCCGTGACGCACGTGGGTCAGCTGGCCCTGGCGTACCGCCAGAAGTTCAACAAGGACGTCGTGATCGACCTGATGTGCTACCGCCGTCGCGGCCACAACGAGGGCGACGACCCGTCGATGACCCAGCCGCTGATGTACCACACAATTGAACAGAAGCGTTCGACCCGTAAGGTCTACACCGCCAACCTGGTCGGCCGTGGTGACATCAGCCAGGAAGAGGCGGATCGCGCGCTCAAGGACTACCAGGAACGCCTGGAACGGGTGTTCACGGAGACCCACGACGCCCAGACCTCCGACGTCCCGCTGGTCACGGGCGACGCCGCCGCGATCGCGAACATCGAGCGCCCGTCCGCCCAGCAGACGGACTCCGGGGTCTCGATCCCCCGGTCCACCGCCGTGTCCGCGGAATCCGCTCGCCGCCTGGGCGAGGTGCACCTGGAGGTCCCCGAGGGCTTCACCGTGCACCGCAAGCTCACCAAGCTGCTCGAACGCCGCGCCAAGATGACCGTCGAAGGCGGCGTGGACTGGGGCATGGGCGAGATCATGGCGTTCGGGTCGCTCATGATGGAGGGCATCCCCGTCCGTATGTCCGGCCAGGACGTGCGCCGCGGAACCTTCACGCAGCGGCACGCCGTGTTCTTCGACAACGTCACCGGTGACGAGTGGACCCCGTTGAACCACCTGATGGACGACCAGGCTCCCCTGTCGATCTACAACTCGTTGCTCTCCGAATACGGCGTCCTCGGCTTCGAGTACGGCTACTCGGTCGAGCGTCCCGACGCGTTGACGGTGTGGGAGGCCCAGTTCGGTGACTTCATCAACGGCGCCCAGACGATCGTCGACGAATTCGTCTCCTCGGCCGAGCAGAAGTGGGGTCAGCGTTCGTCGCTGGTCATGCTCCTCCCCCACGGTTTCGAAGGCCAGGGCCCGGACCACTCATCGGCCCGTATCGAGCGCTTCCTGACGCTGTGCGCCGAGAAGAACATGATCGTGGCACAGCCCTCCACCCCGGCCAACCACTTCCACCTGTTGCGCCGCCAGGCCTACTCGCGTCCGCGCAAGCCGCTGATCGTGGCCGCTCCCAAGCAGCTGCTCCGGCTCAAGGCCGCCGCCTCGCCGATCGAGGAGTTCACCTCGGGCACGTTCCAGACCGTGATCGAGGACCAGGCGGGCCTGGATCCCAAGGCGGTCACCGATGTCGTCCTGGTCTCGGGTCGCCTGTACTACGACCTGATCGCCCACCGCAAGGAACGCGGCGACAAGACGACGGCGATCGTGCGCGTCGAGCAGCTCTACCCGCTGCCGCTCGAGGAGATCAAGGCCGAGCTGGCCCGCTACCCGGAGGCGAATGTCGCCTGGGCGCAGGACGAGCCCGCCAACCAGGGTGCCTGGCCGTTCATGGCGGTCAACCTGGTGCCGGAACTCGACCGGAAGGTCCGCCTGATCTCCCGCCCCGCGTCCGCCTCCCCGGCCAATGGTTCGGCCAAGCGGCACGCCCTGGAGAACGAGACGATCCTCGAGGAACTCTTCGACAACCGCTGAGTCACCTCCACCCACACGGCGCCGCGCACGAACAGTGCGCGGCGCCGTGTACCGTTGACAAGCAAGCACCCATGCCCCCCACCCACCCCTCCCCCAAGAGCAGATCGAAGAAGGACAGCTGTGGACCAACGCAGGATCAGAATTGTCGCGGTCGGTGACGAACTGCTGGCCGGCACCGGTGACCCCCGAGCTCTCGGATGGTACGGCCGTGTGCTGGCGCGGACCCCCCACGACGTCGTCCCGATTTCCTCGTACGTTCTGGCCGCTCCGGGCGAAGGTAGTGAGACCCTCAACGACCGCTGGTTCGGCGAGGCCGCTCGTCGGTTCTCGTCCGGAGCCGACAACCGCGTGGTCATCTCCCCGTCGACGGCGGACGTGGACCTGGGCATCACCACGGCACGTTCGCGGCTCAACATGGCCAACATCGTGGACACCGCATCCCAGAACAACATCAAGGTCCTGGTGGTCGGCCCTCCCCCCACGCTGGATGCGGATCGCAACCGGAAGATCGCTGACCTGTCTGCGGCCTACGCCGACGTGGTCACCCGCCGCAATCACATCTACGTGGACACCTTCAACCCGCTGCAGCACCACGAGCAGTGGCGCAAGGACCTCTCCGCCAACGACGGTCAGCCAGGCCAAGCCGGGTACGGTCTGATCGCCTGGCTGGTTCTGCACCGCGGGTGGTACTCCTGGCTGGACCTGCCCGAGCCTCAGTGACCGACCGACCGTTCGCGGCCTGTACTCACGCGGGTCAGCCTGTGTGCTTTGCCGCCGTTGGGTGGTGCGGGCTCGCGGATGTGCGAGAATGGTCGGCAGTGTCTCGCCCCGGAGCAGATTGGACCCGGGCGAGAATCTCAAGCCCATCCGGTCAGCACATCTAGGAGGTTCGCATGAGCAAGCGCGGACGCAAGCGTAAGGATCGCCGCAAGAACGGGGCGAACCACGGCAAGCGGCCCAACGCCTGAGACCTCACGCCCTCGCGGCGTGGATTCCTCAGCCGTTCGGCTACACATGGAAGGGGCCGGGCACTCACTGAGTGTCCGGCCCCTTCCATGTTCTCGTCCGGTTCCCCTCGCGGGACGGGCGGGATGACGGATGGCATCAGCCTCTCGGTGTCTCCCCGCAGGCCTCGTGGATGCGGGTCATGATCGCCGAGCGCAACGTGTCGGGCGCGGTCTCACTGCAGGAGCGCTTGACGACCGTCCGGATGACTTGTTCGAGCTCGCTCTCATGAGTGCAGTCCTCGCAGGACTCCAGGTGTGCGGCGATCTCCTTGAGGTCCTCGACGGTCAGCGCCCCGTCCAGGTACTCATAGATCCTCTCGACCTGTTCGCCACTGCATCCACACGGTGCTGCCGCACCGTCCAGCGGTGCGGAGGGAGCTGTTGACTCCTTCTGGATGGCTTGCTCGTTCATGCCTGCCCTCATGCTTCCTGCGGTCGGTGGTCGGTCGCGGCGCCGTCGGTCCCGGTGCCCGCTGCGGCCGTGACCGCTGCCTTCGCGCTCGTGGTGGCGCCCTGAGTCGTTGAGGTCTTGCGTCGGCCCGTGCCCGAGGTGTCGATGCCGCGGTCCGTCGCGTAGTCGGAGAGCTTCTCCCGTAGGAGCTTCCGCCCGCGGTGCAGCCTGGACATGACCGTTCCGATGGGCGTGGCCATGATGTCCGCGATCTCCTTGTAGGCGAAGCCCTCCACGTCCGAGAGGTAGATCGCCAGCCGGAACTCCTCCGGGAGGTCCTGGAGCGCCCGCTTCACGTCGGAATCGGGCAGGTGGTCCAATGCCTCGACCTCCGCCGACCGCAGCCCGGTCGACGAATGCTGTTCGGCCCGGTGCAGCTGCCAGTCCTCAACCGTGTCCGTGTTGGCCTGCTGCGGTTCGCGCTGACGCTTGCGGTACAGGTTGATGTAGGTGTTCGTCAGGATCCGGTACAGCCAGGCCTTGAGATTGGTCCCCGGCTTGTACTGGTGGTACGAGGAGAACGCTTTGGTGTAGGCCTCCTGGACCAAGTCCTCGGCATCCGCTGAGTTGCGTGCCATCCGCAGAGCGGCCGCGTAAAGCTGGTCGACGTACACCATCGCCTCGCGTTCGAAGCGCACGGCGCGTTCGGCGGGGGTCTCGTTGGCCACGTCCACGAAGCTGTCCTCCGCGGCGTCGTCCTCAGGGTTCCCCGCGGAGTCGTCGTGGTCGGGATCGATGCCCTCGAGTAGTTCTGGCGCGGGTTCTTGCGGCACACTCGCCTCCGGGTCGTTGCGCCCGTTGGGCTCCCCGGGCGAGCCCGGAGTGGTACGCACGGTGTCGTCGTCGTTCATTGCCGACAAGTCTAGGCCCGCGGTGCCCACGGTCGGCTCTCGGTCGAGCACAGCTGTTCGAGCGTCCACGGCCACATCGGCACCGTCCTTCCCGTTTGTCTCTGGCTCTCGTCTTTTGCTTGGCGCGTCATTGGCTGAATGGGCTGCACGTCCCTGACGCGACCACAAGCGGCAACAACCTGCCCGTCGCGAATGTTCCTGCCTCCCGTAAGGCTGGTTAGGATGGAACAGGTCGGAGGGCCGGGACGCAGGTTCCCGGCGTCGTTCGGCCCCCGTAAACGTCTAGGAGGACCCCATGAGCATCGTCCGCCGCATCGCACGTCCGCTGCTGGCCACCGGTTACATCGTCAACGGTATTGACAGCTTCCGTAACTCATCGGCAGCCGCAGAGCACCTCGATCCCGCTCTGAGCACCATGCGTCGTGCCGTCCCGCAGGCGGCCCCGGCTCTGAACAACTCCGCCGTCGTGGCGCAGGGCCTGGCCGCGGCTCAGGTCGCATCGGCTGCCATGTTCGCCCTCGGCAAGGCCCCCCGCCTGGCGGCCTCCGTGCTGGTCTCCACCACCGCGGTCAACGCGTACCTGGACTTCCGTGCCTCGGACAACGGCACCAAGGAACAGCGTGCCGCGCGTCGCAACTCCGCACTCAAGAACGTGTCCCTGGTGGGCGCCACCATGCTGGCCGCCGTGGACACCGAAGGCAGCCCGTCGCTGATGTGGCGCGCCGAGCACTTCGTCAACGACGTCCAGAAGCAGGCCGAGGGCATCGGCAAGGACGCCTCCAAGCGGTGGGAGCAGGCCCAGAAAACAGCCGCCAAGAAGGCCAAGAAGGCACAGAAGACGGCCTCCGCCTGATGCGCTGATCCGCGGATCAGCACCACAACCTGACATGCGCTCGAACGGAGAATTCGTGGTCCACGAAGAGTCCGGGAAAGCCACCGCAACAGAGCCGACCACGGTCCATCCACTGTGGTCGGCTCCGTTCGTGGGGGCCGACCCCGTCGAATCGTCGCTGACTGTCCCCGGCTCCAAGTCCTTGACCAACCGGTGGCTGGTTCTGGCTGCGTTGGCCGACGGACCGTGCCGGTTGCGTTCTCCCCTGCACTCCAGGGACTCCGCCCTGATGATCGCCGCGCTGCGGGAACTGGGCGCCACGATCACCGAGATCCCGGGCGATTCTCCGTACGGCCCCGATCTGGGCATCGAGCCCATCCCACGCCCCTTCACCGGTGGGGACGGGCAGCGTTCCGTGGACTGCGGTCTCGCAGGGACGGTCATGCGATTCGTGCCGCCACTGGCCGCCCTGATTCCAGGAGCCACTCAGTTCGACGGCGACCCCCACGCACGCAAGCGGCCGATGGGACCCGTGGTCCAGGCCCTGCGTGGGCTCGGCATCACGGTGGACGACGGCGGCGCCGGCGCCCTGCCGTTCACGATCCACGGCCCGGCCGAGGGTGGCACGGTGACCGGAGGTGTCCTGTCCGTGGATGCCGCCGGTTCCTCCCAGTTCGTGACCGCCATGTTGCTGGTGGGTTCGCAGTTCACAGAAGGCCTGACGCTGCGGCACGACTCCCCCGCCGGAGCCGCGGTGCCGTCGATGCCGCACGTCGAGATGACCGTCGACGTCCTGCACCAGGTGGGGGTGCGGGTGGATGATTCGGTGCCCGCACAGTGGACCGTTGCCCCCGGTCCGATTCGCGCCTTCGACGTGCGGGTGGAACAGGACCTGTCCAATGCGGGCCCGTTCCTGGCCGCCGCCGTGGTGACCGGTGGGACAGTCACCGTCCCGCACTGGCCGGAGGAGACCACTCAGGGTGGTGCTCACTGGGCGCAGATCCTCCCGCGCTTCGGCGCCACCGTCGATCTCCAGGACGGGCAGTTCACCGTGAGGGGGCCGAGCGTGGTCACCGGTGTGGACCTGGACCTGTCCGAAGCCGGTGAGCTGGCCCCCACGGTTGCGGCGATCTGCGCCGTGGCCACCTCCGAATGCCGGTTGCGCGGGATCGCCCACCTGCGGGGCCACGAAACCGACCGACTGGCCGCGCTGACCGCAGAGATCAACCGCCTGGGCGGGGACGCGGAGGAGACCGCCGACGGCTTGATCATCCGACCCGCCGCATTGCGAGGAGGCGAGTTCCGCTCCTACGACGATCACCGCATGGCCACCGCGGGCGCCGTGATCGGGCTGGTCGTTGACGGCGTACGGGTGGAGAACATCGCGACCACGGCCAAGACCCTCCCCCAGTTCCCCGAGCTGTGGGCGGACATGGTGACCGGGTCCGCGCGGGGGCGCGGATGAGCAACCGTCGGAATTCGGTGGACTACGACTGGGACGAATCCGACGTCCGGGTCCGGGCCAACAAGAAGGGCACCCGGCCCAGGACCAAGGAACGTCCGGCGTTCGAGGACGCGGAGACCGGCCGGGTGGTGACCGTGGACCGGGGCCGCTACACGGCGGTGGTGGCCGAGGACACCGACGACGAACGGTTGGTGACCGCAGTCCGTGCCAAGGCCCTGCGACGAACCCCGGTGGTCGCAGGGGATCTGGTGGGACTGGTCGGCGACACCACCGGCGCCCCGGACACCCTGGCCCGACTGGTGCGGCTGGAGGACCGTCGAACGCTGCTGCGGCGCAGTGCCGATGACACCGACCCCGTGGAACGCGTGGTGGTGGCCAACACGGACCAGTTGGTGATCGTGGTGGCTGCGGCGGACCCCGAACCGCGGACGGGATTCATCGACCGCTCCCTCGTTGCCGCCTACGACGCAGGGATCGAGCCCTTGTTGTGCATCACCAAGACGGACCTTCGGGATCCCGCCTGGTTGATCGAGCACTACCGTGCACTGGATCTGACGGTTCTGACCTCCGGCCCGGCCGGTGCGGGCTCCGAGGCCTCCGACGACTCCCTCCCCCTGGACCCCGCCTTGGTCCAACAACTGCGCGAACACGTGGACGGCAAGGTCTCCACCATGCTCGGCCACTCGGGGGTGGGAAAGTCCACCCTGGTCAACGCGCTCACGGGTGCGGACCGGGCCACGGGCGGAGTCAACGCCGTGACCGGACGTGGCCGCCACACGTCGTCGTCCGCTCTTGCGCTGCGCGTCCCGGACACGGGACCCGGGACGTGGATCATCGACACACCCGGGGTGCGGTCCTTCGGGCTCGCTCACGTGGACCCGGACCGGATCGTCGAGTCCTTCGACGAACTCGGCGAGGCCATCGCCGACTGCCCCAAGGGCTGCACGCACCTGGCAGACGCCGTGGGTTGTGCCCTGGACGCGTGGGTGGCCGACGGGCACGCGGGAGAGGCCGGGCCTGCTCGGCTGGAGTCCCTGCGCCGGTTGCTCGGGTCCGGGCGGGACGAGGAGCAGAACGAGAAGCACCTGGGGCGATGAGGTGATCGGCTAGCCTGGAGGTCATGCGATCTCCCAGCACCTACACCGATGACATGCGCCTTGCCCACGTACTCGCGGATGCCGTTGATGCCCTGACCACGCGCCGTTTCAAGGCCCAGGACCTGCAGGTGGAGACCAAGCCGGACCTGACGCCGGTCACCGACGCGGACCGGGAGGCGGAGCAGTTGATCCGCTCCCAGCTGGCCCGCGCCCGCGGGCGTGACAGTGTGCTGGGGGAAGAATTCGGCAGCACGGGCGGCGGCTCCCGCCAATGGGTGATCGACCCGATCGACGGCACAAAGAACTTTGTCCGCGGTGTTCCCGTGTGGGCCACCCTGATCGCCCTGATCGACGACGGCCAGCCCGTGGTGGGCGTGGTCTCCGCACCGGCTCTGGGCCGACGCTGGTGGGCTGCCACCGGGTCCGGGGCCTGGACCGGCCGTTCCCTGGCCAAGGCCGAACAGATCCGCGTGTCCCAGGTGGATCAGCTCGAGAACGCCTCCCTGTCCTTCTCGTCGCTGACCGGGTGGAAGGAACTCGGCCGACGCGACGCACTGATCGACCTGACCGACCGTGTGTGGCGGACGCGCGCCTACGGGGACTTCTGGTCCTACTGCCTGCTGGCCGAGGGGGCGGTGGACATCGCAGCCGAACCCGAACTGAACCTGCACGACATGGCCGCCCTGGTGCCGATCGTTGAAGAGGCCGGCGGACGGTTCACGGCACTGGACGGCACCCCCGGGCCGTTCGGCGGCAACGCCGCGGTCACCAATGGGCTGCTCCACGAACAGGTGCTCGAACTCATCGGCGACTGACCCGGGTACCCGCCACCGACGACGGCGCCCCTCGCCTTCCGTGAACTGTTCAGCGGAAGCCGAGGGGCGCCGTCGTTGACTCGGCTTTCACCGCGAAGGTCAGGAAGACAGGTCAGGAATTGGAAGTGTTGACGACGTCCTGGAGGCACTGCTCGTAGGCGGCCTGGTCCTGGTCCTCCATGTACTGCGAGATGCATTCCTGGGCGGCCGGATCCTGCATGATCTGCCAGGCCATTCCACCGACCACGATCCAGAAGGTCAGCGCAATGCCGCTGAGCACCAGGCCCACGATGCTGAGGATCAGGCCCGTGATGCCCAGCCCTTTGCCGGATCCGGGGAACTTGCGCGCCTTCATCAGAGCCATGATCGCGAAGACCAGACCCAGCAGGGCAAGTAGAGCCGTGAGGCCCAGGAAGAACAGGACGATGCTGATGATGCCCAGCACAAGCGCCGCGATGGCCAGGCCACGGCCCGGCGCCACAGGCGGGGCCACATAGGGCTGGTCGTACGGGTTCTGGTTGTTCCCGCCCGCCGCGGGGACGTAGTAGTTCTGGCCGCCGTGACCGGGCTGGCCGTACTGCGTCGGTTGAGCAGACTGGGCCGGAGCATGGTCGTTCCACGGCTCCTCGGCGTTCCGGCCGCCGTCGGGACCACCTTGCCCGGGCTGTGCGTACCGGCCCTGCTGGGCCTCCGGGACGCGCACACCGTACTGCGGGGGCTGTGCGGAAGGATCGTTCGTGTTCTGGGGACGTTCGTAGCTCACGTCGGTGGACCTCCGGTGCCTGGGTGTGCTCGGACTTGGACTGGTTCCAGTCTTCCACAGTGCAACCTGCAGGCCTGGTCGTACACAGACGAGGGCCGTCCCCACCGTGACGGTGGAGACGGCCCTCGTCTGAACAAATGGTGGAGATGGGGGGAATTGAACCCCCGTCCGGTGCAGTGTCATCAAGACTTCTCCGGGTGCAGTGTGCGTGTGATTTTCTCAGCCCTGGCCATCATGCACACAAGTGACCAACGGGCTCAGTCGCGTGAAAGTCCCTCAGCAGCCCGCGACGTGCTGCTGAAGCATTGGCCTTCTAGCTGATGCCAGGTCCCGGGCCGAAGGCGAACCCGGGCTGACAGACTGCTGTCGCTGAATCAGGCAGCGAGAGCGAAGTCAGTGCGCTTGGAATTGGCACTTATTGGTTTGCACAGAACGTTTACGAGATGACTGCGCATTCTCGACCCGCTTCTCTCGAATCGACTCACACCGTCGAAACCGATCATCCCCGTATGTGGTTGTCAACCAACTTCCGGAACCTCGCGTTCCCGCTGGATCCGGACGTTTCATCATAGCCGTCCACCGCCGCCGCGGACAAGGTGCATGAGGCAGCGACGACGGCGGAGGGCCGCACTCAGCGCATGTTGCGGTAACGCATCGCGCGCTGGGCCTCGCGGTTGTCCTGGGCCTCGCGCAGAGCCTGGCGCTTGTCGTACTCGCGCTTGCCGCGGGCCACGGCGATCTCGCACTTCACCCGCTTGCCGTCCACGAAGTACAGGCTCAGCGGCACGATCGTGAAGCCGGCTTCGCGGGTTTTCTGCTCGATCTTGGCCAGCTCGCTGGCGTGCAGCAGCAGCTTGCGGCGGCGCTTGGCGGAGTGGTTGGTCCAGGAACCCTGGAGGTACTCGGGGATGTGCACGTTCTCCAGCCACAGTTCACCGCGGCGATCGAATCCGCAGTAACCGTCGATCAGCGACGCACGCCCCATCCGCAGGGACTTCACCTCGGTACCCATCAGTGCCAGTCCGGCCTCGTAGGTGTCCAGGATCTCGTAGTCGTGCCGGGCTTTCTTGTTGTTCGCGACGATCCGGCGGCCGTCGTCGTTCTGTTTCTTTGCCATGTGTTTCTGGGTCCGCTCGATCCGCACCGCGACGGAGCAGACTTACTCCTCGGAAGCGTTGTTCAGGGCACCCGCGCGCCAGCGGATTCCGGCGTCGACGAACGCGTCGATGCCGCCGTCGAAGACCGACTGGGGGTTGCCCTCTTCGTGGTTGGTGCGCAGGTCCTTGACCATCTGGTACGGGTTGAGCACGTAGGAGCGCATCTGGTCGCCCCAGGATGCCTTGACGTCCCCGGCCAGTTCCTTCTTCTTGGCCTCTTCCTCCTGCTTGCGCTGCAACAGCAAACGGGACTGCAGCACGCGCAGGGCGGCCGCACGGTTCTGGATCTGCGACTTCTCGTTCTGCATGGACACAACGATGCCCGTGGGGATGTGGGTCATGCGCACGGCCGAGTCCGTGGTGTTCACGGACTGCCCGCCGGGGCCCGACGAGCGGAAGACGTCGATCTTCAACTCGGTCTCGGGGATCTCGATCGTGTCATCGGACTCGATCAGCGGGATGACCTCCACCGCCGCGAAGGAGGTCTGGCGGCGGCCCTGGTTGTCGAACGGGGAGATGCGCACCAGGCGGTGCGTCCCGGCCTCGACGGACAAGGTGCCGAACGCGTAGGGCGCCTTGACCTCGAAGGTTGCGGACTTGAGCCCGGCCTCTTCTGCGTAGGAGGTGTCCAGGACCTTGGTGGTGTAGCCGTGGCGCTCGGCCCACCGGAGGTACATGCGCATCAGGATTTCCGCGAAGTCCGCCGCGTCCACTCCGCCCGCGCCGGAGCGGATGGTCACCACGGCGTCGCGTTCGTCGTACTCACCGGAGAGCAGCGTGGTGATCTCCAGGTCGGCCAGGGACTTCTTGACCGACTCGAGCTCCTCCCCCGCCATCTCCAGGGTGTCGGCGTCGTCCTCCTCCTCGGCGAGCTGCACCATGACCTCAACGTCGTCGATCCGGCTGGCGAGCTCGTCCAGGCGCTTGAGCTCCGCCTGCTTGTGGGACAACTTGGAGGTCACCTTCTGGGCGGACTCGGGATCGTCCCACAGGTCGGGTGCAGCCGCCTGTTCGTTGAGGTCTGCGATGTCCGCGCGCAGTTGATCCACGTCGGACACCGCCGCGATGGAGTCATAGGTCGAGCGCAGGTCACGCAGTTCCGCGGGAAAATCGATGGAGGCCATAGCTGTACAGCTTAGTTCATGGCGGCAAACCGCTGAGTTCATGGGCGCAAACCACACTCGACGCCGTCGTCGCCCTTTCCCCTTCCGCCGAACCCTCGCGAAACTCGCTGATCCACCCGCGATTGCCGAGTTTCGAGAGGGTTCGGCGGAAGGGGAAGCGGGAGGGCAGGCGCCCGGTTCGGCACCTTGCTTCCGTGGAAGGGCCATCCGGGAGACAATCGCAGGGACGCCCATCTCCGGTGGGCCAACGCCCGGAAGGAACCCCATGCCGTCACTGTCTCTGAATCCGTTTAAGCTGGCCGAGAATCTTCTCGACTTCGACGACAAGAACCTGGGGCGCAAGGGCGAGGTGGTCGACGACATGATCGACCTGCGCAAGAAGATCGCCGAGTACCAGAGCGGGCAGGACACCTGGGACATCTGGTCTACCGTCACTCGGGAGAAGATCCAGTGGTCGCGCGTGGACATCATCCCCACCTACCTGGTGGACCGGATCGATCAGATCCTGGACATCATCGACCCTCGAGCCCGTGAGGACTGGCGCGACCGTGACATCGCCCTGACCACGCTGGACAAGCTCATCACGGACCAGATCCGGATAAACACCTGCCCCGATGCGCTGCTCCGGCAGGTCAAGCAGCTTAAGTATTGGCGCGACGGCGCCTGGAAGCGCTACCCCCTGCGGGCCGAGCACCGGCAGCTGCCGGAATGGTGAGGTCTTCGCGACTGACCTAGTCTGGCCTTGTCACGAAGACCCCCCGCTTCGTGCTGCACCTTGGACCGAACCGTTTCATGAGGAGCGCACAGTGGGACTTCCCGAACGTCTGGTGAGCAAACGCGGATCACGACTGGCAAGGCTGGCTCTGATGCCCTTCAACATCTCCATCCCGGCCGCCGTGGAGATCGGCAAGGACTTCCGGCTGGTGCACTACGGCTTCGGGACGATCATCCTGCCCGAGGTGACCATCGGTGATCGCGTTCGGATTTATCACCAGGTCACGGTGGGGCGTAAGGACGCGCATCTGACCCGCGACCAGTCGGGTTTCGAGCGAATCGTGATTGGCGACGACGTCGTCCTGTTCCCCGGGTGCAAAGTGCTCGGTGGCCCCGGCGTCACGACGATCGGCAACGGCACCATGATTGGCGCCAACGCCGTGTTGCTGACCTCCACCGGCGAGAACGAGATCTGGGCCGGCAACCCCGCCCGCTTGGTGGGGCACCGCAAGGACCTATAGCGACGGCCCCTGTCCGCCGAACCCTCCCGAAACTCGTCCATCAACCCGTGATCCGCGAGTTTCGCGAGGGTTCGGCGGGATGTACGGGCCGCTCCCACAGAGCACAGGTGGTTGAGACCCTGCCGGACGTGTACGGCTTGATCACACCGGTTGGTTCATAGCCCATGGCCGCCCAGAACGGTTCCGCAGCGTCCCGGTTGGTCTGCACAATGTCAAGTTGGATTCGGTCGACCTCAGCCCAGTGGTTCACCTCATCCAGAAGCGCAGCGTGGAATCGGGACCCCAACCCCTCGTGTTGCCGCGCACCACGAACCATCAACAGCCCGATGTACGCCATCTCGGTGGACGGGTAGCCACGAATGACGTCGGCAAAGGCCAAGAGATTGTCGTCGTCGCCCAACCATCCGAAGCCGTACTTGGCGTCCGCTGATGTGTCTGGCGGCAGCGTGGTCAACTTAAGGTGAGCCGCTCCGGGACCGGGCGGGTGGCCCTCAACTCGTTGAAAGTACCCCGGGGTCGCCTCGTAGAGCGCTTGTAGGGCCGCAACATCATCTTCCGTGATGGGACTCAGCAAGACTCAGCGGCCCCAGGTGCCTGCGGTGGCGCGCATGCCTTGGGCGAGAACGGTGACGTCCGAGGTAACGGCGATGAAATCCGCTCCGGCATCGGCGTACTTCTGCGCCTGAGCCGGGTCGAACGCGTTGACGCCCACGCGCTTGCCCGCGGCCTTGACGGCCTGGAACACGGTGTCCACGGCAGCCAAGACCTCCGGGTGCGTCTGCTGCCCCAGGTGGCCCATGGACGCCGCAAGGTCCGAAGGCCCCACGAACACCGCGTCCACACCGTCCACCGCGGCGATCTCGGCTGCGTTCTCGACGGCGGTAGCCGACTCAATCTGCACTGTCAGTGAGACCAGCTCGTGGGCACGAGTCAGGTAGTTCTCCACCCCGTTCCAGCGCGCCGAACGGGCCAGGGCGCTACCAACCCCGCGAACACCACGCGGCGGGTAGAACATCGTGGCGGAGGCCTGCTCGGCCATCTGCCGGGTGTCGACCATGGGCACGATGATGTTCTGCGCACCGAGATCCAGGAACATCTTGATCAACGCGGTGTCCAGCGCGGGCACCCGCACCACGGGAGTGGCCGGGTAGGGCGCGATGGCGCGTAGCAACTCCGCCGTGGATTCGAGCCCGATCGGCGAGTGCTCACCGTCCAGGAGGATCCAGTCGAGTCCCGACGACGCCGTGATCTCCGCGGCAACCGGTGAACCCGAGCAGACCCAGCCACCGATCAGCGCCGGATCACCAGCCCCATCAGCAGCCGCGAGGCGATCCCCGAAGGTCGGCGGCAGCTCTACACGAAACGGCATGTGATTGCCCCCAGCTCGTTGTAGTCCGCGTGCACGGTGTCCCCCGCCTCGACCCACATGGGGCGGGTGAAGGACCCGGCAAGAATCACCTCGCCGGCTTTGAGGCCGTCGTCATGCTCGGCAAGCTTGTTGGCCAGCCACGCCACCCCGGTGGCGGGATGATTCAGGACGGCCGCGGCCACCCCGGATTCCTCGATCGTCTCGTTGCGGTACAGCAGTGCCGAGACCCAGCGCAGGTCGACGGCGTCCGGGGCCACGGGCCGTCCACCCAGCACCATGGCGCCCAGGGCAGCGTTGTCCGAGATGGTGTCGACGATGGTCCGTCCCTCCATCTCGATCCGCGAGGACAGGACTTCCAGGGCCGGCACCACGTACTCGGTAGCACGCAGGACGTCGAAGATCGAGACATCGGGCCCGGTCAGATCGTTCTTCAGCACGAATGCGAGTTCGACCTCGATCCGCACGTTGGAGTACTGGCCGTGCTCGATCACGGAACCGTTCTCGTAGACCTGGTCGGCGAAGATCGTCCCGTAGTCCGGTTCGGTGATCCCGGTGGCCACTTGCATGACCTTGGACGTCAGGCCGATTTTGCGCCCGGCCACGCGACGGCCGGCCTGGATCCCGCGCTTGCGCCACTCGTTCTGCACCGCGTAGGAGTCCTCCACGGTCATCTCCGGGTACTGGGCGGTCAAGCGCGGGATCATGGTCCGCTCCGCCTCTGCCCGCGCGAGGTCGTCGGCAATCGTGCTGAGCTGGTCCTGCTCCAACATGAGTCAGCTCCTCACAGCTGGTTGCCGAGCTTGTACTCGCCCTGCTTCCATTCGGGCATGGACTCTGCACCTTCCTCCGCGCGGGTGTAGGAGAACCCGTCCGCGCCGATGGTCACGGCCATCTCGGAGTCATCCGTACGGGCCACCACGGGGACGGGGTTGCCGTCCAGGTCGAGCACGGTGGACGCTTCCGTGTACCAGGAGGGAACCACGGGGTTGCCCCACCAGTCGCGGCGCTGGTTGTCGTGGACGTCCCAGGTCACAACGGGGTTGTCCGGGTCTCCGGTGTAGTAGTCCTGCGTGTAGATCTCCACACGGTGCCCGTCCGGATCCCGCAGGTAGAGGTAGAACGCGTTGGAGACACCGTGACGGCCGGGGCCGCGTTCGATCCGGTCGGACATCCGAAGCGCGCCGAGCTTGTCGCAGATGGCCAGGATGTTGTGCTTCTCGTGCGTCGCGAACGCGACGTGGTGCATCCGCGGGCCGTCGCCACCGGTCATGGCGGTGTCGTGAACGGTCGGCTTGCGACGCATCCACGCGGCGTAGACGGTCCCCTGCTCGTCCTGGATGTCCTCCGTGACGCGGAATCCCAGGTCCTGCATGAACTTGGTGGCTCGGGGAACGTCCGGGGTGACCTGGTTGAAGTGGTCCAGACGGACCAGGGCCCCCGGCGTGTAGAGGTCGTAGCGCCAGGCCAGTCGCTCCACGTGCTCGACGTCGTAGAAGAACTCGTACGGGAAGCCCAGCGGATCCTGCACTCGAACGGAATCACCGATGCCCTTGGTGAAGCCCTCGGCCTTGCGCTCCACGCGGCAGCCGAGCTCCTCGTAGAAAGCGACGGCGCGGTCCAACTCCTCTGGGCTGCGGACGCGGTAGGAGAACACGGCGACGGCGGCCTGCGGGCCCTTGCGCAGCACCAGGTTGTGATGGATGAACTCTTCGATGGACCGAAGGTAGACGGTGTTCTCGTCCTCCTCGGTCACGGTCAGGCCCAACACGTCCACGTAGAAGTTGCGGGATCGCTCCAGGTCCGTGACCACCAGTTCCATGTACGCGCAGCGCAGGATGTCGGGCGCAGGCACGGACGGGGTGGGAATCGGGTTCTCGGAAACGATCGGAGCTTCCTGGGAAACGTAGAAGCCGGAGGAGGTCAGGGTGCGGTCTTCGAGGTGAGTCATGGCGGCGTCCTTGCTGTCGTGACGGGTGGTGGATCGTTGACGAACCCGGACGGACGGAGGCCCTGCCCGCCCGGTGGATCGGGTTACTGCTGCTTGCCGAACACGGGGTTGTGGACCTCGCCCAGGTTGATGTGCACGGCCTGCTGGTCGGTGTAGAAGTCGATCGACCGGTAGCCGCCCTCGTGGCCCAGGCCGGAGGCCTTGACACCGCCGAACGGGGTGCGCAGGTCACGCACGTTGTTGGAGTTCAGCCACACCATGCCTGCCTCCACGTTCTGCGCGAAGTTGTGTGCACGCTTGAGATCGTTGGTCCAGATGTAGGCCGCCAGGCCGTACTTGGTGTTGTTGGCCAGTTCCAGCGCCTCCTCCTCCGTGTCGAACGGGGTGATGGCGACGACGGGGCCGAAGATCTCCTCCTGGAAGATCCGAGCATCCGGGGCCACGTCCACGAACACGGTCGGCTGAACGAAGTTGCCCTCCGGGAAGCCTTCCGGGCGACCGCCACCGGCCACGAGTCGGCCTTCGGACTTGCCGATTTCCACGTAGGACATGACCTTGTCGAAGTGCTCGGGGTGCACCAGGGCACCCACCTCGGTGGTGGGGTCGGAGGGCAGACCGACCTTGACCCGCTGCGCCTGGGCCGCGTACCGCTCCACGAACTCGTCGTAGATGCCTCGCTGCACCAGGATGCGTGAACCGGCGGTGCAGCGTTCCCCATTGAGGGAGAACACACCGAAGATCGTGGCGTCGATCGCGGTCTCCAGGTCGGCGTCGTCGAACACGACGGCCGGAGACTTGCCACCCAGCTCCATGGACAGGCCCTTGAGGAAGGGTGCGGAGTTGCCGAAGATGATCTGCCCGGTACGGGACTCGCCCGTGAAGGAGATCAGGGGAACGTCCGGATGCTTGACCAGCGCGTCGCCGGCGTCCTCACCGAACCCGTTGACCAGGTTGAACACGCCCTGCGGCAGCCCGGCCTCCTCGAAGATCCCGGCCCACAGGGAGGCGGACAGCGGGGTGAACTCGGCGGGCTTGAGCACCACGGTGTTACCCGTGGCGATCGCCGGCGCCAGCTTCCAGGACTCGAGCATGAACGGGGTGTTCCAGGGCGTGATGAGCCCGGCCACACCGATCGGCTTGCGGTTGACGTAGTTGGCTTGGCGCCCGGGCACCTTGTAGGCGTCGTCGATCTGGGCCACGATCAGGTCCGCGAAGAAGCGGAAGTTCTCGGCGGCACGGCGAGCCTGGCCGAGGGCCTGCTTGATCGGCAGACCGGAGTCGTAGGACTCCATCTCCGCCAGGACCTGTTCGCGCGACTCCACGATGTCGGCGATCTTGTTGAGCACCCGGGAGCGCTCACGCGCCAGCATCTTGGGCCAGGGGCCCTCCTCGAATGCCTTCTTGGCCGCGGCCACTGCCGCCTCGACGTCTTCCTTCTGGCCCGCGGCGGCCTGGATGTAGGTCTGGTTGGTCACGGGATCGATGACGTCGAACGTCGCCCCGTTCTGGGAATCGACGAATGCGCCGTCGATGTAGTGCTGAATGCGTTCGGGCAGGTTCTCCGGCCGGGCGGTGGCGTTGTTCTCGGTCACGGGGTCTCCTTCTGACTCTTGATGTAGCTGCGCAGGGTGTTCGTGCGGTGTTCCCGCGCGGCCTGTTCGATCTGGTGGGCGGGGGCGCCGGACTCGATGAGGTCGATGATCTGGTCGTGTTCGGCCACGGATTCACGGGCGCGGTCCGGGACGAAGGTGAACGTCGAGTCCCGAAGGTGCCCCAGTCGCTCCCATTCGGCGTCCACGAGTTCGTTGAGCCGGGCGTTGGGGCAGCGGTCGAAGAGCACCCGGTGGAACGCGTGGTTGGTCTCCGTGAACACGTGCGGATCGAAATCGTCCAGGGATGCGGCCATCCGGGCGTTGAGCTCCTTGGCCCTGACCAGGTCCTCGGCCTCCACGTGCGGGGCCGCGAGCGCCGTGGCGGCACCTTCCAGGATTCCCAGGGACTCCATCGAGTCCTGGTACCGCGACTCGTCGACCATGGACACGTGCGCCCCGACGTTGCGGGTGAAGGTGACCAGGCCTTCGGCCTCGAGCTGACGGATGGCTTCACGCACCGGGACCACACTCATGTCCAACGCGGTGGCGATCGTGCTGAGCACGAGCCGGTACCCGGGAGCGAATTCCTGGGTGGAGATGCGCTCCTTGATCCAGTGGTACGCCGTCTGCGCCTTGCTCAGACCGGCATCGGGCTGCTGGGTCTCAGTTGCGTTCGGTGCCATCGCCGACTCCTTCCGCAGAATTGGTCGGAAGGTTGCCGGCAAGGTCGGCCGGAGAGTCGGCCCCGTGGTTCGGCGCCGGGTTCTCGGCCAGCCATTCCTGAAACTTCTGCTTCCACTCACCGGTGGGCGGGAACAGGCCGTCCACGGGGTTGCCTTCGGCCACGCGGTCGAAGACCCACGAGTCCTCGTGCTCCTTCGCCAGGGCTTCGTCGGCCACTTCTTCGGCCAGGGCCCGAGGAATGACGACGACGCCGTCGTCGTCCCCCACGATCACGTCCCCCGGGATCACCGTGGCGTTGCCGCAAGCCACCGCCACGTCCGATTCCCACGGCACGTGCTTGCGTCCCAGGACGGCCGGGTTGCTGGTCTGGGAGAACACCGGCAGGCCGATCTCCAGCACGGCCGCGCTGTCCCGGACACCGCCGTCGGTGACCACCCCGGCGGCACCATTGGCCTTGGCCCGAAGCGCCAGGATGTCGCCCAGGGTTCCCGACCCTGGTTCGTTGCGCGCCTCGATGACCAACACCTCGCCGGGTCGGACGGCGTCGAAGGCACGCTTCTGCGCGTTGTAGCCACCACCGTGGGACTTGAAGAGGTCTTCGCGGCCGGGCAGGAACCGCAGTGTCTTGGCTGTGCCGACCATCTTGGTCCCGGGCGCGCCGGGGTACACGTTCTCGATGACCACCTGGTTCAGACCGCGCTTGCGAAGCTGCGCGGACAGCCCCGCGGTGGGCGCCGCCATGAGCTTGTTCCGCAGCGCCTGAGGGAGGTCAGCGGCGTCGTCTGCGGCGTCCTGGGCTGGCGTGGGGCCCAGCCCGGCAGCCTCCCGCGATCCCCAGGCGTCTTCGCGCTGGGCGTCGTCGACCTGCGGTGTGGTGCCGAGTGCCGGGTCGAAATCGCCCGGGCCCTCGACCACCGTGGTCCGCAGCCGGCCCGAACTCGGGGCCCCGGGAGCGGTCGGGGCATCGACCTCCACCTCGACGACGTCGCCGGGCACCATCACGGAGGAACCGGCCGGGGTGCCCGTGAGAATCACGTCACCGGTGTTCAGGGTCATGTGCTGGGAGAGATCTGCGACGAACTGGGCCAGCGGGAAGATCAGCTGCGCCTCCCCCGTGGTGTCCTCCTGGACGAGTTCGCCGTTGACCCAGGTGCGGACCCGCAGACCGGCGGGATCCACGGTGCGGGCGTCGATCAGCTCCGGGCCGATCGGGGTGTACCCGTCACGACCTTTGGAGCGGAGGTTCGAGCCCTTGTCGGGGGCTCGGTAGTCGTAGATGCCCAGGTCGTTGGACGCCGTCACGGCCGCCACGTGGTCCCACGCCTCGGCCAGCGGGACGTTGCGGGCAGGTTCGCCGATCACCAAGGCGATCTCGCCTTCGAACGCGAGCAGCTCGGTTCCGGCCGGGCGTTCGACGGTTCCTTCCGAACCCGAGACCGAGCTGTTGGTCTTGAGGAAGTAGGACGGTTGGGCGGGTTTGCGCCCGCGCTGGGCCGCCCGTGACTCGTAGGCCACATGGACCGCGATCACTTTGCCCGGGTTCACGGGTGCCGCAGGATTGCTCGCCATGTCAAACCTTTCCACGCTGGGTCAGAGCCTCTGATTCCGGATCGTATATGATCCTGGAAGGGTCAACAAGTAGCCTGGCTCACTTTCTCCGAGGGCGTGACGGACACCGGCCACGACCTCGTGCAGCCTCTCCGCGATCCCCCCGGCCCCCACCGGCGGCCCCACGAAGAGCGCAGCGACCGACGCCGCACGACCGTCCGGCAGTGCCAGAGGAACCGCAACCGCGCCCAGACCGGGGATCACTTCGTCCGTGGATTCGGCCCAGCCCCGCCCCCGAACGCGCTCCACCTCGTGTTTCAGATCCTCCGACCCGATGCCCGACTCCGAATCAACCGGCCACAGGTCATCGGACAAGGCCGCCAGGACGGCTCGCCCGCTGGCTCCGCGCGTCAGTGAGTGGCGCGTACCGGGACGCTGGGCCACCACGGCCACCGCTCGCGGAGGCTCGACGCTGGCAAAGGTGACACACTCCGCGTCCTCCCGGAGCGCGACGAAGCACGTGAGCCCCAGATCCTCACTCGCGCGCGTCAGTTCAGGAACGACGATCGCCCGGAGATCCACTTCCACCCGTGAGGCCAAGGCGGCCAGCCCCACCCCCAGACTCAACTGTCCGGATGCTCCGCGCTGCACCAGACCGTGCGCTTCGAGCGTTCGGATCAACCTGTACGCAACCGATCGGTGCACCCCCAGCTGGGCCGCCACCTCGTCGATGGCCAACGGGCCACCGGCCTCCGCCAGCACCTCGAGGATGCGGATGCCTCGACTGAGGGTCTGCGACCCCACGGCAGCCTGCCCTTTGGGCGCGCTCGCGCGAACCTCGTCCTCGGGCAATCCCGCCCGGGCCTGCGGCGTCGTCACGCTTGTCGTTCTCGGCACTTCGTCCTCCGTCGTGACCCTTGTCACCCCTCGGTGAACCGTATATGATCCAGTTCACAATTCGATATCTGACAATGATGTTCCATTATCGAACCTGAACTTTCAAGGGGTGCAGCCCGCATGACCATGCAGTTCCATCACCACGGATACGTGTCCACGGACCCGCGCGTTCAGCCCGCAGCCGGGAACGGCGTCGATCGGCCCACCGAGCTGCCCGATCAGATGGACGTGCTGGTCGTCGGCACGGGCCCCGCCGGAATGATCACGGCGGCCCAGCTCTCGCAGTTCCCGAACGTCAACACCCGCATCATCGAGAAGCGTCCCCACCGCCTGGAGATCGGCCAGGCCGACGGAATCCAGGCCCGCAGCGTGGAGACCTTCCAGGCCTTCGGATTCGCCAACCGGCTGATCGACGAGGCGTACCACATCACCGAGATGAACTTCTGGAAGCCCGATCCCGCGGACCCCGCAAAGATCGTCCGCACGGCCCGCACCAAGGACGACCCCAACGGTGTGAGCGAGTTCCCCCACCTGATCGTCAACCAGGCCCGCATCCTGGACTACTTCGCGGAGTTCTCCCTGCTCTCCCCCGGCCGCGTGGAACCGGACTACGGGATCGAGTTCGTGGACCTGACGGTTCACCCGGACGGCGAGTACCCCGTGGAGGTCCGGGTTCGCCACACCGCCGGCGAGCGCGAAGGTGAGGAGCGCACCGTGCGCGCCAAGTACGTCGTCGGTTCCGACGGCGCCCGTTCCGGCGTCCGCACCTCCATCGGGCGCAAGCTCTCCGGCGACCAGGCCAACCACGCGTGGGGCGTCATGGACGTCCTGGCCGTCACCGATTTCCCGGACATCCGCACCAAGTGCGCCATCCAGTCCCAGTCCGGCGGCTCCATCCTGTTGATCCCCCGCGAAGGCGGGCACCTCTTCCGCATGTACGTGGACCTCGGCGAAGTTCCGTTGGAAGGCAGTGCCGCCGTTCGCGCGACCACCATCGAAGAGATCATCGAACGCGCCAACAAGATCATGGCCCCGTACACGGTGGACGTGAAGAACGTGGCCTGGCACAGCGTGTACGAGGTGGGACACCGGCTGACCGACGCGTTCGACGACGTCGGAGACGCCGACACCGACATCGACTCCCCCACCCGCACACCGCGCGTCTTCATCACCGGCGACGCCTGCCACACCCACTCCGCCAAGGCCGGTCAGGGCATGAACGTGTCCATGCAGGACGGGTGGAACCTGGCTTGGAAGCTCGGACACGTCGTCGAAGGCCGATCCCCCGAATCCCTGCTGCGGACCTACTCGGGTGAACGGCAGGTGATCGCCAAGAACCTCATCGACTTCGACAAGGAATGGTCCACCTTGATGGCCACCAAGCCCGAGGACCTGGAAGACCCCTCCTACCTCGAGGACTTCTACGTCAAGACGGCCGAATTCCCCGCAGGTTTCATGACCGAGTACCAGCCGTCCATGATCACCGGTGACACCGAGCACCAGGACCTGGCAACGGGCTACCCGGTCGGCAAGCGCTTCAAGTCCGCGCGAGTCGCCCGCGTGTGTGACACGAACCCGCTGCACCTGGGTCACCAGGCCGTTGCCGACGGCCGCTGGCGCATCTACGTCTTTGCCGACGCCCAGAACACGGCCGCGCAGGAGTTCGGCGAATGGTTGGGCACCTCCCCCGACTCCCCCGTGGTCGCCCACACCGCCGGCTTCGGCACCGCGGGTCAGGACGACGACGCCCTGTTCGACGCGCGGGTGATCTACCAGCAGCCGCACGAAGAGGTGGACATCAGCACTGTCCCCGCGGTATTCAAGCCGAAGGTGGGGCCGTTCGACCTGCACACGTGGGAGAAGGTCTACGCGACCCTGCCGGAGGAGGACATCTTCGAGGAGCGCGGCATCTCGCGCGAGGGCGCCGTCGTCGTCGTTCGCCCGGACCAGTACGTGGCAGCGGTGCTGCCGCTGACGGACAAGACCGCCCTGACGGAGTTCTTCAAGCCGATCTTCCGGTAGCCCCTCCCGCCGAACCCTCGCGAAACTCGCCCTTCACCCCCTGAAGCGCGAGTTTCGCGAGGGTTCGGCCGTGTGGAGGGTGTGGAGGGTGCGCGTTCACGGCCAACCGGGGCGCGCTGGAACACAACACCGCACGGTGTGCCTTGGGTCACATTGGTGTCATCAGGAATTCGACACCTTCCCGCGCCACCTTGAGGTCACCATGACGCAGAACCCCCAACCCGAACTGGCCCACCGCCACCTGTCGACCACCTCGCTGGTGTACATGATCATTGCGGCCTCCGCCCCGCTGACCGTGCTGGCGGGCGGGGTTCCCACCAATTTCGCGGTCTCCGGTCTGCTGGGCGTGCCGGTCAGCTATCTGGTCCTGGGCGTGATCCTGGTGCTCTTCGCCGCCGGGTACGGAGCCATGAGCAGCCATGTGCAGAACGCCGGCGCGTTCTACGCCTACATCACCGAGGGCCTGGGCAATCGGCAGGGCATCGCGGCCGCGATCCTGGCCCTGGTCTCCTACAACATGATGCAGATCGGGCTCTACGGCCTGTTCGGCTTCGCCCTCTCCAACGCCCTGAGCACCTGGACCGGCCTGACGGTCCCCTGGTGGGCCGCAGCCGCTGTGGGCTGGGTGGTCGTCGGAGCCCTGGGCGTCAACAGCGTGGATCTCTCCGCCAAGGTTCTGGGCATCCTGGTGGGCCTGGAGTTCCTGGTGGTGATCGTGGTGAGCGTCCTGTCGATCGGCTCCGCACCAGAGGGTCTGTCCACCCAGACCCTGCAGCCCGGCCAGTTCTTCACCACCGGCATCGGCGTGCTCCTGGCCTTCGGCATCGCCGCTTTCATGGGCTTCGAATCCGGCGCCATCTACTCCGAGGAGACCAAGGACCCCCGCCGCACGGTGGCCCGGGCCACGTACATCGCCGTGGGTGTGATCGCCCTGTTCTACGCCGCCTCCGCGTGGGCCTTCGCCATGGGTGTGGGGCCCTCGGCAATCATCGGAAAGTCCCAGGAGTTCGGACCGGACCTGCTGTTCGTCTGGCTCGCGGGCCATTCCCCCGTCCTGGCCGAGATCGCCAACATCCTGTTCATCACCAGCCTGTTGGCGGCCCTGATCGCCTTTCACAATGCCGCCGCCCGCTACTTCTTCGCCCTGGGCCGCTCGCACGTCCTCCCGCGCTACCTCAAGCGCTCGACGACGGCGGGTGCCCCCTGGGCCGGTTCCCTCACCCAGTCGGTGCTGGCGCTGGTGGTCGTCGCGGTCTTCGCCGTCGCCGGTATCGGACACGAACTGGGGCCGCTGTACCCGGTGATCACGCTGTTCACCTGGCTGACCAACGCGGCGGCATTCGGACTGGTGTTCCTGCTGGCGGTCACCTCGATCGCCGTCGTCGTGTGGTTCGCGAAGGACCACCACGGGCACGGAGTGTGGACGCGCCTGATCGCACCGGGGCTCTCCGCCGTGGGCCTACTGGTCGTGGCCGGGCTGATCCTCTTCAATTTCGATCTCATGATCGGTGCGGAAGGCCCGTCGCTGCTGGTAGTGGTCATGCCGGGGATCATCATCGCCGCCGGCGCGCTGGGCCTGGTGTGGGGCGAAGTCATCCGCCGCCGGGATCCCTCCGGGTACCAGTCCATGCGCCACCAGGACCAGATCGACGAGGACGACGAATACGCCGTCCCCTGACCCGCAGCACCATGAACCGATGAACACCGGCCTGGCCGGACACCCAACCCCACCCACCGAACACCGAACCCACCGGAAGGACAAGAACATGGCTACCCCACACGCCGTCGTCGTAGGAGCAGGCTTTGCAGGCCTGGTCGCCGCGCGGGAACTGCAGACGGCAGGTATTGATGTCGAGATCGTGGAGGCCCGCGACCGCGTCGGCGGACGCGCCTGGACCGAGGACCGCATGGGCCATCCGCTGGAACTGGGCGCCACGTGGGTGCACTGGATGCAGCCACACATGTGGACGGAGATAACGCGGTACGGGCAGAGCATCTTCCCCAGCCCCGTGAGCGACCGCGCGTACTGGATCACCGACGGCCAACTCAAGGAAGGGTCGGAGGCCCAGGTGGACGCGATGCTCGAGCGCCCCATGGCCAAGATCTTCGAAGGCTCCCGGGAGTTCTTCCCCAACCCCCACGACCCCCTGCACGTCCTGTCCGAGGACTTCACCGGCCCGGCCGAGGTCCGCGAGCGCTTCCTGGCCTTCGACGACCAGAGTCCGTTGGACGCCCTGCGCAATGGTGAGTTCACGCAGGAGGAGATCGACCTGTGCGACTCGTACTGGTCGGCGGGCTACATCGGCGACCCGCACAACGGTTCGGCCCTCATGGCCAAGCAGTGGGTGGCGCTCTCCGATCATCGGCTACCCCTGCTGGACGAACAGACGTTGCGGTTCAAACTGACCAACGGCATGCGCGGGGTCTACCAGAACATGGCCGCCGACCTGCGGTGCCCCATCCGGTTGTCCACGCCCGTGCGCAAGATCGAACACAGCGGTTCGGGCGCCACGGTCACCCTGGAATCCGGGGAGACGATCGCCGCGGACGCCGTGATCGTGACCGTTCCCGTGGGGGCTTTGGGGACCATCGAGTTCGAGCCTCGGCTGGCCCAGGCCATGCAGCGGATCGTGGACCAGAAGTGGAACTCCACCGGGGCCAAGATCTGGATCAAGATCCGCGGTCACCACAACATCTTCGGCTACGCCCCCACCCCGGCCAAGGCCGCCATGATCCGCAGCGAGTACTTCCTGGATCCACAGAACCCCGAGGATCCCGACGACGAGGGCTCGACCATCGCGGTCAGCTTCGGCTCCCATCACGACCGTGTGGACGTCAACGACCCCGCCTCCGCTCAGGAGATCGTGAATCAATGGCGCCCGGACCTGGAGGTCATCGACTGCACCGGTCACGACTGGGTGGCGGACAAGTGGAGCGGCCAGGCATGGGCCACGCTCAAGAAGGGCCAGTTCACCAACGGCTGGCACCACTTCGGTAACACGCAGACCCGCATGCATTTCGCGGGTGCTGACTGGGCAAAGGGCTGGCGCGGCGTGGTGGTCGAGGGTGCTCTGGAAACCGGGTTGACCACCGCCCGGCGGGTGATCCGAGAGCTGGCCTGAGCGACCGACACACAGGATTCACCCTGGATTCGCTGGGATTCATGGCGACGACGGCGGCCCACCGGGACGTCGTCGTCGCTCAGCCGCCCAGGACTCGGGAGCGGTAGGCCGACGGCGACTCCCCGTACTCGGTCTTGAGCGCCTTGGACACGTAGGAGGGGTCGAACAGCCCGTACCGGGAGCTGATGGTGTGCACGGATTCGTGCGCAAGCAGCGGGTCTGCCAGGTCCTGGCGGATGCGTTCGAGCCGCCGCGCGCGGATGTAGGCGGACACGGTCTGCTCCCCTTGAGAGAACCGGCTGTGCAGCTGCCGCACGGACACGTAGAGCGCGCCGGCGATCCGCGAGGGTGAGAGTTCGGGGTCGTGCAGGTTGTCCTCGACGTAGGCCTCGGCCTGTTGCAGCAGGATGTTCTCCGTGGTGTCCCGCCCGGAGGCGTGGGCCTCAGCCGAAAGCACCGTGACCAGCATGTCCAGCGCGGAGCGCACCAGGCTCATGGCGTGGGCACCTTCCAGCAGGTCGATGTTGGCGGCCAGTTGTTCGAACAGCGGGACGGCCACGCGCCCCAGGCCCTCGTTGCGGCTCACGCGCGTGGCCGTGACCTGCCCGATCTGTTCGGGACTCATGTGCACCACGTTCTGCGGGAACAACACCACCAAACTGTGCTGCGGACCCGGATAGGACAGCTCGTAGGGCCGCTGGGTCACGTACAGGGCAAGGTCCCCGGGTTCGAGCAGGCACGTACGGCCGTCCTGGACCAGCTTGGCCGCCCCGGAGATCTGCAGGCTCAGTTTGCAGTAGGCGCCGGTGGTCGCGGCGGCCAGCTCCTGGTCACGCAGCACGGTGTGGGCGTCCGTGTGCATGTCGAAAAGGTGTACGTCCTCCAGGCTCGCGGACCGCAACGACGCGCGGAACGCCGCCTCGTCCGGGGCGCTCAGCAGTAACCGCCCGATGGCTTGTGTGATTGCTTCGCGCCATTCGGGCATGGTCATGGCCGAGTCCCGTGGCGGCGCATCTGGACCGGACGGCGGCACCTGTGGATCGTTGGATGTCATGTGTCTGCTCTCCCTGATGCGAAGCTACCACCCTGTGATGTGAGGCACACTCGTGACCAACAAGCCTGCGCTCCTGGGCAACCGGTCCGCACGCAGGGCCACGGACCATGGACCCAGGAACACCTCCCTCCGCCGGGTCCACCGGATGAACCGGGAACCACTGCGGCAGGCCCATCACGTCAAGGAGATCTCGTGAGCACTTCGACCAGCACGTACCAGGAACTGCTCTCCGCCGTCGTCGCGGAGAACGGGCGCCCGGTCCATGACCCGGCCACGGACGAACTCATCGGCACCGCACCCGTGCAGGACGTCGCACGGCTCGATGAGCTCGTGGCCGCCGCCCGCGCCGCGCAGCCCGCCTGGGGTGCCAAGTCCCACGCAGAGCGCAGCGAGGCGCTCATGAAGGCCGCTGACGCGATCGAGGCCAACGCCGAGCCCCTGGCCACACTGCTCTCCCGCGAACAGGGCAAGCCGCTCAACGGTCCCAACGCGCGGTTCGAGGTGGGCGCGTGCGCCGCGTGGTTGCGCGCCACCGCGTCCTTCGAGCTCGAGGAACAGACCCTGGTCGACGACGGCGAAACCCACGCGGTCCTCAACTACCGCCCCGTCGGTGTGGTCGGGGCAATCGGCCCCTGGAACTGGCCCATGATGATCACCGTGTGGCAGATCGCCCCGGCCCTGCGGATGGGCAACACCGTGGTGGTCAAGCCCTCCGAGTACACGACGCTCAGCGTGCTGGCTCTGTGCCACGTGCTCAACTCCGCGCTTCCGGAAGGCGTGCTGTCCGTGATCGCGGGCGAACGCGAGGTGGGGGCCGCAGTGTCCACCCACGAGGGCATCGACAAGATCATGTTCACCGGCTCCACCGCCACCGGCTCCAAGATCATCGAGGCCTCCGCGAACAACATCACCCGCCTGACACTGGAACTCGGTGGCAACGACGCCGGGATCGTCCTGGACGACGTGGACCCGGCCGCGATCGCCGAAGGCCTGTTCTGGGGCGCGTTCATCAACACGGGTCAGACCTGCGCGGCCCTCAAGCGGCTCTACGTCCCGGATGCCATCTACGACGACGTGTGTGCGGCCCTCGTGGAGTTCGCGGGCAAGATGCCCATGGGCGTGGGCCTGGAGGAGGACAACGTGCTGGGCCCGCTGCAGAATGCCGCACAGTTCAAGATCGTGGACGACCTGGTGGAGGCCGCCAAGGCCTCCGGCGCACGCGTTCTGATGGGCGGCGAACCGGACCGTGACGCGCCCGGCAACTTCTACCCGACCACCCTGGTGGCCGACATCTCCCCCGATGCCGAGTTGGTGGTCAAGGAGCAGTTCGGCCCCGCCCTGCCGATCATCCGCTACACGGATCTGGAGGACGCGATCGCCCAGGCCAACGCGCTGGACGTGGGGCTAGGCGCGTCCGTGTGGTCGGCCGACCGTGACCGTGCCAAGGAGGTTGCCGCTCGCATCCAGGCCGGCACCGTGTGGATCAACTCCCACGGCGGCGTGGACCCCCGCATCCCGTTCGGTGGCGTCAAGCGCTCCGGCTACGGCGTGGAGTTCGGTGTGGAGGGCTTGAAGCACCTGGGCGTCCCGCAGGTCATCAACGGATGACCCTCCCGCCCTCTTTCCCGCCGAACCCTCCCGAAACTCGCCCATCATGCGTTGATGGACGAGTTTCGCGAGGGTTCGGCGGTGTTCACTGTTCGAATTCGGCTCGGGCGTCGCCGGTTGCCGTGATGGGCACCCCGCCCGGAATGATCCAGGCCACCACCGGCGGATGGGCCACGGCGTCCAGGGTCACCTGCGCGGTGCGCCCGTCAGGAGTCCCCGTGCCGGCCCCCACGGACAGACTGTCGACGTCGAACTCGGCGCCCACCTCCGTGAGGTACGACGATGCAGCTCCGGACACGCTCGAATCCGTGAGTTCCGCTGCGGGTCGGCCGCTGCCGTCATCCGGGATGTCCAACCCACGGAAACTGTCGGCGGCAGCCAGGGCCGCGTTGTCGGCGTGCGCCTGCAGCTTTCGCTCCGCGAGGTAGATCGACGTCACCGCCATGACCACGATCAGCGCCAGCAGGCAGATCAGCATCATTCCGACGATCAAGATGGAGATCTGGCCGTCGTCGCTATCGTCATCGGGTCCCTGGCCCATGGGCCGCCTCATGCGTACCGCCCCACGACGACGGTCGAACTGTGCTCCATCCGCGCCACTCGATAGGTGCCCAGCAGGGGAATACGCGGCAGGTCCACCGTGGTCACCGCGGTCACGGTGGCCACGGCACCCGGTTCGTTGCAGGTCCCGTCCGAACAACTGATCTGGATCTCGATCTCGCCGGGTGCCAGTCCCTGGTCCGTCGCGGGCAGGCGTGCGGCGGATTCGACCACCCCGAGATCCAGGTCCTCGGCCGGTACGTTGGCAATGACCTGCGAGCCCTGCTGCGCAGCGGCCACTGCGGCGAAGGACGCCGCCTGCGCCTGCGCGAGAACGGCCACGAAGATTACGATCGGCACCAGCAGGATCACCGACAGCACGGAGAACTCAACCAGTGCCGAGCCGGTGTCCGGATCCGTCGCCGTCGGGACGCGGTCCTGTAATGATCCGGTGGTGCGTTCACGGCTCTCAGCTCGTGTCAATCGCATGCCCCGTGACCTCCAATGTGCCGGGAGGCCCAAATGGCCCCACGATGGGCAGTGGCGCCACCACGGTGACCTCCAACGTGGGCACTCCGTCGATCGTGGCGGCATCGGCGCGCACGTTGCCGGCGAACCCGGGGCCAACTGTTTGCGTGATGAGGTCATTCGTCCGCCCCACTGCATCGGAGGGTCCCCGGTCCGCGAGTGTCCCGTACCGCGCGCCGTGGGAGGCTGCATCGATCAGGACATTGCGGACGTGCAGCGCAAAAATCACCTGCAGGGTGACCGCGAAGAGGACTGCGGTGACTCCGGCGACCATCGCCCATTCGGCGACCACCGAGCCAGAGTCCTTGTCGGACGAGCGGGTGTCCCGTGGCTCGCGCCCTGAAATCACTGCCCCGTGACGCGCGCAATCGCGTCATTGAACAGGCCTTCGAGTGCCGGTTGGGCGATCAGGAGCAGGCCCGCCACCAGGACCGCGCTCATGAGGGTCAGCATGACCCACCCGGGCACGTCTCCCCGATCGGCGTGATCGCCGGCAGTCAGGATGGCGTCCTCCGAGGGGTTCTCGACGGGGTTCGTGTTCATGGCGTTTTCCTCTCGGGTTGACCGGTCGATCCGGTCGTGGGTTCCGACGGCGAGGTGATCGACGTCGTTGGTCGGTTTACTGGTCTTGGGACGAGGTCATTGCCGTCCACCGCGCCGTGGAGCAAGGGGTGGTCCCGTGAACGTGCGCCGGTCACAGTTCCAGCCTCAGAACAGCGATGCCCGGGAACACTGCGAAGAGCACGGACAACGGGAGCACCAGGAACACGAGCGGCACCATCATGGCGATCTCCTTGCGACCGGCGATCTCCATCAGGTCGCGTTTGTCCTCGTCACGTACGTCCTGGGCCTGGGCTCGCAAGACCTCGGCCAGAGGGGTTCCTCTTTCCAGGGCGACGACGATCCCGTCGACGAATCGTGAGACGTGTGAGACGCCCACCCGGTCCGAGAACTCCTGAAGGGCCTGCACCAGGGGGACGCCGGACTTGGTCCGGACCAGGACCGCCCGGAACTGCTCCGCGAGGACGCCGTCGGCAACACGCCCGACGCGTTCCAGCGCGCCGAGGGTGGACTCGCCCGCACCGACCGACAGCGCAAGGATCTCGGCCACGGCGGGGAACTCCGCGAGCATCCTTGCCTCGCGGGACGCGATGCGTTGGTTGAGCCACCAGCCCCTCCACCAGGCACCGGCAAAGGCCCCACCGGCGGCCACGACTGCCACGGCCGCGATGGGCGCGCCAAACCGCAGGACGGCCGCCACACCCCAGACGAGTCCGAGGACCGTTCCGGCCAGAACGGCCAACACCTGCTCGGCGCGGTAATCGGAAACGGTACGCTGAGCGCCTTCCCGCTCGAGTTTCCCGCGCAGCTGACGCAGGGAGTCCCCGGAACTCCACCTCTCCCAGGCACCCGTGAGCGGGGCAATCAGGTGTCCGGCGATGCCCAACGCACCGCGGTCACGCCTGGCCCGCAATTGCTCTGCATGGCGAACCGTGGCATCCGACGCCCGCATCTGCGCCAGGACCCGCCGCGTGAGCTTGCGACCTTCCTCGGAAGGTGCCGGCATCAGAATCAGCCAGAGGCCCCAGCTCAGAACGATTCCCAGGACAAGCGGGATGACCAGGGGCAGGTTCATCGCAGCACCCTTTCCGGTTCGGGGAGTGCGCCCAGCCTCAGCATCAACCGGTAAGCCACGAAGGAAATCGCAAGACCGCCCAACAGCACGACGGCACCCGCCGGTGAGTCATAGGCCTGGACGGCTGCCGGTTGGCTGGTCATCAGGAGCAGGATCAGCCAGGGGGCAGCAACCGAAAGGCGTGCCGCGTTGACCGTCCAGGACTGTCGAGCTTCGAGTTCGCTGCGGGTGCGCGAGTTCTCACGCAGGAACTCGGACAGCGTCCCCAGGAGACGGCCGAGGTCGGTACCGCCCACTTCGCGCGTGACCCGCAAGGATTCCACGATGTTGTCCGCCACGGGATCCGCCAGCTCCGCCTTGAGCGCGTCCAAGGCCGGAATGAACTGGCCCGTGGCCCGGTAATCAGCGGCGAATCGGGCAAAGGCCGGTTGAACAGCCGCAGGTCCGCGGTGCTGCAACTGCGCGAGCGCTTCCGGAAGCGACATGCCGGCCCGGATGGCAGACCGCAGGAGGTCCACGACGTCCGGCCAGACCGTCCGCAGTTGCTTGGCACGACGTCGCATCCGTTGTCCCAACAAGGCCCACGGAATGAACGCCGCCACGATGGCCGCACAGGACGCAAAGACCACCCCTCCGGTCACCGCGAACACGACGACGGCCGACACCACGGAGCACAGGCCCGACAACACGACGAGCGAACTCGGCCGAACGTCATGTAGGCCCGCGCGGTCGAGCCGGGTTCGGATCACACCCTCGCGGTGAAGGCGCCGTCGCCGCGCCTCGGCGGGGCGCTCCCAGAAGGACCACCAGATCAGGAACAACCCGGCACCCAGGCCGAGTCCGAGCAGAAGACCCATCAGGACCCCCGGTTTCCGCGCGGCTGGTCATCGGTACCCGTATCGGCGTCCAAGTCGGAGAGCAGACCCTCGACGGGTATTCCGGCCAGCGCGAATTTCTGCGCCGCCGGTACCTCGCCGGCTACGGCGAGCAGGTCACCGTCGACTCTGCGGAACACGGGGTAGGTCTCGATCACGCCGTTCTCCACCCTGGTGCCGAGGGCCAGGACCTCTTCAACCTCGCGGTGACCGTCGGGGCGTCGTCGGCAGTGGACCACCAGGTCGAAGCAGGCGGCCACGGTGGGGACCACGAAGTTCGAGGAAATGTTCTCTCCGGCCAGCAGCGGAAGTGTGCAGATCTTGGTCACGGCATCCCTGGCCGAGTTCGCATGGATGCTGCACATGCCCGGCAAACCGGAGTTCAAGGCGATGAGCATGTCGAGTGACTCGGCCTCACGGACCTCGCCGACGATCAGTCTGTCCGGGCGCATGCGCAGCGCTTCCTTGACGAGCCTGCGGAGCGCGATCTCGCCGGTCCCCTCGAGGTTTGCCTGACGGCACTGCATTCCCACGACGTCGCGCAGCGGTACCTGCAGTTCGAAGATCTCCTCCACGGTCACTACCCGCTGGCGAGGGTCGATCTCCGCACACAGGCAGTTGAGCATGGTGGTCTTGCCGGCCTGAGTGGCACCCGAAACCAGGATGTTCAGACCGGCCCGCACCGCTGTAGCCAGAAACCTGGAGGCCTGCGGCGACATGGACCCGAGCCCGACGAGTTCGTTCAGGCGCCGCGCGGCGACGATGAACTTCCGGATGTTGACGGACCAGTGCTCTCTGGTGACGTCGGGGATCACCACGTGGAGTCTCGAGCCGTCAGGCAGCGAGGCATCCACGAACGGCGAACTTAGGTCCAAGCGCCGTCCGGAACGCCGCAGCATCCGCTCCACCAGACGACGCACCTCGTCGTTCTCGACATGCAACCCCGTCAGCTCGGACTCGCCACCGCGCGCCACGAACACCTGATCAGGACCATTGATCCACACTTCTTCGATCGAATCGTCGTCGAGCAACGGTTGGAGGACGCCGAAGCCAGCGACGGCGTCGAGCACCTCACCGCGGGTGACGTCCAGATCCGCAAACGCGACGGCCCCCGAGCGTGCCGACGCGTGATCGTATTCCTGAAGGACGTCCTCGATGATCCGGGCCGCTTCGTCTGGACTCTCGACCGGGTCCAGCCCCTGAAGGCGGACACGTTCGCGCACGCTGTCCAACACCCAGGCCATCGCCTGGCTCTCCGTCGACATCCCGGAGGCCGCAGCGGCAGACATGACGGGGTCCGTCCGCACCATCTGGCGTCGAATTCCCCGCGGTGCAAGCTGCGCCATCGCGGCCCCCTCGTGTTCAGCTCTCGCCCCAGGCCGAGAAGGGCCGGGACCACACCCGCACGATCACCCGGCCCATGTCTTCTGACCTGGGCCGATTCACCGCGTCGGGTGTCGAGATGAATCTAGACGCGATTCACATCACACCGGAACACCCTTGAGTTCTGCTGTGGAAAACTCTGCTGACCTGGGCAAACAGTCACCATCAGGCTCGACACGCTTCGACGCACCATGCACCCCCATGTAGGTGTGGGCCCACCGGCGGACAGAGGTCAAGGGGCCTCAAGACCCACACAATCCCGGACACGACGACGGCGCAGGGCGGCGAGAATCACCCACGCCAGAGCAGCGCCTCGGCCCCCAGATCAACACCCATGGTGGAACGGATCGTTCGCAGGTGAACCCGCATGGCCTCGGCAGCCGCTGCCGACTGGCCCTCCGTGATGGCCTTGTAGATCGCCTCGTGCTCCTCGAGCTCCCTGGGGTTCCCCAGATGATCGCGCAGCTGCGGGAGCACGTGCTGGGCGCGCACCATCTCCGCGTAGCAGCGCTGCAAGGAGCTCAGCAGTCGCGTACTGCGCGCAGAATGTGCGATCTCCAGGTGAAAGGACCGTGCGCGTTCGGTGCGGGCCATGGGGTTCTTTGGCCCTGCCGCCTCCTGCCTGTCGAGGCACTCCCGCAACCGCCCGATGGTCTCCGCGTCCGCAAAGCGCGCACACTCCGCAGCGGCGTGGGGCTCCAACAACATGCGCAGATCCAGGACTTCCGTGAGGTCCTGCTGGGTCATGGGCCGCACCAGGTAGCCCTTCTTGGGCAGCACGGAAACCAGACCTTCGGTGACCAACTGATGCAAGGCCTCGCGCACGGGAGTCTTGGAGCTGTCGAACCGTTCGGCCAGATCCGATTCGATGACCACCTGCCCCGGGGCCAACTCACCCGTGAGGATCATGGTCCGCAAGCGCTCGTTGATCGTGGCGGTCAGCGACGACCGCTTTTTCTGCTCAACCACTTGTGAACTGTATCACACTCGGTTAGAAATATATTTCATGGCCCCAGATGCGCAGCACCCCCGCAGCACGACGAACACCCGCCTCCGAATCACACGACACTCGACCCCACCGGCAAGGGCGACGACGGCGCCGTCGCAGCTTCAAACTCCGCACCGACCACTCACCCGGATGACAGTGTCGAGAACAGCATGTCCCCCAGCGCGAGGCGGGCCCTGTTCGCCGCGGTGACCGGCACCCTCATCGAGTGGTACGACTACGCCCTCTACGGCGCAGCGGCCGGTCTGGTGATCGGTCCCCTGTTCTTCGCCGGCACGGACACCGGTGCCACCATGGCGGCCTTCGCCACGTTCGCCGTCGGATTCGTGGCCCGTCCCTTGGGCGGACTGGTGATCGGTCACATGGGCGACCGATACGGACGCCGCCCCGCCATGATGCTGACCATCATCCTGATGGGCCTGGCCACCGTGGGCATCGGCCTACTCCCCACCAGCGCGGTCATCGGGGCGTTGGCCCCCGTCCTGCTGGTGGTCTTTCGCATCATCCAGGGCATGGGAGCCGGTGCGGAACTCGCGGGTGCCATGACCATCGTCTCCGAATTCGCACCGCCCAAGCAACGCGGGTTGATGACCTCGTTCGTCCTGGCCACTCCCCCGGGCGGCATCGTGCTGGCCACCGGCGCGTTCCTGGCAGTTTCCAGCCTGGGCGATCAGGCGTTGCTCGGCTGGGCATGGCGTCTGCCCTTCCTGGCGTCGGTCCTGCTGTTCCTGCTGGCCTGGTTCATCCGCCGCCACCTGGAGGAAAGCCCCGAGTACGTTGCGGCGATGACCCGCGCGGAGGCCGAGAAGCAGAGCCACCACGTCCCCGCCATGCAGCTGCTCAGGCACCACGGCCGCGCGCTCGTCCTCGGTTTCATGGCCATGACCGGCCACAACGCGCTGAACTACGCCATGGCGGTCTTTGCGCTGTCCCTCATGACCTCCAACGCGGTCGGCATGGAACGCAGCGCAGCCCTTGCCGCGGTGACCATCGGCACGGTCTTCGGCATCTTCGGTGCGCCCCTGGGCGGTATGGCCGCGGACCGCTGGGGCCCCACCAAGGTGTTCGCCGCCGGCAGCGCCGTGGGTGTCCTGTACGCCTTCCCGTTGTTCGCGGGGCTGACCAGCGGCAGCGTGATGTTGGCCGGTGCGGCGGTGGCCGGCGGATACGGCATCGTGATCGCCATGAGGGGAGGTAGCCAGGGTGCTTTCCTGGCGCACTTGTTCCCCGCCCGCGAGCGGTACAGCGGCATTGCCGTGACCCGTGAGGTCAACGCCGCGCTGGTCGCTGGGTTGACCCCGCTCGGGTTGGCGTTCGTGATCCAGCTCTGCAACGGTGCGGTGGTGGCTGCCGCCGTCGTCGTCTCCTTGGCCTGTCTGCTGTCCCTGATCGCGATTCTGGCCTCCCGCTCTGTCAAGGAGCAGGCCATCAAGGGCGAGGTGACGGGTCAGTGAAGCTGCAACGACAAATCCCCCGCATCGCCGAACTGCGGCCGCTGTTGCAGTTCGACCGCCCCACCCTGGACCGGCGTCCCGCGAGGTTGGCCAAGGCCGCCGACGTGGAGGGCTTGCGTGCCATTGCACGACGACGGACGCCGCGCCCCGCCTTCGACTACGTGGACGGTGCCGCGCTGGCCGAGGTCACCGCGGCAAGGACCCGCGAGGCCTTCCGGGACACCACCTTGGTGCCGAACGTCCTCAAGGGCACAACCACCGTGGACCCGGCCGTCACCATCGCCGGAGGAGTGAGCGCGCAGCCGTTCGGGATCGCACCCACCGGCTTCACCCGCTTCATGCACTCCGAAGGTGAGGACGCCGGTGCGGCCGCGGCCACCGCTGCGGGTATCCCGTTCGCACTGTCCACGATGGGCACCCGGTCCGTGGAGGCGGTGGCCCGGGCCTCCGGGCTGGGCCGGCGGTGGTTCCAGCTGTACCTGTGGAAGGACCGGGAGCGATCGCAGGAGCTGATCGACCGGGCCTGGGCCAACGGATTCGACACGCTGTTGGTCACGGTGGACACCCCCGTGGCCGGACTACGCCTGCGGGATGCACGCAATGGCATGACCATTCCCCCGAGGATCAACCTGCGGACGGTCGCCGACGCCTCGCTCCGCCCGGAGTGGTGGTTCAACTTCCTCACCACGGATCCGCTGACCTTCGCCTCCCTCTCGGATTCCGCCTCTTCCCTGCCCGAACTGATCAACGGGATGTTCGACCCCTCCCTGAGCTGGACGGACCTGGAATGGACCCGCAAGGCCTGGCCGGGCAGGTTGTTCGTCAAGGGTGTCCTGACCACCGACGACGCGCAGCGGTGCATCGACTCCGGGGCGGACGGCCTGGTGGTCTCCAGCCACGGAGGACGGCAGCTAGACCGCACGGTGGTTCCGCTGCGGGCGCTGCCGGAGATTCGGGCGGCCGTGGGGCCGGACGTGGAGTTGATCTACGACTCCGGCATCATGTCCGGGACAGACATCGTGATCGCCATGGCCCTGGGTGCGGATATCACGTTGATCGGCCGCGCGTACCTGTACGGCTTGATGGCCGGTGGGCAGGAAGGTGTGGAGAAGGTCATCGAGATCTTGGCCCAAGAGGTCGAGGTGACCATGCACTTGCTGGGCGTGAAGTCGTTCCAGGACCTGACCCCCGACCACGTCCGGGCCCCCTGGTGACCCCGTACCCCGTTACCTTCTCCGCGGCGCCTGGATCGTCCAGGATGAGCAGGTGCCGGCCAGCCGGTCCTCGGCATGATCGTTGCCCCCAGTCGCACTCATGATCCGGGGGGTGTTGTCACCGAGGACCGGTCTGGTGATCACGGA
>NZ_RKMF01000010.1 GCF_003797835.1 Kocuria soli
CAGCAACCAGGCGCGTAAAGAGGCGCTTGACCCCTGGCTGAACATCTACAACACTCAACGCCGCCACAGCGCACTCGACGGACTACCTCCGACCAGCCGCCTGTAACCAACGTCGTGGCCGAGTACATCTAGGGGCGGCGTGGTTGTCCGCCACGCATCGGTGTCACCGAGTAGCTCCGGCCCGGCCGCACTGACCCAGGGCCGGAGCTTTCGCTCGTTCCACGACACGACACACAATGCAGTAATGCTGTTTCCGTTGCGGCCCGCGAACTTCGCGATGTCGTTCGGATCTGCCCAAGCCATTAGTGCAGGTCCCCGGCCCCTGATGAAGGCCCCTCCACGAGCGGTCACGTGATCGACGTCCGCGGACTGAGCCACGAGCTGTGCGAGGAGCGGACTATTCGCCAAGTTTCCCTTGAGGTGCGTCCACACACTGAGGCGGTCGCCCCACTCCATGCGGTCAAAGCACCAGCGGATTCCCGCCCTGACGCCTTCGTCGTCCTTGCTGGTAACTGCAATTGGGTAGCCAGCCTCGTGATGAAACATGCACCCTCCCACACGCGCACCATTTCCGATGTCACCTACAGCCTAGGACTCACCTCTGACATGCCCACGAGGTCGGGCCAATCGCTCGATCAACGTGTCCTGTCAGTACAACTAGCCGTCGACACTTGCTTCACGCAGCTTCTTCTTCTTGAAATCGTTGCGCATTTAATCCTGTGAGCACCGAGACCCCAAATGCCCTCCCGCCTCCGTGCACTTGCTTACTTCCGATTAGCAGAACTACCTGCCATGGCACGAAGCCTCCGCAGCGTTTTCGGGTCCGTTTGGCTGGATATTGTATGCCCATCCACCTTGGGATAGAGGGGGCGTTCCCTGTGAAATATTTTGGAATGATTTATATCGTCCACGCTACGTCCGTAGAGGTGGAGCTTCGAATCGTGCGTGAACGTGCCATTCATCTGCTTTAGCTTTGAAGAATCTGCGACCCATCCAAATGGACTATCCACCAGTAGCTGATAGTCAATAGCGCGCGTCACGCACGCTGCCACCCAATCAGCAAACTGAATATTGGCGCTAAGCTGACTATCCAGATGCATTGGAGGCTCAATCAATCGACGCATCTCGCGGTGCTGCGTCGACCGACCTAAGATGTGGCTGTACATCTTAGGAAGTCGCCTCTTTCGCTCTTTCTCGTTAATCTGATCAATGAGAACCATTATATCTGAATCCCGATGTCCCGAATGTGAAGCCAGACGGTTTAGAGTTTCCCGCATTGCATCCATCTCACGGATATCTTTGTCGAGACTAGTCTGCCTCGGAGTCCCAATATTCTTTTCAGCGGCATAGTAGAATAGATTTCCACCGAAATCGCGGCAAATTTTTGTGAGATGGTCAAAGACCCTCAAGTTAGAAGGCGCCTGCTCCGGGGTCTTTTTTCGAAACACATCCGACCCCTTAATCTCCCACCGTCCCGAATTTGCGTCATGCGACGTGGAGCTCGCGAAAAGCTTTTTCTTCTGCGCCTGAAATTCAGCCCCAAAACGCCGTGCATTATGGGATGGTATTAGAAATCCGGCATATCCGAACGCTGGACTCGTATTATATTGCGGATCGGATCTACAGACGAAAGCTCCCGTCTCGCCGATTTCGTCGATGTAAGCCAGGTACATGCCCTCATTGTGCCAGCACGGACCGCCAGCGTCTCGTAGGGTCCCGGCAACGCAGAAACCCACGTCCGGAGACGTGGGTTTCTCGAAGTGGCGCTCTGGAAACTGTTTCATTCCCGCTACCACTAGTGAGCCTACTGGATCCCTCCGCGCGGGCGCAAGGCTTCGGCGGGCCGCTCCTTGGGCGCCAGCCAACTGCACCGGTCCATGCCCACCCCGATGGCGGGGCTCCAGGCGTTGCGCGTTCCGACGTCACAGGTACGCCCTCCATGGAGGGCCTCCATGCTCGGCCCTATGGCCCGCCCGGAGGCATCGCCGAGACCTCGTCGATCCCCGGGCCCATTGGGGGGCAGCCGAGTCGGCTTCGGGGTTCTCAAAACAGGCCTGGTCCGTGACCTCGGATTCAGGATCTACTGTGACCACTCAGACAGGTTTGACGCACCGAAGCCCGTTCCTCCTCCGGTCCGACGCCGTACGAGGCGACGTGGAGGCTGTCCACGTCCTGTGCGACCTGTATCTATTGCGCGAACAGCTTGCCGCGAAGCCGGGACCGTGCTTGGCGCGCATCCGCAGCAGCTGCTTGTCGCTGAAACGTCCGGAGCATCGGATCGCATCGACGCCCAGGAAGTCACGGGCGGCGCCACGACCGTAGAGCGCCAGGGTCTTTTTGGCGACGGCGTCCTCCAGGTCGGGCACCGGCCCCACGCCCATCTGCACGGGCTCTTTGGCCCGGCCAGTCCACACCGAGATCGACGTCGACCCACTGGCCCTCTGCTGGGCTGAAGAGGTAGCGGGCGAACTGATCCGTTCGGGAGCGGTTGACCACATCGAGTCCCGCATTCGCCAGGCCTCCTCCACACGATCCTTGGAGTCCACGAATCTCTCCACGTCCTCCGGGGTGGTGCGCGGATGCGCGCCACTCGGTCTGCGCCGGTAATTTCGCGTTGCGGGACATGGTGCCCTCCTCCTCGTGAAGAACGATCATTCGCAAAACCGGTTAAGCCGACAGCCCCAGCGCCGGCAACGGTGCATAGGAATCTCGGGCGTGCCAGTTGGCGAGATACTGCCAGGCGATCTCGCCGTCGTCGGTATCGATCGTTGCTTCCGCCCACCGGGTGTAGTCCGCCGCGGTGAGCGCTTCACCGGAACGGGGCTTCTTTCCAGCGTGGGCCGCCACTGCCGGAGCCACTGCGGCGCACCACAGGCACAGCTGCCGCGGATGTCCCGGCGAGCAGGACATGTCGTCATTCGCCCCGGGCGAGAGCGCGCACGCCTGGCAGATCGCCGCCGTGAGCGGGTCGGGCCGGCAGGTGAGACAGGCCGTCGGATTGGTCGTCATCATGACTGACTCCTTGATCTCTCAGATGGCTACCGATGCGGTCCGAGGTGTCGCCGGCACGGTCGCGATCTCTCCATGCAAGGCGATCGCGTTGATGACCGACAGCAGCCAGGACACGTCTTCGAAGCGCTGCCGGCACGTGGACATCCCCCAGCCGGTCGCCCCGACGAGATCCGCCGGCCCGAACGTGCGCAGGTTCCCGTGTCGGGCGATGGCCTCCAGCACCAGCCGTGGCCAAGACCCGGCCTCATCCGGCAGGCAATCCAGCGCAGCATCGATCCGGACCTCCGTGACGCGCTGCCGGTGCAGCCGCTGCGCCTGGTGGACCACAATCGCCATGCGCACGACCTGCCGGCGGGCCTCGCGCGCCACCGGGGCAGAGATCCCCAGCCGGCGGGACGCCTCGGCGATCTCGCCGTCGCAGTCGGCCAGCACGACCACTGCCCGGCGCAGGATCTCGTCGTTGCGCAGCACGACCTTCACCTGCCCCAGCACGGCCTTGACCAGACCCCAGGCCTCATCACGGTCCAGCAGCTCATCCTCGAACGACGCCTCAGGGACATCGATCACGGTCACGGTCTCGTCCTCGCCGGCCTGGCCGGCGAACACGACCGCCGTCGTGGCCTGCCGGCTCGCTCGGCGCAGGTGGTCGATCGCGCGGCGCTTGCCGATCGCGGTCACCCACGACACCAGCGGCCCGCCGGCCGGGTTCCACCGATGGATGCTGCGCACAGCGGAGATGATCGCTTCCTGAGCGATGTCCTCGGCATCAGCCACCAGTCCTGCCGGGGCGAGCATCGAGCGGATCACCGGGGCGACGGCCGGCATCGTCTCCGCCACAGCCAGCCAGGCCTGCTCCGAGTTGGCCTCCAGGCCGCTCTGCGCGGCCTCCTGCGGAGCATTGAGGGTCTTCTGGGTGTTGGTGGTGTGCGTCTTCATCGTTCAGCCCTCCTGAGGGCGCTGTGCCAGGCGATCGGCTCGGCAGCCGCCGCATTCGCGGTCATCTCGGTGATCGATGTGATGGGTCGGACAGGTCACGCGCCGCACCGGCGGCTGGGAAAGCTCGTTCTCGGCCATCAGGGACACGGCCAGCGCGTCATCGGAGCCGGCCCACTGGCTGGCGGCGTCGAGCATCACGGCCGGTTCGTTGGTGATTGAGCCGGTCACGTAGCGCTGCGGCCGGGCGACCCGGGACTTCGCTCGGCCCAGGATCAGATCCACGGCAGCGGCCCACACCGGGGCCGGCCACGGGCCGGTGGCGTGCGAGCACTCCGCGGCGAGCCGGTTGAGGTTCACCCCGCGGTGGATTCTGGCGATCTGGGACTCGGACTGCTGCTCGTCGATCGTCGTCTCGTCGTCATCGTCGCTGTCCACAGGCGCGGCCGCGCCGACGGATGATGATGATGGATAAAAGACGGGCGCGCGCGTAGAGGGTGAGTGTCCGCGAGGGTCACCACCAGAAGAATTTTCCGGTGACCACCGGAAGGATTTTCCGGAAGGCCCACCAACCGGAAGATTTTTCCGGTGGCTCTGACTAGGCGCTTCGCCGTTATCCACAGGTTCACGATCGACTACCGGAAGATTCTTCTGGTGGCTCTGACCAGGCGTGATGTCCTGCTCGTCCTCGGGGCGTTCGGGTACCAGATCGGGCCCGAAGTCCTCTCCCGGAGCGATCCCGTCGCGCTCCACGCGCTCGGCCAGCTGCCGGCGAACCTCTCCCAGGCCCTTCCAGGTGGTCTTGTTGGAGGGCTTCTCCAGGTTCAGCACGATCTGATCGACCCCGCGCTGCCCGTTGACACGGGAGCTGCGCAGCCGTTGGACCAGTCCTGCCTGCTCCAGCGCGCTCAACGCCGAGCTAACGGACCTCGTCGTGAGCTCCGTTTGGTAGGCCAGGAAACCCTGCGAGAGTCGCGCCTCGCCGAAGGAATCCGCTCCATCAGCGATCGCCATCAGAACGAGCTTGTGCGAGGACTTGACCTGCTGCGTCCACGCCCAGCGCATCGCCTCGATGCTCATGCTGCGTCCTCCTCGAACAGCTCAGGCCGCGACGTGCGCAGCTCCTTGATTCGGTTACGTCCCGTCCGCTCAGACACACCCAGGAAGGCCCCGGCCGTCGGCCCCGTGATCGGATCACCCTGACGTCGACGCTCCTGCACCCAGGCCACGAAGTCCTCATCGGCGCGCTCCTCAGCGGCCTGCTCGACTACACCTGGCGACGTCTGCGGATCCGGGTCAGCAGCGGAGTCTGCGACCCGCTCCGCGATCGGCGCGGTCATCTCCTTGGTGACTGGTTCCGGGGCGCTGTCGTGCCGCTCCTCCGGCTCTGGCTCGGCCAGCTCAACGACCGGCTCCGGCTGCGGAGTCGATGGCCACGGTTCCGTTGCCGGGGCGATGCCGGCCACATTTGCCGATGCCGGAGTAGTTGCCGGCAGCGACTCGACCTCGGCGGCAGGCTCCAGCACAGGGCCCGGAACCTGCCGGTCCTGCGGACGCAGCACCACCAGACGAGCCATCTGCTCCGTGGCAGCGAAGACTCCCAGCGGAGCCAGCGCAGCCAGGACGGCACCGGTCAGCGTCTGCCACCACTGCTCCTGCGGAACCGCCACAGCGTGGGCGGCATTCGCTGCCACCGACATCGCCGTGAACACCCCCAGGGATGTCCAGGACGGCCACACGGGCTCACCGCGCGAACGATGCACCAGCACCGCCAGCGCGTAGGTCAGGATCGCGCCGTCGACGAACACGGGGACCGCCCACTGGAGTCCCGGGCCGATACCGGCCCACGCCGCGACGTCATGCAGGGCACGGAAGGAGACGATGAACGACGTCAGCCCGAGCAGACCGACCAGGACCACGACCGTCCACTGCACGCCCTTCGTGTCCGGGTCAATGCGCGACGTCGCGCCATTCCCGCTAGTGGCAACGGGTGCTACCGTGTCCCGTACCAGCGTTGATCCTGATGACCCCTGGGACTCCTGCTGATGCGATGCGCGTCCGGCTGCCCCCGGGCGCGCATCATTTTCTGCGCGCTCAGGCCTCATCATCGTCGGCCTCCTCCAGGTCGCCGATCACACCGTCCAGGGACTCGATCACCGTGCCGAGGACCTTGCGCAGCGCGGCCTGAGACTCGTCATCGAGGTCGTCCACGCCGAGATCGACGATCACTCCACCGGCGGCGAGCACCGTGCGCGCCGCGGTCATCGTCAGCTGGGACGGCCCCGGATCCTGCGGGTCCTCCACCAGACGCGGCTGCTCCTTGCGCTGCTTCAGCAGCTCTACGCAGCGGGCCTCCGCATAGACCAGCGCGGCACGCGGACCTTCCCACCACGACGCCACGTCCTCGTCCTCGTTCTCAGTGGAATCGTCGTCCGAGACCGCCTCAGGCTCAGGGCCCTGCTCGGGCTCAGGCAGGACCACATCACCCGAGATGACCTCATCCCAGGGCTCCTCTGTCGTGCTGGCCGCGGGGTTCAGCTTGGTCTGATCGATCGGCTGGACCCCCAGATCCGTCAGCGACATCGACCTGTAGTCCTCGGACTCGGACTCCGGCTGACTCGTTCGCTTGGGCGGGGAGTAGGACTTGCCATCCAGCCCCACCACGTTCGAGGACCCCTCAGGTGATCCATTTGGATCACCTGACGTTGAACGCTGGACCGTGCCGTAGGACAGATCAGTGGCCTGCGAGATCGCCCGGACGCTCATCCCGGCCTCGCGCATTGACTGCACGACCTCCTCGCGCTGCTCGCGCGGCGGGCGCAGCTGGAGCCCACGGAAGTTCGCATCGATCCAGGCGTCCCAGGTCTCGTACCCCAGGGCCTCCCACACGCGGCCCTCCCAGGCCTGCACGATCAGGGAGTGGACGTCGGCCAGCCCTTCCGCGATCTGGTCCGTCAGCTCCCGAGCATCCGCTTCGTTCAGCGCAGCCGGGTTCGTCGTCAGTTCGGTGTTCATCGCTGCTCCTCCTCGGTTGCCGGCAGCAGGTCACGAAGGCTCACGCCTAGGGCCGCTGCGATTGCTTGAAGCTCAGAGAACGTGAATTCACGGGACCCACCCATCCGGGCCGACAGCGCAGAGCGCCCCATCCCGATCGCGTCCGCCAGGCCTGCCTGCGTCATGTCTCGCAGAGCCATCCGGGACCGGATGGAGAGTGCGAGCTGCTTGTGTGTCGTCATGACGCTGATCGTTCCATGTGGCAGAACGCTTCGCAAGTATTGCATTCTGTTTCGCGGAACTTCTGTCTGCGCCGGAGGACTCGTGGCCGTGTCGCGGTACACTCGATCCGTGCGAGACGAACAGAAAGAATGGGCAGCCGCAGTAGGCGACGAGGTCCGGGCCTGGCTGGCGCGGTCACGTCATTCACAGGCCCAACTGGCCGACCACCTAGGCCTGGCAAAGAGCGCAATTACCCGGCGCGTGCGTGGTGAGTATCCATTCGCCATCACCGAGTTGATCGAGATCTCGTGGTGGCTCGACATCTCCTTGGAGCAGCTACTGGGTCCCGACATCCTGCGGGCACAGAAAGGCCCCCGTGGCGACATGGTCACCGCAGGGGCTTCAGAGAAGGGGTGGGCCCTGTGGGGCTCGAACCCACGACCCATGGATTAAAAGTCCACTGCTCTACCAACTGAGCTAAAGGCCCCGGTCGCTCGCTGTCCACCGACCAGTAAGACCGGGAGGAACGCCTCGAGCGACGGCGTCCATCGTAGCCCAGCGGCCAGGGGCGGCACGAACCGGGAGTACCGTCAAGAACGTGCACACCACGGCTGCCATGACAGTGACCACCATCGGCGGACGAACCCCGGTCGAGTTCGCGTGGTTCGTCGTCGGGCTCCTGTTGCTCACCGCCGTGGCCGTCCTCATCCAACGCCGCAGCGGCATGGGTCTGGGTTGCCAGATGGTCACGGGCGTCCTCAGGGCGGGCCTGCAACTGAGCATCATCGCGGTGGTGTTGCGCGGGATCCTGAGCGTCCCGTGGACGGTAGTGTTCTTCGTCGCTCTGATGCTGACCACGGCATCATTGACCTCCATCGGCCGCCTCAAAGGCCTCCCGTACGCGCGCCAAGCCGTGCTGATCGGCGTCATCGCAGGCGGGCTGGCGGGCATCGCGGCCGTCTTCGGCCTGCACCTGGTGGACTGGACCACGCAGAACCTGATCGCCGTCGCCGGCATCCTGATCGGCAACGCCATGACGGCTGCGACCTTGGCGGGCCGGGCTTTCCGCGAATCGGCGGTGACCCGCAAGCAAGAGGTGGAGGCCTGGTTCTCGCTGGGTGCCACCCCGGCGGTCGCCTACTCGTACATCGCCCGGAGGGCCGCCCGCGATGCCGTGATCCCCAATGTCGACCAGACCCGCGCCACCGGCCTGGTCACCCTGCCCGGCGCCTTCGTCGGGGCGCTGTTCGGGGGTGCATCCCCGGCCGAGGCCGCCATGTTCCAGCTGGTGGTCCTGGTCGGCATCCTCCTGGTCCAGACGGTGTGCACCACGGCAGTGACCATGGTCCTGTCCCGCAATCCTCAGTTGGTCGCGGACCAGGACTGAGCGAACCTGGCAGGATGTGGCCCACAGCCGCCGTCGACAGCCCGGAAAGGCAGGCATGTCCTCCGACTCCCGCAGCCAGCAGCCCAAGCACGATCGAGAAGCCTTCGGCCCCTCCCCCGTGGACCTGGCCCTGCTCGCCATACACCAGGACCTCAAGGGCATCACCGACGGCGAGCCCTCCCCGTCCATCCCCGCGCTGGCCAACGCGGACCCGGATCACTTCGGCATCGTGATCGCCACCGCGGACGGCCATGTCTACGAGACCGGTGACACCCGCGTACCGTTCTCCATCCAGTCCATCTCCAAGGCCTTCACCTACGGACTGGCGTTGGAGGACCGCGGCTTCGAGTACGTGGACTCCAAAATCGACGTCGAACCCAGCGGGGACGCCTTCAACGAAATCTCCCTGGACCCCGTCACCCACCGCCCGGCCAACCCCATGATCAACGCCGGGGCCATCACCAGCACCTGGATGGTCGCGGACAAGGACGGCACACCCCGCCGCGAGCGCATCCGCCGGCTCTACTCCGCGTGCGCGGACCGTGAGCTGAGCATCGACGACGACGTCCAACGCCAGGAGAGCGCCGAAGGCCACCGCAACCGGGCACTGGGCTGGATGCTGCGCTCCGTGGACATCATCGAGGAGGAGCCGACCCAGGCCTTGGAGGACTACTTCGCCCAGTGCTCGGTCATGCTCGATGCCCGGGACCTGGCCAGGATGGGCGCCACCCTGGCCGCCGGCGGATTGAATCCGCGCACCGGCGAGCGCGTTCTGGAACCGGCCACCGTGCAGCGCATGCTGTCCGTGATGAACTCCTGCGGCATGTACGACGACGCCGGGGAGTGGTTCGTTCGCGTCGGCCTTCCCGGCAAGTCGGGTGTGGGCGGCGGGATCATCGCCGTCGTCCCCGGGCAGCTGGCGGTGGCCACCTTCTCCCCGCCGCTGGACCAGCACGGGAACTCGGTGCGGGGCGTGGCCGCGTGTGAGCGCCTGTCCCAGGCCTTGGATCTGCACTTCGCGCGTGGGCCGCGGGCCTCACGTCAGACGGTGCGGTCGATCAACTCGCTGGCCACCTCGCCGTCGCTCATGCGCCGGGACCAGGAGGCGCGGGAGTACCTGGCCAACTCGTGCCGGGACATCGCGATCCTGGAGATCCAGGGCGACCTGCTGTTCCCCGGTGCGGAGGAGACCGTGCGGGCCATGCGCGACGTCGCCGAAACCGCGGAGTCCTTGATCCTGGACCTCACCGCCGTGGACCAGGTGGCGGACTTCGTGCCCCGCATGCTGGCCAACGCCGCCAACGGCATTCAACAGGCCGACTGCGACGTCGTGGTGGTGGGCGGGGAGAACTGGCAGGGGTCCCTGGGTGAGACCCCGCTGTTCAAGACCCGGGAAAAGGCCCTGGTGCACGTGGAGGACTCGGTTCTGGCGGGTTCCTCCGCCGACCGCCAAGCGTCCGATCACGACGTCCTGCTGCACAGCGACGCCCTGCGGCGCATGGGTGAGGAGGCGGCCGAACGGATCTGGAAGCGCTCCACCGTGGTCACGGTTCCCAAGGGCGAATACCTGCCGCCGCGCTACAGCCGTGGGGGAACCGTGCAGTGGGTTCTGGAGGGCACGGCCCAGATCATCGCCAACACCAAGGATGCCGACGAACGCCCGATCCGCGGCCTCCGCCCGGGCACCGTGGTCATGGACCCCCGCGAGGAGGAAATCCCGGACGCCCAGGAGCCGGCGGGCCCCAACGGGCAGGCGCAGGCGATGAACGTCCGGGCCGCCACGGACCTGAAACTCGGTGTCCTCTCCGCTGACGCGCTGAGCGAACTCGAATCCGAGGACCCGGAAGCTGCCCTGGCCCTGTGGAAGGCCCTGGCCTGGGTGGAAGCCGAGGACATCGTGGCTTCCCTCCAGGAAGCCGTGGGCTGGGAGCCCGGGAACCACTGGGACGACCAGTCGTAAGTCAGTCGTAAGGTGGACGACATGTCCGAACCACGTCAGCACCACAAGCCGGTCAAGTTCTCCCCGGAGATCTTCGACCAGCAGGAAGGCGGCATGGACCCCGCCCTGGCCGCGGAGGTCGCCCACGTGACCGCTGCGGCCGTGGTCAGCCGTGGGCGCGCGGTCGAGGATCCCGACGTCCACCGGCGACTGGTCGAGTTCACGGACACGGAGGGGCTGGACGGGCTCGCCGCCCTGTGGTCCGACGCTCCCCCGGTCAGTCTGCCCGGAGCTCTGTGGCGGTTGTACGCCCTGCGCTCCGCGGTCCAGGCCGACCCGGTCCGGCTCAGCCGTTGGTTCGTGGCCGGACGGGGCACCGCTCAGGTCGCCCACGTGGTGGCGGGCGTGGCAGACCCGCCAGGGGCCGAGGAGATCCGGACCATGGCCGACACGATCCTCAACGGCGCCTGGACCGGGGACTTCGACGTCGCGCTGGAACGCTTCGCGGCCTTCTGCCGGGTGACAGCCCTGGGGCGCATCAAGCTCGAGGACCACGAGGGGCTGGACGCGGTACGCGGAGCCCGCAAGCTCGAACGCACCGCCGAGGACCTGGAGGAAGCGGCCAACGCCTGGCGTGCGGGCACGCTGGACTGACAACGACGCGCGGGCGTGCCGTCGTCGTCCCGCCCGTCCCCGGAGAGCGAACGGCCGGGGATCGGGTTGACCGTGGGACCGGGACTGCTCGTACGATGTCTGCAGGTGTCGGGCCGCAGGTAGCCCCGGGCTCCATCATTTAGCCGCTTCGAGCGGCCTTCCGCCGAGAGGCGCTCCCGGTCCGGCACCCCAAAATCCACGAGTGGCCTTGCCCGATGCTGCACCCCACGGCAACCGGCCGATGTGTTCACTTTCACCCGGTAGGGTGCCCTTGCCAGCGCAACCACCGGTAGGTACGCTCCGGGTTCTGCGCGGCGTCCAAACGCCAGACCAGCGAGGTGCAGCACTCCCATGCCGTTGCGGATCTTCCCCGAGGATGATCGCGTTCTCGACCTGTTGGCCGACATGGCGGGACAGGTCTCCGAATCCACACGTTGCTGCTCCGAACTCCTGGGCTGTGAGGAGGACCGTGTGGAGGAGATCCTCACGGAGGCACGCGGCCTGGACGCACGCACTGCAGACCTCTACTTCTCCGCGATGACCACCTCCCGATCCTCCTACGTGCTGCCCATCCCCCGCTCGGACGTCTACGTCCTGAGCGGCTGGTTGGCACGGGCCTGCGACTCGCTCCTGCTGGCGGCCGAAGCCATGTCCGAGCCGAGCATGCGCCGACAGTCCAAACACACCGCGGAACAGCTGAACACCATCGGCCGCATGGCTGGCCTGAGCCAACGCGCGATGCACAACCTCTCGGGACTCAAAGGCCTGGACGAGTACTGGTACGACATGTTCCGTCTCCGCAAGCAGGCCGACCGCACCTTTGAGCGCCACCGCCTGGACCTGTTGGACCGGCACAAACCGACTGTTGCCCTGCAGCGCACCATCATGGTCGAGCACCTGCACAGTGCCGCCACCGCGCTCAGCCAGGTGGCAACAGAAGTCGGTCGCATCGTGGTTGCGGAGACCTGATCGGCGTGACCCTCCTGCTCGTCGTCCTCGCGCTGATCCTGACCGTGGGATACGCCCTGGTGAACTCCTTCCACGACGTTCCCAACGCAAGCGCAATCCCCGTCCGTCACCGCGCCCTCACGCCCCGGGCAGCTTTGATCCTGGCGGCCGTTCTCAACGCGGTGGGAGTGGCCGCTGCGGCGATCATGCTGCCGCTGGCCGAGCTGGAACTCATCCTGGTGGAGTCGATCGACCCCGAGCCGGCCCTCGCCGTCATCATCTGTGCGCTGCTGACGACCATCGGGTGGGATCTGCTGACGTGGTGGTGGGGGATGCCGTCGTCGTCGAGCGCCGCTTTCGCGGGGGCGTCCCTGGGTGCCACCATCGCGCTGGGTTGGGTCGGCCTCTCCTCGAACCTGCCCAAGGCCTTCGAGACGTTCGCACACCTGATCGTTCCGGTGTTGCTGGCTCCCGCCATCGCCTTCGTCATCGCGTGGCTGTTGGTGATTCCCAGCGTACGGGGCCTGCGCCATGTGGAGGCTGATCAGGTCAGACTCCTGGCCCGAGTGGGAATGGTGGTCGGCTCCACGGGCACGAACGTGGGGCACGGGCTCTTCCACGGGCAGCGCGTGGTGCTCCTGCTCATCACCATCCCGGCCGTCGGCGGCCTGACCGCCGCCCCGATGAGCAGCGCGATCCCCTGGGCCGCCTTGGTCACCGCCCTGGCTTTCGCCGCGGGCAGCCTGATGGGAGCGTGGCGGATCGCCCAAACGGTGTCCACCCGCATGGTCGGCACGGATGCCCTCCGCGGTGGTGTGGCGCAGGGGGTCTCCGGTGTGCTGCTGTTCGTGGGGGGCGTGACCAGCGGGGTGAGCCTGTCGACCTCGCAGACGACGGCGGCCGCGGTGTTTGGAGCCGGCACCAACCAGAAATACCGGTCGACCAACCACCGCCTGGTCGGCAAGGTGCTGCTGTGCTGGTTGGTGACCCCCGTGGTCTGCGCCGTCACGTCCGGCACGCTGGTGCTCGCTGCCTCCCCCTTCCTGGGCTGAGCCTGTCCGACGGCGGCACGGCTTACCTTGATCTCGCATGGCCCGGGAGCAAGGTGGCAGCCGAGTACAACGGCGCAGTGCACTACCAGGACCGGCAGGCCTACGGGGACGAGATGCATCGCCTGGCTCGTCTCAGACGAGCGGGTTGGGAGGTGTTCGTCGTCGTCCTGGAAGACCTGGCCCGCCATGGGCGACGAACAGCGCTGACGACCTCACTCAAACGCGCGCTGGAAACCCGCCAAGAGCAACTTTGAACACGGAAAAGTGCCCGTCCAGGGCCTGGACGGGCACTTTTCCGTGTTCAAAGTCCGCGAGGCGGGCCGCGGCGAATGCCTCGCTCCGAGATCAGCCGAAGCGGCCGGAGACGTAGTCCTCGGTGGCCTTCTCGCGCGGGTTCTGGAAGATGGTCGCGGTGTCGTCGTACTCCACGAGCTTGCCCGGCTTGCCGGTGCCCTCGATGTTGAAGAACGCGGTCTTGTCCGCCACGCGCTGCGCCTGCTGCATGTTGTGCGTCACGATCACCACGGTGAACTGCTCCTTGAGTTCGTGGATCAGGTCCTCGATCGCAATCGTGGAGATCGGGTCCAGGGCGGAGCAGGGCTCGTCCATGAGCACGACGTCGGGCTTGACCGCCATGGTGCGGGCGATGCACAGACGCTGCTGCTGACCACCGGAGAGGCCGGAGCCGGGCTTGTCCAGGCGGTCCTTGACCTCGTTCCAGAGGTTCGCGCCCTTCAGCGAGGACTCGACCAGAGCATCCGAATCCGACTTGGAGATCTTCTTGTTGTTGAGCTTCACGCCGGCCAGGACGTTGTCCCGGATGGACATGGTGGGGAACGGGTTGGGGCGCTGGAAGACCATGCCCACCATGGAGCGCACGGTCACGGGGTCCACACCGCGCCCGTACAGGTCCTCACCGTCCAGCATGACCTTGCCCTGGGCGTAGGCACCGGGGATGACCTCGTGCATGCGGTTCAGCGTGCGCAGGAAGGTCGACTTGCCACAGCCGGACGGGCCGATGAACGCGGTGACCGAGCGGGGCTCGATGTTGATGTTGACGTCCTCAACGGCCAGGAAGTCGCCGTAGTACACGTTCAGGTGCTCGACGTCGATTCGCTTCGACATGGATCCTCAGCTTCTCTCTAGTCTTCTGGCCGATCAGCGGCCGGTCTTCGGGGCGAATGCCCGGGCGATCAAACGAGCGATCAGGTTGAGCAGCATCACGAACACGATCAGGATCAGTGCTGCGCCCCAGGCGCGATCGGTCGAAGGGTCGGGTGCGGTCGGAGCGACGGGTCGCATCAGTTGCTGGTAGATGAACGTCGGCAACGTGGCCATCCAGTCGTTGAAGGCGTTCAGGTTCACACGCTCAAAGTATCCGACAGTCACCAGCAACGGTGCAGTTTCACCGATCACACGAGCGATTGCGAGCGTCACACCGGAGGCGATGCCCGAGATCGAGGTGGGGATGACGACCTTGAGGATGGTGCGCCACTTGCGAACACCCAAGGCGTAGGAGGCCTCGCGCAGTTCGTTGGGGACGATCTTGAGCATTTCCTCCGTTGCCTTGACCACCGTGGGGATCATGAGCACGGTCAACGCGATCGCACCGATGATGCCCATGCGGGTGTTCGGGCCGAGCATCAGGCCGAACAACGCGGAGGCGAACAGACCCGCGACGATCGAGGGCACACCGGTCATGACGTCCACCAGGAAGGTGATGATTTTGCCCAGCCAGTTGTCGTTGGAGTACTCGACCAGGTAGATCGCGGTCAGCAGGCCGATCGGGACGGAGAACAGCGTGGCCCAGAAGGTCACGATCACGGTTCCCAGAACTGCCTGAAGGGCGCCTCCGGGCGGGTGCTCCCCGGAATCGGCCGCTCGCTGGTCGACCATGCCCGTGATGCCGCCCATGGTTTCCGTCAGGAACTCGACGGACATGGTGGGCAGACCGCGGGCGAGCACGGTCCAGATCACCGAGATCAGGGGGATCACGGCCAAGATGAACGCCGCGTACACCACATAGGTCAAGGCGGCGTCCGAGCCCTTGCGCCCACCTTCGATCACGGTGACCGCGATGGGTGCGGCGATCAGGAAGATCACGGCCGCGAAGATGGCCCAGAGGGCGATGTTGAAACCGAGCAGCGCGGACAGCGCCGCACCGACAATGACTGCCCCCACCATCACCACGGGCACCAACCACTTGGGGCGCTGCCCCGAAGTCAGGGTGTTCTTGCGGGCGGGGGAGGTCGAGGACTGAAGAGTGTTGGTGGACATCAGTTGGCCCCCGAGAATTCCTGGTAGCGAGCAATGATGGTCCGGGCGATCAGGTTCACGATCAAGGTGATGATGAACAGCATCAGACCGGCCGCAATCAGTTCGGCCAAACGGTTGCCGAAGGCCTCCGGGTAGTTGAGCGCGATCTCAGCGGCAATCGTGTTGTTGCCCGACGTCAACAGCGACCACTGGAGTCCGCCCGTTGAGAGCACGAGCGCAACGGCCATGGTCTCGCCCAGGGCGCGACCGAGAGCCAGCATGATCGCGGAGATGATGCCGGTGCGGGCGAAGGGCAGCACCGCCTGGCGGATCATCTCCAACCGGGTGGCCCCCAGCGCCAAGGACGCTTCCTCGTGCAGCTGGGGGGTCTGGATGAAGATCTCCCGGCACAGCGACGTGATGATGGGCAGGATCATGATGGCCAGCACCACACCCGCGGTCATCATCGTGCGGCCGGTGGCCGAGGCCGGTCCGGCGAACAGCGGGATGAACCCGAAGGTTTCCGAGAGCCAGTTGTAGAAGGGTGCGAGCGCCGGCGAGAGCACGGTCATGCCCCAGGCGCCGTAGACGACCGACGGGATGGCGGCGAGCAGGTCGATGACATAACCGACCGGCTTGGCCACCTTGGCGGGTGCGTAGTGCGAAATGTAGAGGGCGACCAGGATGCCGATGGGAGTGGCGATCAACAGCGCGATCACCGCAGCCATCAGAGTGCCCAGGACGAGGGGGTAGACGTAGCTGAAGAACCCGTTACCACCCGTGACGGAGCTCGCGGGGATCCCCACCACGGGTGCTGCCTGCCAGGTCAGGAATGCGGCGACCGCAGCCAGCATCACGAAGATCACGATGCCCGCGCCCAGGCTCAGCCCGGAGAAGATCTTGTCCCCAGCGCGTCCGCCCGCCGAAGCCGCGGAAGCCAGCGAGCTGGTCTGCTGCTTGTCGTCCTGCCCCCGCTCGGTGTCGGAGAGATTTGTTGACATTGCTCATGTCCCTTGTGTCGAGGGTCAAGTGGTACTCGGGTGACCGGGACCCGGAGCCGATGGATCCGTCGTCGGCTTCCGGTGGTCACAGCACAGGTCCGTCCGGTGCCCGGTACGGATGAACGCGGGGCCGGACGGACCGTGTGCGGTCTCGGTTATCGACCGATTGGACCTTGCTTCAGATCGTTCAGACGATCACTCGGCAGCGGAGATGCCGCCGATGGACTCTTCAGCCTTCTTCCGGAGGCCCTCGGACAGCGGGGCGGAGCCGGCGGCTTCCTCGGCGGCCTTCTGGCCGTCCTCGGAGACCACGTACTCGCCGAACGCCTTGGCGCTCTCGGCCTTGTCCGCGTCCTGGTACTCGTTGCAGAAGATGTGGTAGCTGACCAGCACGATCGGGTAGGCGCCCGACTCCGTGGTGTCGCGCTCGAGTTCCATGGCCATTTCGGCGTCGGAGCGACCCTCGAGGGTCTTGGATGCCTCCACGGCGGTGGCAGCAGCCTCGGAGGACAGGTCGACGTATTCCTCGCCGACGCCCACGGACACGGTGCCCAGCTCGTCGCTCTCGGCGACGGCGGAGGCGTCCGCGTAGGTGATCGCACCTTCGGTGCCGCTCACGGTGGAGACCACACCGGAGGTGCCCTGTGCGTTCTCCTGGCCGGAGACGGGCCAGGACTCAGCGGCCTTGTCCGACCAGACGTCGGGGGCGGTGGCGTTGAGGTACTCGGTGAAGTTCTCGGTGGTGCCGGATTCGTCCGAACGGTGCACCACGGTGATCTTGGTGTCCGGGAGGTCGGCATCCGGGTTCTGGTCGGCGATCGCGGGATCGTTCCAGGTCTTGATCTCACCCTTGAAGACCTTCGCGATGGTCTCCGCGTCCATGTTGACCTTGTCCACGCCGGGCAGGTTGTAGGCAACCGCGATCGGGGAGATGTAGGCGGGGATGTGGAAGGCGCCGTCAGGTCCGCAGATCTCCTTGGAGGACTCGTACTCCTCGTCGTCCATCACGGCGTCGGAGCCGGCGAAGTCGGCACCGCCGGCCAGGAAGGCCTCACGGCCCGCACCCGAACCGTCCGGGGAGTAGCGGACTTCCAGGTCCTTTGCTTCGGAAACGCCGTTGGTCCAGGCGGTCATGGCGGCTTCCTGGGAGGAAGCACCGGCGCCAGTCAGGGTGGTCAAGCTGTCACCGCCACCGCCGCCACAGGCGGACAGAGTGAGCGCGCCCAGGGCGAGCACTGCGGTGGTACGGCCAAGGAGGGAAGCCTTCACAATTGTCCCTTCAAACTTGAGATCAAGGCCCCGGCTCTCTGCGGGGCTTGGGATGTTCGACGCCGGTGAGGTCCGGCGTGACGGGGAGTTGGAGTTGCCCGGTTTCTCCCACGCTCCAAGATCGTAGGGCTGGCACGTGGCCGGTGCTCCCGGAGTGCATGAACGGAAAGTGAACAGTATGAGCGGTCATGCGATCCCAGTCACACCGGGAGAAGCTCACGCAGCGCAAGTCCAAGCCACGGGACGGAGACGGCGCAAAACGCGACTTGTCGCCCCTCTAAGATGGCCGTATGAGTGCCGAGACCCCTGCGCAGACCTCCACCGGGGTCCTCGGCCTGCTCCAAGATCGCATGCGAGAGGGGCTGGCCCGAGTTCGTGGGGGAATCTTCCAGGCACTGCAACTGACGATCGCCGCCGTGGGTGCCTTCGTCTTCGCCGAACGGGTACTGGGGCACCACGGTCCGATCTTCGCAGCGACGGCGGCCACCGTGGCACTGGGCTTCTCCAAGGGCGGTATCCGCTATCGCCGCGTGCTCGAAGTGGCGATCGGTTGCACGTTGGGCATCCTGTTGGCCGAATCCCTGACGCACTTGATCGGCCGCGGGATCTGGCAGGCCGCCGTCGTCATGCTGGTCTCCGCCCTGCTGGCGCAGTTCCTGGACAGCGGGGTTCTGTTCACCACCCAGATGGCGTTGCAGTCCCTGTTGGTAATCATGCTTCCCGCCCCCGTGGACGGGACACTCACCCGGTCCATCGACGCGATGGTCGGTGGCCTCTTCGCCTTGGTCCTGGTCTACCTGGTGCCCACCGATCCGCGACGGCAACCTCGCGAGCAGCTGCGCAAACTGACCACCGAACTCTCGGACGTCATGCGCGAGGCCGCCGACGCGGTCCGGCAGGACGACTCCCAGAAGGCGTGGCACTGCCTGGTCAGGGCACGACGCACCCAGCCGATCGTGGACGCCGTGACCACGTCCCTGAAGTCCTCGCACGAAATCGCCGTGGCCGCGCCCCTGCACCGCCGTCACCGGTCGGAGGTCGAGGCGATCTCCAACGCCATCCGCTACCTGGACCTGGTGGCCCGCAACACCCGAGTACTGGCGCGCAGGGTGGCCAGCATCATCAACCACATCACACTGTCCGCCGAAGCGGTCGATTCGATCTCGGACTGCCTGGACTCCTTGGCGGACGTGATCAACACCGTGGGTAATGCACTCGCCGTGGCCCAGCCGGGCGCGCGTCGGTCCTACATGCGTCAGGCCCGCAACCAGTTGCACTCCGTGGCCGCTCAGCTGCACCCGGACACCATGGGCATCGAAACCATGGAGGGGCAGGGGCTGGTCCTGCTGCTGCGGCCCATGGTGGTCGATCTGCTGGAAGCCACGGGGGCCAGCCACGAGGAGGCCTTGAGCCACCTGCCGCGCCTGGACGACTGGGACCGGCTCTGACGTGGTGCGCCCGGTCACCCGCGGTCCTGTGCTGTCCGCGGCCCTGGGTAGGTTGACCTCATGAGTTCCAAGACCAAACGCGCCACCCCGGGGTACCGCTGCACGGAGTGCGGCTGGGCGACCGCCAAGTGGGTCGGTCGATGCGGCGAGTGCCAGTCCTGGGGCACGGTCGAGGAAGTGGGCGCGGCCAAGGTGCGGACCACTCCCGCACGGACCGTGGAAACCCCCGCGCAGCTCATTGCCGACGTCGACGCGACCCAGGCCGCATTCGTCCCCACAGGTGTCGCTGAACTCGACCGCGTGCTGGGCGGCGGTCTGGTCCCCGGCGCCGTGGTCCTGCTCGCGGGCGAACCCGGGGTCGGCAAGTCGACCCTGCTGATCGATGCGGCGGCACGCGTTGCCCGCGGAGGCGTATCGCTGCCTTCCCGCAAGGTCCTCTACGTGACCGGCGAGGAATCGGCCGCCCAGGTCAAGCTGCGCGCGGACCGCGTGGGGGCGCTGGCGGACTCCCTCTACCTCACGGCGGAGACGGACCTGGCAACGGCACTGGGACAGGTCGAGGGCGTGGAACCCGACGTCCTGGTGGTCGACTCCGTACAGACTCTGAGCAGCGCAGAGGTGGACGGTTCGGCGGGCGGGGTGACCCAGGTGCGCGAGGTCGCGGGTTCGCTGATCGCAGCGGCCAAGTCCCGCGGGATGACGGTCCTGCTCGTGGGTCATGTGACCAAAGAAGGCACCATCGCAGGCCCCCGGTTGCTCGAACACCTGGTGGACGTGGTGTGCCAGTTCGAAGGTGACAAGCACTCGAGCATCAGGCTCCTGCGCGCGGTCAAGAACCGGTACGGGCCCACGGACGAGGTTGGCTGTTTCGAGCTCCAGGAAGCGGGAATCCGCTCCGTGGACGACCCCTCCGGCCTGTTCGTCTCCCGTACGGCCCAGGCGGTCTCCGGGACGTGCCTGACCGTGACCATGGAGGGCAGACGGCCCTTGCTGGCGGAGGTGCAGGCCCTGCTCGACCGGTCGCAGACCTCCCAGCCACGCCGGGCCACGGCCGGCTTGGACTCCTCGCGGGTGGCCATGCTGCTGGCCGTTCTGCAACGCCGCGCGGGTCTGAGCCTGGGCACCATGGACGCCTACGTGTCCACGGTGGGCGGGGTTCGACTGGCTGAACCAGCGGCCGACCTCGCGGTAGCCCTGGCCTTGGCCTCGGCCGCTCAGGACAAGCCGCTGCCGCAACGCCTGGTGTGTTTCGGTGAGGTCGGTCTGGCCGGGGAGGTACGGCCCGTACCCGGGATCGGACGGCGAATCCACGAAGTGTCCCGGCTGGGCTTCACCCACGCGGTGGTACCCGCCAGCCCGCAAGGCCCCGGGCCGGTACCCAAAGGGTTCAAAGTCAAAGAGGTCACCACGTTGAACGAGGCGCTGGAAACCTTCTTCCCTGCCTGACCCGCATCACACGGTCGCAGGCAAGTTTCCGCTATTCGAGGGTGAACTCCACGCCTTCACTGCTGTCCTCCCCCAGGGTCACGGTCAAGCGGTAGGTTCCCGCCTGCACAGCACTGCCCTCGGTGGCGCAGTCGGGGACGGAGCGGTGCCGGTCCCATTCGAAGCGCGCAGATTCCTTCTCCCCGGCATCCAACGTGATGGGACGGTCCTGACCGTCGATCTGACAATGGGCGGAATCAAAGACCTTGTCCTGACCGCTGTTGACGGTGAAGTCCATGCGGGCCGTCCCGGCGTTGACCATGCACTCGTCCTTGCCCGTGTTTTCCAGGGTCATGATCAGGACGGGGTTGTCCTTGCCGGAATACGTCTTCTCATCGGTGGAGGCGGTGACCTTGAGGTCGTCGCCGCAGGCCATGGCTGCGGGCCCACTGGCGCCGTCGCTGGCCTGGGACTCGGGCCGGGCACTGTACCCGGCGAACGGATCCGAGTTGGTGGGCTCCGCAGCCACCACCGGATCCGACTCCGCGTCTCCCCCGCCGATCAGTTTCGACAGCCCGAAACCGAGGCCGACCACCAGAAGCAGCGCAAGCACTCCCGCCACGAGCCGCCGACGTCGATAGACCTCTGGCGAGTGGCGTCGCGGTTCACGGGGCTCCCGGTCGAATTCCGGCTCTTCGTAACGGTCCTGGTGAACGTCGAAGACCTCGTCCCGTTCGCCCTCTCGGTCCTTGCCGCGGTGCGCGTTCCGAGGAGCTGCGGGTTCCTGGTCGCGCCGTTCGCGGCCGGAGTTCACGTCGGATTCCGAGGCGCCCGTGCGATGGTGGCCCGGGGTGGTGGATGCGCCCAGATCGGGTAGGTCGAAGTCCCAGGGGCCGTTGCCCCCACTCCCGTTCGCGTCGTCCCGTGCCATGACCTCCAGGCTACAGTGAGGGCGATGACCCCCGCGTACGCCTCACCCGCTCCGGTGTCCCCCGCCCTGGCGCGCAAGCTCCACCGCGAGATCACAACTTGGTACGACGACGCGCAGCGCGACCTCCCCTGGCGACGCCCTGACTGTTCACCGTGGGGTGTCCTTGTGTCCGAGATCATGCTGCAACAGACTCCGGTGGTGCGGGTGCTACCGCGGTGGTCGGAGTGGATGAGCCGGTGGCCGGGCCCGGCCGATCTGGCCCGTGCGCCCGTCGCTGACGTCCTACGAGCCTGGGACAGCCTCGGCTACCCGCGACGCGCGCTGCGACTGCAGGCAGCGGCCCGAGCGATCGTGGACCAACACGACGGTCGGGTTCCCGCGGATCACGGCACCCTGTTGGACCTCCCGGGAATCGGGGCCTACACCGCCGCAGCGGTCGCGGTCTTCGCCTTCGGGGATCGGCAGACGGTCATCGACACCAACATCCGCCGGGTCCACGCCCGAGCGGTCACGGGGACGGCTCTCCCGGGCAAGACCCTGACCGCGGCGCAGACCAGGTTGGCCGACCAGCTCATGCCCCGGGACCGCGAGCTCTCGGTCCGCTGGAACCAGGCCGTCATGGAGTTGGGGGCCCTGGTGTGCACCGCCCGCTCACCCAAGTGTGGGGAGTGCCCGGTGGCCACGGACTGCGCGTGGCTTGCTGCCGGCTCCCCTCCCCCGGTCGACTCCCCGACGGGCCAGCGCTGGCACGGCACGGACCGACAGGTCCGCGGTGCCGTCATGGCCGTACTCCGTTCGGCGCAGTCCGCCGTCCCCGAGGAGTGGCTCACGGTTGCTCGCGAGGTCAACATGCCGCCCGGATCGGATCCGGGGGTGGACCGTCCGCTGGAAAAACTGCTGGCGTTGGAGGCTCCGGAGGACCAACGACGACGCGCGGTGGACGGGTTGGTGTCCGACGGACTGGCCGTCCGGACCGCCGCAGGTCTCACCCTGCCCTGACGGATCGCAGGCCAGAACGGGAAGTGCGTCGCAGACCGTACCCGGAGCCGTCACCCGGCTCGAGGTGAGCGGCAGTTCACAGGGTGAGGATCATCCGGGTGTTGCCCAAGGTGTTCGGCTTGACCCGTGCCAGGTCCAGATACTCCGCCACGCCCTCATCCTGGGAGCGCAGGAGTTCCGAGAAGATCTGCGGGTCAATCTGGTCCTGGTTGGGCATGACCTCGAACCCGTGCCCCCGGAAGAACGTGACCTCGAAGGTCAGGCAGAACACCCGCTCCACGCCCAGCCTGCGCGCCCGGGCCAGCAGCTCGGCGACCAGTTTCCCCCCGATGCCCCGGCCGCGCACGGTGGGATCGGTGGCCAGGGTGCGGATCTCGGCCAGGTCCTGCCACATCACGTGCAGGGCACCGCACCCGACAAGGCGCGTGCTGCCGTCGTCGTCGACGAGCTCGGCGACCACGAACTCCTGGATGCCTTCGTAGTAGGCCACCGTCTCCTTGATGACCAGTACCCCGGCGGCCGCGAGCGGGCCCACCAGAGCCTTGATGCCGGAGACGTCGGCGGTGGTGGCGGGGCGCAGGTGCAGCTCAGAGGTCATTCGGTCAGTGTAGGCACGCAAGCCCCGTACAACGCGAGGAGGGGCCGCATTCCGTCACAGGAACACGGCCCCTCCTGGGCATCATTCGGAGCGCGGCGGCTCGGTCAGGCCGTGGCCTGCCCCGATCCGGGGCCCTCGGAGGAGGACGCCGCGGAGTCACCGTCACCACTGTGGGGAACATCGGTCCCGGAAGGCTCTTCACCCGGGACCAGATCCGGGTCCTGGGAGGAGTCGTCCTCGAACGCGGTGTCCGGCAGCTCGGACATCGGGGTGCCGACGAAGGTGAACTTCTGCTCATCCCCCTCGCCCTCGACATCCACGTAGACGCGCTCGCCCGAGGAGATCTCACCGAAGAGGATCTTCTCCGAGAGCTGGTCCTCGATGTCGCGCTGGATGGTTCGACGCAGCGGACGGGCACCCATGGCGGGGTCGTAACCGCGGGTGGCCAAAGCCTTCTTGGCCGCGTCCGAGACCACGATGGACATGTCCTGTTCGCGCAGACGCTCCTGGAGCCGGGCCACGAACAGATCGACGATCTGGACGATCTCCTGCTCGGAGAGCTGCGGGAACACGATGATCTCGTCCACACGGTTCAGGAACTCGGGGCGGAAGTGCTCCTTGAGCTCCTCCTGCACCTTGGCCTGCATGCGCTCGTAGTTCGTCGCCGTGTCGGTACCCGCCTGGAAGCCGACCGGGACGGAACGCGAGATGTCCTTCGTCCCCAGGTTGGTGGTCATGATGATCACGGTGTTCTTGAAGTCCACCACGCGCCCCTGCGAGTCGGTCAGACGACCGTCCTCCAGGATCTGCAGCAGGGAGTTGAACAGGTCCTGGTGAGCCTTCTCGACCTCGTCGAAGAGCACCACGGAGAACGGCTTGCGCCGCACCTTCTCGGTCAGCTGGCCACCCTCCTCGAAGCCCACGTAACCGGGAGGGGCACCGAACAGCCGCGAGACCGTGTGCTTCTCCTGGTACTCGGACATGTCCAGGGTGATCAGGGCGTCCTCGTCGCCGAACAGGAACTCCGCAAGAGCCTTGGCCAGCTCGGTCTTGCCGACGCCCGTGGGCCCGGCGAAGATGAACGACCCACCGGGACGCTTCGGGTCCTTGAGCCCGGCCCGGGTACGACGGATCGAACGGGATAGCGCCTTGATGGCGTCCTCCTGGCCGACCACACGCTTGTGCAGCTCCTCCTCCATGCGCAGCAGGCGGCCCGACTCCTCGTCGGAGAGCTTGTAGACGGGCACACCGGTGGCGGCCGAGAGGACGTCCGCGATCACGTCCGGGGTCACCTCGGCGACCTGGTCGCCGCCCTCACGCCACGCCTTGTCCTTCTCGTCGCGCTCGGCGATCAGCTTCTGCTCGCGATCGCGCAGGGAGGCGGCCTTCTCGTAGTCCTGTCCCTCGATGGCGTCTTCCTTGGCCTTCTTGAGCTCGGCGATCTGCTCGTCGAGGTCCTTGATCTCCGGCGGCGCGGTCATGCGCTTGATGCGCAGGCGCGCACCGGCCTCGTCGATCAGGTCGATCGCCTTGTCCGGCAGGAAACGGTCGGAGATGTATCGGGCGGCCTGGTGCACGGCGGCCTCGAGGGCCTCGTCCGAGATCGAAACGCGGTGGTGTGCCTCGTACTTGTCCCGCAGGCCCTTGAGGATCTCGACGGCGTGCGCCTCGGAGGGCTCGTCCACCTGGATCGGCTGGAACCGGCGCTCCAGGGCAGCATCCTTCTCGATGTGCTTGCGGTACTCGTCCAGGGTGGTCGCACCGATGGTCTGCAACTCGCCACGGGCCAGCATGGGCTTCAGGATCGACGCGGCGTCGATCGCGCCCTCGGCGGCACCCGCACCGACCAGGGTGTGGATCTCGTCGATGAACAGGATGATGTCGCCGCGGGTACGGATCTCCTTGAGCACCTTCTTGAGGCGCTCCTCGAAGTCACCGCGGTACCGGGAACCGGCCACCAGCGAGCCCAGGTCCAGGGTGTAGAGGTGCTTGTCCTTCAGGGTCTCGGGCACGTCTCCGCGCACGATGGCCTGGGCAAGACCCTCGACGACGGCGGTCTTGCCGACGCCGGGTTCACCGATGAGAACCGGGTTGTTCTTGGTGCGGCGGGACAGGACCTGCATGACGCGTTCCATCTCCCGCGCGCGCCCGATCACGGGATCGAGCTTGCCCTCCCGGGCGGCAGCGGTCAGGTTGCGGCCGAACTGGTCCAGGACGGCGGAGCCCGCAGGAGTGCCCTCCCCGGAGCTGCGGCCACCGGTGCCGGCGGTCTCCTTCTCCTCGCCCTGGCCACCACCCTGGTAGCCCGAGATGAGATCGAGCACGGTGGAGCGGACCTTCTGCGGTTCGGTGCCGAGCTTGGTCAGGACCTGGGCCGCCACGCCTTCTCCGGCGCGGATGATGCCGAGCAGGATGTGCTCCGTGCCGATGTAGTTGTGGCCAAGTTGCAGAGCTTCGCGCAGGGAGAGCTCAAGGACCTTCTTGGCTCGCGGCGTGAAGGGGATGTGGCCGGAGGGGGCCTGCTGGCCCGGACCGATGATGTCCTGGACCTGCTCACGCGCAGCGTTCAGCGTGATGCCCAGGGAGTCGAGGGCCTTTGCGGCCACGCCCTCGTTCTCGTGAATCAGGCCGAGCAGCAGGTGCTCGGTGCCGATGTAGTTGTGGTTGAGCATCCTGGCCTCTTCCTGGGCCAGCACCACGACCCGTCGGGCCCTGTCGGTGAAGCGTTCGAACATGGATACTCCTCAGTTGATCGTCACGACGATGCTACGCACGCGGGTGCGTGTTTCCGGGGCTGTTCGCCACCGGCGAGACGGATGCCGCGGCAAGATCCTGCGGTCCCGGGAGGCCGACTTCGGGTCGCCTCGGACGTCACCCGGGCATGACGAAAGCCGGGGGAACAGGTACCTGTTCCCCCGGCTTTCCGAACCCTCACCCGTGGTCGTCCCGCGGGCTTAGGGTCAGTCCGTCACTTGTTGGCCGCGTAGTAAGCGTCCTGGACTTCCTGGTGGATCCGGCCGCGGTCGGAAACGTTGTAGCCGTTGGCCTTTGCCCATTCGCGGATCTTCGGGGTGTCCGGGTTTCCGCTGCCGCGCGTGGTCGCCGTCCGAGCGGTTCCCCGCCCCTTGCCGGCAGAGGACCGACGGGCCTTCGACACGAAGGGGCGAATCGCACCGCGCAGCTTGTCGGCGTTGGCGCTGGAAAGGTCGATCTCGTAGGAGTTTCCGTCCAGACCGAAACGCACGGTTTCGTCCGCCGGACCGCCGTCGAGGTCGTCCTCGAGGATGATCTTCACTGTCTGTGCCATTGCCTGGAACTCTCCCGTAGCTGATTGCGGTTGAGGGGTGACACGATCCGTCCGGAACGGTTTCCGTGGAATGCCTTGCACCGATCCCCTCGTTAACGCACACATTAAACCCCATTCGGAGGCAGTGCAATTAGGCAATGGCTACCGCATGACCAGTTTTCAGGGGATTCACATGAACATCTGGTTCTTCACGTGGCGTGCACCACGAAAAAAGGGGTATCGCCGATCGGCTATCCGGTTTCCCGCGAGGTTCCAGAAGGGTTGTGTCCACCCTCCGCTCTCTGACGTTTCCCGCCGTCGGGGCCCGGTTCGGCACCGGGGTTCTGGGCGATGTCGTGCCCCTCCCGGGCGCGCACCTGCTGGTACCACTGTTCGGCGTCCGAGCGCGCGGCCTTCTCCGCCTCCCGTTCACCACGGTCGGCCCGCATGATGGCACGCATCACGAACCAGAAGATGAGGCCCACACCGATCGAGGGCAGGAGAACGGCAAGATACTCAGTCACGGTCAGTCCCTCTCGGGCTTCATGAGCGGAAACAGGATGGTTTCGCGAATACCCAGATCGGTGAACAACATGATCAATCGGTCCAGGCCAAGTCCCAGGCCACCCATTGGCGGGGCACCGTGTTCCAGCGCCCGCAGGAAATCTTCATCCAACTGCATGGCTTCGTCGTCACCGGCGGCCGCCATTTTGGACTGTTCGGTCAGACGCTCACGCTGAATTACGGGATCGATGAGTTCGGAGAATGCCGTCCCGCGCTCCATACCGCCGATAATCAAATCCCAGGCCTCGATGACCCCGGGCTCGGAACGGTGCGGACGGGAGAGAGGCTGGGCCGCGGGCGGGTAGTCGTAGACAAATGTCGGTTGGATCAATGTGGGTTCAACAATTTCCCCGAACAGTTCGATCACGAGCTTTTCGGCACCCCAGTCCGGCTTGACCTGGACCTCGTGCGCCGCGGCGATCTCGCGCAGCTCCTCAGCAGAAGTTTCCGGTGTGACCGTGCGCCCCACGGCCTGTGACAGCCCCGGATAGACACCCAGCCAGGCCCATTCGCCGCGGAGGTTGATGTCCCCCTTGGCCGTTGGGATCGGGCCCTCGATTCCCAGGGCGTCGGCGCAGGCGACGATGATGTCCTGGATGAGCCGGGCCATCGTGAACTGGTCGCCCCAGGCCTGGTAGGCCTCGAGCGTGGTGAATTCCGGACTGTGAGTCGAATCCACGCCCTCGTTGCGGAACACCCGGCCGATTTCGAAGACCTGCTCCACACCACCGACAACCGCCCGCTTGAGGAACAGCTCCGTGGCGATGCGCAGGGTCATGGGCTGGTCAAAGGCATTCAGGTGGGTGTCGAACGGTCGCGCGGTCGCGCCGCCGTGGACCAGCTGCAGGACCGGGGTCTCGATCTCCAGGTACCCCTGGTCCTCGAGCGTGCGACGCACGGTCTTGATGATCGTGGCGCGGGTCCGGACGACGTCGCGGGCCTGCTGCCGCACGAGCAGGTCGAGGTAGCGCTGACGGACCCGGGTCTCCTCGTTGAGTTCACTGCCCTCGTAGAGGTTGGGCAGGGGCCGCAGGGCCTTGGCGGCCATCTCCCACCGATCGACCATGATCGACAGCTCACCGCGCCGTGAGCAGATCACCCGCCCCGTGGCGGAGACGAAATCCCCCAGGTCGACCAGGTTCTTCCAGTCGGTCAGGGCCTCTTCGCCCACGACCGCCAGGGAGAGCATGAGCTGGAGCTGCACGCCGTCACCGTCCTGGACGGTTGCAAAACACAGTTTCCCGGTGTTCCGCACGAAGACCACGCGGCCGGTCACGGAGACCGTCTCCTGGGTCTCCTCCCCCGCTTCCAGATGACCCCAGGTGTTGCGGACCTGCACCAGCGAGTGGGTTCGCGGGACACCGACGGGGTAGGCCTCCCGGCCCGAATCCAGCAGTGCCTGCCGCTTAGCCAGACGGAACTCCATCTGTTCGTCCACCACGGTGTTCTTCGAACCGGGCGCCGCGGCACCCTCGGTGACGACGGCGGTACCCGCCGCCGGGGCGGGCTCGGTGGCTTCGGTGTTCTGGGGATTCTCAGGGGTGGTCACGATGATCCAGGATAACGGTCGTGTCCGGCAGATCCGTAGCGCTGCGGCGGTACGGATGGGTCACAGCGTCCAGTTGTCGATCAGTCGAGTGGTCCCGACCCTGGCGGCCACGAGCGCGAGGTTGCCCGGTGCCACGTCCGCCGGTGCGAGTGTCGACGGATCGACGACCGTCAGGTAGTCGAGTTCGACCGTCTGCGGCCCCTGGCCGATGCTTTCGGTGTCGATCAGGTGCCGCGCCTGGTCCAGGTCCACCTCGCGCGCCGCCAGGGCCTGAAGAGTGCGCGAGAGCACGAGCGCGGCCGCCCGTTCGTCGTCGTTCAGGTAGGCGTTGCGGGAGGACAGCGCCAGGCCGTCGGGCGCGCGCACGATCGGGACGGGACGGATCCGGACGTCCAGGTTCAGGTCCCGCACCATCCGTTGGACGATGAGCAGTTGTTGGGCGTCCTTCTGGCCGAAGTACGCCTGCAGCGGGCGGCCCGTGCCCGTGGCCAGGACGAAGAGTTTGGCGACGACGGTGAGCACACCGTCGAAGTGACCGGGACGCGAGGCCCCCTCCAGCTGGGTGCCGAGGTCTCCCGAACCGACCCGAATCAGAGGGAGTCCCCCGGGGTACATCTGTTCGACGCCCGGTGCGAACACGATGTCCACGCCCAGGTCCGTGAGGCGCGCGAGGTCCCCGTCGAGATCAGCCGGGTAGCGCGAAAGGTCCTCCGTGGGGCCGAACTGCAGCGGATTCAGGAAGATCGACACCGCGAGGACGTCGTTCTCGGCCCTGGCCTGTTCGACCAGGTGCGAGTGGCCGTCGTGGAGGGCGCCCATGGTCGGGACCAGACCCACGGTGCCCTCGGGACCAGCGGCCTGAGCGCGCTCGCGCAGGAGTGCGCGGAACTCCTCCGGGTCCGTGACCACCACGGGTGCCGACCCCGCACCGGATCCGGCCTCGGTATCGGCCTCGGTGTCGGCCGCGACAGGGGATTCGCCGGGGAGATCGAGATCGGCGATCTCGTCCGTGACGGTCGGGAGCACGTGGTCGGCCGGGCCCAGAGCCTGGAGCACGGCCGCGTGGGCGGTGCTGTCCAGCGTGCCGCGTTCCTGGGCGCGTTCCGCCGTGATCCGCCCCATCGACACGTAGGCGCGCAGCACGTCGTCGCGCCCGGAGGCCAGTGCGGCCTCGGCCAGGGCCAGACGGTGCTCCCGAACGGTTCCGGCGTCGCCGCGCGCCACGGGGCCGGTCAACGCGGCCTCGCCCGAACTCAGCGCGTTGTCCAGGCTCGCGCGGGTCAATGCGCCCAGGACGCGATCGGGCTGCTCCACACCGATCTCACGCAGGACCTGGGTGGCCTGACCCACCAGCGTGCTCAGGTGGTTGGCGCCGTGGGTGAGGCCCGCGTGGTAGAGCACCCGGTCCGCCTCCGGCACCACCACCGGTTCCCCGCCCATCTCCACCACGAGAGCTTGGGCGATCGGGAGGACCGCAGCCGGGGCCGTGACCCCGAACGAGCAGTCGGCCAGCCGGTCCAGGTCCAGAGACATGCCTGTGAAGGTCATCGCCGGGTGAATGGCCAGGGGAATCGCCCCGGCTGCCCGGGCCGGTTCCAGCACGGAGGTTCCCCACCTCCCGGCCACGTGGATCACGATCTGACCCGCCTGCCAGTGCCCGGCCTCCGCGAGCCCGCTCACCAGTCCCGGCAGCTGATCGTCGGGCACAGCCAACAGCACCAGTTCGGAACGTTCCACGACCTCGGGCACCGTGAGGACGGGGACCTCCGGCAGCAGGATCTCCGCCCGGTCCCGGGAGGCCTGGGAAACCGCCGTGACACCGACGACGGCGTGCCCCGCTGCCCGGAGAGCGGCACCGAGCACCGCCCCGACCCGACCCGCGCCGATCACGCCGACCCCGAGCCTTCCGGGCCTATTGGTTGGTGCGCTCACCTGTGTGCTCCTGCTGGTCTGGTTGGGCTGGTTGGTCTGGTTGGGCTGCTGGTTGGTTGCGGGATGGCCGACGGGGTGGGGCGTCCGCGACGCAGCTGGTCGGAAATGAACTGTTGCGCCTCGGCGAAGTCCATGCACTCGATGGTCGGCTGGACCGCGCCGGAGATCGAGTGCAAGGAGACCGTGGCAAGGTTCAGTCGCCACAGAACGGGTCCGCGGCCGAGGCCGATGGACTGCACCTTGTCGTGCGGCACCACGTGGCAGGTGCGGTGCAGTCTTCCTGTCCGAGACAGTAGTGCCCGCGGGGTCACCGCGTAACCGTGTCGACGTCGGACCACCGGGGAGGCCCACACGGCCCGGTGCGGCGCGCTGGAGAACGGGGACCCGTCCTTCGCCGCTCCGACCAGCCCTTCGATCACGAGCGCCGTGAGGTCGGCGGGCAGGTCCAGACCTTCGCGGAACAGCAGGTCGAGCTGCGCGTCGGTGCCCACGGGCAGCAGCACGGAGCGGTTCCCCGCCGATTCGTTGCCCGTCTCCGTGCCGTAACCGGCGACGTTGACCTTGACCAGAGACCAGCTGAAAGGACGCCACAACGGGGCGCGATGCACCGCCATGGCCTGCACACGCCCGGACGGGACGGTCTGTGAGGTCTTGTTGAGCAACCCGTAGCGCAACCGCAAGCCATCGGGTGTCCGGTACATCCTGAAACCCCAGCTGACCTCCAGCGCCTGCAGCACCGAGCCCGCGAGCGGCAGGACGGCGGGGACGGCACCGGCCAGGATCCCGCCGATCGCGTGGGGGTTGAACAACGACACCAGACCGGCGACGGCCAGAACCAGGACCAAGAGGATGAACGGGATGCTCAAGACCCGCGCGGCCAGAGCCCGGCCGATGGGAACGGAGAGAATCTCGACCTCGTCCGTCCGGTCGCCCTGTTCCGCGGCCTCCACCAATCCGTCGACGGGTTCGGAATCAGCCGCCGGCGAGGAACCGACCTGTGGTCCCGTGGCGCCGAGCAGCTGGCGGCGGAGGTCTCGGGCGTCGTCGTGTTTGAGATAGCGCAGCGCAACGGAGGTCTCCCCCGCGTCCGCCACCTCGAAGCGCAGCTCGGCCAGCCCAAGGAGCCGAGGAACCAAGGGGCGTTGGATGTCCAGGGCCTGGACCCGGTCCAAGCGGGTCTGTCGGTCCTGACGGAAAACAAGCCCGCTCCTGAGCCGCACGTGCGTGGGCGTGATCTGGTAACGCGTGAACCACCACACGTAGGCTCCGCCCGCGGCTGCCAACAAGGCCCCGGCCAGCCCGAATCCCGTGTAGAGCAACCAGGCCGGGAGGGTCACGAAGAACTCGGTGACCTGGGGGACGTCCTCCGGGGACGGGGAATTCTCGGCGGTTCCGGTGAGGTCCTCGAGGAAACCGTTGAACACGGTGTTGAGCCACGCACCGATGACCACGACGAACGCGATCCACCCGCGTGCCAGGGGACTGAGGGGGTGCATGCGCCGCCAGTCGTCGGTCCCCTGCGCCCACGGGACCTGGCCGGTGCTCACAGCTCGATCAAGCGGTCTTCGCCGCGTTCCGTGAGGTGTTCCCGCAGCCGGCCCGCCTCCTCCGCCGAAATGCCGGGCAGCGTGGCATCCGTCTGCGGGGAGGCGGTGTGCATGGTGATGGCGGCCAGCCCGAAGGCCCGCAGCAGCGGCCCGGAGGTGACGTCCACGTACTGCATCCGCCCGTATGGGATCACAACCAAGTTGCGGAACCACAGACCCTTGCGGACCAGGAACTCCTCCGCGTCCTCGCGGTAGCAGCGCGCGCGCACCCGGCGGGGCGTGGTCGCCATCAGGGCACCGAACACGACGACGACCGTCGCAGGCCACGGCAGGAGCCACCACCAGGAGGTCCCCTCGAAGGGTCCGATCACCTTGAGGAGGACGGGCCATCCCATGGCGGCCAGCAGAATCACGGCCCAGATCCCGAGGCTGATCAGGCTCACGGTGACGTACCGGCGGCTGACACCGCGCCATCGGCCGGGTTCGGCGCCGTTCGCGCCACCTGCCTCGGGACGGGTGGCAGGGTCCTCGGCCCGCAGCGGTTCCATGAGGTCCGGGTGCTCAGTCATCCGCGGGTCCCTTCGGGGTGCTCGGCCGGTTGGGTCTGCGTCCTCGGATGTTCCGGTTGTGCTCCGCGCGCGCCATTCCACCCTCCTGGGCCGGGCGGGGACGGGAGCGCGTGGACTTCCCGTCCGCCTCCCGTCCGGAGCCGTTGTCTTCCTCCGGATCATCGGGGGGCAGTCGGCAGAAGTTCTCCACGACCCACCCGATCACCGTGAGCAGTACGCCGATCGCCGTGATTCCAGCGACCTGCCACAACGGCCCCTGGTCCGAGCGGACGCCCACCAGGGTGAGCTGGTCGATGACCAACAGCCCGTGCCAACCGGCGATCATGGCACCGGCCACGGCATTGGCCTGCGCCAGAGCAGCGGTCACCGCACCCCAGGTGCGATCAAGGGTGATCTCACGGTCGCCGTCGCGAATCTTGCGGACCTGAAAACCCACGACCAGGAGGACCAGGGATTCGACCAGCAGCGCAATGCCCGCTGCCCACGGCAGCGACAACAGCGGCCCGCCCAGGCGCCCGGCCAGGAGGTCGGCGGCCCAGCCTGCCGTGAAGGACAGTGCGGCCACCAGGATCAGGAGCCGCAGGGTCAGGTACTTCACGGCAACTCCACGTCCGAGGGACCCGGTGCCGCGGTATCGGTCAGCAACGGGTAGCTGCGGGGAGCGATTCCCGGGAGATCGGGGGCCCGCTGGGCGAGTTCGCGCACGGGTTCCCCGGCCAAGGTGGCGTCCGGGTCGATCATCGACCACGGGACCAGCACGAAGGCACGCTCCCGCGCGCGGGGGTGCGGCAGCGTCAGGGTCGGTTCGTCCATGCTGAGCCCGCCGAAGTCGATGATGTCCACGTCCAGCGTGCGCGGGCCCCACTGGACCTCGCGAACGCGGTCGTGGGCGTCCTCGATCCGTTGGCAGGTGCGGAGCAGTTCGAACGGTCCCAGGGTGGTCTGCACCTTGAGCACGGCGTTGAGGAAGTCCGGTTGTCCTTCGGGCCCGCCTACGGGTCGGGTGACCACCACGGGTGAGGCGCCAAGGACCTCAATGCCGTCGCTGGCCTGCAGGTCGGCCAACGCCGCCCGCAACAATTCGGCGCGGTCACCCAGATTGGATCCGAGGGCGATGACGGCTTGTCTCATGGTGTTCGCTCCCTGGTGACCGTGACGGCGACGTTGCCGAACGGCACGGTGATCGGCGCCTGAGGCTTGTTGACGGTGAGCTCGACGAGCTGGATCGCCGGGTACCTTTCCAGGATGAGCCGTGCCGTGCGATCGGCCAAGGTCTCGATCAGGTCCACGGGTTTCGATTCGATCTCGGCGTGGATCAGCTCGGCGATCTCGCCGTAGTGCACCGTCTCGGTCAGCTCGTCGGTGCGCGCGGCGGGGGCAAGGTCCAGGTGCAGCACGGCGTCGACGACGAACGGTTGCCCGTTGCGCTTCTCCTCCTCGAGCACGCCGTGGTGGCCGAAGCCTTTGATCCCGGTGAGGGCGATCCGGTCGTTCGTCATGGCCGCTCCCCGGTTTCTTCGGTCCCGAGGGGTGACGGGGACAGCACGGGCGGGTTCACGCCTGCCCAGGCGTGGGCGACGGCGACGGCGTCCCGCGTGGTCGGCACGTCGTGCACCCGCACCGCCCAGGCCCCACGATCCGCGGCGAGCGCCGAGATGGCGGCGGTTGCGACGTCGCGCTCCCCCACCGCCCGCGGAGCCCCGTCCGTGGCCAGGAGGTTGCCCACGAATCGCTTGCGGGAGGCGGCGACCAGGATCGGGTATCCCGTGGCGATGAACTGCGGCAGGGCCCGGAGCAGGTCCCAGTCCTGTTGCCCGCCCTTGGCGAAGCCCAGACCGGGATCGAGGATGAGCTTGGAGGGATCCAGGCCTGCGGTCAGGAACCGCTCCGCGACCTCGGCGGATTCGCGCAGGACGTCGGTCACCAGGTCCTCGTAGACGGCCAGGGCGTCCATGGTCCCGGGATTGCCCCGGGAATGCATCAGGATGTAGGGCACCTGCCGTTCGGCCACGAGGTCGACCATGTCCTGACTCGTCGAGACGCCGGACACGTCGTTGACGCAGTGCGCCCCCGCGTCCAGGGCGGCCTCGGCCGTCGAGGCGTTGATGGTGTCCACCGTGACCAGGATCCCCGCGTCGGTCAGTTCACGGATCACGGGGAGGATCCGGCGTCGTTCCTCTGCGGGGTCCACCCGAATCGACCCCGGACGGGTGGACTCACCGCCGACGTCGACCATGTCCGCACCCTGCTCGGCCAACAACCGCCCGTGTTCGACGGCGGCCCGGTGGGTGTCGTGCTGTCCGCCGTCGGAGAAGGAATCGGGGGTGACGTTGAGGATGCCCATGACCAGGGTGCGGCCCGTGGGCAGGTTCTCCCACCGTTGCCAACCGAGTGCAGTGCGCTTGGGTTCCACGTCCGTCCGTTCCGCTCCCGTCATGCTCCGATTATCATCCGAGGACCAGGCTCATCGCTTCGGACCGGGTCGCGGGGTCGTGCAACTGACCGCGGACCGCGGAGGTCACGGTCTTGGACCCGGGCTTGCGCACGCCCCGCATGGACATGCACAGGTGTTCGCACTCGAGGACCACGATGGCCCCGTCCGCCTGGAGGTGCTCGACCAGCGCCTCCACGATCTGTGTGGTCAGCCGCTCCTGCACCTGGGGGCGTTTGGCGTACACGTCCACCAGCCGCGCCAGCTTGGAGAGCCCCGTCACGCGTCCACCCTTGCCGGGGATGTAGCCGATGTGGGCCTGCCCGTGGAAGGGCACCAGGTGGTGTTCACAGGTCGAGTAGAACGGGATGTCCTTGACCAGGACCATCTCCGAATGACCGATGTCGAACGTGGTGGCCAGGACGTCCTCGGGGCCCATGGTCATGCCCGAGAAGACCTCTTCATAGGCCCGGGCGACGCGCTGCGGGGTGTCCCGGAGACCTTCCCGTTCGGGGTCCTCCCCGATGGCCGCCAGGATCTCTCGGACCGCGGCTTCGATGCGAGGCTGGTCTACCACGGGGTGTTTCCCCCCTCGTACCGGGTGGACCCGCCCTGATCGGAGTCGCGCTCGTCCGTCTGCTCTTCTCCGGAGTCCTGTCGGACGTCCTCGGGGCTTTGCGGATTCTCCTCGGGTTCGCCTTCGCCGGGGAGGCGCTCGAACTGCTTGCGTTCTGCCTCGGAGGCCTGCGCGAGTTCTTCCTTCTCCCGGCTGGTCGTCACCGGCGGCAGGTCGGACTGGATCCGGGTGTCACCGGAGATCCACTGCTCACGCTCGGGCTGACGGACGATGTCCTTGAAGATCTCCGCGATCTCGGCCTCGTTCAACGTCTCCCGCTCGAGCAGTTCCAGGGCCAACCGGTCCAGGATCTCGCGGTTCTCGATCAGGATGCGGTGGGCCTCGTCCTGCGCGTTCTCCAGCAAGGCGCGCACCTCGGTGTCGACGACGGCGGCGGTGGCCTCAGAGTAGCCGCGGTCCTGGGCACCGCCGCGGCCCATGAACGGCTCCGAGTTGTCCCCGCCGAGCTTGACCGAGCCCACCCGCGTGGACATGCCGAACTGGGTGACCATGTTCCGGGCGGTGTCCGTGGCCTTCTGGATGTCGTTCGAAGCACCCGAGGACGGATCCTTGAACACGATCTCCTCGGCCGCGCGCCCACCCATGGCGTAGGCCATCTGGTCCAGCAGCTCGTTGCGGGTGGTCGAGTACTTGTCGTCGGCCGGCATCACCATCGTATAACCGAGCGCCCGCCCGCGGGGCAGGATCGTGATCTTGGTGACCGGGTCCGTGTTCCGCAGGGCCGCCGCCACCAGCGCGTGACCGCCCTCGTGGTAGGCAGTGACCTTGCGTTCGTGTTCCTTCATGAGGCGCGATCGCTTCTGCGGGCCCGCGATCACGCGGTCGATCGCTTCGTCCACGGCGCGGTCGTCGATGAGCTGCGCGTGGGAACGCGCGGTGAGCAGGGCGGCCTCGTTCATCACGTTGGCCAGTTCCGCACCCGTGAAGCCGGGGGTCCGCTTGGCCACGGAGGCCAGGTCGACGGATTCGTGCAGCGGCTTGCCCTTGGAGTGCACGCGCAGAATCTGCTCCCGGCCCTTCATGTCCGGGGCCTCCACACCGATCTGCCGGTCGAAGCGCCCCGGGCGCAACAGGGCCGGGTCCAGGACGTCCGGCCGGTTGGTCGCCGCGATCAGGATGATGTTGGTGTTCGCGTCGAACCCGTCCATCTCCACGAGCAACTGGTTGAGGGTCTGTTCGCGTTCGTCGTTGCCACCGCCCATGCCGGCACCGCGCTGGCGGCCGACGGCGTCGATCTCGTCCACGAAGATGATCGCCGGGGCGTTCTCCTTGGCCGTCTGGAACAGGTCACGCACGCGGGAGGCACCCACGCCTACGAACATCTCGACGAAATCGGAACCCGAGATCGAGAAGAACGGAACGGAGGCCTCACCGGCCACGGCCTTGGCCAACAGGGTCTTGCCCGTGCCGGGAGGTCCGTAGAGCAGCACACCCTTGGGCACGGAGGCCCCCAGTGCGGTGAAGCGGTCGCGTTCGACCAGGAACTGCTTGATCTCGTCCAGCTCCTGGACCGCCTCGTCCGCGCCGGCGACGTCGGCAAAGGTGACCTGGGGGTTGTCCTTGTCGAACTGCTTGGCCTTGGACCGCCCGAACTTCATGAGCTGGGACCCGCCGCCCTGCATGCGGGAGAACACGAACCAGAAGATCGCCAGGATGATCAGGAACGGCAGCAGGAACTGGATCATGGACAGCAGCCAGTTGTTCTGCACGGGCTGGTCCGTGTAACTGTCCAGGCCTGCCTCGTCGACGGCGTTGACCACCTGTTGGCCGCGCGGTTCGACGTAGTAGAACTCGACATTCTTGCCGTAGTCCTTGCCGTCGGCCGAGTAGTCATCGGCCAGCGTGAGTTCCACCCGCTGTTCGCCGTCGTAGATCTTGGCCTCTGTGGCCTTGTCGTCCTGCAGCAGCTGGAGACCCACGTTGGTGTCCACGCGACTGCCGTCCCCGGAGGTCAGCGTGGTGATCACGGGCACCAGCACGAGCATGGCAAGGAGAATCCAGAAGAAGGGCCCTCCGAAGAAGCCCTGTTTCTTTTTAGCGGTGGCCAAGTCCGATGGTCCTCTCTCGCGCGACACGAACCTGAGATCGACGCATGACGCAGCGCCGCAGAAGTCGAAAGGTCAATGTAACGCGCCGCGGACGATCCGTCGGAGTCGAGCTCCACGGTTCACCCCCTGGCGGAAACATTCCGGGGGAACCTCCAGACACGGTGAATCCTCGCCCCGGGAACACCACGTCCCGGGTGGGTGGGAGTCACCGCATCAGGAGTAGACGTGCGGGGACAGGATCGCGATGCAGTCCAGGTTGCGGTACTGCTCGGCCCAGTCCAGCCCGTAACCCACCACGAACTCGTTGGGAATGTCCCACCCGACGTACTTGACGTCGATCTCGACCTTGAGGGCTTCCGGCTTGCGTAGGAGGGTGCAGATCTCCACGGAGTTCGCACCGCGTGACTTGAGGTTGGACAGCAACCAGGAGAGGGTCAGCCCGGAGTCGATGATGTCCTCCACGATCAGAACGTCCCGACCGGTGAGGTCCGTGTCCAGGTCCTTGAGGATGCGCACCACGCCGGAGGACTTGGTCCCCGATCCGTAGGAGGAGACCGCCATCCAGTCCATCGGGTACTGCCCGGACAGGGCACGGGAGAGGTCCGCCATGACCATGATCGCGCCCTTGAGTACACCGACCAACAGGACATCCTTGTCCTTGTAATCGGCGTCGATCTCAGCGGCGAGCTCCACCACACGGCGGTCGATGTCCGCCTTGGTATGCAGGATCTCCTTGAGTTCGCCTGAAACGTCCTCGGCCTTCACGATGCTCCTAAGTTCTCGGCTTGTGTCTTGGAAGCTCCGGGCTCGACGGGTTCAACCCGAGGGGCGAAGTTCCAGGATCCCCCGGCCACATGAGTTGTCCTTGCGACCGGTGCGGATCGGGCGACGCCTGTACACGGCCACTTTACCCGCCATCTGGACGGGACCTGCCTGGCCGGTGCCTGCCGCCAGGTCCGCCAACGCCTCCATCCGCTCGAAGGACACGGCCTCGCCTCCGGCTTCCACGCATGCGGCCGCGAGCGCCCGCCGTGCAAGGGGGGCCGGGGCTTCCTGGAGCACCTCGAGGGAGAGCCCGACGCATGTCGGTGCCAGCCGTGGGGCACACCCCGCCTCCATCTCATCCCGGGCCCGGTCCCGCGCCTCTTCCAGCAGGCGTTGCGCCTGGTGGTCCAGGAGTTCGGCATCCGGTCCCAGGATCGCCGCGGAGCGCGCCAGGGATGCTGCCACGCCCGGACCGAGCTCGCGTTCGAGCATCGGCAGGACGGTGTGCCGCACCTTGGCGCGGAGGAAGGTTTCGTCCGTGTTGGTGGGGTCGATCCAGGGTTCCAGCTGTTCGGCCTCGCACACGGCCGCCGTCGCCTCCCGGGCAATGTCCAGCAGGGGGCGGAGCAGACGCAGACTGTCTCGGGTGGAGATCCGCGCCATGCCACCCAGCGAACGCGTCCCGGAGCCTCGGGCCAGCCCCAGCAGGACCGTCTCGGCCTGGTCGTCCCGGGTGTGACCCAGCAGAACGGCGTGCGCCCCGTGGTTCCGCGCGGCCCGTCGCAGGGCGGCGTACCGGGCGGTGCGCGCGGCGGCTTCGGGCCCGTCGTCACCGCGTTCGACCGTCACGGGCAGCACGTCCACCGGGTTCAGCCCCAGGGCCCGCGCCTGCTCAGCGGCACGTTCCGCGACCCGGGCGGAGCCCGGTTGGAGTTGGTGGTCGACGACGACGGCGCCCACCCGGAAGTGGCGGCGCCGGGCGAAATGGGCGGCGCCTGCGGCCAGGGCCAAGGAGTCGGGGCCGCCTGACAGCGCGACGAGCACCAGGTCCTCGGGCTGCGGTGGCCTTCCGAGGGAATCAGTCAGGCAGTTCTCGACCGCGCGGCGGGCTGCAGCGACTTGGGGATGCAACCGCCCTCGGCGACCGAACTGCGTCATGCGTGCACGCAGTGGCGGCGGAGGTCAGGAACGGAACTCACGGTTCACTGGCGGCCGTTGGGGTCGCCGTTGGTTTCGCGCAGGGCCAGGGTCAGGACCTTGACCAGTGTGGGGGCGGAGTTACCCAGTGCCTGGACGGCGTGGCTGAGTTCGACCGGCGGGATGACCGAGGCCAGCGCGGACACGGCGTTCGTCTCACCATGGATCCCTGCCTGGATCTGGGTGGTGGTCAGCACGGGCTGGGACTGCTCGACGTCATTCAGGGTCGCGTCGATGTCCTCCGTACCCGCGCGCTGTTCCAACATGACCAGGCGTTCGTAAACCGCAGGGTTGCCGATCTTGATCCGACGCCCGGAGTTGAGCTGGGAGAGCATGGGTGCGGACAGTCCGAGTACCTCAGCCAGGCGACGCTGGGTGATGTTGTAGGCGCTGACCACTGCGCCAAAACGCTCAGAGAGCGGCTGGCCGTAAAGCCTGATCTGCTGTTCGATGTTCTCGGAAGTCACGTTTGCAATTGTGTCACACGGGTGCGGCTGCGAGGGGCCCTGCACGGCCACCTCAACTGGGAGCACGCCCAGAACTCGCCCCAGAACGGATGGTTGTGGGGTGAATTAGGGCTTGAGCACTCGATGCACCCACGTTTGCGGGTCACGGATCTCGGCTTCGGTGGGCAGGTTCGCCGCGTTGTCCCAGACCCGGTTGAAGCCTTCCAGTCCCGCCGCCTCGATCACCTCCGTGACGAACTTCTGCCCCTGAACGTACTGTTTCGCCTTAGCATCCAGTCCCAGGAACTTCCGGATCACCCTTTGCCCCGGGCTCTGGAGATCACGGCGTCGGTCGAAACGACGGCGGATGGTCTTGACCGAGGAGACCACCGAAGAGTCCACGTTGTCCATGACCCAGTTGGCGTGCCCCTCGAGCAGGGACATCGTGGCCACGGCCGAGGACATGAGTTCCCGTTCCCGGTCCCCCAGGACCACGGACATCGGGCCCAGGAGGTCGTCCTCGCGATGCCGGCCCCTGACCTGACCGCCCACCGCGGCCACGGCCCGGCCCATCCGCGCCTTGAGCTGGTCCACGTCCCCGGTCATGGAGCTCGACAACTCCTGGATGGTGCCCAACATGTGATCACGCAGCCAGGGCGCGGCCGCGAACTGGACCCGGTGCGTTTGTTCGTGCAGGCAGACCCACAACCGGAAGTCCTCGGGCTCCACGTTGAGTTCCCGCTCGACCTCGAGCACGTTCGGCGCCACGATCATGAGACGGCCGCCGGGGTTACGCCTGGCCGCCTCCGGGGAGGTGAGCCCCGCGTAAGGGTCGTACTGGCCCAGGACCTTGGTCGACAGGAACGCCAGGATCGCGCCGGCCTCTGCTGCGGTCGCGCGGCTGCCGATCCATTGGGTGAGTTCGTTCGAACCGCGCCCACGGGCCCGGTACCTTCCTGCCAGCTCGTTCATGGCCGGTTCCAGCAGCGCTGCGAAGGTGGCCGCGTTGGCCTTCGCCCATCCGGCACGGTCCACCACGACGACGGGCGCATCACGCAGGTCACGCGCGGCCTCCAAACCGGAGATTCGGTGGACGTGGTCCACGGAGGTCTCGGCATGATGACGCATCGAGGCAACGGCCTCCTGCATCGCCCGCGCGGGAGGGGTGGGTCCGGCAGGGGTGGTCCTGGCTGCGACGGCGGCAGCGAAGCTCCACTTGATCAGACCGGAGTCCGTGGTGCCGGGGGTGCTGTGGGGCGTGGTCATGAAGCCATGCAACCACAGGGCGGGCCGTACACCGCATCGAAGGCCGCAACGATCAGTCCCCCATCAGCTCTGCGCGAGCGTCGCGAAGAACTCGTCGGCCCTGTTCCGGGCGACCCCGGTGTCCTGAACCCCGTCGAACAGGACCACGGCGATCATCCGTTCACCGTCGTCCCGGGTCACTCTCCCGGACAATGCGGTCACCGTGTTGAGGGTGCCCGTCTTGGCTCGCACGACGCCGCGACCCGCGGCTTCCGTGGGGTCGTCGAAACGGTCCTCCAGGGTCCCGGAGTCCCCGCTGACCGGAAAGGTGGAAATCATGGGCGTGTACCGGTTCGGTGCATCTTGTTCGCCCAACAGCAGGATCCCCGCGAGCACCCGGGCCGTGACCCGGTTGGTCGGGGCCATGCCGCAGTTGTCGCCCACCACCACACCGTCCTCCGCGGTCACGTCCCGGCCGAGGGCCTCGCGCAGGGCTTCCTCGGTGGCCTTCCGTGCGCCCTGCACGCTGCCGGGGTGCCCGGACTTCACCGCCGCCATCCGCCCCAGGACCTCCGCCAGGCGGTTGTCGGAGTCCTGCATCATCACGGTTGCCTGTTCCTCGAGCGTGGCGGATTCAACGCGCCCGAGTTCACGTCCCTCGGCGGCCTTCACCGGTTGCCCCACCTCGACCGAGACCGGTTGCCCGGTTCGCTCCGAGAGTTCGGCGGAGAGCTCGCCGGCGAAAACCTCGGCCACGGTGCGGGCTGCGTCGTCGTCGTGGGTGTCCGTGGGGCGGCCGTCCGGGCCGGGAACGGTGTGTGACCCGAAGGCTATGGGGGCCACGGGGCCCACCTCGCCCGCCGCGACGTCGCCCGGGAGCCAGGCGTCGTTGGTCGCGGGCCCCTCGAAGACGCTGGTGTCCAGGTCGACCTCGATCCGGTCAGGGAAGTCGTCCCGGTCCGTTTCCCGGGCCATGCTCCGCGCCGTCTCCTCGGCCAGGGTGGCCACCCCCGCGTGGCCCATGACGGCCTTCGGGTTGCTCTCACCCGGGGAGAGCAAGGTGTCCCCGCCGGCCACGAGCACGACGGAGGAAGGGGTCTTCCCGGCCACCACGGTGGTGGCCAGCCGGTCCTCGACGTCCGCGTGGTGGAACAGGGAGAGTTCCGTGAGGATCTTCTGGTTGGAGGCGGGGGTGACGGGTTGGTCGGGGTTGCGTTCGTAGAGCAGGTCACCCGTTGCGGGGTCGGCCACGACGGCACCGGTGTTCTGCGCGGGGGCTCCGTCCAGCACACCGTCGATGGCGGTCACGGTCGATCCGGGCAATTTCACCGGGGTTGCTGTCGGTGTGGGGGTCGCCGGGTCGCCGGAGGTGTCCACCGCCTCGGGCTCGGCACCCGGGTCCTGGGACCGATCGCCGAGGAATCTCGGAAGGGCCAACGCCAGGATCAGGACCAGGGCCGCCACCAGGACGGCGACGAGCGCCCCCACCCATCTGCGGGGGCGCCTCGGGTACCCGCCGGTTCCGGAGGAGCTTCGATCACCCTCCGGCCGGGGCGCGTCCTGGCTGGCCACGTGGACCATTGTGCCGTGAAACGTGAGGCGGCCCCGAAAGTACGGAACACCGCACCACGATCGAGGTCACAGAAGCCCGCGCCCGCTAGGCTTGCCCCGGACAATGCGCCGCATCCGGCCACCGAACACGGGCTTCGGACCGGCGCACTCGCGGGACCGCCCGCACCACATCCTCAGATCGAAGGAGTTGCCATGGAGATGGACGTCACCATCGAGATCCCCAAGGGATCGCGCGTCAAGTACGAGATCGACCACGAGACGGGACGCATTCGCCTGGACCGTGTCCTGTTCACGTCGATGGGCTACCCGACACACTACGGCTACTTCGAGGACACTCTGGGCGAGGACGGGGACCCGCTCGACGCCCTGGTGCTGCTCGACGTCGACGTCATGCCCGGCGTGATCGTCGAGTCCCGCCCCATCGCCGTGTTCAACATGACGGACGAGGCCGGTGGCGACGCCAAGGTCCTCTGCGTGTCCACGGACAAGCGTTACGACCACATCCAGGGTCTCGAGGACATCGACGAGTTCAAGCAGAAGGAGATCCAGCACTTCTTCGAGCGCTACAAGGACCTGGAGCCCAACAAGTGGGTCAAGGGCGAGGGCTGGGCCGGGAAAGACGAGGCCGAGCGTCTGGTCTCCGAGGCGATCGAACGCTTCAAGCAGTCCCACTACGAATCCGCTGCCGAGGCGGAGCAGGAGGACTGAGCGCACCTGCTCGCCGCTGCTCAAGGGCCCGCACCGCTGCAAAGCGGTGCGGGCCCTTGCTCGTGCGTTGCGATGTCCGCGGCCTGTGGTTGAGTTGGCGGTGAGACCATGGAAAAACGGTGATGGAACAACGACGACGGACGGCGATGAACGTTGGAGAACGTCGGGAGGTGCCCGGTAACCATGCCCCGCTCTGACGAGGTACCTCAGCGGGTTCCCTACGTCCTGGAGTACCAGGGCCGCACGGTGGTCCTGGGCGAACCGTTCCACCTCGCGGAGCTGGATCGCATGCTGACCCGCTCCCACGTCTCGACGACCACCACTGTTTCCGGCACCGGTGGCACCCAGTTGGACGGGGTGCTGCTCAACAGCGTGTCCGTGGACCTGCCGATCCCCCGGTTCTGGGAACAGGTGCAGTCCGCCGCATTCGACGACGCCCCGTGGCCCGCCGACGACTCCCCTGTGACCGTGCCCGAGCCTCCCGCCTGGCTGGCCGCTGCCCGGTGCTGGGAGTACGACCCCGTCGCGCCGGTTCTTCCGGCGGTGGAGAGCACCAGGCTCGAGGAGCCCGGCGGGTGGCTGCACAGCCCGGGGTTCGCGGGTTTCGACACGTCCCGGTACGCCGGTTCGGTGGGTCTCTTCCAGCTCATGGACCAGGAGACCTTCTGGGTGCTCGCCTCCACGGAGGACTTGGTGGAGGTACGCCTGCTGGCCCTGGACCTTGCCCGCTACCGCCGTGGGTTCCGGGAGCTGGGTGTTTGTTTCGACGAGTTCGAACGGCCCGGTTCGCTGCGGCTGCCCCTGATCTGCCGTGAGGTCCTGGAGGACGAGTTGATCGCCCGCAGCGTGGACATCGAACCGCGGTTCTGGCCGCGCGTGGACTGAGGCATGAGGAGATTATGCGAGTAGGGGTCTATTTCGATGGTTTCAACGTCTACTACGGAGGGCGACGTCAGGCGGGACGGGGCGCATCTGGATGGAAGTGGTACGACCCTCGAGGTGTAGCTCGGGGGACTCTGGACCGGATGCTCGCCACTGGCTTCGTTGCGGATACCGGCGAGGTACGCACCCTCTGGGAAAAGGCCTCCATAGCACGAGTGATCTTCTGCTCTGCTCGAATTGCGGCACACGGTGATCCACATGCCGTTGCAGACCAGGACGCCTTCTTCGAGGCCGTCAAACGGGGAGGCTACATCGACCACCTCGAGCTCGGGCGGTACGTCGCTCGCGTCAAGCATGCCCCGTTGGCGATCAAACCAACTGAATGGCAGTCAGGCCCCCAGCTGGTCTCAGCGCACTGGCCTCTCATGGTTCAGGACGCCGCGGGTGAGCCTGTGCCCGATGCCCGGTTCGTCGTTTCGTACCTACACAATGAGGAAAAGGGTAGTGACGTGAACATCGCCACTCACTTGTTGCACGACACCTTCGAGTCTCGGATCGACGCTGCCGTGGTCTTCTCCAACGACACTGACCTCAAACTGCCAATTGAGGTCGCCGCGAACAGGATTCCCGTGGGAGTTGTGAATCCCAGCGGCCGACCGGTGGCTGGCGAACTGAAGGATGCCGTTCTGGGCAACAAGGGTTGTTGGTACTTCAAGCTGCCATTGGACGTCTTCACGGAGCACCAGATGCCGGACCAGGTCGGGGACATCCATCGCCCGGCCCAGTGGTGACCACGTGTGCGATCTTGCCGCTCGCGCTGCTACACTGAAACCATGACTCACCTGGTCCCCATTGGGGGCCAGGTTTTTTCTTGCCCAACCGCGTGTGGACTAGTGCGGTTCTGAGATGAACCCTTCGTCCACCATCCAGTCGAAGGCGACGTCCGCGGGGTCCTTGCCCTCCACGTCCACCTGGGCGTTGAGTTCCTGCAGGGTCTCGTTGTCCAACTTGGCCATGACGGGCGCCAGGGTTTCCTCCAGCTCGGGGTGCTGGTCCAAGAATTCCTGGTTGAACACGGGCGAGCCGTTGTAGGCCGGGAAGTAGTGCTTGTCGTCCTCCAGGACCGTCAGGTTCAGGGAAAGGATGCGGCCGTCGGTGGTGAAGACCTCGCCGAAGTTGCACGACCCGTCCGCAGTGGCCGCGTAGATCGCACCAGTGTCGTAGAGACCGATGTTGTCGTCCGGGACTTCCTCGCCGCGGGGCAGGTCGTAGTGCTCGAGCATGGGGGTCATGCCGTCGGCGCGCGAGTTGAACTCCGCCTCCACGCAGAAGGTCCGGTCCTCGACCGGAAGGTTCTGGATGTCGGAGACCTTGGTCAGGTTGTGCTCCTTGGCGAAGTCCTCCCGAACGGCGAACGCGTAGGTGTTGTTGAACGGGCCCGCTTCGCCCCACACCAGGCCGTTGTTCAGGTCCTCGTCGTGCACGGCCTGCCATTGCTTCTGGGGGTCGTTGATGCCTTCTTCCTGACCCATGTAGGTCAGCCAGGCCGTGCCGGTGTATTCGATCGTGACGTCGGCGTCGTGGTTCATCATCATCTGGCGCACGGGCTGGGATCCGGGGACGTTGGTCATGTCCTGAGCGTTGAATCCCGCGGCGTCCACGGCTAGGACCAGGATCTTGCCGAGGATGAGCTGTTCCGTGAAGTTCTTGGAGACCACGCGGACGGGTTCGTCGTTGGCGCCGTCGATTTCCTGGATGGAGCCCGGGCCGAATTCCGGTGTGTAGGCGGTCGAGGACTGCAACCCGCAGCCGGTGATGGTCAGCATGCCCGCGCCCAGCATGGCAAGGACCGCCGTGACGCGGTGGGAGGTTTTGTGCTCACTCATGGGTCAATTCCTCACAGTCGGGGCGTCACAGGCCACGGGGGCGGGCAATGTGTTCGACGACGCGCCCCAGCCAGTCCACGGCCAGGGCCAGGACGGCGACCAGGACCGAGCCCGTGATCAGGACGCGCGGCAGACTCAGGTTCACGCCCGAGGTGATTAGCAGCCCCAACCCGCCCGCGTTGATGAAGGTCCCGAGCGTTGCCGTGCCGACCACCAACACGAGGGCGGTTCGCACCCCGGCCAGGATCAGCGGGACGGCAAGGGGCAGTTCCACGCGCCATAGAACCGCGGCCGCGGACATCCCCATTCCCCGGCCCGCCTCGACCAAGGACTGGTCCACGGCGTCCAGACCCGCCATGGTGTTCCGGAGGACCGGAAGGACGGCGTAGACCACCAGGGCCACGATGGCCGCGGTCGGTCCGAAGCCCATCCAGAACGCGAACACCACGATCAGACCCACGGCGGGTGCGGCCTGACCGAAGTTGACCAGGGCCGTCACCGGTGTGGTGAAACGCCGCATGGGCGGCCGCGTGAGCAGGATGCCGAGCGGGATGGCGATCACCAGGACCACGACCGTGGCGATGGCCGTCAGGTAGAGGTGTTCCAAGGTCATCGACCACAACTCACCCGGGGTCAGGGTAACCATCTCGGTGTCGCTGAGGTCCCGCGTGTACAGCCAGGCGAACAGCGCGCCCAGAATCGCCAGCAGGATGACCGGATACAGCAGCAGGGACGCCCGTCCGCCACGGTCGACCTCGAGTCCGGTGTCGGTCTTGGAGGCCGCTTCCGTCGGTGTCTTTTCGGTGTCCAGCTGGCTCATGGCCGCTCACCACTCGTCTGCGGCAGCGCGGTTGAGTCGGATCCCTCGTCGGCATCCGAACGGGAGGGTTCAGCGGCGCCGTCGTCGTAGCGGCCGCGACCGGTGCCGACCTGGTCCGGGGTGATCAACGTGATCTCGCCGGTGTCCGGTGCCACCTCGATCCTGGCCTCGGCGTCGTTGGTCCCCACGGGTGAACGACCCGTGTCGGCGGCGCCCCGGTTGTCACGCAAGGACTGCATGACGGTGTCGATGTCCACCACACCCTCGAACCGGCCGCGGGGCCCCACCACCAGAGCGGCACCGGCGCGGGAGACCAGCATGGTGTCCAGCGCGTCCTCCAGGGTGGCGCCCATGCCCACGATCGGCAGGTCGGGTTCGTAGCGGGTGGGCAGCGCGGTGGCGCGGCGCAACTGCGCCACGCTCGGCCAGGCGATCGGCCGCCTGGCGCGGTCCAGGACCACCACGTGACCGTGCCCGGCCGCTTCCGCCTTCTGCACGGCAGTGGTGGGCGAGTCCTCCGGGGTCACGACGACGGCGTCCAGGATCGGCATCTCGTTGACGCGCGTCAGACCGAGCGCCTTCAGCCCTGCGCCACTTCCCACGAAGTCGGAGACGAAATCGTTGGCCGGTTCCGCCAGGATGCGTTCGGGGCTGTCGTACTGCTGGATCCGTGCGCCCTCGTCGAAGACCACCACCCAGTCGCCGAGCTTCACGGCCTCGTCGATGTCGTGCGTGACGATCACGATCGTCTTACGCAGTTCGTTCTGGATCGAGATCATCTCGTCCTGCAACCGCTGGCGGGTGATCGGGTCCACCGCTCCGAAGGGTTCGTCCATGAGCAGCACGGGCGGGTCCGCGGCCAGGGCGCGGGCAACGCCCACACGCTGCTGCTGACCACCCGAGAGCTGCTTGGGGTAGCGGTCCCGGTAGCTGTCCGGGTCAAGGGACACCAGTTCGAGCAGTTCGTCCACGCGTTCCGCGATGCGCTGCTTGTCCCAGCCGAGCATCTTGGGCACCAGCCCGATGTTGGCGGCAACCGTCATGTGCGGAAACAGGCCACCGGCCTGGATCACGTATCCCATCCGGCGGCGCAGGTCGTCGCCGTTCATGGTGGTCACGTCCTCGCCGTCGATCACGATCGAGCCTTCGGTGGGTTCGATCAGACGGTTGATCATCTTCATGGTCGTGGTCTTGCCACAGCCGGAGGGCCCCACGAACATGACGGTCGAGCCCGCCGGGATCTCGAGCGTGAGGTGATCGACGGCGGGAGCGGACTTGGACCCGTAACGCTTGGTGACGCCGTCGAGCAGGATGGGGACGCCCGTGATACGTCCGGGCTCTGTGGGCGCAGTGGTGGATTCAGACACGGAGACCTCGCGAGGTTGTGAGTCGGCCCAGCAGGATCAGCAAGGCGTCAAGGATGGTGGCCACCACGATCACGGCGACAATGCCCGTGATCACGGAGGCCAGGGAGTTGGCACCGCCCAGACGTGAGAGCCCGGAGAAGATGAAGCCGCCCAGACCCGGGCCCAGCACGAAGGCGGCGATGGCCGCGATGCCCATGACCATCTGGGCCGAGACCCGCATGCCCGTCAGGATCACGGGCCAGGCCATGGGCAGTTCCACGCGGAAGAACGTGGCCATGCGGCTCATCCCGATGCCTCGGGCGGATTCGACGACGCCTCCCGGGACCGAGTTCAGCCCGACCACCGCGTTGCGCAGGATCGGGAGCACGGCGTAGAAGGTCACCACCACGACGGCGGGCAGCACACCGAAGCCCAACGGCGCGATCAACAGGCCGATCATCGCGAAGGACGGGATGGTCAAGCCGATGGCCGTGAAGCTGTTGGCCAGGTTGCTCAACCTTTCGGAGCGGTAGGAGACCATGGCCAGTCCCACGGCGATCACCGTTGCCAGCAGCAGGCACTGGACAACCAGTGAGAAGTGCTGCCAGCTGGCGAACAGGATCTGTTGCCACCGGTCAGTGACATAGTCCATGGTCGATGCCCCCTCGGTCGCTTGACATCGGGCGATGTCGTCATTCGGACGGATGCAGCGCCCGAGGCGGGACTCCCGGAGGCCACCCCGGGACGTGCCCGGGATCACTCTCCACCATACTCCGACAGTTCACTGATGAGTCGGCATCGACCTCCGACTGGCGATTTTCAATGACATTTCACCTGGCCAGAGCAGGCATGAGTATTACGCAGCAATGACCGCGTACCGGCGTGGCCCCAGGCACGCAGTGCGACTCGTCCAGTGGATCACGGGCCGGGCGGGGTGCTCCGGTCGGCTCAGACCAGGCTGCGAAGGATCCTGGCCGCGCCGTCTTCGTAGACGCTGGTGGTGACTTCCCGTGCAACGGCCACGACCTCGTCGGGGGCCTGCCCCATGGCCACGCCTCGCGCGGCCCAGTCCAGCATCTCCACGTCGTTGCGGCCGTCACCGATGGCCACCGTGTGCGCGGGGTCCACGTGGAGGTAGCGGCGGACCTGTTCGAGCGCGCTGGCCTTGGACACGCCGGCAGCGGCCACGTCCAGCCAGGCGGTCCAGCCGACTGAGTAGGCGACACCGTGCAGACCGGCGGCGTCGATGGCCCGGGCGAAGTCCTCCGGGGTCTCCTCCGAGCTGTAGACCACCAGGCGGACGGCATCCAGGTCCGCCAGCTGGTGGATGTCCGTGCCGATGGCCTGGATCCCGAAGGACCGGTCTTGGAAGCGTTCGGTCGCGAAGAAGTGCCCGTCGGCCGTCTCCAGCGCGAACTTGGCGGTGGGCAGCGCGTCCTTGAGAGCGTCCAGGGCGGCACCGGGGTTGAAGGTCACGGCGTCGATCACGCGGTGATAGTCCGGCAGGCTCGGGTCCAGCTGGAGTGTCACGCCGCCGTTGGAACACACCGCAAAGCCGCTCTCGAGTCCCAGCTGTTCGCACACGGGCAGCGTGGCCCCACGGGAGCGCCCGGTGGAAATGACCAGGTGGTGCCCTGCGGCGGCGGCCGCCAGGGCGGCCTCCTTGACCTCGTCGGACATCGCACCGTCGTGGTCGACCAGGGTGCCGTCCACGTCCAGGGCGACCAGGTACTTGACGCCCTTCTCGAGCTCCCAGTCGCTGCCCACCGGATCCCTGTCGGGTTCCGGGAAGGGCGAGGTGCCGGGCTGGAGGAACTCGGGGGTCTCCACGGCGTCGTCGTATTCGCCGGTGCGGTCGGCGCTGTACTCGCCGTCGAATTCTTCCAAGAGGTCTGCGTTCTCGAACCGGTCGTCGCTGCCGGTGTTCTTCTGCGTCGTCATGGTCGTCATGCTGTCACACCACCACGACACGCTTCCGTTCGGTGGACCACAGACGAACCGAGAGATGAACGGCGCCTGACACCTTGACGCCGAGTTCGGGGTTGTTCCGCCTATTCGGCGAAATAGGCGGAACAACCCCGAACTCGGCGGGAGGAATGGGGTCAGGCGATGACGTCGATGCGTTCCTGGTTGCGCATGTACGGGCGGAGGGCCTCGGGGATAATGACCGAGCCGTCGGCCTGCTGGTGCGTCTCCAGGATCGCGACCAGCCAGCGGGTGGTCGCCAACGTGCCGTTGAGGGTCGCCACGGTGCGGGTGCCACCCTTCTTGACCTTGCCGTCCACCGTGGTGTCGGCCAGCCGCTCGCGGATGTTGAGGCGGCGGGCCTGGTAGGTGGTGCAGTTGGAGGTCGAGGTGAGCTCGCGATACCGCCCCTGCGTGGGGATCCAGGCCTCGCAGTCGAACTTGCGGGCCGCGGAGGTCCCCAGGTCACCGGCGGCGGTATCGATCACGCGGTAGGCCAGCCCGCAAGCCTGCAGCATCTGCTCTTCCCATTCGAGCATGCGGGCGTGCTCGGCCTCGGCCTGGTCCACGTCGCAGTAGACGAACATCTCGAGCTTGTTGAACTGGTGCACGCGGATGATGCCGCGGGTGTCCTTGCCCGCCGACCCGGCCTCACGGCGGTAGCACGAGGACCAGCCCGCGTAGCGCAGGGGTCCGGTGGTCAGGTCCAGGATCTCGTCGGCGTGGTACCCGGCGATCGCCACCTCGGACGTGCCGACCAGGTAGAGGTCGTCCTTCTCCAGGCGGTAGATCTCGGCGTCGTGTTCGACGTCGAAGCCCGTGCCGGCCATGATCTCCGGGCGCACCAGCGTGGGGGTGGTCAGGGAGATGAAGTTGTTGTCCACCGCCAGGTCCTGGCCCATGCGCAGCAAGGCGGTCTCCAGGCGCGCGATGTCGCGCTTGAGGAAGTAGAACCGGGAGCCGCCGACCTTGGCGCCGCGTTCCATGTCGATGCCGTCCACCAGCTCGCCGATGGCCAGGTGGTCGCGCGGTTCGAAACCCTCCACAGTGAAGTCCCGCGGGGTTCCGACGTGCTTGACCACTTCGTAGTCGTCCTCGCCGCCGGTGGGGACGCCGTCGATGATCAGGTTGGGCATGGTCTTGAGCAGCTCGTCGATCGCGCTCTGCGCCTCGACTGCGCGGTTGTCCGCGTCCTTGACGCGGTTGGCCAGTTCCTTGACCTCTGAGAGGAGCTGCTGTTTCTCCTCGCCCTGCGCCTGAGCCACCTTCTTGCCGAACACCTTCTGCTCCGCACGAAGGTTCTCGTACTCAGTGATCGCGGACCGGCGCGCCGCATCGGCCGCAAGGACGTCGTCGACGCTCTCGGGCGACAGGCCGCGGGCGGTCTGGGAGGCGCGGAACTGGTCAGGATGTTCGCGAAGAAGATTGATGTCGATCACCAGGCCAGGGTATCCGAGGTTCCGCCCCACCCGGAGCAGCCCGGAGCGGCCCGGGTAATGGCTATCCTCGAGTGGGCGGAACACACTGTGCCCGCCGCATCCCGTCGAAGACCTCGACGGTCTTCCCATGATTTTTCCCGTCATCTACCGCAGACATCCCCCGTCACCGCGGCTAGGAGCCAACCGTGGCATCAACGCCAACCCCACAACGCGTGGCGGTCGTGATCAACCCCTCCAAGTACGACGCCGACTCGGCGCGCGACACCGTCGTGGTCGCCTGCCGCAAGGCCGGGTGGCCGGACCCCGTGTTCCTGCCCACCACCGTGGACGATCCGGGGACCTCAATGGCCCAGGCCGCGCTCAAGTCGGGGGCCGACGTCGTCCTGGCCGCCGGCGGCGACGGGACGGTGCGCACCGTGGCCGAGGTCCTGGCGAATTCGGGCACCCCCCTCGGCCTGATTCCCCTGGGTACTGGCAACCTCCTGGCCCGCAACCTGGGTGCCCACCTGGACGACGTGCATCATTCCGTGGACATCGCACTGTTCGGTGACCAGCGCCTGATCGACATGGTGTCCTTCAGCACGGAGAACATGCGGGGTGAGCGCTTCGAACACGCCCTGTGCGTAATGGGCGGGGCCGGGTTCGACGCCGAGATCATGTCCAACACCCGCGACGAGCTCAAACGACAGATCGGGTGGATGGCCTACACGGAGGCCGGGATGCGCCGCCTGACCGCGGAACCCGCCTGGACGCGGTACAGCATCGACGACGGCCCCTGGCAGACCAAGCGCCTGCGCTCCATCATGGCCGCCAACTGCGGCGTGCTGACCGGAGGTTTGGTCCTGGTGCCCGGCGCCAAGTTGAACGACGGGCGGATGGACGCCGTGGTCATCGCGCCCCGCGGGCCGCTGGGCTGGGTGATCCTGACCAGCAAGATCATCTTCAAACAGCGGCACGACCTGCCCGCCATGGAACACCACATGTGCAAGAAGCTGCGCGCCGAGTTCCACAAGCCGACCGAGGCGCAGATCGACGGCGACGGACTGGGCCGCATCACCGCATTCGAGGCCAACATCATGCCGGAGGCACTGGCCCTGCGCGTCCCGCCGTCGCAAGGGGACGACGCGCACGACATCCTCACCTGAGCCGCAAGTACCGACGCACCCGCCGTACCCGCGTCCTTGCCGGGCCGGCTCGTTGTTGTTGCGCGCTAGAACGCTCCGGCCAGGGCGAAGATCACGGCCGAGAGGGCGAAGCCGATGACGCCGATCAGGGTCTCCAGAACGGTCCAGGTGCGGAACGTGGTCTTGACGTCCATCTCCAGGAGGCGTCCGACCAGCCAGAAGCCGGAGTCGTTGACGTGGGACAGTGCGACCGAACCGGCCGCGACGGCCAGGACCAGGGCGGCCACCTGCACCTGGTTGAAGTCACCGGCCGCCAACGCGGGTGCGATCAGGCCTGCCGCCGTCGTGAGGGCCACGGTGGCCGAGCCCTGGGCGACGCGCAGGACCAGGGAGATCAGGAATCCGGCCAGGATCACCGGAACACCCAGGTCGGAGAGGACATCTGCCAGGGCGTCCCCGATGCCGGAGGCGCGCAGCACCCCGCCGAACATGCCACCGGCACCGGTGATCAGGATGACCGAGCACACGGGGCCCAGCGCCGACTCGAAGGTCTTCTCGATCGCCGATCCGCTGACCCCGCGCGCGGTCCCGATCAGCAAGGCCGCCACGATCAGCGTGATGGTCAAGGCAATCGGAGTCTGACCGACGGCCACCAGAATCTGGTACCACAGCGCGTCTCCCACGGACTCGGCGATCACACCGGAGTCCAGCAACGTGGTGAGACCCGTGTTGAGGAAGATCAGGATCAGCGGCAGCAGCAGGACGAAGACCACGGTTCCGGTCTTCGGCGGGTTCTGCACCTCCTCCGCCTCGCCCAGGATGGTGGGCACCGGCAGGTTGATCCTCCGCCCGGAGTTCAGGCCGAAGAGGTAGGAGCTCAGGTACCAGGCGGGCAGCGCGACCAGCACGCCGAGCAGCAGCACGATTCCCACGTTGGCTTCGAAGAACGCCGAGGCGGCCACGGGGCCCGGGTGCGGGGGCAGGAAGATGTGCATCACGGAGAACGCGCCCACCGCGGGCAGCGCATAGCGGAGTACGGACCCGCCCAGCCTCCGCGCCACGGAGAACACCACGGGGAGCATGACCACCAGACCGGCGTCGAAGAAGATCGGGAAGCCGAACAGCAGGGACGCGATGCCCAGGGCCAACGGTGCCCGCTTCTCCCCGAACACGCTGATGAGCTTGTCGGCGAGAACCTGCGCCCCACCGGAGGTTTCCAGCAGACGCCCCAGCATGGCGCCGAGCCCGACCAGGAGGGCCACGCTGGCCAAGGTGCCACCGAATCCGTCCGTGAGTACGGGGACCACTGCATCCATCGGGATTCCCGCGGCCACCGCGGTGAGCCCGCTGATCACGATCAGGGCCACGAACGCGTGGACCTTGAACTTGATGATCAACACCAGCAGGGCCACGATGGCCGCCGCCGCGATTCCCAGCAGGGGCCCGGCCGTGAGTGTCTGCTCCCAGCCTTCGAGTTGTTCAACCATGGCAACTCATTTCCGCGTCACGGCTCCGTTGCCGGGACGCCTCGCACACCAGGGACGTATGGGGGTGCAGACCCGTTATCGCGGGTTGCGCAAGTCCGCCACCCAGTCCCTGGCTTGGGTGAAGGCACCGTCGGTGTGGTGACCGGCGACGACGGCGGGCTTGTGGTCCGCCCGGGCGTATGAGCCCAGGAAGCGTGTGGTGGGGCAGATCCGGCGCAGACCGACCAGGGCCTCTGCCACTCGTTCGTCCTGGACGTGGCCGTCGATGTCCACCGAGAAGAAGTAGTCCCCCAGGTAGTTGCCCGTGGGCCGGGATTCGATTCGGCTCAGGTTGACCCCGCGGGTGGCGAACTGCTCCAGGATCTCCATCAGGGCGCCGGCGCGGTCCTCCCAGAGGGGAATGACCAGGGTGGTCCGGTCCGCGCCCGTCCGTTCGGGCAGCGGAGACTCCGGGCCGCCCAGGTGGACGAAGCGGGTCACGGCTTCCGGGTTGTCGCCGATGTTCTCGGCCAGCACCAGAAGTTCGGGATGCGTCTCGCACACCGTGGGTGCGCAGATCGCGGCGTCGTAGGGCACCGTTTCGTCACCGAGCAGTCCCAGGGCACCGGCCGCGGTCGAGGAGGCGGGGATGTACTCGGCCTGCGGAACGTGGGTTTCGGCCCAGTCCCGGACCTGGGCCCAGGCGTGCGAGTGGGTGGACACGGCCTTGATCTCGCTCAGAGGCTTGTCCTGCGTGGCCACCAGGTTGAACCGGATCGGCACGAGCATCTCGGCGAGGATGCGGACCTCCGGGCCCACGGCCACGGCGTCCAGGGTGGCGGAAACCCCACCCTCCACGGAGTTCTCGATCGGTACGACGGCGGAACTCACACGCCCGTCGCGCAACGCCGCGAGCGCGGCGGGGACCGAGCTGGCGGGAAGGTGGTCGGTGCCGTCGGGGTCGACCTGGCGCAGGGCAGCCTCGGTGAAGGTCCCGGCGGGACCCAGGTAGGCGATGGTCATGGGCGGCGGGCCGTCACTTCACGGTCGGTTCGTCGCCGGACTCGGAGACCATGGGCTTCTCGGCGTCGGCCCAGGCCCCCATGCCGCCCAGCACGTTGACGGGGTCGAATCCCGTGCCGGCCAGGAAGGCGGTTGCACGCAGGGATCGTCCCCCGGAGCGGCAGATGACGTAGACGTCCTCGTCCACGGGGACCTCTCCGTAGCGGGCGGAGAGCTCACCCAGCGGGATGTGTTGGGCGCCGTCGATGTGCCCCGCTTCCCATTCGAAGTCCTCACGCACGTCCAGGATCTTGGCGTCGGCCGGGACCTCGTCCACGGAGGCGCTGGGGAGGTTGTCGACGTTGTCCACGCTGAGACTCCTTCTGATCGATCTGGTGAACGCTTCGCCCACCGCACTCAGGGTACGCATTCGGTGGCGCATGAGCGGCAATACACCGGGGCGGCGCTTAGCCTAGTGTGAGCTGACCCCGGAGGAACATTCGTGATCGACGACAACCCGCACCTTGCACCCTACGCCGCGGTGTCCCCCATGTTCTCCGCACTGTCCAACCCGGCGCGTTCGGCCATCGTGCACCGCCTGACGCAGTCGCCGTGTTTCGTGGGCGAGTTGGTCGAGCACCTGGAACTCGCGCAACCACTGGTCTCCCAGCACCTCAAGGTCCTCCGGGAAGCACACCTGGTGCAGGCGGTCCGGCAGGGGCGGCAGAGCCGCTACCAGCTCACGGACGAGCACGTTACCCACCTGTTCCTGGACGCCCTGCACCACACCCAGGAGCACTCGGAAACGCCCCCGGCGTTCAGCCGCTGACGTACTCGGCCAGATGCTGACCGGTCAGCGTCTGCGCCGAATCGACCAGGTCGGTGGGAGTGCCTTCGAACACCACCCGCCCGCCGTCGGAACCGGCTCCCGGGCCCAGGTCGATGATCCAGTCCGCGTGGGCCATGACCGCCTGATGGTGCTCGATCACGATCACGGACTTCCCCGAGTCCACGAGTTTGTCCAGCAGGGCCAGCAGTTGTTCGACGTCGGCCAAGTGCAAACCCGTGGTGGGCTCGTCCAGGACGTAGATCGCGCCCTTCTCAGCCATGTTCGTGGCCAGTTTGAGGCGTTGCCGCTCGCCCCCGGAGAGCGTGGTCAGCGGCTGGCCCAGGGTGATGTACCCCAGCCCCACGTCGTCCAGGCGGACCAGGATCTTGTGCGCGGCGGGCAGCTTGAAGCCCTCGGTGGCCTGCCCGTCGTCGTTGGTGGTGCCCGATGCGCCGTCGAAGAACTCCCGGGCCTGGGCCACGGACATTCCCAGGACCTCGCTGATGTTGCGTCCGCCGAGTGTGTACTCGAGGACGGCGGACTGGAAGCGTTTGCCCTCGCAGTCCTCACATTCCGTGGCCACGCCGGCCATCATCGCCAGGTCCGTGTAGATCACCCCCGCGCCCTTGCAGGTGGGGCAGGCCCCCTCCGAGTTGGCGCTGAACAGTGCGGGCTTGACGCCGTTGGCCTTGGCGAAAGCCTTGCGAATCGGTTCCAGGAGACCCGTGTACGTGGCCGGGTTGGAGCGGCGCGAACCCTTGATCGCGCTCTGGTCGATGGCGATCACCGTGTCGTCCCCGGCGGCCTCGGCCAGGAACCCGTGGATCAGCGAACTCTTGCCGGAGCCGGCCACACCGGTCACCACCGTGAGCACCCCCAGGGGAACGTCGACGTCGACGTCGCGCAGGTTATGCCTGTCCGCACCTCGGATCTCGATCGCCCCGGAGGGCTTGCGCACCGAATCCTTGAGCGCGGCCCGGTCCCCCAGGTGCCGACCCGTGAGCGTGTCGCTGGCACGCAGGCCCTCCACAGGTCCCTCGTACTGCAGCTCGCCACCCGCTGTGCCCGCCAACGGGCCCAGGTCCACGACGTGATCGGCGATCAGGATGGTCTCCGGCTTGTGTTCGACCACCAGCACGGTGTTGCCCTTGTCGCGCAGCTGCAGCAGGAGGTTGTTCATCCGCTGGATGTCGTGCGGGTGCAGCCCCACCGTGGGCTCGTCGAACACGTAGGTCACGTCCGTCAGCGGCGAGCCGAGGTGCCGGATCATCTTGGTCCGCTGCGCTTCGCCTCCGGAGAGCGACGACGACGACCGTTCCAGCGCCAGGTACCCCAATCCGATCTCGACGAAGGAATCCAGCAGTTCGGTCAGCGAGGTGAGCAGCGGGGCGACGGACGGTTCCTCGATGCCCCGGACCCATTCGGCCAGGTCGCTGATCTGCATCGCGCAGGCATCGGCGATGGAGATGCCCTTGATCTTGGCGGACCGCGCGGCGTCGTTCAGACGCGTTCCCTCGCAGGAGGGGCAGGCGGTGAAGGTGATCGCCCGGTCAACGAACGCGCGGATGTGGGACTGCAGGGATTCGCGTTCCTTGGACAGCATGGACTTCTGGATCCGGGGAATCACGCCCTCGTAGGTCAGGTTGATCCCGTCCACCTTGATCTTGGTGGGTTCGCGGTAGAGGAGGTCCTGGAACTCCTGCTCGGTGAACTTCCCGATCGGCTTGTCCATGTCGAAGTACCCGGAGCCGCCGTACAGCCGCCCGTACCAACCCTCCATCGAGTAGCCGGGGACCGTCAGGCCGCCGTCGTTGAGGGACTTCTCGGCGTCGTAGATGGCGGTGAAATCGAAATCTGAAACGCGCCCCAGGCCCTCACACGCGGGGCACATGCCGCCGGTGATGCTGAACTCGCGGCGTTCCTTGACCTCCTTGCCGTCCTTCTGCAGCGTGACGGCGCCCTTTCCGCTGATGGTCGCCACGTTAAAGGAGAACGCCTTGGCCGAGCCGATGTGCGGTGTGCCCAACCGGCTGAACAGAATCCGCAGCATCGCGTTGGCATCGGTCACGGTGCCGACCGTGGAGCGGACGTTGGCCCCCATCCGTTCCTGATCCACGATGATCGCGGTGGTCAGACCCTCCAGCACTTCCACGTCCGGGCGGGCCAGGGTGGGCATGAAGCCCTGGACGAAGGTGCTGTAGGTCTCGTTGATCAGCCGCTGTGATTCGGCGGCGATGGTGCCGAAGACCAGGGAGCTCTTTCCGGATCCGGACACTCCGGTGAACACCGTCAGACGGCGTTTGGGGATCTCGACGTCGATCCCCTTGAGGTTGTTCTCCCGTGCCCCTTGGACACGGATGACCTCGTGGCTGTCAGCCTCACCGACCGAGGGCTGCTGTGCTGCGGTGGTGCTCGGATCCGACGGTGTGGGGGTCATGGTGGCTCCGTTCGTCCTGCCTGGGAATCTGCGTGGATTCGATCGGGCCCGGCCCGTCGGTCAGGGGCAGATTAAACCAGGTCACGCGGACAGCATTCGTCCTCTGTCGAACCGGGGCCGGGTTCTCTACCATTCACCCATGGATTCCGGAAACATCACCGAGCGACCACCACACGATTCCCACGGGCACGATCATCACGACCGTGGGTTCAAGAAGGTCCTCGGCGCGCTGGATGCGATCATGCTCGGTTTCGGCGCGATGATCGGCTTCGGCTGGGTCATCCTGACGGGCGGGTGGATCAACGACGCCGGAACGTGGGGCGCCGTGCTGGCCATGCTCGCAGGCGGGGCCATCATGGCGGTCGTCGGCCTGGTGTACGGCGAACTGGTCGCGGCCATGCCCGCCGCCGGTGGTGAGCACAACTACCTCATGCGAGGCATGGGTGCCCGGTGGGCGTTCGTGGGCTCGTGGGCCATCACGGTCGGGTATATCACCATCGTGGCCTTCGAGGCGGTGGCTGTGCCGCGCACCATCGGCTACATTGCCCCGGGCCTGCTCGAACACGTCAAACTGTGGGAGGTCGCGGGCTCGGAGGTGTACCTCGTGTGGGCCCTCGTGGGCACGGTCTTCGCGGTGATCATCACGGGGATCAACATCATCGGCGTCAAACAGGCCTCCGTGGTGCAGACCTTCGTGGTCCTGTTCCTGCTGATCATCGGCGCGATGATGGTGTTCGGCGCGTTCACCGGAGGCTCCGCGGGGAACATGGAGCCCGCCTTCACGGGCGGCTTGGGCGGATTCTTCCTGGTCCTGGTGGTGGTGCCGTTCCTGTTCGTGGGCTTCGACGTGATTCCGCAGGTCTCCGAAGAGATGCACATTCCGGCCAAGAAGCTCGGCGCCACGATCGTGGTCGCCGTGATGATGGCCGCCGTCTGGTACGTCGTGGTGGTCCTGGCCACCTCCGCCTCCCTTCCCGCTGGCGAGCTTGCCGTGGCGGACATTGCCGTGGCCGATGCCATCGGAGCGGCCTTCGATTCCCAGGTCTTCGCCAACCTCCTGTTGGCCGGTGGCCTGGCAGGCATTTTGACCTCGTGGAACTCCCTGCTCATGGGAGCCAGCCGTCTGCTCTGGGCGCTGGGTGCTTCCCGGATGATCCCCACCTGGTTCGCCAGGATCCATCCGCGGTTCGGCACCCCGGTCAACGCGCTGCTGTTCGTGGGCGTGATCTCCGCGGTGGCGCCGTTCTTCGGTCAGGAGATGCTGGGCTGGCTGGTGGATTCCGGGTCGCCGTCGATCGTGATGGCCTACTTCATGGTGTCGATCGTGTTCGTGATCCTGCGTCGGCGTGAACCGGACATGCCCCGCCCCTTCCGGATCGGTGGCCGCGGACACGGGGGCATGTTCATCGGCGGTCTCTCGGTTCTACTGTGCGCGGCCCTGCTGTCGCTTTACATCCCCGGGATGCCCGCATCGCTGACCGTGCCGCCTTACGTGGTCTTCGGCTTGTGGTGGGTGCTCGGCTTGGTGTTCCTGGTCCGCATCCCGCGCGGCATCGGCCCCGGCGCGGATGCGGAGTCGCGCCTGATCGCAGCCAAGAGTCGCTGATTCCCGCCGCGGGAACGGTGCGCTGTGCACCAAATCAGCGGCCCTGGCCCCCTGATAATCCAGGCTGAGGCGTGCCTAGGATGATCCCGAACCTGCCGGTGAGCCCCTGCCCGCCGGACGCCCCATGCTGTCGATGATGACAGCCGCAGAAGGAGACCCACCCCATGGCCGAACACACCGCCGTAGCCACCGGAGCCCCCTCCGTGTCCGCCGAACAGATCCGCGATCTGCTTGCCAGGACGCCCAAAGGCCTGTTGATCAACGGGACCTGGCGGGACGCCTCGGACGGCGGGACCTTCGACGTCGAAAACCCTGCCACCGGGGAGGTCCTGGCCACTCTGGCCTCCGCGACCCCAGAGGATGCGCAGGCCGCGATGGACGCGGCCGCCGAAGTCCAGGAGAGCTGGGCACGGACCGCTCCCCGCGAGCGCGCCGAGATCCTGCGCCGTGCCTTCGACCTGGTCCAGGAGCGTCGCGATGACCTGGCGTTGTTGATGACCCTGGAGATGGGCAAGCCACTGGCCGAGGCGAACGGGGAGGTCACCTACGGCGGGGAGTTCCTGCGCTGGTTCTCCGAAGAAGCCGTGCGGCATTACGGCCGCACGGCCTCCACCCCAGAGGGCAACCTGCAGATGGTGGTCCGGCACAAACCCGTGGGGCCCTGCTACCTGATCACCCCGTGGAACTTCCCGCTGGCCATGGCCACCCGGAAGGTCTCACCCGCCGTCGCCGCCGGCTGCACCATGGTGCTCAAGTCGGCCAAGCTGACCCCGCTGACCTCGCAGTACTTCGCGCAGATCATGATCGACGCCGGCTTGCCCGCCGGTGTGCTCAACGTGGTCTCCTCCAAGTCCGCGTCGGCGGTCTCCAAGCCGATCATGACGGACCCGCGCCTGCGCAAGGTCTCCTTCACGGGCTCGACCCCCGTGGGCAAGCAACTCATGAAGGACGCCGCGGACAGCGTTCTGCGCACCTCCATGGAGTTGGGCGGCAACGGCCCCCTGCTGGTGTTCGACGACGCCGACCTGGACAAGGCCGTGACCGGTGCCGTGGCGGCCAAGATGCGCAACATGGGCGAGGCCTGCACCGCCGCCAACCGCATTCTGGTTCACGAGTCCGTGGCCGAGGAGTTCATGGAGAAGTTCGCCACCACGCTGGCCGGGCTCACCGTGGGCGACGGAACGTTGGAGGACACCAAGGTGGGACCCCTGGTGGATTCGAACGCGCTGGAGTCCGTCACCGCGTTCGTCGACGACGCCTTGGCCAAGGGCGCCCGCGTGGTCACCGGCGGTCACCGCGTGGGTGACAAGGGGTACTTCTACGCCCCCACCGTCCTGGCCGACGTGCCGGAAGACGCCCGGGTCTCCTGCGAGGAGATCTTCGGCCCCGTGGCCCCGGTCATCACGTTCAAGGACGAGGACGACGCCGTCCGGATCGCCAACACCACCGAGTACGGGCTGGCCTCCTACGTGTTCACGGAGGACTACAAGCGCGCCTACCGTGTGGCCGACCGCATCGAGTTCGGCCTCATGGGGCTGAACGTCGGGGTCATCTCCAACGCCGCGGCACCCTTCGGAGGCGTCAAGCAGTCCGGTGTGGGCCGCGAGGGCGGGGCCGAGGGCATCGAGGAGTACAGCACGGTGCAGTACATCGGCGTCGAGAGCCCCTGGAGCTGACCATCGAGCACCTCTGACAGGTGTGACAGGTAAAAGGCCACTTCAGCGCAGGCGAAGTGGCCTTTTACCTGTCAGAACTGCCCGCCTGAGGCACGGTTCTGCTGGGCGTGTGGCCCGGATCTGCTCAGAACGGGACCCCGCATCGCAGGATGGCATTCGCGTAGGGTGTGGCCTCCCCGGTGCGCACGACGAAACGCGCCTGCCGGGTCAGTTCTTTGAACTCCTCGTGCGGGACCCGCCGAGCCTCCGGAAGGTTGCGGGCCAACACCTGACGCACGGGCGACGTGTCTGCTTCAGCTGCAATGACAGCAGCCTCCACCTCGACTTCCGCCAGAACTGCCTCCAGTACCTTCGCAAAGCTCGGAACCCCCGTGATCACGGCCAGGTCCACGCACTCGACGCCCGGGGGAACCGGCAGGCCCCGGTCGCCGATCACAAACGTGTCCGTATGGCCCAAGCGGGCGATCCGTTCGTTGAGCTGGGCATGCAGGATTCCGCCCCGTTTCACGCCGTACCCCCCAGCTGCGGGAGGTTATCCGTGACGGACGGGTAGCTGGGCTGGGCGCCGATTCCAGTGGCCGCGAACGCGCCGACCCGTGAAGCCGTGCAGGCCGCGTCGCACAGTCTCTCCCCCCGGGCCAGCCCCACCGCGAGCGCACCGATGAAACCGTCACCTGCGCCGGTGGTGTCCACCGCGTGAACGGGGGCGGCGGGGACCTTGTGGGTGCCGTCGTCGTCGGAAACCAGCGACCCCTTGGCGCCCAGGGTGAGGACGACGGAGGGGATTCCGGTGGCCCTGAGCAATGCAACGAGTTCTTCAGGGTCGGCCGCTGCGGGCAGGCGGCTGTCGAGCTGCTCCAGGACCAGTGCCGCTTCGTGTTCGTTGACCACGAGCGGGTCTGAGGCCAGCAAGGCCTCTCGGTCCAGGTCCAGGACCGGAGCGGGGTTGTGCAGGAAACGCCCCGTGGCGAGCCCCGGTAGCGTTTCAACCCCCTCCGCCGGGATTTCCCCCTGGCACACGACGACGGCCGCACCCCGGATCACCTCGGCAGCATCGTTCACACGGTGTGCGTCCACAGTGGAGTTTGCTCCGGAGATCACCACGATGGAGTTCTCGCCCTGCTGGTCGACCGTGACCACGGCCAGCCCGGTGGGCCCGTCGACGCGGGCGACATGAGTGAGATCGACTCCGGATTCGCGCAGACAACTCAAGGCGATATCGGCCGAAGCATCCGTGCCGACCGCACCGACCATCGTGACGGAACCACCCAGGCGCGCGGCGGCGACCGCCTGGTTGGCGCCCTTGCCACCGGGCAGCATGTGCCCGCCGGTCCCGTGGACGGTTTCACCGGGCAGCGGGTGCCGGAGTACATGGGCGGACAGGTCCACGTTGATCGAGCCCACCACCACGATCCCGGCCATGGAATCCTGCTTGTTCCCGGTCACTGGTAGTCACCCACGTTCTCCTCGGTGACCGTCACGACGTCCACCGAGACCTCTGGGGCGGCTTGATCGCCGCGGATCAGTTTGATGGCTTCCAGAACGGCCTGCTTGCCCAGCTCTTCGGGCTGCTGGGCGATCGTGGCGAGCATCGAGCCGTCGGCCACGGCCTGCACACCTTCGACCGTGCCGTCGAAGCCGACCACGAAGACCTCTTTGCCCGCCCGGGCACCCAGCGCCTCCACGGCGCCGAGTGCCATTTCGTCGTTCTCGCAGAAGATCCCCACGGCCTCCGGGTGGGCCTGCATGAGGTTGGTGGCAACGTCTAGGCCCTCCGCTCGGTCGAAGTTCGCGGTTTGTTGCGCGGCAATCGTGATGTCCGGGAACTCCTTAATGCCGTCCGTGAACCCTTTGCCACGGTCGCGGGAAGCGGAGGACCCCGGGACGCCCTGGATGACGATGACCTCCCCCTTCTTCCCGAGCGCCTCGGCCAACGTTCGGGCGGCCTGGGTTCCTCCGGCCACGTTGTCGGAGGCCACGAAGCTCGCCAGTTCCCCGGACGTCGCGTCCCGGTCGACGGCGATGGCGGGGATTCCGGCCTCGTTCAAGGCTTCGACGGAGACGGACACGGCGTCGGAATCCGTGGGGTTCACGATCACGACGTCCACGTCTTGGGTGATCGCGGTGGCGATCTGGTCCGCCTGGCGCGCCGCGTCGTCGGAGGCATCCTGCACGTTGAGCTCGATGTCCTGCGCTTCGGCCTCCGTTTCTGCCCCGTTGATCAGCTGGACGAAGAACGGGTTGGTCTGGGTGGACACTGCCAAGGTGATGCGGTCCGGGCGTTCGCCACGGTTACAGCCCGTCAGTGCCACCCCGACCACGGTCGCCGTGGTGAGGGCCAGGAAGTCGCGCCTGCTGTTCAGGTGTTGGGTGATGGTGTTCATGGTGATCTCCTCGCTCGGAAGGCTCGATCAGCGGGCGGTCTTGCGACGCAGGACGTCGAAGCCGACCGCCAGGGCGATGACCAAGCCGATGACCACCTGCTGCCAGAACGAGGACACGTTCAGGAGGTTCAGACCGTTGCGGATCACTGCGAGCAGGATCGCGCCCACCAGGGTCCCCGTGGCGCGTCCGGAGCCTCCGGACAGCGACGCACCACCAATCACGACGGCGGCAATGGCGTCCAACTCGTACCCCACACCCGCCTGCGGGCCCGCAGAGGAAAGACGCCCCGCAAGCACCATGCCGGCCAGACCGGCAAAGAGTCCGGCGAGGGCGTAAACCGTCACGAGGATGCGCTTGACGGGCAGACCGGAGAGCCGCGCGGCCTCCTCGTTGCCGCCGATGGCGTACATGGAACGGCCGAGGACCGTTCGGGAGAGCACGAACCAGCAGAGCAGACCGGCAATCACCATGGCGATGATCGGGACGGGGAACGCCCCGATGCTGCTGCCCAGAAGGGACACGGAACCGGAGGTCGGAATCGGGGTCCCGTCGGAGATGACCAGGGTCAGACCGCGGGCCACGCTCATCATGGCCAGGGTTGCGATGAACGCGGGCAGCTTGCCGTAGGCGATCGACAGTCCGGAGATGGCTCCGGCGAGTGCGCCGATCAACAGTCCGATGAACAGTGTGAGGATACCGGGCAGCCCGAGCGTGCTGAACGAGTAGGCGGAGACCATCGCACCCAGCGCAGCAACCGCACCCACGGAGAGGTCGATGCCGGCCGTGACGATCACGAAAGTCATGCCGAAGGCCATGATCGCCACAACCGAGGCCTGGATTCCGATGTTGACCAGGTTGTCGAGTTTCAGGAAGTCGGGGGTTGCGATGAACAGCGCGAGGCAGAGGAGGATCAGGCCCACGAGGGCCCCGTTGTTCATGGCCCACTGACCCAGGCGGGCTGCCCCGCTCGGTCGGTTCGGGCGGTCGGCGGGCTTGGTGTTGGACGTGGCGGTCGCGGTCATGGCCGCAACTCCTTTCTCAGGATCTTGCGATTCCCGGGGTATTGCGGCGGATCAGGAGGGGGTGCCCGCGGATTTGGTGGAGGGCTCTGATGCTGTGACAGCTGAGGTGACTTCGGAGACGGCCAGGGCCATGACCGAGTCCTCCGTGGCGTCGTCGGCATCCAGGACGCCTGCCACGCGTCCGTTGCTCATCACGAGCACCCGGTCGCTCATGCCGAGCACTTCAGGCAGTTCGCTGGACACCATGACCACTGCGCCGCCCAGGGACGTGATTTCGTTGATCAGCTCGTAGATCTCGACCTTGGCGCCGACGTCGACACCGCGGGTCGGTTCGTCGAGCAGAAGGACCTTGGCATCGGCCATGACCCACCGGGCGAACACGACCTTCTGTTGGTTGCCGCCGGAGAGGTCCCGAATGGGCTGGTCCAAACCGGCCATTCGAACGGCCAGTTGGTCCGTCACGACCTGCGCACGGGATCGTTGTCCGCTTCGGTCGACCAGCCCGAACTTCGAGGTCGAGCGGAGGGTGGCGAGTCCCGCGTTGTCCCCCACGCTGGCATCGAGGACCAGTCCCTGGGACTTCCGGTCCTCCGGGACGAGCCCCAAACCCTCGGCGATGGAACGCCCAACGTCGTGCGGCGGCAGCGCCTTGCCTTGCAGCGTCACGGACCCTGAGTCATATGGATCGACGCCGAAGATCGCGCGGAGGACTTCGGTACGCCCTGCACCCACCAGTCCGGCAATGCCCAGGACCTCACCGGCGTGGACCGAGAAATTGACGTCCTCGAAGGCCTCTCCGGAGCTCAGACCCTGTACCTCGAGCAGCGGCTCGCCCTGCTCCTCCGGGCGCTTCCGGGGAAACTGGTCGTCGATATCGCGCCCCACCATGAGGGCGATCAGATTGTCCTGTGACGTGTTGGCCGGGACCTGCGCCACGAACTGTCCGTCACGCAGCACGGAGATGGAGTCCCCGATCCGCGGGATCTCGTCCAGGTGGTGAGAGATGAAGACCATTCCCACGCCGCGGCGCTTGAGGTCGTCGACGACCTCGAACAGCGCATCGATCTCACGCCCGGTCAGGGCAGCCGTGGGCTCATCCAGGATCAGGAGTCGAGCGTCCTGGGACAGCGCCTTGGCGATCTCGACCAACTGTTGGCGAGCGACCCCGAGTTCCCCGACCGGCTTGGCCAGCGGAACGTCCAGTCCGATCCGTTCGAGCGCTTCGCGGGCGACCGCATTCATCCGAGGCTTGTCGACGACCCCGAACCGTTGCGGTGTCCGTCCCAGGGTGATGTTCTCCGCGACGCTCAACTGGGGCACCAGGTTGAGTTCCTGGTGGATGGTCGCGATTCCGTGCGCTTCCGCGGCCTTCACGTCGGGAAGGTGAACCGGTTGGCCGTCGACCAGGATCCGTCCGGTGTCCGGTTGGTAGATCCCGGACATCATCTTGATCAGGGTGGACTTCCCGGCGCCGTTCTCCCCCAGCAGGACTTCGACCTCACCGGCACGCACGTCCACGGTGACGTCGTCGATGACCTTGACGGGGCCGAAGGACTTGCTCACGGATTTCAGCGTGAGCAGGGGTGTTCTCTGATCGGGCATGAGTACTGACCTCAGCTCTCGTGGTGATGTGGATCGATGGGTTGAGCACTGTCCGCCTCCGAGCCGGAGGGAAGTTTGAGGTGGGCCTCCAGGCGAAGTTCCTGGGATGAGGTCACGCCGCCCAGTTGGGTCAGGAGCATCTGAACAGCGGCGGCCCCCATGGAGTGGAGGTCCTGACAGATGAGCGGCAGCGAGGGTTGCAACAGCGCGAAGGGCGCGATGTCGTCGAAGCCGACGAACGGCAGATCTTGGGCAGGCTTGACGCCGGCCGCGCGGCATTCCTTGAACGCGCCGATGGTCATGAGGGAGTCGGAGGCAAGGACGCCGTCCACGCCCCGCGCCAACAGCGAGCGCATTCCGAGCCGGCCTGAGTGCTCTTGGAAATCCCCGTGGGCGATTTCGATGTCGACCCCGGAGGCTGCAGCTGCGGCACGGAATTCAGCCAATCGCTCAACGCCCGTCGTCGTCTCCGAAGGCCCCGAAATGTAGCCGATCCTGTGAGCCCCCTGGTCCACCAGGTACCTCACGGCATCTGCGATGGCGTCTCGGGTGTCGGAAACGACGGCGGGGACCCCCATCCCAGGGATGGTGCGATCGAGAAACACCAGCGGTGTGCCGCTGCCCTGAAGTTCTCGCAAGGAGTCTCTGGCCGTGGAGAAGGGGGCCACAATGATGCCGTCCACGCGCTGGCGCCGCAGCACCGTGGCGTAATCGTGCATCTGTTGGGGGTCCTCGTCGGCGCTGCACAGCATGACACTGAGGCCCTCCGACCGTGCGCTCCGTTCCACCACGTGGGCGAGCTCGGCGAAGAAGGGGTTGCGGATGTCAGGGATCAACAACCCGATGGTGCGTGTGCGCTCCGATCGCAGAGAACCGGCCTGCGCATTCGGGACGAAGTTCAACCGACGGGCCGCCGCCAGAACACGCTCCCGCGTCGGCGCGGCAATGCTGCCGTTGCCGGAGAGCGCACGTGACGCCGTACCCAGCGAGACCCCGGCCTCGGCGGCGACGTCTTTGATCGTCGTGCGCGACATGTGCCCCTCCCCGGACCGAACGAACCGCCATTGGAAACGTTTCCAATGTGGACCGTACCACTCAGCTTCCGCTCTGGGAACTTTCCACCTTCTTCGGTTGCCACGACCGGAGTCGTGAGACGATGCCCACACAACTCCTCCCCGCCCCATCCCCCTGTGGCCCTTGAACGATCCAGATGCCGGGGCAGCGCACGAAAGGACTGTCGATGAGCGAGATCCGGTACCGGCTTCCGCAGAAGCGCGAGATCGTCACGGAGTTCCCGGGCCCCAGGTCCCAGGAGCTCTCCCAGCGGCGCACCTCCGTGATCGCGGCGGGTGTGGCGTCGTCGGTGCCGGTGTACGCGGCCGACGTCGACGGCGGTGTGGTGGTGGACGTGGACGGCAACTCGCTGATCGATTTCGGGTCGGGCATTGCCGTGACCACGGTGGGTGGCTCGGCCCCCAAGGTGGTCGAGAAGGTCAAGGACTCCGTGGAGCACTTCACCCACACGTGCTTCATGGTCACGCCGTACGAGGGCTACGTGGAGGTGGCCGAACGCCTGGCCGAGATCACGCCCGGCGACCACGCGAAGAAGGTGGCCCTGTTCAACTCGGGCGCGGAGGCCGTGGAGAACGCGGTCAAGATCGCCCGTGTGGCCACGGGTCGTGACGCGATTGTGGTCTTCGACCACGCCTACCACGGGCGCACCAACGTCACCATGGCCATGACGGCCAAGAACATGCCGTACAAGAACGGCTTCGGTCCGTTCGCCCCGGAGATCTACCGCGTTCCCATGTCCTACCCGTTCCGCGATCCGGAAGGCATGTCCGGCCCGGAAGCCGCCAAACGCGCACTGGAGATGGTCGACAAGCAGATCGGTGCGGCCAACGTTGCGGCCGTGGTCATCGAACCCATCCAGGGTGAGGGCGGGTTCATCGTCCCGGCCGACGGGTTCCTGCCCGCCCTGGCCGAATGGTGCACGGACAACGGCGCGTTGTTCATCGCGGACGAGGTGCAGTCGGGTGTGGCCCGGACCGGTGAATGGTTCGCCGTGGAGCACGAAGGCGTGATCCCGGATCTGATCACAGTGGCCAAGGGCGTGGCCGGCGGGATGCCGCTGTCCGCGGTCGTCGGTCGGGCGGAACTGCTGGACGCCGTGCACGGCGGCGGCCTGGGTGGCACCTACGGTGGCAATCCGGTGGCCTGCGCCGCGGCGATCGGCGCCCTGGACACCATCGAGGAATGGGATCTGAAATCCCGCGCCAAGCACATCGAGGCGGTGACCCACGCCTCCCTCGACTCGTTGGTGGACGGCACGGAGGTGGTCGGCGAGATCCGCGGACGCGGCGCCATGATCGCCCTCGAGTTCGTCCAGCCCGGCACCCGCGAACCCAACCCTGAGCTGGCCAAGGCCGTGGCCGCCGAGTGCCTGGCGCGGGGTGTGATCATCCTGACCTGCGGCACCCACGGCAACATCGTGCGCCTGCTGCCGCCCCTGACCATCACCGACGAACTGCTGCGCGAAGGCCTGGAGATCCTCTCGGATGCCATCGTCAAACACGGCAAGTGACGACCTTCTGACGGACGCCGTGGCGCTGCGGGACGCACTGCGCCACGGCAGGGTCACGGCCACGAAGATTGCGACGGCGGTCCGCGAGCGCGCCGTCACCGTGGAGAACCCCTCGTCCGGGCCCGGGCTCGGGGCTTTCGTGCACATCGAATCCGCCGCCTCCGTCCGGGACGCGGCAACAGTCCTGGACGCGCTACCCGCCTGGGCCCGTGGGCGATGGCACGGTCTGCCGCTCGCGCTCAAGGACCTCCAGGAGGTGGCGGGGCTGCCGACCACCCAGGGTTCCCGGGTCCTGGCGCCGGACGGTCCGGGTTCGGCGCCCACGACCCCGGCGGACGACGACGTCGCAGCCCTCCACCGCGCCCACGGCGCCTTGGTCTTCGCCAAGACCCAGGTGCCGGAGTTCGGGCTGAACTGTTACAGCGAGAACCTGGTGGGGGCGCCGTCGCGCAATCCGTTCGACCCGGAATGCGGGTCGGGTGGGTCTTCGGGTGGCCAGGCGGCGGCCGTGGCCGCCGGGGTACTGCCCGCTGCGGTCGGCTCCGACGGCGGGGGGTCGATCCGGATACCCGCTGCGGCCTGCGGACTGATCGGGTTGAAGCCGTCGCGCGGGCAGGTGCCGGTGGGCGACGCCCTGAACGATCAGGCGCAACTCGCGGTTCAGGGGCCGATCGCGCGGACCCCGGCCGATGCCGCCATGATCCTCGACGGCCTGACGGCCCGTGTTCCGTCTGCTACGGACGGCAATCGCCTGTTCCGCCCCACGGCAGCTCCCGGTGCGCACGCGACGTCGGACCCGTGGCACAACTCCGACCTCGACGCCGTGGTGGGACCACCGGACGGTCGGTTCCGGACCGCCATCGAGGACACCTCCCCCGCGGCCGACGTCGTTCGCGGTGCTGCGGCTGGACGATTCCCCTGGGGCGAACGGCCGTTGCGCATCGGAGTCAGCACGGCCTCGGCCTTCGAGTCCGCGCATCCCACCCCCGTGTCTCCGGAGGCGATGTCCGCGCTGGCCACCGGAATCGATGCGCTGCGGGCCGCCGGGCACTCAGTCCAGGAGGCGGATCTGCGCTTCGACCCGCGCTACCCGGAGGCCTTCTTCGCACTGTGGACCACCTCGCTCGGCACCGCACCGTTGACCGGCGAGCAGGAGGGACTGCTCACCGGGCTGGCGAAGCACTACCGGCATGCGGCGCTGGAGCGATCGGCCGCCGAGTTGGCGGTCGCCATCCGCACGTTGCGGGAGATCGAAAAGGCGACGATCCAGGCCTGGGACGCCTACGACGTGATCCTGACCCCCGCTTTGGCCCAGACTCCACGTCCGCTGGGGTGGTGGTGGGAGGGATTCGACCCCGCCGATCCGGCCTCCGCCGCGCAGGACTATGAACGGCAGTGCCGCTATACACCCTTCACCTCGTTGATCAACGTGGTGGGGCTGCCCGCCGTCGTGCTGCCGACCACGTGGGAACGGTCCGAGTTCAGTGAATCGCGGGTCCCCATGGGGGTCCAGCTCATCGGGCGCCCCGGTGCCGACGTCGGGTTGCTGGCTTTGGCGGAGCAGGTACGGGGTCAGCTGGACGTCGGGCTCCCCGCGAGCGTTTCGACGTCGTAGCAATGGCCCGTCAGGGTGTGCCACGATCGGTGAGACGCCCGGTCCACGGACCACCGTTGACCCACATCAAGGCATGACCCACCGCGAACCAGAGGAGTGATTCCGCGTGATTTTCATCGTCGTGAAGTTTCCCGTGAAGCCCGAGTACGTCGACCAGTGGCCGGAGGTGGTGCGAGAGTTCACGGACGCCACCCGGGCCGAGCCGGGCAACAAGTGGTTCGACTGGTCGCGTTCGCTCGAGGACCCCTACGAATTCGTGCTGGTCGAGGCCTTTGACGACGGCGCCGCCGAAGCCCACGTGAACTCCGTGCACTTCGAGAAGATGACTCAGGAGTTCCCGGAGTACCTGCGCGCGACCCCCAAGATCATCTCCCGTCAGATCGAGGGCGACGACTGGGACGAGATGGGCGAACTGCAGATCGGCTGACCGCCGTCCCCACCGCCCCCCCCGCCCCCCCCGCCGACTTCGGGGTTGTTCCGCCTATTCGCCCCAATAGGCGGAACAACCCCGAAATCGGCGCACTAAGTTGGAGTCATGACCCGCAAAGTGATCATCGACTGCGACCCCGGGGTGGACGACGCCCTGGCCCTCATGCTGGCCCACGGCAGCCCCGAGCTGGACGTCCTGGCCGTGACGGTGTGCGGCGGCAACCAGACGTTGGAAAAGGTCACCCGCAACGCCCTGTCGCTGGCCGATGAGCTGGGTATGGACTGGATCCCGGTGGCCGCCGGAGCTGAACGCCCGCTGGTCCGCGACCCGCTGACCGCCGGACACGTGCACGGGGACACTGGCCTGGGCCTGGTGCAGCTCCCGGAACCTCGTCACCCCCTGGACGAGCGCCACGCGGTCGAAGTCATTGCCCAGACCGTCCTGTCCAACGGACCCGGTGAGGTCACGATCATCGCCACCGGCCCGTTGACCAACCTGGCCTTGGCCATCCGGCAGTTCCCGCAGCTGGTCGAGCACACCCAGGAAGTCGTCCTGATGGGCGGCGGGGTCGCCACGGGCAACCTGACACCGGTCGCGGAGTTCAACATCGCCGTGGACCCGGAGGCAGCCCGGGCGGTGTTCACCGCGGGCTGGCCCGTGACCATGGTCGGCCTGGACGCCACCCACCAGGCGTTGGCGACCCCGGAGATCGAGGCTCGGTTCGCGGGCCTGGGCACGCGCCTGGGTGACATCGCCGTCGAACTGATCCGCAGCTACCGCGATGCCTACAAGCACAATCAGGCCTTCGAGAACCCGCCGTGCCACGACCCCGTCGCCGTTGCCCAGGTCATCGCGCCGGACCTGGTGCCCACGCGGCGTGCACCGGTGGACGTGGAGCTTCACGGCGAACTGACCACCGGACAGACCGTGGTCGACCTGCGCGGTCCGGCTCCCGAGGATTGCCCGACGGCGGTGGCCACCGGCCTCGACCACGCCGGCTTCTGGGACCTGGTGGTCTCCGCCGTGGAGAACCTGGGCGAGCCCGCACGAAAGGACGCCTGACATGCAGATTCACGCCGGTTCCGTGTGCGTGGTCGGCTCACTCAACGCCGATCTGGTGGTCCGCACGCAGCGTCATCCCAAGCCGGGTGAAACGCTCACCGGTGGCCCCCTGGCCATCGCCCCGGGCGGCAAGTCCGCGAACCAAGCGGTCGCCGCAGCCCGCCTGGGTGCACAGGTTCGCCTGGTGGGCGCCGTGGGCGACGACGCACACGGCCACCTCCTCCTGGACGCCCTCCGCGCGGACGACGTGTCCACCGACCACGTCCGCGCCCTGCCCGACACCCCGACGGGCACCGCTGTCATCACCGTGGCCGCCGACGGTGAGAACACGATCGTGATCTCACCCGGCGCCAACGGAGAACTCCGTCCGGAAGACATCCCCAATGCCGCCTTCGACGACGCGGGAGCCCTTGGTCTGACCTTCGAGGTCCCGGCCGCCACGGTCATCGCCTCTGCACAGCGCGCCCATGCCAAAGGCATTCCGGTCTTCCTGAACCCGTCCCCCTTCCGGATCCCCGAACCGGAACTCCTGGCCGCAACCGATGTGCTGGTGGTCAACGAACACGAGCTCGCCCAGGTGCTGGAGGCCTTCGGAGCCCCGGCGGACGGGTCCTGGCAGGAACGTGGAACCGCCCTGCGGAAGGCCACCGGGGTGCCGGCGTTGGTCGTGACACTGGGCGCGGAGGGCGCCGTCGTCATCCGATCGGGGCCACGGGGTGGTGACGGGAACCACGGCGCTCCCGCGGTCACAGAAGTCCCGGGCGTGAAGGTGCAGGCGGTGGACACCACCGGCTGCGGCGACGCCGTGCTGGGTGCGCTGCTGGCCACGACCTCGGGTGGCATGGGACTGGTCGAAGCCACCGAGGTGGCCATGCAGGTCGCAGCCCGGGCGGCCACCGTTGCCGGGGCGCAACCCTCGTACCCTCACGTGTCCGCAATGTGACGGGCAGTTGCGGCATCGAGGTGACCACGGTCACCTGCGTGACTACCGTTGGGGCCATGGCTAATCGCGCGGGCACCGTGGCCCTTCCCGAAGACCTTGTCGACATCGCCGAGCTCCTCGAGGCTTACGCCTCACGGGAACCGGACCTGAGCAATCCGGACCAGCGCGTGGCGTTCGGGACCTCTGGACATCGTGGCTCTTCTCTCAAGACGTCGTTCAACGACGCCCACATCGCCGCGATCACGCAGGCCATCGTGGAATACCGCGCGTCCCAGGGCACCACCGGCCCGCTGTTCATGGGCAAGGACACGCACGCTCTCTCCGACGTCGCGCAGGACACCGCGCTCCAGGTCCTGGCGGCCAACGGCGTTGACGTGCTGCTGGACTCCCGCGACGGCTACACGCCCACCCCGGCGCTGTCCCACGCGATCCTCAAGTACAACGCAGGACGGGACGCGGACCTAGCTGACGGCATTGTGATCACGCCGTCGCACAACCCGCCGGCGGACGGTGGGTTCAAGTACAACCCCACCCACGGCGGGCCCGCGGATTCGGACGCCACGGGGTGGATCGCCGACCGCGCCAACCAACTCCTGGAAGGCGGCAACGCCGACGTCAAGCGGCTGCCGCTCGAAGAGGCCCGCGCCGCCGAGACCACAGGAACCTTCGACTACCTGGACTCCTACGTCTCCGAGTTGCCGGAGATCATCGACCTGGATGCCATCCGCGAATCCAACCTGCACATCGGCGCGGATCCCATGGGGTCGGCGTCGGTGGAGTACTGGAAGGAGATCGCCTCCCGGTACGGGCTGAACATGGAAATCGTCAACCCGGACGTGGATCCGCAGTGGGCGTTCATGACCCTGGACTGGGACGAGAAGATCCGCATGGACTGCTCCTCCGCCAACGCCATGGCATCCCTGATCGGCAACCGGGACAAGTACGACATCGCCACCGGCAACGACGCCGACACCGACCGCCACGGCATCGTGACGCCCGACACCGGGCTCATGAACCCGAACCACTATCTGGCCGTGGCCATCGACTACCTCTACACGCACCGCGACGGCTGGAACCCGGATGCCGGCATCGGCAAGACGCTTGTGTCCTCCTCGATCATCGACCGGGTGGCCGAGTCCCTGGGGCGCAAGCTGGTGGAGGTTCCGGTGGGCTTCAAGTACTTCGTGCCCGGGCTGTTGGACGGGTCCATCGGCTTCGGTGGTGAGGAATCCGCCGGTGCTTCTTTCCTGCGCCGCGACGGATCGGTGTGGTCCACGGACAAGGACGGCATCATCCTCGCCCTATTGGCAGCCGAGATCACCGCGGTCACGGGCAAGACGCCGTCCCAGCGCTATGCCGAACTGACTAAACAGTTCGGTGCGCCCGTCTACCAGCGCATCGACGCACCGGCCAACCGGGAGCAGAAGGCTGCGTTGAAGAAGCTCTCCCCGGAGCAGGTCACCGCCGAGACCTTGGCGGGCGATCCGATCACCGCCAAGCTCACCGAAGCACCCGGCAACGGCGAGGCGATCGGTGGCCTCAAGGTCACCACGGACAACGCGTGGTTCGCTGCCCGCCCGTCCGGTACGGAGGACGTCTACAAGATTTACGCCGAGTCGTTCGTCGGCGAGGAGCACCTCAAGCAGGTCCAGGAGGAGGCCAAGACGCTGGTCGATTCCGTCATCAGCTGACGGCAGTCCTTTCCCCTCCCCTTCCTCCGCCGCTCCCACCGTCCTTCCTCCCTCCGCCGACTTCGGGGTTGTTCCGCCTATTTGACCGAATAGGCGGAACAACCCCGAAGTCGCGTGAAGGGGTCTGCGGCGCTGGGGCTCCACAGGACGACGACGCCGGGGCGGCCCCGGCGGTTTCATACTGCACCGGGGATAACCGTGGGCGGGACCGCTGACCGGTGTGGTCGGCTGGGGCATGCCTCGTCGACCACACACCCCACCCGAGGACCTTCCGAACCGGAGTTTCTCGACCACCGAAGCACGTTCACTCGGGCTCACCGCCCACCACCTCGAAGGCCCGGGTTACCGCCAACTCACCCGTGGCGTGTGGATCCCCGCTCATCTGCAAACTCCGGCAGACCCGACCGAGCGCGTTCGCACACAACTCCACGGCCTGCTCGAGGCCAAGCACGACTGCGCGGCCAGCCATCTCACCGCTGCGCAGTTGCTCGGGCTGCGGCTCCCTGACGCACTGCGCAGGGACACGCGGCTCCACATCACCCGGCACAACGGGTACCGCCCGCCCGGTGGACACAATGTCCACGGCCACTGTGCCGAGCTGCCGCCCGAAGACCTGGTTTCGATGGGCGGCATCCTCAGCACCGGGCCCGCGCGGACCGCAATCGACCTGGCAGCCATGCGGGAACTCCGGTGGTTCCGGATCTCCGACGACGACCTGGTGGCGCTGCTGGACGGCATCATCTGCGAACACGCCAACGGACCGCTGGCGGGGTCCGAACCGATGCGCAGCCTGCCCGGGTTGTCCGCGGATCTTGATCGTATGAAAGGTAAGCGCGGCGTCCGCAGAGTTCGGCTTGCACTGCAACGGTGCGCGGTGGGAGCTGACTCGATGTTGGAAACCCGGGCAAGGCTTCTCCTTGCGCACTATGACCACACGACACCCTGGATCACGGACCACCAGCTTCAGGCGCCCGGGCATCGAACGGTGTGGCCAGACCTGGCGGACGTCGAACATCGGCTCAGCCTTCAATTGGACGGCCCGCACCACGAATCCCCCGAACAACGCCTGCGTGACATGGACCGACTACGCGCCACAGAAGCCGCCGGGTGGACGGAGATCCGCGTGAGCTTCCGCGACCTCCAACCGATCGGCGCACAGCTGCCGGCCTTGATCCACCTGGTCCGGCAGGCCCGCCGTCGTCGCCAGTGACCCCCGTCCACCCGCCGAGTTCGGGGTTGTTCCGCCTATAGAGGCGAATAGGCGGAACAACCCCGAACTCGGCGGAGAGGGGAGGGGGAAATGCGGTGCGAGTGGCAACTTGGCAACCGGAGTCGATCGACGTCGTCCCGCATCAACCCGGGACCAAAAAGCACTACATGTTGTGTTGCTGACACTGTGTGCACACGACATCTCGGGGTCGGAGATAGCTTCATTGAGCGCCCGGCATTCGGGCGTCGCCCTTCCCCGGCGGCACCGCAGCACCATCCAGCCGCCCCGACCCCCAAGAGAGGATGCCACTGTGTCGTCAACCCCCATCGACGCCGTTCACACCATCGAGGAGTACCTCAGCCAGTCGGACTGGCGCGTCAACGCCAACGCGAACCAGGGCTATTCGGTCGGCGGACTGATCCTGAACTCGGCGGGCAAGATGATCGCCAACTACTGGCTGGACCGGGTCTTCAGCCAGGAGGCGGGCCGCGCGCACCGCGACGGCGACATCCACATCCACGACCTGGACATGCTCACCGGATACTGCGCCGGTTGGTCACTGCGCCGCCTGTTGGAGGAGGGCTTCAACGGAGTGCCCGGTGCAATTGCTGCCAAGGCACCCAAGCACTTCTCCTCGGCCACCGGTCAGATCGTGAATTTCCTGGGCACGCTGCAGAACGAATGGGCCGGAGCGCAGGCATTCAGTTCCTTCGACACCTACATGGCGCCTTTCGTCCGGTTGGATGCGCTCAGCCATGACCAGGTCCGCCAGTACATGCAGGAGTTGATCTTCAATCTCAACGTGCCCAGCCGATGGGGCTCCCAGTGCCCGTTCACCAACCTGACCTTCGACTGGACCTGCCCCGAGGACTTGCGCGATCAGCACCCGCTCATCGGTGAGGAGCTGTGCGACTTCACCTACGGGGACCTCCAGGCGGAAATGGACATGATCAACCGCGCCTACATGGAGGTGATGTCCGAAGGCGACGCCGACGGGCGCGTCTTCACCTTCCCGATCCCCACGTACAACATGACCAAGGATTTCGACTGGGACTCCGAGAACGCGGAGTTGCTGTTCTCCATGACCGCCAAGTACGGGCTTCCGTACTTCCAGAACTTCATCAATTCGGAGCTGGACCCGGGCATGATCCGCTCGATGTGCTGCCGACTGCAGCTGGATCTACGCGAGTTGCTCAAGCGCGGCAACGGCCTGTTCGGGTCGGCGGAACTCACGGGATCCATCGGGGTGGTCACCGTGAACATGGCCCGGCTGGGTCACCTGTACGCGGGGGATGAAGCCGGCCTGGTCACCGAACTGGATCGCCTGCTGATCGTGGGCCAGGACGTCCTGGAGCAGCGGCGCACCGTGGTTCAGCAACTGATCGACGGCGGCCTGTACCCCTACACCAAGCGGTACATGGGGCACTTGAACAACCCCTTCTCCACCCTGGGCGTGAACGGTATGAACGAGATGGTGCGCAACTTCACCGGGGACGCGCATGACCTCACGGACGAGGTCGGTCAGGAGATGTCCTTGCGGATCCTCGACCACGTCCGCGAGCGCATGGTGGAGTTCCAGGAGGAAACGGGCAATCTCTACAACCTTGAGGCGACGCCGGCGGAAGGGACCACGTACCGGTTCGCAAAGGAGGATCGCAAGCGCTTCGCCGCGATCCTGCAGGCGTGGACGGATTCGAATCCGTACTACACGAACTCCTCCCAGATTCCCGTTGCCGCGACCGAGGATCCGTTCCGCGCGCTCGAGCTGCAGGAGGCCCTGCAGTCCAAGTACACCGGCGGCACGGTGCTGCACCTCTACATGGGCGAGCGGATGAGTTCCGCACAGGCCTGCCGTGAACTCGTCCGGCGGTCGTTGACCCGGTTCCGGTTGCCGTACATCACGATCACCCCCACGTTCTCGATCTGCCCCAACCACGGCTACCTGGCCGGCGAACACTTCACCTGCGAGGAATGTGCCGCCGCTGACCCCTCCGCGGAGCCCGTGGCCTGCGAGGTCTGGACCCGGGTGATGGGCTACTTCCGCCCGGTCCAGTCGTTCAACATCGGCAAGAAGGGCGAATACACCGAACGCACGTTCTTCACGGAAGAGGCCGCCGAGCTGGCTCCGTCGTCGCCAAAGGCCCCGGTGATGGCGGCGTCAACGGTGTCAGGGGTTTGATGCGCTCGCCTGCCGAGACCGGGCACAAAGCGACTGCGGGCACGGCTGTGGCGCAGGACCTGCAGATCGCGGGTCTTGTGCCGCTGTCCACGGTGGACATGCCGGGCCGCCTGGTGGCCACGGCCTTCTGCCAGGGGTGCCCATGGCGCTGCTTCTACTGCCACAACGCGGAGATCCTGGACCGCTCGGCGGCAGGGACGGTGTCCTTTGATGAACTCGAGGACCTCTTACGACGACGGCGCGGGTTGCTGGACGGTGTGGTCTTCAGCGGTGGTGAAGCCACGCGTCAAGCAGCTCTGATCCCGGCTGCCGAGGTAGTGCGGGACGCAGGATTCGACGTCGGACTGCACACCGGCGGGATGTACCCCTCGCGGATCAAAGCCCTGTTGGATGCGGGCGTCCTGAACTGGGTGGGCTTCGACCTGAAGGCCGACCCCGAGCGGTATTCAGACGTAGTCGAAGCCCCGACGGCCTGGTGGAAGATCCGTCAGTCCTTGGAGATGATCCTGGGCACCGGGATCGACCACGAGGTCCGCATGACCGTGACCCCGGAGATCGCCGATCACGTGGAACCGGTCCTACAGGCCGCAATGGCCGTGGGCGCCACGAACTTCGCACTCCAGCAGGCACACCCACCGGCCGCCACCGAGTCCGGGCGTGAACGTGCCTGGACGGATCCGGAGTGGGACGCCCGATTCACGGAACTGGCGGAACACGTTGACTCGGCCGGCTTCCCGGAGGTGACCATCCGCCGTCGTTGACGTCTCCCCACGCCGATTTCGGGGTTGTTCCGCCTATTCGCCCTTATAGGCGGAACAACCCCGCACTCACCGGATGATCCCGATCTCGAGCGCCCGGGCCACGGCTTCAGTCCGCGAGCGGACATCGAGCTTGTCGAAGACATGGACCAGATGGGACTTGACCGTGGTCTCGGACAGGAAGAGTTCGCGGGCGATGGCGGCGTTGGAATGCCCCATCGCCACCTGATGAAGCACGTCGAGCTCGCGCGGACTGAGTTTGGTCACGGGCATCCGTACACGCTCCATGAGGCGCGAGGTGACCGTCGGGGCCAACGCCGACTCCCCCGCCGCAGCCTTTCGAATTGCCATCAACAAATCATCGGGTGAGGAGTCTTTGAGCAGGTACCCGGAGGCCCCGGCCTCGATCGCTGCCAGAATGTCGGCATCGGTGTCGTAGTTCGTGAGGACCAGGACGTGCGGTGCCCCCGGTTGCGACCGGATCCGGGCTGTGGCCTCTGCGCCCTGCAGTGTTTCCGGGCTGTTCCCCAGCTGCAGGTCCATGAGCACCAGATCGGCCGGAACGTCTTGAACCAACCGCAGGATCTGCTCACCGGAGGCTGCCTGGCCCACTACCTCGAAGCCGTCCGCCGTGTCCAGAAGCGCGGCGATGCCCGCCCGGACCACGGGGTGATCGTCGCACACCAGAAGGCGCAGGGTGGGGAAACTGTCCATGGCTTCGTTGTCCTCAATCGTGTGCAGGTGACGTGCGAACGGACTCGACGTCCGCCGTCGAGCCGCCGAGCCAAGCGGGTGAACTCGCAGCAATGCCTGTGGCGGGGGGGACGGATTCCGGGAAGGAAACGGACACCGCGGTCCCCGCCCCCGGGGAGGACTCCACCACGCACGTGCCACCCAATTGGGCCGCTCGTTCTCGCATCATCGACAGCCCGAACGACCCATTCGAACGATCCGGTGCCACACCCGCACCCGCCGCCCCGGGGAGCGGCCCTTGGGAACCGGTGTCCAGCCCGACGCCGTCGTCGACAACGTCCACCCGCACCTGGCCCTCCAGGAAACTCAAGGTGACCACCGCCTCTTTCGCACGCGCGTGAGAAACCACGTTCGCCAACGAGCCCTGCACGACCCGCAGTACCGTGGCTTCGACCGGACGAGGCAGAGAGCGTGGTGACCCGTCCACCACCAGCCGGACGCGTGTCGGCGTCGCTGCATCCGTTCGTGCCACCACGCGCTCCAATGCGCCCAGAAGTGTTCGGGCCTCAAGGTGCGGAGAGGACAGCGCCCGGATGAAGCGCCTGGTCTCGGCCAAATTGTCAACGGCGGTCTGCCGCGCCAACTCGATGTTCTCAGAACCGGCTCGGCCGGGATCGGCACGTTGGGCGGCACTCAGCAGCATCTGGATGCTGGACAAGCCTTGGGCCACGGTGTCGTGGATCTCTGCTGCCAACCGGGTCCGTTCGGCCTCGACCCCGGCGTTGCGTTCGGTCGCCGCCAGACGCTGCTGGGCAGCCATCAGGTCTGCGAGCAATCTGTTGCGCTCGGCCACTTCCCGGTACAGCGCGCGATATCCCAGTCCGATCGCGATCGCAACCCCCGCGCCGATCAGGGGCCCGATGACACCACCGAGGGTAAGGCCACGATGTGCGCCCAACACCACCACGGCCGCAACCGCAGACACCACCACGGCGGCCGGCCCGTGCCACCGCGGCAACAGATGCAGATAGCAGAAGAACAGCGGGAAGACCAGAAAGGCTGCGTCCGGTGCGAGGAAGACCAGAAGCATCCATTCGACGGTCAGCAGGATCAGCCAGCCAACGGTTCGCGGATGGAGGCTTTCCGCCCTCCCCAGGCCGACGGCGTGGCGCGCCAACCAGACACCGGAGAAGAAGGTGACTTCGAAGATCACCACCAGAGAGACCGCCGCCACCGGGGCGAGGCTGTCCCCCAGGGCAGCGCGAAGCACCACAAGCAAACCCAGCCCCGCGATCAACGTGTAGAGACCCACACGCAGCCCCACGAACACGGGACGCAACGCAGAAGAGTCCATGCTCCTCACGCTAATGCCTGTGACGCACTGCGCGACATCCATCGAAAGTTGGTCCCGGACACCCTTCCATCGCGGATGCAGCAGTGCACCTTTCCACGATGGCACGGGACATGGATTCCGGGAGATTGGAGCCAACCAAGAACTCCGGCCAAGGCCACGCCTTCCAGACAAGGACCGGTCCGTGATGCGGGAGTCAGACATGAAAGAGGACGCATCGTGTTTGTTGCATGGCGTGACATGCTTTTCGCAAAGGGCCGGTTCACCCTGATCACCTCCGTGGTGGTCCTGATCACCCTGCTTGTTGGATTCCTGACGGGTCTGACCGGAGGATTGGCCAACGAAAACATTTCCGCAGTTCAGGGACTCAACGCAGACAAGATCGCCCTTGCCAACGTCGCGGAGAGCACATCCGAAAAGGACCCCACGTTCTCCGACTCCCAGATCACCCGGGAGCAAGCCAAGGCCTGGTCCCAAGCGGAGGGCGTGGAAGAGTCCACTGCAATCGGCATCTCCCAATCCCGGGGAGAGACTGACGGGCACTCGGCTGCACTGGCAGTCTTCGGCGGAACCGCAGACTCCCCCTCCCAGGACGAGGAAGTCGTCATCAGCCAGACCGTGGCCGATGATCTCAAACTGGGTTCCGGAGACACCATGACCATTGCGGGCGAGGACTTCACGGTCACGGACGTGATCAGCGAGCGGTCCTATGCGCACACCGGCGTCGTCTACACCACCTTGACCGATTGGCAAGAGTTGCAGCAGCGCATGGGTGATCCGGACTCCTATGCCACGGCGATTGCCATCAAGGGAGACCCTGCTGACGCCACAAGTATTGACGCCGAGCAGGGCACGGTGACCGCGAACTCCTTGACGGCACTGTTGTCCATCGACTCTTTTCGCTCGGAAGTCAGCTCCCTGTTGGCCATGGTGGCCATGCTGTTCGCCATCTCCGGCCTGGTCATCGGTGCGTTCTTCACTGTCTGGACCATCCAGCGCAAGGCAGACATTGCCGTGCTCAAGGCACTGGGCGCCTCCAACGGCCGGCTCCGGGCGGACGCCTTGGGCCAAGCGCTGGTCATCCTGCTGCTGGGCGTGGGGCTGGGCATTGCCCTGACTGCAGGCCTGGGGGCACTGGCAGGGGCCGCTCTCCCCTTTGTGATCGCGTGGTACACCACCGCGTTACCCGCCGTGATCCTGGTGATTCTGGGGCTGGTGGGCGCGGGTTCTGCGCTGCGCAGCATCACGACGGCGGACCCGCTCACTGCGCTGGGCAGCGCCCGCTGAGTCCGCATTCATCCCATACCCACCACCCCGACTCAGGAGTCGATGACCGTGTTGACCTTGCAAGATGTGACTCTGACATTTCCCGACGGCCAGTCCCGCCACACGGCCGTGAACGATGTCTCCCTGACAGCCGAACCCGGCACCGTGACGGGTATCACCGGAGCCTCCGGCTCGGGCAAGTCAAGCCTCTTGGCTGTGGCCGCGACCCTGATCACACCGGATTCCGGATCGGTCAGAATCGGCGACGTGGAGACAACCGATCTCTCCCCGTCCCAGACCGCGACCCTACGTCGGGAGAGAATCGGAATCGTGTTCCAGCAGGCCAACCTCCTGCCATCGCTGACAGCTCTGGACCAGCTCTTGGCCGTGGGAGAACTTGGGCCAGGTTCTGCCCCTCGTGGCGAACGCCGGACACGCGCCGCGCAGCTGCTGGACCAGGTGGGCCTGGAACGGGCCCACCGTGCTCGACCGCATGAACTCTCGGGCGGTCAGCGCCAGCGCGTGAACATTGCCCGGGCCATGATGAACGACCCCGAAGTCATGATCGTTGACGAACCAACTTCCGCCCTGGACCACGCGCGCGGGCAGGAGATCATCGGATTGATCTGTTCGTTGACCGAGGCTCTCGGCACGGCGACGCTTCTGGTCACCCACGACCTGGACTTCCTGCCTCGATTCGATCAGGTCTTCACCATGGCCGATGGCGGCCTCTCCCCCGGCACAGCTGCTCCCCCTCTCCGCTAAGTTCGGGGCAAGAAAAACGGAGGTCAGGCTTCGATCACGCGAGCGCCCGGGGCGGTTCGCTGTAGGACGGCTTCGAAACGTTGTTTGAGCGTGAACACCGCCGCCGGGCAGCCGTGGCACGCACCGACAAGATCGACCGTGACGACGCCGCCGGTCACCTTCCGGATGCTGATGCGCCCACCATGGGCACCGGCGATCGGTGCGATGTGCTCCTGAAGTAGGGATGCGGCCAGGAGGGCCAATTCGTCGTCGGGAATCGGGCACCGCACCTCCCCGCCACCACTGCCGGAACCAACCGGAAGAACCCCCTCCGCCTGGACGGCCGCCGCGGTGGCGCGAACCGCCCGCCGGACCTCACCGACCACGTCCCTCCAGGTACCCGGGTCCGCAACGCTCGTAGTGATCCACCCGGGCCCGCCGTCGATGTCGCTGAGGAGCCCGTCACGGACCAGGCCTGACAGCGGCCCGTCCGGGTGGGTGGCCGCGTGGTGGAGGTCGCGCGGACAGGTACTGACGACCCATCGCAGTTCCCGGGGGTCCTGGGTCAGCTCCGGGTGGAGTGCGACGGCGTTCAGGTCCTGGTCATCCACCCGTGACCAGCCTGACGATCACCGCCGCCAGCCAAGAACCCACCCACGCCAGCACGAACATGTCTGCGGTGGCCACGGCAGGCCATTTCCACGAGTTCGTCTCTCGCCGCATGGTCGCCAGTGTGGAGACGCACTGCATGGCAAAGGCGAAGAACACAAGCAACGCCGCGATTGTCGGCGCGGAGAACACCTTCTCCCCTTCATTCGGCCCGTGCGTGTACGTCATGGCGGACAGGGCATCCGCGGGTTCGTCGGCATTATCCGCGGCAACCACCTGCCCCATGGTGGACACGAAAACCTCACGTGCCGCAAAGGAGCCCAACAGCCCGACGTCGATCCGCCAGTCGAAGCCCTGAGGAGCGAAAACCGGTTCGATCACATGCCCGATCTGTCCCGCAATGCTGTGCTCGAGCACGTACGCGCTGGCCTCCGGTTCGTCCATCCCTTCCGTCGCCGCGGTGTTGGCCGGGAAACTCATGAGCGCCCACAGGGCGATGGTTGCAGCCAGGATGATCGTGCCGACCTTGCGCGTGAACATCCACACCGGCGCCCAGACCGCCCGGGCGATCTGGCGGGGTGTGGGAATCCGGTACGGCGGCATCTCCAGGTAGAACGGGAGGGATCCTCGGCGCAGAATCGTTGCCTTGAGAACGCGCGCGACGGTCAACGCGGCCAGGCCACCCAGGACGTACATCAGGAACAGGATCGTGCCCTGCCAACCGAACGGACCGAACCGGGCGTCGTCGGGGACCAACATGGCGATGAGCAGGACGTACACGGGCAGCCGCGCGGAGCAGGTCATGAGCGGGGCCGACAAGATGGTGGCGATCCGGTCCCGTGAAGACGCCATGGTCCTGGTGGCCATGATCCCCGGCACTGCGCAGGCCATGGAGGACAGCATGGCAACGAATGCGCGTCCGTCCAGCCCGCTGTGGGCCATGACCCGGTCCATGAGGAAGGCCGCCCGGGACATGTATCCCACGGACTCCAGAATGGAGATCAGGACGTACAACAGAGCGATCTGCGGCAGGAACACCAGCACCCCGCCCACTCCACCGATCAACGCCGTGGACACGAAATCGGCGACCAGCGGCTGCTCGATGCGCTCCCCCGCCCACTCGCCCAACGCCGCGAACAGCGTCTCGATCCAGCCCTGGGCCGGAGCGGCCACGGTGAAGATCGTCTGGAAGAACAGAAACATGACCAGGAAGAACACGGCCACACCCCACACGGGGTGCAGCAAGATCCGGTCGATCCCACGAGTTGTGGCGTTGGGACGGTTCGCCCGGTACCCGGACGTGGCCAGCACGGAGTCGATCCATTCACGGGTCTCGCCCCGGTCAGCGGTCGGCGGGGGCACGACGGCGGTCGGCCAGTCCCCGGCACGCCCCAGCAGCTCCCGGACCTCGTCCACACCGCGACCCTTGTGCGCCACCACTTCCGCCACGGGAACCCCGAGAGCCTGGGACAACCGCGCGGAATCGATGTCACCGCCACCGGCTCGCAGTTCGTCAACCATGGTCAGCACGACAGCCGTGGGTCGCCCGAGCTCGAACACGTGGGCGAACAGGATCATCGAGCGCTCAAGGGTGGTGGCGTCCATGACCACCAGAGAACTGCCGAATTCCCCTTCCCCGGGCAGACGCCCCTGGATGTGGTCCAGGACCACCTGCTCGTCGGGGCTGGCGGCACTCAGCGAGTAGGTTCCGGGCAGATCCGTGATCGTGACGTCTGCGCCGTCGATCCTTGCTTTGCCGCGGGACCGGGTGACGGTCACGCCCGGGTAGTTCCCCGTGGTTGCGGAGAGACCGGTGAGCCGGTTGAACAGGGAGGACTTGCCTGCATTGGGGCAACCGATGAGCGCGACGTCGCGAGTTCCCGTGAGAAGGTCGCGGTCCCCGTTCTCGGCGTGGCAGCTCACGAGGCGACGAGGTCGATCTGGATGCTGCGCGCCTGCTGTTTACGCAAGCACAGGTCGGCATTGCCCACACGCAGCATCAGGGGGCAGCCCAGCGGAGCCACTCGGAGACAGGAGACCTCCGCCCCGGGGTGGAACCCCAGGTCCTGGAGTCGCTGACAGAGTACGGGGTCGGCGTCGGCGGAGAAGCCCGCGATTCGAGCGGTCCCACCGGGCCGGATGCTGTCAAGACACGTGGCCCGGTCCTTCGAGGAGGCTGTAGAACGCCCCAGGGTTCTACCCGTCGCGGTGGAAAACGGAAGGACGTCCACGGCCCACTCCTCACGTGGTGACTGCGAGATCGCGAACGGTTCAAACGGGCTCCGTTGCCCGTAATTCGCCCGTCATTGCGCGGATCTCAACGGCTGAGACATCACTAAGGTACACCTTAGTTGGCAGATGTCCACGCGGGGTTTCCCTAGTTGCATCCAGGGGTGCGCATCCAACCTGTTCACGCTCCATTCCTCCGCCGAACCCTCACGAAACTCGCGGATCGGGGGCTGATGCGGGAGTTTCGTGAGGGTTCGGCGGGGGTGGGACTACGCTGGGGCCGGTCCGCGATCACGGTGCCGGGCCGTACGTCTCTGTCTCCAGGAGTTGCTGCATGCCCGCGTCCACCGGTTCCCCCTCGCCAGAACCTTCGTCCTCCGCACCGGAACCCGACACCACGACGACGGCGGACCGCCCGGACACCTTCGCCGGCAAGCTCGGACTCGGCTGGCGGATCCACGGGGACGGCCGGAGCGTGACTCCGGGCGAGGTGGTACGGCCCGACGAACGGCTGAGCTGGCCGCGGACCATCGGCATCGGTGCGCAGCACGTGGTCGCGATGTTCGGCGCGACGTTCCTGGTCCCCCTGATCACCGGCTTCCCGCCGTCGACCACGCTGTTCTTCTCCGGCATCGGAACCATCCTGTTCCTGGTCCTGACGGCGGGACGGGTGCCGTCCTACCTGGGCTCCTCCTTCGCCTTCATCGCGCCGATCGGTGCTGCCATGGGCGAATACGGTCCCGGCGGGGCGCTCGGCGGCGTGGTCATGGCCGGTGCCTCCCTGTTCCTGATCGGCCTGCTGGTGCAGTTCCTGGGCACACGGTGGTTGCAGGCGCTCATGCCACCGCTGGTGACCGGCACGATCGTGGCGCTGATCGGCTTCAACTTGGCTCCGGCGGCCAAGGACAACTTCATGAAAGCACCCGTCACCGCCCTGGTGACCCTGGCCTCGATCGTCCTGGTCTCCGTGCTGTTCCGGAGCATCCTGGGTCGGCTGTCGATCCTGGTCGGCGTGGTCATCGGGTACCTGACGGCAATTGCCCGTGGCGAGGTGGACTTCGCCCCGATTCAGGAGGCCTGGGAGAACGAGGGTCTGCTCGGCCTTCCGCAGTTCCACTCCCCGGAGTTCCACCTGTCCTTGATCGGCCTGTTCGTGCCCGTGATCCTGGTGCTGGTTGCGGAGAACATCGGCCACGTGAAGTCGGTGTCACTCATGACCGGCAAGAACCTGGACCCGGTCATGGGGCGGGCCATCATGGCCGACGGCCTGGCCACCGTTATGGCCGGTTCCGGTGGTGGCTCCGGCACGACGACGTACGCGGAGAACATCGGCGTCATGGCCGCGACCAAGGTGTACTCGACCGCCGCGTACTGGGTGGCCGCCGTCCTCGCCCTGTTGCTCTCCTTCATGCCGGTCTTCGGTGCGGCCGTGGCATCGGTTCCGGCCGGGGTGCTCGGCGGCGCGGCCACGGTGTTGTACGGCATGATCGGCATGCTCGGCGTCCGCATCTGGGTGCAGAACCGGGTGGACTTCTCCAACCCGGTCAACCTGACCACCGCGGCGATCGCCATGATCATCGGCATCGCCGACTACACCTGGAGTGCTTTCGGCATCCAGTTCGCGGGGATCGCCCTGGGTACCGCCGCCACGTTGATCGTCTTCCACGGTATGCGCGGCCTGGCCCTGTGGCGCGGGACCACCGGCGGCGTGGATCCCATCCAGCCCGATTACACCCCGGTACCCAAGGAGCATTCCGGCCCCATGGGCTGATCCGGTCAGGGGCGGCTGCGCAGCGACTCGGACGAGGCCACCACCCCGCGAATCGCCGCCACGTCCACCTCCTCGACCGTCGGCGGTTGCCACACCGGATCGTCCTCCTTGTCGATCAGGGTGCAGCGCACGCCCTCGCTGAAGTCAGGAGCGGAGATCGTGTCCCGCGCCATGGCCAGCTCGCTTTCCAGGCACTGCGTCACGGATTCGGTGGCCGCACCGGCGTCCAAGATTTCCCAGGTCCGCGCCAACGACGACGGCGACGCCCCCACCAGATCCTCGCCCGCCGCGGTCACGACCTCGGCCAGCGAGTCCGCCCCGTACACGGCTTCGATCTCGTCCCACCGTTCCGGCAGGGTGGCGGCCAGCAGTCCGTCGTCGTCGGTGGCCGCCATCCGTGCGACCGCCTCCTCGACGCCTTCGGAGATCGCCAGTTCCCGGAACTGGTCCAGGCGGGCCGACGGCACCAGGACGTCGGCCAGCCCCACGGCGACGGCGTCGGGGCCGGTGATCCGCTGGCCTCCCAGCCCCAGCCAACGTCCGACGGCCAACGACGGACCCCGCCCCAGCAGGTTCACGCGGGGCAGGAACCAGGAGGCTCCGATGTCCGGGAAGAACCCGATGACGCATTCCGGCATGGACATGACGGTGTTCTCGGTGACGATCCGGTGACTGCCGTGAACGGAGAGTCCCATGCCGCCGCCCATCGTGTATCCCTCCATGAGGGCGATGTACGGCTTGGGGTAGTTCGCGATGAGGTTGTTGAGCGTGTACTCGTCGGTGAACGCAGCCATTCCGCGATCGATGTCCCCGTCCACCACGGCCTCACGCACCTGGCGGATGTCCCCGCCGGCGCAGAACGCCCGAGGCGCGCTGGCGTGGATCAGGACCTGCCGCACGGCGTCGTCGTTCTCCCAGGCCCACAGGGTCTCCAGGAGGTCCCGGTACATCTGGGCGGTCAGGGCGTTGAGGGCTTTGGGACGGTCGAGGGTAATGATCCCCGTGCCGTTGCGGACCTCGGTCCGGACGTACTGTTCGGGATCTGCTGGGACTGTGCTCTGCGTCATAGTCCAACCCTAGACGGGTGTCACAGCGTGGAACCAGTGGTGGTTCTCTCCCGCAGCAGCCCGGCCACGACCTCCAGCGCAAGATCCGCCCGATCCGTCACCAACGCGTCAACGCCGTGGTGCAGGATCAGCTCCATGTCCTCCGGCCGATTGACCGTCCACACGTGCACCTGGATTCCGTGCCGGTGAGCCGCCGCGACGAACCGCCGCGTGGCCACGACCCTGCGCCCCAACCATTCCCCGACCAGGGGGAGGCTGCGCACCTTGGGGAGCATCCACCCGAGCTTCATGGGCATCTGGATCACGTCGAACTTCGGGACACGACGGCGCGACAGCCACCGAGCGGCCGGCCACGCGGCGGGCACCGTGTGGAAGAGGACCAGTGCCGTCAAGAACCCCGTGGCGCCGACGGACGTGCTCAACGGCCGTAGCCCCCGCGCACTCAGTTCGGCAAGGGTCCGCCCCCGCCGGGAGTCGGAGAAGGAGGCGATCCGCACGCGACCGGCGGCACCGGTGGCCTCGAGTACCGCGGGCAGCGCAGTCACCGACGCCTCGTCCTTGACGTCGATGTTGACGTACAGCTCGGGCAGCTCGTCCAAGACTTCGCGCAGCGTGGGGACCGGGCTGGTTCCGGCCACCATCAAGTCGGCCAGTTCTGCGTGGTTCAGGTCGTTGATCTGCCCCGCGCCCTGGGTCACCCGGTCCAGGGTCGCGTCATGGAACGCGAGCACCACCCCGTCCTTGGTGGTGTGGACGTCGGTTTCGATCCACCGACACCCCAGGTCGCGTGCCGCCCGGAATGCAGTCAGGGTGTTCTCCGCACCGTCCGGGGCGAACCCGCGGTGGGCCAGGACCATGTCGGCCGGTGCATTTCCGGGGGAAAGTTTCATGGGCCGAGCATACGGGTCATGGTCAACCGTGCGTAACGACGGCGACGACGACCGCGACCTTTCGCGCCGGGCCACGCCTCAACCCGCCAGGTCACCGGTCTGACGCGCTGCCAGGAATTGTTCGACGACCTGTGCCACACCGTCCTGTTCGAAGGGCGGGGCCGTACGTTCCACGGCCTCCACGACCACGGGTGAGCCGGAGGCCATGGCGAATCCGTACCCCGCCCAGGTCAACATCTCCAGGTCGTTGGTCATGTCCCCGAAGGCCATGACCTGGCCCCGTTCCACACCGAGATCCGCGCAGAGTTTTCGCAAGGTCTGGGCCTTGCTCAGCCCGAGTTGGGACATTTCGGCAAGGGCCTCGGTGGGGACGGAGTGCGTCACCGCCATGTGTTCGGCGGCATGCCGTGCGACCTCCCGCACGAAGTCCTCAGGGTCGTGGTCGTCTCGTTTGGCCAGGAACTTGACCACCTGGTCCGCGGGATGGAGGAGCGTCTCGATGTCGCCGACCACGACGTCGTCGGTGTTGGTGTCCATGGCGGTCCGGTCCGTGGGGATCCACCCGGGTTCCGCGACGACTCCCCGCAAGGTCTCGGCGCTGAAGTACACCCCGGGGATCTCGGTGCGCAGGCGACGCGCCACGCGCAGGGCCACCCTCCCCTCGAACGTGTTCGACGAGATCACGCGGTCGCAGGCCAGGTCGTAGACCATGGCACCGTTGGCGCAGATCACCGTCCCCACCTGGGACAGCGCAGGGGTCACCTGCTCGCGCAACGGGTGCAGCCAACGCGACGGCCGCCCGGTCACGAAGACGACGGGAACCCCCGCCTCCTCGAGGGCCACAAGGGCGTCGAGGGAACGGGGGCGGAATCGGAAGTCCTCACCGATCAGAGTGCCGTCCAGGTCGCTGGCCACCAGGCGAACGTCCCGGACCAGACCCAGCGGATCGGGTCCCAGCAGGTCGGTCAGTCTTCCCGCTCCTCGTGAGTTCCGGTCAGGAAGGCCCGGCCGATCCCGTGGAAGAACAAATTGAAGTTCACCACGGCCGGTGAGGCACCCTCCACGTCCAGGTGTTCGGTGTCCACGGCGGTGACGCAGAAAATGTAGCGGTGGGCACCATGGCCGGGGGGCGGCGCAGCCCCTTCGAAGTCATCGGATCCACCGTCGGTGCGGTGCCGGGTGGCGCCTTCCGGAGGTGCGGTTGCGGCATCCGTTGCCAGGCTGGTCACGTCCGCCGGGATGTTGGCCAGGCACCAGTGCCAGTAACCAGAAGGGGTGGGGGCGTCGGGGTCGTAGCAGGTCACGACGTACGACTTGGTCCCCTCCGGTGCACCCGTCCAGGAGAGCTGGGGTGAGGTGTCGGAGCCACCGAGTCCAGCCGTGACCTGGGCTGTGGGCAGCGGTTGCCCATCGGTGATGTCCTCCGAGGTCAACGTGAAGGTTGGCAGCTGCGGAAGGTCGGCGTAGGGATCACGGTTGAGCATGGGTCCTCCTCGATCTGATCTCGATCAGATCCGCGACGGTTCGATCCGGCCGGATTCAACGACCGTGTCCTGTCACGCTACCCAAAGTGCGCGTCTCACGGGCGGGTGGCGCCCTCGGATTCGCCCAGTGCGTCCAGTTCTTCGCGTCGGGGAAGATCAGCCCCGGCCCGGGAAACGGTGATGGCCGCCGCGTCCGCCGCACGCCGCAGCAGCGCGGCGATCTGCGACTCGTCCAGGTCCCCGATCTTGTCCGCACCTTCGGCACCGTCGAGCCCCAGGTCGACCAGTTGGCTGATCAAGGCAGCCATGAACGTGTCCCCCGCCCCGACCGTGTCCACGACGTCGGTCCTGCGCGCGGGCACTTCGACCCCTTCCGGTGCCGTGGCTGCGTTGATCGCCCAGGGGCCGAGTTCCCCGCGGGTCACGACCACCAGTTTGGCTCCCGACCGGTGCCAGGCACGCGCCGACTCCTGGAGGGTCGAGGTCGGGTAGAGCCACTGCAGGTCTTCGTCCGACGCCTTGATGACGTCCGCCTGTCCGGCCAACATCTCCGCCCGCTCCCGGACCTCGTCCACGTCCTGGGTGATCTGGGGACGACAGTTGGGGTCATAGGTGACCAACACGTTGCCGGCGGCAGCCTTCACGGCCTTCACGACGTTGGCGGACCCGGGTTCCAGCACGGTCGCGATCGACCCGACGTGCAACGCGGTGGAGTTGCCGACCATGGCCTCCAACTCGGCCTGTTCGACCGGGAACTCCCAAGTCATGCGGAAGTCGTAGTCGGCCGAACCGTTCTCTGCGATCCTGGCCTCGGCCACGGATGTCGCGGAGTCGTGGGTCGGCAGGGGCAACTCGACGCCCTCCGCACTGAGGTGTTGGTGGAGCAGACGACCGTCGTCGTCGTCGCCCCAGGCACCCAGGAACCTCACGGGGTGGCCCAGGCGCGCGAGGCCGAGCGCCACGTTCATGGGGCTGCCTCCGGGGTGGCGCACGGGGTCCTGATCAGGGCGCGAAACAACGTCGATGAGGGCTTCCCCGATGACTGTCAGCATGGCTCAAACAGTAGCATCGCAAGGGATTTCGACCCCCCGCGCTGACGCCCGTTGACGGGGGTTGTGGGGCGACTCCTCGGGCAGCCGTCAGGCAACCCACCAGGCAGCCACCGCACGTCTCAGGGAGTACAGGTCTTGGACGTGAACCATCTCCCGGGCGGAGTGCATGGACAGCAGCCCGACGCCGACGTCCAGCGTTCGGATGCCCAGCCGCGCTGCGGTGATCGGGCCGATCGTGGACCCACAGGGCACCGCGTTGTGGGAGACGAACTCCTGTGTGGGCACGCCTGCAGACTGGCAGGCCAGCGCCCACTGCGCCGCACCCTCCGCGTCCGTGGTGTAGTGCTGATCGGCGTTGATCTTCAGCAGAGGGCCGCCACCGGGGACGGGCCGGTTGGCAGGGTCGTGGTGACCCGGGTAGTTGGGGTGGACCAGGTGCCCGGCGTCCGCGGACAGGCATGACGACGACGCCCACTGGGCCCGGCGTCGGTCCTCCGACCAGTCGTGGGCCGCACCGATCCGGACCAGGACGTCCTCGAGGAACGGCCCGGCCGCGCCGGATCTGGTTCTGGACCCCACTTCCTCGTGGTCGAAAGCCGCCAGGACCGTGGTGGTCCGCAGGTTCTCGAATTCCTCCGCCCGGTCGATCATCGCCGTGAGGCCGGCGTGCACGGAACTCAGGTTGTCCAGACGGCCCGAGGCCAGGAACTCACCGTGGGCACCGAAACGCCGGGGCTCCTGCCCGTCGGCCAGGACCACGTCCCAGCCCAGGATGTCTTCGGGTGCCACCGCCCCGTCGGCCACGTGGGAGCCGAGGTAGGCCAGAACGTCCCCCGCGGTCCGGCCGCAGCCCCACACCGGTTGGGTGTGCTGCTGCGGGTCCAACGTGAGCCCCTTGTTCGCCCCACGGTCCAGGTGGATGGCCAACTGCGGAATGCGCGCCACGGGGTCGGTGGCCACCGTGCAGGTCCTGGTTCCGTCCCCGTCCCGGACGGTGAGTCTCCCGGCCAGGCGCAGTTCACGGTCCAGCCAGGAGTTCAGCAGCGGACCGCCGTAGACCTCCACGCCCAACTGCCACCAGGGGCTCATTCCCGTACCCGGGTGCGGCTTGAGTTTGAACGACGGCGAATCGGTGTGGGTGCCCAGGATGCGGAACCCGGCGGGCTCCTGGGGGTCGCCCGCGGGAGCGATCCAGGCGATGAAGGCCCCGTCCCTGACCGTGTAGTGCCGACCGGTGGCGACCTCAGACCCCCAGGGCCGGGTCTCTTCGAGCCGGGTGAAGCCCGCGGACTCGAGCCGCCGAGCGGCCGCCTCCACGGCGTGGTAGGAGCTCGGGGCTTCCGTGACGAAGCGTCCGAGGTCCTCGGCGTGGTCCACCGCAAGCGGGTCGATCGGCGTTGCCTGCACCGGGGATGTGTGGGTCACTGTGACTGGCCTTCCTGCCACGGCGCGGGTGTGCCGTCAGCCTGCTGGGAAAGGGGTCGCGCCATCCAGACAACCCGGTGGGCGTAGACGGGCGGGTTGGTTCCGGGGACCGGTTCGAGTTCCGGAGCGGCATAGGCGATCAAGCCCTCGGCCGGGACGAGCCGGAGGCTCTGGTTCTCGCCGACCTGCCCGGGGTCTACGTAGGCCATGGATGCAGGGATCGTGACCGGTACCAGGGGCGGCTGCGCGACAGGCTGGTGGTGTTGCGCGAATTGAGCGGGTTGCGGCGGCTGACCGGGCCCGAAGCCGCCGACACTCTGGTAGGCGCCGGGAGCCTGATGGTGTGGGGCCGGCGCATAGTGACCCGGCGCGTACGGGTAGCCGACGGGCGCGTAGGCGGCGCGGACCCGGTCGTACCAGGCGTCTTGATCCTTCTTGGGCCACACGATCGCGTGGCGGCTGCGCGCCACACGTCCGGCGCGGGAGAGCAGCAGGACGAGCAGACCGTAAACCAGTTCGATCACGAAGATCACGCCGAACCCCATGAACCCCACGGAACTCTCCGAGGCCTGCGTGGGATCGGAAGGCCACAGAACGCTGGTCACGGTCACCACCATGTTGTTGACCACGTGCAGGCTGATGGCGGCCTCCAGCCCGCCGGTGCGCCACGTGATGAAGCCCGCGACGACGGCCATCCAGAGCACCGAGAGCTGACCCCACACGTCGTACATGTGGCCCAGCATGAACACGGGTGCCGGGAGCAGGATGGCCCAGGCGGGGTTCTTGAGCCACCGACCGATCGCCTGGGCGAGATAGCCGCGGAAGACGAGTTCCTCCGCGGTGCACTGGATGGGCACCACCAGGAAACCCATGATCAGGGTGAGCCACCACAAAGGGTGGCGCTGGACGGTCGCCGTGGCTTCGCCACCGCCTGCACCTGCCAGGGCCACTTCCAGCACGGTCATCAGGCCGTAGATCAGCACGAACACGGCCGTGGCCAGTCCCATGGTGGTCAACAGCCACTTCCAGCGGATCCGGCCGGTGACAGACCAGATCAACCCGAGCGGCCGGGGCCGCAGGAGCCATCGCATGAACAGGACCACGGGCATCCAGATGGCCACGGACCCGAAGAGGAACAGGAAGATCCATGGATTGGTCATGTCCATCTGTTCCGCGTCCGTGGAACTCATGTCCATGAAGAACGAATCTGCGCCCAGGATCAGTGCGACGATCGCGGCACCGATAGCGAACACGATGGTCACCAGCATGATCCCGGCCACCAGGGCACCGCCCTCGGCCAGGGGTGACCATCGCCGGTGCTTGGGATCGGACAGAGCAAGCCGGTGGTAGGCGAGGTCACGGTAGTGGGCGCCGGTCGGCAGGCCGGTCCGGGGGTCCAGGGGCGGCAGCGACGGCGGAGGAGGTGTGGTGGGACCGGGAGCCGCAGTCCAAGAACTCGGCACTGTGGCTGGGGGAAACACCCCGGTCTGAGTTGTCATGTGTTCACCGTATCCAAGTCGGGAGACACCCGAATCACCCCTTTGAACGATTACCGAAACGATTACCGGCACCTCGGCCCAAGGGCTACCGGGCGAAGACTCGCACGAACTCCCGCAGGAGCAAGGACGGGACGTGCACCTTCGGGCCGTCCTTGACGTGTTGCTTCACCGATTCGGCGTCCTCCAGGCGGAAGTAGCCGTGGTGCTTGTAGGCCTCGATACGTCCGATCAGCGCGGGTTCGTCCAGTTCGGGGTGGAACTGTGTGGCGTAGGCGTGCGTGCCCACCCGGAACATCTGCACGGGGCAGGTCTCCCCCGTGGCCAGCAGCACGGCGTTGGGCGGCAGCTCCCGAATCGCCTCCTTGTGTCCCACGAAAGCGTGGAACCGCCGGGGCAGGGCGGCCAGCAGCGGGTCCCGGGCGCCGTCGTCGGTCACCGTGACCTCGATGGCGCCGACGTCCTCCCCGTAGGTGCCGTCCACGATGCCACCCTGATGTACGCCCAAGGTCCCGACGCCGTAGCAGGCACCGAAGAACGGAATCCGGTCCGCCATGACGCGGTCCAGCAGCTCGCCCAGGGACAGTTCGACGCGGACCTGAGTGGCGGACTTCTCGGCCTGCGGCAGGGAGGTGTTGAAGGGCGAACCGCCCACCAGGACCCCCGAGTAGCGGCTCAGGTCCAGGGCCGCGAGTTCACGGGAGGCTTCTTCGCCCTGCTCGAGCCGCAGCCTGTGGAGCTGGCTCGGTTCCAGGCCCGCGAAGCGGCACATGGTCTCGTGTTCCTCGTCCGCAATGGTGTCTTCGGGACGGGTGGAGACCAGCAGGAACGGCAGCATGGTCACACTGTAGTGGCGCGTTCAGTCGCCCACGCAGGATGTGTCGATCCGTTGCCCGCCCGCGTAGATGTTCGCCCCCGTGCCCCGGTTGAAGCCCACCAGCGTCAGTCCCGTCCGATCCGCGACGTCCACTGCCAGCGCGGAGGGGGCGGAGACGGCCGAGAGCATGGGAATGCCCGCCATCACGGCCTTCTGGACCAGTTCGAAGGAGGCTCTGGCCGAGACCTGCAGGACCGTCCCGGTCAACGGCAGCAGGTCCTGCTCGAGGGCCCACCCGACTACCTTGTCCACGGCGTTGTGCCGCCCCACGTCCTCGCGGACGCACAGGAGTTCGGGCTCCCCGCTGCCCACGAGGCCGGGCCCCACACCGGCGTCGGGCTCGTCACCGGCGTCGGGCATCCGGAACAATGCGGCCGCGTGCACGCCCCCGGTCGAGGAGAACAACCGCTGTTCGGCTCGCAGCCGGTCGGGCAGCCCCAGGACGGTGGCAAGGTCCACCGTGAGCGGGTCCGTGAGCGGCTCGTACGGGGAGACCTTGAGGACGCCGTCCATCGAGGCCGTGCCGCACACCCCGCAGGACGACGACGTGTAGACCTCCCGGCGACCGCGATCCGCCCGGGCCGCGACCTCCGGGGGCAGTTGGACGTCGACCACGTTGTAGTCACGCATGCCTTCGGCGTCGATGCCCGAGCGGTAATCCATCCGCAGAATCTCGGACTGGGAGCCCAGCACGCCCTCGGAGACCAGGAACCCGGCGACCATGGCGAAGTCGTGACCGGGCGTCCGCATGGTGACCGCGAAGGACTCCCCGTTGAGCCGGATCTCCAGCGGCTCCTCCCCCACCAGGGTGTCCGCGCGGGTACTTTCCCACAGGCGGCCTTCCTGGTCGGTGCGGATGCGCTGTACGCGGCGCCGCTGGGTCGAACGCGTCACGGGTGCCTCAGACCGCCCTCACTTGCCGCCCTTGATGATGTCGAAAGCAGAGTCCCTGGCCGCCTGGGCGGTCGGTGCGGACACCGCGGCCTCGGCGGCGCGGGCGATCTGCTCGTCCGTCGCCTGACCCAGCTGGACGCCGACGGCGGCCAGGGCCGGTGCGGCAGCGGACAGCGAGGTCACGCCGAGGCCCACGAGCACGCAGGCCAGCAGCGGGTCGGCCGCGGCCTCACCGCACACTCCCACGGGCTTGTCCGCGCGCTGTCCGGCGTCTGCTGCCATCTTGATGAGCTTGAGCACGGCGGGCTGCCAGGGGTCCGTGAGCTGAGAAAGCTGCGAGGCCATGCGGTCGGCGGCCATGGCGTACTGGGTCAGATCGTTCGTGCCGATCGAGAAGAACTCCACGTGCTTGAGCAGTTCGTCCCCGAGCAGTGCCGCGGACGGGACCTCGATCATGACGCCGGGGATCAGACCGCGGTCGCGGCACAGCTTGCCGTACCACTCCGCTTCCTCGACGGTGGCGATCATGGGGGCCATGACCCACGGTTTGGCACCGGTGCCCTTGACGGCTTCTGCGACGGCGTCCAGCTGGCGTTCCAGGACTCCGGGCTCGTCGAAGGCGATGCGCACGCCGCGCACGCCCAGGGAGGGGTTCGGTTCGTCCGGCATGGTGGCGAAAGCCAGCGGCTTGTCTGAACCCGCGTCCAGGGTCCGGACCACGACCTTCTGGTCGTGGAAGGCCTCGAAGACCTCCCGGTAGATCCCGGCCTGGGTCTCCACGGAAGGTTCGGACTGGGCGGAGAGGAAGCAGAGCTCCGTACGGAACAGACCGACACCCTCGGGCAGGCCGGTTGCCGCGGCGGTCCGGGCACCGGCCCCGTCCTGCACGTTGGCCAGCAGTTGGACCCGCGTGCCGTCAGCGGTGACGGCGGGGCCGGTCCAGGACCTGATCTTGGCCTGGACCTCGGCGGACTCCTTGGCACGGGCCTCCGCCTTGAGCGGATCCGGGGTGGTCTCGATCTCACCGGCCTCGCCGTCGATCAGGATCAAGGAACCGTCCTGGATCTGGGTGAGCGCCGAGCCCGCGCCCACGACGCAGGGGATGCCGAACTGCCGCGCGATGATCGCGGTGTGGCTGGTCTTGCCGCCCAGCTGCGTCACGATGCCGCGGACCAGCTCCGGATCCAGGCCGGCGGTGTCAGCGGGGGCCAGGTCCTCGGCGAGCAGAATCACCGGCTCCTCCGGGGACGGGACACCCGGTTCGGGCTCGCCGCGCAGTTCGGCGACCACACGGTCGCGGATGTCCTTGAGGTCCGTGGTGCGCTCGGCCATGAGCCCACCGATCTTCTCGAACTTGGCAACAAAAGTGTCGGTTGCACGCACGGTGGCAACAACTGCGGTGGTGCCCGAATCGATGTGTTTGGCCACGGCGCGGCGCCATCCCTTGTCCGTGACCAGGGCTGCGGTGGCCTCCAGAACCTCGGCGGCGTGGCCCTCGGCCTTCTCCGAACGCCCCTTCAGACGGTCCGCCACGGTGGCCGCCGCGACGTCGAAACGTTCCTTCTGCTCGTCGCGTTCGGCTTCGGGAACCACCGGGCCGTCGGTCGGCAATTGTGGCCGTGGCCTGGCCCAAAGCGCCGGACTGGCCGCGATTCCGGCAACCACGCCGATCCCCAGCAAAGGTGCCGGGGCAGCGTCGGTGGATTCGCCAGCCGGAGTCGCCGGATCGAAACGGGCATCAACAGACATGGGGAGTGCTCCTCGCCTTCGAGTTCTCCTGCGCACGTGGCAGTGGCGGAATCCTCAGGATACGCGGCGCGTGGAACGGGCGACAACAAAGGTTGACAAGCAACAGATTCGGGCATGATCATTCACATATGGGCGTAACAGAGATCACGCCCGGTGCCCCTGATCCCTCATCCGGTCCGGATCGCACCGGGTCCGACGCCGGCAACGATGCCGGGTCGACCACCCAGGTCCCGGCCGGTGCCCGACCGGGCATCGGCGAGCATGATCGTGAGCAACCTCCCGTTCCCGTCATGTACGCGAAGGAACGCCGCCAGGCCATCGTCCGACTGACCGCAGCTCGTGGTCGGGTGTCGGTGGCGGACCTGGCCGTCACGTTCGCGGTGGCGCCGGAGACCATTCGACGTGACCTTGACGTGCTGGTCCGCTCCGGGCAGGTGGACCGGGTGCACGGCGGTGCCATCCCTCGTTCGTCGTTCGGCACCATCGAATCCACGGCCCGCGAGCGCCGGACCACCCGCGGGGACGCAAAGGCCGCCATTGCCCGCGCCGCCATGGCCTATCTGCCCGAGTCACACGGGAGCATCATCCTGGACGGCGGGACCACCACGGGCGCACTGGGTTCCGAGATCACGCTGCGCTCCGAACAAGACCCCACCGCCGGCCCACTCACGGTGATCACGGATTCCGTGAGGACCGGCCTGGAGCTCTCCACCACTCGCAGCCTGTCCGTGCACCTGCTGGGCGGCGTCATCCGCGACGTGACGGAAACGGTGGTGGGCGCCATGGCGCTGACCATGCTCGGCCAGGTCTCCGCGGACGTCGCGTTCCTTGGCACCAACGGACTCTCCGCGGACTTCGGTCTCACCACCCCGGACGTCGAGGAAGCCGCCGTCAAGCGGCTCATGACCACCCGCTCCCGCCGATGCATCCTGCTGGCCGACGCGTCCAAGTTCGATTCGAACTACATGTGCACGTTCGCCGAACTCGAGCAGCTCGATGTCCTGATCACGGATGCCCAGCCGCCTCGGCATCTGGCCCAAGCCCTGAAAGCCCACGAAATCGAGGTCGTGATCGCATGATCATCACTTTTACCGCCAACCCCAGCATCGACCGCACGGCGAATCTGTCCGTCGCCCTGGAACGCGGCGGCGTCAACCGCATCGTGTCCGTCGACGACGGGCCTGGCGGCAAGGGGATCAACGTGTCCCGCGCATTGACGTTGGCCGACGCCCCGACCACGGCGATCTTCCCGGCACCCGATGGAGATCCCCTGGTCCAGGCCGTCAAGGACGCGGGCGTGGGCTTCGCCCTGGTGGAGACCGACGTGCGTGCCCGCACCAACCTGACGGTCACGGAGCCCGACGGCACGACGACGAAGATCAACGAGCCGGGGTCCCCGCTGGACGAGGCCGCACAGCGCGCCTGTATGGACGCGATCCTGGCTGCGGCCGGTGCCGGTGACTGGGTCGCCCTCTGTGGCTCCCTGCCTCCGGGACCGACCGAGACCTGGTACGCGGACATGGTTGCCGAGTTGAAGCAGGCCGGCCTGGAGGTCGCCGTCGACACCTCCGATGCACCCCTGATCGCGCTGGCCCAGGACCTGGAAGCCGCTGCCCCGAGCCTGTTGAAGCCCAACGGACTCGAACTGGGGCAATTGGTCGGCGCTGACGGCCCCGCCATCGAAGCCGCCGCCGAGAACGGGGACTTCCTCCCCGCCGCTCAAGCAGCACGGAAGCTCGTGGATCGCGGGGTGAGTGCGGTCCTGGCCACGCTCGGAGCCGCGGGGGCGGTCCTGGTGACCGCCGACGGCGCCTGGGTCGGCAACCCGCCGCCCATCACCCCCGTGTCCACCGTCGGCGCGGGAGATTCCTCCCTGGCCGGTCTGCTGCTGGCCTTCACCCAGGGCCTGGAACCCGCCGAATGTCTGCGTCACGCGGTCGCCTACGGCTCCGCCGCCACCGCACTGGCCGGCACCGGCGTCCCGGCCCCCGAGCAGGTCGACCTGCAACGCACGCGCGTCACCGAGCTCCCGCTCGACTGACCCGCCCTTCAGATCCAGAAGTAACCATCCACAACCCACCGAGCAAGGAATCCTCGATGTCAGAGCAACCTCTGATCGTCCCGGAGCTGGTCGTCCTCGATCAGAATCTGGGCGCTCACAAGAACGATGTGATCACTCAACTCTCCGGCGTCGTGGCCGCAGCAGGTCGCGCGGACTCAGCCGACGGCCTGGCGGCCGACGCGTTGGCCCGTGAAGATCAGTCCCCCACGGGTCAGCCCGGCGGCATCGGCATCCCTCACTGCCGCTCCACGCACGTCAACACCACTTCCCTGGGCTTTGCCCGGTTGGCCGAACCCGTCGACTTCGGCGCCAAGGACGGCCCCGCGGACCTGATCTTCCTGATCGCCGCGGCCGACGGCGAAGGCAAGGAACACCTCAAGCTCCTGTCCAAGCTGGCCCGCGCCATGGCCCGCAAGACCTTCCTGTCCTCCCTGCGTGAGGCCCAGACGGCCGAGGAGGTCGTGGCGATCGTCGAAGAGGTGCTGGCTCCCAAGCAGACCGGCGCAGGTTCCGGCGACGCCGCCACTTCCGGGGGCGCCTCCGGCTCCACTGCCGCTGGTGCCACCGCTGCCGGGGCAGCTGGCGCGGGTGCCGGTGCTGCCGCGGCCGGTGCTTCCGCTGGTACTTCCGGTTCCGGCAAGCGCCGTCTGGTGGCCGTGACGTCGTGCCCCACGGGTATCGCGCACACCTACATGGCCGCCGAGGCGCTGGAGCAAAAGGCGCAGGAAATGGGCCACGAACTCGTGGTCGAGACCCAGGGCTCCTCCGGCGGCACGGCGTTGACCCAGGAGCAGATCGACGCCGCCGACGCCGTGGTGTTCGCCGTCGGTGTGGGCGTCCGTGACCGCGAGCGCTTCGCGGGCAAGCCCGGCGTGGAAGCGGGCGTCAACGTCGGCGTCTCCGATCCCGAAGGGCTGATCACCAAGGCGCTGGCAGCCGCCGACAACCCCAACGGTCACCGGATCGCCGGTGGCGGTGGTTCCGGCGGTGGCGAAGGCTCCGGTTCCTCGGAGGGCCAGTCCTGGGGACGCCGCATCCAGCAGGCGCTCATGACCGGTGTGTCCTACATGATCCCGTTCGTGGCCGCGGGTGGTCTGTTGATCGCCCTTGGCTTCGCGCTGGGTGGTGCCGAGCGCGTGGCCGAGGTCGCGGAGACGGTCATGGCCGAGAACTCGCTGTTCAACCTGCCGGCTGACGGCGGACTGTGGCTCTACCTGGGCTCGGTGTTCTTCACCGTGGGTGGTCTGGCCATGGGCTTCCTGGTCCCGGCGCTGTCCGGCTACATCGCCTATGCGCTTGCCGGTCGACCCGGTATCGCACCGGGCTTCGTGGGCGGCGCCATCGCCGTCGCCGTGGGCGCCGGGTTCATCGGTGGTCTGGTTACCGGCCTGGTGGCCGGTCTGATCGCCATGGCGATCGCCGCGATCAAGGTGCCGCGTTGGTTGGCGGGCCTCATGCCCGTGGTCATCATCCCGCTGGTCACGACCACCCTGGTCGGCCTGCTCATGTACCTCCTGCTGGGCAAGCCCCTGGCCAACCTCATGACCTGGCTGCAGGACGGCCTGAACTCCATGACCGGCACCTCGGCCATTCTGCTGGGCATCATCCTGGGCCTCATGATGTGCTTCGACCTGGGTGGCCCGGTCAACAAGGCGGCCTACCTGTTCGCCACGGCCGGCCTGGCACAGGGCACCGACGCCGCGATGGGCATCATGGCCACCGTCATGGCTGCGGGCATGGTTCCGCCGCTGGCCATGGCGCTGTCCACCACTGTTCGGGGCAAGCTGTACTCGGAGGCCGAGCGCGAGAACGGCCGCACCGCGTGGCTGCTGGGTGCTTCCTTCATCTCCGAGGGTGCCATCCCCTTCGCCGCGGCGGACCCGCTCCGCGTGATCCCGTCGATGATGGCCGGCGGTGCCGTGACCGGTGCCCTGACCATGGCCCTGAACGTCACGCTCAACGCCCCGCACGGTGGCATCTTCGTGGTTCCCGCCATGGGCAACCCCTGGGGCTTCCTGATCGCACTGGTGGCCGGCGTCGTCGTCGCTGCGGCGATCGTGACCGTCCTCAAGGGCCAGCGCCAGAAGTCGCTCATGGCCAAGGCACAGCGCGAAGCAGAGTCGGAGAACGCGCCGACCGCAGCCTCCGTGGCCGCCTGACGAACGCAGCCGGATAGGCACCGTTTCCACAGCGCCTCTCCACCCACGTGGCCCCACCGATCCGAATGGACCGGCGGGGCCACGTCACGTAGCGGACTGTTCCGGCCACAAAATGGCCCAGTCGGCCACCGGCTGCAACACTGGTACCGGTTTCACAGGCGCGTGGCGGTAGTCTCGCCACAGCGTACAGCTACCCAGCAAGTTGCAATCCACAGGAGGAAACATGCCCAGCAAGAAGGTTGTCGTCGGTTCCGCAGTCGGTCTGCACGCCCGCCCCGCCGCGATCATCGCGGAGGCAGCAGGCGAGTTCGACGACGAGATCCTGATCGGCCTGGTCAACGATCCCGACGAGGAGCCCGCTGACGCATCCTCCTCCCTGCTGATCATGGCCCTGGGGGCGGAGAAGGGCACCGAGGTCGAGGTCAGCTCCGAGAACGCCGACGCCGTGGAGAAGATCGCCGCCCTGGTCGAGAAGGACCTGGACGCCGAGTGATCTGATCACCCGCTTCACCCAGCGCTGAACCCTCGCGAAACTCGCGCATCAACGCCTGATGCGCGAGTTTCGCGAGGGTTCAGCGCTGTCCGGGGGTGCTGTCCGGAAGGGGTTATGCGCGTGCTTCGCGGCGTCCGTCGCGGATGACGACGGACGCCCAGAGCAGCAGCAGCACGAAGAGGACCAGGTACGGGAACACCCAGATGGTCTCCGCGACGTGCAGGTGGACGCCCACCCGGTCCGTCAGGTACAGCCCGCGCATGGGCCCGATGTAGGCGCCGATCAGCCAGATCCACGTCAGCACAGCAGCCACGGTGCGCACGGTTCCGTGGAACAGACGGGGGAAGGCCTCGACCCACAGGGCGGCGGCGATGACCGGGAAATAGACCTGGTGGTGCGACCAGGAGATGGGTGACATGAACAGCATGACCAGGGCATTCATGGAAATCGCCGATAGGATCATCCCTCTGCGCGTCAGGTACACGAGGGCGACGGCCACCAAAGCGATCATGATCAGGACCAGCGGATAACGGATGGGGTCCACCACGGACTCCGGCAGCCAGTTCTTGATGATGATGCCGGTCAACGCCGTGTTGTCGATGTACTTGATGGAACCGACGCGATCCGAAGCGGACACGGACTCCGTCCAGAACTGCATCGAGTCGTTGAAGATGACCAGGAAGCCGATTCCGACGGTGGCGGCGAACGCGAACCCCATGGCGATGATGGCCTTGAACTGCTTCTGCATCAGGAAGATCAGGCCGAAGGCCAGCGGCGTCAACTTGATGCCCGCCGCCAGGCCGATCAGCACACCGCGGGGAATGAACGCCGTCGCGCGTTCCAGGCCCGAACCCGTGCCGTCGGTGCGCCGCACAAGGTCCAGGAAGATCAGGCCGAACAGCAGGATGTTGACCTGCCCCAGGGAGATCGTTCGGATCCAGGGCCCGCAGAACAGGATCACCGCCAGCACCAGCGCCCACATGGCACGGCTGCCCAGGTAACCGGTCAACGGGATGGGGCGACCCTTGCGGTTGGCGTAGGAGATCAGCGCCCCGGCCAACAGGGCCCCGACGACGACGTCGAGAACCAGCAGCAGGTACTGGGTGATGCCGAACGGGATCCAGGCCAGCAGTCCGAAGAGCAGCGCCGCGAACGGTGGATACGTGAACGGCAGGGTGTCCGGCCCGCCCCACGGGACGGGGAAGGCCAGGTCGTACAGCGGCTCCTGGCGCGTGTTCGGGTGGGCAACCCACTGGGCGCCCATGTTGTAGACCATGAGGTCCAGGGAACCCTCGAACACCAGCTTGACGGCCCAGACCAGCGCGGCCACCAGTGCCACGTAGGCGAGTGCCTTGGCCCAAGCAGGCCCGGTCCCGGGCACGTGCGGAACCAGCCACCGGCCTGTGCTCTCGCCTTCGGCGCGGGTGGTGCGAACGGACGCGGACAAACGGGCCTCCTGCGGCGGGGTTCCTGGGGGTCGATCACGAGATGACCCGCGCGCCGTGGTGATTCGGCACGCGGACGGCCTGTGGGTACCCCGCGATCGGGGCCCACCACAGCGTACCCGCGGCCCCGGGCCCTTCCCCGTGATTGCCCACGACGACGGGCATGCGCTCCGTCACCCACCCATTCGGAACGGGTGCTGCCCGAGCCCACGACGTGCCTCCGTGGCCGTCAGCATCGCGACAACAATTCGATGACGACTGTCGTGACAAGGTGCGACGGACCGTTAACGTGAAATGAGTCATGAGCCGATCAGCCGACTGCGTGGAGGTGCAGGACCGATGGGCAAGGAACCGAACGACGACTTCCCGCTACCGGTCCCGGTCACCGGGTGGCAGCGATGGCGTCCCGTGCTGCTGATTGTCGGCTTTGTGTTGTTCTTCATTCCTCTGGTTTTTACGGACTTTGTTCCCGTTCCGGAACTGGTGGGACGGGCCTGTGTTGCCATCGTGGTTGCCGTCATGGTGTACGACACGGTGGCCAAGATGACACGTGCCCGCAGCACCCGGGGACAGCGGCGGCGGGCCCTTGCCAAGGAGATTCCCAGCGAATTGGGGCACGCCGAGTGGTCGGGTGTGGTCGACGGCCTTGACCGCAATTCACTGGATTCCTTCGCGGAGGCACTCACCGAGGTGGCACCACGTTTGACCCGGGACCACCGCCATTCGCGGTCCAGTTTGGCGGTGTTCCGCTGGGTCCCCGAGTCGTACCTTCACGGCTACGGACGAATCGTGACCATCCGCGTACCCGCGGGAAGTGGCGGCCAGGACGTGACGGTGACGGTCGACCCGCTCGTGCCCACTGCAATCCTCGACTTCAGGGCTGCCGCACACGATGCAGCCGAGTTCGTCCTGGCCCTCCAGTGCCTCGCGCGGCTCCGGACAGGTTCCTTGCCCATGCCGGTCAGGACAGGACGACTGTGACGGTACGCGGGGAGCCACATCAGGGGCGCTTTCGCCCACCTCGCGCTTGGAAGCGCCGCACGACGTTGATCACGCTCGCCGGAGCATGGCCTGTGCTGACGCTTTTCGTGGTGTTCGCCTTCAGGAGCTTGGCCGGTTGGATCTGGGATGCCGAGCAGATCGGCGCCCTGGTGGGGCTGGGCGTGATGCTGGCAATGCTTGTCGTCTTTTGGAAACTCCCGGCCCCGGTGGGCCCGGGTGAACCGGCTCCGATGGACCTCGAACAGGATGGTGATTCTCACCGCTGGACCGGAGAGGTCCCGGGATTGACCCCTGTGAACCTGGAGTCCGTCTTGATGCAGGCGACCGAGGTCCATCCGCGGCTCCAGCTGAAGTCCGTTTCACAGGAGGGAGACTCGGCCACCCTCACCACGAAGGCCGGATGGAGCACGACAGGTGCGGACGTCGCCGTTCGCTGTCTTCAGCAACACGGTGCCGATGGGTCCGTTGAATCCACGGAGTTCACTCGATACGAGGTCACCATCTCCCCCGGGACCGCTGCACCGGACGTGCGACAGCAGGTCGACGACCTGACCCGGCTGGTCTATCTCCTGCAGGAATTGGCGTCCCCGCACGCGGCACCTGATACCAACCGCTGCCTGCCCCTACCGCCGTTTGACCATCCAACGCCCCACGACGGCGGCACCCACGGCACCGGCCAACGTGAGGGCCGTCCCCCAGGGGTCCGGGACAGCTCGCCCCGTGGTGTCCGCAGTACCGCCCGTATGAACTCCCGGACTGCCCGTAGCCCCACCCTCGTGCGGAAGCCCGTCGTTCCTCATCAAGTGGGATCGGAGGTCCACGGGGAGGATCAGGTGGTCGGGGTTCACCCACTGCTCAGGGGGAACGGCGGCCGCTCTCCCTCCCGATCGCATGGCATCCACCTGGACCTGCGGCGCGTAGTCGGCCGGTGCGAAACTGTCCAGGACGGGAGAGTAGGTGGTGATCCGAACCGATCCGTCGGCAACCCGGAACTGCAGGAGCCGCAAGAAACCCGTGCGCTTGTCACCGTCCGGTTCTTCGTACCCCGCGGGAAACTGCTCGTCCGGCAGGCGATGCGCCTGGTAGTCCGCCAACACGCTGGTGACCCGGTGTCCGCCTTCGGTCTCCAGGACCCACCCCGTGCCTGAGACGTGGCCACAGAGGACCATGACCACGTTCGCGTTACGGGACACGATCTCCCGGTGGATCTTCTCCCCGTCGTCCGCCCCATAGCTCCCGGGACCCCCGAATTGCGCCCCGGAGCCGTCAGGGTTCGTCCCCAGGTCGAGGTAGTGGTGCGTACAGATCACCGCGTCCCGGTCCGCATGGCGTTCGAGCATTCTGTTGGCCCACGAGACGTGTTCGTCCCGGACCCCGTAGCCGAGGTGGAGGAAGACCAACCGCAGTTCCCCGACGTCCACCAGGTCGACGTGGCAGCTGTTGTCCAGCGGGCGCCATGGGCCGCCGTAATGCGCCTGGACCGGCAAATCGCCGGCGGAAGGCCGCCACTTGCGGGCCGCAACGGCACTTCGAGGGGGGCCGAAGAACCGGTTGAACATGGTCAGCTCCGGCGACCCGTGCCCTTCGTCAGAACCCCAGCGGTTGTCGTGGTTCCCCGGCAACACCCCGACCGGGACCCCCGCTGCCTCGACCGTCTTGATCAGGCGCCTGGCCTCCTTGAACTCGGCTCGCGCGGTGGAACGCCGGTTCCAGAACCAGCACCAGTTCTCGACCAGGTCACCCGTGTGGGCCAGGTACACGATCTTTCGCGGCCCCGCGTTCTCCGCGACCCACCGCCCGATGGCATCTTGCGCAGCCCGGAAACGTGCCTGACGCTCGGGGTCTGTCGCATCGGCGGCGCCCTCGGCGATGTACTGGGTGTCGGTCAGATGGACGACGGCGAAGTCGTAGTCACCTGGGTCGGCGAACCCAGCGTCGGCTTGACGAGCATCCATCTGGTGGCCTCCCCACATCTGCAATGCGCCCATGGTCGGGGCCATGATGACACCCCGGCCTGACAAGGAGGTGAACAGCCCGACACGATGTTCCGGACTCTGCCCTCGTCACGGGATGACGCGGGCAGAGTCCGGGCGCCCCGTCTCAGACCGTGCGCGACTGCCCGTCCAGCCAGGCAGTGATCCCACCGCCCAGATGCTTGACGCGCCGGTTCCGGTGGGCTTCGGCGTCGTCGTTGCGAAGGAGGCCGAGGGCTTCCGCGGAGCGCACCCCACCCTGGCAGTGCAACACCACTTCCGCAGCCTCGCCCAGCCGGTCGAAGGCAGCCCCCGAGCGGAACTCCCCCAACGGCACCAGGACCGACCCGGGAATGGCGGACAGCTGGTTCTCCCACGGCTCGCGGACGTCGATCAGCACGAAGTCGCGGTCCCCGCGTTCCCGTGCCGCCAGCATTTCTTGTAATTCCAAGACGCCGACGGTGTCCAGGTCCTCGCCCTCCGAACCCGATTCCGGGTCAGGCACCGCGCAGGCAGCCCCGGAACCCTCCGCCCCGTATCCGTCCCGGTCGAAGACCCCGAACGGATGCATCGAACTCACCGGCGGCTGCGACCGCACCAGCGGAATCGTGGCCCAGGTCCCGTCCAGCGCGTCGTACGTGGTCACGCGGCCGACCAGCGGCTCCCCCGCGCCCATGATCACCTTCATGGCCTCGAGCGCCATGGCCGAACCGATCACGCCGGGCAGTGCGCCGAGAACCCCGGCCTCGGCGCAGTTCGGCACGGACCCCGGTGCCGGTGGCACGGGATGCAGGTCGCGATAGGTCGGCCCGTGGGTCGACCAGAACACGGAGAACTGCCCATCGAAGCGCAGGATCGACCCCCACACGTGCGGCACTCCGGTCACCGAGCAGGCGTCCGAGAGCACGTAGCGCGTTTCGAAGGTGTCCGAACCGTCGAGGACCAGGTCGTAGCCGGAGACCAGCTCCACCGCATTGGCGGCAGTGAGCCGCTCCGTGTGCCCCACCACGCGCACATCGGGATTCAGGTCCCGCACCCGAGCGGCCGCGGACCCGACCTTGGGCTCACCCACGGCGGCGTTCCCGTGGATGACCTGACGTTGCAGGTTGGAGATCTCCACCCGGTCGTCGTCCACGATGCCCAAGGTGCCCACCCCGGCGGCGGCCAGGTACAGGATCGCGGGGGAACCCAGGCCTCCAGCCCCCAGGCACAGCACCCGGGCGGCCCGGAGCCGACGTTGCCCGTCCTCGCCGATCGCAGGCACGCGCAAGTTCCGTGCGTAGCGCTGCACCTGCTCGAGCGTCAGCGCGGGCCCGGGTTCGACCAGCGGCGGGAGTTTCACAGGTTCACCCATTCCTTGGAGCCGTCGCCCAGGTGCTGTTCCTTCCAGATCGGCACCCTCTGCTTGATCCGGTCCACCAGCGCGTCACACACCTCGAAGGCGCGCTTGCGGTGTGAGGCCGCCACGGCCACCTCCATCGCCGAATCCCCCACGCGCAGTCGCCCGGTCCGGTGTTCGGCCACGATCCGCACCCCCGTGTGCTCCTGGGCGAGTTCTTCACACACCCGCAGGAGCACGTTCTGCGCGGTCGGGTGGGCGGTGTAGTCGAGTTCGGTCACCGGCCGGCCGCCGTCGTGGTCACGGACCAGCCCGCTGAAGCCCACCACGGCGCCCGTGGTCCGGGAGGCTGCGGCCGCCTGTACCTCCGCGGCATCCAGTCGATTGTCCGTGACGCGGGCGGTGACGACGACGGACGGCGCCCGGTCCACCGGATGGTCGCCTTGGACACCGCTGGGTTGATACCCCGCGGCCGGCTCAGTTCGCTCGGCATCGGCGTCGACCCGATCATCAGCGGCACTCGGTGCCTGATGCCCCGCGTCCCGGTGTCCGTTGAGCTGCTGGAAGACGTGGTCCAACAGCGGCAGGATCACGCCGACGCCGTCTTTGACTCCCCCGCGGGAACCAGGCAGGTTCGCCACGAGCGTCCGCCCCGACACCCCAACCGCGCCCCGGGAGAGCACGGCCGTGTGGGTGTTGCGCAGGCCCGCGTCCCAGATCGCGTGCACCACTCCGGGCAGCTCACGGTCCAGGTACTCGCGCGTCAGCTCCGGGGTGACGTCGTCGGGCATCAGACCGGTGCCTCCGGAGACGATCAACAGGTCCGGGCGTTGCGCGACCGGCAGCCCCCGCAGGTGGTGGTCGAGTTCGGCGCGCAAGGGCTCACCGTCGGCCACCACGACGGGATCCGAGCACTCGTGTCCCGCCTCACGGATCAACGTGACGGCGGTGGGCCCGGACTTGTCCGGATACGTGCCCGCGGCCGCCCGGGTGGAGGCCACGAGGACCACGGCGCGGTACGTTCCGGAGATCTCCGCAGTGTGCCTCGCGTCGTGCTCGCGGCGAGGCTCTCCGGAAGCACCCCCGTGGACGGGAGGTTGCTGAGTCTGATCGAATGGTTGGTCGCTCATGTGTCCTCCCGCTGCCAGTCCCCGGATTTCCCGCCGGACTTGGCCAGCACCTTGATGTCTGTGATTTCAGCGAGCTTGTCGACCGCTTTGATCATGTCGTAGACGGTCAGCGCTGCCACGTTGACGGCGGTCAGGGCCTCCATCTCCACACCCGTGGCCCCGCGGGTCCGCACCATTGCAGTGATCTTCACCCCTGACGCCAGGCGCTCGAAGTCCACCGTGACCTTGCTGATCGGCAGTGGATGGCACAGTGGGATCAGTTCGGGGGTCTTCTTGGCGGCCATGATCCCCGCGACCCTGGCCACGGGCAGCGCATCGCCCTTGGGAAGGTCTGCGGTGAAGATCATCTCGACGACGTCGGGGCGGGTTTGCAGGTGAGCCACGGCGGTGGCCTCCCGGGTGGTCTCGGCCTTGTGCGAGACATCCACCATGTGCGCCGAGCCGTCCTCGCGGACGTGGCTCAGGCCCTTCGGTGCGGCCGGGTCTTCGTGTGGCAAGGGGTCTCCCGAATGGTGAGGTGCGGTAGCGCGTGGCGAACCGCGGTCGTGAGTGGCAGAAGGTCCGCCCGGACAAAGACTGTGGGCGGGCGTTCGAGTTCCGAACACCCGCCCACAACCCTAGAACGCCGGACTAGGCAGTCGCAGCGGTGCGGTCGTCCACCTTGCCGCCGTTGCGCAGGATGAAACAGGTCACCAGACCCAGGGCGCAGAACACCGCCAGCAAGGTCAGCCCCACGAAGTAGGAGTTCTGGGCCTCGTTGTAGGTGGCGCCCATGACCAGCGGCGGGAAGTAACCGCCCAGGCCCCCGGCTGCGGCGATGATGCCGGACACGGTACCCACCGTGCGCGGCTCGGAAGCACGGGCCACCCAGGCGAACACGCCGCCAGTTCCCAGGCCCAGGAACAGCGCCATCAGGATGAAGATCGGACCGTAGACGTGCTCGGCCGACGGCTGGAAAGCCACCACGATGGCCAGCACAGCGGCACCCACGTAGGACGTGATGGACACGATCTTGGGGCCGATCTTGTCCGCAACGGTGCCACCGATCGGGCGGGCCACGACGGCGGCGGCGGCGAACCCTGCGGTCCGGGTACCGGCGGCCGTGGGGTCGAATTCGTAGACGTTGGCCAGGTAGGTCGGCAGGTAGTTCGAGAAGGCCACGAAAGCACCGAAGACGATGGCGTACATGAAGCACAGCAGCCAGGTCTCCTTGAGCGCGAAGGCGTCCTTGAGCTTCGGCATGATCGGGGTGTGCTCAACGCCGCGACGCGTGGGAGATTCGCGCAGACCCAGCCAGCAGATCACGGCCATGAGGGCTACCAGTGCCGCGATCAGCACGTGGGCACCCATGTAGCCGAGCGCGGCGACCAGGCGCGGGGTGAAGAAGGCGGACACCGCGGTGCCCACCATGCCCGCACCGAACACGCCCGTGGCGAAGCCCTTGCGGTGCGCTTCGTACCAGGACGAGGAGAACGGGATGCCGATCGCGAAGACCGTGCCGGCAATGCCCAGGAAGAAGGACACGAACACCAGCAGTCCGAAGTTGTTCATCTGACCCACGAACGCAGTCAGCAGAACCAGCGGGGCGGCAATGCCCAGGATGAGCGTGAACATGACCCGTCCGCCGTAGCGGTCGGTCAACGCACCCACGGGGACGCGCGCGACGGAACCGACCAGGATCGGCATGGCAACCAGGATCGAGGTCTGGCCTGCCCCCAGATCCATGTTGGCCGCGTAGGTCTTGGACAGCGGGCCGATGATTGTCCAGGCCCAGAAACCCATGGTCGACGCCAGGGTGGCCAGCAGCAGGTTGCGCAGCTGACCGGACTTCAATTCCGCCGCGAGGGCGTCGTCAGTCTGAGTTGCAGACATTCTGGTAGTGCTCCTTTGAAGCGGTGCCGTCAGGACTTGGTGACCCTGCATGGCGGATTGGAGAGCTGGTTATCGGCCCGAAGGGGCTTTTTCGCGCCGAGTGGAGCCACCGCGGCGAACGCCGCGATCGCGATCCTGCGTGCCGACCGGGTCCCAGCCACGACGCACCGGGACGGAACCGGAGCGGGTCACGCGGTCGCGGGATCGGTAGACGATGTAGGGCCGGAACAGGTAGTGCAGGGGCGCGGTGAACGCGTGCACCAGGCGGGTGAACGGCCAAGCCATGAACAAGGCGAAGGCGAAGAGCACGTGCACCTTGAAGGAGAGCCCCGCGGCAGCCATGGCACCGACGTCGGGCTGGAGGATCCAGATCGAACGGAACCACGGGGAGACGGTCTCACGGTAGTTGGGGACGCTGTGGTCGAACACCGAGATGATCGTGGTGGCCAGGCCCGCGATCAGAGTGACCACCAGCATGAAGTACATCATCTTGTCGTTGTTGGTGGTCGCCATGAACACGGGGCCGGTCTTACGGCGCCGGTAGATCAGCAGGGCCAGGCCCACGAAGGTGCCGATGCCCGCGAACGTACCGGTGGACAACGCGACGATGTGGTACAGGTGTTCGCTCATGCCCACGGCGTCCGTCCAGGACTTGGGAATGATCAGACCCACGATGTGTCCGACGAGCACGGCCAGGATGCCGAAGTGGAACAGCGGGGAACCGATCCGCAGCAACCGGGACTCGTAGAGCTGGGAGGACCGGGTGGTCCAGCCGAACTGGTCGTACTTGTAGCGCCAGATGGTCCCGCCGATCACCACCAGCAGCACCACGTAGGGCAGCACACCCCACAGCAGGATGTCGACGACGGAACTCATGCGGATCCCCTTGAGCTAGGCGAGGCAACGGCCTCGGAACGACGTGGCAAGACATCGGGACTCGAGGCCTCCGCCCCGTGCCCCGGTGATGCGGACAGACCCGCGGACTGTGCACCGTCGACCACCGGCAACAGCCGGGGGTCGAAGGGCTGCAGCCCCACGGTTTCGGTGGGCGGACCGTAACCGGCCATCTTCATGACGGCGTCCCGGTCCTCCGGTGAGGCACCCGGAAGGGTGGAGCACACCAGCTCGATCACACCAACCTGAGGAAGGTCGTCGTCCCGAAGGGCCAGCCTCAGCAGTTCGAGTGACGGACGGTAGCGCTGCAGCAGCTGGGCGCCGTCCTCGGGGTTGACCAGCGCAGCGAACTCCAGGACCACCGGCAGGTGGTCGGGCAGCTCGGAATCATCCAGCTCCCGTCCGTTCTCCCGGTACATCTGCTTGAAGGCCAGCAACGCTTCCCCACGACGCCGGGTGTCCCCGTCCGTCCAGTACGTCAGGTGCAGGGGGTGGCGCCGGGAGAGATCGAACTCCTGGACGTAGTCGCCCTGTACGTCGGCCAGGGGCCGCGAGGCGAGCCACTCGATCAGCGGATCGATGGCCTCCGCGTCCGCACCGACCTCCGTCAACGCCTGCCGGATGGCAGGGAGTTGGTCGATGAGTTCCTGGTCCGGGTACCCGAGCAGCAACGCGGCGGCCTGCCGCACCACGGCCGAGCGCCCGGGATCGCTGTCCTCCCAGGGCTCGGCTTCGACCGTGCCCTTCTTGGCCAGTCCGAACAGTCGCGCAAGGCGGCTCATCGGCGTCCGCCCGCATCTCCCTGGCCACCCTGTTCGGCGGGGAACAAGCCGTCGGGGTTGCCCTGGCCGTCCCAGTTGAGCAGGTTGACCCGCCCGGCCAACTGCGAATTACCCGTGGGGTCCTCGCTGGTCTGGCGAGCGCGCAAGGCGTTGAAGTTCTCGATCGCCACGGGGGTCGGGCGCCCGGATGCTTCACCGAGCCCGCCCATCTGGCCCATGCCCGGGCCGCCGTCGACGTCCAGGGAACAGCCCATCTCCTCGAGTCCGTGCGCCTCTTCCAGGTGCGCGGTAGGGATGACGTAACGCTCGTCGTACTTGGCGATGGCCATGAGCCGGTACATCTGCTGGATCTGGCTGCCGGTCATGCCCACGGCTTCGGCGATGGATTCGTCCGGCTCGTTGCCCAACGTGAGGTCACGCATGTAGGAACGCATGGCGGCCAGCTTGCGGAGCACGTTGGTCACCACCTCCGTGTCCCCCGCGGTGAACAGTTCGGCCAGGTACTCGACCGGAATGCGCAGGGAGTCGATGGCGCCGAAGAGCACGTCCGGGTTCTCGCCGTCGTGCCCCTGGTCGCGCAGCAGGTCCACGATCGGTGACAGCGGCGGGACGTACCAGACCATGGGCATGGTGCGGTACTCGGGGTGCAGCGGCAGGGCCACGCGCAGTTCCTTGGCCATGGCGTAGACCGGGGACTTGCGGGCGGCTTCCAGCCAGTCCTCCGCGATCCCGTCGGCGCGGGCCTGGCGGATGACCTCGGGATCGTTGGGGTCCAGGAGGATGTCCAACTGGGCCTCGTAGAGGTCCTTCTCGTCAGGGGTCGCTGCGGCCTCGGTGACGCGGTCGGCGTCGTAGAGGAAGATGCCGATGTAGCGCATGCGGCCCACGCAGGTCTCCGCGCACACGGTGGGGATGCCCACCTCCACGCGCGGGTAGCAGAACGTGCACTTCTCGGCCTTGCCCGACTTGTGGTTGTAGTAAATCTTCTTGTACGGGCAGCCGGTGATGCACTGGCGCCAGCCGCGGCAGCGGTCCTGGTCCACCAGCACGATGCCGTCCTCCGAGCGCTTGTAGATCGCGCCGGACGGGCAGGAGGCCATGCAGGACGGGTTCAGGCAGTGCTCGCAGATGCGGGGCAGGTAGAACATGAACGTCTTCTCGAACTCAAGACGGATCTGTTCTTCCGACTGCTCACGAATCTTCTGAAGGATCGGGTCCTTCTCGTCCGTGTTCGCGGTGCCGCCCAGGTCGTCGTCCCAGTTGGCGGACCATTCGACCTTGGTGTCCTTGCCCGTGATCAACGACTTGGGCCGGGCCACCGGGAAGTCGTCGGTCGCCGGGGAGGCCACCAGGTTCTCGTAGTCGTAGGTCCACGGCTCGTAGTAGTCGTCGAGCTCCGGCTGGACCGGGGAGGCGAAGATCCCGAAGAGCTTCTGCAGGCGGTTGCCCGACTTGAGCTGGAGGTTGCCGCGCTTGTTCAGCGTCCAACCACCGCGCCACTTCTCCTGGTCCTCGTACCGGCGCGGGTAACCCTGGCCGGGACGGGTCTCCACGTTGTTGAACCACACGTACTCCGTACCGGCACGGTTGGTCCAGGCTTGCTTACACGTCACCGAACAGGTGTGGCACCCGATGCACTTGTCGAGCGTCATCACCATGGCGGTCTGGGCCATGACACGCATTAGTACTGAACCTCCTGGGAGCGCTTGCGGACCACGGAGACGATGTCGCGCTGGTTACCCGTGGGGCCGTGGTAGTTGAACGCCCACGACTGCTGGGCGTATCCGCCGATCATGTGGGTGGGTTTGAGCAGGATTCGGGTCACCGAGTTGTGGATGCCACCGCGGCGACCTGTCGCTTCCGACTTGGGGACGTCGATGGTCCGTTCCTGGGCGTGGTGGACGTAGACGACGCCGGCGGGCATGCGGTGGGAGACGATGGCACGTCCCACGAACACGCCGTTGGTGTTCACGCACTCGACCCAGTCGTTGTCCTTGGCCTCGATCAGTTCGGCGTCCTGCGGGGACATCCACACGCTGGTGCCGCCGCGGGAGAGCGAGAGCATGAACAGGTTGTCCTGGTACTCCGAGTGGATCGACCACTTGTTGTGCGGGGTCAGGTAGCGCACGGAGATCGAGAGGTTCCCGCGCTCCCCCAGCCGGGGTTCACCGAACAGCGCACTCATGTTCAACGGCGGCCGGTAGGTGGGGAGCATCTCGCCCATGTCCTTCATCCAGTCGTGGTCGAGGAAGAAGTGCATGCGCCCGGTCAGCGTGTGGAACGGCTTGAGGCGTTCGATGTTGACCGTGAAGGGTGCGTAGCGACGACCACCGGTCTCCGAACCGGACCACTCGGGTGAGGTGATGACCGGAACCGGTGCGGCCTGAGTGTCCTTGAAGCTGATGCGCTTCTCCTCCGAGCCCAGTGCCAGGTCGTGCAGTTGCTTGCCCACGCGCTTCTCGAGCTTCTTGAAGCCCTGGACCGCGAGTTCACCGTTGGTCGTGCCGGACAGCGTCAGGATCGCTTCGGCCATCCTGGAGTCCGAATCGATCGCGGGGCGACCGGCGGCGGCGCCCGAGTCAAAGACGCCGTGTTGACGCGCGAGCCGCTCCGTCTCGTGCCCGACGTCGAACGTGATGTTCTTGGTGGTCAGCCCCAACTTGTCGGCCAGCGGGCCGATCGCCACGAACTTCTCACCGATCGCGGTGTAATCGCGTTCGACCACCTTGAAGGCGGGCATGTTCTTGCCCGGGATCGCGGGCAGGTCGGTGTTCTTCCAGTCCGGGGCGTGACCGCCGGGCTGACCGATCTCACCCGGGGTGTCGTGGGTCAACGCCGTGGCCACCAGGTCCTTGCGGGTGTCCAGCTTGCCCTTGGACAGACGGCCGACCTCGTCGGAGAGCAGCCGGAACATCTCCCAGTCGGTCTTGGCCTCCCACGGCGGGTTGATCGCCGGGGTGAAGGCGTGCACATAGGGGTGCATGTCCGTGGAGGAGAGGTCGTGCTTCTCGTACCAGGTGGCGGCCGGGAACACGACGTCTGAGAGCAGGGTCGAGGAGGTCATGCGGAAGTCCGCCGAGACCAACAGGTCGAGCTTGCCCTCCGGGGCCTCGTCGTGCCAGGCGACTTCCTTCGGCTTGGAGTGGACGTGGTCCTCACCGAGCACGTTGTTCTGGGTGCCCAGCAGGTGCTTGAGGAAGTACTCCTCGCCCTTTGCGGAGGACCCGAGCAGGTTCGAGCGCCACAGCACCAGGGTCCGCGGCCAGTTGCGGGCGTCGTCGGGGTCTTCGACGGCGAAGCGCAGGTTGCCGGCCTTGAGCTGCGCGGCGATCCAGGTTGCCTCGTCCTCGGCCTCACCCGCAGCGACGGCGGCCGCGGCCTGCTCGGCGACCTCCAGCGGGTTCTCGAAGAACTGCGGGTAGAACGGCATCCACCCCAGGCGCGTGGACTTGGCGACCACGTCCGCGGTGTGCATCCCGTCCAGGTGGCCTTCGGCCAGCGGGGACTGCAGGGACGCGGAGGAGTGACCGTCCTGCCGGAACTGGTCGGTGTGCATGTACCAGAACGCGGTGCCGATCATGAAGCGCGGCGGACGCGACCAGTCACCGGCGGAGGCCATGGTGGCCCAGCCGGTGATGGGGCGTGCCTTCTCCTGGCCGACGTAGTGCGCCCAGCCGCCGCCGTTGCGGCCTTGGCAGCCGCACAGCATGAGCAGCGCGAGGATCGCCCGGTAGGTGGCATCTCCGTGGTACCACTGGCAGATGCCGGCGCCCAGGATGATCATGGACCGGCCGCCCGACTTGACGGCGTTGGTCGCGAATTCCCGGGCCACCCGGATCACGGCCTCCGCCGGAACCGAAGTCACGGCCTCCTGCCACGCCGGGGTGTAGGCGGTGTTGACATCGTCGTAGCCGGTGGCCCAGTCGCCCGGCAGACCGTCGCGGCCCACACCGTACTGGGCGAGAATGAGGTCGAGGACCGTGGTCACGGTCTTCCCCGCAACCTGCGTTACGGGCACGCCGCGGTTGATCACGGAGCCCGTTCCGTCGTCGTCCACGAAGGCCGGAAGCGCCACCGGGGACACGGCGCCGTCGTACCCGGCGGTATCGGAGATCGACAGCGACGGCCGGCGGCCCTGCAGGTCCAGGTTCCAGCGGCCCTCGTCCTGCTCGTTGTAGCGGAACCCCATGGAGCCCTGCGGGATGAACTCCTCACCGGTGGTGCGATCCAGCAGGATCGTCTTGAACGCGGCATCCGCCTGGTCCTCGGCGCCCAGGTCCACCGCGGTCAGGAACTTGCCCGGGACCACGGTTCCGTCGGCGCGGGTGTCCAGGGTGATCAGGAACGGCAGGTCCGTGAACTGCTGGACGTAGTCCTCGAAGAACTCCGTGCGCTGGTCCACGAAGTGTTCCTTGAGAACCACGTGACCCATCGCCATGGCCAGGGCGGCATCGGAACCGGCCTGGGCGGGGAGCCACTCGTCGGCGAACTTGGTGTTGTCCGCGTAGTCCGGGGACACCGAAACCACCTTGGTGCCGCGGTAGCGGACCTCCGCCACCCAGTGGGCATCCGGGGTACGAGTGACGGGGATGTTGGAACCCCACATCATCAGGTAGGTCGCGTCCCACCAGTCACCGGACTCGGGGACGTCGGTCTGGTCGCCGAAAACCTGCGGCGACGCCACGGGGAGGTCGGCGTACCAGTCGTAGAAGCTGTTCATCACACCGCCGATGAGGTTGATGAACCGGGCTCCGGCCGCGTGGGACACCATGGACATGGCCGGAATCGGGGAGAACCCGATGCAGCGGTCGGGGCCGTGCTTGGCGATCGTGTGCACGTGGGCGGCGGCCGTCATCTCCACGGCTTCCTGCCAGGAGGCGCGGACCAGTCCGCCCTTGCCGCGTGCCTGCTGGAACGTGCGGCGCTTCTCGTCGTCGTTGACGATCGAGGCCCAGGCCTCCACGGGGTCGCCACCGACGGCGCGCTTGGCGTCGCGGTACATGTCCAGGAGGACACCGCGGACGTAGGGGTAGCGCACGCGCGTGGGCGAGTAGGTGTACCAGGAGAACGCTGCACCGCGGGGGCAACCGCGGGGTTCGTACTCGGGACGGTCGGGGCCTACGGACGGGTAGTCCGTCTCCTGCGCCTCCCAGGTGATGATGCCGTCCTTGACGTACACCTTCCACGTGCACGAACCGGTGCAGTTCACGCCGTGGGTGGAGCGGACCACTTTGTCGTGGCTCCACCGGCTGCGGTAGAAGGCGTCCCCGGAGCGACCACCCTCGCGGAAGACCGCGCGGCCGTCGTCGGTCTCGTCCCAGCGGGAGAAGAATTTTCCGACCTTGAGCAAGGCGTTGGAGGCGGGGCCGTCGAGGCGGGCAGGCTCCCTGGTCTCCCCTGGAGGCATGGAAGTACTCATGCCCCTGAAGTTATCCAGAAAACACCTTTGGCTCGTGGTCCGCGAGGCCTGTTGCCAGCAATTGTTCGAGTTTCCGAATTGCCCACTTGATTTGCGTCAAGGAATGGTTCACCACCAGTGTATTTCCGGGCAATTCGACAATTTCTACATGCCGTATTTCCGGGTCGCAGGGGTCAGCGGCGGGTGGTGCGCCATCCGCCGTCAGCGCCACCGTCGGAGGTGACCGATTCACCGTCGGCGGGCCGGGATTCACTCTGGGAATCCACATCCGATTCGTCAGTCTCAAGTGCCTGCTCAGCCCGCAACTGCTTGCCCGACGGTGTCGACAGCACGGCGACGACGGCGTACACGGCCAGCAGCAGGAAGGCCGCGTAGTAGACCCAGATCGACGGGTAGAACCAGAACAACGCCATGCCCCACCCCGCGGCGGTCAGTGCGGCCGCGACCACGGCGAGGACCAACAGTGCGAGTTTGACCGTGCCATAAGCACCGGTCCGGGCACGCAACCCGTAGAAGATCGAAATGCCCGCCAGGAAGATCGGGAAGAACATCTGCCCTGTGACCACGATCGTGTCCTGGTGGTACATGTAGCGCCCCAGCGCCTGAACCACGGCGACGACGGCGAGCAACAACGGGGCGATGGCGGACTTCATGAACCTGTTCTCCTACGGGAGCGACGACGGGCGCGGGGTCGGGACCCGAGCGTCCAGTGTAGGTGCGAGCCAGGCAGCACCGGTCGAACCAGTCGGTCAGGCCACCCAGTTCATCATCGCCAGGATCACGTAGATCACGGGGAAGACGAACGATGAATACAGACTGACCCGACGATCCGTGCGGGAGCCAGACAAAGCACTGTCACCCGTCGGCTCACCGGCCAACGGCGAGACGACCGGGTCTTCGCTGCGGCGAAGGTTGACGTAGGACACAACGCTCAGGAGCACGCTCACCACGAACAACCCGACCGCGACAGGGGCCGCGGACAGGGACACGATGACAGGCAGCGCCAAGCCAGAGACAAGGGCCGCTCCCACACCAGCCGCCACACCCAGCGAAAGGTAGGGCACCCCCACTACGAGGGGACGACGAATGACTGCACCCAGGGCCTTGGGCAGGAGTGCCACCAACAGGACCACGCCGACAAGACAAACCACCTGCACCGCGTTGTAGGTGAGCAACTTATCGTGCGCCCATCGAGCCGCAGCACCGCTCCCGACGAAAAGGACCAGCACCTGACCGGCGGACAGGAGGGCCGTGGACCAGACGCCGACGCTGGAGCCGCGGCCCGCCTCAGCAACCACGGCCTTGCCGTAGGCGGCCGCGTCGCCGAAAGCTTCCTCGGGGAACTGGCCGGTCTCCACGCAGTGACTCTCAACTTCGGCCAGACGGTCGCCTATGACCCGGCCGGGCACGTCCACAAGCCGCAGCTCCAGGACGAAGTCCTCGCACCATTTCCGGTGCCGATGCACGAAGTCCCGGGACCAGACATCCCCCGGCACAGAGTGATCACCGGCCGCGGGCTGGACAGCTGGCGTGGCATTCATCGCGGTACCTCCTGGGTGGCCTCGCGGTCGACATCGACGGCGAGATGGGTGGACACGGTGGTGACGAAAACTCCCCACTGCTCCCGAGCGGCCTTGAGTTCTTCGCGACCAGCTGCCGTCAAAGCGAAGTACTTGCGTCCGGGGCCGCCGTCGCCGGCTCGCCATTCGACGGAGACCAGGCCCTTTTTCTCAAGGCGGGCGAGCAACGGGTAGAGCGTGCCACCCTTGATCTCACCGAGCCCCGCCGCAGCAAGGGCGGTGATGATGGCGTACCCGTAAGTGGGCCTGTCCGTCATGGTCTGCAGGACGCAGGTTTCCAGGACGCCCCGCAGCCACTCGCCCGTGGGGACTCGATCACTCATGGCTACATAGTGCCACTATCTAGTCAGCCTGTCTATCTAGAAAGACCAACTTCCGTCAGGTCAGCAATCGGACCGTGACCTCTTGTCCTGGCGAGACCTCGTCCTGTCCGGGCGGAAGCATCACGAGGGCATTGACCCCCGCGGCCACCGCCAGCAGATGCGAACCGTAGCCACCGATCTTTCGGATCACCTGCCCGTCCCAGTGGGCTCGAACCACCCGCGAGCGCTCGGGCAGGGAATCGAGCCTGTCCGCCGATGGAACCCGGATCTCCGGCCGCGGCGACAGCGCCCCCGTGACGGCAGACAGGGCCGGCCGCAGGAACATCTCACAGGAAACCCACGTGGAGACGGGGTTGCCGGGGAAGCACACGAACGGCACGCCGTTGACACGCGCCAAACCCTGCGGGCCACCGGGCTGCATGGCCACATGGAGGAATTCGCTGAACTCCGCCAGACCGGAAGCACCCAGAACCCGGCGCACGACTTCGAAGGCCCCCTCGGAAATCCCACCCGAACTGACCCACAGGTCCGGGCGCCGGGTGTCGTCGTCGGCAGCCAGGAGGGCGCGGAGCGCGTCGTCGTCGTCCGGGACGTGGCGGACCATCACGACCTCCACCCCGGCATCCGCCAGGGCGGCTCGCAGAATCGTGGCATTGGAGTCGAAGATCTGAGCCGGACCGCGAGCGCTCCCGGGTGGCACCACCTCGTCGCCGGTGGTGAGGATTCCGACCCGCAACGGTGGGCGAACGAGCACGTCACGAAGGCCCAGGGCAGCACAAGCCCCCACGGCCAGCGGCGTGAGACGATCCCCGGCCCGTAGAAGTCGGGTGCCGCGGACGACGTCGTCCCCGGCAGGGCGCACGAACCGCCCGGGAAGCTGACCGGCCGGGACGGAGACGGCGGACCCCGGCTCGTGGAACCCGCTCGGGAGCACGTCTTCCACGGGGACCACACAATCGGCCCCGGGAGGCAGCGCCGCCCCGGTCATGACCGGAATCGCCTGCCCGGGTTCGATCGGTTGGGGTGCATGCCCCGCGGGAACCGTGGGCCCCACCCGCAGGGTCGTGCGGTGCCCGTTCGACTCGAAGGTCCCGGAGCTAGTCACAGAGTTGGTCACACGGTTGCCAACCGTTGCATCGGCGTGTTCCGGCGTGCCCCGGAGGGTCGACGGCGCCGCGGTGTCCGCGGAGCGCAGGGCGTATCCGTCCATCTGGGAATTGGTGAACGGGGGCAGGTCCAGACCGGCCTCCACGTCCTGGGCAAGGACCCGCCCTGCCGCCTGCTCGAGCGGTGAACGGAGGGGTTCCCGGCGGGACCAGGGGCTGTCTCCGATCAGTTCGGTGACGGCCCGCAGGTGTTCCTCGACGGTCCTGGGCGGGCCGTCGTGGTCGTGTTCGTGACTCGTCCCGCGGGGACCTGCGCCCGTCGGCGTCGATGTGTGGGGGTCGTTCGAGGGCTGGTGGTTGACCCGTGTCATGGAGGCCAGACTAGATGGCTCGTAGACTGTCCGAATCGCCGAGTTGCCGTGAACTTTCGGCAGACACGCAGAGGAGAGGTGATCGAGGTGCCCACCGCATTGGGGATCCCCACGCTTCGCACCACACTCGAGCCCTCCCCCGCCGACCCCGCCCGGGGCCTGGTGGACCGGTTCGGGCGGCGCGCCACCGACCTCCGCATCTCCCTGACCGACAAGTGCAACCTGCGCTGCACGTACTGCATGCCCGCCGGCGGCATGGACTGGTTGCCAAAGCAGGATCTGCTCACGACCGCGGAGATCCGCCATCTGGTCCGCGTGGGTGTGGACCAGCTGGGTGTGCGAGAGCTTCGCCTGACCGGCGGAGAACCCCTGATCCGCGCCGATTTGGAGGAGATCGTGGCCGGCGTGCGGGAGGACCACCCGGACCTGCCCGTGTCCATCACCACGAACGCCATCGGACTGGCTCGGCGCGCCGCGGGTCTCAAACAAGCTGGCCTGACGCGGCTCAACGTCTCCCTGGACACCCTGGATCCGCAGACCTTCCGGATGCTGGCCCGCCGAGACCGTCTGGCGGACGTGCTGGAAGGTGTGGAGGCCGCCGTCGACGCCGGGCTGACCCCGGTCAAACTCAACGCGGTCCTGATGCGCGGCGTCAACGACCACGAAGCCCCGGAGCTTCTCGCCTGGGCGCTCGAACGCGGGCTGAGCCTGCGATTCATCGAGCAGATGCCGCTGGACGCCGACCACGGCTGGACCCGCGAGGGCATGATCACGGCGCAGGAAATCCGCGACCGCCTGAGCACGCGCTTCGACCTGTCTCCGCACCCCGCCGACCGCGACGGCGCGCCCGCCGAGTTGTGGGACGTCCGCCCCCTAGGCGCGGCAGAAGGCACCGCCGAAGACAATGCCGAGGGCACCCCCGGGGGCACGGACGCGGCACCCACCGACGACGTCCTGGGCACCGTGGGCATCATCGCCTCCGTGACCGAACCCTTCTGTGGCGACTGCAAGCGCACCCGCATCACCGCCGAAGGAGAGGTGCGTTCGTGCCTGTTCTCGCACGAGGAGTTCAGCCTGCGTGACCTTCTGCGTGAACCCCTCAAGAACGGGGAAAGCGCGCAGGACCGGGACACCGCGATCGCCGACCGCTGGCTCGCGGCCATGTGGATCAAGCCCGCCGCGCACGGCATGGACCACGTGGGCCTGGACTCCGCGGACTTCGTCCAGCCGGAACGCTCCATGTCCGCGATCGGAGGCTGACCATGCTGACCGTTCGCTACTTCGCCGCCGCCAAGGCCGCGACCGGCCGGTCCTCGGACCGGATCAACCTCGCCCACTTGAACGGGCCGTGGACCCGCGGCGCCGTGGAGAACCACCTGGTGGAGCTGCATCCTGCGGCGCCGGCGGGAGAACGCCCCCTGATCGAGGTCCTTGCCCGCAGTTCCTTCCTCTTGGACGGCCAGTCCTGCCCGACCCCGGCCTCGCCCGTCCGGGACGGCGCGGTGTTGGACGTCCTGCCGCCTTTCGCCGGTGGGTGAGGCCCCCGGCGGTGCTCCGGCCCGCGCAGTGGTCCTTGCCGGCGGCCGATCATCACGACTGGGCGGCACACCGAAGGCCCTGTTCCGCACGGAGCACCGAGCCGACGGACACTCCTCCACGCTCGTCGGGCACATGGTCGTCGACTTGCTGGAACTGGGCCTGACCTCCGACGACGTCGTGGTCGTGGGCCCCGAGGACCTGCCCTCCATGCCTGTGCTGCGCACCCGCGAAGACCCACCCTTCTCCGGCCCGGCCGCGGGCATCGTGGCCGGGCTGGACACCCTGGACAGGGCCCGACCCACACCGGATTGGACCCTGCTCCTGGCCTGCGACATGCCCGCAGTCCGCCCCGCCGTCGTCGCCCTGCTCAACGCCGCCGCGACCGCACCTCCGGAGCACCGCGGCATCGTGGTGATCGACGACGGGCGGCTGCAGCCGCTGGCCGGGATCTACCGCACCGACGCCTTGCGTGAGGCGGTGCGCGATCAGCCCTCCGTGAACCGGTCCGTGCGGTCACTGGTGGGAACACTGTGGGACGCGGAACTGACCCTCAGCGGGGTCACGGACGACGTCGACACGTGGGACGATGTCGACAGGTTCGGGTTGCTCCCACCCCGGGACTGACCGGCAAGAGTCCGCCGGGTTCCGCGGCCCATGGCAGCTTCCGTACGACGAGACCCCGAAGGAGTCGCTGACGATGACCGAAGCCACACCCACGACCGGAGCCGAGGAGCAGGACAGGCCGACCGTCAAGCACGCGACCTGGGACCAGGCCCGTGCGGTCGCGCATGCAGCGGCGTCCCCGTTGCCCGAACAGTGGCTGCCCCTGGCCGAGACCATCGGTGAAACGCTGGCCCAGCCGGTGACGGCGCAGGCACCGCTTCCGCACTACTCGTCATCCGCCATGGACGGTTGGGCCGTCGCAGGCCACGGCCCCTGGAACATCGTGGTCCCCGAGCCCGCCGAAGAGGACCCCCGGCTGACCTGGGCGCGCACCGGGAACGAACCGGTCATACGCGTCACCTCACTCGCCGACGGCCAAGCAACCGCGATCGTGACCGGCGGCCTGGTTCCGGAAGGTGCCACCGCTGTGCTCCGCTCCGAGTGGGGCACCGAGAACGACGGGCTGCTGTCCGTCAACGACGACGCCGCCCCCGGCGCCCCTGGCCCCGGCGATCACATCCGTCCCGCCGGGGAGGAAGCAGCGGTCGGTGACGTGTTGCTGGACCCAGGTTCCCGGCTGAATCCCGCGCACATCGCGTTTGCGGCCGTGACCGGCCAGGACATGTTGCCCGTCCGCCGCCGCCCGCGAGTGACGCTGCTGCTGACCGGGGACGAGGTGGACGAGTCGGGCCTGCCCGAACCCGGACGTGTGCGCGATGCCTTCGGCCCGCAGCTCCCGCAGTTCGTGCACCTGCTGGGTGGGCAGGTGGATGCAGTGCACCGGTTGGGTGACGACCTGGAGGTCCTGACCGAGCGCCTGACTGTCCCCGAGATCGGTGCGGAATCCGTGTTGGACTCCCGGGCTCAGCTGATCATCACCACGGGGGGCACGGGTGGCTCCTCAGTCGACCATTTGCGCACGGCTCTGGCCGATGCGGGCGCGCACCTGATCGTGGACGAGTTGGATCTACGACCCGGCCACCCTGCGTTGTTGGCCCGGATGCCCGACGACGGTCCGTTCGTCCTGGGTCTGCCCGGCAACCCGCTGGCTGCCATGACGGCCCTCATGCTGCTGGGTGCTCCCCTGCTCGCGGCCTTCGGTGGCGCCGACCTTCCACCCACCGTGGAGGTCTCCCTGACCCGGCCGGTGGACGCGTTCAAGTCCGTCCGGCTCCTGCCAGGATTGGCCGCGACCTCCACTGTCGCTCTGGCGCACGAGGCCCACCCGTGGGCCAGGACCACCACACCTTCGGCCGCCCCCTTGGCCTACGCCGGAGCGAACATGATGCGCGGGTTCTCACAGGCCAACGTCCTTCTGGTCATCCCGCAGGAGGGCGCCCCGGAAGGCGGGACCGTCGTCGCCGTTCCGCTGCCCTGGCTGTGACCGGACCTGCCCGTCACGGGCGCTGGGTAGCTCAGGCCGTGGCGAAGTACACGACCGCGCAGACCACGAACGTGGAGGCCGCGATCATGGCGCACAGGAGTTCGACCAGGATGCCGATGCCCATGGCCTTCGCGGCGACCCACGAGGATTCGAGTGCCGCGTTGAGGTCCTTGTGGCGGTAGGTCTCCGAGCCCAGGAGTCCCACGATGAAGCCCACGAACAGCCCGACCACCGGGATCACGAAGACACCCACGACTGCGCCGATGACCCCGAACAGCAGTGACCGGTTGGGGATCTCACGTTTCTTGAGCCGCTGACCGGTCAGGACCCACGAGGCCGACATCCCCGCGATGACCAGCGTGCCGCCCAATGCGAGTGAGACCCAGCCCTCCAGGGACTGCACCACGAATGCCCAGATGACGAGCCCGATCAGGATCGTCACGGAGCCGGGCAGGACAGGCACGATGATGCCCACGGTGCCCACTGCGATCAGCAGGACCGTGACGATGGTGGCGATGATCTCGGGAGTCATGCCAGCCATTGTCCATCACCGGACCAGGCCCAGCTCCCTCAACGCGGTCATCGCGGCGTTGTGACCACCCATGCCGTGCACGCCCCCACCGGGCGGGGTCGAGGACGAGCACAGGTACACGCCCGGGGCCCCGGTCCGGTACGGGTTGAGTGCCGGGACGGGACGGAAGACCTGTTGGAGGCCGGCCAGGGAGCCACCGCCGATGCTTCCACCGACCAGATTCGCGTTCATGGCCTGCAGATCCGCCGGACTGTGGTCCACCCTTTGGACGATCCGTTCGCGTAGCCCGGGTGCGAAACGCTCGATCTGCTCGATGACCCGGTCGCCCGCCAGGTTCGGATTCTTCGCGGGGCCTCGGTAACCGTACGGGACGTGCGCGTAGGCCCAGAGTATGTGCTTGCCCTCGGGTGCCCGGGAGGGGTCGACGACGGTGGGCTGGGTAGCCATCACGAACGGCCTGTCGGGCAGGGTTCCGGTGGCCGCGAGCCGTTCCGCACGGTTGATCTCCGCCAAGGCCCCACCGACGTGCACCGTACCCGCAGTCGCAACGCGTTGGTCGTACCAAGGCACAGGGCCGTCCAGGAGCAGGTCGACCTTGTGGACCGCCGTGCCGTAGCGCCACCGGTTCAGTCTCCGGCGGTAGGAGGGTGAAAGGTCCAGGCCTTTGAGCCGTAAGAGCTGGCGCGGCGTCAAGTCGAGCATCAGGACGTCCGGATCGCCCAGCTCGCGCACGTCCGAGACCCGTCGTCCTGTTTCGATCCGACCGCCGTGGGCCGTCAGATCGGCGACGAGGGCATCCACGATCGCCTGCGTGCCGCCACGTGCGACCGGCCACCCGTTGACGGCTGCCAGGGAGTTGAACATGACGGCGAACGCGCTGGTCAGGGGTGCAGTCATCGGCAGGGTTGCGTGCGCGGCCGAACCCGTGAACAGGGCCCGGGCCCGCTCGGTGCGGAAGGCCCGGGAGGTCCAGGTGACGGGCCACGGAGCGCGCAGTCCGAATTTCGCCATGGTCAGCGGATGGTTGGGCCAGCGCATCAAGGGGCCGAGCGAGTCGGCAACAATGTGGTCGATGCTGTCACGCGGACCGGCGTGCAACCGCCGCCAGGCCGCGGCGTCGTTGCCCAGCCCGTCTGCGGTCCGGTCAAGATCAGGGAGCAGGAGTCCCGGTTCGCCGTCTTCCATCGGATGCGCTGCGGCGATCTCCGGACGCAGCCATTCCAGCCCATGCGCTCCGAGGCCCAACGCCTCGAATGCGGGGGATACCGCACCGAACGGGTGGCAGGCTGCCCCCAGGTCAACCACCGTCCCTGCACCCAGGACAGGCCCCGAGCGAGCGGCCCCACCCACAGTGGTCTCCGCTTCGACAACGGTGACCGACAGACCCGCTCTGGCCAGCACACATGCAGCCGTCAGCCCGTTCGGACCGGCTCCCACGACGACGGTGGTGGCCATGCGACGGCTCCTCACGACGGCCCGCCGGGGGCCAATTTGATAAGTTAGGTTTCTTGTCAGAGCAAGCAACGAGCTAATCCTGCACAGGAGAACCCGTGAGCACCACAGAAAGTGCACCACCGTCCGGTCCCCCCGAACAGCCCGAACCGGGCGAATCAACCACCCCCGTTGACGAGGTGGACTCCACCTCTGCGGAGACTACCGAATCAGCCTTCGACGTCTCCGCCGAGACGGCGCAGGAACGCCAGCAGCACCTCTTGACACGGCTCAAGGAGTCCTTGGCTCGTCCCGAGCCGGAGATCCGGATGGGTCTGGACAATGTGGTCTTCGGCATCGCCGGCATCCTGGCCATCGCCTTCGTCGTGTGGGGCTTCGCCAGCAGCGAGAGCCTCGGCACATTCGCAACCCAGGCTCTGACCTGGACCATGACCAACTTCGGTTGGCTCTTCGTCATCTCGGCCACGGTCTTCGTGGTCTTCGTGGTCTTCGTCGCCCTGTCACGCTTCGGCCAGATCCCGCTGGGGCGCGACGGGGAAAGCCCCGAGTTCCGCACCACCTCCTGGATCGCGATGATGTTCGCAACCGGCATGGGCATCGGTCTCATGTTCTACGGCGTGGGCGAACCCCTGTGGTTCTACATGTCGCCCCCTCCGGGGACCGTCGACGGGCAGACCGTCGAGGCAGCAGCCACCGCCATGGGCACCACGCTGTTCCACTGGACCATCTACCCGTGGGCCATGTACGCCCTGGTCGGCCTGGGCATGGCCTACGGCACGTTCCGAGTGGGTCGCTCCCAGCTGTTCTCCTCCATGTTCACCTCTCTGTTCGGCCACAAGGCCGTCAACGGCGTGGGTGGCAAGATCATCAACATCCTGGCCATCGCCGCCACGTTGTTCGGGTCGGCGTGTTCGCTGGGCCTGGGTGCACTCCAGATCGGCGGCGGTCTTCAGGCCGCCGGCCTGTGGGAGCAGACCTCCTCCGTGATCCTGGTGGCCATCATCGCCGTGCTCACCGCGTGCTTCGTGGCCTCGGCGGTCTCCGGCGTGGAGCGCGGCATCCAGTGGCTGTCCAACATCAACATGGTGCTGGCCGTGCTGTTGGCCGTGATTGTGTTCATCGGTGGCCCCACCCTGTTCATCCTGAACATCATCCCGTCGGCCATCGGCAACTTCATCTCGGAACTACCGGCCATGGCTTCGCGCACCTCGGCCGTCGGTGACGAAACCATGTCCGAATGGTTGTCCTCCTGGACGATCTTCTACTGGGCCTGGTGGATCTCCTGGACGCCCTTCGTCGGCATGTTCATCGCCCGCATCTCCCGCGGACGCACTGTCCGCCAGTTCATCGCTGGCGTGATGTTCGTCCCGTCGATCGTCTCCCTGATCTGGTTCGCGATCTTCGGCGGCGGCGCGATCGGCCTGCAGGAACGTGCGGAGCGCGCGGGCGACACCGGTGCCATGCTCACCCAGCAGACCGCCGAGGGCCCCGATCTGAACTTCGATCTGGTCCTCTTCGACCTGATCAACACCCTGCCCGTCCCGCAGATCGTCACGGTCATCCTGATGATCCTCGCCGTGATCCTCGTGGCGATCTTCTTCGTCACGGGGGCCGATTCGGCCTCGATTGTCATGGGCGGCATCTCGGAGAACGGATCCGTCGAACCCTCCAAGGGCTCGGTGGTCTTCTGGGGTGTGGCCACGGGCGCCGTTGCCGCGGCAATGCTCCTGGCAGGTGGGTCCGATCCCAGCGCCGCACTCAACGGGCTCAAGAACATCACGATCGTCTCGGCCCTGCCGTTCGTCGTCGTGATGCTGCTGTTGTGCGTCGCCATCTACAAGGACCTCAGCAACGATCCGCTGGTGTTGCGGCACCAGTTGGCGCGGCAGGTCCTGGTGGATTCGGTCACCACGGCCACCACCGCCACCGACGGCGAGGAGCTCGAAACCATCGAGCTGCAGACCTCGAACGGCAACACGGAACAGATCCCCATCATCCACAGCGACGACGACGGCGTGGTCATCCGCAGCCGCACCATGGGTGTTCCCGGTTCCGCACCCCTGGGAGAGGTCAAGGAACGGGACGACGACAACCGGTAACCGTTCACCGTTCGAAAACGCCGACATCCCGGTCAGCTCCGGCCCCGTTCATGGCCTACGCTGACCGGGATGTCTGCTTCCTCAGCCAAGTCCCCCAAGCGCGGCAAGTCCGCGAAGCCTGCCGCTTCGCGGCGTTCTCGTCCCGCGGGGTCCAAGAGCACAGCGACCGGGCGCGCCGCCAGAACTCGAAGCTCGATCACGAACAACTGGTTACCCATCACCGCGGTGGGCCTGCTCGTCATCGGTGCGGTGGGAGCCATCATTCAGAACACCAATCCCACGTGCGCCGACCGGAACGGTGTGATCCCCGAGGACTGGGCGGACGACGTCGTCAGTGCCGCGGAGGTCTCCGGTTTCTCCCCGTCGGTCATTGCCGCCCAGATCCAGACGGAGAGCAACTGGGACCCGGAGGCCGAAAGCCCCGTGGGAGCTGTGGGACTGGCGCAGTTCATGCCGGACACGTGGGACCTGTACGGGCAGGGTGAGGCGACCAGCCCGGAGGCTTCGATCGCCGCACAGGGTCACTACCTGCGCGATCTGCGCCGCATGATGGCCCAGCTCGAACCGGCCGACGAGCAGGAGGAACTGGACCTGGTCCTGGCCGCGTACAACGCGGGGCCCACCGCCGTGCTCGAGGAAGGCGGAGTTCCGGAGTTCGAAGAGACGGGGAACTACGTCACTCAGATCAACGATCTGGCCGACACTCGATACGCGGAGGTCTGTACGGCTGACTGACGCCCGGAGCGGGCCTTGAGCCCCACCCCGGGTGCACCCGGTTGCGGATACCGGACGGTACCGTTGGGCAGCTAGTCCTGGATCGACGCTCGCATGGTCCGTAGTGCCACGGACAGTGCCGCCAAATCCGCCGCCGGATCCCCCGTTTCGCTGGCCGCAATGTCCTCCAACGTGGAACGCAGCCGGGTCAGCTGGGTCTGGTTCTCGCGTTCCCATGCCTCCACGTGGCCCTCAGCCGTGTCCGCCTCCACGCGCAAAGCCTCGGCGGCCATGGACACCAACGTCGAGTAGACGTCCTCCCGCATGGACATACGTGCCAGGGATTCCCAGCGCGTGGTCTGCGGCAACGCCCCGATCCGCTTGAGCATGGCCTCGATGCCGAACCGGTCGTAGAGCAGGAAGTACACCCGCCCCACGAGTTCCAGGTCCTCCCCCGCCTGGCTGCCCAGTCGCACCACGTCCAGCAGCGGGTAGGAGTCCAGGGTCCAGGACCATTCGCGGGCAAGCTCCTGCGGAACGCCCTGGCGTCGGGCGATGTCCAACAGTTCGTCGTCTCGGGTCGCGGACTCGTGACCCAGGAGAACGGTGTCGCTGCTGCGCAGTCCGGCGATGGGTGCGTAGCGCTCGGTGACCTCGGCGATCGGCTGCGCGGTCTCCCTGCGCCGCACGAGCCACCGAACGGCCCGGTCCACCAGGCGACGCTGGTCCTGAAGCATCCGCACCCACAGTTCCGTGGGGATCTCCGCGGGCAGGTGCGCCACCGCGTCCAGGTAGGGGTCGACGTCGAAGATTTCGACCGTTGCCAGGAAGGCCTTGGCGAGTTCACCCGCGGAGCAGGCAGATTCGTCCATGGCCCGGAAGGCGAAGGTTGCGCCACCGACGTTGATCATGTGGTTCGCCACGATCGTGCACACGATTTCGCTGCGCAGCGGGTGGGTCTGCAGGTCGCCCCCAAAGCGTTCGAGCACGGGCGCGGGGAAGTAGGTCTCCACCACGCGGTTGGTCCACGGGTCCTCGGCCAGGTCCGAATCCACGAGCGCCTCGGAGAGCTGGATCTTGGCGTAGGCAGTGAGTACGGACAGCTCGGGAGAGGTCATGGTCTTCCCGGCCGCGATGCGCTCCTCCATGGCCTCCGTGTCCGGGAGGTACTCGATCGCCCGGTCCAGATCCGCGGTGTCCTCCAGCCAGTCCATGAGGCGTTCGTAGGTCACCATGTAGTCGTCGGCCTTCCACCGGTCCACGGTGAGAGTGACGTTCTGGGCCACGTTGGTACGCAGCACCAGATCGGCGACCTCGTCGGTCATGGACTCGATGAACTGCGCGCGGTCCTCGCGCGACAGGCGCCCGGCCGTGACCATCCGGTCCACCAGGATCTTGATGTTGACCTCCCGGTCGGAGGACTCCACACCACCTGAGTTGTCGATGGCATCGGTGTTGATCAGCACCTCGTTGTGCGCCGCCTCGATCCGGCCCAGCTGGGTCGCCCCCAGGTTGCCGCCTTCGCCGACCACCTTGACCCGCAGCTGGCGCCCGTCGACCCGGATGGCGTCGTTGGCCTTGTCCCCGACCTCCGCGTGCGATTCCTCGGAGCCCTTGACGTAGGTGCCGATGCCGCCGTTGTAGAACAGGTCAGCCGGTGCCTGCAGAATCGCCCGGATGAGCTCTATCGGTGACAACGATTCGGTGCCCTCCGGCAGGTCCAGGGCAGCCCGGACCTGCTCGGTGACCGGCACGGACTTGGACTGGCGGGAGTAGACCCCACCACCCTCGGAAATCTTGGCGACGTCGTAGTCCTGCCAGGAGGACCTGGGCAGCCCGAACAACCGCTCCCGCTCCGCGTAGGACACGGCTGGGTTCGGGTTCGGGTCCAGGAAGATGTCCCGGTGGTCGAAGGCCGCGACCAACTTGATGTGTTCGGACAGCAGCATCCCGTTGCCGAACACGTCCCCGGACATGTCGCCCACGCCCACCACGGTGAAGTCCTCCGTCTGGGTGTCGTGACCGAGTTCGAAGAAGTGTCGTTTCACGGATTCCCACGCGCCACGAGCTGTGATGCCCATGGCCTTGTGGTCGTAGCCGACCGAGCCACCGGAGGCGAAGGCGTCGCCCAACCAGAAACCGCGTTCCAGGCTGATCGCGTTGGCCGTGTCCGAGAATCGGGCCGTGCCTTTGTCCGCGGCGACCACCAGGTAGGAGTCGTCACCGTCGCGGCGAATCGTGCGCTGGGGCGGCACAGTGCGGTCTTCGCCGTCGCCGGTACTGATCTCCAAGTTGTCCGTGACGTCCAGCAGCGCGCCAACGAACTCCTTGTAGGCCTCCTCGCCCGCAGCCCCCCAGGCCTCCCGGTCCACGGACGGGTCCGGCAGCTGCTTGGGGTAGAAGCCACCCTTGGCGCCGTTCGGGATGATCACCGCGTTCTTGACCATCTGGGCTTTGACCAGCCCCAGGACCTCGGTGCGGAAATCCTCCTGACGATCGGACCACCGCAGGCCGCCGCGGGAGACCGGGCCGAAGCGCAGGTGGGTGCCCTCCACCCGCGGGGACCACACCCAGATCTCATGGGCCGGGCGAGGCAACGGTGCCACGGAGATCCTGCGTGGGTTCAGTTTGAACGCGATGGCCGGCCGGTCCGGCTTGTAGGCGTTGGTCCGCACGGTGGCGTCCACGACTTCCACCAGTGCGCGCAGGAACCGGTCGGCGTCCAGCGTGGGGACGTTCTCGAGTTCCGCGGTGACCCGGTCGTGGGCCTCACGACGCGCGGCCGCCCGGGCCTCGGCGTCGTCGTCGCCACCGGAGGTGGTGAACAGGTCGGGGTCGAAGGAGGTCTCGAACAGCTCGACGACAGCGCGCGTGACACCCGGGTGGGCCAACAAGGTGTTGGCCATGAAGTCGAAGGAGTGCGGGACCCCGAGCTGCAGCAGGTATTTCACGTAGGCACGCAGCACGGCGATGGTCCGCCAGTGCAACCGCTCGGCGAGCACCAACCGGTCCAGCGCATCAGACTCCGAGCGGCCGGAGAGTACCGCACACAGGACCTCTTCGATCAGGTCCTCCGTCCGGGCCTCGTCCGGGCCCACCGGGTCGACGCCCGCGGGCAGTTCCACACCGAAGTCATAGAGCTGGAACTCACGCCCGTCGGCCGGGGTGATCTCGTAAGGCTTCTGGTCCAGCACGGTCATGCCCAGGTTCTGTTCCATCGGCAGCAACTCGGTCAGACTCAACCGGCGGGTCAGGTAGATGTTGACCCGCACCTGGCCCGGGACTTCCGCGGGTTCGCCTGCCTCTCCGATGGTGGCCACACGGACCTCCGCCGGAAGATCCGGGTCACGGCCGGAGAGCATCTCGCAGCGCTGGAGGTCCGCCACCGCCTCGTCGATCTCGTAATCCGCCCGGTAGGCCGGGGGGAAGGCCTCTGCCCAGGCGTAGGCGTACTCGCGGGCCTGCTCCTCGTCGAATTCCTCCCCGATCGCGCGCACCAAGGCGTCGGGCCAGGACCGCACGGCCGAACGGACCCTGGACTGTAGATCGGCCATGTTGACCGGGGGCGGGGTGTCGCTGGGCAGTCGCAGGCGGAAGAACAACCGTGCCAGGGAGGACGAGGACAACCGGATCTGGAAGTCCACGTCCGTGGCCTGGTAGAGATCCACCAGGACCTCCGCGATGCGCTGCCGCACGGAGGTGTTGTACCGATCCCGCGGCACGTAGATGACCGCGGAGACGAAGCGTCCGAACAGGTCCGGGCGCACGAAGGTCTTGGTCACGCGCCGCTCGTCGAGTCCCAGAACGCCCTCGGCCACTTCTTGCAGCTCCGGCACGGACATGTGCAGGAGCTCGTCCCTGGGGTACTCCTCCATCAGGCTCAGCAGGTCGCGGGCGGAGTGGGAGTCCTCGCGGAAGCCGAACCGCCGAGTCACGGCGTCGATCTTGCGCCGCACCCACGGGGTCTCCTGCGCAGGGGTTGAGTAGGCCTTGCGGGCGAACAGCCCGATGATCAGGTATTCACCGTTGACCCGGCCCTCGTCGTCGAAGCGCCTGACCCCGATGTAGTCCAGGAACTCGCTGCGATGGATCTCCGAGCGGGCGTTGGCCTTGGTCACGAACAGGGTTTCCCGGTCCTTGGCGTGCTCCTGTGCCTGGCTGGTGAGTCGACTACGGTGCGTCCCCTCCCCGGATTCGCTCAGCAGGCCCAAACCGGTGTCCGGGCGGGACTCCAGGTACAGCTGGTCGTCGGGCCCGTTGAGGTCGTACTCCTTGAAGCCCATGAGGACGAAGTTCGCGTCCAGGATCCAGCGCAGGAACTCCTGGGTCTCCGTGACGTCCCCCAGCCCCAACCCGTCGGACCTGTCCCGGTCGGCAAGTCCGTCCAGGGAACCCACCAGGTTCTCGACCGCGGCCCGCAGTGCGTTCTGGTCGTGCGAGATCAGTGCGACGTCGGCCAGGACGGGCCGCAGCGTTTCGACGAGCTGTTGGGCCGATTCGTCGTCGCACTCGCGGGTGAGCACCACCTGGACCCAGGATTCGACGGCGGTCCGCTCCCCCAGCCCGCCCACGGCCGGGATCGTCTGAGTGTCCCCGCTGGAATGCGCCGCGAAGTCCGGGACCTCGCCCACGGAGGTCAGGACGCCGTCGTCGTCGCGGGTGACAAGCAGGATGGGGTGGACCACCAGTCGAGCACCGCCCCAGTTCCGCGCGATCTGGGTGTTGATCGTGGACACGACGAACGGGACGTCGTCCGTGACCACGTAGAGCACCGACCGCTGCGGCTCCCGTTCGACCTGGATGAGGGTCTCCCCCGGAGCACGCCGGTCGGCCAGCGCGCGGTGGTGCCTGGCGCGCTCGACCAGGGATTCGACGGGCCGGGAGGTCAGGTCCTCGGCCGAGACGTTTTCGTAGTAGGCCTGGATCCAGGCGTCCGGACCGGTGAACTGCGGCCGCCGGCCGACCACGGGAATCACGCCGGTTCGGTCCGAGACCTCTGAACGGTAATGGTCTTGTGTCACTGCTCGATCACGCCTTTGTGAGGGATTGTGAGGTGGCGACGGGCGACGGCGACGGTGGCCGCCCGGGCCCGCGCACGGTAGGAGACGACACTCACCCTAGTCGTGATCAGCACTTTTCCCAGGGCCCGCAGTTCACTCCCCGGTCACAACGCCGACTTCCTGACATTTCCGCATGTCAACTGATAGTTACTGGCGCGTTCCTAGCGTGGGCCGGGTCAGTGGTCGACTCCACGAGGGTCGACTGACCTCTTCCCACGTAGCTGGAGGCGACTGTGCGCCGTGCTGGATCGAGCCATCCGACGAACACCCCGTACCGCACCGACCGACCCACCCGCCGTCCACGTTTTCTGACCCGAGTCCTGGCTTGCTGTGTAGCGTCGATGTTGTTCGCGGCAGGCACGCCCCCGGTACACGCAACCGACAGCGAGGATCCCATGACCGATTCGAACCAGTCCCGCACCACCGACGAGTTCGAGCTACAGGCACACCGCGCGGGTCGGGGGCACTGGACGGAGAACTCCCTCCACGCCACCGGCCGCTCCCTGGACACGGGGGTCGGCGCCGTGGAAGTGGACACCCAACTGACCCGAGACGGCGTGGTGGTCGTGTGGCACGACAGCACTCTGCAGGCGGACAAGTGCCGCGACACCGGGCCGGTCACGGACGGTGACCCGGCATACCCGTACGTCGGTGACCACCTGCGCGACCTGACTCTGGAACAGATCCAGTCGGTGGACTGCGGATTCCAACCGGCCCCGGGCTTCCCGGACCAAGAGGTCGTGACCGGGCACCGCATCGCCCCGCTCAGTGAGTTCCTGGCCCTCGCCCGCGAGCGCGGCGCAGAAAGCATGTGGTGGAACATCGAGATCAAGATCGAGGACCCCTCTGACGCCGCCGAGCGGAACCTGCACACGGATGCAGTGCTCCAGGAGGTCTACGCCGCCGGTGACCCGGGCAGAACGCAGATCCAGTCCTTCGACTGGGCGGTGCTGGACAGGGTGGCCGTCACCGCACCCGAGGTGCGTCTGGGTGCGTTGGCGACGGCGAAGAACCCCAGCGGCGCCGGGCAGAACCCGCAGGAGGTTGCCCGCCGCGGGTATGACGTGTGGGTCCCGAACCACACCATCCCGTCGGAGGACGACATCGCCGAGGCCCATGACCTGGGACTCAAGGTGGTGCCGTGGACGGTCAACGACGCCTCGGACATGCAGCGGTTGATGGACTGGGGCGTGGACGGGCTGATCACGGATTATCCGTGGCAGTTGCGGGAGATCATGGCCCAGCGTGGCATGAGTCTTCCGTCCCGGTACCCCGCCGTGTGACTCACGGCGGGCACCCGCCCGGGGTCACGCGGTGGTCCGCCCTCCCGGGGGGTCACGCGGTGGGCACGGAGAGCAGCCCCTCGTCCACCGGAACCACTTCCGCGTTCTTGACCCGCACGGGCTCGGTGTCCTGCAGGTGGGCCACCGTGAAGCGGATGAGGGCCCCGTGGGCCACCAACAGGACGTTGCGCTGGGGGAACTCGCGTTTCACCTGGTGAAGCACGGCCAGTGCCCGGTCGACGACCAGGTGTTCGAGCTCGGCACCTTCCAGAAGGCGGTCGTACTCCGTGGGCGTGATGCCCTCGATGGACAGCCCCTCACTGGGGCCGAAGGACCGTTCGACGAGCCCGGGGTAGGTTCCGCCCAGTTCCACGCCGAGTTCACGTGCCACGATCTGCCCGGTTTCGCGGGCCCGGACCAGCGGGGAGGTGACCACCAGGTCCCACCCCGGGTCCATTCCCCGCATGCGTTCGGCGGCCTCCACCGCTTGCGCCCTGCCGGTCCGGTTGAGGGGGATGTCCGATCCCCCTTGCAGACGCTGCGCGCGGTTCCAATCGGTTTCACCGTGGCGCATGAACGCGAGCATGCGGTTGCCTCCTGGGCTCTGGGACGGGACGTGACTCGGCGACAATGTCGACATGCAACCAGCCGATGCCTCATCCTCCATTGTCTCCGACCACGACGCGCACGGCACGGCTCACGGCGAGAGACTCACCACACGGTTGGTCTACGGGGCCATGGCGCTGGGCGGCTCCTGGGACGGGGCCGATCTCACGGACCAGGAGTTCGCACACGGTTTCGCCGCTCTCTCGGCGGCTCATGACGCCGGATTCCGCGTGATCGACCTGGCCGACATCTACACCGCGGGGAAGTCCGAGTCCGTCGTCGGGCAGTGGTTGGCCGAGAACCCTGTCCGCCCGGAACTGACCCTGCAGACCAAGGCCGGCATCCGCCTTCCGGGCAACACCGCGCCGGAGGATGCACCCGTCCACTACCGCCTGGACCGTGCCACGTTGCGTGACGGGTTGGAAGGATCCCTGGCCCGGCTGGGCGTGGACGCGGTGGACCGGTTCCTGATCCACCGCTGGGACCCCCTGGTCGACGTCGCCGAGGTGGGCACCGTCCTGGACGAACTGGTGGAGGAAGGACTGACCCGCGGCATCGGCGTCTCCAACGTCTCCTGGTACCGACTGGACCTGCTGCAACGCCACCTGCACCACCCGGTGGAGGTGGTGCAGTCCCAGTTGAGCCTGGGGCACCGGGACTTCGTGGAACGCCAGATCCTCTGGGACCACCCGGACGGCACCGCGGTGGACTTCAGCGAAGAACTCCTGGACGAAGCCGCCGCCTCCGGCGTCGAGATCCAGGCCTGGGGCGCTCTGGACCAGGGTCGGTACACCAGGGAGCCGCAGGACAGTGCCGATTCGGCCACCGCGGATCTGGTCCGTCAGATCGCCACGGACCTGCGCTGCTCCCCGGAAGCCGTGGTCCTGGCCTGGATCATGCGCCTGCCGCAGCGGGTCCGGCCCGTGATCGGTTCCGCCGATCCCGGCCGGATTCGGGCCTGCGCCGAGGCCGACCGCGCACTGGCGGTCCTCACGTACGAGCACTGGTACGCGCTGCTCAACAGTGCCCGCGGTCGCAATATCCCCTGACGGCGGCTCGGCCACGCATACTTGGCACAGACACTTCAACGGGCTCCGCATGGGCCCTCGACGATTGGCTGGACACACCATGGACTCCCCTGTTCTCGGCTCCCTGCTCTACTCGGCTGCGGCCGCTGCTTCCTATGGGCTTGTCGGGTTGGTCCTGCTCGCCCTGGGGTACGTGATCATCGATTTACTGACCCCCGGCAAGTTGCACGAGCTGGTGTGGACACAGCGCAATCGCGGAGCGGTTCTGGTCCTGGGTTCCTCGATCCTGGCCATGGGGTGGATCGTGCGGGCGGCAATCCTCAGCTCGGCCTCCGTCCTGTGGCTGGGCCTGGTGTCCACGCTGGTCTACGGCGTGATCGGCCTGGTTCTGATGGCCGTGTCCTTCTTCCTCATGGACCTCCTGGCCCCCGGAAAGCTGGGCGCGCTGATCGTGGACGACGACGACCGCCTGCACCCCGCGGTGTGGATCACGGCGGCCACGCACGTGGCGGTCGGCCTGGTGGTGGCGGCAGCCATCGCCTGATCCAGCTGCGTGTTACAGACCTGAGCGGTACTTGCCGCAACGTTCTTGCCGTCGTCGAGCAACTCACGTAATTTGCAGTCGAAACACGCGTTGGTTGACGAGCTCTCCCCCCAGTCGCCCGGTTCGATCCGACGCGGGGAGAGGAGAAGCCTTGAACGGCCAACCCCGGGGGCACCACCCCCACGCGCAGAACACCCTTCACCTGGACCGTGATTTCCCGGCCCCGGCAGCGGCACCTCAACCGCCGGACGTGCACGAGGCTCTGAGCTTCGAGCGCAACGGCGACCTGTTGCCCGCGGTGGAAGCAACCACCGTGCAGGTCCCGGGGCACCCGGACGTCACGGTCGAACTCCGCGTTCTCGACGGCGGCCACCAAGTGGTCCTCACCGTCCGGGACCAGACCTGGGTGGAAACCCTCCTGGACCACGACGCGAACGCACCGTGCCTGCCCATCAGTCAGCGGCACGACGATCCCGTCAGCGGGGACCTGGTGTACGAGGCCCGCTGCACCGTGACCGGGCATTCACCGCGGGGGCTGCGCAGGCAGCGCAAGCGTGCGCAGGAGACCTGCGCGTCTGCGACCGGTTCCATCATCGTGGGCGCGGGCACCGAGAAGGCGGTCGGCCTGTGCGTCTTCGGCTTCAACGACGACGACGAACTCCTCTGGCGCTCCTGGCGCGTCCTGCCGGGGCAGAACCGGCTCGCCCACACCGTCACGACCGTGTGGTTGTCGGCCTTCAGCTCGGCCCTTCGCCGTGCGGGCTGACACCTGATCCGCTGCTATCGTCGCCCGTGGCGACGGCAGCGTGGCCGTCGTGTTCCGTCGGCACGTAGGAGATCAGATGCGCACGTCCATTGCCACCGTCTGCCTGTCCGGAACCCTGGAGGAAAAGCTCGACGCCGTGGCCTCCGCCGGTTTCGACGGTGTGGAGATCTTCACTCAGGACCTTCTGGTGTCGCCGACCGCTCCCGAGGAGGTCCGCGCCCGGGCCGCGGACCTGGGGCTGTGCCTGGACCTCTACCAGCCGTTCCGCAACGGTGTGGAGCTGGCCCCGGACAAGTTCGACGACGCCCTGCGCCGCCTGCGCCGGACCGCTGAGCTGATGAACCGGTTGGGAACCCCCACGCTGCTGGTGTGCTCGAACGTTTCACCCGATGCGGTGGCCGATGACGACCTGGTCGCCGAGCAACTGCACCGCATGGGCGAAGTCGCCGCGGACCACGGCGTCCGACTGGCCTACGAGGCTCTCGCCTGGGGCACCCACGTCCACGGTCACGACCACGCCCACCGCCTGGTCCTGGCGGCCGATCACCCCAATGTGGGGACCTGCCTGGATTCCTTCCACATCCTGTCCCGGGGCGGGGATCCGGCGTCGATCCAGGACATGGACGGGGACAAGATCTTCTTCGTGCAGCTCGCGGACGCCCCCCTCATGCGTTTGGACGTCCTGTCCTGGTCCCGACACCACCGGGTGTTCCCGGGCGAAGGGGATTTCGACCTGGTCGACGTGATGACCCGGCTGGTCCGTTCCGGGTATTCCGGCCCGGTGTCCCTGGAGATCTTCAACGACTCGTTCCGGCAGGCCGACGTCGTAAGGACTGCCGTGGACGGATTGCGGTCCTTGCGCTGGCTCGAGGACCGCACCCGGTCCGCCATGGCATCCGAGCTGAGCGCTTCCCCCGGAACCGAGGGCTCCGTCGGCGCGGGCACGCGCGGGACCACGGACCGGCTCGAACTGCAGACCTTGCCCAAGATCTCCGCCCCGTCCGGGTGGGACTTCGTGGAACTGCGCACCACGGACCTGGGCGACACCACGCGTCTGCTGCACCGCCTGGGGTTCCGGTTGGGTGGCCACCACCGCAGCAAGGACGTTCAGGTGTGGTTGCAGGGCGACGTCCGGGTCGTGGTCTCGGAAGCCGGCGAGGGCACACGCCGCCAACCCGATCTGGACCCCCGGGAGCGCCCGGGCCGTCGCCCGGTCGCGGAGATCGCAGGCTTGGGTTACGAGGTCGAGGATCCGGCCGCGGCTTACCAACGCGCTCTGCAGCTGGGTTCCGATCCGGTCAACCGGAGCGAACTCCCGGGGGAAGCAGTGCTCCGGGGCGTCTGGGCGCCGGATGGCACGGAGATCTTCTTCGGCCCGGCACCGGGTGCCGGAGTCCCCGCGTGGCTCGAGGAATTCGGGGTGGAGTCGGAGGCAACGGGCTTTGCGGACCTGATCACGGGCATCGACCACGTCAACGTGGCGCAGAAGTGGCAGCACTACGACGAAGGCGTGCTGTTCTACACCTCCGTGCTGGCGCTGGAGGCCGCGGCCGCGCAGGACGTTCCCGGACCCTCCGGCCTGGTCCGCTCCCAGGTCATGCGCAGCCCCGACGGCGCCGTTCGGATGCCCTTGAATCTCGCTCCGACCGCGGCGGAGCAGGGATCGTTCGTCGGAGTCGCCTACCCCGAACACATCGCCCTGGCCTCCACCGACGTTCGCGAAGTCGCGCGGCGGGCCATGCGCCGCGGACTCGAATTCCTGACGGTGCCGGAGAACTACTACGAGGACCTGGTCACTAGATTCGATCTGGACCCGGCCACGGTCGCCGAACTGCGCGAACTGAATCTGCTCTACGACCGGGACGAGCACGGTGAGTTCCTGCACTTCTACACGCGCACCCTGGGCGACCTGTTCATGGAAGTCGTGGAGCGGCGCGGTTACCAGGGTTTCGGGGCGGAGGACGCCCCGGTGCGGCTGGCTGCTCAGTACCGGTTGCAGTCGCGGGAGACCTCAGCGGAACAGCGCTGGACCTGACCAGGGTTCAAGGAGGGCCTGCTGCTCCTTGGTCAGCCGCAGGACCCGTTTGGTGGCGGGGTCGTAGAAGGCCAACTGCGTGTGCGCTCGCACGCACACCTCGCCGGTGGCCGAGTCGTGGATTTCGATTCCCAGGATCAACGCGGCACCGGCGGCCTTGACGACCCACACGCGTACCGGTGCGGGAACGTTGCGGTATTCCAGGGCCTTGAGGTATTTGATGCGGTGTTCGGCGATCAGCGCCTGAGTGCCTTCGGGCAGGCTGTCGAACAGCGGCACCACAGGCGGGATCACCTGGTCGCCGGTCCCCACGGGGATCCCGAAGGCCGCGATCCGCGCCTCTTCCAGCATGCGGACCACTTCCACGTTGTTCACGTGGCCGTAAGGGTCCATGTCCCCCCACCGCATGGGAATCTGGACCAAGGTTCCGGGGCCCTCGATTGCGACGGCGGCCCGGGCGCCGTCGGGGGTGGCGGCCCCGGTGTGAGAAAGATCCTGGGACTGAGGCGTCGTCATCGGTGGGTGATTCTCCTTATGATTCGGGCGGGCCTGGGAAAACGCTCACGTGCGCGGAGGCGTTCGGCGTCCGACCCGGTCAACATTATCCGCGGTCACGGGCCGCACACTCTTGGGGAAGTACCGGCACGACGACGGGGAAGGTTCCGGCATGAAAACACTGGCGCGACGCCGATGGCGAGTCCTGGGAACCATCCTGGGGACCGGCGTCGTGCTGGCCTGCACCTGGGCCCTCGTGTGCACGGGCGTCATGCTGCACCCAGACGTCACCGAGAACCCTGAACCAGCCGATGCCCTGTTGGTCCTGGGGCCGCCGGACCCCAAGCGGATCGAGGTGGCTGCAGAGATCATGGACGCCGGGCTGGCACCCGTGGCCGTGGTGGCCACCCCCGATCCGGTGACCGGAACCTGGCCGTCCGATGCGGACTTCATCCGGAACCAGTCGTACTGCGACTCCGATCTGCCCTACGAGGTCATCTGCTTCAAGCCGGATCCCTCGACCACTCAGGGTGAGGCGATCAAGTTGCGGGAGCTGGCGGAAGAGCGAGGGTGGGACAACGTGATCGTCCTGACCTATCGCCCGCACGTGGCCCGCTCCCAGCTGATCGTGGGGCGTTGCTTCGAGGGCACCACCCAGTGGCCCACCTTCGACTACCAGGAGGACTACTCCCCGTTCAGTCGTATGACTTGGCGGGAGTTCATCTACCAGTCAGCGGGGTTCCTCAAGGCCTGGGTGACGCCGGGGTGCGACAGCCAGCTGCCGTGGCACCCCAAGTCCGGGGCCTGAGGTTCCTCGATTGGCGCCGGAGGCTGCGGATGGGTATGCTGTCCGTCGTTGCCCAGCAAGGAACTGCTCTTGCTGAACACCACGCGCGAGTGGCGGAATAGGCAGACGCGCACGGTTCAGGTCCGTGTGCCCGAAAGGGCGTGGGGGTTCAACTCCCCCCTCGCGCACCAGTGTGATGTCGCACGAAACCCCCGAGCCCTCACCGGTTCGGGGGTTTTGTCATGCGCGGCAGGAGTGGCGCATAGTCACCAATGCCCGACCACACCGGTTTGTGTCGACCCGATTGGGCATGGCCCCGCACGCTGGGCGGAAAGAGGGGACTGAGCCTGTTTACCCCTCATGGACCCGCACGCGACTCTGTGAGCGGGAGAACAGGAGGCATCGCCGCAGACCGGTCCACCTCTCGCTCCCGGCTGCGACGGGCTATTCAAACGGATAACTCACACCGAGAACCGTGAACAGGACACCCATCGCCGTAAACAAAAAGGCAGTACCAAAGTACACAAGGGCGTACCACTTCGAATATCTTCCATATTCATAGTCCAACTAGGACTCCGCTTGCTCGTCCCGCCGATAGAGCCGAACCCGGTTAATGCCGACCAAGATTCCAATCAAAGTTGCAGGGATGCCGACACCAAGCAAAGAGGCCTTCATCATTTTTCACCCACCTCAAGTTGGGTTGAACCACGCGAATCTTACCGTGGATGGTCACCTCAAGTTGGATCGAGGATCCGAAACCGCCACAGTTCACGGGAAGATCTTCCCCACTCGAGCTCACTCCAGCGCCGTCGGCGTCGGCCCGCCGCTGTTGCCACCACCCCTATCGAAACACATCTACCTCCGGGTAACATGCTGCATACCCCCGAACTCCCCTCCCCTGGATGCTCCAGTCAACTCTGCCAATGAGGTCACCATCTCCATCCGCCGCACCCTCTCCCTTGCCTTGGCCGCCGCCGCCGTGGCGGCTACCCCGATGGCGGTCGCAGCCCCGCCCAAGCTGTGACCGTTCGCCCGCTTGACGTTGTCTCCATCAAGTACGACCCCGCCGGGCGCGACACCCGCGCCAATTGGCACATCAACAACGAATTACGTGGTAGTTAAGAACACTGGATCAAAGACGCTCATCTTGAGTGGCTATCGCATCAAAGATGCCGCCAATCACACCTTCGTCTTCCCAACTGGCACCAAGATCGCACCGGGGAAACAGATCATGATCCGCTCGTGCAAGGGCGCAAACACCTCCGGAACGCTTTACTGGAACCAGAACAACTACGTCTGGAACAACACCGGAGACACACTGCGCATGTACAGCCCCAAAGGTGCACTGCTCGAAAAGTGCAGCTACCGAGGTGGCGGGTCAACCGCCTATTGCTGAGGACCACGACGTCCATGCCCGACGGCCAGGCGGTGGCCACGGGACGTCACCGGCCGCCGTCGTAGCGGGTGTACACAGCGGCCTTGTCCGCACGGGGGTCCAAATGCCCCAGGACGGAACCGGCAATCTCCCGCAGCTGGTCGACCTGCCGAGGTGTCAACGCGTCGAAAATCAGCCGCCGCACCGTCGCTGAATGCCCGGGCGCCGCTTCCCGCACCTTCTCCCACCCAGCTTCCGTGAGTGTGGCGTTCGTGGCACGCCGATCCCCCGGGCAGGGCGCACGGCGTACATAACCCCGATCCTCGAGCCTCCGCACCACGTGCGAGAGGCGGGGCAACGTTGCCGTGGTCAGTGCCGCCAACTCGGTCATGCGCAGCGTCCGTTCGGGCGCCTCGGACAGCATGGCCAGCACGAAGTACTCGAAGTGCAGCAGGCCTGCGTCACGCCGCAGCTGCGAATCCAATTCACCCGGCAAGAGCTCCATGACGGCAGCCAGCCGCACCCAGGCGGCCAGCTGGTCGTCGTCGAGCCACGAATCCTGATCCATCTCACTCCTAACAGTTGACGCTACAACCATACAGCGCTATCTTTTAGTTGAAGCAACAATCAATCTTTGGAGGATCTCATGGCACACGTCAACATCATCGGCACCGGCAACATGGGCCAGGCCATCGCAAGCGTCGCCACCAAGGGCGGCAACACCGTTGAGCTGTTCAGCCGCGCCGACGCACAGACCCCGCTGACGGGCGACGTCGTCGTCCTGGCCCTTCCCTACCCGGCCCTCGCCGACGTGATCGCCGAGCGCAGCGAGCAGCTGGTGGGCAAAACGATCGTGGATATCACCAACCCAGTGAACTTCGAGACCTTCGATTCCCTCACGGTCCCCGCCGACAGCTCCGCCACGGCCGAACTCACCAAGGCACTGCCGAACTCCTCGGTGGTCAAGGCGTTCAACACCAACTTCGCCGGCACGCTGGCCTCGGGCATCAACGGCGAGCGCCCCACAACGGTGCTTATCGCCGGTGACGATGCCGACGCCAAGGATCGTGTGTCCCAGATCGTCACGGACGCTGGCCTCTCCGCGATCGACGCCGGTGCCGAGTCCCGCGCCCGCGAGCTGGAATCCATCGGCTTCCTTCAGATCACCCTCGCTGCCGCGGAGAAGATCCAGTGGACCGGCGGATTCAACGTCGTCGCTTGAGGCCTGTCTTCCACGACGCTCACCGAGACACTCGAAAGGACCTGAAATGACCACTTCGACGCAGGAACTGCTCGCCGCAGACACGTCCATGGGTGCGGTCACCCTGCTGGTGGGCGACCTCAAAGCGATGACCGCCTACTACCGCGACGCCGTCACCCTCAGCGTGATCTCGGAGGCCCCCACCCGAGTGGTCATGGGGCGCAACAACCTCCCCCTGGTGATCCTGGAGCTCGCCCCGGAGCTCAAGCACGCCTCGCGTCGACAGGCGGGGCTGTTCCACACCGCGATCCTGTTCGAGACCCAGGCGGACCTTGCCGCAGCGATCTACAGCGTGGCCACCCGCTACCCCGGGACTTTCACCGGCAGTGCGGACCATCTGGTCAGCCAGGCCTTCTACTTCTCTGACCCCGAAGGCAACGGTGTGGAGCTCTACTGGGACCGCGCCCGCACGGAATGGAGCTGGGTCCACGGCCGCGTGGAGATGGACACGCTCATGCTGGACCCCAACGCATTCATGCGTGAGCACCTCAGCGAACAAGCCGTTCAGGAGGCCCATCAGCGCGCGGCCACTGTGGGGCACGTGCATCTTCAGGTCGGCGACATCGCCAACGCCAAGCGGTTCTACGTGGACAAGTTGGGCTTCGAGACGACGGCGACCATGGGCACCCAGGCGCTGTTCGTCAGCGCGGGCGGTTATCACCACCACATGGCGATGAACACCTGGAACAGCGCCGGCGCCGGCCCCCGCCCCAAATCGCTCGGTCTGGGGACGGTCCGCCTCGAGCTTCCTTCCTCTGATGACATGGGTGAACTCGACGAGCGCCTCACGCACTACGACGTCGCGACCCGCAACGACGGCGCCACCCTCGCCTTCGAGGACCCCTGGCTCAACAGGGTGGAGGTTTCCGTCCGAGGTTGAGGCGGCAGATCGGCTTCAGGCCGGGCTGAATCCGCGTTGCCGACGCCATAACCGCGGCCATTGGCGGGCGGCTTTGGGAGATATGGCCTTCTGCTGGTGCCGCGACCAGAAATGCTCTCCGGACCATTCGAATCTGGGTTGCTCTTTCGCCAAGAACGCCTGTTGACCGATGCAGGCGTCGGGACCCTCGAGGACCTCGCGGAAGAGGGCCTCAGAGATCTCGTCTTGGCCGAATCCGGCGGTGACAGCCATGGTGTCGGAAGCCAGTCGGATCAGATGCTTGTGGGCTTGCACGGACAACTGCGACCGCCCTGCGAGTTCTGTGACCACATACCCAAGGCCGTCTCGAAGTCTGCGTCCTCTACGACGCGGGTGAGCATTCCCCAGTTCTCGGCATCAGAGGCCGAGACGGTGTCGCCGGGGAGCAACAGGTATGAGGCAGCCCCCGCGCCCACCAGGCGAACGGGGACTGCCGCACCGTTAGGTGACAGTTGGGGTGTTAGGCCGCGAGGCTCACGGCGGGGTTCATGATGGTCTCGCATTCGATGGGGGTCAATCGACCCATACGGGCCTGTCGGCGGCGGCGGTGATACTTGCGTTCGATCCAGGTGACGATCGCGATCCGCAGCTCGTCGCGGGTCCGCCACCGCTTGCGGTCCAGGACGTTCTTCTGCAGCAGGGCGAAGAAGGACTCCATCGCCGCATTGTCCCCGGCGGCACCGACTGTCCCCATTGAGCCGATGAGGTGATGACGGTTCAGCGTCTGCACGAATTTACGTGACCGGAACTGGGATCCTCGGTCCGAATGCACGATGCAGCCAGCGACGTCACCGCGGCGGGAAGCGGCGTTGTCCAGGGCGTTCACCGCCAGTCGCACCTTCATCCGGTCCGAGATCGAGTAGCCGACGATGCGATTCGAGAACACGTCCTTGATCGCGCAGCAGTAAAGCTTGCCCTCGCTGGCTTGGATTCCAGCAGTCGTCGCAACACGTTGATCACGAGGCCTTCAGTAAAGCAGCCATTCGCTCGGCCGGTGTGTCCCAGTCCAGCGATTTTCGGGGGCGTCCGTTGAGTTCTTGAGCCACGGCCAAGAGGTCGTCAATGCTGTGCGCGGCGAGATCAGTGCCCTTGGGAAAGTATTGCCGGAGGAGACCATTGGTGTTTTCGTTGCTGCCGCGTTGCCAGGGCGATCCGGGATCGGCGAAGTAGACCTCGAAGTCGGTCGCGGTGGTGAAGGCACGATGTTCTGCCATCTCCGCGCCCTGATCCCAGGTCAGGCTGCCTCGCAATGATGATGGCAGATCTCGAACAGTCGCGATGAGAGAGTCACGGACGGCCTCTGCGGTCCGGTCCCGCCCGAGATACCCGAGCATCACGAAGCGCGTTGACCGCTCGACCAACGTCGCCATCGCGGAGCCGCCGAGTGCCCCGATGATGAGGTCTCCCTCCCAATGCCCTGGAACATCACGAGCATCGACCACGGGCGGTCGGTTGCTGATGGCGTTCATCGGATCGACGAATCGTGGACGTCGCGCATCGGCCTGCCGGTGTGGTTTCCGCGCAACCCTCCCGCGCCGAAGTTGCTGTCCGAGTGAACGC